>CAVPCS010000006.1:0-895771 GCA_963702505.1 uncultured Actinomycetes bacterium | reverse complement strand
TCGCAGACGACGGCGACCTCGCGCGTCGCGAGCGGGGTGCCGGTCCAGGCGAGGACCTCCTCGACCGAGGTCGGCGGGTCGCGGCGCTCGGTGCCCGGGACGAGGTTCGCGAGGATCACGTCGTAGACGGGGAAGGGCTGGAAGCCCGGGATGGCGATCCGCACGTCGTCGGCGACGCGGCAGAGCTCGTACGACGGACACGTGTAGCGCTGCCCGCCCGACCAGTTCGCGAGTTTCTCGTCGAGGACGCGCGCCGCCGGCAGCGGGCGCCGTGCGCGCTCCATGTCGAGCGCGCGTGCGTCGGCGACGCGCAGGTCGGCCGCCCAGCGCTCCACGTCGTCCGGGGTCGAGCCCCGCGGCGGTCGCGGCGGCGCGGATCGTCTCGGGCGTGTCGAGCAGGTGGCCCGCCATGTAGAGCACGCGCAACCGGCGCAGGATGAGCCGCTCGTACTCCGGCGCGTTCAGCCGGACGCCGATGACCGCGCGGCACGCGGGCGTCGCTCGCGGAGTGGCGCTCCCGCGGCGACGTGTCGATCGGCATCCCGTGCTCGTGCGAGATGCGCGCCATGCCCTTCGCGGGATCGCCTCGACAGTGTACCCGCGCTCGCTCCAGTCCCTCGGGCGCCTCGGCGAGCCCCACCATGACCGTGCGCCAGGCGACGCGGTCGCCGTAGATCCAGTTGATCCGCCGGCGGAACGGCTCCGCGGAGAACGCCCATGGGCAGCCCGGGGTCAGTGAACTCGTGGATGACGACGTCCGCGCCGGTGACGTCGCGGCAGGTCGTCCTCGTCGGGCGCGTCCGGCGCCTCAGCTGCGCGTCAGCCGCTTGTAGGTGATCCGGTGAGGGCGGTCGGCCTCGGCGCCGAGGCGCTCGTGCCGGTTCTCCTCGTAGGCGTCGAAGTTCCCCTCGAACCACGCCACCTGCGAGTCGCCCTCGAACGCGAGGATGTGCGTCGCGACCCGGTCGAGGAACCACCGGTCGTGGGAGATCACCACCGCGCAGCCGGCGAAGTCGAGCAGCGCCTCCTCGAGCGCCCGCAGCGTGTCGACGTCGAGGTCGTTGGTCGGCTCGTCGAGGAGCAGCAGGTTGCCGCCGCTCTCAGCAGCTTCGCCAGGTGCAGGCGGTTGCGCTCGCCGCCGGAGAGCGCGCCGACCTTCTTCTGCTGGTCGGAGCCCTTGAAGTTGAACCGCGCGGCGTACGCGCGGGAGTTCATCTCCCTCTCGCCGACCTCGATCTCCGTCGTTGCCGCCGGAGATCTCCTCCCAGACGGTCTTGTCGCCGGTCGAGCGCGTCGCGCGACTGGTCGACGTAGGCGAGCTTGACGGTCTCGCCGACCCGGAGCGTGCCGGCGTCCGGCTGCTCCTGCGCCGACGATCATCCGGAAGAGCGTCGTCTTGCCGGCGCCGTTGGGGCCGATCACGCCGACGATCCCGCCGCGGCGGCAGCGAGAAGGAGAGGTCCTCGATCAGCAGCTTGTCGCCGAAGCCCTTGCGCAGAGCCCTCGGCCTCGACCACGACGTCGCCCAGCCGCGGGCCCGGCGGGATGTGGATCTGGACCTGTCGAGCTTCACGTCTGCGCTCCTCGCGACCATCTCCTCGTAGCGTGCAGGCGCGCCTTCGCTTCTTGCGCCGGCCCTTCGGGGTTCTCGCGCACCCACTCGAGCTCGCGCGGCGATCGCCTTCTGGCGCGCGCCGCTCCTTCTCCTCCTGAGGAGCGCTCCTGCTTCTGCTCGAGCCAGCCGGAGTAGTTGCCCTTGTACGGGATGCCCGGCCGCGGTCGAGCTCGAGGATCCAGCTGGCGACGTTGTCGAGGAAGTACCGGTCGTGGGTGACCGCGACGACCGTGCCCGTGTACTCCGCGAGGTGCCGCTCGAGCCACGCCACCGACTCGGCGTCGAGATGGTTGGTCGGCTCGTCGAGCAGCAGCAGGTCGGGCGTGCTGAGCAGCAGGCGGCAGAGCGCGACGCGGCGGCGCTCGCCGCCGGAGAGCTTCGTCACGCCGGCGTCGGCGGGGGGCAGCCGCAGCGCGTCCATCGCGATCTCGAGCTTCGTGTCGAGGTTCCAGGCGTCGGCGGCGTCGATCTTCGTCCTGGAGCTCGGCGAACTCGTCGGCGCGTCTCGTCGGAGTAGTTCGCCGGCGAGCTCGTTGAAGCGGTCCAGATTAGCGCCCGCAGCTCGCGCGACGCCCTCCTCGACGTTGCCGCGGACGTCCTTGGTCGCTCGAGCTGCGGCTCCTGCTCGAGCAGGCCGACGGTGGCCCTCGGGCGCGAGCTGCGCCTCGCCGCGGAAGTCCGTGTCGACCCCGGCCATGATCCGCAGCAGCGTCGACTTGCCGGCGCCGTTGTAGCCGAGCACGCCGATCTTCGCGCCGGGGTAGAAGGCGAGCGAGATGTCGCTCAGCACCTTCTTGTCCGGCGGGTACGCCTTCGTCAGGCGGTGCATGGTGAAGATGTACTGGCTCGACATGGGTCCCAGCGTAGTGCTGTGCGATGCTCCGGCCGTGCCCGCCGACGGACTCGCGATCCGGCTGCGCGGCGTGGTGAAGCGCTACGGCGCGATCACCGCCGTCGGCGGCCTGGACCTCGACGTGCCCGAGGGCACCTGCGTCGGCCTGCTCGGCCCCAACGGGGCGGGCAAGTCCACGACGATGCGCTGCTCACGGCCCAGGCGATCGCCGACGAGGGCGAGCTCGAGGTCCTCGGGTACGGGCTGCCCGGCGACTCGAAGGCGGCGCGCGCGCGGATGGGCGTCGTGCCCCAGCTCGACAACCTCGACACGACGCTGACCGTCGAGCAGAACCTGCTCGTGTTCAGCCACCTCTACCGCGTGCCCCGGGCCGAGCCGGCGCGCGGCGATCGAGCGGGTCGCTCGCCATCGCCAACCTCTCCGACCGCCGCGACGCCGAGGTCGACGAGCTCTCGGGCGGGATGCGCCGCCGGCTGCTCATCGCCCGCGCGCTGATCCACCGCCCGCCGCTCGTGCTGCTCGACGAGCCGACCGTCGGCCTCGACCCCCAGGTGCGCCAGGAGCTGTGGGCGCTGATCGACGCGCTCCGCACCGAGGGCACGTCGATCCTGATGTCGACGCACTACATCGAGGAGGCCGAGCGCCTCTGCGACACCGTCGCGATCATCTCGCACGGGCCGGGCGGTCGCCGTCGGGCCGCCCGGCCGACCTGTCGCCGAGCACGCCGGCCGCGAGGCGGTCGAGGTCTACGGCTCCACCGGCCCGCCTGGCGGAGGTGGAGGCCGAGATGGCGAGCGGCAGGGCCTCCCGACGCGGCGCACCGGCACCTCGATCGCGGTGCTGCGCGCTCGACCGCGCCAGCCGGCCGCGCGCCCGGCGGGCGAGCGCCGGCCGGCCAACCTCGAGGACGTCTTCGTCCTGCTCACCGGCGAGGAGATCGCCTGAGCACGGCCGCGCCCCCGCGACGAGCCGGGCCGTCTCGAGCGCCCGGCGCTGGCGGGCGTGCTCGTGCGCGAGATCATCAACTTCAGCTCGTACTGGCGCTCGACCACCTTCTCCTCGACGGTCGAGCCGACGATCTACCTGCTCGCCTTCGGCTTCGGCTTCGGGTCGCTGGTCGCGACCGTCGGCGGGTTCGACTACGTCGAGTTCGTCGGCACCGGGACGGTCGCGACCGCCGTCCTGTTCTCGTGCGTCCTTCCCGGCGATGTTCGGGACGTTCGTGAAGCACCAGTTCCAGCGCACGTACGACGCGATCCTCGCCGCGCCGGTCGACGTCGAGGAGCTCGTCACCGGCGAGGCCCTCTGGATCGCGTGCGCGCGTCGGTCTACGGCTGCGTCCCGATGCTCGTCGCGATGGTCTTCGGCCTCGAGCCGAGCTGGGGCATGCTGCTCGTGCCGTTCATCACTTCATCGCCGGCTACGGCTGGGCCGGCTCCGGCATCGCGATCGCCGGCTTCCTCGAAGGCATCGAGAACTTCAACTACGTGACGAGCGCGGTGATCACGCCGCTGTTCCTGCTCGCCGGGACCTTCTTCCCGATCGACGGGCTGCCCGAGTGGGCCCAGGTGCTCGCCGAGCTCAACCCGCTGTTCCACTGCGTCCAGCTCGTGCGCCACGCGGTCTTCGGCTGGGAGGGCTGGGTCGACTCTGGCACCTGGCGTACATCGTCGTCTTCGGCCTCGTGATGTGGCGCCTGGCGATCGTCGGCGATGACGCGCAAGCTCATCGACTGAGGCGACCTCGGGCGCGCCGAGCCGGTCCGGACGCCCCGCCCGCCCGGTAGCCTCGGTGTTCATGCCCACGGTGCTGGACATCGAGCAGGCGATGCTCCTTCTGGAGCTCGACGCCGCCGTTCGACAAGCGCGGCGTGCAGCTCGCGCGGCGCCGGCAGGCGAAGGTCTGGCACCCCGACCTCGCGCCCCCCGGCAAGCGGGTCGCGCACGAGCGGCACCTGAAGGCGATCAACGAGGCCGCCGACGAGCTGGAGCGGATCGCGGAGACCTCGCGCGGGGGCACCGTCAGCCGCAACGCGGTGAAGGTGAGCGCCGCCGCGGCGCGCAAGGCGCGCGAGGAGGAGGGCCGCCGCGCCTACGAGGCCGAGCAGCGCCGCCGCGCCGCGGAGACCGACCGCGCGACCCACGACCCGTTCGGCTCGCAGATGCCCGACCACTCGGTCGTGCACCGCTACGCGCGCTGCCTCTCCTATCCCGAGTGGGGCGTCGGCGAGGTCGCGGGCATCTACTTCACGGGCGGCGGCGACGACATCCAGCAGTGGGCGCGCGTGCGCTTCCAGCCCGGCATCCGCACGGTGCCCGCCGACTCGCTGCAGTTCGTCGACTTCAGCAAGCCCGACCCGGGCGCCGAGCGCGTCCAGCGGTTCGTCACCGCGGCCCAGCACGCGCTCGCCGAGGGCGACTTCGCGCTCGCCGCCCAGCGCCTGATCTACGCGCGCGACGCCGACCCCCGCAACGCCTCGGTCCTGCGGCTCATGACGCTCGCCTTCTGGCAGTCGGGCGACCTGCCCGCGGCCGGGCCGCGCCGTCCGCGACTGGGCCCGCGTCGAAGGCGACCGGCCGGCGCCGCACCGCTTCGCCGCGCGCATCTACGAGGACATGGGCGCGGTCGGGCTCGCCGAGGAGGCGGCCGTGCGCGCCGCGCGCCGCGCGCCGCAGGACGCCGACGCCTGGGAGCGCGTCGGGCGCCTGCGGCTGCGGCTCATGGACCGCGACGGCGCGCGCGAGGCGCTCGAGCAGGCGCGCCGCCTGGGACCGAGCGTCGAGGGCCTGCTCGACCTCGCGCTCGTGCTGCATCTCGCGGGGACGTGGGCGGCGAGGTGACGGCCTGCGAGCAGGCGACGCAGCTCGACCCCGACGACGGCGGTCGGCGTGGGCGCGGTACGCCCACGCGCTGGCGCGGACCGACCGCGTGAGTGACGCGTCGCCGCCTGTGAGCGGGCGCTGCGGCTGAATCCGGGCCGAGGCCGAGGTCGCGGGCCTCCTCGAGCGCCTGCGCGCGGCGATCCCGCGCGTGCTGCCCGCCGCCTGAGTCGCGGGAGCGCTCGGCCCGCCGTCCAGCACGGCATCAAGCATCGGGCCCGATCTGACGATGTAGAGGGTGAAGATGCTCCGCCGACTGCTCGCATCGCCGCTCTCGCGGCGTCCTTGCTGACCGCCTTCGCCGCGGTCACGCCGGCGACCGCGCCGGCGGCCGAGGTCGGCGTCAACCCGATCACCAGAAACGCCGCGCAGGCGCTCGACGCCATGGGCCAGCTCGGGGCGACGTGGGTCCGCGCGTTCGTCCGCTGGGACCAGGTCGAGCCCGCCGGCCCCGGCCGCTGGATGCCCGATTCGCTGGCGAACCTCGACGAGCTGACGGCCGCCGCGCAGCTGCGCGGGCTCAAGGTCGTCGCCGTCGTGACCGGCGCGCCGCAGTGGGCCAACGGCACGACCGACCCCTACGTCCCGCCCCGCGACCCCGCGGACTTCCGCCGCTTCATGAACTCGCTCGCCGCCCGCACGCGCGGCACCGTCGCGGCCTGGGAGATCTGGAACGAGCCCGACGAGAAGGACTTCTGGCACGGGCCCGTCGGCCCCCAGTACTACGCGCCGCTGCTGAAGGCCGCGCACGCGGGCATCGTCGCCGCCGACCCGCAGGCGCTCGTGCTCGCGGCGCCGTCGACCGGCAACAACTACCCGTTCCTCGAAGGCCTCTACGCGAACGGCGCGGGCGACTCGTTCAGCGGCGTCGCCGTCCACACGGACACCGCCTGCCTGTCACCCCGCCCGACAGCTACTACCGCGATCCGGGCGGCAGGATCGGCCGCTTCAGCTTCCTCGGCTTCCGCGAGATCCACGACGTGCTCGCCCGCAACGGCCACGCGGACCGCCCGATCATCCTCACCGAGATCGGCTGGTCGGCGACGAAGACCCGCTGCGCCCGCGGCGCCTCCGCCGGCAAGAAGGCCGCCGGCGTCACGGAGGCCCAGCAGGCCGCCAACCTCAAGCTCGCCTACCACTGCCTGAGCTACTACCCCTACGTGCGCGCCGCGCTGTGGTTCAGCCTCCGCGACACCTCCGCGGCCGACACGGAGATCGGCCGGTACGGCCTGCAGCGCTTCGACGGCTCGCGCCGGCCCGCATTCGACGCGCTGGCGCAGATCGCGAAGTCCGGGACCGCGCCGGGGAACGGCTGCGGCGACTTCACGGCGCCCGACGTCGACGTCCTCGTCCCCGGGACCGACGCCGTGTTCGACCGGTTCCTGGACATCAAGGTCGTCGCGCACGACCAGCACAGCAAGCTCGGCCGCGTCACGCTCTACGCGAACGGGTCCAAGATCCGCAGCTTCACCGGGGACGCGCTGTCGAACAACCGCCCCGTCGGGATCCAGTGGATGGGCGCGCGCAACCTGCCGTACGGCCCGGTCAACGTGAAGATCGAGGCGCTCGACGAGTTCGGGAACACGACCTACCGCGAGGTGCCCGTCCGCCGGGTCGACCCCGCGTCGATGCCCGCGCAGCGGCCGGTCGTCGGCCTGCGGCTCTCGGGCAAGGGCCTCAAGCGCCGGGTGCGCGGCACGGTCAGCGCCCGCAGCGCCGCCTTCCTGCCGACCGGCAAGGTCGTCATCGAGTGGCAGTACCAGCGCAAGGGCCGTTGGGTCACGCTGCACAAGCGCAGCAAGAACGCCAACCGACCCTTCAGCTACGGCCAGCGCCTGCGCAAGAAGGGCGCCTGGCGCGTGGTCGCCCGGTACACGGGCGTCAAGCCGTTCCTCCCGGCGCGCTCCAAGCAGATCCGCTTCCGCGTCCGCTGAGTCGCGCACGCTGCTCCGTCAGCAGAAGCTGCGACGCTGTCGCGCGATGCGCCTGATCGTCGCCCGCTGCGAGGTCACCTACACCGGCAGGCTCAACGCCGTGCTGCCCGAGGCGCTGCGCCTGCTCATGATCAAGTCGGACGGCTCTGTGATGGTCCACGCCGACACCGGCGGGTTCAAGCCGCAGAACTGGATGACGCCGCCAACCGTCATCGAGGAGGAGGACGGGCTGATCGTCGTGCGCAAGCGCGCCGGCGCGACCGAGGACCGGCTCGACATCCGCATCGTCGAGGTCGTCAGCGACGTGCTGCACGACATGGGCGAGGCGGCCGAACTCGAGAAGGACGGCGTCGAGGCCCACCTGCAGGAGGCGCTCGCCGACGCGCCGCAGTTCTGCGGGGAGGGCTTCCGGCTCGTGCGCCGCGAGTGGCCGACGGACATCGGCCCCGTGGACCTCATGTGCCGCGACGAGCAGGACGCGTGGATCGCCGTCGAGATCAAGCGGGTCGCGACGATCGACGCGGTCGAGCAGCTCACGCGCTACCTCGACCGGATCCGCCTGGACCCGGCGATGGCCGACTGCCGCGGGGTTCTTGCGGCTCAGCAGATCAAGCCGCAGGCGCGGGTGCTCGCCGAGTCGCGCGGGATCGCGTGCGTCGAGGTGGACCTCGCCGTCGTCCGCGGCGAGCGCGAGCCGGACCTCGTGCTGTTCGGCTGACGGGTCCCGGTTGCTGCGACGCGGCGTTGCGTCTACCGTCGGTGATCATGCGCCTGCGTCCAGCACTGCTCCCCCTCGCGCTGCTCCCGCTCGCCGTCGTGCCTGCGGGGGCGACCGCCGCGAAGCCCAAGGGTCCGAAGATCCTGAAGCTCTCGGTCAAGTCGTCGTTCGCGGGCAACGAGCCGATCGTCGTGCGCTGGAAGACGGACCGCGTGCTGCCGAAGGGCCTCGCCTACAAGGTCACGCTGGGCATCGGCGGCGCTCCCGAGCGGGACGGCCCGGCGTGTTCGACGCCGCAGCTCGTGCGCCGCGTCGGGGAGGGAGCGCCACGCGGCCGGACGCTCGTCGTGCGCTTCGCCGTCCCGAAGTCGGGACGCTGGTGCCCGACCCGCCAGGCGGGGGTCACCGTCGACGCGCAGGGCCTCATCGGATCGGCCTCCTTCGCCGTGCGCAACACGCGCGGACTCGCGCCGCCGGAGGGCTACATGTGGGGGCGGATGACGCTCGCGCCGTCCAGCACGATCGCCGTGAAGGTGCCCGGACGGCCGGACCGCACGGCCCCGCTCGGCGCGCAGATGGATCTGGACTCCTATGCCGATCCGCGGAACCCGTACCGGGGGTCGACGGGCGACTGGGTCTGGGTGAACGCGAGCGGCACGGTGACGCCGGGCGCGCTGGCCGCCGATCCGCTCTGCACGGCTGCACCGCTCGGCCCGCTCACCCTCGATCGTGCGACGACGCTCCTCGTCCCCGGCGCGCACATCCCGCCGCGCCCGATGGAGCTCACCCTCGTGCTGCGCGCCGGCCCCGCGGCGCTCACCGGCTGCGCGCCCGACGGGACGGAGCCCGCCACGACCGCGGTGCTCCTCAGGAGCGACCCCTCGGCGACGGGGACGGCGGCGTTGCGGCTGACGGGCGGCGTGGACGGGATCCGGCTCGCCGGCGGCGGCGTGGCCGCCGTCGCCCTGGACGTGCAGCTCGCCGGCCTCCCGACGCCGCCCTTCCCGGCCGAGTTCTGACGGTCAGCCCGCCGGCAGCCCCGCCACGAACGCCCGCATCGCCGCGGGGTCGCGGAGCACCGGCCCGTGGCCGAAGCACGCCACGGCGGGGTCCAGCTCCGCAAGGCGCCGCTCGCTCTCGCGGTTCTGCGGGACGTCGTACGTGAAGAGGTCGGGCGGCTGACGCAGCCCGTAGGCGAACGTGACGATGTTGAGGTTGAAGAACACGTCGCCGCAGATGAGCGTGCGGTCGGCCTCCCGCCAGAACGAGACGTGACCGGGGCTGTGGCCGGGCGTGTCCAGCACGACGAACCCGTGCCCGAGCTCGTCACCCTCGCGCAGTTCGCGTTCGGGCTCGACCTTCGGTGTCCCGGCGACCGGCCCGAAGAGCGAGGCGATGCGGCTGCCGGGCGGGACCGGCGCCTTGCCGCTGCGCAGGTACGGCGCGTCGGCCGCACCGATCCAGACGGGCACCCCGAGCGCCTCATGGACGTGCTTCGACCCGCCCGCGTGGTCGTTGTGCACGTGCGTCAGCGCGTGCACCCGGACGTCGTGGTCGCGGACGGCCTTGACCACCGACCTCCCGGAGAGGACGTAGCCCGCGTCGACGAGGATGTCGCCGACGAGGTACGCGTTCACCCCGTTGCGCGGCACCAGCGGGATCTGCCAGACATCGTCGGCGACCTTGTTCATGGGCCGGACACTAGTCTGCCGCGCATGTCCGAGAACCCCGTCCTCACCGAGCGCCGCGACAACGTCCTGCTCATCACGCTCAACCGCCCGGACCAGCGCAACGCGGTCAACGGCGCCCTCGCGGACGGCGTCGCCGCCGCGCTCGACGAGCTCGACGCGGACGACGGCCTGACGATCGCCGTCCTCACCGGCGCCGGCAAGGGGTTCTGCTCGGGGATGGACCTCGGCGCGTTCGCGGCGGGCGAGCGCCCGTGGCACGCCGAGCGCGGGTTCGCGGGCATCGTGCAGCGGCCGCCGCGCAAGCCGATCATCGCCGCGATCGAGGGGTTCGCGGTGGCCGGCGGGCTCGAGGTCGCCCTCGCGTGCGACCTGATCGTCGCCGCAGCGGGCGCGAAGCTCGGCATCCCCGAGGTCAAGCGCTCACTCGTCGCCGCGGGCGGCGCGCTGCTGCGGCTCCCGCGTCGCCTGCCGGCCGGCGTCGCCATGGAGCTGGCCCTCACGGGCGACCCGATCAGCGCGGAGCGCGGCTTCGAGCTGGGTCTCGTGAACCGCATCGCCGAGCCCGGGACGGCCGTCGAGGCGGCGCTGGAGCTGGCCGCGGGGATCGCACGCAACGGCCCGCTCGCGGTCGCCGCGACGAAGTCGATCCTGGACGGGCAGTGGGACTGGGCGGAGGAGGACTTCTGGCACCGTCAGGGCGAGATCTCGGGCCCGGTGCTGATCTCCGAGGACGCGCGTGAGGGCGCGGTGGCGTTCAAGGAGAAGCGCGACCCGGTCTGGAAGGGCCGCTAGCACGGCTCGCCCCAGAGCGTCGCCACGACCGAGCGCGCGCCGCCGTGGTCGCGGTGCTCGCAGAGCTGGATGCCCTGCCAGGTGCCGAGGGCCAGGCGGCCGTCGCGCACCGGGAGCGTCAGCTCGGGGCCGGTCAACGCGGCCTTCACGTGCGCGGGCATGTCGTCCGCGCCCTCGAGCGTGTGGGTCCACGGGAAGCGCTCGGGGACGGCGGCGTCCAGCCAGGTGCGCAGGTCGCGGCGCACGTCGGGCGAGGCGTTCTCGTTCAGCGTCAGCGAGGCGCTCGTGTGCCGGAGCAGGAGATGGCAGAGGCCGACGCGCAGCTCGCCGAGCTCGGGCAGCGCGCCGGTGACCTCGCCGGTGATGAGGTGCACGCCGCGGGGCCGCGGCTCGAGGGTGATCTCACGCTGGGTCCACATCGCTCCACCATCGTGCCAGCCGGACGTCGACGCGCGGTGGGTCGCCGGTGAGCGGCACGCGCTCCGCGGCGAGCAGGGCGGCCTGCCGCTCGCCGCGGGCGAGCGATCCGTCGGCGCGGACGACGCGGTGCCAGGGGAGCGCGGGGTCGGTGGACGCCGCCAGGACGGTGCCGGCGAATCGCGGTGCGACGGGGTCCACGTCGGAGTAGGCCGCGACGTGCCCCGGCGGGATCGCACGCACGCGTGCCAGCACGGCCCGGGCCCGGTCGGTCGTCAGGTCCGGAGGGCGGCGCATGGCGCCGGTAGATTCGCACGCATGCGCCGCGGCACCTACTCCATCGTCGCCCACGACCCGCAGACCGGGGAGGTCGGCGCCGCCGTGCAGTCGCACTGGTTCGCCGTCGGCCCGATCGTCCCGTGGGCCCGCGCCGGGGTGGGGGCCGTCGCCACGCAGTCGATCGCCGAGCCCGCCTACGGGCCGCGGCTGCTGGACCGCCTCGCGGGCGGCGCCGCCCCGCGCGAGGCGCTCGACGCGGAGCTGGCGGCGGACCCTCAGGCCGCCTACCGGCAGGTCGCCGTGGTCGACGCCCGGGGCGGGACGGCGGTCCACACCGGGGAGCGCTGCATCGCGCACGCGGGCGACGAGCGCGGCGAGGGCTTCAGCGCGCAGGCCAACATGATGGCCTCGCCGGAGGTCTGGCCCGCGATGGCCGCCGCCTTCGACGCGGCGGCGGGGCCGCTCGCGCGGCGCCTGCTCGCAGCGCTGCACGCGGCGGAGGCCCGCGGCGGGGACCTGCGCGGGCGCCAGTCGGCGGCGCTGCTCGTCGTGCCCGCGGCGGGGGAGGCCTGGCAGACGACGGTGGACCTGCGCGTGGACGACGACGCGGAGCCGCTCGTCGAGCTGGACCGCCTGCTCGACCTGCACGACGCGTACGAGCTCGCCACGCTGGGCGACGACCTGACGGGGAAGGGCCGGCACGACGAGGCCGCGGACGCCTACGGGCGTGCGGGCGCCCTCGCACCGGAGAGCCAGGAGCTGCTCTTCTGGTCGGGGCTCGCGGCGGCGCAGGCGGGCGACCTCCCGCTCGCCCTGGAGCGCGTCCGCCGGGCGATCGCGCTGCGGCCGGCGTGGCGCGAGCTGCTGGACCGCCTGGAGCCCGACATCGCCCCCAGCGCCGCCGTGGTGCGGGAGGCCCTCGACGAGGGCTGATCACGAGCGGGCACACGCCAACCCGGACACGATGGTTGCGAGCACAACCATCGGTGCTACTCTCATTGCACGCGCAACTGTTGCGCACGCAATTACAAGCGATCCCCCCGCCCCAGAGGAGCACCACATGGCCACCACCGCAGCAACCACCACCTGGACGGCCGACCCCGTCCACTCCACCGCCAACTTCGCCGTCCGGCACATGGTCGTCGCGACCTTCCGCGGCGCCTTCGCCGACGTCACCGGCACGCTCGATCTGTCCGCAGACGCGCCGCGTCTCGCCGGCGAGGTCGACGTCGCCGGCATCCAGGTCAAGGACGAGACCCTCTACGGCCACCTGCAGAGCCCGGACTTCTTCGACGCCGCGACCACCCCGAAGGTCACGTTCGTCTCCGACTCCGTCGTGCGCGACGGTGACGAGGTCACGATCGAGGGTGACCTCACGATCAAGGGCACGACGCAGCGCGTCACCGCGACCGGCACATGGCTCGAGGTCGAGGCCGACATCACCGGCAACCCCCGCATCGGCGTCGACGTGGACACCACGATCGATCGCACGGCGTTCGGGCTGTCCTGGAACGCCCCGCTGCCGAAGGGCGGGGTGGCCGTGGAGAACGACGTGACGCTCTCCGTCCACCTCGAGTTCGTCCCGAGCGAGGGCTGATCGGCCATGCGGATCCTGGCCATCTCCGGCTCGCTGCGCCGGGACTCGCACAACACGAAGCTCCTCCGGGCGGCGGCGGGCCTGCTGCCGCCCGGGGCGGAGCTCGACGTGCTCGAGCCCGACGCCCTGCGCGACATCCCCCACTACGACGAGGATCTGCGCGAGGCCGGCGAGCCGCGCGCCGTGACGAGGCTGCGCGCACGGGTGGCGAGCGCCGACGCGGTCCTCGTCTCCACCCCCGAGTACAACCACGCGCTCCCCGGCGCGCTGAAGAACGCGATCGACTGGCTTTCCCGCCCGCTCGCCGACAGCCCGTTCCGGGGCAAGGTCACCGTGGTCGTCGGCGCGAGCACCGGCATGTTCGGCGCGGTCTGGGCGCAGGCCGACGCGCGCAGGGTCCTCGGCGCCGTCGGCGCGGCCGTGGTCGACGCGGAGCTGCCGGTCGTCCACGCGCACGAGCAGTTCGCGCCCGACGGCACGCTGCTCGACCCGAGCCTGCGTGACGCGTTCGCCGCGCACCTCGCGGCGCTCGTGCGCGAGCCCGAGGTCGACCTGCCGGCCGCGGCCTAGCCGGCGTTCGCGGCGAGCCGCTCGCCCAGCGCGCGCAGGACCTTGCGCGCGATGGCGGGCTGCTCGTCGAGCAGGCGGGTGAAGTCGTCCTCGCGGATCGTGAGCACGACCAGCGGTGTCAGGGCCACGATCGTCGCCGTCCGCGGGACGTCGCTCACGAGGGCGATCTCCCCGAAGAAGTCCCCCGGGCCCATGACGTTCACGCTGCGGCGCCCGCGACGGACCTCGGCCTCACCTTCGACGAGGACGAAGAAGTCGCAGCCCTCGTCGCCCTCGAGGATCACCCCGGCGCCGGCGTCGTAGGACGCCTCGGCGGTGATCGCGGCGAGGCGTCCGAGATCCGTCTTCGAGCAGCCGGCGAACAGCGGGACCGTCCCGAGGAGCCGCAGCCGTGCGTCGCGCTTCACGCGCCCCCGTCGCATCGCCGCAGCCTCGCAGACGCGCCGCCCGGCGGCAAACCCGGGGACCGGATCGCTAGGTTGCGCCGAATGCACGGCGCGTCGGCGGTCACGTGACGGACCTCGCCGTCCTCTTCGCGATCGGCTGGGCGACCGCCTTCGCGACCGGCCTGGGCGCGATCCCCGTCTTCTTCCTGGGCGAGCGCGCCGCCGCGTACACCGCCGGCCTGACGGGCTTCGCCGCCGGGCTCATGGGCGTCGCGGCGATCCTCGGCCTGCTGATCCCGGCGTTCCAGGACGGATCGACGGTCGTCGTGGTCGGCAGCACGATCGTCGGCGTGGTCTTCCTGCTCGCGACGCGGGAGTTCGTGCGCCGCCGCGACGAGCGGGTGGCGGAGGAGCGCCGGCTCGGCGCGTCGGCGCAGCGCTCGCTCCTCGTCGTCCTCGTCCTGTTCGTGCACAGCATCCCCGAGGGCCTGGCGATCGGGACGGCGTTCGCCTCGACGCGCGAGGGGCTCGGGTTGTTCGTCATCCTCGCCGTGGCGCTGCAGAACGTCCCCGAGGGGACCGCGACGGCGCTGCCGATGCTGGAGGCCGGCTACTCGCGTGCACGCATGTTCTGGGCCGCGGTGCTCACGAGCGTTCCGCAGCCGTTCTTCGCCGTGGGCGCGTTCGTGCTCGTCGACAGCGTGACCGCGCTGCTGCCCGCGTCGTTCGCGTTCGCCGCCGGCGCGATGCTCGCGCTCGTGGCCTTCGACCTCGTCCCCGAGTCCTTCACGCGCACCGGTTGGCGCATGGCGAGCGTCGGCGCGGCCGCGGGCGCCGCCGTGATGATCGCCCTGAGCATCGCCCTCGGGGTCTGACCCCGCGGCGTCAGCGCTCGCCGGGCGTCTTCTTGGGGTACGCCGACACCGGGACCGACAGGTCCAGCGCCGTGGAGAGGATGCGGTGCTGCTCGGCGTTGTGCGCGGCCGGATAGCCCTCGCCCGGTGAGGCGCGCTCGGGACGCCCGACGTAGCCGAACTCCAGGTGGTCGGGCAGGATCTGCAGGAGCCGCGGGGACATGTGCGCGCGGGCGCCCATGTTGCGCGGCTCCTCCTGGACCCAGACGACCTCCTGCAGGTTCGGGTAGGACGCGATGAGCTCGCGCGATGTCTGCCTCCGGGAAGGGGTAGAGCAGCTCGACGCGGCCGATCGCGACGTCGTCGTTGCCCGCCCGCTCGCTCGTGGCCGATCGAGGTCGTAGTAGATCTTGCCGGTGCAGAGGACCAGCCGCGTGACCTTGTCGCGCGTCGGCGACGCGCGGCTCGTCGAGCACCGGGTAGAAGCGCGTCTCGGTCAGGTGCTCGAGGCGGTCGGCGCCTGCGGCAGGCGCAGCAGCGATCTTCGGCGTCAACACGACGAGCGGGCGCTGCTTGGCGATCAGCGCCTGCCGGCGGAGCAGGTGGAAGTACTGCGCGGCGGTCGTGCAGTTCGCGACGCGGATGTTGCCCTCGGCCGCCAGCTGCGAGGAAGCGCTCGAGCCGGGCGGAGGAGTGCTCCGGCCCGTCCCCTCGTAGCCGTGCGGGAGCAGCAGCGTCAGCCGCGAGGTCTGGCCCCACTTCGCCAGGCCGCTCGCGATGAACTGGTCGATGATCACCTGGGCGCCGTTGGCGAAGTCGCCGAACTGCGCCTCCCAGAGCACCAGCGTCTCGGGCGCCTCGCTGCGAGTAGCCGTACTCGAAGCCCAGGCAGGCGGCCTCCGACAGGGGGCTGTTGTGCAGCTCGATCGGCGCCGTGGCGCTCGGCAGGTGCTGGATCGGCGCGTAAGGTCTGGCCGTTCTTGGCGTCGTGGAGGACCAGGTGGCGCTGGCTGAACGTCCCGCGCTCGGCGTCCTGGCCGGTCAGGCGGATCGGCACGCCCTCGGCGAGCAGCGAGGCGAATGCCAGCGCCTCGGCCTGGGCCCAGTCGATGCCGCCCTCGGCGCCGACCGCCTCGCGCCGGCGCTCGAGCTGCTTGACGCAGCTTCGGTGGACGGTGAAGCCCTCGGGCGACCGTGAGCAGCTGCTCGTTGAGGCCGACGCAGCGTCGTCCGTCGGGACCGCGGTCTCGACGGTCGGGCTCGGCGTGCGGTCGAGCTGGTACTCGCCGGTCGGCTGCTCGATCGGATCCCGCGCTCCTGCGCCTCCTTGATCTGGACCTTCAGCTCCTGGTGGCGCCGCGTCAGCTCGTCCCAGACCTCCGCTGCCAGGCCTCGACCTCCTCGCGTCGTGACCACGCCGTCGTCGATCGAGCTTCTGCGGCGTAGAGCGTCGCGCGACGCGGCTCGTGGCGCTTGATCTGCGGCGTCATCACCGGCTGGGTGTAGGCGGGCTCGTCAGCCTCGTTGTGGCCGAAGCGGCGGTAGCCGATCAGGTCGATCAGCGACGTCGTGGCCGAACTCGCTGCGCGGTAGGCCATCGCCAGGCGCACCGCGCTGATGCAGGCCTCGACGTCGTCGGCGTTGACGTGGATGATCGGGACGTCGAAGCCCTTGGCCAGGTCGGACGCCGAGTGCGTCGAGCGCGAGTCCTCGGGTCGGTGGTGAAGCCGATCTGGTTGTTGGCGATGATGTGGACCGTGCCGCCGACCTGGTAGCCGTCGAGCGCCTGGAGGTTGAGCGTCTCGGCCACGACGCCCTGGCCGGGGAAGGCCGCGTCGCCGTGGAGGATGACCGGCACCGCGGCGCTGGGGTCGCGCTCGGCGCGGGCGCCGTCGCGGCTGGTCTGCGCGGCGCGCGTGGCGCCGATCACGACCGGGTCGACCAACTCCAGGTGGCTCGGGTTCGGACTCGAGGTTGACCGTGCGATGCGTCTCGCCCTCGCGCAGCTCGTAGGTCGCGCTCGTCGCCGTGGTGGTACTTGACGTCGCCGGTGCCGCCCTGCGGGATCTCGGTGACGGCCTTCACGTCCTCGTGACGCTCGAGGTGCCCTCGAACTCGGCGAAGATCGTCTCGAGCGGGCGGCCGACGTTGTGGGCGAGGACGCTGAGCCGGCCGCGGTGGGCCATGCCGATGACGACCTCGCGCGCGCCCGCGCCGGCGGCCAGCTCGATCGCCTCGTCGATCATCGGGACCGTCATGTCCAGGCCCTCGATCGAGAACTTCTTCTGGCCGAGGTAGGCCTTGTGCGAGGAAGCGCTCGAACGCGTCCACGGCGATCAGGCGCCGCAGCAGGCGCGTCTGCGCGCTCGGGATCCAGGCGGCGTGCGGAACGCTGCCGGTCTCGATCTGCTCCCGCAGCCACACGCGCTGCTGGTGGCTGGCGATGTGCTCGATCTCGTAGGCGATCGTCCCGCATGTACGCGTCGCGCAGGTGGGGCAGCGCCTCGGCGAGGTTCTCGCCGGCACGCCGATGCGCAGGATGCTACGCCGGGATCCGCGCGCATCAGCTCCGGCGTCAGGTGCGACCGTGTCCGGGTCGAGCGCCGGGTCGCCGGTCGGCTCGCTGCCGAGCGGGTCGAGCTGCGCGGCGAGGTGCCCGTGGGTGCGGAAGGCCTTGACGCAGCGCGGTCGCCGGCCTGGACGGCCTGCATGAGCTCGAGGTCGTCGCCGCGCGGGCGACGCGGCGGCCGGAGCTGCCGGCGGGTGCCGCGGCCGCGAGCTGTGGCCTGCGGCGGCGCGATGCGCCGGGCCGAGCGTGGCGCCGAGCGCGGCGAAGACGCTCCTCGTAGAACCCGTTCTCGCCCTGCAGGTAGGCCTCGATCGTCTGCAGGAAGCGCCCCGACTCGGCGCCCTGGATGATCCGGTGGTCGTAGGTCGAGGTCATCGTCATGACCTTCTCGACGCCGAGCTGCAGCGCCGGACGCCGCCCAGTCCGGCGGGGTAGGCGATGGAGCCGGTGGCGACGATCGTGCCCTGCCCGGCCATCAGGCGCGGCACCGATGCGACCGTGCCGATCCCGCCCGGGTTGGTGAGCGTGATGTTGGCGCCGACGAGGTCGTCGGCGGAGAGCGTGTTCGTGCGGGCCTTGTCGATCAGGCCGTCGAAGGCGGCCTTGAAGTCGGCGAACGTCCAGGCGGCCGGCGTCGCGTGATCACCGGGACCATCAGCGTCCGCGAGCCGTCCTTCTTCTCGACGTCCACCGCGATGCCGAGGTTGACCGGCGCCGTCGTCGAGCCGGACGGGCTTGCCGTCCTGCGTCGGCGAAGTGGTGGGCCATCACGGGCATGTCGTCCGTCGCGGCCTGCGCGATCGCCCAGGCGATGAGGTGCGTGAAGGAGACCTTCTGGCCGGCCTCCTTGAGCTGCCTTGCGGCGCCCGTCCATCTGCGTGACGGCGAGCGTGCGGAACGAGGTCGCGGTCGGGATCGAGCGGCTCTCGTCCATGTACTTGGCGAGCATCGCCGCGCCGCCGCGCAGCGGCTGTGCCGTGGCGGCCGCGGCGGGTGCCGGGCCGTCGCCGGCGGCGAGCACGTCGGCCTTCGTGACCCGGCCGCCGGGGCCGGTGCCGGTGACGCCGGCGAGGTCGACGCCCTCGGCGGCGGCGACGCGCGCGGCGACCGGGGAGACGCTTCATGCCGTCGGGCGCGCTCGCGGGCGCGCCGGGTGCCGGGGCGGCGGCCGCGGCGCGGGGCCGGGGCGGCGGCGTCGGCCGTCGCGGCGGCGCCCGCGCCGAGCTGCATGCGGGCGATGACCTGGCCGACCGTGACGGTGTCGCCCTCGGCCGCGAGGAGTTCGGTGATGACGCCGTCGGCGGGCGCGGGCAGCTCGACGTCCACCTTGTCGGTCGAGATCTCGACGATCGTGTCCCCGTCCTCGACGGCGTCGCCGACCTCGGCGTGCCACTCGAGCAGCGTGCCCTCGGTGACCGACTCGCCGGCACCGGGCGTGACGATGTCGACGATCTCGCCGGCGGTGTCGGCGGCAGGCGCGGGAGCCGCCGGCGCGGCGCCGTTGCCGGATCCGTTGCCCGACGCGCCGTCGGGAGCGATCTCCACGAGGACCGCGCCGACGGTGACCGTGTCGCCCTCCGCGGCGTGCACCTTGACCACGGTGCCGGAGACGGGGGCGGGCACCTCCGCGTCCACCTTGTCGGTGGAGATCTCGACGAGGGTCTCGTCGGCCTCGACGTGATCGCCCTCGTGCTTGTGCCACTCGAGGACGGTGCCCTCGGTCACCGACTCGCCCATCGCCGGAAGCGTGACCTGAACTGTGGTGGAGACGGCCATCGGCGAGGTCTGCGTCGTACCCTAGCGCGCCGGTGGAGCCGCGGCGGACGCTGCACCGGGACGTTCACCATCCGTTGACCTGCTCCGGCCCTCACGGACGAAGTCCCAGCTTCCGAAGAAGGGCGCGATGCCGCCGAGCACCGAGACCGCGAACGCCGTGCGCAGCGGCACGACGCGGGCGCGCAGCGCGAGCAGGATCAGCAGCACCATGCAGATCCAGCCGATGCCGTGCGCGAACCCGAAGACCGACTCCGCGGCCGCCAGGCCGGGGATCAGCCAGACGGCCAGGAGGCACACGTAGACCGTCGAGTGGGTGAACGAGAGGCGCTTGAGCGTCGTGAACGACAGGCTCGGCGACCGGCGCGCGGTGCTCGCGGGCGGTGCGGTGCTCACGGCCCGGTCGCGCCGAGCAGGGTCGCCATGCGGCGCAGCGGCTCGTCGGCCTCGGCCGGCCACGCCTCGACGTCGGCCGGCCACCACGCGAAGTCGTCGTGCTCGTGGTCCATCACGATCTCGGCGCCCGCCGGCAGCCAGGCCTGCCCGATGAACATGACGAGCTCGTGCGGCAACTGGACGAGCGCCTCGGCCTGCACGCGCTCGGGGGCGACCGACCATTCCTCGCGCAGTTCGCGGACCAGCGTGTCCACCGGGTTCTCGCCGACGTCGACCGCGCCGCCGGCGCCCAGCGCCCAGCGCCCCGGCCACGAGGCGAGCCAGGCCGCACGGCGGCCGGCCAGCCAGCGGCCCTCGCAGTCGCGCACGGCGCAGAGCGCCGCGACCGAGCCGGACGCGTCGCCCTCCACCAGCCGCAGCGACCAGCGGGCGGGCTGCAGCTCGATCGTGAGCCGCCCGTCGGGGCCGACCGTGTGGTCCACCATCCGCGCGCCGAGGCCGTCGTGACTCGGCGACCCGCGCTCGGCGAGCGCGGCGACGGCGGCGTCCGCGGCGGCCGTCGCGTCGGGCGAGGGCTCGAAGTGATCCTCGCTCCAGCGCGCCTCGACCTGCTCGGGCGACCAGGGTCCACGCGCGAGGATGCCGGGCGCTGTCATCTCGCACAGGCTACGAGGACGCGCCCGTCCGTGGGTCATCGGGCGTGCAGGTCGCCGGTAGGGTCCGCGCGATGGCACGCACCCGCAGCACCTGGGGATGGGGGTTCGAGGACGCGGCGTTCACCGCCGCGCAGGCGCTCGAGGCCGCGCCCGGGATCCCGGCGCTGCTGGGCTTCCCGGCCGGGGAGCTCGAGGAGCCCGTCCCGCTGGAGCGCGTGACGCTGCCGGAGCCCCGCGTCGCAGCCCCCGCCGGCGACCTCGGGGCTCGCTGCTCGCAGGATCACCGCGAGCGCGCGACCCATTCGTACGGCAAGTCGTACCTCGACACCGTCCGCGCGTTCCGCGGGGTGTACGAGCACGTCCCGGACGTCGTCGCGCGCCCGCGCGACGAGGGCGACGTCGCCGCGCTGCTGGAGTGGGCCGCGGACGCGAACGTCGCGGTCGTCCCCTACGGCGGCGGGACGAGCGTCGTCGGCGGTGTGGAGCCGCGGATCCCGGGGCGCTTCGACGGCGCCCTGTCGCTCGACCTCGGCGCCCTCGACGGGCTGCTCGAGCTCGACGAGGTCTCGCGCGCCGCCAGGATCGGCGCCGGCGCGAGCGGCCCGCGCGTCGAGGAGCTGCTCGGCGCGCACGGCCTGACGATGCGCTTCTTCCCGCAGTCGTTCGAGCTCTCGACGCTCGGCGGCTGGGTCGCCACGCGCGCGGGCGGGCACTTCGCGACGAAGCTCACGCACGTTGACGACCTCGTCGAGAGCGTCCGCGCGATCACCCCGTCGGGGGCGTGGGAGTCGCGGCGCCTGCCGGGCTCGGGCGCCGGGCCGTCACCGGACCGGATGCTGCTCGGCTCCGAGGGCGCGCTGGGCGTGATCACCGACGCGTGGGTGCGCGTCCAGCCGCGCCCGGAGCACCGCGCCTCGCGCGCCGTGCGGTTCGCGACGTTCCTCGGCGGCGCGGAGGCGGTCCGCGCGCTCGCGCAGTCCGGCCTGGACCCGGCCAACTGCCGGCTGATCGACGAGCTCGAGGCGCTGCAGACCGGGGCGGGGGACGGGACGCACGCCGTCCTCGTGCTCGGCTTCGAGTCGACCGACCATCCCGTGGAGGCCGACCTGGCGGAAGGGCTGCGCGATCTGCCGCGAGCACGGGGGAACGCCCGACCCGCCGCCCGAGCCTGCCGCCGGCGCCGGGGGATCCGTCGGCGCGTGGCGCGAGGCGTTCATCCGCATGCCCTACCTGCGGGACCTGCTGCTGCGGCTCGGCATCCTCTCGGACACGTTCGAGACCGCGATCACCTGGGAGCGCTTCCCCGCGTTCCACGCGACCGTGCTCGGCGCGGTCCGCGAGGCGCTCGGCGAGCCCTGCCGGGTCACGTGCCGCTTCACCCACGTGTACCCCGACGGCCCGGCGCCGTACATCACGGTGATCGCGCCGGCACGCCGGGGCGACGAGGTCGCGCAGTGGCACGAGATGAAGCGGGCGGCGGGCGAGGCGATCATCGCCGGCGGCGGGACGATCACCCATCATCATGCGGTCGGCCGCGACCACCGGCCGTGGTACGACGCGCCAGCGCCCGGACCTCTTCGCGGCCGCGCTGCGCGGGGCGAAGGCCGCGGTGGACCCCGCCGGGGTGATGAACCCGGGCGTCCTGCTCGACTGAGTCCCGCAGCCGCGCACCCACCGGCCGGGGACTTGACAGGGCGTGTGTGTGAGTGCATACTCACACCTCGATGTCCGCCTCCACGACCAGCCCGCGCAAGCTCCAGACCGCCGAGGACCGGCGCGAGGACGTGATGCGCGCGGCGATGCAGGAGTTCGCGCGGCGCGGCTACTACGGCACGCCGACGACCGACATCGCCAAGGGCGCCGGCATCTCGCAGGCGTACCTGTTTCGCCTCTTCCCGACCAAGGAGGAGCTGTTCGTCGCGTGCGTCGAGCGGACCTACACGACCGTCCATGACGAGTTCGTGAAGGCCGCGGCACCGCACGCCGGCGATCAGGAGGCCGTCATGACGGCGATGGCGGACCGCTACACCGAGCTGCTGCAGACGAGCGACCTGCTCCTCTGCCAGCTGCACGGCTACGCGGCCTGCCAGGAGCCCGCCATCCGCGCGGCGGTCCGCGAGGGCTATCAGCGGCTCGTCGAGCTCGTCCAGCATCTGAGCGGCGCGAGCGACGAGGAGCTCCAGCGGTTCTTCGCCATCGGCATGCTCATCAACGTCGTCGCCGCGATGGACGCCCAGGGGCTCGACGAGCCCTGGATCCGGGCGCTCATGACCGGCAAGGACTGCTGAGGGGACCCGGCTGATGCGAACCGCGACCCCCACGTCCGACGGCCCAGCAGTGAGTGAGTGCTCGCACCTTGTGTGTGATGACTCACACAACCTTCCAGTCACGACACCGAACACCCCCACACCGGAGGACCCCATGTCACCCGCCACGCGCAGCCACGCCATCTGGACGTTCGTCGTCACGTCGATCGCCCTCTTCATGGTCACGCTCGACAACCTCGTCGTCTCCACCGCCCTGCCCGTCATCCGCGTCGACCTCGGCGCCGGCATCGAGGCGCTGCAGTGGACCGTCAACGCCTACACCCTCGCGTTCGCCGTGTTCCTGCTGACCGGCGCCGCGCTCGGCGACCGCTTCGGCCGCAAGCGCGTGTTCACGCTCGGCGTGGCGCTGTTCGCGGCCGCGTCGGCCGCCGCAGCGCTCGCGCCGACGGCGGACGCGCTGATCGTGGCGCGCGCCCTGCAGGGCCTGGGCGCGGCGTTCGTCATGCCGCTCTCGCTGACGCTGCTTTCCGACGCCGTCCCGGAGGGGCGCCGCGGCCTGGCGATCGGGGCCTGGTCCGGCGTGTCCGGCCTCGGCGTCGCGCTCGGGCCGGTCGTCGGCGGCGCGATCGTCGAGGGGCTCTCCTGGCACTGGATCTTCTGGGTCAACGTGCCGATCGCGCTCGTGCTGATCCCCGTCGCGCAGCGCGTGCTGGCCGAGAGCCGCGGCCCCAACGCCGCGCTCGATCCGCGCGGCCTCGTGCTCGCCGGTCTCGGCCTGCTCGGGCTGACGTTCGGCATCGTCCGCGCGGACGCGCTCGGCTGGGACAGTCCGGTCGTCCTGGGCACGATCGGGACGGGCATCGTCCTGCTGACGCTCTTCCTGCGCTGGGAGGCGCGGGCGCCGGAGCCGATGCTGCCGGTGCGCTTCTTCCGCAGCCGCACGTTCTCGGCGACCAACGGCGTCTCGTTCGCGATGTTCTTCGGCGTCTTCGGCTCGATCTTCTTCCTCTCGCAGTTCTTCGTGACGGCGGAGGGGCTGTCGCCGCTGGAGTCGGGCATCCGGATCCTGCCCTGGACGATGATGCCGATCTTCGTCGCGCCGATCGCGGGCATCCTCAGCGACCGGATCGGCGCCCGCCCGCTGATGGCCAGCGGCCTGGCGCTCCAGGCGCTGGCGATCGGCTGGCTGGCGTCCGTGCTGGAGGTCGGCGTGGCCTACACGACGCTGATCCCGGCGTTCGTCGCGGGCGGCGCCGGCATGGCGCTCGTGTTCGCGCCGTCGGCCAACGCCGTCCTGGGCTCGGTCCGCCCGAGCGAGGTCGGCCAGGCCTCGGGCGCGACGAACACGATCCGCGAGCTCGGCGGCGTCCTCGGCGTCGCGGTGCTCGCGTCCGTCTTCTCGAGCGCCGGCGGGTACGAGACCCCGCAGGCCTTCGTGGACGGCGTCAGCGCGGCGCTGCCGATCGGCGCCGCCGTGCTCGGCGCGGGCGCGCTCATCGCGCTGCTCGTGCCGGGCATCCGGCGGGCGCCGGCCGGTGAGGGCGCACCGCGAGCCGCCGCCGAGCCGGCGACGGCCTAGCGCTCAGGGACGCTGGAGTCCCACGGGCGGGAGGGTCTACCCTCCGCCCGTGAGCCAGTTCGCAGCGAAGAACCTGGCGGCGATCAAGGCCGCGCTCGACCAGCACAACGCGAGCTGCCCGGTTCCCGCCAACGCGATCCTGCTGAACCCGGTCGACCACGCGCTGATCGACTTCGAGGAGCTGTGGGGCCTCCCGGTGCTGGCCGACGATCGGGTCCCGACCAAGCGCGTGCGGATCCAGTGCGACGGCTCGGCGTTCGGGATCGAGGACCAGGTCGCCGACGCGGTCGCGCGTGAGCAGCCCGCGACGATCCCGCAGGTCGTCCCGATCGGGCCGGGCCCGGGCGAGGACGAGGCGCCCTAGGCGACGAGCAGCTCGCGCCCGAAGGCGCGGGCGAACAGCTCCGTCTCCCGCGAGGCGGCCCAGCGCGGGACCCGCGCCTCGCCGTCGGCGACGAGGTCGAGGCGGATCACGTCGTCCCCGCCGCTCGAGACGCGCGCCTCGCGGACGGCCTGGTCACGGCTGCGCTCCAGATCCTCGGCGAGGCGCAGCAGCACCGCGCAGCGATCGAGCAGCGCGCGGTCCCCGTCGCGCATGAAGCGCGGCGAACGGCCCCACGTCGGGCATGCCCTTGCGGTGGTAGCGGACGACCTGGCCGATCAGCGCGACCTCGCGCGGCGTGAACCCGGGAAGCCCGGCGCTGAGGATGAGGTAGCGCGAATGCTTGTGGTGGTCGTCGTAGTCGACGGCCACGCCGACGTCGTGGAGCATGCAGGCGGCCCAGAGCAGCTCGCGCTCGGTCGCGTCGCCGTCGTGCAGCCCGGCCTGCGCGAGCTCGTCGAAGAGCGTCAGCGCGAGGTCCGCGACGTGCCGCGTGTGCCGGGCGTGCGGGTCGAACTGCGCCGCGAGGTTGAGGACGCTCGCGCGTCGCACGTCGTCGAACAGCGGCGCGGGGCGCCCGGCCAGCGCCCGGGCGAAGAAGACGCCCTCGCGCAGGCCGGCCTCGGTCGCCTCGATCCCGGCGAAGCCGCCGGACTCGAGCACCTGCTGCACGACGACCGCGCCCGCGAGGACGATGTCCCCGCGCGCGGGCTTGATGCCGGGAACGCGCCGGCGGTCGGCGACCGGCATCCGCGCGAGCCGCGCGACGAGGTCGTCGAGCGGCTCGCGCTCGATCACGTAGCCCTGCACCCCGAACTCGGGGGTCTCCAGCGCCCGCTGCAGCGCGGCGGCGAGGTTGCGCACCGTCCCGCCGATGCCGACGAGCCGCTCGGCCCCGGCGAGCCAGTCGGCCTGGTCGAGCTTCCGCGCCACGTGCTCGCGCAGGGCCTTGAGCTGCTTGCCGGTCGCCGCGCCGTCGCCGGGCAGGAAGCGCTCGGTCATCCGCACCGCACCCAGCCGCCACGAGTCCAGGTCGCCCGCGAGTCGCTCGTGCACGCGCACGAGCTGGAGCGAGCCGCCGCCGACGTCCAGGACGGCGCCGCTGATGAGGTCGGTCGAGTTGACGGCGGCGAGGTAGCCGTACCGGGCCTCCTCCTCACGCGAGAGGACGCGGATCGCCAGCCCGCTGGCCTCGCGCGCGCGGTCGAGGAACTCCTCGGAGTTCGTCGCCTCGCGGATCGCGCTCGTCGCCACGACGTCGACCTCGTCGTCGACGAGGCCCGCGGCCTCGCAGAAGTGCGCGAAGACCTCGATCGCGGCGCTCGCGCGTGCCATGCCGTCCTCGCCGAGGGCTCCCGTCGAGTCGACCCCGGCGCCGACGCGCACCGGCTCGTGGATCTCGTCCGTGCGCTTCCACCAGCCGGCCAGCGCGCCGGGGCGGGCGGCGTGGACCTCGAAGACGACGAGCCGGAAGGAGTTCGACCCGAGGTCGACGACCGCGAGCCGGGAGTCCTCAGTCGCCACGTTCGATGAGCTCGATCCGGTACCCGTCCGGGTCGCGCACGAAGCAGATGCGCGTCCCGTCCTCGCCGACGGTGTAGGGCGGCTCGCTCGGCCTCGATTCCCTGCTCGGCCAGCCGCGCGAGCGTCGCGTCGAGGTCGCCCGCGGTGATCGCGATGTGGTTGTAGCCCGTGCCCAGCTCGTAGGAGTCGACGCCGAAGTTGTAGGTCAGCTCCAGTCGCGGCCCGTCGCCGGGAAGCCCCATGAAGACGTTGATCGCCTCGTCGCGGATCGGCATCCGGCCCACCTCCTCGAAGCCGAGCGCCTCGTAGAAGGCGACCGACCGGTCGATGTCGCCGATGCGGTAGCAGGTGTGGATCAGCTCGGGCATGGCCGCAGGGTATACCCGCCGCCCGGCGCGAGCGGGGCGTCCACTAGCCTGACCCGCATGATCGTCGAACGCTCGCTCCTGCCGGACTTCCTGACCAACACGTACCTCGTCGGCGATCCCGGCGGTGCCGCCTTCTTCGTCGACGCGGGCGGCCCCGTCGCGCCGCTGATCGAGGCCGCCGAGCGCGAGGGCATGACGCCGACGCACGTGCTCCTCACCCACCACCACTACGACCATGTGGTCGCGCTGCCCGAGCTGCTCGAGCGCTGGCCGGACATGGAGGTCCTGATCCATCCGGCCGAGCGCGACCTCGTCGACGCCGCGACCGGCGACCTGAACCCCGGCGAGACGCTGCAGATCGGCGGCGCCGGCATCGAGGTCCTGCACACGCCGGGCCACACCGCCGGGATGGTCGCGCTGCTCGTCGACGGCCAGGTCTTCACGGGCGACACGCTGTTCAAGGGCTCCGTCGGCGGTGTTCGCGCGCCGGGGAGCACGAGCTACGCCGACCTGAAGTCGTCGATCATGGACGTGCTGGCGAAGCTGCCGCCGGAGACCGTCGTGCGGCCCGGCCACACGGACCCGACGACGATCGGCGACGAGCTCGAGACCAACGGCTTCATCCGCATCTGGCGTGGTCTGGACCCGGAGGGCGAGGGCCCGTGCACCGCGATGGGCGAGCCCGCGACGCTCGTCCTGCTCGGCGACGACTACGACGGCGGGCACAAGGCCTGGGTCCGCTGGCCCGATGGCCGGGACGACATCGTCCCCGGCTCGCAGGTCCAGCCGGGCTGAACGGCGCGGTCGTGACGCCCCCGCGACGAGCCGCCGGCGGAGCCCGGTCCGCAGGAGTCCCCGGAGGCGGATCTCCTCGGCGGCCGGCTGCGGCGCACCGCCGCGCTCGGACGGCTCGCCGCGACCGAGGCGGCGAAGTACGCGGCGACCTCGGCGGCGAACCTCGGCCGCACCCCTGACGAGGCCGCGGACGCGCTCGGGCGCCGCCAGGTCGACGCGGCGCGCCAGATCGTCCGCGTCCTGGGGTCGATGAAGGGCGTCGCGATGAAGGCCGGGCAGATGCTGTCGGTCGTCGACCTCGACGCCGTCCCGCCCGCCTACCGCGAGGAGGTGCGGACCACGCTCGCGGAGCTGCGCGACTCGGCTCCGACGGTCTCGTTCTCCGACATGCGCAAGGTGCTCGAGCGCGACTACGGTGAGAAGCTCGAGCGCGTCTTCGCGACGTTCGACGAGGTGCCGGTCGCGGCGGCGTCGATCGGGCAGGTCTACCGGGCCACGCTCGACGACGGCCGCGAGGTCGCCGTGAAGGTCCAGTACCCGGGCATCGACGCCGCCGTCCGCGCCGACCTGCAGAACCTCGTCCCGCTGCTGCGCGATCGCCAAGCAGATCGCCCCGAACCTCGACGTCGAGGACCTGGCCGTCGAGGTCCGCGACCGCATCCACGAGGAGCTCGACTACGAGCTGGAGGCCGACGAACACGCGCGCGGTCGGCGCGCGCCCACCGCGGGCACCCGTTCATCGTCATCCCGGGCGTCGTCACCGACCTCTGCCGCACACACGTCATCGTCATGGACTTCGTCCGCGGGGCCTCGCCACGAGGAGATCGCGCGCCGCGACCAGGCCACGCGCGACCGCGTCGCCGAGATGATCTTCCGCTTCTACTTCGGCGCGATGTACCGCCACCGCGCGTTCTCCGGCGACCCGCACCCGGGCAACTCGATGCTGCTCGACGACGGCCGGATGGCGTTCCTGGACTTCGGCCTGTTCAAGCGGCATCTCCGCGCGGGCCGCCGAGCGCGAGCTGGAGATCCAGCGGCATGGGCGTGGAGGGCCGCGGCGAGGACATGATCGAGCGCATGCGCGACGCCGGGATGCTGCCCGACAGCAGCCGCGCGACGCCGGAGTCGATCCTCGACCAGTTCCGCCGCTACACGTGGTGGTACACGACCGACGAGATCGTGGAGCTCGATCCCGGGGACGGCGACGCGGATCGTGCTGGACTTCTCCGACCCGCTGCACGACGCGTTCCACGAGGTGCGCCGCGAGACGCTGCCCGCCGAGCACGTCTTCGGCCGCCGGCTGGAGATGATGACGCTGGCGGTCATGAGCCAGCTGCGCCCGCGCGGCAACTGGTACCGGTCGCGCGCGAGTGGCTGTACGGCGACGCGCCGCACACCGAGCTCGGCAAGCTCGAGGCCGCGTACTACGCCGGCCGGCGATGAGCGGCGGGATCCCGCCGAGCGCGCCGTCGCGCGAGGCGCGCCGGATCCGCCGCCGCGGGCCGGGTCCGCAGATCCGCCTGGCGATGCTGGCGCTGGCGCTCGGCGTCGCTGTTCCTCGTCCTGGCGCTGTCCGGGTCGCTCTCGCCCGAGAAGGTCGAGGACTGGGTCGACGGCTTCGGCGCGGTCGCCCCGCTGGTCTTCATCGTATGCGCGGCGGCGCTCACGTGCCTCATGTTCCCCGGGCCGATCCTCGCGGGCGCGTCCGGGCTGCTGTTCGGGACGGCGCTCGGCACGCCGGTCGCGATCTGCTCGGCGACGCTCGGCGCGTCGCTGGCGGCGAGCATCGGCCGCTTCGTCGCGGGCGACGCGGTCCAGGAGCTCGGCGGGCCGCGCATCCAGGCCCTCGCCGCGTGGGTCGGGACGCCGCGGGTTCACCTCGGTGCTCTACGCGCGGATCGCGCCGGCGATGCCCTACAACCTCGTGAACTACGCCTGCGGGCTGACGACGATCCCGATCCTCGTCATCGCCGCCGGCACGGCGGTCGGGACCGCGCCGCGCACCTTCGCCTACGTCGCGCTGGGCGGATCGTTCGGCGACTTCTCCAGCCCCGAGGCCGATCGCCGCGTTCGCGATCATCCTCGGGATGGGCATCACCGGCCTGCTGCTGATCCGGCGCGACCTCCTGCGCGAGCGGGCGCGCTGGGCGCGCCGCGGGTGCTCCGGCGCGCGCGCAGGACGGCGGCGCCGACACGGACGTCTGAGGCGGCCGGTCAGCTCGCGGCGTCGTCGCGGCGCGCGTGGGCGCCGTCGTGCGGCCGGCCGGGGTCGTCCAGGCGCTGCACCTGGAACATGCTCGTCGTGCCGGGGCGCCCGCTCGGCAGGCCGGCGGTGATGCCGACGCGCTGGCCCGGGCGGCACCACCCGAGCTCGACGACGCGGCGGGCGGCGTCGGCGATCAGCTCCTCGGTGACGTCGTGCTTGCGCATCGAGGCCGCCCGCACGCCCCACATCAGCCCGCACCGGCGGACCGTCTCCTTGCCCGGCGACAGGGCGAGGATCGGCATCGTCGGGCGGTGCGCGGAGACCAGCCGCGCCGACCTGCCCGAGAGCGTGGGCACGACGATCGCGTCGAGCTCGAGCTCGCGCGCGGCCTCGACGACGCTGTGGGCGATCGTGTAACCGGGGTCGCGGCCCGTGCGGCGCACGCGGTGCTCGTTCCAGCGCGAGTAGGGCGCCTCGCGCTCGGTCGTGCGCGCGATCGAGTCCATCATCGCGACGGCCTCGACCGGGAAGGCGCCGACCGCGGTCTCCTGCGAGAGCATCACCGCGTCGGTGCCGTCGAGGATCGCGTTGGCGACGTCGGCGACCTCGGCGCGCGTCGGGCGCGGGCGCTGCGGATCATCGAGTCGAGCATCTGCGTCGCGGTGATCGTGATCCGCGCGTGCTCGCCGGACAGGCGCAGCAGGCGCTTCTGCACGAGCGGCACCTCCTGGATCGGCAGCTCGATGCCCAGGTCGCCGCGCGCGACCATGATGCCGTCGCTGACGCGGATGATGTCCTCGGCGCGGGCGACCGCCTGCGGCTTCTCGATCTTCGCGATCAGCGGGATGCGCGTGTGCTCGCGGACGAACAGCACGTCCTCGGGGCGGCGGACGAAGCTCAGCGCGACGAGGTCCACGCCGATGCTGATCCCGGCCTGCAGGTGGACGATGTCCTCCTCGGGGACGGCGGGGCAGCTCCTCGGTCGCGCCCGGGACGTTCAGCCCCTGGCGCGAGGCGACGACGCCGCCCAGCTCGATGTCGCAGTCGAACTCGCCGTCGCCGTCGCGCACCTCGCGCACGCGCAGGCGCACCGAGCCGTCGGCGAGGTAGACGGACTCGCCGGGCTCGAGCGCCGCCGGCGAGCCCGGGCCAGGTGACCGTCAGCTCGCTCGGCGGTGCCCTTCTCCGTGCCGGAGACGTCCGTGACGAAGGTGACGATGTCGCCGCCGCGCAGGACGACCTTGTCGCCCTCGACCGGGCCGATGCGGATCTTCGGCCCCGGCAGATCCTGGAGGATCGCGACGGGCCGGCCGACGCGACCGGCGGCCTCGCGCACGAGCCGCGCGGTCTCGGCGTGCTCCTCGTGGTTGCCGTGGCTGAAGTTCAGCCGCGCGACGTCCATGCCCGGCCTCGACGAGGCGCGCGAGGACCTCCGGATCCCGCGAGGCGGGTCCGATGGTCGCGACGATCTTCGTCCGGCGCTCCATGGGCACGCGGTGACGGTACCGTCCCCGCGGCCGATGCCGCTCCTCAGCTCTCTCGGTCTCGTCTCCCTCGCGCTCGCCGCGCTGTCCGGCTGGCTCGTCCTCGCCGTGACCGAGAAGCCCGGGTGGTTCCACGCGCGCGGTATTCCCGCGCCCGCCCGCTTTCGCCAGGCGCATCTGGACTGGGTGATGATGGGGCTGATCCTCATCGCGGTCCAGACGGTCGCGCCGGACATGCCCGACTGGATCCGCGCGTGCATCGCGTTCGGGACGATCGTGAACCCGCTGCTGTTCCTGCCGCTGGCGTGGGGTGCCGGGCGTGAAGTCCAACCCCGATCTACGTCGGGGTCACGATCGTCTCGTTCCTGGCGCTGAGCGTCGGCCTGCCCGCACTGGCGGTCTGGGCGATCCTCTGACGCGACGAACCGGCGTCGTGGAATGCCCGGATATGTGCGTGGAACGTACGCGTACCGGCACGTCTGTTTGCCCTGATGAAACGCCGCGCTGCGCGGTCTAGCGTTGCTGCCATGGTCGACCCACGGTTCCGTCCCATCGGCTTCCGCGCCGTCGTCGTCGCCGGTCTCGCCGGGCTCGGCTTGGCCGGCGCGGCTGCGCCCGCCGGCGCGGCCCTGGCCCCGACCCGCAACGCATCCGACCTGGCCGCGGCGCTGGCCGACGGTGGCGGCGCGACGGTCACCGGCGCGTCGTTCGTGACGATCCCGGCACAGGGCAACCCGGCGGCCGTGTCGGACGTCGCGCTCGCGGGGTTCCCGAGGAAGGGCGCCCGGTTCGTGATCCTCTCCTCCGGCGACGCCACCCTTGCGCCGAACGCCAGCCAGAGCGCGGGAGCGAGCGCGAACCTCGCCGGGCAGCCCCGGACGCCTGACGGTTCCGACCGGGATGCCACGGTGCTCAAGCTCGACGTCAAGGTGCCCTCGGGCGCGAACTGCGCGACGTTCGCCTTCAGGTTCCTCTCCGAGGAGTTCCCCGAGTACGTCGGGCGCCAGTACAACGACGCGTTCATCGCCGAATCCGGGGCGACCACCTGGACGACGTCGGCGTCGGCGATCACGGCGCCGGGGAACTTCGCCTTCGACCCGGCCAACAACGTCGTGAGCATCAACGCGACGGGCCCCGCGACCGTCGCGCCGGCCGAGGCGGCGGGAACCGTCTACGACGCGGCCACCCAGGTCCTGCGCGCGTCCACCGCGCTGGCGCCCGGGACCCGCTCGCTCTACCTCTCGGTCTTCGACCAGGGCGACCACATCCTCGACTCGACCGTCCTCCTCGACGAGCTCGTCGTCGGAACGGCCGCCCCCGGTGCCTGCAAGGCCGGCGTCACGTCCGGCCCCGCGCCGTTCGTCCCGGGCGCCCTGCCGCCGGCATTCGGGCCGGGCGGCGCGATCAGCATCCCGTCGAACAAGGCGTGCGTGAGCCGACGCAAGTTCCGCATCCGCATCCGCAAGCGCAAGGGCGTCGCCTACGAGACGGCGATCGTGTTCCTCAACAAGAAGCGCGTGCGGCTCGTGAAGGGCAAGCGACTGACGGCGCCGATCGACCTGCGCGGCCTGCCCAAGGGCCGGTTCACCGTGCAGATCACGGTCATCACGACGACGGGCGCCATCATCACCGGAACCCGGCGCTACCGGACGTGCGCGCCCAAGCGCCAGACCGTGAAGCCGCCGAAGCTCTGAGGCGCCCGCGGTAGCGTTCGGCCATGGCCGACACGCGCGCACTGCTCCTCATCGACGTCCAGCGCGGGTTCGAGGACCCGGAGCTCGGCGCCCGCGACAACCCGCGGGCGGAGGAGAACATCGCGGCGCTGATCGCCGCCTGGCGCGAGCGCGGCGACCCGATCGTCGTGGTCCAGCACGACTGGGAGGGCGGCCCGCTGGAGCGCGGCACGCCGGGGTTCGAGCTCAAGGACATCGTCGCCGTCGAGCCGGATCTGCGGATCGTCAAGACCGTCCACTCCTCGTTCCACGGCGACGTCGACCTCGACGCGTGGCTCAAGGAGCGTGGGATCGGCGCGATCGCCGTCTGCGGGATCCAGACGAACTTCTGCTGCGAGACGACCGCGCGGATCGGATCCGACCTCGGGTACGACGTCTGGTTCGTGCTCGACGCGACCCACACGTTCGATGTCACGACGCCGGACGGCGAGGTGGTGCCGGCGGCGGAGATCGCCCGCATGACGGGCATCAACCTGCAGGACGAGTTCGCCGAGGTCGTCTCGACAGCGGCGGCCTGCGCCTGAGGTCAGGCCGCCTCCGCGGCCGCGACCCGGAGCAGGCGGCGGTCGAACGTCAGCAGCTCGGCGTCGTGCTGGAGGGCGGACGCCAGCGCCAGGGCGTCGGGCAGCCGGAGTCCCCGGTGCCGTGCGCGGAGGTCGGCCGCCGAGCGGGCGGTGAGCCGGTCGACCGGGTGGATCTCGATGCGGGCGTCGTCGACGAAGCCGTCGACGATGTCCCGGCTCCCGGTCGCGAGCGCGTGGACGAGGACCTCGGAGTAGCCGGCGGCGCTCATGGCGAGCGGCGCGCGCTCCTCGAGCGCGCGGGCGACCGCACGGACGGCCTTTCGGTGGTGGGCATCCGCGGGGTCCAGGAAGCCGATGACGACGTCGGCGTCCAGCGCCTTCATGCGCCCCACTCGTCGCGCAGGCGCTGCAGGTATCCGGGCGGGTAGCGCAGCGTCCCCGCGTAGCGCGCGACGAGGTCGCCGGCGCGCTCGAGCTCGACGCGCCCGCCGCCCGCTGCGCGGATGATGATCTCGTCACCCGGCTGGATCCCGGTCTCGCGCAGGACCTCGACCGGGATGGTGATCTGGTTCTTCGAGGACAGGCGGGGCACGCCTTTACGCTAGCACCCAGATGGTAAAGGAGCAGCCGCGGTCAGCCGGTCTTGGCGACCTCGCCCTTGGCGAGGTGCTCGACGCGGGCGCTCATCGCGTCGCGCATCGCGACGAGCGCCGAGAGCGGCCGCATCATCACGGTGAACTCCGTGACGAGGCCGTCGGCGTCGAAGACCATGTGGTCCAGACCCTCGATGTCCTTCCCGCCGACGGTCGCGCGGAAGATCAGCGCGTGGCTTCCGTCGCCCTCGAGCTCGTCCACGTAGCGGAAGTCCTCGAAGACCTGGAAGAGCGCGTCGAAGAGCCCGCGGACGGACTCCTTGCCCGAGAACGGCTTGAACGCCACGGGCGAGTAGAGGAGGACGTCGTCGGTCAGGCAGGCGACCATCGCGTCGTGGTCGCGGGCTTCGACGGCTGCGCGGAAGGGGTGCATTCCCGGCACGCTGCCAGCCGCGAGCGCCCCGGTCAAGCCGGCGCCTGCAGCCCGGGGAAGCGCCCGTTCTCGATCACGACCTCGCCGTCGGCGGTCAGCCGCCCGCCCTCGCGCAGGTCGCAGATGAGGTCCCAGTGCAGGGCGCTCATGTTGCGGCCGCCCGTCTCCGGGTACGAGCGCCCGAGCGCGAGGTGGACCGTCCCGCCGATCTTCTCGTCGAACAGGATCGCGCCCACCGGCCGCTGGATCCCGAAGTTCGTGCCGATCCCGAGCTCGCCGACGCGCCGCGCGCCCGCGTCCGTCGCGATCGCCTGGCGCAGGTAGTCCTGGCCGGTCTCGGCATGCGCGCCGACGACTTCGCCGTCCTTGAAGCGCAGCTCGACGCCGTCGACGTCCACGCCCGCGGGTGACGAGCGGATCGTGAAGCGGATCGCGCCGTCGGCGGACGTCTCGTGCGGCCCGGTGAAGACCTCGCCGCTGGGCATGTTGCGCCGCCCGTCCGAGTTGACCCACCGGCGCCCCTTGACGCTCAGGGTCAGGTCGGTCCCCTCGGCTTCGATGCGCAGCGTGCTCGCGCCTCGCAGGCGGTCGATCAGCGCGTCCTGGAACGCGCCGAGGATCTGCCAGGCGCGGACGGGGTCGGGCTGGTCGAGGAACATCGCGCGGCGCACGAAGGCGGCGAAGTCGCGCAGCTCCATGTGCGCCGCGGCCGCGCCGGCGGGCGTCGGCCAGAGAGTCGAGCACCAGCGCTTCTTCAGCGTGCGCTCGCGGACGGGTCGCCGCGCGCGCGCCACGCGCGCCATCAGGGCGGGGTCGACGCCGGCGAGCTCGCGCGGGTCATAGGGCGCCTGGACGCCCAGCACCGCGTCGAGGATCTTCGCCTCCGCCATCGCCATGTCGTCGAAGTCGTCCAGATGCAGGTCGCGGGCGTGCTCGTAGAACCCGCGCGACTGGCCCGGAAGCTCCACGTCGAAGCGCACCCATGCCTCGCGCTCGAGGATCGCGCGCTGCAGCTCCAGCAGGAGCGGGGTGGCGAGCACGCTCGAGCGCACGACGATCCGCTGGCGGGGCTCGATCTGGAGGCAGTAGCCGGCCAGCAGGTCCGCCATCGGCGCAGCGTCGAGGACCTCGGCGACGACGGCGTGCGCCTCGTCCGGGCTGATGCTCGTCACGTCACGGAGCCTCCACGTCGGGGAACCACTCGGCGCAGTGCTCGCGCAGCGCGCCGCGCACGAAGGTGCGCTCGTCCTGCGTCGCGGCGCGCAGCCGCAGCAGGAGCTCCTTCTGCCCGTCCGTCGTGACGCCGCTGATCGTCCACGCCACGGCGAGGCGCTCGAACAGGAACTCCACGGCGCGGTGCCACGAGTCCTCCTGGGAGACGCTCGTGTCGTGGAGCACCGCCGCGTACTGCGTGCGCGTCTTCGGCGTGAGCACGCAGCGCAGGGTCAGGACGGCGCCGTCGGGGCCGGGGTGGTCGGCGGTCGGGGCGTCGGGCAGCGGCGCCGCGGCGCCCGGACGCGCGCTCACGGCGTCTGCTGCGCTTGCCCACGGACGTCAGGTCGTCGCCGCGGCGGTCTCGAGCTGGGATCGCACGTCGCCCGTCAGCGGGTTGGCATGGCCGGGCCACGCCGCGGCGGGCTCGAGCGCGGCGAGCTTCAGGATCGACGCGCGCGCCTGCTCGGTGTCCTCGTTGAACGCCGCGTGCGGCACCCGCGGCTTCCCCTTGAGGCCCGTCTGCGGGTCGAGGGTGTAGAAGCAGTCGCTGACGAGTGCCAGGCGGTCGGACGCGCGCCACAGGCCGATCATCCCCGGCGCGTGGCCGGGCAGGTGGACGACCGTGAAGCCCGCGACCTCGTCGCCCTCCTTCAGCGTCTGCGCGATCGTGACCGGCCCGCCGTCCCAGCTCTGGAGCAGGTGCGGGAAGAGGCGCTTGCCGAGCGGGTTCAGGCGCTCGAGGTGGAAGTAGTGCTCGCCGCCGTCGCTCTCGGCGTCGGCCTTCTCGGCCTCGTGGCAGAGCACCGGCACCCCGAGCGCGGGCGCGACCCCGCGGTGGTCGGCGTGGCCGTGGCCGAGCACGACGCGCGTGATGCCGCCCAGCTGCGCACCCGCGGCGCGGACGGCGTTCGTCATCTGGCTGATGCCCGCGTCGAAGAGCATCACCCCGTCGCCATCCTTGACGAAGTAGATGTTCATCGTCTTGCCGGGGAAGCCGCCGCGCAGGAGCCACACGCCCTCGGCGACGTCCTCCAGGCCGCTGACGCCGAGCTTGGCGGCGACCTTCGTCTTCGTGTTGAAGGCGCGCTTCATCCCGAGCTCCTGCCGGGAGCCCTCCGGCGGCATCAGGCCGAGCTGGCGGGCGACCGTCATGCCGTCGGCGAAGGCGTTGTTCTCGACGATCTCGCCGTCGCGGACGATGAGGACGTCGCATGCCCTCGATGTCCAGCCGTGCGCCGGTCGGCTCGACGCCCTGGAACGGGGTGCCGGTGAACGTGCCGGTCGCCTGCCAGCGATAGGCGGCGCGGTCGTCCTGGACGGTCTTCTCGACGATCTCGAACGCGAGGTCCGGGAACGGGCCGAAGAGCCCGCCGAGGAACTCGCGCACCCCGTCCGGGGCGGTCGTGTCGACCTGGCCGCGCACGTTCTCGCGGCCGCCGGCGCGCCAGAGGGCGACGGCGGCGTCGAGGTCGTGCCGCGCGATCGCGTCGAAATAGGCGTCGGCGACGCGCTCGGTCGCCTCCTCGTCGATCGCGCCTTCGATGATGCTCACGGGCTTCACGTCGGTCATGCGCCGCAGGCTACCGCTAGGTTGGGGTCGCATGCCCGAGCCCACCCGCAAGCGCGAGCTCGGCCGTGGCGAGCGCGTGCTGCCCGGCGTCTGGCGCCTGCGCCTGCCGCTGCCCTGGCCGGGCGTCCCGCACTGCAACGCGTGGGCCGTCGCGGCCGGCGACGGGATCGTCCTGTTCGACACCGGCATGCACGAGCCGGGGTCGTTCGCCCATCTCGAGCGCGCGCTGGCCCAGGTCAATCTGCGGGTCGACAACGTCAAGCTGCTCGTCTGCACGCACGCCCACTCGGACCACTACGGGCAGGCGGCGACGATCATCGAGCGGACGGGGTGCGAGCTGTGGATGCACCCCAACCACGAGCACATGACGAAGGCCGCGCAGGATCCCGACGCCGCGATGGAGCGGCGGATCGAGATCGCGCGCATGAGCGGGGTGCCCGAGATGCCGCTGCGCGCCTACCAGGAGTCGCGCAAGGGGCAGGGCTTCGGGGTCGCGGGGATCGTGCATCCCGACCGCGACCTGCTGCCCGGCGTGGAGGTCCAGACGGACCTGGGCGTCTTCCAGGTCGTCGAGACCCCGGGGCACGCGCCGTCCCACGTCTGCCTGTACCAGCCCGACCGCCGCATCCTCATCTCCGGCGACCACCTGCTCGGACGCGTCTCGCTCTACTACGACTACGGCTACACGCCCGATCCCGCAGGCGAGTTCCTGGAGTCGCTGAACAAGGTCGAGGACCTCGACATGCGCCTGTGCCTGGCCGGGCACGCGCGCCCGTTCACCGACGTGCAGGCGCACATCACCGCCAACCGCGTGGTCGTCGCCGAGCGGCTGGACGGCTGCCTGCGCGTCCTGGGGGAGCACGGGCCGATCACCGCGTTCGACGCCGTGCCGCTCGTGTACGGCGAGGCGATCACGCCGCTCAACGCCAACTGGTGGCTCAGCGAGACGCTCTGCTACCTGCAGCACCTCGAGGTCACCGGCCGCGCCGAGCGCACGCCCGGCGAGCTGGAGGGCGACCCCGAGCGCTGGAGCCTCGCGCCCTAGTCTGTCCCGCTGTGCGCATCGACGAGATCCTGAAGGGCAGCGAGGAGCCGGTCTTCTCGTTCGAGTTCTTCCCGCCGAAGACCCCGGCCGGTGAGGCGAACCTCTACGACGCGATCGCGAAGCTCCGCCCGCTGGAGCCCGCCTACGTGTCCGTCACCTACGGCGCCGGCGGTTCCACGCGCGACAAGACGATCGAGATCGTCTCGCGCATCCGTGACGAGTTCGGCCTCGAGGCGATGGCGCACTTCACGTGCGTCAGCGCGACGACCGACGAACTGCGGGCGACGCTCGACCAGATGGCCGAGCTGGGCTTCGACAACGTGCTGGCGCTGCGCGGCGACCCGCCGGCCGGGCAGGACGAGTGGACGAAGACCGAGGGGGGACTGGAGTACTCGAGCGAGCTCGTCCAGCTGATCCGCGGGGGCTATGACTTCTCGGTCGGCCGCGGCGGCGTTCCCCGAGACGCACATCCACGCGACGAGTCCCGACGACGACCTGCGCCACCTCAAGGACAAGGTCGACGCGGGCGTCGACTTCCTCGTCACCCAGCTCTTCTTCGACAACGCCGCGTACTTCGATTTCGTCGACCGCGCCCGCGCCATCGGCATCGACGTGCCGATCATCCCGGGCATCCTCCCGATCACGAACATCGCGCAGCTGGAGCGGATCACGTCGCTCTGCGGCGCGGTGATCCCGGAGCCGCTGCGCCGCGAGCTCGACGCGCGCACCGACGAGCCCGAGGCCGTCGAGGACTTCGGCGTCGCGTACGCCACGCTCCAGTGCTCGGAGCTGCTCGCCGGCGGCGCCCCCGGGATCCACTTCTACACGCTCAACCGCTCACCGGCGACGCGTGCGATCCTCGGCGCGCTGCGGCTCAATCGCCCGTGGGCGGCGGTCTCCTCCTGAGGGTCGCCGGCGCGGATACGGTTGGCCGACAATCGATCCCGCCGAGAGGACGCAGGACCATGGAGACACTGATCGGGTTCCACGAGGTGGATGACGTCGAGCACTGGCTGGCGTCGCCCAAGCGCGAGGCGTACTTCGGGCCGCTGGGCATCACGGTGCGGACGTTCCGCGACACCGCCGGGTCCAATCGCGTGGCGCTCATCGTCGAGGTCCCGGACCGCGCGACGTTCGAGTCCGCGATGCAGGCGCCTGGGGCGGCGGAGGCGATGCAGTACGACGGCGTGCGTCCTGAGACGCTCGTGGTCCTGGCGGAGGCGTAGGCCTCAGAAGTCGGGCGGCACCGGTGCGCCGCGGCGCCCCGGTGTCGCGAGCAGCACGGCGGCGCCGAGCACGAGTGCGGCGCCGACGAGCTGCACGCCGGACAGCACCTCGCTGAAGGCGAGGTAGGCGAGCGCGACGGTGACGACGGGCTCGAAGCTCGAGAGGATCGCCGCGCTGCTGGGACCCACGCGGGCAAGGCCGGCGAAGAAGGCGACGATCGGCACGGCGGTCGAGACGACCGCGATCAGGCCGAGCCACAGCCACGCCTCGGCGCTCAGGGCGAGGCTCAGCGACCCGCTCACCGCGCCGACGAGCCCGAGGGTGCAGGCGGCGCCGACGCAGACGAGCGCCGTCAGCGCGAGCGGCGGGATGTCGAGCCCCGCGTGATCGGCGACGAGGATGTAGACCGTGTAGGCGAGCGACGCTCCGATGCCCATCGCCACCCCGGCCGCGTCAACGGCTCCGGAGGAGGCCCCGGCGAGCAGGACGACGAGCCCGGCCGACGACAGCGCGAGGGCCAGCACGCGCCGGCGCGTGGGCTGCTCGCGGCCGAGCGCGAGCGAGCCGAGCATCACCCAGGCCGGATACGTGTAGAGGACGAGCGCGAGCAGCGACGCGTCGAGGCGCTGCAGCGCCGCGAAGAACAGCCCCGCCTGGGTCGCGTAGCCGATCGCGCCCAGTCCCAGTCCGATCGCGAGCGCCCGCCTCCCGGCGTCGCGCAGGCTCGTCACCAGCGCCGGACGGGCCGCGAGCAGCGCGCCGAAGATGAGCGTCGCGAGCGCGAAGCGGACGACCAGCAGCGTCAGCGTCGAGACGCCCGCGTCGAACGCGAGCTTCCCGAAGATCGCCATCGCGCCGAACCCGGCCGCCGACAGCAGGCACAGCGCCGCCCCCGCAGGGTCGGCCCGGGTCCGGTCAGGCGCTGACGTCGCCGTCCGCCGCCGCTCGGAGCGCCGCGATGTCGAGCTTGCGCATCGCGAACATCGCCTCCATCGCCCGGCGGCCGCGCTCGGGCTCCGGGTCGTTCAGGAGCTCCTCCCAGCCGGTGGGGACGACCTGCCACGACAGCCCGTAGCGATCCTTGAGCCAGCCGCACCTGCTCTCCTCGCCGCCGAACACGGAGACGTAGAAGGCCGCGGCCTCCTCGGCCTGCGTGTCGAACCACAGGTTCGGAACGATCCGGTGCTTCATGGGCCTCACCCCTCCACGATCGTGATCTCCAGCCGCTCGGCCACCGCGGGGCGGCCGTCCGGACGCTTCCAGGAGACGTCGACCGAGTCGTCCTGGCGGTAGGTCCCGACGCCCCAGGCTCCGAGCAGCCAGCGCTTTCCGCTGACCTTGTCCTTGCGCAGCGCCTTCTGAAACACGAGCGCGCCGTCCCGCACCTGGAAGTCGGCGCCGGGCTCCTGGCGCACGCCGTTGAGGTACACGATGAACGGGGAGCGCACGTCGCTCGGGAGGGGGACCACGGACCTCGACACGGTGGGGGATGATCCCATGCGCATGCCCAAGCCGTCCGCGTCCCCGATCGTCCGCATCCTCAACCAGGACGTCGGGCGCTATCACCGCTGGTGCACGCCGTCGATCCTGGAGCACCAGGAGCGCGTCGTCGACTTCTACGCCTCGGACGTCTCGATCTCCGCGGGCTTCTTCGGCACGCTCGTCGACCACACCGGCGTCTTCGCCGAGGCGGAGCAGTTCGCCGCGACCGCCCAGGGCGCCGACCGGACGATGTTCTCCGTCCACGGGACGAGCGGGTCGAACTGGATCGTGCTGCGCATGCTCGCGCTGGAGCGCTCCGATGCGCTCGTGCTCGTCGCGCGCAACATCCACCACTCGATCATGAACGGGCTGAAGGCGTTCGGCCTGGACTTCCGCTTCCTTCCGACGCCGTACGAGCCGCGCTTCGAGGCGCTGCTCCCGCCGAGCGTCGAGGAGATCCGCGAGGGCCTGCGCCGCTACCCGGAGGCGATCGCGGTGATCTTCACGAGCCCGACCTACGAGGGCCTCGCCGCGAACACGCGCGCGATCGCCGAGGCCGTCCACGACACCTCGCGGCACGCGATGGTCATCGTCGACGAGGCGTGGGGCGGGCACCTGCACTTCCACGACGCGCTGCCGGCGAGCGCGATGGCGTCCGGCGCGGACGTCGCCGTGCAGTCCACGCACAAGCTCGCCGGCGGGCTCCAGCAGACCGGGCTCATCCACTGGCGCGAGGCCCGCGTGGACTCCGAGCTGATGGAGGAGGCCTACCGCGAGTACGTGACGACCTCGCCGAGCTACCACCTGCTGGCGAGTGCCGACGCTGCGGTCCGCACGCTCGTCGCCGAGGGGGAGGAGGCGCTGGGCGCCGCCATCCGGCGCACGCGCGAGCTGAAGGACGCGCTGCGCGAGCGGCTCCCGGACCTCGAGCTGCTCGACGATCCCGCATGGCTGACGCGGATGACCGACCACGTGTCGGGGACGGACCTCGTGAAGACGACGGTCGGCCTGGCGCGCTACGACCTCTCGGGGTACGACGTCGTCGAGGCGCTGATCGAGCGCGGGATCGTCATCGAGAAGGCGGGCGTGAACACGCTCACGCTGATCACGACCTTCCAGCTCGCCCCGTCCGCGGTGGAGGAGACGGTCGCCGCGCTGGTCGACGTGCTCGGCCCGCGCGTGCGCCCGGACGGCGCGCGCCGCAGCCCGCCGGCCAACCCGTTCCGGGCGATGGACGACCGGCCCGTCATGCACCCCTACGCGGCACGCCGGTACGCGAAGTCGGTCGGGCGGGAGGTGCCGCTCGGCGACGCCGTCGGTCACGTGGCCGCCGAGTCGGTCGAGGTCTATCCGCCGGGCGTGCCGCTGATCCTGGAGGGGTTCCGGGTCAGTGCCGACGCCGTCGACTACCTCGTCGCCGCCCGCGACGAGGGCGGCTCGATCGTCGCCCGTGACACGTCGCTGACCACCCTGCGGGTGCTCTAGCGTTCGCGCCGTGCCCGGCGACCTCGACTACACCGTCCGTCGCTCCGAGCGGGCCCGCTCGGTGCGCGTGCGCGTCGAGCATGACGGCGAGGTCACCGTGACCCTCCCGCGGCGCGCCCGCGAGCGCGATGCGGCCGCCGCCGTCCGGGAGCTGCGGCCGTGGATCGACCGGCGCCTGGCCGAGGTCGACCGGGCGCGCCGGGCGCTCCCGCGCGCTCCGGGCGCCGTGCCGTTCCTCGGCGACCAGCTGCGCCTCGTCGAGCAGCCGGGCCGCACCCGCGCGCACCGCCGCGGCGACCTGCTGCTCGTGCCGGGCGCCGGGCCGGGGCAGCGGTCCGCGATCGAGCGCTGGTACCGGCGCGCCGCCCGCGCCGCCGCCGCCGAGCAGCTCGACGCCGCCGCCCTCGCGCTCGGACGGCCGTACGCGAAGCTCACGATCCGCGAGCAGCGCACGCGCTGGGGCTCCTGCTCGGCGACGGGGGCGATCGCGATCAACTGGCGACTCGTGCTCGGCCCCCCCGAGCTGCTCGAGTACGTCGCCTGGCACGAGGCCTGTCACCTCGTGGTCCTCGATCACTCGCCGCGCTTCTGGGCGCTCCTCGGCCGCCACCTCCCGGGCTACGAGGCGCCGCGCCGCTGGCTGCGCGACAACGGGGCGGCGCTCGTCCTGTGACCGCGTCCCCCCGCGTCGGCGTGGTCGGCCACGTCGAGTGGATCCAGTTCGCCGTCGTCCCGGAGCTGCCGCAGCCGGGCGCGATCCTCCACGCCTCGGAGGCGTTCGAGCTCGCCGCAGGCGGCGGCGCCGTCGCCGCGGTGCAGCTCGCGCGGCTGGCGGGGTCCGCGGCGTTCTTCACCGCCGTCGGGGACGACGACCACGGACGCCGCGCGCGTGACGAGCTGCTGGACCGGGGCCTCGAGCTCGAGGCGGTCGTGCGCCCCGGCGCGCCGACCCGCCGCGGCTTCACCTACCTCGACGACGACCACGAGCGCACGATCACGCTGCTCGACCCGCGGATGGTCCCGCACGGTGACGACCCCCTGCCGTGGGAGCGCGTCGCGGCCCTCGACGCCGTCTACTTCACCGGCGGGGACCCGGAGGCGCTGCGCGCGGCGCGGACGGCCCGGGTGCTCGTCGCGACACCCCGGGCACTCGACGTCATCGCCCGGACCGGCGTGCAGCTCGACGTCCTGGTGTCGAGCGCGACCGACCCGGGCGAGCAGGTCGACGCCTGGGCACTCGACCCGGCCCCGCGGCTCGTCGTCCACACGCGCGGCGCCGACGGGGGCGCGTGGTCCACCCGCGACGGCGAGGCCGGCGAGTGGGCCGCCGCGCCGCTTCCCGGACCGCCCGTCGACGCCTACGGCTGCGGCGACTCGTTCGCGGCCGGGCTCACCTACGGGCTGGGCGCCGCGCATGTCGGCCCATGACGCCGTCCGCCTCGGCGCGGGCTGCGGCGCGCACTGCCTCACCGGGCGCGGCCCCTACGCCGCGCAGCTGTCGCTCAGGACTTGATCGACCGCTGATACGCGCGGACGGCGAGCGGCGCGCAGACGACGACGATCGCGACGATCCAGAACACCGTGTAGGCGACCGGATGCTGCAGCGGCCACGGTGCGCCCGGGCCCGCGGCGCCGCCCGGGTTGCCGAACAGCTCGCGCAGCGACCCGGCGAGCGAGCTCACCGGGTTCCACTCCGCGAACGTCCGCAGCGGCTCGGGGAGCGTCGCCGTCGGCACGAACGTGCTCGCGATGAACGTGATCGGGAAGATCGCCGAGAAGGCGAAGCCCTGGACGCCCTCGGGCGTCTTCGAGGATGCTCCCCATGAGGATGCCGACCCAGATCATCGCGAACGAGAAGCCGATCATCAGGCGCGTAGCCGGCGAGCGCGTCGAGGATCGCCGCTGTTGATCCGCCAGCCGATCGCGAGTCCCGTCAGCGACATCAGCACGATCGGCAGGAAGGACTTGAGCAGGCTCGCGACCGAGTGGCCGCCGAGCACGGCGCCGCGCGCGATCGGCAGCGAGTGGAAGCGGTCGATCGCGCCGTTGTTGCGGTCGTAGGCGAGCGCCATCGCGACGCCGAAGCACCCGAACACGATCGTCTGGGCGAAGATGCCGCCCATCAGGAACTCCTTGTAGCTGCCGCCGTCCGGGACGTCGATCGCACCGCCGAAGACGAACGCGAACAGCAGCACGAACATGATCGGCTGGATCGTCGCGTCTGTCAGCTGCTCCGGCTGGCGGCGCATGTGCTTGACCCCGCGCCGCGCGATCACGAGCGTGTCGGAGATCGCCGTGGACCCGGTGCGGCGGCGCGTGGCCGCGGCGTCCGCCATCAGGCGGCCTCCGGCGCGGGCTCGGGGGCGACCGCGTCGGCGGGCGCGCCCGTGAGCGTCAGGAACACGTCGTCGAGCGTGGGCTGGCGCAGCCCGAGGTCCTCCACCGCGATGCCCGCCGTGTCCAGCGCACTCGCAAGCTCGGCGACGGCCGCCGGCCCGCCCTCCGAGAAGGCCGCGACCGCGCGCCCGGCGACGTCGACCGACGGGGCCGTGCCCGCGACGCGCTCCATGATCGCCGTCATCTCGTCGAGGTCCTCGGCGCGCGCGACGATCACGTGGAGCTGGTCGCCGCCGAACTCGCGCTTCAGGCGCCGTGCGTCGCCCCGGGCGATGACGTGGCCGTGATCGACGACGATGATGTCGTCGGCGAGCCGGTCGGCCTCCTCGAGGTACTGCGTCGTCAGGAGGATCGTCGCCCCCTCGCCGACGAGCGTGTCGAGCACGCCCCACAGCTCGTTGCGGGCCCGCGGGTCCAGGCCCGTCGTCGGCTCGTCGAGGAACAGGATCTCCGGGCGCGCGACGAGGGTCGCGGCCAGGTCCAGCCGGCGGCGCATCCCGCCCGAGTACTCCTTGGCGAGCTTCTCCCCGGCGTCGACCAGCGAGAACTGCTCAAGCAGCGCGCCCGCGCGCACGCGCGCGTTCTTGCGGCCGAGATGGTGCAGCTCGCCGATCATCTCCAGGTTCTCCCGGCCGGTGAGCAGGCCGTCGACCGTCGCGTCCTGCGCGGCGAGCCCGAGGCTGCGGCGCACCGACACCGGGTCCTCCAGCACGTCGTGCCCGCGACGCGCGCGGTTCCGGCATCCGGGAGCGTCAGCGTCGTCAGGACGCGGACCGCCGTCGTCTTTCCCGCCCCGTTGGGGCCGAGCAGCGCGCAGACCGCGCCCCGCGGCACGTCGAGGTCGACGCCGTCGAGGGCCGCCTGCTCGCCGTAGCGCTTGACGAGCCCGAAGGCCTCGATCGCGTTGACGTCCGTCACTCGGGCACCTTTGCACACCGGTGGCGCGGGCTAGACGTCGACGACGCCGAGCACGCGTCGCAGCGCGTCGTACGGGCTCTCGCCGCGCTCGGGCTCGATGCGCCTGCGGCTCAGGCGCCCGGTGAACGCCTCGGCGTCGCCGTTGCCGCGGACGTCGATCCCGGCGCGCACGCCGCGTCCGGAGATCTCCGCGCGCAGGGCGACGATCTCGTCCGGCTCGTAGGTGCGCATGATCCCGCCGGCCGCCTCGCGCCGCTCGGTGTTCGCGAACGCCCGCGCCTCCATCTCCAGCGTGTCGACGGCGACGTGCAGGTCGTCGAAGCGCTCCTTGCCGACGACGCCCTCGCGGGTGATTCTGAGAACGTAGCCCGCCACGGGGCGAGGGTACCTATGCAGCCAGGGTCGCGACCACTGCGTCCGTCGAGCCGTCGTGGGCGACGTCGAGGCGCTCGGAGATCGCGGCGAAGAGCCGCTGCGCCGCGAGGTTGTCCGAGAGCATCGTGGCCGTGAAGCGGTGAACGTCGCGCTGGCGGGCCGCGTCGGCGATCGCGACGCCGAGCCGGCGTCCGACTCCCTGTCCCTGGAAGTCGTCGCCGATGACGATCGCGGCCTCGGCGGCATGGGGGTCGCGCGGGTCGCGGATCCAGCGGGCGACGCCGATGATCGACTCCGGGTCGTCCGCGAGCACGGCCACCTCGGCCCAGTGGTCGACGTAGTCGATCTCGGTGAGGTAGCGCAGCTCCGTGCCGCTCAGCCGCGGCTTCGGGCTGAGGAAGCGCTTGCGGACGGTCTCGTCGGAGAGCCGTCCCAGGGCCGTGGCCAGGCGCTCCTTGTCGTCCGGCCTGATGGGCCGGATGACGACGTGGGTGCCGTTGTCGAGGCGGAAGGGCATCGGCACCCGACGGTACGCCGCCGCCGCGCCGCGTCCGTGACGGAGCGCACAGAGCAACGCAACGTTCACACGGGCGTCAGCCGCGCTGGGACATCGGCACGTACTGCAGATCGCGCCCGCCCGTGTAGATCTGGCGCGGACGCGCGATCTTCAGGTCCGGGTCATCGAGCATCTCGAGCCACTGGGCGATCCAGCCGCTCGTGCGCCCGATCGCGAACATCACGGGGAACACCTCGACCGGCAGGCCGAGCGCCTCGTAGATGAGGCCCGAGTAGAAGTCGACGTTCGGGTAGAGCTTGCGCTGGACGAAGTACTCGTCCTCGAGCGCCACCTTCTCGAGCTCGGTCGCGATGTCGAGCAGCGGGTTCTTGCCGGTCACCTCGAAGACGTCGTCGCAGGCCTTCTTGATGATCGTCGCCCGCGGGTCGAAGTTCTTGTAGACGCGGTGGCCGAAGCCCATCAGCCGCTCGTCGCCGGCCTTCACCCCGTCGATGAACGCGGGGATCTCGCTCGTCGAGCCGATCCGTCGCAGCATCCGCAGCACCGCCTCGTTGGCGCCGCCGTGCGAGGGCCCGTACAGCGCGGCGATGCCTGCGGCGACGGCCGAGTAGGGGTCCACGCCGGACGAGCCGACGCTGCGGACCGCGCTCGTCGAGCAGTTCTGCTCGTGGTCGGCGTGGAGGATGAAGAGGATGTCGAGCGCGCGCTCCAGCCGCGGGTCGGGCTGGTACTTCAGCTCGGTCATCTTGTAGAGCATCCCGAGGAAGTTCCCCGAGTAGGAGAGGTCGTTGTCGGGGTAGACGTACGGCTGGCCGCGCATGTGGCGGAAGGAGAACGCCGCGAGGGTCGGCATCTTCGCGATCAGCCGGATCGTCTGGGCGCTCCGGCTCGCCGGGTCGTTGATGTCCTTCGCGTCCGGGTAGAACGTCGAGAGCGCGCCGACGGCGCCGAGCAGCATGCCCATCGGGTGGGCGTCGTGGCGGAAGCCCTGCATGAAGCCCTTGACGTTCTCGTGCACGAACGTGTGGGTCGTGATCTCCTGCACCCAGGTCTCGAGCTGCGGCGCGCGGTCGGCAGCACGCCGTGCACGAGCAGGTAGGCGACCTCGAGGTACGTCGACTGCTCGGCGAGCTGCTCGATCGGGTAGCCCCGGTATTCGAGGATCCCCTTGTCGCCGTCGATGTAGGTCACGGCCGACCGGCACGACGCGGTGTTCATGAACGCCGGGTCGTACGCCATCAGGCCGAAGTCCGCCTCGTCGGCCTTGATCTGGCGCAGATCCATCCCGCGGATCGTGCCGTCGGTGATCGGAAGCTCGTAGGTCTGGCCGGTGCGGTTGTCGGTCACCGTCAGCGTCTGCGCGCCGGTCGGCGCGGTCGCGCCGTTCCCTCCGGCCTGCGTCTCCGTGCTCATCGCCTGTCCTTCGTCGGGGTCGCTCTCCTGCGCATCCTACGGAGGGCGCGCGGAAGGCGGACGAGGCGGCTCAGCCGGTGACGTAGACGATCGCGAACATCGTCGCGGCCGCGAGCAGCACGGAGACCCCGATCAGCGCGGTGCTGAGGCCCCGTTCGCTGCCGAACGACTCCGACCGCATCCCGACCACGCCGATGATGACCGCCCAGGCTGCGAAGAGGCTGCCGATGACGAAGAACAGGGTCTCGCTCTTCTCCGCCTCTTCGGCGGCGAGCACCAGGAACGCGTGCACCATGGGCGGGACGCTACAGGGCCGCTCCGCCGGACGCCGTCGTCGCCCGCCGGTCCGCCCTCGTACCGGCTCTCGGTGGCCTCGACCTGCCCGTGGTAGTGGCTGCCGAGTTCAGGGTGCCCGTACGGGCGCTCGGCGGCGCGGTCGAGCGCCATGAACGAGAGCTGCGCGATCGGCTTGCCGGGCCACAGCACGATCGGCACGCGGGTGAGGTTCGTGATCTCGAGCGTCAGCGTCCCGTGGAATCCGGGGTCGACGAACCCGGCGGTCGCGTGGACGATCAGCCCGAGGCGCCCGAGCGAGCTCTTGCCCTCGATCCGGGCGACGACGTCGTCCGGGATCTCGACGTACTCCTGCGTGCGGCCGAGCACGAACTCGCCGGGATGGATGACGAACGACTCGCCGTCCAGGACCTCGACGCCCTCGGTCAGCTCGCTCGGGGGCGCGGCGAGGTCGATCGCCGCGATGCGGTGGTTGTGGAAGACGCGGAAGGAGTCGCCGAGGCGCAGGTCGACGCTGGCGGGCTGCACCATGCCGGGGTCCCACGGCCGGATGACGATCCGCCCCTCGTCGACGAGCCGTCGGATCGTGCCGTCGGAGAGGACGGAGGTCACGCTCATCGGGCGCAGTCTGCCACGCGCACGGGCGCCGTGGTCAGTGGCGTTCGAGCCGGCGGGTGCCGGAGACGACGGTGCGCGTGCGGGCGGGCGCCGGCGGCGGCGCTCCGGCGTGCGGGCCGCGGCGCGGGCTGCGCGGGAGCGGCCCGCGCGGGTGCAGGCGGCGGCGGGACCCCCCATCGCCGCCCGGTGCCTCGGGCTCGGCGTCCGGCACCTGGTGCACGGCCCACCACACGAGATACAGCAGGAGCGCGATCGGGATCTTCAGCACCACCATCAGGTACAGGAACATCCACCCGTTCACGGTCTCGCGATGCTACCCCGCGCGCTCCGTGTTGACCACCGACTCGCGAGCCGGGCGCACCGGCGTCAGTCGCGCAGCGCGATCGGCTGGTGCTCGAACGTCGTCATGTGCTGCAGTTCCTGAACGCGCCCGATGATCTCGGACGCCCGGAGGTCCTCGATGCGGTCCGTGCCGAACGCCTCGACGTTGAACGAGGCGAGCGCCGTGCCGTAGACCATGGCGCGCGTCAGCAGGTCGTGGTCGAGCGGGTGGCCGGGGTGCGCCGCGACGTAGCCGACGAAGCCGCCGGCGAAGCTGTCACCGGCGCCGGTCGGATCGACCACGTCCTCGAGCGGGTAGGCCGGCAGCGCGAAGTACCCCTCGTCCGTGAACAGGGCGGCGCCGTACTTGCCCTGCTTGGCGATCACCGCGGTCGGGCCCCACGTCAGGACCTCCCGTGCGGCGCTGACGAAGTTCGGCGCCTCGGTGAGCATCTCGAGCTCCTCGTCGTTGAGGATCAGGCAGTCCACGCCCTTGATCGTCTCGACGAGGCGAGTCGCGCGCGATGTTGATCCACAGGTCCATCGAGTCCATCGCGACGAACCGCGCCGCGCCGCACTGCTCGCGCACGCCGCGCTGCAGGTCGGGCTGGATGTTGGCGAGGAAGAGGACCTCGCAGGCCTGGGCGTCCGGCGGAGAGCTTGGGCTCGAAGTGCTCGAACACGTTCAGCTCGGTCACGTGCGTCTCGCGCGTGTTGAGGCCGGGGTGGTACTCGCCCTTCCAGAAGAACGTCCGGCCGCCGGCGCACGCGCTCGACGTCGTCGGTGATCGTCCCGCGCGTGCCGAGCGTCGCCATCGAGGCGTCGTCGAAGTCCTCGCCGACCGGGCCGATCACGCGGACCTGGTCGAAGAACGAGGCGGCGAGGGCGAAATGGGTGGCCGCGCCGCCCAGCATCCGGTCACGCGACCCGGACGGGGTGATGACGGCGTCATACGCGATGGATCCGACGACGGTGAGGCTCATGGGGCGGCGAGGGTACCGTTCGGGCCCTGGTGCGTGCGATCCAGCAACAGGAGTTCGGTGGGCCGGAGGTGCTGCGGCTCGTCGAGATCGGCGAGCCGGTGCCCGGTCCCGGCGAGGTGCTCGTGGACGTCACGACGGCCGGCGTGAACTTCGCCGACACCCACCAGCGCCGCAACGAGTACCTGGCCGCGAGCGAGCTGCCGCTGGTTCCCGGGCGCGGAGGTCGCCGGGGTGCGGCGCGACACCGGCGAGCGCGTCGTCGCGCTCACCGGCGGCCGCGGAGGCTACGCGCGAGGTCGCCGCGGTCCCGGCCGCCCACGCGTTCCCCGTCCCGGACGGCGTGGACGACGGCGACGGCGCTCGCGCTGCTGCTCCAGGGGCTCACGGCGTGGCATCTGCTGCGGACGAGCGCGCGCGTGGAGCCGGGGGAGAGCGTCGTCGTCCACGCGGCGGCCGGCGGCACGGGCTCGCTCGCCGTGCAGCTCGCGCGGCCGCTGTCCGGCGCCGGCCGCGTCATCGCGACGGCCTCGTCGCAGGAGAAGCGCGCACTCGCCCTGGAGCTCGGCGCCGACGTTGCGGTCGCGACGGACGCCGACGGGCTGACCGAGCGGCTGCTGGAGGCCAACGGCGGCGCCCCGGTGGACGTCGTCCTCGACGCGATCGGAGGCGAGGTGTTCGACGCGTCGCTCGCGGCCCTCGCCCCGTTCGGCCGGCTCGTCACCTACGGCGTGTCCGGCGGTGCGACGAACACGGTGAACACCCGCAAGCTCATGCGCGCCTCGCGCACGGTGACGGGCTTCTGGTTCCGGCACTGCCTCGAACGGCCGGCGGAGCTCCTCGACGCGCCGGTCGCCGACCTGTTCGCGCGCGCCGCGGCCGGCGATCTGCGGGTGGTCGTCGGGGCGCGCGTATCCGCTCGCGGACGCCGCGCGCGCCCAGGTGGACCTCGCCGAGCGCCGGACCACCGGCAAGCTGCTGCTCGACGTTCGCGGCTGACCCGGCGTCCGTCCCTCTACTCTGCTGCGGGTGACCTCCTTCGCCGATCTCGGCCTGTCCGCGCCACTTCTCCAGGCACTGGAGGACGTCGGCTACCAGGAGCCGAGCCCCATCCAGGAGCAGGCGATCCCCCCGCTGCTCGCAGGGCAGCGACATCATCGGGCAGGCCCAGACCGGCTCCGGCAAGACCGCGGCGTTCGGGATCCCGATCATGGAGTACGTCGATCCGTCGGTCGCCGAGGTCCAGGCGCTGGTCCTCACACCGACGCGCGAGCTGTGCATCCAGGTCACGCAGGCGCTGCGCGCGTACGGCCAGCCCAAGGGCGTCGACGTCGTCGCCGTCTTCGGCGGCGCGCCGATCCGCACGCAGCAGGCGCAGCTGCGCGCCGGCGGGCACGTCGTCGTCGGCACGGTCGGGCGCGTCATGGACCTCATGTCCCGCGCGTCGCTGATCCTGCACTCCTGCCGCTTCGTCGTCCTGGACGAGGCCGACGAGATGCTCGACCTCGGCTTCCTGGAGGACGTCGAGAAGATCCTGTCGCTCACGCCGAACAGCCGCCAGACCGCGCTCTTCAGCGCGACGATGCCGCCGCCGATCCGCAAGCTCGCCGACCGCTACCTCTACGAGCCCGTGCTCGTGAAGGTCGAGTCCAAGAACCTCACGGTCGACACCGTCGAGCAGTTCCGGGTCGAGGTCGCCGCGAAGGACAAGGCGCCGACGCTCGTCGAGGTCCTGCAGGCGGAGCGGCCGACCCAGGCGATCGTCTTCGCGCGCACGAAGATCCGCTGCGACCAGCTCTACCGCACGCTGCGCGACAAGGGCATGAACGTCAAGGCCCTCCACGGCGACATGTCCCAGGGCTCGCGCGACGGCGTGATGCTGTCCTTCAAGGGCGGGCGCGTGCCGATCCTCGTCGCGACCGACGTCGCCGCGCGCGGCCTGGACATCTCCACGGTCACCCATGTCGTGAACTTCGACGTCCCGACCTCGCCCGACGTCTACGTCCACCGCATCGGCCGCACGGGGCGCGTCGGGCGCTCCGGCCGGGCCGTCACGTTCGTCGAGCCGCGCCAGCAGCGTGAGCTCGAGGCGATCGAGCAGCACATCGGCACCACGATCAGCCCGTGGTCGCCGGGCGCGAAGGTCGCGCCGGCGAAGGTCGAGGAGCGTCCCAAGCGCCATGAGAAGCCGCACATCAAGCGCCCGGCGGACGAGCCCTACACCCAGCTCATCGTGAGCGTCGGGCGTGACGCGGGCCTCGAGCCCGCCGACATCGTCCACGCGATCACGCACGCGGCCGGGGTCGACGGCGAGGCCGTCAAGGACGTCAAGGTCCTCGGGAAGTTCTCGCTGCTCTCGGTCCCGCAGTCGGAGGCCGAGCGCGTCATCGAGCAGGTCAGCGGCGAGCAGGTCAACGGGACCGCGCTGAAGCTCGAGCAGGTGAAGGCGTGACGGTTCTCCTTTGTCCCCCGCCTGCCGGTATGGCAAGCTGGCGCTGATGACGCTCGTCGAGGCCGATCCCCTCGCCGCATCCGCGCCCGGCGACGGCGCCGTGGACGTCGAGGCGCCGCAGACGCCGCTGCCCGACGACCTGCTGGCTCCGGGCCCGGACGACGTTCCCGCCGTGGACGGCGCGCCGCGCTGCCGCAGCTGCGGGTCCGCGCTGGCCGCCGACGAGGACTGGTGCCTGCACTGCGGCACCGCGGTCAACCCGCCGCGCCGCACGCCCGGTCTGCGCGCCGTCCTGCTCGCCGGCTCGCTCGCGCTCGTGCTGACGGGCGGCGCCGTCGCCGCGAGCTACGCCGCACTCACCGACGAGCCGCCGGCGCAGGCGGTCAAGGTCGAGACGCTCGCGAAGGTCACGCCGCTGCCGGAGCCGGAGCCCGTCGAGACGACCGAGCCGTCGTTCACCGACGTCGAGCCGCTGCCGGTCGACACGACGCCGGTTCCCGTCACGCCCGTCACGCCGGTGACCCCGGTCACGCCCGTCACGCCGGTGACGCCGACGGCCACCACGCCGACGACCACCACGACCACGCCCAAGCCGGCGGAGCCGGGGACCACGCCGATCCTGCTGCCGCTCTCCGGCGGCTCCCTCTTCGATCCGTCCAAGCGCGCGACCGCCTCCGGCGATCCGTCGCGGGCGCTCGACGGCGACCCGAACACCTCCTGGTTCGCGACGACGCGCGCCCGGCGCCGACATGGACGTCGGGTATCTCCTCGACCTCGAGGAGCCGGAGTCGGTCCTGAAGCTCCGGCTCGTGACGAAGACGCCCGGCTTCAGCGTCCAGGTCTTCGGCGCCGACGGCGACAAGGCGCCCGAGGCCGTCGACAGCCCCGACTGGACCCGCCTGGGCGAGGCCGGCTCCGTCGACGGCGACGCGCCCGAGGGCTCGACGTCCTCCAGCCCGCCGGTCGACGGCGACAAGGCCGGCGACAACGAGGTCGTCCTGAAGCTCGACCCGGGCACGGAGACCTACCGCTGGGTCCTGCTCTGGGTCACGACCCCGCCGGCCGCGGGCACGACCGTCCGCTTCAACGAGATCCGCCTGTACCGCTGACGGCGGCCCGGCGCGCACCCACGAGCAACGAAAGGAGCGCCGGTATGTCCGTCGCGACCATGAAGACCAGCGAAGGCGACATCACGATCGAGCTGTTCGACGCCGACGCCCCCAAGACCGTCGAGAACTTCACGAAGCTCGCCGCCGACGGCTTCTACGACGGCCTCGGCTTCCACCGGATCATTCCCGACTTCATGATCCAGGGCGGATGCCCGCGCGGTGACGGCACCGGCGGCCCCGGCTACCAGTTCGAGGACGAGTTCAACGACCACAAGATCGTGCGCGGCGCACTCGCCATGGCCAACGCCGGCCCGAACACGAACGGCTCGCAGTTCTTCCTCGTCACCGCCGCGGCCTGCCCGTGGCTCGACGGCAAGCACACCGTCTTCGGCCAGATCACCGACGGCATGGACGTCATCGACAAGATCGAGGCCGCCCCGACCGACGCGCGCGACGCGCCGCTGGAGCCGGTGGGGATCGTCACGGTGTCGGTGGCGTAGAAAGCCTTCGGACCGCGCCTGCGGCGCGGTCCGTCCTGCCGGGGCCGTACCTGCGGCGCGGTCCGTCCTGCCAGGGGGCCGTACCTGCGGCGCGGTCCGTCCTGCCAGGGGGCCGTACCCGGTAGCCTGCGCTGACACACCGTCAAGCGCAGTGGGAGAGGGACATGGCGAGCGTCGAGCAGGCTCCGGCCGTCAACGGCACGAACGGCAGCGCGGGGGGCATCCCCGTCGAGAACCCGGCCACGGGCCAGGTCATCGCGCACGTTCCCGACCTCGATGCGGCGGCCGTCCACGAGATGGCGGAGCGTGCCCGGCACGTGCAGCCCGGCTGGGAGGCGCTCGGCTTCGAGGGGCGCGCACCGATCCTCAAGCGCGCGCAGAAGTGGATCATGGACAACCAGGACCGGATCATCGACACGATCGTGTCGGAGACCGGCAAGACCTACGAGGACGCGCAGCTCGCGGAGATCTCCTACGGCGCGCACGCCTTCGGCTTCTGGGCCAAGAACGCGCCGAAGTACCTCGCCGACGAGAAGGTCAGCTCCTCGCAGCTCTTCGTGAAGGGCAAGAAGCTCACCGTCCGCTGGCGCCCGCTCGGCGTCATCGGCGTCATCGGCCCGTGGAACTACCCGCTGACGAACTCGTTCGGTGACTGCATCCCCGCGCTCGCCGCCGGCAACTCGGTGATCCTCAAGCCGAGCGAGATCACGCCGCTCACGTCGCTGCTCATGGCCGAGTGCCTGGAGGAGTGCGGGCTGCCGAAGGACGTCTACCAGGTGGCCACCGGCCGCGGCGACACCGGTCGCGCGCTGATCGACGAGGTGGACATGATCATGTTCACCGGCTCCACGCCGACCGGCCGCAAGGTCGCGATGGCGGCGGCCGAGCGCCTGATCCCGGTCTCGCTGGAGCTCGGCGGCAAGGACCCGATGATCGTCCTGCGCGACGCCGACCTGGATCGCGCCGCCAACTCCGCGGTCTTCTACTCGATGCAGAACTCCGGCCAGACGTGCATCTCGATCGAGCGCGTCTACGTCGAGGCGCCCGTCTACGACGAGTTCGTGCAGAAGGTGACCCAGAAGGTGGCCGACCTGCGCCACGGCCACTCCGCGGGCCCCGGTTCGGTGGACGTCGGCGCGATGACGTTCCCGCCGCAGCTCGACGTCGTCGAGAAGCACGTCACCGATGCCGTCGCGAAGGGCGCGAAGGTGCTCGTCGGCGGCAAGCGCCGTGAGGGACAGGGCCTGTACTTCGAGCCGACGGTGCTCACCGACGTCGACCACACGATGGACGCGATGACCGAGGAGACCTTCGGTCCCACGCTCCCGATCATGAAGGTCCAGGACGCCGAGGAGGCCATCAAGATGGCCAACGACTCGATCTTCGGCCTCGGCGGATCGGTGTTCACGAAGGACCTCGCGAAGGGCGAGGCGGTCGCCCGCCGGATCCACAGCGGCGCCGTGAACGTCAACGACGCGCTCATCAACTACACCGCGCTGGAGCTGCCGATGGGCGGCGCCAAGCAGTCCGGCATCGGCTCGCGCCACGGCGCCAACGGCATCCGCAAGTACTGCGAGCCGCAGACGATCGTCGTGTCACGGAGCTTCCCCAAGCGGGACATCCACATGTTCCCGTACACGGAGAAGAACACCCGCCGTCTCGGCAAGGTGCTGAAGATGGTCAATCGCGGAAAGAAGTAGGAACGGCCCCCTGGCAGGACAGCCCGCGCCGCAGGCGCGGGCTGATGGCCCTCCTGCCGCCCTACACTCGCGCCCGTGCTGGCCATCGCCCTCTCCCTGCTGGCGTCGGCCTGCTGGGGTTCGGCGGACTTCGCCGGCGGGCTCGTCACGAAGCGCGCGTCCGTCCTGGCGGTCCTGCTCGGGGTCGAGGGCGTCGGGCTGGCGCTCGTCGTCGCGGCGCTGCTGGTCACGGGCGAGGCGCTCCCCCCGCGGGATGCGGTCCTCTACGCCCTTGCCGCGGGGGTGTGCGGCGTCAGCGCGCTGGGGTTCTTCTACAGCGGCCTGGCGATCGGCACGATGTCCATCGTCGCCCCGATCTCCGCGAGCGGGGCCGCGCTCCCGGTGCTCGTCGGCGTGCTGAGCGGCGACGCGTTGTCGGCACTCGTCGCGGCGGGCCTCGTGGTCACGATGGCGGGTGTGATCCTCGCATCGCTCGAGGCGACGGTGGAGGAGGAGACCCATGAGCACACGCGCCGCTCGCGGCTGAGCATCGTCTTCGCGCTCTGCGCGGCCCTCGGGTTCGGCGGGTACTTCGCCCTGTCGGACCCGGCGGCGGACTTCAGCGTGCTGTGGCTGCTGTTCTTCGTGCGGATCCTCGCGGTCGCCGTGCTGGGAGCCCTCGTCCTCGCGCGGCGCACGCCGCTCCCGGTGGGCCGCGACCGGACGCTCGTCGCGGGCGCGGGCGTCCTCGACGTCTCCGCGACCGGCCTGTACGGCGTGGCGCAGACGCTCGGCGCCCTCAGCATCGTGTCCGTCGTCGGCGCGCTCTATCCGGTGACGACGGTCCTGCTCGCACGCGGATTCCTCGGCGAGCGCCTGCGGACCGTGCAGGCCGTCGGCGTGGGGATGGCGCTCGCCGGCGTGGCGCTGATCGCGCTCGGATAGCGGCCGCGGCGCGTACGCTGCACGGGTGGTCCTCGCCGCGGGCGACATCAGCTGGCCGGGCGTCACGCAGGCGCTGCCGATCGTCATCGGCGTGCTCGCCTACGGGGTGCTCTACCTCGCCGGAGTCCGGCGCCTGCGCGGGACGACCAGGGCGGTCCCGGGCTGGCGCCTGGGGTGCTTTGCCGGCGGGATGCTCATGCTGCTCGCGGCGCTCGTCACGCCGCTCGCCGGCGCCGCGGACGAGCTGTTCTGGGCGCACATGCTCGAGCACCTGCTGATCGGCGACCTCGCGGCGCTGCTGCTCGTCCTCGGGCTCACGGGCCCGCTGATCGCGCCCGTGCTGCGGCTGCCCGGGATGAGCGCGCTGCGCGTGCTCGCCCACCCGGTCGTCGCGTTCACGCTGTGGGCGCTGAACCTCTACGCGTGGCACCTGCGGGTGCTGCACGAGGGCGCCGTCAGCAGCGACGACGTCCACGCGCTCCAGCACGCGCTGTTCCTCGCCCTGGGCATGAACATGTGGATGGCGCTGCTCGGACCGCTGCCCAAGCCGGCGTGGTTCGGCAACGCGGCGCGGCTCGGCTACATCATCGCGGTGCGCCTGACGGCGGCGGTGCTGGGCAACGTGTTCGTGTTCGGGGGCGGCGCGCTCTACGACGTCTACGCGCCGGGCGAGGCCGCGTGGGGCATCGAGCCCGCCGCCGACCAGGTCGCGGCCGGCTCGATCATGATGGTCGAGGGCTCGCTCGTGACCCTCGGGCTGTTCTGCTGGCTGTTCCTGCGCGCGGCTCGCGAGACCGACGAGCGCCAGGACCTGCTGGAGCTCGCGCAGTCGCATGGGGTGGAGCTGAGCGAGCAGCGCGCGGGCCGCGCGGTCGCCGCCGGCCGGGGCGACGAGCTGCGGGAGCGGATCCTGGCCGAGTGAGGTGCGCGGGCGTAGGGTTGGCCGGTGCGCCGGTCCTGGATCCCCCTCGTCCTCGCCGCGGTGTGCGCGGTCCCCGCGCCCGCGTACGCCATCCAGTCGATCCAGCGCGCGTCGGCGACCGTGCGCCCGAACGTCGCCGGGACTCCTGATCGCCCGCGCGCCGTGGCGCTCACGGTCCGCGGGTACTTCGACGACATCGCGCCGGACCTCGATCGCGGCGTGCAGTTCGCGACCGTCCGCGGCGACATCCTCTTCCCGCGGGAGGGGCTGACGAACAACCGCCTGTTCCCGTCCTGCTCACCCACCGTCGTCTTCCAGGACGAGACGCAGTGCCCGGCCGGGTCGCGCGTGGGGACCGGGACCGCGCGCGGCGTCGGGCTCGGCCTCGACGAGAACGTCACGCTCCAGGTCTTCAACCGGCCGGCGGGCAAGGGCGACATCGTGCTCGTGGTCGGGACGAGCCCGCTGATCATCCGCGACGTCGTCATCGCCGACCTCACGACGCTGCGCGGCGATCCGCAGTGGCGCTACAAGCTGTCGTTCAGCGTTCCCCGGAACCTGCAGTCGCCGGCCCCGGGCGTGATCGCCGCGATCAAGGACCTGCGCGTCACGGTGCCGGTGCAGTATCTGAAGCGCGGCGGGCGATTCGTCCGCCGGCGCGGGCAGCGGATCCCGTACATCGCGACGACCGGCTGCGCGAAGGGGTTCTGGGCCGGCCGCTACACCGCCTTCTACACAACATCGTTCGACGGTGCGATCGAGAGCTCGCAGACGGTGGACGTCAGAGTCCCCTGCGTGCCTACCTGAGCGGCACGTGGAACAGATGCTCCAGCTGCGACACCGTGTGGAGCCCGCTCTCGTGGTGGACCGTCGTCATGCCCAGGTCGCGGGCGGGCGCGAGGTTCCCGGGCAGGTCGTCGACGAAGACGATGTCGGCCGCCGGCAGCGCCATGCGCTCGATCGCCAGCTCGTAGATCGCGCGGTCGGGCTTGCGCATGCCCTCCTCGCCGCTGATGACGACGGCGTCGAAGAGGTCGGGGAAGTGGCTGCGGTCGTAGCGGTCCACGCCCCACGAGTTCGACAGCAGACCGGTCCGCAGGCCCGAGCGCTTGGCCGCGCGGACGGCGTCGAACATCACGATGTCGGCCTTCATCCCGCCGAACATCCGGTCGATCATCCCGGGCGCGCGGTCGGGCCGCAGGCCGAGCAGGTCGCGCGAACCGCTCCTCGAACTCGGGCTCCGTGAGCTCGCCGGTCTCCAGCTCGAACAGCGCGCGCCGGCCCTCGGGATCGGAGCGGAAGAGGTCGCGCACGAGCGTCTGGTCCAGTCCCTCGTTGCGGCAGAAGTGCTGGAAGGACACGAAGACGTCGGTCGTCAGCACGCCGCCCCAGTCGACGAGCAGCCCGCGCGGGACCGGGGGGTCGACGTCGAGCTCAGCGCACCGCGGGTCAGCTCCTCCGCGCGCGGCGGCCAGCTCGACGACGCCGTCGCCGAACGCGCTTGAGGAACGGGTCGTCCGTCGCTCCGGCCGATCGCGCGCTTGTAGTTGCCCTCCATGAAGACGATCGACTTCCACAGCGCGAGCGTCTGGTACCAGCGGATGTCGGTCATCGCGCGGCCCGAGCGCTCCTCGTAGCGGGCGACGAGGTCGTCCCGCGAGAGGAACCCGGGCTCGCGCGTGACGCCCGTCAGCTCGAACATCCCGGCGGGCGGGTCGTCGCGGTCGGTCCACAGCGTGCACAGGTACCCCAGGTCGGCCTTCGGGTCGCCGATCGTGGACATCTCCCAGTCGAAGATCGCGACCAGCCGCGCCGGGCGCCTGCGGCGCGAACATCGTGTTGCCGAGCCGGTAGTCGCCGTGGACGATCGTCGCCGGGCCCGACTCGGGCATCGTGTCGGCGAGCCAGCGGCCGACCGCCTCGACGGCCGGGATGTCGCGCGTGCGGTTGATCTCCCAGAGGCCGAGGAAGCGCCGCAGCTGGCGCTCGAGGTAGCCGGTCGGCTTGCCGAAGCCCTCGAGCCCGGCCGTCGCGCCAGTCCACGGCGTGCACCTCGACGAGCGCATCGACGAGCTCCTCGCCCATCCGCGTGCGGTCCTCCGTCGGTGTCCAGCGCGTCCGGGACCTCGGTCGTGACGACGAGGCCCTCGACCTTCTCCATGACGTAGAACGGCGCGCCGATCACCGCCTCGTCGTCGCAGACGGCGAGGACCTTCGGCACGCGCGCACGCCCCTCGAGCCCGCGCAGCACGCGCGCCTCGCGCAGCACGTCGTGGGCGCTCGGCGGCAGCGGCCCGCGCGGCGGGCGGCGCACGACGAACTCGGCGTCGCCGCGCGTCACGAGGTAGGTGACGTTCGAGTGCCCGTCGCCGACCGGCTGGACCTCGGGCTCGCCGTCGCCGAGGCCGACCGCGTCGAGGAACGCGAGCAGCGGGTCGAGGACGAGCAGCGGCGGCCGCTCGTTCAGCGCGCCCTCCTCGTGGCTGCGGACGACGTCGTCGGAGGCGATCTCGTGGATGCTCACGCGGGCGAACGCTACCGGGCGGCCGCGGCCCGATAGCGTCCCGTCGGCCCGCCCGACCGACCTGGAGGCCCGACGCATGGACTTCGCGCACACCGAGCGCGCGCTCGCGCTGCAGCAGCAGCTGACGCGCTTCATGGACGAGCACGTGTACCCCGCGGAGGCGGTCTACGCCCGGCAGCGGCGGGAGGGCGACCCGCACGTCGTCCCGCCGGTCGTCGAGGAGTTGAAGGCGAAGGCGCGCGCGGAGGGCCTGTGGAACCTGTTCCTCCCCGACGAGACACATGGCGCCGGGCTGACGAACCTCGAGTACGCGCCGCTGGCGGAGATCACCGGGCGCAGCATCGAGATCGCCCCGGAGTCGATCAACTGCGCCGCGCCGGACACCGGGAACATGGAGGTGCTCGCGATGTTCGGGACGCCCGAGCAGCAGGAGCGCTGGCTGCAGCCGCTGCTGGAGGGCGAGATCCGCTCGTGCTTCGGGATGACCGAGCCGGAGGTCGCCTCCAGTGACGCGACGAACATGGCCACGACGATCGTCGCCGACGGCGACGACTACGTGATCAACGGCCGCAAGTGGTGGAGCAGCGGCGCGATGGACCCGCGCTGCAAGGTCGCGATCGTCATGGGCGCTCTCGAACCCTGACGGGCCCCGCTACGCGCAGCACTCGATGGTCCTGGTGCCGTTCGACACGCCGGGCGTGACGGTCGAGCGCGACCTGTCGATCTTCGGCTACCACGACCAGCACGGCCATCCGGAGGTCAGCTACACGGACGTGCGCGTCCCGAAGGCGAACCTCGTCGGCCAGGAGGGCATGGGCTTCGCGATCGCGCAGGCGCGGCTCGGCCCGGGACGCGTCCACCACTGCATGCGGGCGATCGGGATGAGCGAGCGCGCCCTCGAGCTGATGACCGACCGCGTCCGCCATCGCGTGGCGTTCGGCCGCCCGCTCGCGGCGCAGGGCGTCGTGCGCGAGTGGATCGCCGAGTCGCGGATCGAGATCGAGCAGGCGCGCCTGCTCGTCCTGAAGACCGCGTGGATGATGGACACCGTCGGCAACAAGCACGCGCAGAAGGAGATCGCCGCGATCAAGGTCGTCGCGGCGCGGCTGGCGTGCCGCGTGACCGACCGGGCGATCCAGGCCTTCGGCGGCGCCGGCGTCTCCGGCGACTTCCGCTCGCCACGCTCTACGCGGGCGCGCGCACGCTGCGCCTGGCGGACGGGCCCGACGAGGTCCACCTGCGCGCGGTCGCGAGGCTCGAACTGGCGGGCCGCGAGGGCCACGGCGCGCCCGAGCCGGCCCGCAACTGGGACTGACGCGGGCACCGGCGCGCGTCCCGACTGGTCTACGCTGCGCGACCCATGGCACGGCAGCTCTGGCTTCTGCGACACGGCGACGCTGAACCGCACGGCACGCGGGCAGACAGCGATCGCCGCCTCACCGACCGCGGCGAGGACCAGGCACGCTCGGCGGGCCTCGCGCTGCAGGCGCTCGGCGTCCAGCCGGCGCTCGTCTACACCAGCCCGAAGGTCCGCGCGCGCGACACGGCGCTGCTGGCGTGCGAAGCGCTCGGCGTGGAGCCCGTCGAGCACAAGCCGCTCACCAGCGGGTTCGACGCCGCCGAGGCGCTGCAGCTCGCGGAGTCCGACGACGACGGCGACGGACGCGTCCTCGTCGTCGGGCACGAGCCGGACTTCAGCCAGGTCGTCTTCGACCTCACCGGCGCGCGGATCGACATGAAGAAGGGCGGGATCGCCGGGGTCCGGCTCGACGGCGCGCGCGGCGAGCTGATCGTCCTGCTGCGCCCGCGCGAGCTCCAGGCGATGCGGTGACCGGCGTCGCTGCGCCAGGTCGAGGCCGCCGGCGGGATCCTCGAGCGCGACGGGCGCATCGCGGTCGTGCACCGTCCCCGCTACGACGACTGGTCGCTGCCGAAGGGCAAGCTCGACCGCGGCGAGAGCTTCGAGCAGGCGGCGCTGCGCGAGGTGGAGGAGGAGACCGGGTACCTCTGCGACCTCGGCGAGGAGCTCGAGCCGGTCCGCTACCGCGACAACCGCGGCCGGGCCGAAGCTCGTGCGCTACTGGCGGATGGTCGTCGTCGCGCGGCGAGTTCGCGCCCAACGACGAGGTCGACGAGCTGCGCTGGGTGCCGCCCGACCGCGCGCGGCGGCTGCTGAGCTACGCGCACGATCGGGCGCTCGTCCAGTCGCTCCTGCCGGGCGACTAGGCTCCAGGCCATGGAGCAGCGCCGCGAACGCGTGTACCTGGAGACCGACCGCCACCGCATCTCGGGGTGGATCACGCTCGCCCGCGACGGGTATCGCAGCCGGGTCAGCGACGTGCTCAACGCGACCGAGCGCGAGTTCGTCCCGATGACCGACTGCGTCGTCGAGCTGATCGGTCGCGAGGGCCAGGGCACGCATCACGACGTGATCGCGGTCTCGCGTCACCACATCGTGCTCGTGATCCCCGAGCACGAGGGCTCCCCCGCGCTCGAGCCGGGCACCGCCGCCGGCGTCGGCGGCTGAGCGACGCGGACGCCCGCTCGGCGGCGGCGCGGACCGCGGCGCCGTAGCGTTCCTCGTTGCCCGCGAACCGCTGGGTCGGCACGGGGACGGAGATCGCGGCGACCGGCCCGTCCTGGTCGCGGACGAGTGCGGCGACGGCCGAGATCCCCTCGGTGTGCTCCTCGCGGTCGAACGCGACGCCGGTCCGCCGGACCTCGGCGAGCCGCTCGAGCAGCGCGGTCCGGCTCGTGATCGTCGTCGCGGTGAAGCGCTCGAGCTGGGGGGGCAGCAGGTCGCGGACCTCGTCGTCGCCGAGGCCGGAGAGGAGGGCCTTGCCGTTCGCCGTGCAGTGGAGCGGGAAGGCGGACCCGACTGCCGACACGGCCCGCAGCCGGTGCGGTGCCGGCGCCTGGTCGATGAAGCGGACGCTCGCGCCGTCGAGCACCGCGAGGTCGGCGGTCTCGTCGAGCTCGCGGCGCAGGTCCTGCAGCGGGAGGCGGAGCATGTCGGCGAGCGCGTCGTGCGCGGCGGCGCCGAGCCGCGCGAGGCCGGGGCCCAGCCGGATCCGGCCCCCGGCGCCGGTGCGCACCAGGTCCTCGTCGGCGAGCGCCTGCACGAGCCGGTGGACCGTGGACTTCGGGAGTGCGACGGCGGTCGCGAGCTCGCCGAGCGCCAGGCCCGCGGGGGCGGCCTCGAGCGCGCGCAGCACGCTGCCCGCGCGGGCGATCGCCTGGACGCCGGCGCGCGGTGCGGGTGACTCGGAGCGTGTCGATGCGTCTTGCATGACGGAACGACCGTACTGTATCGTGGAATCATGACTGACGAGGATCTGATCGTCATCGAGCGCGGAACCCCCGAGTACGAGGCCGCCCACCGGGCGGCCGTCTGGAACGCGCGCACGCCGGACCGTCATCCCGACGTCATCGTGCACGCCCGCAGCGAGGCCGACGTCGTGCGCGCGGTGCGCGCCGCCGGAAAGGCCGGGCAGACCGTCGGTGTGCGCTCCGGCGGCCACAGCTGGGCGGGCAACCATCTGCGCGACGGCGGGATGCTCATCGACCTCTCCCGCATGAACGCGATCACCGTCGGCGCCGACACCGCCACGGTCGAGCCCGGCTGCCACGGGAACGTCCTCGCGGCGACGCTCGCGGAGCACGACCGGTTCTTCCCCGGCGGGCACTGCGTCGGTGTCGGCGTCGGTGGCTATCTCCTGCAGGGCGGATACGGGTGGAACGGCCGCCTGCACGGACCGGCGTGCATGAGCGTCGAGGCGATCGACGTCGTCACCGCCGCCGGCGAGCTTGTCCGCGCCGACGCGACGCAGCACGCCGACCTGTACTGGGCGGCGCGCGGGTCGGGCCCCGGGTTCTTCGGCGTCGTCACGCGCTTCCACCTGCGCCTGTACCCGAAGCCGCAGGTCGTCGCGAACGCGCTCTACCTCTATCCGATCGACGTGCTCGAGGACGTGATCCGCTGGGCGCGGGAGATCGGCCCCCGCATCCCGCCGCGGATGGAGATGATGGTCGTCGTCCACCGCGACGCGGAGGACGAGCCGGAGGTCGTCGTCACCGGGCCCGTCCTCGCGGACTCCGAGGAGGAGGCACGCGAGATCCTCGCGCTGCTCGGGACCTGCCCGGTCGCCGACCGGGCCAAGGCCGCGCTCCCGTACGCCCGCGGGACGATGGACGACCTCTACGCCGGCGTCCACGCCCAGTACCCGGACGGCCATCGCTACGCCGTCGACAACATGTGGACCCACGCCCCGGCCTGCGAGCTGCTGCCGGGCCTGCGGCGCATCGCCGAGACGCTGCCCGAGGGCGGCTTCTCGCACATGCTGTGGATGAACTGGGCGCCCTCGCATCCGGAGACGCCGGCCCGCCCGGACATGGCCTACAGCGTCGAGGACGAGATCTACATCGCGCTCTACGCGATCTGGGACGACCCGGCGCGGGACGCGCAGAACGCGGCCTGGCCGCGCGACCACATGGCGGCGATGGCGCCGCTGGCGTCGGGCATCCAGCTGGCGGACGAGAACCTCGGACAGCGTCCGGCGCGGTTTCTCAGCGACGAGCACTACGCGCGCTACGACGCGATCCGCGCCGCATACGACCCGGACGGGCGCTTCCACACGTGGATGGGGCGGCCGTGACGCGACGATCTCGCCGCGTACCTCGAGCGGCCGCTGGCCGCGCCCGACCCGGAGGCGCTCGCCGCGATCGAGGCCGGCCCGATGGACCCGGCGCAGGCGCTGCCGCTGACCGACCTCGACCGGCTGCTCGACCCCGAGCCGGTCGCCGTCGAGACCGGCTGGTGCACCCTGCCGACGGCGTGTCGTACATCGCCGTGCGCACGCCGATGCCCGGGCGTCACGCCGGAGATGGTCGACTGGTGGTTCGACTGGCATCCGCGCGATCCGCTGCGCTACCGGATCTGGCACCCCGCGGCGCACCGGTCCAACCGCGTCGAGCAGCCGGCGACCGTGGGGCGAAGGCCCACTGGGGGACCGTCCACCATCCCGTCGAGGACGTCGGCACGGGCGTCGTCCACGCGCGGATCGCGTTCTGCGCCCCGACGGCGCTGGGGTTCTCGACCGACGCGCTCGACGACCCGCGGGTCGGGACCATCGTCTGCGGCCTCGTCGGCGACGACCGGCTGCACGTGCGGCACTCGGTCATGGCGCACGTCTGGCTGCGCGAGGGCGACGGGCTCGTCCTGCGCAGCCGCTTCTGGCTCGGCGCCGTGCTGCGGCCGGACCTGCCCGGGGTGCTCGGCGACGCGGGCGCGCGGGCCGATCAACCGGCCGCTTCGTGCGCCGCCGCGCACTGCCCGACGGGCTCCCGCAGCAGCTCGCGCGCCACTGCGCCGAGGAGTACGCGAACCTCGCGGAGCTCCTGCCCGAGCTGCACCCGCGCTTCGGCCCGCCGGCGCCGCTCAGCTGAGCGGGATCGTCTGCGGCCGGAACAGCGGCGCGTCCTTGGGGAGCCCCTGGTCGTCGCACGGCAGGTCGCCGGAGACGTCCTGGAGCATCTGCGTGCGGATGAACGTCGTCTGGGAGGCGTCGCGTCCGGTGACTCCCCCATAGGGCTGCTCGATGTCGCGGATCAGCAGCAGCGTCGACGCGAACACCAGCGCCGCCGCGACCACCACCACCACGTGCACGCCGGGCGTCACGCCCTTGGCCGTGACGATGCCCACGAGCAGCAGGGCCACGACGACCGCGAGCAGCATCAGCGCGAACATCGCGTCCGGTACCGCCGCGCGCGCCTCCGCCAGCCGGTCCTGGCGCCCGGTCGCCCGCTGGGCCTCCCGGGCCAGCAGCGCCTTGCCGGCGTCCGAGTCCGTCCCGAGACGGACCGACCGAACTGCCGCGCGACGGATCTCGGTCGACCAGAACGTGGGGACGTTGCTGATCCGCTCGCGCTCCATCGCGGGCCACTCCTGCTCGATGACGCTCGTCGCGTAACAGATGCTCGCGCGGCGCAACTCGTCGCGCGCCCGCGGGCTCTTGAAGAGCTCGGCCTCGCGGAACATCAGCAGGACCGCGGTCGCCTCGGTCGCCTCCGCCTTGCGCGCCGCGGACCACGAGCTGAAGCTCTGCACGAGGACGAAGGCGAGCAGCAGGACGGCGAGCGAGGCGAGCGGACCGGTGACCTCCTTCATCTGGAGGCCGTCGGAGCCGACGCGTCCGTCCTCCTGGGCCGGGCGCCAGTACCGGCGGTTGTAGACCAGCCCGACGATGACGGACAGCGCAACGACGATGATGATGGCCGCGGTCACCGCGGTTCCTCCACGAGGCCGGTCGCGCGCAGGTACTCGCGCGGCGATGGCCTGCGGGCTGACTCACCATCGAGATCCACGCGCGAGTTCAGCTGCTGCATCGACGCGCGTCGTCAGCCCGCGCTGCACCTGGTCGACGACGCGCCGCAGGTCGGGGCCGGCGGCAGCGCGCGGCCCGCTCGTCCACGACGAGCGTGACGTTGTACGGCGGCAGCAGGTCCTTGTCGTCGTCCAGGACGACGAGGTTCTCCGTGAAGATCTGGCCGTCCGTCGTGAACACGAGTCCCACGTCGGCCTTCCCGTCGGCCAGCGGCTTGTGCCGGTCGCCCACGGGCACCGGGAGGAACGACTTGAAGCGCAGGCCGTAGGTGTCCTCGAGGCCCTTCTTGCAGTCCGGCCGCCGGGCGCACTCCGGTGGCCCGGACAGCACCAGCCGGTCGTTCGCCGCGCAGGGCGGACAGGCGGCTGACGCCGAGCGCGGTCGCCTCCTCGAGGCGCATCGCGAAGCCGTTCGCGTTGCTGACGGGCGCGTAGGGCAGCGCGACGAGACCGCGCTCGGCGAACGCCGCGCGCGTCTGCTCGAACGCCTTCGACGGACGTCTTCGGGATCTCGTCGAGCGGGACGCCGAACAGCGAGGACAGCGCGGTGCCGGTGTACTCGGGGTAGGCCTCGATCTCCCCGTCCTTCAGCGCGGCGAGCGCGTCGCGCTCATCACCGATCCCCAGGCGGGTCGTCGCCCGGTACCCGGCGGCCGCCAGCGCCTGCGCGTAGATCTCCGCGAGGAGGAACTGCTCGGTGAAGGCCTTGGAGCCGATCGTGATCGGCGGGCGCCCGGCGTTCTCGGCGCTGCGCTCGATGGGTGCGGCGAGCGGCGGCGCGTCTGCGGGCGCGCGGTCCTCGCCGCAACCGGCAGCGGCGAGCAGCGCGACGGCGAGGATCGCGGCTGCTGAGCGACGGACAGGGCTGACGGGACGCCGGTGCATCGGATGCGCTGGACCACCCGGGCTGCGCGCCGCAACCCTACAGCGAAGGATCGGCGCGCGCCGACGCGAACACTCCCCGGATGGAGGCCGGACGAGAGAGCGGACCCCCGCGGCGCAGCGCCGAGCGCGCCGACGCGCTCGAGCGCCGCTTCGAGGTCCCGATGCTGTTCGTCGCCCTGCTCGTCATCCCGACGATGCTGCTCGAGGCGGCGGACGCCGGCGAGCCGTGGGACACCGTCGCCGCGGTGCTCAACTGGGGCATCTGGATCGCGTTCGTCGTCGAGATGGTCGCGATGCTGCGCGTCGTCCCCGACCGGCGCGCCTACCTCATCGCGCACCCGATCGAAGTGCTCGTCATCGTGCTGACGCCCCCCTTCCTCACGTCGGTCTTCAGCTCGCTCCGCGCGTCTGCGGATCCTCCGCCTGGCGCGCCTGCTGCGGCTGGAGCCGCTCGTCCGCTGGGTCTTCTCCAGCGGCGGCGTGCGGTACGCCGCGCTCCTGGCGGTGCTCGTGATCCTGACCGGCGGCGCGGCCTTCGCCGACATGGAGGACACCGACTTCTGGGAGGGCGTCTACTGGGCGGTCTCGACGATGACCACCGTCGGGTACGGCGACTTCGTGCCGACGACGACGGAGAGCCAGGCCCTCTCCATCGCCGTGATGCTCGTCGGCATCGGGTTCGCGGCCGTCCTCACCGGAGCGTTCGCCGAGCGGTTCCTCCAGGACGAGGTCGGAGGGCTTGCCCAGGACGACGCCGATGAGCGCGACCGCGACGCGGTGATGCTCGGCGAACTGCGTGCGCTCGCGGCCGAGGTGGCGACCCTGCGACGCGCGATCGAGGGCGGCCCCTCGAACGTCCCGGACGCCCCCTCGTAGCGGCGGGCGCGGCACGGTCGTCATCCCGGGGCCCCAGCGGAGAGGGAGGGATTCGAACCCTCGAACGAAGTTACCCCCGTTACACGATTTCCAGTCGTGCCCGTTCAACCGCTCCGGCACCTCTCCTGGCAGCGCGAAAGGGTAGCGACGGCCGCAACACCTGACACTCACGTCGTCTTTAGGTGGGCGGCCTAGGTTCCCTCGGATGCCGCCGCTGCCCGAGCTGCTCGCGCGTCTCCGACACGGCCGCCACGATCCTTCGCGACCTCGGCCTCGCTCGGGCTCGTCGTGCTGATGTTCGCCGAGAACGTCTTCCCGCCGATCCCCTCCGAGGCGGTGCTCCCGCTCGCCGGCTACCTCGTCGCCCAGGGCGACCTCAGCGCGCCCGGCGTGCTCGCGGCGAGCACGCTCGGCTCGGTCGCCGGGCTCGGTGTTCCTCTACGAGCTCGCGCGCGCACGGCGGCCGCCCGTTCATCCTGCGCTACGGGCGGCTGCTGCGCGTCGGCCCGGACGAGCTCGATCGCGCCGAGGCCTGGTTCACGCGGCGCGGCCCGATCGTCGTCCTCGTCGGGCGCTGCATCCCCGGGGTGCGCAGCCTCGTCTCGCTGCCCGCCGGCCTGCTGCGCATGTCGCGCCCGCTCTACATCGCGCTGACGTCTCGCCGGCACGCTCGTCTGGAACAGCGTGCTCGATCGGCGCCGGCTGGCTCCTGGGGGAGAACTGGGCGCGGGTCGGCGACGTCGTCGGCCCGCTGTCGGCGCCGCTGCTGGCTCGCGGTCCTGCTGGCGCTCGCCGTCGGCGCCGTGATCTGGTGGCGCCGCCGCGAGCGGCCGGCCGTCGTCAGAGCTGCCAGTCGCCGCCGACGAGCACCGGAACGCGCTCGCCGTCGGCGGTCGACGCCCGTCACCGACACGTCGTCGGCGCCGATCATGAAGTCGATGTGGATCTGGCTCTCGTTCATCCGCTTGCGGTCGGCGGGGTCCTCGAGGCACTCGGCGTAGGCCGACCCGAGCGCGATGTGGCTCGCGGCGTTCTCGTCGAGCAGCGTGTCGAAGAACGTCGTCCCGAGCTTGCCGATCCGGCCCTCGCGATCGACCAGCGCGACCTCGCCGAGCCGCGCCGCGCCCTCGTCCTTGGCGGTGTAGCCGCGCAGGACGTCCGCGTTCTCCTCCGCGTCGATGCGGGTCACGCTGCCCTCCCGGAACTCGACCTCCAGCCCGCGGATGATCGAGCCGCCGACGACGAGCGGCTTCGTCGAGCGCACGACGCCCTCGGTGCGCAGCGGGTCGGGCGTGCTGAAGACCTCCTCGGTGGGGAGGTTCGGCATGTGGACGATGCCGTCGACGGTCTGGAAGCGCGCTGCGCGGAAGCGGCTGGACGGCAGCAGGCCGACACGCAGATCGGTGCCCGGCCCCTCGAAGTGCAGGGCGTCGAAGCGCCGCTCGGTGAGCCGTGTCGCGGCCGTCGACGAGCGCGTCGGCGCGCGCGCTCCACACCGCGACCGGGTCCTCCTCGTCGAGCCGCAGGACGTGCACCAGCTCCCGACGAGCTTCTCGAGCGCGGCCTCGGGCTCGAGGTCCGGATGCACGAGCGTCGCCCACGGAATGCTCGGGCACGGGCCGATCGTCCAGTTCGTCGTCGCGTCGTTGACGACCTTGCCGCTCTCGCTTGCAGGAACGGCAGCTGGTCGCGGCCGATCAGCGCGGGGTCGATGTCGTCCAGGAGCCCTGGCGCGATCGGACCGCTGAGTGCCGATGCGCGCGCAGCGCTGGTCGCCGAGCGCGAGGATGCGCTCGCCGTACCAGGACGGCACGAAGTCGAGCGTGTCGGGTCGGCGCGTAGCGCAGCCGCGCGTGCTTGATGTGGAGGTCGAAGTACGAGGCGTCGACGAACTTCGCGCCGTGCCGGTAGGCGCTCTCGGCGAGCGCGCGCACGACCTCCTCCTTGCCGACGTCGCCGCCGATCGACGACGATCTGGCCCGGCTGCACGTTGGCGCCGAAGCCCGACCAGGAGATCGGCGAACCGGCGCAGCGTCGCGTCGTCGAAACCGCTGGAGGTCGTCATCGCGCCGCACCCTAGCGCCCGATTCGCGATGATTCGTCGCATGTCGTACTCCCGGACCGCCCTTCCCGTCGCGACCACCCGCGACCGCTCGCTCTCGATCTTCGGCGAGGTGATGGGGCTCGTCGCGATCACCTGCCTGTTCGCGGCCGGCGGGGCCTACGTCGGCAAGGACCTCGACCGGGCTCTGGTGGCTGCTGCCGTGGGGCCTGGCGCTCGGCTGCATCATCGGCCTGAACGTCGCCAACGCGAAGGGCAACCGCCAGCTCGCGCTGGTCCTGCTGTTCGCGTTCGGCCTGCTGCTCGGGGTCAGCGTCGGCACGACCCTCAACTACTACGCGACGAACGACCCGACCGCGATCTACCAGGCGGCCGCGGCCACCGGGCTGTTCGTCGCGGCGCTCGGCGCCGGCGGCTACGCGATCCGGCGCGACCTCTCGGGGCTCTACCGGATCGCGTTCTTCCTCCTGCTCGGCCTGATCGTCTTCGGGATCATCACGATCTTCGTGAACATGCCGGGCGGGTCGCTCATCTACGCGCTGCTCGGGCTGGGGGTGTTCGGGCTCTACACCGTGCTCGACTTCAACCGCCTGCGCCGCGCCGGGCAGAACGAGGCGATCCCGCTCGCCGCCGGGATCTTCCTCGACGTCTTCAACATCTTCCTGTTCTTCCTGCAGATCTTCGGGCGCCGCTGACGCGTGTCACGATCGGGCCGCCCGGGAGACTGATGACCATGAGCTTCCTCGACCGCCTCTCCACCAAGCTGACCGTCCCGGCGCCCGGCGAGACCCTTCCCGGCCGCGCGCACGAGCTGCCCGGCATTCCCGACGCGCACGCCGTCCTCGGGACGCCGATCCGCCCGCCGTTCCCGCCCGGGATCCGCACGGCGGTCTTCGGGATGGGCTGCTTCTGGGGCGCCGAGCGGCTCTTCTGGCAGACGCCCGGCGTCTTCTCCACCGCCGTCGGGTACGCCGGCGGCACGACGCCGAACCCGACCTACGAGGAGACGTGCACCGGCCGCACGGGGCACACCGAGGCCGTCCTCGTCGCGTACGACCCGGCGCAGGTCACCTACGAGGACCTGCTGCGCGTCTTCTGGGAGGGGCACGACCCGACCCAGCACATGCGCCAGGGCAACGACGTCGGCACGCAGTACCGCTCGGCGCTCTACTGGGACGGGGAGGACCAGCACGCCGCGGCGCTCGCCTCGCGCGAGCGCTACCAGGCGGCGCTGACCGCCGCCGGCCGGGGTGAGATCACGACCGAGATCGCCGAGGCCGGGACCGCGCGACCGTTCTTCTACGCCGAGGAGTACCACCAGCAGTACCTCCACAAGGTGCCGCACGGCTACTGCGGCCTCGGCGGGACCGGCGTGAGCTGCCCGATCGGGACGGGGGTCGGCGCGGACTAGTCCGCGCCGGGCGCGAACTCCTCGGGGTCCAGCGCCCACCCCTCCTCGATCGGCACCCGGGCGGACTCGAGGATCCGGCTGACCGCGTTGTAGTGCGCGACGGTGATGATGAGCTCCATCGTCTGCCGGGTCCCGAGCACCCGCAGCAGCTCGGCGAGCGTCTCGTCGGTCAGCCGGACGGTGGTCGTGATCTCGTCGGTCGCGGCGATCAGCAGGCTGTCGAGCTCGTCCGCGGAGGCTCCGTGCCGCGCGAGGTCCAGGTCCGCGCCGGTCAGCCCGACCGCCCGGCCGATGATCTCGTGCTGATGCCACTCGTAGGCGGCGCCGGTGAGGTGCGCCACGCGGAGGATCGCGAGCTCGCGGTCGCGCGCCGGCAGCTCGGCCTTCAGCAGCAGCGCTGCGCCCATGTCGAAGAACGGCTGCAGGCTCGGCGGTGCGTGCGCGACCATCCGCAGCACGTTCAGCGCCGGCAGCGCGCTCAGGCGCTCGCGGGTCTCCGGGTCGAGGTCGGCGTCTGCGGGGAGGGGGATCGCGGTCATGGCGGCGATCTCAGCCGTCCGGGGCGCGCACGTCAAGTGCGGGCGCGTCCACCCGCGGCTGGACGTCCGTAGAACCCCGAAACGCGTTCTCCGGATTCCGGGATTTCGCTCTGGACCGGCGTTCTGGGGTCTTCACCCCATAGACCGCCCCCGCGCCGACCGCCCGGCGCGCTGCATTCACCGTTCAAGTGGGCGCCCAAAACGGTCCGATAGCGGCCCAATGACCCGCGCGCATCGGGTGGCCGTCGCCGCCCTCACCGCTCTCACGGCACTCGTGACCATCGTCCCGGCGGCCCTCGCCGACCGCACGTTCTCGCTGCGGTACCAGACGATCGACCGGGCCGACTCGGTCCTCGTGTCCAACACGCTCATGACGTGCAGCGGCGGCGGCTGCAACGGCGTGCGCAACGGCACCGACACGAGCCAGGGCAACGGCGACTTCACGATGGTGAACGTCAACGCCGACAGCGACGCGACGACCTTCAGCTCCAGCAGCGCGAACCTCACGCTCCCGGCCGGCGCGGTCGTCCAGTTCGCGGGTCTCTACTGGGGCGCCGACACGACGGCCGGGACGGGCGGCAGCGCGGCGCCCACCCCGGCGTCCAACGGCACGATGAAGTTCCGCACGCCCGCGCTCGCCGGGTACCAGGACGTCACGGCATCCGTCGTGGACACGGACTCCCAGCGTGTCTCGCGCTACCAGGGCTTCGCCGACGTGACGGCGCTCGTCCAGGCCGGCGGCGCGGGCACGTACTGGGGTGCCAACGTGCAGGCCGGCACCGGGGCGGACCGCTACGCCGGCTGGGCGCTCGCGGTCGTCTACACGGACCCGAGCAAGAGCATCCAGCAGGTCGGCGTGTACGACGGCCTCACGTCGCTCGTCGCCGCGACCCGGCCGTCGGTGACCATCCCGCTCGACAGCTTCCAGACGCCCGCCACCGGGACCGTCAACGCCGAGGTCGGCCTCGTGGCCTGGGAGGGCGACGCCGACATCAACACCGAGACGGCGACCCTCAACGGGTCCACGCTGACGGACGCGGTCAACGCGGCGAACGACCAGTTCAACTCGACGATCTCGCGCGCCGGCGCCAACGTCACGACGAAGACGCCCAACTACGTCAACCAGCTCGGCATCGACGCCGACGAGATCGACGCCGACGGGTTCATCCCGAACAGCGCGACGAGCGCCACGCTCGCGCTCGGCACCTCCCAGGACACCTACCTGCCCGGCGTCGTGACCCTCGTCAACGACACCTACCTGGAGTCGCCCGCGAACACGGTCGCGCCCTCGATCTCGGGCACGACGACCGACCGCAGCGTGCTGACGGCCAACCCCGGCACGTGGACCGGCGCCCCCGCACCGACCTTCACCTACCAGTGGCGCCGCTGCAACGCGGCCGGCGCGTCCTGCGTCGACATCGCCTCGGCCACCGCCTCGACGTACACGCTGACGCCCACGGACGTGGGCTCGACGATCCGCGTCGTCGTCACGGGCTCCAGCACGGCGGGTACGGCGACCGCCACGGCGCCGCAGACGGCCGTCGTCACCGCGCTCGCGCCGTTCGTCACCGCCGCCCCGGCGCTCTCCGGGACGACGCAGCAGGGCTCGGCCCTCACGCTCTCGCAGGGGACCTGGGACGGCACGCCGACGATCACCTACGCCCGCTCGTGGCAGCGCTGCAACGCCGCGGGCGCGTCCTGCGTGACGATCGCCGGCCAGACCGGGACGACGTACACGCTGACCGCGACCGACGTCGGCTCGACGATCCGCGGGGTCGTCACCGCGACGAACGCCGGCGGCTCGACCCCGGCGACCACGACGCAGAGCGCCGTCATCACGGCGGTCGCGCCCGTGAACACGGTGATCCCGGTGGTCTCGGGGACGGCTCGTGACGGGCAGACCCTGTCGACGACGAACGGCACGTGGACGGGGTCCCCGACGATCACGTTCGGCTACCAGTGGCAGCGCTGCAACGCGGCCGGCGCGTCGTGCGTCGACATCGGCGGCGCGACCGGCTCGACGTACACGGCGACCGACACGGACGTCGGCGGGACGCTGCGCTCGCGGGTGACGGGCACCAACGCGGGCGGCAACGCCTCGGCGTTCTCCGCGGTCACCGCCGTCGTCGCTCCCACGCCGCCGGTGAACACCGTCCTCCCGGTGATCTCCGGCACGGCGCGCGACGGCCAGACGCTGTCGGCGACGACCGGCACCTGGACGGGCACGCCGACCATCACGTACGCCTACCAGTGGCAGCGCTGCGACGCACTCGGCGCGGCCTGCCTGCCGATCCCGGGTGCGAACGGCGCCACCCACCTTCTGACGCCGGCGGATGTCGGCGGAACAACGCGGGTCGTCGTCACGGCGACCAACGCCGCCGGGTCGGCTCAGGCCACCGCGGCGGCCTCGGCGATCGTCGTGCCGACGCTACCGGTCAACACGGTGCTGCCCGCGATCAGCGGCGCACCGGCCGAGGGCTCGGCGGTCGCAGCTTCCACGGGGACCTGGACGGGGACCCCGACGATCACGTACGCCAGTCAGTGGCGGCGCTGCAACAGCGGCGGCACCGGCTGCGCGGACATCCCGGGCGCGACCGCGTCCGGCTACGCGCCGGTCCTCGCCGACGTCGGCGGCACGCTGCGCGTCGTCGTCACCGCGACCAACGGCGCGGGCTCCACGTCCGCGACGTCCGCGGCCTCGGCGGTCGTGGCACCGGCGCCGCCGGTGAACACGGAGCTCCCGGTGATCTCGGGCACCGCTCGCGACGGCCAGGTGCTGAGCGCCACGACCGGGACCTGGACGGGCACGCCGACGATCTCCTACGGCCACCAGTGGCGCGCGTGCGACGCCGCCGGCGCGAACTGCGCCGACGTCCCGGGCGCGACCGCCGCGACCTACACGCTGACGCCGGGCGACGTCGGCTCGACCTTCCGGGTGCGCGTCACGGGCACCAACGGCGCCGGCTCCGACACCGCGACCTCCGCCGCGACGGCGCTGGTCGTGCCCGACCCGCCCGTGAACACTTCCCCGCCCGTGATCAGCGGCACGATGACCGACGGGGAGACCCTCTCGGCGACGACCGGCACCTGGACGGGCACGCCGGTCATCTCCTACGCCTACCAGTGGCGCGCGTGCGACGCGGGCGGCTCCGGCTGCGCCGACATCCCGGGCGCCACCGATCCGACCTACGAGCTGACCGCGAGCGAGGTCGGCGGCACGATCCGCGTCACGGTCACCGCGACGAACGCCGCCGGCGACGCCGACGCGTCGTCCGCCGCGACCGACGAGGTCGCGCCGGCACCGCCCGTGAACACCGGCCTTCCCGTCATCAGCGGCACCGTCACCGACGGCGAGACGCTGACCGCGACGACCGGGACCTGGACCGGCACGCCGGTCATCTCCTACGACGTCCAGTGGCGGCTGTGTGACAGCGGCGGCTCCAGCTGCGCCGACATCCCGGGCGCGACCGGCGCCACGTACGACGTGACCTCCGGCGACGTCGGCGGCACGCTGCGCGTCGTCGTGACCGCGACGAACGCCGCGGGCGACGCGGCGGCCGAGTCCGATCCGACCTCGCAGGTCGCGCCCGCTCCGCCGGTCAACACGGTGCCGCCGGCGATCTCCGGCACGCCGACGGACGGCGAGACGCTGACGGCGGACACCGGCACCTGGACGGGCACGCCGGCGATCTCCTACGACGTCCAGTGGCGTCTGTGCGACAGCGGCGGCTCCAGCTGCGCGGACATCCCGGGCGCGACCGGCACGACCTACGACGTGACCTCCGGCGACGTCGGCGGCACGCTGCGCGTCGTCGTGACCGCGACGAACGTCGCGGGCGACGCGGCGGCCACGTCCGACGCGACCGCGCAGGTCGCGCCGACCCCGCCGGTGAACACCGGCCTCCCCGTCATCACCGGCACCGTCACGGACGGCGAGACGCTGTCGGCGACGGACGGCACGTGGACGGGCACCCCGACGATCTCCTACGCCCACCAGTGGCGCCTCTGCGACAGCGGCGGCTCCAGCTGCGCCGACATCCCCGGCGCGACGGGCGCGACGTACGAGCTGACCGCCGGTGACGTCGGCGGCACGCTGCGCGTCCGCGTGACCGCGACGAACGCCGCGGGCGACGCGGCCGCCGAGTCCGATCCCACCCCGACGATCGGCGCTGCCGCACCATCGAACACCGGTGACCCGTCGATCAGCGGGACGACCCGGGACGGCGAGACGCTCACGGCCGACGACGGCACGTGGACCGGCACGCCGGCGATCTCGTACGCCCACCAGTGGCGCCGCTGCGACGCGGACGGCTCCGGCTGCGTCGACATCCCGGGCGCCACGGACGCCACGTACGACCTGGTTCCCGCCGACATCGGCTCGCGTCTGCGCGTCGTCGTCACGGCGACGAACGCCGGCGGCTCGGTGGACGCGACGTCGCCCGCCAGCGCGGTGATCGACGCGATCGCGCCCGTCAACACCGTGGCACCGTTGATCTCCGGCACGCCGACCGACGGGGAGACCCTGACGGCGGACGCGGGCACGTGGACCGGGTCGCCGACGATCTCCTACGAGTACCAGTGGCGGCGCTGCGACAGCGGCGGCTCCGGCTGCGCGGACATCCCCGGCGCGACCGATCCGGCGTACGACGCGACGCCCGCCGACATCGGCGCCACCCTGCGCGTCGTGGTGACGGGCACGAACGCCGGCGGCTCCGCCTCGGCGACCTCCGAGCCCACCGCCCCCGTCGACGCCATCACCCCGGCCACGAGCGGCACCCCGACGATCACGGGCACGCCGGCCTCCGGCGCGACCCTCACCGCGGATCCCGGCACCTGGACCGGCTCGCCGACCATCGCCTTCACCCACCAGTGGCTGCGCTGCGACGCCTCCGGCGCCGCCTGCGTCGAGATCCCCGGCGCCACCGACCCGACCTACGACGTCACGGCGGACGACATCGGCGCGACGCTCCGCGTGCGGGTCACCGGCAGCAACGCCGGCGGCTCGGCCGACGCGACCTCGAGCCAGACCGACGTCGTGACCGGTCCGACGGCCCCGGACCCCTCCGCCGACCCGGCGATCTCGGGGACGCCGCGCGAGGAGAACACGCTCACGGCCGACGACGGGACCTGGACCGGCAGCGGCCCGATCACCCTGACGCGCCAGTGGCAGCGCTGCGACGCGACGGGCTCCGCCTGCGTGGACATCCCCGGGGCCACCGGCCCGACGTACGACCTCGTCGCGGCGGACGTCGGCTCGACCATCCGCGTGGTCGTCACTGCCTCGGGCCCCGGCGGCAGCGCCGACGCGACGTCGCCCGCGACGGCGGTCGTCACCGGCAAGCCGCAGCCGCAGCCCGAGCCCCAGCCGCAGACCCCGGCGCCGGGCGTCGCCCCCGCCACGACGCCGCCCGCGTCGGACGACCTGGGCATCATCGACGGCGGGCTGCTCACGGGCGCCCAGTGCCGCCAGGTCGTCACCGGCCTCGGCTTCCGGCGCCTGAACGTGCCGGGCATCGGGGCGATCCGCCTGCGGATGAAGGCCGACGGCGCGGTCGCGCCCGACGCCCCGCTCGGGCTCGCGCTCAGCGCTCCCGCGCGCAAGATCCGCTCGGTGAAGCTCCAGCTCGACGGCCGCGCCCTGCGCACCTCGGGCGGCCGGGGGCGCTGGACCGCATCGGTCGCGCCGAAGGCGTTCTCCGACGGCGACGTCCACACCCTCCTCGTCACCGCGACGCCGCGCAGGGGCGCGCCGCGCACGATGACCGAGACCATCCGCACGGCCGCCTGCGCGACGCGCTACACGGCCGGGCAGTGGCGCACGAACGTCGGCACGGGCCTGCGCCTGCGCGTCGACAGCCGCACGCCGCTTGGCAGCGTCACGTTCCCGCTGCCGGCCGCGCTCGCGGGCGGCGATGCTCTGAAGGCCCGCAAGGGTCTCGGCCGCCTGCGCATCGTGCAGGCCGGCGGCACGCGCACCATCCTGCAGCTCGGCGCCGCGAAGGCGGCCAAGGGCGTGCTGCTCGCGTCGAGCGCCGCCGGCGCGCCGTCGGTCACGGTCCGCGGCCGCACGGTCGTCGTCACGCGGCCTGCCGAGCGGCACCGGCATCGTCGAGGTGACCCTCTACCGCACCGGCTCGCGGCTCCTGCGCGCGCGCCCCGCCCTGAAGGCCGCGGCCGTCGGGGCGAGCGGCACGACCGTCACCCTCAAGACCAGGCTCCAGCGGGTCACCGGGCGCTGAGGCGGCGCCTGCCGGTGCGCGCCGTTCGGGGGGACGGCGCGCACCGGTGCTTGACCCGTCCGCATCTGCCTATGTGATACATAGGCACGTATGCCACAGGGTGTTCCGATGGGCGAGGCGGCCCGCGCGATCGGCGTCAGCGTCGACACGCTCAGGCGCTGGGATCGCACCGGCAAGCTGCGCACGACCCGCGACGCGCGCAACCGCCGGCTCGTGCCCGCGGCGGAGATCGAGCGGCTCACCGCGCGCCCGCGCCGGCACGAGACCGGCAATCCGGTGTCCGCGCGCAACCGCTTCCCGGGCGTCGTGCGTTCCGTCGAGGTGGACGGCGTCATGGCGCTCGTCGAGATCCAGGCGGGCCCGTTCCTCGTGACCGCGGCGATCACGCGCGACTCCGTCGAGGAGCTGGGGCTCGCCGAGGGGAAGGCGGCGACGGCGATCGTCAAGGCGACGTCGGTCCTCATCGCCGAGGGCGACCGGTGATCGGAACGCGGACGGCGGCGGTGCTCGTCGCGCTGCTCGTGACGGCGGCGGCCCCGGCCGCGGCGCCCGCGGCGACCATCTACGCGGCGTCGTCGCTGCGGGGCGTCTTCCCGCGCATCGACGCCCAGCGCTACAGCTTCGGGGGCTCGGGCCTGCTCCAGCGCCAGATCGAGGCCGGGGCGCCGGCCGACCTGTTCGCGTCGGCGAGCGTCGAGGAGCCCACCGAGCTCTACCGCGCCGGCCGCTGCGGCAGGCCGTCGGTCTTCGCCACGAACAAGCTCATCCTGATCGTTCCGCGGGCCAATCGCGCGCGGATCGGGTCGGTCGACGACCTCGCCGCCGGGCCGCGCCGCCGCGTCGCAGTCGGCGCGCGCGGCGTCCCCGTCGGGGACTACACGCGCACGCTCCTGGGACGGCTGCGCCTGGGCTCCGTCCTGACGCGCAACCTCGTCAGCAACGAGTCGAACGTTGCGGGGGTCGTGTCGAAGGTCGCGCTCGGGTCCGCCGACGCCGGCTTCGTCTACCTGACCGACGGCCGCATCGCCGGGCGCCGCGTCCGTCAGATCGCGCTGCCCGCGCGCGCTCAGCCGCCGATCCGCTACGCGTTCTGCATCGTTCGCCGCCGCGGCGCCGATGTCGCGGGCGCCCAGGCCTTCGTGAGCCGGGTTCGCGCGCCGCGCGGCCAGGCGATCCTGCGGGCGGCGGGCTTCGGGATCCCGCGGCGGTGAGCGCCGCGACCCGGTCCGCGGGCTTCACGGCCATGCTCGCGCTGGCCCTCGGGCTCGCGGTGACCTTCTTCGCGCTGCCCGTGCTCGCCCTGTTCACGCAGGTCCCGCTGCGCGACCTGCCGGACCTCCTGAGCAGCGCGGCGGTGCGCGACGCGCTCGTCGTGACGCTGCGCACGACGGCCGTCGCGAACGCGGCGATCCTCCTCGTCGGCACGCCGGCCGCCTACCTCCTCGCGTCCCGCCGCTTCCGCGGTCGCGGCGCGCTGGTGACCGTCATCGAACTGCCGCTCGTCCTGCCGCCCGCGGTCGCGGGCATCGGGCTGCTCGCGGCGTTCGGCGCGACGGGGCTGCTCGGCGAGGGGCTGCAGTCGGCCGGGATCCTGCTGCCGTTCACCGAGTGGGCGGTCGTGCTGGCCGTGACGTTCGTCGCGGGGCCGCTGTACGTGCGCCAGGCGCTCAGTGCGTTCGAGGGGGTGGACCCGGCGCTGACGGGCGCGGCGCGGACGCTGGGTGCCGGTCCCGCGCGGACCTTCCGCCGCGTCGCGCTGCCGCTCGCCGCGAGCGGCCTGCTCGCCGGCTGGGTGCTGGCGTTCGCGCGCGGGGTCGGCGAGTTCGGGGCCACGATCATCTTCGCGGGCAACGTGCAGGGCCGGACGCAGACGCTCACGCTCGCGATCTACGAGCAGCTGGAGACCGACCTCGACGTGGCCGTCGCGATCTCGATCCTGCTCGTGGTGCTCAGCGCGGGCGTCCTCATCTCCTACAAGGTGCTCAGCTCGTGGGCCGGCTCCGGGCCGATCTCACCACCCGCCTTCGGTCCTTCGAGCTGAGCGTCCGGCTGGACGTCGGCGCGGAGACGTTGGCGCTCGTCGGCCCCTCGGGGGCGGGCAAGACCACGGTCCTCAGCGCGATCGCGGGCCTGGCGACGCCCGGCGACGGGCGCATCGCGCTCGGCGAGCAGGTGTGGTTCGACGCGCGGGCGGGCGTGCGGCTCCCGCCGGAGCGCCGGTCGGTCGGGATGGTCTTCCAGGACTACGCGCTGTTCCCGCACCTCAGCGTCCGTGAGAACGTGGCGTTCGGCGGGACGGCGCGCGTCGACGCCCTGCTGGAGCGCATGCGGATCGCGGACCTCGCGGGCGAGCGTCCCGGGTCCCTGTCCGGCGGTGAGCGCCAGCGGGTCGCGCTCGCCCGGGCGCTCGCGCGCGAGCCCGGCGTCCTCCTGCTGGACGAGCCGCTCGCGGCGCTCGACGCGCACACGCGCGCGACGGTCCGGGCCGAGCTGCAGGACGTCCTCGCCGAGCTCCGGCTGCCGGTGATCGTGGTGACGCACGACTTCCGCGACGCCGCCGCGCTGGCGGACCGCGCGGCGGTCATCGTCGACGGCCGCGTGCGCCAGGAGGGGACGGTCGGCGCGCTGGTGGAGGCGCCGGCGGACGCGTTCGTCGCGGCGTTCACCGGGGCGAGCCTCCTCGCCGGGACGGCGACCGCCGACGGCGGCGGCGCGGTCGTCCGGCTCGACGGCGGTGGCGAGGTCCGGCTCGCCGCGCCGGCCGACGGCCCGGTGGGCATCGCCGTCCACCCCTGGGAGGTGGAGCTGCTGCGCGGTGATCCCGGCCCCGCGGGCCCGGGCCGCGTCGTGCTCGAGCGCGTCGTGACGGCGGTGGCGCCGGACGAGGGCCGCACGCGGGTCCGGCTCGGGGATCTCGTGGCCGACGCACCGGCGACGGCGGTCCCGGCGCCCGGCGAGCGCGTGTGGGCCGTCTTCGCCGTGGAGCACGCCCGGCTCGTCGCGGACGCCGGGGCCGCGCGGCGTCCCACGTAGGATCCGCCGATGCACTTCGGCGTCGCCGTGTTCTCCACCGACGAGTCGGCCGATCCGGCGACGATCGCGCGGATGACCGAGGAACGCGGCTTCGAGTCGCTCTTCTTCCCCGAGCACACCCATATCCCGGTGAGCCGCCGCACGCCGTACCCCGTCGGCGGCGACCTCCCGCGCGAGTACGCGCGCACGCACGACCCGTTCGTCGCGCTCGCCTTCGCCGCCGCGGCGACGACGACGCTGCGTCTGGGGACCGGCATCCTGCTCATGGCCCAGCGCGACCCGATCGTCACGGCGAAGACCGTCGCGAGCCTCGACCTCCTCAGCGGCGGGCGCGTGCTGCTCGGCGTGGGCGCAGGCTGGAACGTCGAGGAGATGGAGGATCACGGCGTGGACCCCGCGCGCCGCTTCGGGCGGATGCGCGAGGGCGTCGAGGCGATGCGCGCGCTGTGGACGCAGGACGAGGCGTCGTACGCCGGCGACCACGTCGCGTTCCCGCCGGCCTGGAGCTGGCCCAAGCCCGCGCAGCCGGGCGGCCCGCCGGTGCTGCTGGGCGGCAACGGCAAGCGCGTGCTGGAGCGCGTCGTGCGCTACGCCGACGCGTGGTACCCGAACTTCCTCGGCGACGACGACAAGATGATCGCGCGGGTCGAGAAGCTGCGGGTGCTGGGGGAGGAGGCGGGCCGCGGCGCGCTGCCGACGACGCTGCAGGTCGCGCCGACCGAGCCCGAGCGCCTGGAGCGGCTGGAGGCCGCGGGCGTCACGCGCGTCGTCTGGTACCTGCCGCCGCGCGACGCTGATGCCATCGAGCGCTCGCTCGACCGCCACCTGGCGGCGGCCGACGCCTACCGCTCGGCCGGCGGCTGACCTACAGCTGGCCGGCGTCGGTCTCCAGGCCGAGCGCGAGCCGCCCCGTCAGCTCCCAGGTCGCGGAGCCGACGAGCGCGTGCTGTGAGGCGACGTGGACGTCGCGGTGGCGGCGCTGCAGCGGGCTCGACGCGTAGACCGAGGTCCCGCCGCCCAGGGCGTACATGTCGCTCGTGACCGCGACGGCCGTCTCGGTCGCGTGCGTGGCGGCGCGGCGCAGCGCGGCGCGCCGGTCCACGCCGATCGCCTCGCCCGCACGGGCCGCATCCCAGGCGTCGGCGACGGACGCGGCGACGAGCGCCTGCGCCGCGTCGAGCGCGGCCTGCCCGCGCGCGACCCGCGCCTGCGTGTCGGGACGCGCCGCCAGCGGGCGCGTCGATCCGGTCGGCGTCTTGCCGCCCGCCAGGTCGATCAGGTCACCGAGCGCGCCACGGGCGATCCCCAGCGTCACCGAGGCGATCGACAGCGCGAGCAGGCCGAAGGGCGGGAAGGCGTAGAGCGGCGCGTCGACGCCCGGGGCCTGGGTGATGAGCGAGGCGGACCGGGCGCGCGGGGCGCGCGCGCCGTTCAGGGTGATGTCGTCGCTGCCGGTCGCGCGCAGGCCCGCGACGTCCCATGTGTCGAGGACCTTGAAGGCCGCCCGCGGGAACAGCACGAGCCGGACGTCCGGGCCTCCCGCCGGCGTCCGCACCACGTCCTCGCCGTCGGCGACCAGGCAGCCGACCATGAGCCAGTCCGCGTGGGCGCTCCCGCTGGCGAACGACCAGCGCCCGCTGACGAGCAGGTCGTCGCCGTCGGGCAGCGCGCGCCCGCGCGGGGCGAACACGCCGCCGACGATCGCCCCGTCGCCGTAGACCTCGGCGGCCGCGTCCGGCTCGAGGTAGGCGGCGAGCATTCCGCCGGTCCCGCAGACCGCGACGATCCACGCGGCCGCCGCGTCGCCGACCGCGAGGGTCCGGACCGTGTCGAGGAACCACTGGGGCTCGGCCTCCATGCCCCCGAGCGCGCGCGGGACGAGCGCGCCGAACAGCCCGCAGTCGCGCAGCGCGTCCACGACGGGCGCGGCCAGGCGCCCGTCGCGGTCCCCGGCGGCCGCGTGCTCGGCGGCGAGGTCCGCCAGGGCGGCCAGCCGCAGCGGCTGTGCGGGCGCGCCGGTCACGCGGTGGCCGCCGGTTCGCGCGCGCTCGCGCGGACGCCGGCGAACGTCGCCTCGCCGACCGCGGGCCAGCCGAAGCGGCCGCGCAGCTTCGCCATCTCCTTGCGGTAGGCGACCATGTTCAGGTAGTTCGCCATGCGGTCGGCCTGGACGTGGCGCACGCCGCCCGACAGGTCCGGGCGTTCGGTGCGCACGACCTGCCGCAGGCGGGCGTGCGCGGCCGGGTCGGTGTCCGCGAGCTTCGTCGCGCGCGCGATCAGATCGGCCATCTCGTCGAACAGCCCGTACGCGCCGCCGTCGCCCTCGGTGAAGCCGATGGCCGCGAGGCCGTCGTGCTCACGGCTGAACAGGTGGAGGTAGAGGTCCGCGCGCCCGCCGCGCCAGCGCAGGAGCGACGGGTCGAGGTAGGGGATCGGCCAGCGGTATCCGGTGGCCATCACGACGACGTCGAACGGCTCGCGCGTTCCGTCCTTGAAGAGCACGTCGCCGCCGTCGAACCCGGTGATGTCGGGCCGGACGCCGAGGTCGCCGTGGCGCAGGTGGTGGAGGATCTGATCGTTGACGATCGGGTGCGTCTCGAACAGGCGGTGGTCGGGCTTCGGCCAGCCGTGCCTCGTGGGGTCGCCGATCTGCGCGCGCAGGACCAGGGTCAGGAGGCGCTGGGCGACGGGCATCGGCAGATGCGGGCCCTTCTCGGCGAACTCGTCGGCGGGCGTGCCGAACAGGTATTTCGGGACGATGTGGTACCCGCGGCGCACGCTGATCGCCGCGGCGTCGGCGGCGGTCGCCGCGTCGCACGCGATGTCGACGCCCGAGTTCCCGGCGCCGACCACGAGCACGCGCCGGCCGCCGAACAGCGCGCTGCTGCGGTAGTCGTGCGAGTGCAGCAGCTCACCGGTGAAGGTCTCCATGCCGGGGAGCTCGGGCATGTTCGGGTGCCAGGTGGTGCCGTTCGCGCACACGAGCGTGCGGTAGCGGCGGGTCTCGCCCGTGGACAGCGTGACGGTCCAGCCGCCGTCCTCCGGCGCGGCGTGCTCGACGCCGGTCCCGAGCTCGATCGCGCGGTACAGGTCGTGGTCACGCGCGAACGCGCGCAGGTAGGCGAGCACCTGGCGGTGGGAGGGGTAGTCCGGCAGGTCGTCCGGCATCGGGTAGCCGTGGAAGCCCGACATCGCGCGCGAGGAGATGAAGTGCGCGGAGTCGTACATCGGGGACCCGGGGTTGTCCTGGTCCCAGATGCCGCCCACGTCGTCGTGGCGCTCGAAGCAGTCGACGTCGAGCCCCTGCGCCAGGAAGGCGCGTGTCGCCGCGAGGCCTCCCGGGCCGGCGCCGACGATGCAGTGATCGGCCATGGGCGGACCCTATCCGCGTGCGCCGTCCCCGGTGACCGGCCGGCGCCCACGGGACCCGGGTGATCCGGCGCGTTCGGGACTCACGAAGTCGCCGGTGGCGTCCGATAGGCATCCGGTGACCCCCGACACCGCTCCGCGGCGCCGCTCCCCGGCGGCGGCCGCGCTTCTGACCCTGCTCTGCTGCGCGATCCTCCTCGCGGCGCCCCCCGGCGCCCGCGCGGCCGGCAGCCCGAACATCAGCGCCACGACCTCCAGCTCGTCAGTGCTCTTCGGCGCGCCCGCCTCGGTCACGTTGACCGCATCCAACCCGGCGGGCAGCCCTACGGCTACAACCTCTCCTTCCGCGCCGTGCTGCCCGCGAACACCACGTACGTCGCGGCCTCGGGCACGCCCGCGCCGACGACCGTGCTCACCGGGCAGCCGGCGGCAGGGCAGACGACCCTGATCTGGTCCAACGTCTCGGACCTCTCGCCGAACTCGTCGGGCAGCGTGAGCTTCCAGGTCGCCCACTCGCAGGTGGCCTTCACGATCGGCGGCAGCTTCCAGGTCACCGGGGAGGCGACGATCAACGCCGACCCGCGCAACGTCACGCAGTTCAACGCGACGACCGGGATCCCGGTGCCCGCCTCGTACACCGGCTCGGCGACCTCCACGGGCACGCAGAGCGTGACGGCGATCAAGGTGACGAAGGCCGGTGGCGGCTCACTGCTGCGCGGAGTCCACGATCACCAGACGACGTACACGACGACGGCGAGCAACAACCTCGTCAACCAGACGACGGGCGTCGTGCTCACCGACCACCTGCCCGCCGGCATCGAGTACCTCGGCTGCGGAGGCGCCGGCGCCGACCACACGACCGACGCGGCAACGAACCCCGGATCCACGCAGGAGTACCCGGGGTCCGGCCCGATCGTCGTCCCGGTCGTCCCCGGGTGCGTCGCGCCGAGCAGCGTCGACACGGTGACCACCGACCCCGACGGCGCCGGCCCGCTTCCGACCGGCACGTACACGCGCCTGCGGTGGAACCTCGGCACGCTCGCGGCGGGGCAGGTCGTCAGCCGGCCCTACCGCGTCGCGATCCCGCTGCGCGAGAACGAGGACACCCGCTGGCCGGGCGGCCGTCCGAGCGCCGCCTCCGGCGATCAGGCCGCGAACCTCGACAACAACTCCGGCCCCGAGACCGACGACGAGCAGCCGCTCACGAGCGGCGCGGACGCCGCCGGCAGCTACAACGGCGTCACGCCGGTCAGCGACGCCGCGACCATGACGACGGTCGCCGAGGACCTGCTCCAGGGCAAGTCGCGGTCGTCGGGGTCCCTTGTGCAGGGGGCGATCACGACCTGGACGCTGACGTTCGCGACCGGCGAGTACCGCTACTCGGAGGACGTCACGGTCACCGACACGCTCCCGAACGCCTACTGCCCGCTCGGGCCCGCCAATCTCACGACGGGCAACAGCCCGTCCGACAGCCAGTGCGACCCGACCGGTGCGCTGCCGTCCGTGCCCTACAGCACGGCGACCGAGAACGCCGACGGCACCTTCACGATCACGTGGACCCCCGCGTCGATGCCGCAGCTGACGCACGCGACCGTCAACGACTCCTGGTCGATCACCTTCCCGACGCGGACGCGCACGAACTACCAGGAGAACTTCGAGGACGCCGGGCCGATCCTCGCGCACGACTCCGCCACCAATGGCGTGACGCTCGGCGGCGTCGCGCTGCCGCGCTGCACCGCCCCGGGCGCTGCGGACTGCTCGCCGACCGGTCCGCGCATCGACCACGACGACCCCGTGCGGCGCCCCGTCACCGACGCCGCCTCCGCCGGGCAGAGCGCGCCGCTGCCGAGCATCGACAAGCGGATCGCGCAGTCGGGGACCGACTGCGCGACCGCGACGTACACGAACGGCACGCCGAGCTACGTCCCGGGCGACCGCATCTGCTGGCGGCTGAACGTCGACTTCCCGGGCGGCGTCGACACGGCGTCGCCCACGGTCAACGACTACCTGCCGCCGACCGTGACGTACGAGGCCGGGTCGGACACCGCGACCCCGGCCAACACCGTCGGCTCCACGTTCGACGCCTCGGGCGCCGCGCAGGGCTCGCTCGTCTGGAACCTCACGGGCGGTCTTGTGCCGAAGGGCAGCCAGGTCTTCCAGCACACGATCTCGAGCATCGTCCAGCCGACCGGCCAGCTCGCTCCGGGGCAGATCCCGGGCAACCTCATGAAGTTCTCCGCCTCCGGGACGAGCGGCGTCTCGTTCCCCTACCGCGACCAGGTGGACTTCGTCCTCGCGGTGCCCGTCGTCGGCCTGACGAAGGGCGTCCAGCAGGTGAACTCCGGGACGGTCAACGGTCCCGACGTCGACGGCGTGACCGTCAAGGGCGGCGACACCGTGACCTACCGCGTCGACCTCGGCAACACGGGGACCGCCGACGCGAGAAACGTCGTGGTCTGGGACCTGCTGCCGGCGGAGTACGACTGCGCGACGATCGGCCAGATCACCGCGATCAGCGCCGCGGGGACCTGTGTCGACGCGCCGTTCCCGGCGCAGGACCGCATCCAGTGGACCGTGCCCTCGCTCGCGCAGGCCGCGACGACGACGCTGACCTACAAGGTCCTGATCCCGGCGAGCATCGGCCCGGCCCGGACCCTGGTCAACCACGCCGGGGTGCGCTCGTTCCAGACGCAGTCGAACCTCGGCACGTTCTTCACCTACACGCCGGCGAGCAACATCGACACCGCCAACCCCGCGACGCCCAACGTCCCGGCGGCCGACAACTTCTCCAACGTGGTCACGCGCAACGTGACGATCGCCAAGACCGCGGCCACCCCGGTCCTGGCGGGCAACACCAGCGCGCAGGGGACGATCGGCGAGAACATCACGTACACCGTCACGACGGTCATCCCGAACGGGACGAGCGTCCCCGCGAGCTTCAAGATCGCCGATGCGGTCGCGACGGCGCGCAGCGTCTACCAGGCGGGGTCGCTCACGGTGACGCTCAACGGCTCGCCGCTCCCGGGAACCTGGAGCACGAGCGAGGCGTCGTCGACGCCGACGGTGACGGCGCCCGCCGCCGGCCACACCGCGAGCGGCGGCGACACGACGATCGTCATGACGTTCATCGCGCGGATCGCGGACGTCGCGGCCAACGTGCGCACCGCGGGCACCGGCGTCACGAACTCCGCGACGTCCACCTGGACGGACCCGGTGATCGGCGCCCAGACGCGCACGTCGAACACGACGAGCGTGCAGATCGTCGAGCCGCTGATCACGCAGACGAAGACCGACAGCGCCAACCCCGCCCGCGTCGTCCCCGACCAGGTCGTCACGTACACGCTGACGACGCGGAACTCGAACGCCTCGCGCGTCTCGACCGCCTACGACACGACCGTCGTCGACCAGGTGCCCGCGGGGCTCACTCCGATCGACGTCGCACCGGGCAACCTCCCGCTCGCGGACGGCGCGACCGTTCCGGGCACCGGCGGCGCGGTCTGGAACCTCGCGGCGCGCACGATCACGCGCACCGCCGTCGACATCGCGCCCAACGCCAGCGTGGTGATGACCTACCGCGTGCGGGTGGACAATCCCGCCGTCGCCGGCAACACGCTCACGAACAGCGTGACCGCGACCACGACGAGCATGTCCGGCGCGGCGACCGGCGAGCGCACCGCGGCCTCGACCTCGAACACCGGGTACCGGTCCACGACGAGCGACACCGTGCGCATCGGGGGCGCGACCGTCACGAAGACCGCCGACCGCACGACCGCGACGATCGGTGACCCGGTCCAGTACACGGCCGCCGTCACGATCCCCGCGAACATCAATCTCTACGACGTCACGCTGCGCGACACGCTGCCCGACGCGCTGGACTACGACGGCCTCGTGTCGGCGACGTGCACGAGCGGCTGCCCGCCGGCGATCACCGTCCAGTCCTACACGCCGACGATCACCGGCGGCGTGACGAACCTCGCCTGGGACCTCGGGGATCTCACGGCCGCACCGACGGAGCGCGTCGTGACGGTCGTCTACAGGGCGCATCTGCGCGCCACGCACCGCAACGGCGGGGCGAACGTCGTGACCGGGCAGACGGCGGACAACGCAGCGAGGGTCTCGTCGAACCTGACGAACCTGCGGACCTTCGACCCGGCCTCGATCCCGACGGCCTTCGACGACACGTCCGCGACGAGCATCGCCAGGGTCACCGTGATCGAGCCGCGCGTCACCGTGAGCAAGCAGGTGTCGGTCTCCGGCGGGGCCTACGCCGACAGCGCGTCCGCGCATGCCGATGACGCCTTCAGCTACCGGATCGTCGTGACGAACACGGGCAACGCCCCGGCCTACGACGTTCAGGTCACCGACCGGCCGGACGCCGAGCTGACCGCGGTCACGCTCGCGCCCGGCGTCTCGACGACCGCGAACACGGATCCATGGACCGCCGGCGACCCGGCGATGGCCTGGACGATTCCCGGCCCGATCGCCGCCGGCGGGTCCGTGACGCTCACGTACACCGCGGGCCTCGTCCCGGTCGCAGGGCTCACCGACGGGCAGACGATCGTCAACACCGCGGCCGTCCCGCACTACTTCGGCGTCCCCGCCGCGACCCGCGCGGCGAACCCGGGCTGGGTCTTCCGCGACTACACCGACGGCGGCTCGGACGCCGTCACCGTGACGCTCGACTTCCCGACGCTGACGATCGCCAAGACGACCGGCCGCCCGGGCAACCCGGAGACGGCGTCCGTCGAGTGGGGCCAGTCCTTCCCCTGGCGCGTCGTGGTCACGAACACGTCGGCGACGGCGGTCGCCAAGAGCGTGAGCGTCCACGACGTCCTGCCGGCCAACTGGAGCTACGACGCCGGCTCGGCGAGCTTCAGCCCCGGAGGCGCGATCGCACCGGTCGTCACCCCGGACGCCGCGGGCGACGAGCTCGACTGGACGACCGGCCAGGACCTCGCTCCCGGCGCGAGCATCACGCTCACGTTCAGCGCGACACCGTCGCTCCAGGCGCTCCTGACCGCGCCCGGCCCCGGCCCCAACGTCAACACCGCCGACACGAGCGCGAAGGACGAGGGCGGCAACAGCGGGAACGCGAGCGGGCCCTACGCGGCCGGCCCGGACCCGGCGACCGCCACGCTGCTCGCGCCGGTCCTGAGCATCGCCAAGACGCCCGACGCGGGCGCGATGACGGCCGGGTCACCCACCAGCTGGACGATCGCGGTGACGAACACCGGCTCCGGCCTCGCGCACGCCGTCACCGTCACCGACGTGCTCCCCGCGGGCACGACCTACACGCCGGGCGCGGCGAGCGTCGCCCCGTCCGGCGGGTTCACCGAAACCTCGATCACGCCCGGCCCGGGGGTCGGGCAGACGACCGTCGTCTGGACGCTCGCGAGCATCGCGGCGGGCGCCACGCGGACGATCACCGTCCCGGTCGCCACCGACCCCGACCTCGCATCGGGCACCACGCTGACCAACACCGCCTCGACGACCGCCCAGGACGTCCCCGCGGTCGTCTCGGACACCGGCTCGCGGATCGTCGCGACGTCCGCCGACCTGCAGGCGAGCAAGTCCGGACCCGCCACCGGCGTGCCGGGCGGGCCCGACCTCACCTACACGGTCGGCGTCACGAACCACGGCCCGTCCGTCGCGCGCAGCGTGACCCTCAGCGATCCGCTCCCGGCGAACGCGAGCTTCGTCAGCGCGAGCGGCGGCTGCACCGAGGCGTCCGGCGTCGTGTCCTGCGCCGTCGGTGACCTGGCCTCCGGCGGCTCGTTCAGCGCGGACGTCGTCATCTCCTACCCGGCGAGCGCGACCGGCCCGCGGACGAACACCGTGACCGCCGCCTCGCCGACGCCCGACCCCGGTCCGCGCCCGAACACGGCCTCGGTCACGACGACGCTCGCGCCGTCCGCCGACGTCCAGATCGTGAAGAGCGCCTCCGCGCCCGTGGTCAACAACGGCGAGGAGATCACGTACACCCTCGTCGCGAGCAACAACGGCGTCTCCGACGCGGCGAACGTCGTCGTCAGCGACCCGCTGGCGGCCGGCACGAGCTTCGTCTCCGCCGACGCACCCTGCACGGAGGCCTCGGGGACGGTCACGTGCCCGCTCGGGGCACTCGCCGCCGGTGCCGCGGTGACACTGCAGGTCACCACGACCGCGACCGCGACGGGCACGCACGACAACACCGCGACCGTCTCGACCACGACCACCGATCCCGACTCGTCCAACGACGAGAGCACGGCCTCCGTCGTCGTGAACCCCACCGCCGACCTGCGGGCGACGAAGGTCGCGCCCGCGACGGCGAACGCCGGCGACACGATCACCTACACGATCGGCGCGACCAACGACGGCCCCGACGCGGCCGCGGGCGTCGAACTGCGCGACGTGCTGCCCGCGGGCGTGCGGTTCGTCTCCGCCGACGCTCCGTGCACGGAGGCGTCGGGCACCGTCACCTGCGCGGTCGGCACGCTCGACGACGGCGACTCGGTCACCCGCGACATCCAGGTCACCGTCCTGGCGGCCGCGGCCGGGACGACCGTCTCGAACACGTCGACCGTCACCGCCACGACGCACGACCCCGACCACACCAACGACGACGCGACCGACGCGACGGACGTCGCCCAGGACGCCGACCTGCGCCTCGCCAAGAGCGCCGCCCCCGCCGCGATCCTGCGCAACCACACGACGACGTTCACGCTGACCGCGACCAACGACGGGCCGTCGGCGGCCGTGAACGCCACGATCTCCGACCCGCTGCCGGCGGGCCTGGAGTTCGTCTCGGCCGACGCCGGCTGCGCCGAGGCCTCCGGCACCGTCACCTGTGACCTCGGCGACCTGGCGAGCGGTGCCTCCGCCGCGCGTCAGTTCGTCGTCAAGGGCATCACCAACGGCGTCTGGACGAACACGGCCACGGTCGCGAGCGAGACGCACGACCGCGATCACTCCAACGACAGCGCTTCGGCCGACGTCACCGTCGGACCGCGGGCGGATCTCGCCATCACGAAGACGGCCCCGGCGACCGTCCCCGCGGGCGGCGAGGTCACCTGGACCCTGACGGTCTCCAACCAGGGACCGGACGACGCGACCGGCGTGACGATCACCGACCCGCTCCCGGCGGGCGTTGTCTTCGTCGGCGCCGACAGCCCCTGCACGCAGGCGTCCGGCACCGTGACGTGCCCCGTCGGCGCGCTCGCGGCCGGCGCCTCGCAGACGTTCACGATCGCGGCGACCGCCCCGGTCGCGCTGGCCGATCGGACGCTGGTCAACACCGCCACCGTCGACGGCGACCAGGGCGATGGCGACCCCGCGGACGACACCGCGACCTCCTCCACGCTCGTGGGCCCGTCCGCCGACCTGGCGATCGCCAAGCAGGGGCCGGCCACGGCCGTCGCCGGTGGGACGATCACCTGGCAGGTCATCGTCACGAACCGGGGCCCCTCGGTCGCGACGAACGTCACGGTCGCGGACACGCTCCCGGCCGGGGTCACCCTCGTCTCGGCGACGCCCGACCAGGGCTCCTGCGCGACCGGCGCGACGATCACCTGCGCGGTCGGCACGCTGCCCGCCGGCGCGAGCACGCAGGTGGCGGTCGTCGCACGGACCGATGCCGGGGACGCCGGGAAGTCGGTCACCAACAGCGCGTCGGTCACCGGTGAGCAGCCCGACCCGGACGCCTCGAACAACAGTGCGACGGCGACGGCGACGACCTTGACCACCGCCGTCTCGGGCGGCGGTCAGGGCGGCGGTGAGACCCCTCCGGCCGCTGCGCCGACGCTCGCGATCCGCAAGACCGTCTCGGCCCGGCGGGTCGCCGCGGGCCAGCGGCTCATCTACTGGGTGACGGTCACGAACACCGGCACGACCGACGCGACCGACGTGCGGATCTGCGATCAGCTGCCGGCGCGCCTGACCTACCTGCGCACGCCGGGCGCCCGCTTCATCAAGGGCAACGCGTGCTGGACCCGCGCGCGCCTGGCCGCGGGGAAGAAGACGACCGTCCGCTTCGAGGCGCGCGTCGCGCGCGACGCCCCGGGCGGCGTGACGATCACGAACGTGGCGGTCGTGACGGCGACGCGCGCGACCAGCAGGCGCGCGCAGGTCGGCGTCACGGTCCGCGGGGCTCGCGCCGTCGTGCGGCGCGGGGCGGGGGTGACCGGTTGAGCGGGGCTCGTCGTGTGGCGGTCGCCGCGCTGCTGACGCCGGCGCTCGCGGCACCGGCGGCCGCGCCCGCGGCCGCGCCGGATCCGCTCGCGCCCACCGACGAGTCGTCGATGATCGCGCGCATCGTGCGCCCGACGCTCGCCCACGCGAGCCCGGACGGCACCTCGCCGGTCCGCGTGCGGCTGCGCACGTTCGCCGCCTGGGCGCACGGCCCGGTCGGCCTCATGGTCCTCGGGTCCCGCAGCTCGCCGTCGGGGCGCCTGTGGCTGCGCGTCGCGGTCCCGAGCCGCCCGAACGGGTCCAGCGCCTGGATCGACCGCGACGCCGTCCAGCTCGTCCGCACGCGCTGGCGGGTGCGGATCAGCCTCGCGCAGCGGCGCCTCACCGTCCTGCGCGCCGGCCGCGTCGTCCGGTCCGCGCGCGTCGTCATCGGCGCGCCGTCGACCCCGACGCCGCGTGGACGCTTCGCGGTCTACGAGCGCGTGCGTCAGCCGCGCGGCGCCGTCATCGGGCCGTGGGCGCTGCATCTCACGGCGTACTCGCGCGTCCTGCACTCCTATGACGGCGGGCCCGGGCGGATCGCGCTGCACGGTCGTGCCGGCGGCCTGCTCGCCGATCCGCTCGGAAGCGCCCGCTCACACGGCTGCGTGCGGATGCCCGACACGCTCGTCGGCTGGCTCGCCCGGCGCCTGCGCGGGGGCGTGCCCGTCGACATCCGCTGAGCGCGGGGTGCGCCCTCACGGCGCCCGCCGGAACGGGTCCGCGAACCTCGGGTTCGTCACCAGCGTGCGGTCGGTGAGCGCCTCCAGGAACGCGACCAGGTCGGCGCGGTCACGCGCGCTGAGCTCGATCCCCGCGATCAGCGGGTCCTTGAAGGGGTTCTTGCGTCCGTCGCCGGCGAGCAGGCCCTCGGGGATGACGCGGCCTCCTGCGGCGTAGTGGTCGATGGCGTCGGCGAGGGTCGCGACCGACCCGTCGTGCATGTAGGGGGCGGTCAGGGCGACGTTGCGCAGCGACGGCGCGCGGAAGCGGCCCATGTCCGCGCGCCGGCCGGTGACCTCGAAGACCCCGCGGTTGGGCTCGGGGAAGGCGCCGGTCCCGCCGAGGTTGTAGAGGCCGGTGTTGTGGAAGGCCGGCGTCTCGGCGGCGGCGCCCACGTAGGTCGCCTGGTCGTTGAAGATGAAGCTGCCGTGACAGTGGTGGCACTCCGCCTGCTCGCCCATGAAGAGGTTCATGCCGCGGGTCTCGGAGGTGCTCAGGCGCACCTTGCCGTGCAGGTAGCGGTCGTAGCGCGAGTCTGCGGAGACGATGCTGCGCTGGAACGCGGCGATCGACCGGATGATCGTCGTCCAGGTGATCGGGCGCCGCTTGCCGGGGTACGCGCGGGGGAACCGGCGCGCGTACCAGCTGTCGCGCCGCAGCCGCGCGAGGATGCGGCCCTGGTTGGCGTCGGTGACTCCCAGCTCGACGGGGTTCTCGCCGAACAGCGGCACCTCCATCTGCCGTTCGAGCGTGACGAGCGCGGGGTTGGCCCAGGTGAGCGTGGCGTTGTAGGCGACGTTGGCGAGCGGCTGGGAGTTGCGCGGGTGCGCCTGGCCCGTGGCGCCGATGGCGGTCGCGCGCCCGTCCGTGAACGCGAGCTCCTGCCGGTGACAGCTCCCGCACGACTGGGTGTCGTTCGCCGAGAGGCGGGTGTCGTAGAAGAGGCGCCGCCCGACCTCGATCTTGGCGGTGCTCATCGGATTGGCCTTCGGGACGCGCGGCTCCGGGAAGCCCTTCGGCAGGACCCAGCGCCACGCGCCGGCGCCGGGCGAGCCTCCCGCGCTCGTGGTCGCCGCGGCGCCGTGCACGGCGACGCCGGCGACCACGAGCGCTGCGCCTGCGAGGAGGCGCAGCAGGAGGCGCCGCGGGGTTCCCGCGCGAGCGGTGCGCCGGGAACCCCGCGGACGGGTCATCGAGCGATCACGCGGAACGCCCGCTGCGCAGAGCCGGACGGGGACTTGCCCGTGCCGTTGCCGTCAGCGCGCCAGTCGACGCCGAAGGCGCTCAGGACGCCGTTGCACTCGGGGTCGGTCGGGCCGGACATGCACCCGGGGGCGCCCGCGAGGTTCGTCGTGACGTCGTTCCCCGCCAGCAGCGTTCGCAGGTCGACCGCGATCTGCTGACGCTGGGGGTTGAACCGCGCGAACTTCAGCACGGAGCGGTTGGCCGCACGGCAGCTCACGGTCTGCCCGGTCGCCGGGTTGCCGGTGCAGCCGGTGCTTCCGAGGTGGACGTTGAACTGCTTCGACGTCCACGAGCCCGTCGGACCGCCCGGGTCCGTCACGTCGATCTTGGCGAACTTCCTGCCGGCCTGCCACGACCACGACATCGCGGCGACGTTCAGCGGACGGGGCGCCGCCGGGACGTCGGTGTGGTTGAGCGCGAACGGCACGCCCACGGTCACCTGCACGCCGACGTACTTCCCCTGCGGCACCGTGCCGCGGACGACCGGATTCGTGCCCCGGGTGCCGCTGGTGCAGGATCCGGCGCCGTTCTCGAGGTCGATGAGCGTCACCCGGTCGTTGCCACGTGTGACGCGGTACTGGGAGTCGGCGGCGAGTTTCACGCTGACGGCGCGACCATCGCTGCGCAGCAGCTTGGCCTCGGAGATGTAGAAGCGCAGATCGGCGAGCTGCGCGGTCTTCAGGGTCTTGCCCAGGCCTGCGATCGGCTTGCCGCAGGCGACCGGCGTGTTACCGGCGACCGCCGCGAAGCGGATGTCGACCGACTGGGTCTTCGTCGCCGCCCCTGCGGGTGCGACGACGGGCGCGATCCCGGCGAGCGAGACGGCGAGCAGTCCCGCGCAGAGCGCGCTGGGACGAGTGGTCCTTCGAGACATCGTGTGTGACCTCCTGGTCATGCAGCAGTGGGGGGTTCCGGCGCGCGGCGGCGCCGCGATGTGCGCACCGGAACGGGCGTCCCGGCGCGGCGAGCGTCAGCTCGGCGGGAGCACGGAGGCTCCCCTCTCAGCGTCGTTGCGCACCGCTGCAGCGCCCGCGGGGCGGGCGGCGCAGAGCGGGCCGGGGCGACCCGACGGGGCCGGCGGCGACGGGTGCGTCAGACGCCGGCGAGCGGCGGCGGGCGCACCGCGCGGTGGAACGCGAGCAGCGCGGTCCCGAGCGGGGTGAGGGTGTGCGGCGAGCGTCCCGCCGACCCGAGTGCCCTGACGGCCGGCGGCCGTCGCGCCGGAGCGCCGCCGCGCCTGTGGGCGAGCAGGACGCGCTCGCCGGGGTAGCGCCCGAGTGCCAGTGCCGCAACGAGGAGCGCGACCGGCAGAACGAACAGCAGCCCGGTGCTCGCGCCGGCGAGGAGGGTGACCCCCGCGGCGAGCAGCAGCGCGATCCGGACGTTTCCGCTCATGAGACACGCGATCGTATCGGGTGGACTCGTCGGGGGGTTCGCGGCCCCGCACCGGCGTCTCGCCAGGATCTATTGTCGGAGCGCCAATAGGCTGGTAGCGTCCCGCGGCATGTCGTCGACCGCCCACCCCGCGCTGACGCTGTCGCTCGTCCCCTCCGACGAGGAGCAGGCGATCCGCGAGTCCGTGCGCGGCATCTGTCTCGGCTTCGGTGAGGACTACCCGCGGCGCTGCCAGGAGGCCGGGCAGCCGCCGACGGAGCTCTGGGAGGCGCTGTCCGCGGCGGGCTTCACCGGGATCAACATCCCGCAGGCGTGGGGCGGGGGCGGCATGGGGATGACGGGTCTGACGCTCGTCGCCGAGGAGATCGCCGCCGCCATCGGGATGACGACGCTCATGCTCGTCGTCTCGCCGGCGATCGCGGGGACGATCCTGGCCCTTCACGGAACGCCCGAGCAGCAGGAGCGCTGGCTGCGCGGGATCGCCGCCGGCACGACGAAGCTCGCGTTCGCGATCACCGAGCCCGACGCGGGCACGAACTCGCACAACCTGCGCACCGAGGTGCGACGCGACGGCGACCGCTACCTGCTCTCCGGCCAGAAGACCTACATCTCCGGGGTCGAGGACGCGGACGCCGTGCTCGTCGTCGCCCGCTTCCGCCGCCCGGACGGCGAGCTCGGCAAGCCGACGCTGTGCATCGTCGACGTGGACGCGCCCGGCTTCACGCGCGCCCCGATCAAGCTGCCCTACCTCGGTCCGGACAAGCAGTGGACGCTCTTCTTCGACGACGTCGAGGTCGAGCCCGAGCGCATCGTCGGCGGCGAGGAGGGGGTCTCCCGGTCACCTTCGACGGCCTCAACCCCGAGCGCGTCATCGCCGCCGCCGGCGCCAACGGCCTCGCCCGGCATGCGCTGGAGAAGGCCTGCGCCTACGCGAACGAGCGCACCGTCTGGAGCACGCCGATCGGGGCCCACCAGGCGATCGCGCACCCGCTCGCACGCGGCAAGATCGAGCTGGAGCTCGCACGGCTGATGACGCAGAAGGCCGCGGCGCTCATCGACGCCCGCGCCGGGGCGCTCGCGGGCGAGGCGTCGAACATGGCGAAGTTCGCGGCGGGCGAAGCGGCCAACCACTGCGTGGACGCGGCGATCCAGACGCACGGCGGCAACGGCGTGGCGATCGAGTACGGGATCTCCGACCTGTGGTGGATGGCGAGGCTGCTGCGCATCGCCCCGGTCAGCGAGCAGATGATCCTGAACCACGTGGCCCAGCACGCGCTCGGGCTGCCGAGGTCCTACTGATGGAGCCCGTGCTGGCCGAGGGCATCCTCGACGGGCAGGTCGCGATCGTCAGCGGCGGCGGCTCGGGCATCGGCCGCGCGACCGCGCTCGAGTTCGCGCGCCTCGGCGCGACGGTCGTCGTCTGCGGGCGCCGGATCGAGCCGCTGGAGGAGACGGCGGCGCTCGCCCCGCCCGGCCGCATCGAGGGCGTCGTCTGCGACATCCGCGAGGAGGACCAGGTCGACGCGCTCGTCGACGGCGCGCTCGAGCGCCACGGCCGCATCGACATCCTCGTCAACAACGCCGGCGGCCAGTTCCTCTCGCCCGCCGAGGACATCACGCCGAAGGGCTTTCGCACGGTGGTCCGCCTGAACCTCGAGGGCACCTGGCTGATGACGCACGCCGTCGCGACGAAGGCGTTCATCCCGTCCGGTCGTGGTGGCCGGGTCGTGAGCGTGACCCTGACGCCGCACACCGGCCTCATGGGCATGGCCCACTCCTCGGCCGCGCGCGCCGGGGTCGAGAACCTCATGAAGGTGCTGGCCGCCGAGTGGGCGCGGTTCAGGATCAACCTCGTCGCCGTCGCCCCGGGGATCGTGGAGACCGACACGTTCCTGACGAAGTACCCGCCCGAGTTCCGCGACCACTACATGAACACCGTGCTCGCCGGCGAGCTCACGCAGCCGGGCCATGTCGCGGAGACGATCGCGTTCATCGTCTCGCCGGCCGGCCGGGCGATCACCGGGAGCGTCGTCAACGTCGACTTCGGTCACGACGTCTCGCAGACCCGCTACCCACCCGCGGAGGTCGCCACCGACCGCGGCGCGATCCCGCAGGAGGAGCGCCGATGACAGCGCGCCATTGCTCGACCGGCCGCACCGGTCTCCGCCACGGGGAGCCCTCGCGATGACAGCGCTGCGCACGAGCGTCGACACGGGCGCGCCGGACTTCCGGCGTAAGCGCGAGGCGATGCTCGAGCTGCTCGAGCAGCTCGACGCGGTGCTCGAGGACGTGCGCGCGGGCGGCGGCGAGCGCTACACGCAGCGCCACCGCGAGCGCGGCAAGCTGCTGCCGCGCGAGCGGATCGAGCTGCTGCTCGACCGCGACACCGCGTTCCTCGAGCTCAGCCCGTTCGCCGCCTACGACACCCAGTTCAAGACCGGCGCGAGCGTCATCACCGGCATCGGCGTGGTCGAGGGCGTCGAGTGCGTCATCGTCGCCAGCGAGGCGACCGTCAAGGGCGGGTCGCAGAACCCGTACTCCTTCCGGCGCGCCGTGCGCGCGATGGAGACCGCGCGCGTCAACCGGCTGCCGTACATCGCGCTGACCGAGTCCGGAGGCGCCGACCTGCCGACGCAGGCGGAGATCTTCGTCCCCGGCGGCGCGGGCTTCCGGCGCCAGGCCGAGCTGTCGAAGGACCGGATCCCGAACATCTCCGTCGTCTTCGGCAACGCCACCGCGGGCGGCGCCTACAACCCCGGGATGGCCGACTACACGGTCTTCATCAAGGAGCGCTCGAAGGTGTTCCTCGGCGGGCCGCCGCTCGTGAAGATGGCCACGGGCGAGGAGTCCGACGACGAGTCGCTCGGCGGCGCCGAGATGCACGCCCGCGTCTCGGGCCTGGGCGACTACCTCGCCGTCGACGAGCCCGACGCGATCCGCCTGGCGCGCCAGATCGTGCGCCGGCTGAACTGGCGCAAGCACGGGCCCGGGCCGACCGTGCTGCCGGTCCGCGAGCCGCTGCACGACATCGACGACCTCTGCGGGATCGCCTCCGTCGACCTCAAGGAGCCCTTCGACATGCGCGAGGTCATCGCGCGGCTCGTCGACGGGTCGGACTACGACGAGTTCAAGCCCGCCTACGGCACGTCGCTGACGACCGGCTGGGCGGCCATCCACGGCTTCCCGGTCGGCATCCTCGCGAACACCCAGGGGATCCTCTTCAGCGAGGAGGCGCAGAAGGCGACGCAGTTCATCCAGCTGAGCAACCAGATCGACGTCCCGCTGCTGTTCCTCCACAACGTGACGGGCTACATGGTCGGCGCCGAGTACGAGCAGCGCGGCATCATCAAGCACGGCTCGCAGATGATCCACGCGGTCTCGAACTCCGAGGTGCCGCACATCTCGATGGTCTGCGGCGGGTCCTACGGCGCCGGCAACTACGGCATGAGCGGCGACGGCTACCTGCCGCGGTTCAACTTCGTCTGGCCCAACGCGAAGATCGCGGTGATGGGCGGCGCGCAGCTGGCGGGCGTGCTGTCGATCGTCGCGCGCGCCGCCGCGGAGTCGCGCGGCCAGCCGTACGACGAGGAGGCGGACGCGCAGCTGCGCGCCGGCGTCGAGCAGATGATCGAGTCGCAGTCGCTCGCGCTCCCGATGTCCGGCCGTGTGTTCGACGACGGCATCATCGACCCGCGCGACAGCCGCACGGTGCTCGGCCTCGCGCTCTCGGCGTGCCACGGCTCCGCGGTCCACGGCGCCGACGCCTACGGCGTCATGAGGATGTGAGGCCGGTGGCCGAGCCGCGCGAGATCCGCACCCTGCTCGTCGCCAACCGCGGCGAGATCGCCTGTCGCATCATCGCCACCGCGCGGGAGATGGGCATCGCGACCGTCGCCGTCCACTCCGACCCCGACGCGGACGCGCTGTTCGTCCGGCTCGCCGACCGGGCGGTGCGCCTGGGCGGCGCCGCGCCCGCCGAGTCCTACCTGCGCGGCGAGGCGATCATCGAGGCCGCCCGCGCGACCGGCGCCGACGCGATCCATCCCGGGTACGGCTTCCTGGCCGAGAACGCCGGATTCGCGCAGGCGTGCGCGGACGCCGGGATCACGTTCGTCGGCCCCTCGCCCGACGCGATCGGGCGGATGGGGTCGAAGCTCGGCGCGAAGCGGCTGCTCGCCGAGGCCGGCGTGCCCGTCCTGCCCGACATCGACGCCGGAGGGCTGGAGGGTGCGGCGCTCCTCGAAGCCGCCGAGGCGGTCGGCTACCCGCTGCTCGTCAAGCCGTCCGCCGGCGGCGGCGGCAAGGGCATGCAGGTCGTCGAGGCGCCCGACGCGCTGGAGGCGGCGGTCGCCTCCTCGCGCCGGCTCGCCGCCGACGCATTCGGGGACGACACGCTGCTGCTGGAGCGTTACGTCCCCTCCGGCCGGCACATCGAGATCCAGATCCTCGGCGACCACCACGGCACCGTCACGCACCTCGGGGAGCGCGAGTGCTCGGTGCAGCGCCGCCACCAGAAGATCCTCGAGGAGTCGCCGTCCGTCGCCGTCAACGAGGTGCTGCGCTCCCACATGGGCGACGCCGCGGTGGCCGCCGGGAAGGCGATCGGCTACGTCGGCGCCGGCACCGTCGAGTTCCTGCTCGCTCCCGACGGCGCCTTCTACTTCCTCGAGGTGAACACGCGGCTGCAGGTCGAGCACCCGGTCACCGAGGAGGTGACGGGCCTCGACCTCGTGCGGCTCCAGCTCGAGATCGCCGCGGGCGCGACGATTCCGGAGGCGGCGCACGCGCCCCAGCCCCGCGGGCACGCGATCGAGGTGCGCCTCTACGCGGAGGACCCGTCGGCGGACTTCCTTCCGCAGACCGGCACGCTGACGCGGCTGCGCTTCCCCGAGCGGCACGGCCTGCGCGTGGACACGGGCGTGGAGGACGGGTCGACGGTCTCCGTCCACTACGACCCGATGGTCGCGAAGGTCATCGCGCACGCGCCGACGCGCACCGAGGCGGCCCGCGTGCTGGCGGCCGGGCTGCGCGAGGCGCAGATCGACGGCCTGCGCACGAACCGCGACTTCCTCGTGCGGCTGCTCGAGGACCCGGCGTTCCTGGCCGGGGACGTCGACACGCACTTCCTCACGCGCCCGGGCGCCGAGGGCCTCGTGGCGGACCTCGTGGACGGCGCCGACCGGCGGGCGGCGCTGGCCGCTGCGGCGCTCGCGGGCCAGGCGGAGCGCCGCGCCGCCGCGCGCGTGCAGGCGACGCTCCCGAGCGGCTGGCGCAACAACCCGGGGCAGGACCAGACGGTCGAGTTCGCCGACGGCGATGCCCCCGTCTCCGTCGGCTACCGATTCCTGCGCGGCGCGCTCGACCACCTCGCCGTGGACGGGGAGCCGGTGGCGGCGAACCTGCGGCTGATCGACGCCGCACCGGGCGCGGTGGAGCTGGAACTCGACGGCGTGCGCTCTCGCTGGAGCGTGCGCCGCGGCCTCGCGGGCGCCGTCCACGTGTCCGGGCCCTCGGGCCAGGTCGACGTCGTCGAAGCCGAGCGCTACCCGGATCCCGCCGCGCTCGTCGCGGCGGGCTCGCTGCTGGCGCCGATGCCGGGCAGCGTGATCCGCGTCGACGTCGCGCTCGGCGATCGCGTGAGCGCCGGCCAGCCGCTGCTCGCCATGGAGGCGATGAAGATGGAGCACGAGATCGTCGCCACGGCCGACGGGGTGATCTCGGTCCTCAGCGTCGAGGTCGGCGCCCAGGTGGACGCGGGCGCCCTGCTGGCGGCGATCGAGGAGGACCCCGAGGCGCAGACGTGACGCCGCCCGGATCCACCCGTCCCCGCGCCCGGCGCCTGGCGCCGGACGAGCGCCGCGCCCAGATCCTGCGGGCCGCGGACGAGATCTTCCGCGCGCACCCCTACGACGAGGTCTCGCTCGACAGCATCGCCGAGGCCGCGGGCATCACGCGGGGGCTGATCAACCACCACTTCGGCACCAAGCGCGAGCTGTACGTCGAGGTCGTCCGCCGGCTGATGCGCATCCCCGAGCTGCCCGTGCCGGCGTTCGTCCAGGGCGCGACCTCGCGCTCGCGCCTGGACGAGAGCATCGGCGGCTGGCTCGACGCGATCGAGCGCAACCGCGACCTCTACCTCGCGGCGATCGCGGTCACCGGGTCGGCGGACGCGGAGATCGGCGCGATCGTCGACGACGCGCGCGAGACCGCGGCGCTGCGGCTGGCCGAGGTCATCGGCCTCGGACCGGCGCCGGAGCTCGGCCCGGAGCAGCTGGGCCTGCTGCGCACGTGGGAGGCGCTCGCCGAGGGCGCCGTCCGCCAGTGGCTGGAGTACGACCGCCTCAGCCGCGAGCAGGTGCACGTGCTGATGGTCGAGACGGCCGCGCGCGCGTCCGAGGGCCTGCTCGACGAGCTGCTCGCGGTGATCGGCGAGCGCGCCGCGGCGCGCTGAGACGATGTGCGCCGTGACGATCCCGCTCGACGACACCGCCGCCGGGGCGCCGCCCGCAGCGCCGGTGCTCGTCTACACGCTCTCCGGCTGCGTGCACTGCGCGAACGCCCGCCGGCGGCTGCGCCGTCGCGGCGTCCCGTTCGCCGAACAGCCGGTCGAGCTGCTGCCGCACGGCCGCCGGACGCTCCTGGAGCGCACCGGCGGAGCGACGGCCCCGCAGATCGTCATCGGGGAGCGCGCCATCGGCGGGGCGGACGCGCTCGCGCGGCTGGACCGCAGCGGCGCGCTCGACGGCCTCCTGCGCAGGCAGCCGTTCCCGCGCGCGGTCGTCCGCAACCGTCTCGCACCGGGCAGCGCCGTGCGGTGGCTGCTCAGCGCGCCGTTCGGCGGAGCCTGCGGCCCGCGCACCATTAGCGTCGACATCGTCGACGAGCACGGACGGCGGCTGGAGCGGCGTCCGGTGGCGACGCCCGAGGCGGCGGATGCGCTCGCGGCCGCCCTCAACGCCTGAGCGTCCGGCCCGTCCCTCGCCGGTAGGGTGCGCAGACGGGTCACCGAAACGGAGTGATGGTGCAGAGCGAGCGATCGGACACAGCGGCGGATCCCCACGACATCTGGCGGACGCTCGTCGCCGTCGGGCTCGTCAGCACCCTCGCGGGCATCGTCCTGCTCGTGTGGCCGGACATCACGCTCGTCACGCTGGCCGTCGTCACGGGGATCTTCCTGCTCGTGGACGGCGCGCTCGAGATCGTGCGCGCGCTGCGCTCGCACGGTGACGAGGGCTACGCGCTCCTGGCGCTGCTCGGCGCGCTCAGCGTGCTCGCCGGCCTGATCTTCATCAAGCACCCGTTCAGCACGATCGCGGTGTTCGTGCTCGTCCTCGGCGCCTGGTTCATCGTGGTCGGCGTGACGCGCTTCGTCATGGCGTTCGCCGAGGGCGAGGGACGCCTGACGGGGATCGTCGTCGGGCTGCTCGAGGTGCTCGCGGGCGTCGTCGTGCTCGCCTACCCTGATCTCAGCCTGCGGGCCGGCGCGGTCCTCGCCGGGATCCTGCTGATCGTCCGCGGGCTCGCGCTCCTCTGGGGCGGCCGCCAGATCCGGGCGGCGGCTGCGGCGTAGGACGACGCCGACTAGGCTGCGCTCCATGAGGAGACCAGCCGCCGTCCTGCTGACCTGCGCCGTGGTGCTCGCCGCGCCCGCCACCGCATCCGCGACGTGGTACGGCAGCACGATGCGCGGGCCGGCCAACGCGCCGTACGGCTGCGAGGCGGCGACGATCTTCGGCCCGATCGGCGGGGTCGTCGTGGCGCCGACGAACCAGACCTCGTGCACCTACCAGCACCTCGGCTACATCGGCTCGCTCCGGCCCGGGTCCATCGTGCCGTCGAGCGGGCGCATCGTGCGCATCCGCGTGCGCTCCGGTCCCTCGCCGGCGCGCCTGCGGCTCACGATCCTCACCGGCTCGGCCCGGATCAACACGCTCACCGGCCAGGACATCCCGGGGACGTACACCTGCTGCACGGCGCGCTACATCGGCCCGTCGTTCCGGCCGCGCGCGAATGCCGTCACGGTCCGCCGGGTGAACGTCCCGGTGTTCGTCACGCGCTCCACGCAGCTGCGGATCCGCACGAAGGCCTCGGACATCGTGGCCGTCAGCGCGTCCGGGCCGGGGACGCTCCCGCTGCGGATCGACCCGGGCGTCGGCGCGATCGCCCAGGGCGCCCCCCAGGCGCGCGGGTTCTGGTCGGCCACCAGGAACGGGGATCCGCGCGTGGACGGCTACGGCATGACGGGCATCGACGTGCTGCTGGGCTGGGACTTCCGGCGCCGCTGAGCGCCGTGCTGACGGCCGGCTCTGCCGCGAGGCGCTCAGCGCACGATCGCGAAGCGCGCCGTCACCGGCCGGCTGACGGGCCCGTCGCCCACGCGCGCCGTGATCACGAGCCGGTAGGGCCCGGGCCGCAGCGCGCGTCCGCCGAGCCGGCCGGTCAACCGGAAGCGATTGGTGCCCGCGACGCCCACGCGCTGCGCCGAGCCGACGCGCGCGAACCGCGTGCAGGTGCGCTGCCGCGCCGCGCCGCGCCGCGCAACCCGGCAGCGGCCACCGAGCAGGACGCCGCGACGCCCCCGCTCGACAGCGATCGTCGTGCGCGCGGCGACGCTCGCGTCGTAGATGACGAGGGTCCCGACCGGCGCTCGCGGCGAGGCGGCGATGCTCGCGCCTCGGAGCGCGGCGCGAAACCGGCGCACGCCGAGCGCCAGCCGGCTGAGCACCGGGGGGATGGTCTGCCCGGACGGCGTGACCGGCGCGGTGCCGGTGCCCGGCGTCGCGCCGGGGGCGGAGGGGGTCGATGGTGATCCGGGCGGGGGCGGGACGTACTCGTGTGCGCCGATGTCGATCGCCGCGCCGGTGACGCGCGGCGCGCCGTCCACGTCGTTGGCGCCGGTGAACCCGTCGATCGCGCCCGCGTTGATCGTCGGCGACGCCGCCAGCTGGCGGAGGTCTCCCGCCCCGATGTCCGTCAGCAGCGCCGCGCCGTCGAGATTGCCACCCAGATCGGTGATCCGGGCGAACGCGCCGCCGGCCGTCGTCCGTCCGGAGACCGGGACGTCGGACCGGGCGAGCGCGATCGTCCCGGCGCCGCTCGCGTTGGTGCCCGCCGCCTGCGCGAGGAGCGCGGGCGTTCCGCGGACGATCGAGTTGCGGATGTCGGCATGCTCGTCGAAGTAGCCGGTCGCCCCGCCCAGGAAGCCGGCCACGCGAACACCCGTGCCGCCACCGTCGGCGATCACCGTGACGTTGCGAAGTCGCCCGGGATCGGCGGTGGATCCACCCGCGCGGACCGCGACGGCGCTCGCACCGTTGGCGCGGACGATGCTGTCGCGCAGCAGGTCTCCGACGTAGACGCCCGTGCCGGAGGCCCCGGTCGCCTCCAGGACGAGCTGTTCCCCGAGGCCGCCGCCGATCGAGGCGGCCTGCCCGTTCGACGCGGTGTTGCGCAGGCGCAGGTGGCGCAGCGTGAGGTCACCGGAATAGGAGACGACGAGCGGGTCGTTCGCCACCGATCCGGTCAGCAGCGGGCGCGGCGCGCCCGTGACGCCGGTCATGGTGACGTCCGCCGGAAGGTTGATCAGCGCCGACCGTACGTAGGTCCCGGACGACAGCACGAGCGTGTCCCCTGCGACGACCTTCGCCAGCGCCGTGGTGAGCCCACAGGTGATGGCCGCGGGATCCGTGCAGCTCCCGGTCTTCGTACCCGCCTCCGGGCCGGCGTAGACCGTCTTGCCCGACGCGGGACCGGGCGCGACGACGAGCGCGCCGAGCGACGCCAATGCACATGAGGCGGCGACCACGGCGCGCTGCTGCCGCTGCGCCGCTCTGCGGAGCGCGAACACCGGCGGCAGCGTACACCGGCCGAGTGATCCCGTCTGCCTGGCGAACCACCTCAAGCGGAGGGGGAGGGATTCGAACCCTCGGTAGAGGGGTTACCCCTACAACGGTTTTCGAGCCCGCCACCGGATGCGGCGGATCCTCTATGAATGCTGGAGACTACACGCGTTCGGGGGCCCGTTGGGATAGTGATTGGGATAGTCGCGCCCGGCTACAGCTCGGTGGGGCCGATCACGAATCCCAGGCGCGCGGTCCCGCGGCGCAGGCGGGCGTCGAGGGTGACGAGTTTGCAGTCGAGGATCCGTGCGAGCGCGACGTAGTTGGCGTCGTAGGTCTTCGCCCAGCCGAGCTCGTCGGCCACGGTCCAGGACTCCGCTAGCAGGGTCTCGGGCTCGGTCCGCTTGATCGGAGCGGCGAGGGCGCGCTGGCGCATCGGCTCGGCCTGGTCGCGGCGAAGCTCACCGCGCCACATCGCTGCGTGCAGCGCGGAGACCACCTCGATCCACAGCAGCGGTGGGGCGACGAGCTCGATGCCGTCGAAGCGCGCGAAGCCGACGGGTGTCGCGGACGCGGCGATCGCGACGCTTGCGTCGAGGACGAGCTTCACCGGCCGCTGCGTGAGAGCGCGACCGCGGCGACCCAGTTGGGCGCCGGGCTGCCGTCCTCGAGGCGCTGCCATTCCGGTGGCAGCGGCAGCATCGGGTACAGCTCGTCACGAACGTTGTCCAGGTCGGCGGGGTCGATCACGCGCCGGCGACCTTCGGTGTGTGAGCTGAGGCGACCGTCGCGGATCCAGCGGCGGACCGTCGCGGGGCTGCGTCCAACTCTGCTGGCGGCTTCCTCGACGGTCAGCATGCCTGAATCGTACGCCGCGTACCGGCGATCTGTGCGCCGTGGTGGCGCGCATCGTCGTGTCGTGGGCGATCTGGAATGGAAGCCGGGGATCCGGACCGGAGTCGTGTTCGGCACGGATTCCCGAGACGGGACATCCGGACTGCTCCGCGGCCGGTTCACCGCCGGCACCGGGGGATGCCCGGCGGTCAGCTCTGAGTGCCGAGCCGGGGTCGGCCTACGCGGGCGAGGCTTCTTCGGCGGTGCGCCGGCGTGGCTGTTCGATGGACGTCGGTCAGCGCAGCACGGTGAAGCGCACCGGCGTGGCGACCGGCCCGTTCTTCACGGCGACGGTGATGCGGTAACTGCCGGGTGTCAGGCGCACTCTGCGGGGCGCTCCCGGGAGCTTCAGGGATCCGTCGCCGGCCGGTGCGTTGACCGAGAGTGTCGCGACGCGCTGGGCGCGCGTGCAGGGCGCTCCCCTGCGAGCTCTGGCGACGCAGCGCTTGCCGCTGCGGCGGCCCGGGATGAGCCGCTCGATTGTGACCTTCACGGGTGCGGCGGCGCTGAGCTTCCAACGGACCCGCGCGCCGACGGGCGCGCGGGATCCCTTGCGTCGTACCGCAGCGAACCGGCGAGGCGAGATGGACACGGAGCTCAGCGTGACCCGCGCCTGCGGCGCTGCCGCGGCTGCTGCGACGGACAGCGGGAGTGAGACTGCCGCCGAGCCGGCGAGGTCGGTCATCGTCACGGTCGCCGTTCCGCTCGTCGCGCTCTGCGGTGTCCCGGAGATGACGCCGCTCGCGGAGTCGATCGAGAGGCCGGCGGGCAGACCGGTCGCGGTGAACGAGGGCGTGCCGGTGCGCCGCAGGCCGGTCGGCGCGATGGGCGCGATCGGGGTTCCCGCGGTCCCTACGATGCGCGCGTACTGCACGGCGGGCGCCCCGAAACCCAGCAGTAGGTCGCTGGCGCCGCGGAAGCTTCCGCCGGTCCCGTACCCGCCGACCGTCAGGTCGGGCCGGCCGTCTCCGTTGACGTCGCCGACGCCTGCAGCACTTGCGAGACGATCGCCCGGGCTCGCGCCGTCGATCTGTCGCGCCCCGGGCGGCGGGAACAGGAGGTCGTAGGCGACACCGAGCGGCGGCGGCACGGCCGGGATCACCCAGACGCTCCCCGAGTCCGTCCGTCCGCGACTGTCGGCCTCGGAGGCACCGAGCAGCAGCTCGCGGCGCCCATCGCCGTCCAGGTCCGGGCTCGACCCCGCGGCCGCCATGTAGTCGCCGGCTGACGCTCCTTCGATGCGAAAGCCGCCGGAGCCGAGCGCCAGTGGGTTGATGGTCGTGGTGCCCGGGCGGCCGTAGATGACGACCGCGGCGCCCGCCTGGCTGCGTCCCAGCGCTCCGTCCTCCGGGACGCCCATGATGACGTCGCCGCGTCCGTCACCGTTCGCGTCACCTGCGTCGTGCGGCGCGCCGGTGAGGTGATCGCGTGTCGGCGAGGCCGGCGTGGGCGGATCGATCCGCACGGCCCCGCCGGTCGCGACGTCGACGGCGGTCGTCGTGGACTTCCCGAACACCACCCACGCCGACCTCAGGTACTGGGGCATCCCGTTGCTCGTCGCCCACACCGCGATGTCGCGGACCCCGTCGCCGTTGAAGTCGCCGATCCCTCGAACGACCGCCCCGAACTGCTCGCCGGCCGTCCCCGCCGAGTCGCGCATCACGAAGCCCTGGCTCGAGAACGACGGCGCATGCACATCGACCGTCGTCGTCCCGGGACGCCCGAACACGACGTACGCCTCACCGGCGCCGCAACCCGCACCGGGCTCGGCGCAGTAGTCCCCGACGACCACATCAGAACGCCCGTCACCGTTGAGATCTCCGACCCCGCTCACCGATGCGCCCAGATAGTCCGTCGCATCGCCGCGGATCGCGAACCCGCCGCCGCCCAGCGCCGCGAGATCGACATCGCCGGGAGCCCGGGTCCCGAAGATCACGTACGCCGCCCCCGCCTGCGAACCGGTCGCGTCATCGGTGTACGCGCCGGCGATCAGATCGTCTATCCCGTCACCGTTGACGTCCCCGGCCGCAGCCACTGAGCTGAGCCGGCTCCCCGGACGACCCCGGATCACGAACCCTCGCGCCCCGACGTCCGGCGAGGTGAATGCCGGCGTCGCCGCACCGCCCAGCGCGATGACGATGCGCCCCGCGTCGGAGTCGGCGCGACTCTCGCCGAACGCCATGTCCGCGACACCGTCGCCGTTGACATCCCCGACCGGCTGCGCAGCACCGGCATACGAGTTGTCGACGGCAGACTGAATCCGGCCGTTCGAGCCGCTCGCCAGATCGATCTGCGTGCCCTGCAACGGGACGGCGGCACCAGCCTGCGACGACGTCGCCAGCGCCGCGATGACAACCGCCAGAAATGCTCCTCGAACCGGCATGCCCCACTCCTTGGGTGACAGAACGCCAAGCCACGCTAACGCGATCCGCGCCCGGCGGCAAACACCGCCCGCTCCCAGGACGGCCCTCCATCTGGCCTGCTGTCAGGGGTTTCGTCCGTGCCACCGGATTGGAAGGTCTCCGTGACCGTCCCGTTCCCGACTTCCACGACCCCCGACGAGAGCTACGTCCGGTCCGAGAATCACCTTCCCAAACTCTCCCAATACGAGCGACCGCCGACTTCTGGCGAAGTCGGCGGTCGTATCGGCAAAGCGGAGAAACCACCTCTATGCAGGTAAAGCGGAGGGGGAGAGATTCGAACTCTCGGTAGAGGGGTTACCCCTACAACGGTTTTCGAGACCGCCCCGTTCAACCGCTCCGGCACCCCTCCAGGTGTCTTCGGCGGGGCTCGCGGGAACGTCCCCGCGCACACCTCGCAGAAGAGCGGCGCGACAACGGTAGCGCGTCGCGCGGAGCGCCTGCGCCGCGATCGGCTACAGCCAGTTCGGCCGGTACCCGCGCTCCATGCCGACCCCCGGCTCGCGGGTACGGACGACCGTGGCCGGGACGCCCGCGACGATCGTTCGCGGCGGCACGTCCTTCGCCACCACGGCTCCGGCGGCGACCACGGCTCCCTCGCCGATCGTGACCCCGCCCAGGATCGTCGCGCCGAGCGCGATCCACACGTTGTCCTCGACCACGATCGGCTCGAGCACGTCCGGGAAGCCGGGCTCGTCGACGAGGTGCTTGGCGGTCATGAAGCGCGTGAACGACGTGACGTTCACCCGGTCGCCGATGGTGATCCCGCCACGGGCATCCACGAGGCAGGACTGGCCGATGACCGAGTCGACGCCGATGCGCAGGTTGCGGGGGGCGGCGACCTCCGCGCGCAGCATGACGGTGGCGCGGCGCCGGTCGGCAAAGCGCACGCCGAGCGCCTCATACGCCGCCATGCGCGCATCGACGAGCGGGATGCGGTTGACCACGTGATTCAGCAGGTACTCGGGCGGCGGCGCCCAGCGGTGCAGGAGGTCGCGCGCGGACGGCATGGCTCCAGCTTAGGCCGCGCGTCCGCCACAGCCGCGGCCGACCTCGAGCTCGGCTGACTGCGCACGCGCCAACACCTTGTGCTGCCTGGTTACAAAGTCGGGCATGCGCGAGGATGCGCGCGCTCCCCGCCCGACCGAGAGGATCCGCGCATGTCGCCCGACGTCATCACCCGCCTGCAGAAGGTCACCATCGTCCCCGAGCAGCTCGAGGACTGGGGTCCGCTGAAGGAGGCGACCGGCGCCGAGATGCGCACGTCGGGGGTGGAGATGTGGAGCGACGGGGAGCAGTCCGCGGGCATCTGGCGCTGCACCCCCGGCCCGTCGCGCTGGAGCTTCGACACGGTCGCCGAGTTCATCCACGTCCTCGACGGGTCGATGACCGTCACCGCCGACGGGTCGGACCCGGTGCGCATCGGGGCGGGCGACCTCGCGGTCTTCCCGCGCGGCTGGTCCGGCACGTGGGAGATCCACGAGCCGCTGACCAAGGCCTACGTCATCTTCTGAGCGGCGCTCAGGCGAGGAGGTCGCGGCCGACCTGCTCGATGACCTGCTGCGGGCCGATGATCCCGATGTGCGGGGCGAACGTGCAGCGCCGGAACGCGACGTTGCGCAGGGCGATCGGGCCCTGGATCGCCTTCTCGGGGGCCACCCAGAAGACCTCCTCCCACGGGCCGCTGAAGGTGCAGTCCGTGAGCTCCCACTCGTCGACGAGGCCGAAGACCGCGGGCCCCACGATCAGGCAGTCCTCGTAGACGCGGTCCTCGATGAGATTGCTGCCGGGCGCCAGCTCGTCGGCGATCCGGACTTCGCGCAGGGGCATGGGTCCGAATCTAGCCGGACGCGCCGCGCCGCTCGGCGAAGAACGCGCGCAGCAGGTCGCCGCAGGCCTCGCCCAGCACCCCGGCCTCGACGCTCGGGCGGTGGTTCAGCCGCTCATCGGCGAGCACGTCCATGATGCTGCCCGCCGCGCCGGCCTTCGGGTCCGCGGCGCCGTAGACGACCCGCGGGATCCGCGCCAGGACGATCGCGCCCGCGCACATCGCGCACGGCTCCAGCGTCACGTAGAGGGTGCTGTCCAGGACGCGCCAGGACCCGAGGGCCGCGGCGGCATCGCGGAGCGCGAGCACCTCGGCGTGGGCCGTGGGGTCCTGCCGGCGCTCGCGCTCGTTGTGCCCGCGGCCGATCACCCGTCCCGCGTGGACGACGACCGCCCCGATCGGGACGTCGTCGTGCGCCAGGGCGGCGCGGGCCTCGTCCAGCGCGGCCCGCATCCACTCCTCGTCCGTTTGGCGCGCGGTCGCTTCCACAGTGCGCCATCATGCCGTGACACGGAACTTCGGTGATCTGCCGGTGTTCCTTGATGTGGGCCCGCACGGCGCCCCGCGGCGCCCGGCCCGACATGCTCCGACTTCCTCACACGCTCACCGCCCTCGCGCTCGCGCTCGTCGCGGGCCTCGCGCTGCCCGGCGGGGCGCTCGCGCTCGACGTCGAACCCGGCCAGGTCGTCGTGCAGTTCGAGCCCGGGTCGACCGCGACGACGGCGCAGACGTCCACCGGCGGCCCCGCCGTCCTGAAGGTCAAGAGCGTCCGCGCCGCGCTGCGCGGGCTGCGCTCGCGCGACGACGTGCGCTACGCGGTCCCGAACGTCAAGGCCCATGCGTCCGCCTCGGCGGGCTTCGTCCCGAACGACCCCGGCCGCGAGAACCGCACCGGCGCCTGGCAGGACGTCCAGTGGAACTTCAGCGGGCCGGCCGGCGTCAAAGCCCCGCAGGCGTGGGCCAACCTCATCAGCGCGGGCGCCCCGGGCGGCCGCGGCGTCGCGATCGCCGTGCTCGACACGGGCGTGGCCTACGGCAGCCGCCCGCCGTACGTGCGGTCGCCGGACTTCGCGCCCGGGCAGTTCCTGCGCGGGTACGACTTCGTCGACCGCGACCCGTTCCCGAACGACCGCAACGGTCACGGCACGCACGTCGCCGGCACGCTCGCCGAGGCGACGAACAACGGCGTGGGCCTCACCGGGCTCGCCTACGGGGCGCGCCTGCTTCCCGTCCGCGTCCTCGACGCCGCGGGGGAGGGCAACGCGACCGACATCGCCGCCGGCATCCGCTTCGCGGCACGCCGCGGCGTGAAGATCATCAACCTCAGCCTCGAGTTCGACTCCGACGTGCGGGCCGCCGACATCCCGCAGATCCTCGACGCGATCGCCTACGCGCGGGACCGCGGCTCGCTCGTCGTCGCCGCCTCCGGCAACGAGGGCCGCGCCCGCGTCGCCTACCCGGCGCGCGCGAGCGGAGTCCTGTCCGTCGGCGCGACGACCGAGCACGGCTGCCTGGCGGAGTTCTCCAACGGCGGCTCCGGGCTGGACCTCGTCGCCCCGGGCGGCGGCGCCGACGCCGCACTCAGCGGCGACGCCAACTGCCGCCCCGGTGACGCCCCCGGCCGCAACATCTTCCAGGTGACCCTGCTCGGCCGCCAGGTGAGCGCGTTCGGCATTCCCGCCACCTATGAGGGGACGTCGATGGCGGTGCCCCACGTCGCCGCGACCGCGGCGCTCGTCGTCGCCAGCGGCGTGATCGGCGCGAACCCCTCGCCGCTGCGGATCGAGCGCCATCTGGAGAGCACCTCGCGCGACCTCGGCTCCCGCGGGTACGACACCCGCTACGGCTGGGGCCTGCTCGACGCGGCGGCCGCGACCGCCCGCACCTCCCCGGGCGGCGGCGGGACGCCGTCCGCCGCCTCGCGCTGACGCTCAGCTCGTCCGGATGATCAGCACGCCGCACGGGGCGTGATGGCTGATCTTGTTGGGGACCGACCCGAGCAGGAAGCGCTTGGCGCCCGTCATGCCCTTGTTGCCGATGACGACGAGGTCCGCGGCGGTCTCCTCCGCGACGTCGAGGATCGCGTCGGCAGGATCGCCCTGCCGCGCGTGCACGGCCGCCGTGACGCCCGCCGCCTGCGCGAGCTCGGCGGCCTCTGCGAGCGTGGCGTCGACGTCCTCGCGCGGGCCGATCATCCACTGGACGTCGGCGGGCACCTGCTGGGCCTCGCTGCGCAGCCGCGCCCCGGGCACGGGCTCGTAGGCGCACACGATCTCGAGCCGGCCGCCGACGGCCGTCGCGAGCTCGACGGCCTGGCGCACGGCCTGCGTGGCCGTCTGCGATCCGTCGGTTCCCACCACGATCGTGCTGAACATCGGCCCTCCGTCGCTCGGTCCGGGCGATGCTAGCGGCCGCGGCGCCGCGCGCGGCCGGCAGTCACGCGAGCTTCACGATCGCGATGACGATGCCGGCCAGCACGAACACGACGATCGCCGCCTGCGTCCAGATCCAGAAGGGGGACATGTCCCAAGAGTACGGTCCGCCGCCGCCCGTAGGATCGTCCTCCGATGGCCGCCGACAGCCCGCCCGCGGGCCCGCCGCCGCGCGACCCCACCGCGCCCGCCCGGCTGCTGGACGCCGCCGGGGACGTCTCGCTGCGCGTCGAGCGCGCCCACCGGCACCTCGACGACCTGACGGCGGCGCTCGAGCGCCTCGCCGCGGAGGCCGGCGCCGGCCCGGGCCGGCCGGCCCCGCCCGCGGCTACTCCCGAAGCTTCTGATTGATCGCCGCGATCGCGGCGTTGACCCGCGTGCTCGTCCGGGCGGTGTCCGCCGCCAGCCGCGCCTCGGCGGCCGTCGCCTGCGCCGCCGACCCGCCGAGCTTGCCCTCGGCCGCGCCGATCGCTTCGCCGTACTGGGCGATCGCCTCGACGAGCTCGTCGTGCTGCGCCCGGACCTTGTCCGGCGGGACGATCTTGCGCAGGTCGGCGACGGTCCCGTCGAGCGTCGTGGTGATGCTGCGCAGGGTCCTGCGGTCCTGCGCCGGCGTGCTGGTGCTCGTGATGTCGCGCGCGAGACGCTCGAAGCTCGCGGCGAAGCGGGTCTGCGCGATGTTCACGCTGTCGACGTAGGCGTTGGACTCCTTGACGTCGTCACCGCCGCAGCCGCCGAGCAGCAGCGCGAGCAGGACCGCGGCGACGGCGCGCCTCATCCGAAGAACACCTCCGCCGTCGCGAAGAGCGCCGGGTCCAGCAGCTTGGGCTCGGCCAGCGCCTCCGCGAGCGGGACGGTCACGACGTCCGTCCCCCGCAGCGCCACCATCCGGCCGGTCTCGCCGCGCGTCAGCGCGTCGACCGCCTCGACGCCGTAGCGCGTCGCCAGGACGCGGTCGAACGCGGTCGGGGTGCCGCCGCGCTGGATGTGCCCGAGGACGACCATGCGCGTCTCGTATCCGGTGCGCTGCTCGATCTCCCCCTCGAGCCAGGCGGCGATCCCGCCGAGCCGGACGTGCCCGAACTCGTCGACCTCGGCGTTCTTCGTCGCCATCGAGCCCTCGGCGGGCTGGGCGCCCTCACTCGCGACGACGATCGAGAACGACCGCCCGCGCTCGTGGCGCGCGCGCAGGTGCGCACACACGTCGTCGATGTCGAACGGGCGCTCCGGCACGAGGATGGCGTCGGCGCCGCCGGCCATGCCCGAGTGGCAGGCGATCCAGCCGGCGTGGCGGCCCATCACCTCGACGACGAGCACCCGGTTGTGGGACTCGGCGGTCGTGTGCAGGCGGTCGATCGCGTCCGTGGCGACCTGCACGGCGGTGTCGAAGCCGAACGTGTAGTCGGTGCCGGCGAGGTCGTTGTCGATCGTCTTCGGCACGCCGATGACGGGCACGCCGTCGGCGGCGAGGCGGCCCGCGACGCCGAGGGTGTCCTCGCCGCCGATCGGGATCAGCGCTTCGACGCCGGCCTGCTCCATCCCGGCGCGGACGATCGCCGTGCCGTCGGCGTCGCCCTTGTACGGGTTGGTCCGGGACGTGCCGAGGATCGTGCCGCCGCGCGGCAGCAGGCCGGAGGTCGCCTCGATCGAGAGGTCGACGGTCGTGCCCTCCACGACGCCGGCCCAGCCGTAGCGGAAGCCGACGAACTCATGGCCGTGGACCTTGACGCCCTTGCGGACGATGCCGCGGATCACCGCGTTGAGACCGGGGCAGTCGCCGCCGCCGGTGAGGATGCCGATTCGGGTCATGCGCCGGATGCTCGCACGAGGTGCAAATTCCCGGTCACGCGGGTGCGGGCGGCGTGTCGTCCGGGAGCGCGCTCGCCGGCACGGACGTGCCGGCCGGCGCGATGAGCGCCTCGGACTGCGCGGCGACGCGGTAGCGCCACCACTCCTGCACCGAGATCTGGATCGTCGCGGCGACCGGGATGGCGAGCAGCGCGCCGACGATCCCGAAGAGCGCGCCGCCGAACAGGACGGAGACCAGGACGATGAACGGCTCGAGCTCCACGGCGCGCTTCTGGATCTGCGGCTGGATGACGTAGTTCTCGAACTGCTGGTAGGCCAGCGCGAAGACCACCCAGATGATCGTCGCGGTCGGGAAGTCGGTGAAGAGCGTGACCGCCGCGACCACGAACGCGGCGATCGTGGCGCCGACCAGCGGGATGAGGTCCAGGATGCCCACGACGACCGCGAGCGCCCCCGCGAAGGGCACGCCGAGGATGCTCAGCACGATGAACGTCGTGATCGCGGCGATCGACGCCTGGACGATCGCCCCGCCGACGTAGTTGCCCACGGCCATCGCGATCCGGTCCAGTGCCGCCTTGATCTTCTCCGCGTGATCGGTGCCCCGCAGGTCGATCGCGCTGTCCACCCAACGTCGTCCGCGGGCCACCATGAAGATGCTCAGCACGAAGATCGTGAAGCCCGCGAAGATGGAGTTGACGAGCCCGCTGCCCAGGTCGCGCAGCACGCCGGCGGCGGCGCCGACCTGGTTCGGCGCGTCGTTGGCGAGCTTGTTGACGCGGTCCGTCAGGCCGAGGTCGTCGTTGAGCGTCTGCAGCCGCTCGTTCTTCTCGACGTAGTCCTGCAGGTCGTTGGCGTACTGCGGCAGGTTCTCGACGAAGTCCACGCCCTGGCGCACGAGCGGCGGGACGATCAGCGCGGCGAGCCCGACCGGGACGAGGATCACCGCGAAGTAGACGATCGTGATCGCCAGGCCCCGGCGCATGCGGCGGGCGAGGATGTTCACGGGCCCCGAGAGCGCGATCGCGACGAAGGTCGCGAGGATGATCCAGGCGATCGGCTGCCAGAGCAGCCGGACGAGGATCAGGACGCCGACGACGCACAGGACGATGAGGACGACGCGCAGGACCGACCGCGTCGACGGCAGCGCGGCGTCGCGCTCACCGAGGAGCACGGTCGCGGCGTCCGGTGTGGAAGGGGGATGGGGTGGCATGGGGAGGTCGGCGGGCCGGGTGCCCACCGGCCGCTTTCGACGGCGCCCCCGCCGTCCCTGCCCTCAGCCCCCGCCGTACCCGTCGCCGTCGGTGATGCGCTGGAACAGGCCCAGGTACTGGATGAGATGCCGCGAGCCCAGGAATTCGGCGCGCACGCGCTCGCGCGCGGCCTGTCCCATGGCGTCCATCGTCGCGGGGTCGGCGAGGAGTGCGCTGACCGCGCTGCCGTAGGCGGCGAGGTCACGCGGATCCTCGAGCAGCACGCCGCTCTCGCCGTCGACGATCTGGTCCTGGATCCCGCCGACGCCGCTGGCGACGACCGGGCGGTCCTTCCACATCGCCTCGGCGACCGTGAGCCCGAAGCCCTCCGCCAGGCTCTTCTGCACGACGACCGTCGCGCGACGCTGGATCGCGTTGACGATCGCGGCGTTCTCGGCGCGATCGTCCATCGGCAGGCTCGCGAGGTGGATGCGGCGACGCACGTCGGGCTCGAGCGCCAGCCGCGCGGCCCGCACCTCCTCCAGCACGATCGCGCCCTCGGGGTCGTCGGTCACGCCCGCCGGAGACGGGCCGGCGAGCACCAGCCGCGCGTCGGCGACGTACGGGGCGACGTGCTCGGCGAACCCCTGCATCACGCCGACCGGGTCCTTCAGCGGGTCCCAGCGGGAGACCTGCACGACCAGCCGGTCGTTCAGCGTGAGGCGCTCGTCCTCGTCCATCTCCGCGGTGCGGGCAACGCGATCCTCGCGCCCGTCGTGGTGCAGGTAGGTCGGGGCGACGATCGCCTCGGCGTCGAGGATGCCCGCCGTCGCGAGGATCGAGACGACCTGCTCGCTGCTCATCGCCTGGTTCTTCTGCGCGAAGACGTCGATGGACGGCGGGATCATCGTGAGGTCGCGCCCGTCGAGCTGCTCCGGCACGTACTCACGGCGCGTGAAGATGAACGCCTCCGCCTCCTCGACGTACGGCAGGAGGAAGTCCCAGACCTCGCGCACGTGCTCGTTGGGCTCGTCGATCCCGATGTGCGAGCGCCAGATGCGATGGACGCCGCGGTCGGCGAGCAACGGGACCATGCCGGCCGTCTGCGGGTCGTGCAGCAGGACGATGTCCCCGGCCTGCACCTCGCTCGCCAGGCGCTCGGCGTTCGCGCGGGTCACGCGCTCGTAGACCTCGCGCTCGGCGGGGCCGAGGGGCCCGCCGTCGCCGGCGCTGCCGTGGAGCTTGTGGTGGATGCGCTTGGTGAGGACGAAGAAGTCGGGGTCGCCGTCGATGATGCTCCAGCGCGTGTCGACGCCCGCGCCGCGCGCGTAGGCGACGAGCGACTGCAGCATCTCGGCGACGCCGCCGCCGCTCGCGGTCGAGTTGACGTTCCAGACCCGCCGGTCCCCGAGGATGTCGCGGGCGTGCCGGTTGGCGGCGTCGAGGATCTCCCACTGCTGGGGGTCGAGGACCTCCTGGAAGCGGGCCGGCGGGAGCGTTGCGACGTGGACCGACGTGAGCGGGTTCATGGTCCCTTTCGGGGGATCGAGGAGCGGCCGCAGGCTAGCCGAGCCGGTCCGGCGCCGACTCAGCAATTCTCCGTAGTCTGCTGGCGTGCCGCACGTGCTCGCGATCGATCTGGGGACGGGTGGGCCGAAGGTCGCGCTCGTCGGCTTCGACGGCAGCGTGCGCGCATCCGCCTTCGCACCGGTGGAGATGCTGCTCGGGCCGCACGGCGCCGCGGAGCAGCGACCGGAGGACTGGTGGAGTGCCGTGGTCACCTGCACTCGGCGCGTCGCCGCTCAAGCCGAGGCCGATCTGCGCGCCGCGGTGGCGGTCGCGGTGACCGGGCAGTGGGCCGGGACGGTCGCGGTCGACGCCGCGGGCGACCCGCTCGCGCCCGCGCTGACGTGGCTCGACGCGCGCGGCGCCGGCCACGCCCGCCGGATCGCCGGGGCGGGCGCCGCCGGGGTGCGCGTCGAGGGCTACGCGCCGCAGCGCATCGCGCGCTGGATCCGGCTGACCGGCGGGGCGCCCTCGCTCTCCGGCCGCGACCCCTTCGCGCACCTCCAGTTCCTGCGGCACGAGCGGCCGGAGGTCTGGGAGGCCGCGGCGACGTTCCTGGAGCCCGTCGACTGGCTCAACCTGCGGCTCACCGGCGTGCGGTCCGCCTCGTACGACACCGCCACGCTCCACTGGGTCACCGACGTGCGCGACCCCGCACGCGTGCGCTACGACCCGGCGCTCCTGCGGCTCGCGGGCCTCGACGCGTCGCGGCTCCCGCCGCTGCGCCCGAGCGCGAGCGTCGTCGCGCCGATCAGCGCCGCCGCCGCGGCCGAGCTGGGCGTGGGCGAGCAGGCGGTCGTCGTGACGGCGACGCCGGACACGATGAGCGCGGCCGTCGGGTCCGGCGCGGTCGGGGACCGCGCAGGGCACCTCTACGTCGGAACCTCCTCCTGGCTCTCCTGCCACGTCGCGCGCAAGAAGACCGACCCGTTCCACGCGATCGCGGCGCTCCCGTCCGCGCTCCCCGGCCGCTACCTCGTCTCGTGCGAGCAGCAGACGGCCGGCGCGTCACTGGCGATGCTGCGCGACGCCTGGCTGGCGGGGACGCCGGAGGCGCAGGCGGGCTACCCGGCGCTGACGGAGCTCGCCGCGCAGGCGCCGCCCGGCAGCGGCGGGGTGCTCTTCTGCCCGTGGCTCAACGGCGAGCGCACACCCGTCGACGACGCGCTCACCCGCGGCGGCTGGCTCAACCTTTCGCTCGACACCACGCGCGCGCAGCTCGTCCGCAGCGTGCTCGAGGGCGTCGCGCTCAACGCGCGCTGGATGCAGCAGCACGTCGAGAAGTTCTGCGGCGGGCGCCTGGACCCGATCCGCTTCATCGGCGGCGGGGCGCTCTCCCCGCTCTGGTCGCAGACCTTCGCCGACGTCCTGAAGCGCGAGATCCTCGCGGTCGCGGACCCCGTCCATGCGAACGTCCGCGGCGCCGCGTTCCTCGCCGGGATCGCGCTCGGCGAGCTGACGGCCGAGGACGTGCCGGAGCGGGTTCCGGTGGCCGCCGCGTTCGCGCCCGATCCGGCGAACGCGACGCTGTTCGACGCCCGGTTCGCGGAGTTCGTGAAGATCTACAAGGCAACGAAGCCGATCTACGCCCGCCTGAACCGCGGGACGAGGAGCAGCACATGAGTGACGATCCCCTCGCGGACCTGGACCGCGCGCTGAAGCCCTACCGCGGCACGCTGCCGACGCACGCGCGCCTGCCCACGGACGGCGTCGACCGCGAGCAGGTCCTCGCCGACCTGGAGCTCATGGCCGACGCCGAGCGCGGACGCTGGGAGAGCGGCCAGGTCTCGGGCGCCGTGTACGAAGGGGAGCCCGAGCACATCGCGTTCCTCAACCGCGCGTACGCGCTGCACTCACAGAGCAACCCGCTGCACCTCGACGTGTGGCCCAGCGCGGCGAAGCTCGAGGCCGAGATCGTCGCGATGACCGCCGGGATGCTCGGCGCGGACGCGACGGACGACGACATCGTCGGCACCGTGACCTCCGGCGGGACCGAGTCGATCATGCTCGCGATGCGCGCCTACGCACGGCGGGGGCGCGCAGCCGGCATCGAGCGGCCCGTGATGGTCCTCCCCGAGACCGCGCACGCCGCGTTCGACAAGGCGGCCGATGCCTTCGGGATCGAGCAGCGCAAGATCCCCGTGACGGACGGGTTCGTCGCCGACGTCGACGCGACGGCCGCCGCGATCGACGAGCGCACCGTCGTCGTCGTCGGATCGGCGCCCGCATTCCCGCACGGCCTGATCGACCCGATCGAGCGCCTCAGCGAGATCGCCCGCGAGCGCGGCGTCGGCTTCCACACCGACGGATGCCTGGGTGGGTTCATCCTGCCGTGGGCCGCCCGCCTGGGGTACGACGTCCCGCCGTTCGACTTCCGCCTCCCGGGCGTCACGTCGATGAGCGCCGACACCCACAAGTTCGGGTACGCGGCGAAGGGGACGTCCGTCGTGCTCTACCGCGGCGACGACCTGCGCCACCACCAGTACTTCACGTTCACCGACTGGCCCGGCGGGCTGTACGCGACGCCGACGTTCGCGGGCTCGCGACCCGGCGGGCTGAGCGCCGCGTGCTGGGCGGCGATGGTCTCGTTCGGCGAGTCGGGCTACCTCGACGCGACCCGCCGGATCCTCGAGACGGCCGCGACGATGAAGGACGCGATCCGCGGGACCGACGGCCTGCAGCTGCTCGGCGACCCGCTCTACGTCCTCGCCTTCCGCACGACGCAGGACGGGCTCGACGTCTACCGCGTGATGGACGAGATGACCGCACGCGGATGGAGTCTCAACGGCCTGCACCGGCCGGCGTGCGTGCACATCTGCGTGACGCTGCGCCACACCCAGCCCGAGCTGGCCGAGCGCTTCGGCGCCGACCTGGGCGAGGCCGTCGCCGCCGTCCGCGCCCAGCCGGAGGCCGAGGGAGGGATGGCGCCGATCTACGGGCTCGCCGCGTCCGTCCCGGACCGGACGATGGTGAGCTCGTTCCTCGAGCAGTACATGGACCGCTGGTACATCCCTTGAGTGGTTCGCGGATCTCGCGGCGCCTGACGCCACGTCATGGAGGCGGGATGGCCGGCCGGCCTATCCCGCCTCATGCCGCGGCGTCATCCATCCGCGATCTCTCGCTCGAGGGGCGTCTGGCGGGACGGTCGTCTCCGGTGCCACGAGCGCTCGCACCGTGGTCTCGATCAGGCTCTCCGCGCTTGCGGGTGCGGGCCGGCCGGCGGCGAGGTGACGGCGCACGAGCGCGAGCGGGACGTCGATCACCGCGAAGGTGACCCGCTCGACCCCGCCCTTGCCGGCCAGTCCGAGGGCGCGTGCCAGGCCTGCGAGCGCGCGGCCGCACGGTGACGATCGCCGTCGCACCGGTGATCACGCGGTTCACCATCAGTCGCACGCGCTTCACGGTGGGTCGCGATCGGACGGCGGTCTCCGCCGCGGCCAAGCCCAAGCGGACCGGCGGCACCACGATCGGCGTGCGGGTCTCCGAGCTCGGGCGCCTGCGCAGCACGTTCGACCGGCTGCTGCCCGGCCGGCGCGTCGGCAAGAGCTGTCGCAAGCCGTCGCGGCAGCTCCGTTCGCGCAAGGCGTGCACGCGCAAGGTCTGCGCGGGCGCGCTGACGCGCCGGCTGAAGCGCACGACGACGTCCCTGCGGTTCTCCGGCCGGCTCGGGCGCAAGGCACTCCCGGCGGGGCGCTGCAGCGTGACGGCGACGGTCACCGACGCGGCCGGGAACGTTTCGGCGCCGAAGGCGAAGACGGTCACGGTCCGCCGCTGATCTAGGGTCCGCCGCATGACGGACACGGGCTTCGACGTCGACTGGGTGGTCATCGGCTCCGGCTTCGGCGGGAGCGTCAGCGCGCTGCGCCTGGCGGAGAAGGGGTACTCCGTGCTCGTGCTCGAGCAGGGCCGCCGCTGGGAGGACGAGGACTTCGCGCAGACCTCCTGGGAGACCGCGAAGGCACAGTGGGTCCCGCAGCTCGGGATGCGGGGGATCATGAAGATCACGCCCTTCCGCCACGTGAACGTCCTCACGGGCGTCGGCGTCGGCGGCGGCTCGCTGACCTGGGCCAACACCTCGTACGTGCCGCACTCCGACGCCTTCTACCGCCACCGGCAGTGGGCGGACCTCGGAGACTGGCGCGCGGAACTCGCCCCGCACTTCGCCACCGCGAGCCGGATGCTCGGCGTCGTCGAGCCGGCGTTCGACGGGCCGAGCGAGCGGCTGATGCAGGGGCTCGCGGAGGACCTGGGCGTCCCCGGCAGCTACCGCACGACGCCGGTCGCCGTCTTCATGGGCGAGCCCGGGGTCGAGGTCGAGGACCCGTACTTCGGCGGCGACGGTCCCGCGCCGCACGGGCTGCACGCGGTGCGGGCAGTGCATCCTCGGCTGCCGCGTCGGCGCGAAGAACACGCTGATGAAGAACTACCTGTGGTTCGCCGAGCGCGCGGGCGCGCGGATCGAGGCGGAGCGGCGGGTCGTGAACGTGCGGCCGGTCGGCGCGTCTGACGGGTCGGAGGGCTACCTCGTCGAGCACGCTGCGACGCCCCCGGCGCGCCGGCCGGACGCGCGCACGGTGCGCGCCCGCGGCGTCGTCCTCGCCGGCGGGACGCTCGGGACGAACGACCTGCTGCTGCGCTGCCGCGAGGCAGGATCGCTGCCGCGCCTGTCCCCGCGCCTGGGCCATCTCGTGCGCACGAACAGCGAGACGATCACCGCCGCGACGGCGTTCGCGCCCGATGCCGACTACACCGACGACGTGACGATCACCGCGTCGATCTATCCCGACGAGCACACGCACATCACGAACAACACCTACGGCGACGCGGGCGACGGGAACGCCGCGTTGTTCGTGCCGCTCGTCGGCGACGGGACGCGCGCACAGCGCCTGCGCAAGCTCGCGGGCGCGCTCGTGCGCCGGCCGAGGACGGCCGTCCACGCCGCCAACCCCGTCGGCTGGTCGCGGCGCAGCGTCATCTTCACGACGATGCAGAGCGTCGACTCCTCGCTGCGGCTGGTCCTGCGCCGGCGCAGGCCGGGTCGCGGGCTCGTCATGGACACCGCGCACGGCGAGGGCGACCCGCCGAGCGTCTTCCTCCCGGTCGCCAACCGCGTCGCCGCGCTCGCCGCGCGGCGGATGGGCGGCTACGCGCAGAGCACGATCCTCGACGTCGGGCGCGCCGTCCCCTCCACCGCCCACTTCCTCGGCGGCTGCGTCATCGGCGCGTCCCCGGAGACGGGCGTGGTCGACGTCTCCGGCCGCGCCTTCGGCTACGAGAACCTGCTGATCGTCGACGGCTCGACGATGCCCGCCAACCCCGGCGTCAACCCGTCGCTGACGATCACCGCGCTCGCCGAGCACGCGATGAGCCGCGTGCCGGGCGCCGGATCCGCAGCGCCGCGCTAGGCCGCGGGCGCCGGGGCCGGCTGCGGGGCGGTCGCCCGCGCCCGGCGCTCGAGCTGCTCGCCGATCCAGCCGTCCAGCTCGAGCCACGTGTCGAACAGCCACGCCACGCGCCCGTCGGCGTCGGCCGGGATGTCGCTGCGCGGGATGCGGCGGAAGCGCACGCGGATCTCGCGTCCGACGAGCACGCCCTGCCAGATCTCGGAGATCAGCCGCAGGCCGTCGAACCCGACGTGGCCCATGACGAGGACGTCCGCGTCGGGCGCGCCGTCGAGGATCGCGAGGACGCCGCCGACCTTCGGCGGAAGGAGGTGGTGGATCTGCTCGGCGCGGGCGGCGAGCGCCGGGTCGCGCTCGGCGATCTTGTCGATCATGCCCCGGCGCCGCTCCTCGGTGAAGCGCGTGCCCTCGGGAAAGATCAGCATGCCCTCGCCGGTGCCCATGCCCTCCGCCGAGGCGGCGGACGTTCTCGCGCTCGACCTCCGCGCCGGTGCCGCGCCGGACGAAGTAGTTCGGCAGGCGCTTGCCGCCGATGTCCAGGCCGGGGTCGTTCAGCAGTTCGCGCTTGAGCAGGTAGCGCAGGCGGATGCGGTGCGCGCGCGAGACGAACACCGACGGGAGCAGGTTGTCGATGATGCTCGCGTGCCGGACGAGCACGATCATCGGCCCCGGCTCGACCTCGTCGTCGCCCTCGACGCTGACCTTCAGCCCGAGCGCGAAGCGCGCGGCGGCGAACAGCGCTCCGGCCCAGGCCTGCTGGACGTGCCACGTGCTCGCGTGCAGCCACGCCTGCCGGCGCGGACCGAGCGCGAACAGCCAGACGACGAGGAAGACGAACATCGCGATGCGTCTCGCCGCACGAGGTAGACCCAGAGGACGAGCAGCCCGCGGATCGCCATGAACGGGACGCGCCGCGTGGCGAACCGGAAGAGGTCGACGACGAGCGCGACCGGGATCAGGACCGGGAGCAGCAGCGTCGACGAGCAGCGCCCCGAGGATCATCGGCGGGACCGTCCGCACGCGGCGGCCGATCACCTCACCCCGGGTCTCGTCCACGCCGCCGCGTTCCATGGGCGGATCCTCCCAGGTTCGCGCCGGGCGGCGACGCCGCGGGCGCCAGGTCCTGCGGCGGGCGCTGAGCGGGCGCCGCGAACGTCCAGATCACGGGACGATGCGCGTAGGTTGGGGCGATGACCACTCCCGCGCCACCGCCCCTCGACCCCGCCGCGGCCGCGCGCCTGCGCCGCCTCAACGTCATCGTCGGGTCGGTGCACGGCCTGCAGGCCGTCCTCCTGCTGGCGATCGCGACCGCCGCCTCGCTGCCGGTCACCGCGTCGTTCCTCACCGGCCCGCCCGGCCAGGGCGACTACGGCGCCGCGAGCTCGGCGGCGTGCGGATCGACTGGCTCGTCGCGGCGTTCCTGCTGCTCGCCGCGGTCGACCACCTGACCGTCACGGCCGGCCGCCCGCGGCGCTGGTACGAGGCGAACGTCGCCCGCGGCATCAACCCCGCGCGCTGGTGGGAGTACTCGGTCAGCGCGTCGCTCATGATCGTGCTGATCGCGATGCTCGCCGGCGTCAGCGAGCTCGTGGCGCTGATCGCGCTGTTCGGCGCCAACGCCGCGATGATCCTGTTCGGGCTCGTGCAGGAGCAGGTGAACGTCGGCCGCGAGGACGTCGACTGGCGGCCGTTCATCTACGGCTGCGTCATCGGCGCCGTGCCGTGGATCGCGATCACCGCGCAGCTCATCGTCTCGACGACCGAGGGCGACGGGGTCCCCGGCTTCGTCATCGGGATCTTCGTCACGCTGTTCCTGCTCTTCAACACGTTCGCGGTGAACATGTGGCTGCAGTACCGCGGTCGCGGCCGCTGGGCGGACCCGGCGTTCGCCGAGCGCGTCTACCTGATCCTCAGCCTCGTGGCGAAGAGCGCGCTCGCCTGGCAGGTCTACGCCGGCGCGCTCGCCGGCGGCTGAGCCGGCGCGCCGGCACCCGCCGGCAGCTCCCAGCGACGCCGAACGGCGCGAGGTGCTCGAGGAACGCGAGCGGCTCGAACGCCGTCGCCGGCGCGTGCGCGCCGGTCGCGTCGCCCGCGGCCAGCAGCAGCGCGCCGTGGACGGTCGTCACCGCCGTGAGGCCGTAGATGTCGGGGCCGCGCACCAGGCCGCGCGCCTCGCGGCCGTCCTCGCCGCGGGCGAAGCAGACGATCGTCCACGCGACGGCCCGGCGGCGCTCCTCGGACGGGCCCTCCGGCAGCTCGCCGATCTTCTCCGACAGCCGCTCGCGCAGCGGGTCGACCCGCAGGGCGGCGGAGATCGCCGGGCGTCAGGATCGGGAGCGCGCGCTCCATGCCGGGAGGCGCGACCGCGCGCGTGGACAGCAGCGACACGACCCGCGCGTGCGCACGTGGCGCGGCACCGTGATCTGCTCGCCGGACGGGTAGCGCGAGACGGTCTGGCGCCCGGCGGGCTCGGGGAAGACGACGCTCGCGCGGGTGATGCCGGCCGGCGCCGGCACCCAGCGGCCGTCCTCGTAGACGACGTCGCCGCCCTTGAGCATCTCCAGCGACGAGCGCATCGTGCCGCGCGTGGGGTCGAACCCGTGGACGTCGTAGGCGACGATGAGCTCGCGCAGCGGCTCGGTCGTGCGGCCGACGAGGTTGCACAGCAGGTCGCCGGGGACGTAGTCGAAGCCCATGCCGGCGACGGCGGCGACGCCGGCGGCCTCCAGGTCCGCGCCGAAGACGTCGAACGTGTCACGGATCCACGGCTGCTCGCCGGTGGTGTCGATGTAGTGCGACGCCGGCCGCGATCGCGGCGCGCAGGACGGGGGCGCCGGTGCAGACGAACGGGCCGGCGGCGTTGATGACGACCGCGGCGCCTCGAGCGCGGCGATCAGCGCCTGCGGGTCGTCGATGCTCGCGGCGCGCACGCCGACGACCTCGCCGCCGGCGGCCCGCGCGGCGGCGGCGGCCGCGTCGAGCTTCAGCGCGTCGCGGCCGGCGAGGATCATCGGCACGCCGCGGCGGGCGAGCTCCGCCGCGACGAGCGTGCCGGTGTAGCCGGTGGCGCCGTAGACGGCGATCGTCGGAGGTCGCTCATGGCCCCGACCCTATGCGGCCGTGGCGCGCCGGCGTTCTGCGGCCAGGCCGCGGCGGCGGCGTCGTCCAGCCGGCGCTCGAGGTCGTCGGCCATGCGCCCGATCTCCTCGGAGCGCTCGACGTCCTGCGTCGTGCGCGCGCTCGCCGCCTCGGCGTCGGCGTGGTTGCGCAGTTCGGCGAGCGCGTCCTGGCGGATGTCCGATCCCATGTCGGGGTCGAAGGGTGCGGTCTCCATGTCGCTCTCCTCGTCGTTGGCGGGCGGTCCGGCGAGAGTACGCCTCGGGAGGGACCGTGTCGACGGGAGATCGAATCCGCCGCGGCTCCGCCACGCCGGCCCTTCGAGGGCGATGTCTGAATCAGCCGTCGTCCTGGCTGAACGCCCAGCGGATCTCGTCGATCGAGAGCCCGCCGGCGACGCACGCGAGCAGCTTCATCCGCGCGGCCTGCGGCGAGAGGAAGCCCGCCGGGATCAGGCCGGTCAGGCGCAGGTCCATCTCCGACCCGGCATACCCGTAGGTCGAGTTCAGAATCACGCCGCGCTCGGGGCGGCAGTAGGCGACGACCGGGATGCGCTCCGCAGCCTCGGCCCAGAGCGCGAGCAGGTCCGGGCGTCATGTGGCCGGCGCCGAGCGTGCCGATCACGACGCCGTCGGGATCGGTGGCGAGCGCCGCGCGTGCGAGCGCGCCGTCGTCGCCGGACGTCGTGGGGATGATGAAGACGCGCTTGTCGAGCGCCGGGCGGGTCGAGCGTCGGGTTGCGCGGGATCTGCGACCAGATCGTCGGATGCCCCTCGGTGACGCGGCCGAGCGGGCCCATCTGCGGCGAGGAGAACGCCGTCAGCGACGTCGTGTCGGTCTTGCGCACGACGCGGGCGTGGTGGATCTCGCCGCCGAAGACGACGAGCACGCCCAGGCCGGCGGCGTCGTCGCTGGCGGCGACCGCGACGGCGTCCACGAGGTTCGCCGGGCCGTCGGCGCCCGGGGCGGAGGCGGGCCGGATCGCGCCGGTGAAGACGACGGGCGCCTCGGCGTCGCTGATGATGTCGCAGAGCATCGCCGTCTCCTCGAGCGTGTCGGTGCCGTGCGTGACGACGACGCCGATGCCGCGCCGCGCGGCGTCGCGGGCGGCGCGGCAGATCTCGAGCTGCTGGTCGAGGGTCAGGTGGGCGCTCGGGAGGTTGGCGACCGTCTGCGCCTCGAGGCCCTCGTGGCCGGCGAGCCCGGGACCGCGGCGATCAGCGCCTGCGCATCGAGCTCGGGGCGTGCGCCGCCCGCGCCGTTCATGCCGATCGTGCCGCCGGCGCCGATGACGCGGACGCGGCGGGCGGGCGGGCGCTTGTGACGGTTCGGCATCACCAGCGGAGGCTAGTGGCGACGGCGCGCGCACGCAACTGGTCCAATCAGTTACCCTCTCGCCGATGCAGCACGACCCGATCGCCCGCCGACCGGTCTCCGAGGCCGTCTTCGACCAGCTCCGCGCCGCGATCCTCGGTGGGGGCTACGCCGCCGGCGACGCGCTGCCCGCCGAGCGCCTGCTCGCCGAGTCGTTCGCCGTGAACCGCCACGCCGTCCGCGAGGCGCTCAAGCGCCTCCAGCAGGCGGGCCTCGTCGAGGTCCGCCACGGCGGCGCGACGCGCGTGTGCGACTGGCGCACCGACGGCGGGCTCGACCTGCTCGCGCACGTGCCGTTCGCCGGTGAGCGCGCCGCCGGGCCCGAGCTGCTGCGCTCCGTCGTCGAGGCGCGGCGCTGGATCGGCATCGACGTCGCGCGGCTCGCCGCGACCCGCGCGAGCGCCGAGCAGGTCGCGGCGCTCCTGCGCGCGCGTCGACGACGGGACCGACCCCGCCGCCGCGCTGCCGCGCTGTCCGGCGCGCTACGAGGCGCTGTGGCGCGCGATCGTCGAGGCCTCCGACAACCTCGCCTACCTGCTCGCCTACAACAGCCTGCTCGCCGCCGGGGCCGCCGCGCAGGAGGCGTCCCAGCAGGTGTTCGAGTCCGAGGCGCGCGACCTCGACGCGCAGGCCGCGCTCGTCGCGGCGATCGCCGACGGCGACGGCGACCGCGCCGCGCTGCTCGCCGACGACCTCCTGTCCCGCTCCCTGACCGCCGCGCTCGCGGCCCTCGCCTGATGCACGATCTCGTCCTTCCCGCGATCCCGTTCTTCGTCCTCTTCCTCGGCTGGAGATCCTCTCGTTCCGGCACACGCACGACGACGAGGACCTCATCGGCTACGAGACGAAGGACACCGCCACGAGCCTGACGATGGGGGTCGACGAGCGTCATCGTCGGCGCGCGTCTGGGGCCTCGTCGCGATCCTCGTCTACGCGGGGATCTACACGGTCAGCCCGTGGCACCTGCCGACCGACCAGTGGTGGACGTACGCGCTGCTGTTCCTCGCCGACGACCTCGCGTTCTACTGGTACCACCGGGTCGGCCACGAGGTGCGCGTCTTCTGGGCCGCGCACGTCGTCCACCACTCCTCGCAGCACTTCAACCTCTCGACCGCGCTGCGCCAGCCGATCGTGCCGATGACCGCGCTGCCGTTCTGGGCGCCGTGCGCGCTGTTCTTCCCGCCGTGGATGATCTTCGGCATGCAGTCGGTGAGCCTCATCTACCAGTTCGGGCTGCACACCGAGCGCATCGGCCGGCTGCCGCGCCCGATCGAGTTCCTCTTCAACACGCCGTCCCACCACCGCGTCCATCACGGCTCCCAGCAGCAGTACCTCGACCGCAACTACGGCGGGATCCTCATCGTCTGGGACCGCCTGTTCGGCACGTTCGAGCCCGAGGGCGAGCGGGTGCGCTACGGCCTGACGACGAACCTGGAGACCCACCACCCGGTGACCGTCGCGACGCACGAATGGCGCGACATCGCGCCGGGACCTGCGCGCCGCGCGCAGCTGGCGCGAGCGCGCCGGGTACCTCCTCAACGGACCCGGCTGGTCGCCGGGCGAGGAGGGACGGGGCCTCGCGGGACAGACGGGATCGCACGGCGCAGTTGGCGCGATCCGGCCGCGCCCCGTACCGTTGGGGCATGGATACGGAGAGCACGCCGGCGACGAACGGCCACACGGAAGCGGAGACGGTGCACGCGGCCGGGCGTGACCTGCCGCTCGCAGACCTCATCGCGGACTACGAGCGCCTGCGCAAGGAGGAGCGCGGCGCCGTGCGCAAGCGCCGCGCGGAGAACTCGCTCAAGCCGCTCCAGGTCGAGCTGCTGAAGCTCCAGAAGCACCTCGAGGCCGAGCAGCGGCGCATGATCATCCTGTTCGAGGGCCGGGACGCCGCGGGCAAAGGCGGGACGATCCGGCGCGTCACCCGGTACATGAACCCCAAGCACTACCGCGTCGTCGCGCTCGGCAAGCCGACCGAGGAGCAGCGCGGGCAGTGGTACTTCCAGCGCTACGTCGCCGAGTTCCCGCACGGCGGAGAGATGGTCCTGTTCGACCGCTCCTGGTACAACCGCGCGATGGTGGAGCCGGTCTTCGGCTTCTGCAGCGACGAGGAGTACCGCAACTTCATGCGCGGCGTCGTGGGGTTCGAGAAGGATCTCGTCCGCCAGGGCACGATCCTCGTGAAGCTCTACTTCTCCGTCACCAAGGAGGAGCAGAAGCGCCGGTTCGACCGCCGCCGCGACGACCTCCTGCGGCAGTGGAAGCTCAGCGAGATCGACGTGCAGGCCCAGGAGCACTGGGACGACTTCACCGAGATGAAGTACGCGATGCTCAAGCGCTCCTCCACGACGCACGCGCCGTGGACGATCGTGCGCTCGGAGAACAAGCACCTCGCGCACCTCAACGCGATCCGCGTGATCCTCAACAGCGTCGACTACGCGGGCCGCGACCAGGACGTCGACTTCGTGCCCGACGCCGACGTCGTCGTGCCCGCGGCCCAGGAGATCGTCCTCATGGAGGCCGAGCGGATCCGCAGCGGCCGCTTCACCGAGTAGCACGCGCGCCGCATGCCCGCGACGCCGCCGATCGCCCGGCTCCTGATCTCCTGCCCCGACGGCCCCGGGATCGTGGCCGCCGTCTCCGCGTTCCTGTTCGAGCGCGGGGCGAACATCGTCACCTCCGACCAGCACTCGACCGACCCGTCCGGCGGGCGGTTCTTCATGCGGATGACCTTCACCCTCGAGCAGGGCGAGGATGCGTGGGCGGCGCTCGAGCGCGACTTCGCCGAGGCGGTGGCCGGCCCGCGGGCGATGGAGTGGCGGCTGGCCCGGGTGGCGGGCCCGCGCCGCATCGCGCTCCTCGCCTCGCGCGAGGACCACTGCCTGCTCGACCTGCTCTGGCGGGCGAGCCGCGGCGAGCTGGACGCGCAGGTCGCCGTCGTCGTCTCCAACCACGAGACCGCGCGCGCGGCGGTCGAGCCGTTCGGCGTGCCGTTCGTGCACGTGCCCGTGGTCGCCGACGCCAAGCCGCAGGCGGAGGCCGCGATCCTGCAGGCGCTCGCGCAGGCCGGCTGCGACACGGTCGTCCTGGCCCGCTACATGCAGATCCTCAGCGGCGACTTCCTCGCCCGCGCGGGCGTGCCGGTGATCAACATCCACCACTCGTTCCTTCCGGCGTTCCCCGGGGCCGACCCCTACCGGCGCGCGCTGGAGCGCGGCGTGAAGATCATCGGGGCGAGCGCCCACTACGTCACCGAGGAACTCGACGGCGGGCCGATCATCGAACAGGACGTCGTCCGGGTCTCGCACCGCGCCGGTGTCGAGGAGCTCACGCGCATGGGTGCCGACATCGAGCGGCTCGTCCTGGCGCGCGCGGTGCGCTGGCATCTGGAGGACCGCGTCCTCGTCGACGGGAACAAGACGATCGTCTTCGCCTAATCGTAGGCTGGCGCGTATGCACTCAGCCGACGGCGCTCCCGCGGCGTCTGCGGGCGGCCCGCAGCGCGCGGGACTCGTCCTCGGGACGCTGATCCTCGTCGCGGCCGTCGCGAACCTCAACCTGTCGGTCGCGAACGTCGCGCTGCCCGACATCGGCAAGGCGTTCGACGCGAGCCAGACGGAGCTGAACCTCGTCGCCGTCGGCTACTCCCTCGGGCTCGCCGCCTCGGTGCTCTACCTCGGGGCGATCGGCGACCGCTACGGCCGCAAGCTCCTGCTCGTCCTCGGCATGGCGCTGTCGATCCCGGCGAGCATCGTCGCGGGGCTCGGCCGGATCGATCGAGGTGCTGTTCGGCGCCCGGCTCCTCGGCGGGGTCTCGGCCGGCATGGCCTACCCGACGACGCTCGCCCTGATCACGGCGCTGTGGGCGTCCGGCTCGCCGCGGACGAAGGCGATCGCGCTGTGGTCGGGCATCGGCGGCGCGATCTCGGCGCTCGGCCCGCTCGTCTCCGGCGCGCTGCTCGAGCACTTCGACTGGGGCTCGGTCTTCCTCGTCACGCTGCCGCTCGCGCTGCTGGCGCTGCTCGCGGCGCTGCGCTTCGTGCCCGCCCACGTGAACGAGACGACGGAGCCCGTCGACAACCTCGGCGGCATCCTGTCCGTCGTCCTCGTCGGCGCGCTCGTGCTCGGCATCAACTTCGCGGCGGTGCCGAACGCGCAGACGGCGGCGCTCGCGCCTGATCGTGCTGGCGGTCGCCGCGTGCGGCGCGTTCGTGCTGCGCCAGCGGCGCGCAGCGAACCCGCTGTACGACCTGCACGTCGCGGCGCGGACGACGTTCTGGGTCGCCGCCGTGGCCGGGATCATCGTCTTCGGCTCGCTGATGGCTGCCGCGTTCGTCGGCCAGCAGTTCCTGCAGAACGTCCTGGGGTACTCGACGCTCGACGCCGGCGCGTCGATCATCCCCGCGGCGCTCGCGATGATCGTCGTCGCCCCGCGCTCGGCGCAGCTCATCGACGCGCGCGGCTCGCGCTTCACGCTGCTCGTCGGCTACACGTTCTGCCTGCTCGGCTTCCTCACGATGCTGCTGCTCTGGGACGAGGGCATCCCGTACTGGAAGGTCGCGCTCGCCTACGTCTTCGTCGGCATCGGCGTCGGGTTCGCGGGCACGCCCGCGTCACGCTCGCTCACCGGGTCGGTGCCGGTGAAGCGCGCCGGCATGGCGTCGGGCACCGCGGACCTCCAGCGCGACCTCGGCGGCGCGCTCATGCAGTCGATCCTCGGCGCGCTGCTGACCGCCGGGTACGCGCAGCGCCGTCAGCGACCAGATCGCGAGCGTCGCCGAACAGCGCGAAGGTCACCGACAGCGTCCAGAGCGAGCTGACGAAGTCGTTCTCCAGCGCGGAGGCGATCGCCCAGCAGTACCCGCAGTACAGCGACCAGATCATCGCCGGGGCGAAGACCGCCTTCCTGCAGGGCGACAAGTGGGCCTACAGCGCGGGCATCATCGCGATCCTGCTCGGCGCCGCTCCTGGTCCGGCTGCGGTTCCCGGGCAAGGACGAGGAGGAGGAGCTGCTCGCCTCCTACCACGCGCAGGACGGCGCGCCGGATGCGCCGCCCGCGCCGGCCTGAGCGATACTGCGCCGCATGAGCGACACGCCGGACCTCATCGCCGCACGCGGCATCGACGCCGCCACCGTCCAGCTCGACGTCATCGGCCCCAAGCCGGGGGCGTTCGCCGGCGACCCGGTCGAGTCCGCCCTCGTCGTGCACGAGGACGAGCGCCTGGAGATCGGCGTCTGGGCGTGCACGCCCGGGTCGTTCCCGTCCGTCAAGGACGGGATCTCCGAGGTGATGCAGGTCGTCGCGGGCGAGGCGACGATCGTCGGGGAGGACGGCGCGCTCCACGAGGTCGGCCCCGGCTCGCTGCTGGTCACCCCGGACGGCTGGCGTGGGACGTGGCACGTACGCCAGACCGTGCGCAAGACGTACGTGATCTGGAAGACCGGGACCCGAGGGGAGACGTGAGGCCGTGAAGCTGTACGTGTGCTGGGGGACGTTCCAGGTGCCGGGGATGCGCGAGCACCCCTGCCGGCTGGCCCACGAGGCGCTGACGCAGGCCGGGTACGACCCCGAGGTCGTGAAGGCCTACGGCTACGGCCCGCTGCCGGACATGACCCGCGGGCGGCGCGAGGTCAAGCGCCTCAGCGGGGAGTCGTGGGTGCCGCTGCTGGTCACCGACGACGACGAGGTCATCGCCGACTCCAAGGCGATCATCGCGTGGGCGCACGAGCACCCGGCCGAACGCCCGGGGGCCGCCGTCAGCGCGTGATCGGGCCGCTGCGCACGACCTCGAACGCCGAGGCCGGAACGCGCTTGAGCTGCTCGATGTCCGCGTCGTCCCAGCGCCGGTCCGCGGCGCCGCTGACGTACCACGGCGATCCGTTGTCGGCGAGGATCATCCCGTAGGTCTTCAGCGCCCGCAGGATCGCGAGCGACTGGCCACGGTAGGCGCCGAGGGCGAACGACGCCTTCAGCCGGACCCGCAGCCCCATCGGCGGCAGGTCGGGGTTGCGATCGGAGCTCGCGAAGTGCCGCGCCGGCGCCACGTACGCGCGCTGGGTGCGCGGCGCGGTGAAGCGCAGGGCGTGGCGGATCGCGCCCGCGCTCGCCTCGTCGGGGCGCGCGAGCCCCGGCATGATCGGGAGACCCGCGGCGTCGGCCGACGTCCAGCCGCGCGGTCCGCAGGCGGTTGGAGCGCAGGTTCCAGATCGCGCCGTTGGCCGCGACCCAGCGCCCGTCCGCGCGCCGCGCCGCGTAGAGCTCGAACAGCCGGCAGGTCCCGCGCTGGACGACCAGGACGTGGCGGTCGGACCCGCCCTCGACCCGCGCGCGCGCGGGAATCGGGTACGGCCCGCGGTCGCTCTCGTCGGCGTAGTCGGTGAAGCGCACCGAGCGGGCCGGCTGGCTCGCCGAGGCGACGGTGATCGGGATGCCGTAGTTCCCGCGCCTGCCGGAGCCGAAGTCCGGGTGCAGGCGCAGCCCGCGACCGATCGAGCGCAGGTAGGCCGCCGAGCGCGGGTCCACCGGGTCGCGCGAGACGTCGCGGTTCCACGCGTTGTCGGCCGGGAACACCGGGCAGCCGGCGATCCGCGGGCCGCCCGGCGCGGCGGCCGGGGCGGGGACGACGAGGACGAGCGCGGCGCTCGCCGCCGCCAGCGCGACGTGGATGGATGCCGGCCTGCGCACCCGGCCAGGATGCCACCCCGGCGCGAGGCGTCCAGCGATCAGTCGGCGCCCCGGACGAGCAGCCACCATGAGGTGCTCGCGGCCCGGAGGAAGCGACCGGTGTGCGGGACACCGCGGTTGTACGCCCGGACGGCGCCCCGTACGCTCCGCCGCACACCAAGGACGGAGTCGTCTTGCACCTCGTGAAACGCACGCTCAGCCGGCACCGCGCCGGGACCCTCGCGGCGACGCTGGCGGCCTGCTGCGCCGCGCTGACGCTGTCGCCGCCCACCGCGCCCGCGGCGAGCGTCGCCTACATCGAGGCCGGCAACGTGTGGCTGGCCTCGCCGGACGGGACGAAGAAGGTCCAGCTGACGACGACCGGGACACCCGCGAAGCCGTGGCTCGGCGTCGCGCAGGCGCCCGACGGGCGGACCGCCGCCGTCTACGACAACGACCCGGGCGGCAACGCGAACTCCGCGCCTGCAGTGGTTCAAGGTCTGGGACCGCAACGGCAACGAGATCAAGGACCTGCCGCTGCAGTCCAAGCAGAAGTCGAGCACGATCGTTCGGCCGCTCGCGTTCGAGATCAGCGACGACGGTGACTGGACCGTGAACGAGTGGAGCCACTGCCAGGCCTGCACCGGCTCGGGCGGCTTCTACTACAACTGCCTCTACCTCCCACACGGCTCCTGGCTCACGCTCACGACGCTCCCGAACTTCCTCGACCCGCTCGAGCTGTCCGAGTTCCGCCAGGCCACGTTCTACGGCAACCGGCTGGTGACTCGGACGGCTCGGCCATCAGCGTCCAGAAGGCCTCGGGGGCACCGGCCGGGACGGACAGCGACCTCTGGTTCTCGCCGCCCAGCGGCTACAAGTTCATGCGCGCCGACGTCCCGCCGAGCGGCGGCAAGCTCGCCTTCGAGACCTACCAGAGCGGCGGCACGCCCGAGAACACCGTGTCGGTCGCCTCCTACAGCGGCGACGCGGGCACCGGGCCCGTGGACTTCGCCAACGGCTGCGACCTCCCCGCGGCGGGCGGTGCCCACAGCGTCGCCTGGTCGCCCGACGGCTCGCAGATCGCCTGGCGCGACGACCAGGGCCTGAAGGTCGCCGGCGCCCCGATCCTGCCGCATCCCGAGCAGACGCCGTGCACGCTCAGCTCGCCGCCCGTCGTCATCAGCGCGGTCCCCGCGAAGAACAGCGCTGACGGCAAGGGCAGCGCGTACCTCACGACCGTCGGCCCGAGCTTCGGCGGGGCCGACGTGGGCGCGATCCTCGCCGCGCGCACGCCGCCGCCGCCCGCGCCGCCCGCGCCGCCCGCGGCGCCCGGCCCTGCGGTCGCCGGTCTGAAACTCACGCCGCCCAAGGGCCAGAAGGCGTCCGCGCTGACGAAGGGGCTCACGCTCAAGGTCGTGTCCGCCGCGGCCGGGCGGATCGACGGCACGGCCACGATCCCCGCGTCCGTCGCGCGGCGCCTCGGGATCCCGGCGGCGATCGGCACGGGCCGCGTGACCGCCAAGCGCGCCGGACAGGGGCTGACACTGAAGCTGAACCTCACCAAGAAGGCCCGCCGCAAGCTGAAGAGCCTCCGCGGCGTGAAGGTCACCGTCCGGGTCAGGCAGGGGGCGACGCGGACGAGCGTCAGCTTCGTACTGCGCTGACCTGTATCAGAAGGAACCCGAAGAGCATCTGCACGCCGGTCTGCGCGACGCGCAGTTCCGCGGCGCCGGCGTCAGGTGCTGAGGACGGGTGGCGTGCGCGCGAGCCAGCGGTCCACGACGAAGCCGCCGAACGGGATGACCGCGGCCGCCAGGACCCAGACGGTCGTCTTTACGCCCCAGCCCGCCCGGGGCGCGAGGTTCAGGGCCAGCAGCACGTACGCGATGAACAGCAGGCCGTGCAGCGGGCCGAGGACCTGCACGCCCACCGGCTCGTCATGCGCGTACTTCACGTACGTCGCGCCGAGCAGCGCGAGGAAGCTCGTCGCCTCGGCGAGCGCGGTGATCCGGAATGCCTGGAGGAGCGAGCCGCACGGGCCGGCGACTCTAACCCAACCGCGCCGAACGTCCCGCACCCCCCCTCTGGAGGGGGGCGCGGAGGACGTTCGGTGACGGTGGCCGCCGCTACTGCAGCGTCATGTTCGGCTCGCCCTGCGCGTTGAGCCCGTTGGCGGTGCGCACGCAGGTGCCGCCGCGGACGTCGCCGCCGTTGTAGGCCTGACGCAGACAGCTGCGCATCGCCTTCTGGCCCCAGTAGCTCGCGTGCGAGCCCTCCTGGATCTGGTACGGCGGGAAGATCGCCGAGACCGTCCGGACCTGCGAGACCCACTCGGTCCTGTCGACCGCGCCGGCGCTCTGCCAGGAGGCGAGCCCCTTCTCCTCGAGCAGGCCGACCGTGTTCTCGCACAGCCTGCGGCCGTTCAGCGCCTGCTGCAGGTCGAGGATCCTCACGTTCGACAGGCCACTCGTGTTGGCCGCGTTCCTCGTGGTGTTGTTCATCGCCACGACGACCGTGTCGTTGGCCCAGTCCGCGTCGCGGTTCCACACGCCGCAGCCGCCGATCGACTGGCGTGACCAGCCGCTCTCCGGGTAACGGATGCCCGACCCGCGCGGGAGCGGCGACCAGTAGGTCTGCGCGAGGATCGTGTACTGCGAGGCGTCGTAGCCGGCGTTGGTCATCGCGGTCGCGACGTTCTGCAGCGCGCCGCGCACGTTCGCGGTCTCCGTCGCCTGGCGCGCGGCGGTGAAGCGCGAGCTGATCGACGAGTCGTCGTAGCAGTAGTTCTTCCACCACGACGGCGAGGTGTGCCAGTTGAGGACGCACTGCGTGACGATGTCGGCGAAGCCGTAGTTGTTGGCGCCGATCATCACCGTCACGGCCTTGACGTTGTGGGTCGCGGCGTACTCCTGCAGCGCCCGTGCCTGCCCCTTGCGGCCCTGCGCGTCGCTGTAGAAGTCGATGCCGGGCTTGAAGTCCTCGCCCGAGCCCGTCCCGTGGGTGGACGTGCGGGCGCCCGAGCACGCGAGGTTCGCGCTCGCGATTCCGCCGCCGATGTGCGCCTGCGCGGCCTTCGAGCGGTGGCAGCCGCTGATCGCCTCGCCGCTGGGGGTGTCCCAGTACGCGGTCGAGCCGAGCGCGTCGACGTTGCCGGACGAGCCGTTGGTGTTGCCTGCCCAGCGTCCGGCCTCGCCGGAGATGGCCGAGTCGCCGAGCGTGACGACGGTCGGGGTGCCGACACCCGGACCGTCGGCCATGGCGGGGGTCGCGAACGCGGCGAGTGCCGCGAGCGCGAGCAGGGACGTGCACGAGCGCCGTCTCATCTGTGGGTCTCCTCCCGTGGAGTTGCCTCGCGAACGCCGGGACATGGCGTCCCCGAGAAGCCCGGCACCGCGCCGGTGCTCCGGCGATCCTCTTCCCGCTCCGGGCGCTGTGTCAAGTGGGCGGTTCCCCGGATGGCATGATGCGCGCCATGCACCGCATCGCGCTCGCCGCCGCCCTGACGATCGTCGTGCTCGTGGCGGGGGTCACGCCCGCCGTCGCCGCGAGCGGGACCGCCTGCACGAACGCTGCGGCGAAGAAGGTCCTGCGGTCGAGCGGCACGCAGCTGCAGAAGCTCCGCTCCGGGCAGTACTTCGCGTTCCGCTTCCGCGGCGGGACCTGGACGTTCTGCGACGCGAAGGCCGGTCCGCAGCGGCGGTTCAAGTCCTTCAACTTCGACTTCAACGGCCAGCGCAACACCGGCGTGCGGCTGCTCTCCCGGCCGGGGAAGTGCGTCGCGCTCGAGCTGCGCCCCGGCAGGGGCGGCTATCCGAGCGTCCCGAGCGTGGACATGCGCGCCGTCCCCGGGGCGGGCGGATCCTCAGCCGTGCATCAGATCGACTTCACGGCGCCGGGCGCGAGCATCCTCAAGGTCGCCCTCTCGTCGACGTGCCTGCTCGCCACCGCCTACCGGTCGGCAAGCGGCGCGCGGGCGATCCAGCTGAACCCGGTCATCCCGCCGAACGTGCTCCAGCAGAAGCTCCCGCTCAGCGCGCAGGCCACCGACGCCGACCTGCGGGCGCTCACGTTGAGGGCGACGACGTCCGCTGGAAGGACGCCGGCGCGCCCAAGAGCCTGCGCTACAGCGGGCTCGTGACGCGCTGACCTGAGGCGCGCGAGCCGTCCCGCGCCGGCAGCTCAGATGATCTCGCCGTCGTCGGGCTCGAGCGGAAGCCCCGCCGACACCCAGTCGCCCATGCCGCCCGCGACGCTCTCGACGTCCGCGAGACCGGCCGCCTGCGCGGCCGCGGCCGCCTCCCCGGAGCGGTTGCCCGACCGGCAGATGAAGATCAGCTCACCGTCGCCGCGCTGCTCGTCGAGCTCTGCGAGCTTCGCGTCGGTGAGGTCCCCGAGCGGGACGTGGATCGCGTCGGGCGCGCGTCCGGCCTCCCACTCGTCGTCCTCGCGCACGTCCACGAGGAGGGCGCCCTCGCGCGTCTTCGCGTCGGCCTCCTGCACGCTGATCTCCGTGAACGCCGGGGTGGTGGCCGTCGCCGTGGGCGCGCTCGCCGCCGGCTGCTGCGTGGCGGTGGTCCCGCCGTCGTCCCCGCCACCACCGCAGGCGGCGAGCAGCAGCGCGGCGAGCAGGGCGAGCAGGACGGGGGGGAGGCGCATGCGCCGGAGGCTACCGGGCGCGTGGCCGCGGTTGACGCCGCGCGGGCGCGCGGGCGCTGCGATTGACTCGCGGCCGAACCGGTGGTCCCAGGGGGAAGGAAGGGATGCTGATGCCTCGTCTTGCCGCGGCCACGACGGCGTGTGTGCTGCTCGTGCTGAGCCTCGCTGCGGGCGCGAGCGCGACGTTCTCGGGCGAGAACGGGCGGGTGTTCTATGTGGTCGGGGCGTTCACGACGTCCTCGACCATCCTGTCCGCGTGCCCGGCCACCGGCGGGTTCGTCAAGAACGTGGTCCCGCTCGCGAGCTGGCCGGCGCCGTCGCCGGACGGGACGAGGATCGCCGGGTGAGCGAACCCTGAGCCGGAAGCGATCGAGCGCGCCCGAGACGCCGACCCCGGCGGTCGATTGACCCCACCGCGGCGATCCGCGACGATCGAGCGATGAGGCGGCTCGCGCTCGTTACCACCGCAGGCGTCACGGCGCTGCTCGCGCTTGGGCCCGGCGCGGCATGGGGGGCGCCGTGCCCGGGTGCGGCAGAATGCCCGTACGCGACGGTGAGCCAGGTCGCCGCGCCGCCGACCGCCAACGAGATTCGCAGCCCGGGCGCGCTGGCGCTGGGCACCGGCGGCAGCGTGTGGATCGCCGACGGCGCGACGCGGCGCATCATGCACTTCGACGCCGACGGGGCCTTCCTCGGCAGCGTCGGCGAGGGTCTGCTGCAGGGTTTTCCGTACGCGGTCGCGGTCTCCCCGACGACGGGCGACGTGTACGTGAACGAGGCCTTCCCGGTGAACCGCATCGTGCGCTTCTCGGCGAGCGGCGTGCTGCTCGGCGCGCTCACCAAGGGCACCGGGCTCGGGCAGGTGAACGGCCCGACCGGGCTTGCGGTGCGCCCCGGAGCCGGCCCGAAGGCCGGACGGGTGTACGTGGGGGACTCCGTGAACGGCGGGCGCCTGCAGTCGTTCGACGCCGCGCTCAACTCGCCCGTCCTCGAGGGCGAGACGCCGGGGATCGGCGAGGCCCAGCTGGCCTTCAGCCCGACGGGCGCGGAGCTGTGGGCCATCCCCGGCGGCAACACCCTGCGCAGCTATTCCCCGGACGCGCTGGGCGGCGGCCCGGCGGTCACCACCTGCCCGAGCGGCAGCCTCGTCGGCCAGTGCCAGATGGAGGGCAACCCCTCGACGCTGAGCGTGGACGCCGACGGCAGGGTGTGGATCGCCGACCGCGCCAACGACCGCATCCAGCGCTTCGACGCCGACGGGAACAACCCCGTGGCCTACGGCTCCTCCGGCGGCGGAGACCTCGGCTTCGCGCGCCCGCTGGCCACCGTGGCGAGCGGCGCGTCACTCTGGGTCACCGACACGTCCGGACGCGTCCGCCGCTTCGACCGGACCACGCTCGCGCTGCAGCGCACCTTCGGCGGCCCGAGCGCCGCCGGCCTGCGCTTCCCGCGGCTCGCGAGTGCCCCCGGCGGGGAGCTGCTCCAGTTCGACGGCAGCGCGGGGCTCATCCGGCGCAGCGCCCCCGGCGGCGCGACCCTTGCAACCTTCGGCCAGCTCGGGCCCGCACCCGGGCAGCTGATCCGGGGCGCGGCGATCGCGACCGACCTCGGCGGCAACCTGCTCGCGCTCGACCGGGACGGCGCGCGGCTGCAGAAGTTCACGCCCGCGGGAACCCTGGCCTGGGCGCGCGGGCCGATCCCGGGCGGCGACCCTGACCCCCTCGCATTCGCCCAGGGCGTCGCCGCCGGGCCGGACGGCGAGATCTACGTCGCCAACAGCAACGGCCGCAACGTGCTCGTGCATTCCCCCGCCGGCGCGGTGGTGCGGCGATTCGGCACCGAGGGCACCGGCGACGGGCAGTTCAAGCGCCCCAGCGGGATCGTCGTCGAAGGCGGTTCGGTGCACGTCCTCGACGAGACCCGCGGCGACGTCCAGCGCTTCACGCCCGACGGCCGGTTCCTCGGGCGCGTCGGCGGCCCCGGCGGCGGCCCCGGCGAGTTCCTCAGCCCGCGCGGGATCGCCGCCGACGGCGGCACGCTCTACGTCCTCGACGGCGGGAACTCACGGGTCGTGGCCTTCGCCCCGGACGGCACGCCGCGGTTCACCTTCGGCGCGCCCGGCACAGGCCCCGGGCAACTGGACAACCCCGCTTCGATCACCGCCGGGCCCGGGGTGATCACGGTCTCCGAGGGGTCCGGCCGGGTCCAGCGCTTCGTGCTGCCGCAGCCGGCCGGCGCGCCGCCGCCGGGCGGTCCGGGCCCCGGCACACGGACCAGGCCGCTGACCGCCGGCGCCGTCTTCGCGCTGCCGTCCGCCACGCGCTGTGTGAAGCGCGGAGCGAAGCTCACGCTGCGCTTCCGAAAGCCGCGCGGCGTGACAATCGACCGCGCCGAGGTCCTCCTCGGCAAGCGCCGCGTCGCCCGCCTCACCGGCGCGAAGGCCCGCCGCGCGATCACGGTGCGCGCTCCCCGCAAGGGCCGCGCGTTCACGCTGCGCCTGCGCGTCACGCCGCGCGGCGGCAGGACCGTGGCGACCACGCGGACGTACCGGCTCTGCCGGCGCTGAGGGGCCCGTACAGGTGCTCGGGGCGTAGAACGCGAAACCCCGGCGGTTGCCGGGGCTTTCGGAGCGCGCCCGAGAGGATTCGAACCTCTGACCTTCGGTTCCGTAGACCGACGCTCTATCCAGCTGAGCTACGGGCGCAGCGCGTAGGCAGTGTAGCCCGGCCCGGTCGGGATACGCTTGGGCGCATGAGTGACGACTGGCGGGTCCATGCCGAGCTCGAGGACGAGATCGGCGCAGGCCATCTTCTGAAGGGGATGCACGAGCGCGAGATCGCGCACGAGGTCCAGGACCACCTGGACGGGCGGCTGCCCGTCTCGGCCGAGGGGCAGCACGTGTTCGTCTACACGGCCGACCGCGCGCAGGCGGAGACCGCCGCCGCCGCGGTCGCCGAGGTGCTGACCGCGCACGACCTGCACGGCATCGTGACGATCACGCAGTGGCACCCCGTCGAGGAGGCCTGGAAGGATCCGGACGAGCCGCTGCCGCTCACCCCGGAGCAGGAGGCGGCCGAGCTCGCCGCCCGCGAGCAGCGCGAGGCGCGCGAGTCCGCCGAGCGCGGCGCGCAGTGGGAGGTCCGGATCGACCTGGAGACCCATCAGCAGGCGCTCGACGTCGCCGACCGGCTGGAGTCCGAGGGCCTCGCGCCGCTGCGCCGCTGGAAGCACGTCTTCATCTCCGTCGCGACCGAGGACGACGCGAACGACCTGGCGGCCAAGCTGAAGGGCGAGGACCTCGGCGCCGAGAACATCATCGTCGAGGGCACCGCCGCCGACGCGTGGCGCGCCACGCACCCGTACGCGGTGCTCGGCGGCCTGGCGAACTGACGCGCGCCGGCGCCGTCAGGGGCCGGCGACGACGGCGACCTGCAGGCTCATGCTCACCGTCGCCGGGAGCGGCACCTCGAAGCCGTTGCACGGCTGCGTCGTCGAACCGGGCGACAGGCACCCGAAGAGGTCGATCTCCGCGGCGCTCATCTTGAGCGGCACGACCCCGAGGCCCTGCGCGCCGACCGACCCGCTCAGGCGGATCGTCTCGCTTCACGGACGAGTACCCGGTCGAGACGTAGGGCTTCGTGCAGCCGTCGTCCCCGTTGCGCAGCTCCAGCGGCAGGTCGAGCACCATGTACGTCAGCGCGTTCACCGTCCCGTTCTGGCCCAGGGTCAGCGTGCTCTGACGCGTCTCGTCGAGCTTCAGCCGCGCGGGATCGGCGGTGCGGATCGAGTCCGACGGCTGCCCGCCGCAGACCGTGTCGGTGAACATCGTCGTCCGGCCGAGGTCGAAGCGGCCGGAGGTGAGGATCACCTGGTTGTCGGCGTCCTCGACGATCTTGCCGGGGACGTAGCCGCGCAGCTGGCCGGTGAGCGGGGAGTCGCGCTTGAAGGCGGAGAAGTCGAACGTCAGCGAGCTGCGGTCCAGGACGCTCACGGTGACGGGGGTGCCGAGGGCCGCGATCGACGGCAGCGACGAGCAGGGGCCCAGCAGCCACACGCGGCGCAGGCGCTTGACCTTCACGAGCCGTCCGCGGCTCGGCTCGCGGACCCAGACGCGGCGCGTGCGGAAGACCGGCGTCAGCGCCTTGCCCTTCTTGCGCAGCTGGACGCACTGCGTGATGCAGGCCGTCTTCACCACGGCCCTGGTCGAGATGATCGTGCGGCGGAACTTGCCGCGGTTGCGGCCCTTCTTGATGCGCACGTAGCGGTAGCGGTACACCGACTGCCGGAGCGGGACGAGCTTGCCCTTCTGCAGGATCTGCGCGATGCAGACGCCCGACGCGCCCTTCTTCAGGGCCGGCGCGGCCGTCGGGATCGCGGCGTCCGCCGGCCCGGGCATCACGGCGAGCGCCGCCGCGCAGCAGAGCGCCGCGAGCGCGAGCAGCACGCCCCGGGGGCGTGCGAAGGTGGCCGTCCATAGCGACATCCGCATGCTGGAACACATCCTGACGGCCAAAAGGAGCGGCCGTCGCACCACCCGGCCTGCTGAAGCCGGAAACAGCGGAGAGGGCGGGATTCGAACCCGCGAACGGATCTAAACCCGTTACTCGCTTAGCAGGCGAGTGCCTTCAGCCACTCGGCCACCTCTCCGGGCAAGGAACGGCAGTGTAGCCCGGCACGGCGCCGCGACGCTCGCCTCCGATCGCCGGACCGGTCAGGATGCCCGGCCATGACGATGACGCACACCACGACCCCCGCCGCGGACGGCTTCCGCATGCCCGCCGAATGGGCCGAGCACGACGGCTGCTGGATGATCTGGCCCGAGCGCCCCGACTGCTGGCGGATGGGGGCCAAGCCGGCCCAGGCCGAGTTCGCCGCGGTGGCGACCGCGATCGCCGGGGGCGGCGAACCCGTCACGATTGCCGTCTCCGCGCGGCAGTTCGACAACGCCCGCGGCGTGCTGCCGCCGGAGATCCGCGTCGTGGAGATGACGACCGACGACGCGTGGATGCGCGACGTCGGGCCGACGTTCGTCGTCGACGGCGCGGGCGGGCGCCGCGGGGTGGACTGGGCGTTCAACGCGTGGGGCGGGACCGACGGGGGCATCTACTGGCCGTGGAAGCAGGACGACGAGGTCGCCCGCAAGGTGCTGGAGGTCGAGCGCGCCGGGCGCTACCGCGCGCCGCTGATCCTCGAGGGCGGCTCGATCCACGTCGACGGCGACGGCACGGTCCTCACGACCGAGGAGTGCCTGCTGAACCCCAACCGCAACCCGTCGCTGACCCGCGAGCGCATCGAGCGGTACCTGTGCGACTACCTCGGCGCCGAGAAGGTCCTCTGGCTCGGCCCGGGCACCGTCAACGACGAGACCGACGGGCACGTCGACAACATCTGCTGTTTCGTGCGCCCAGGCGTCGTCGCGCTGCACTGGACGGGCGACGAGTCCGACCCCCAGCACGCGGTCTCCGCCGACGCGCTCGCGCGGCTGGAGCGGATGACCGACGCGCGGGGCCGCGCGCTGGAGGTCCACCGGCTGCCGATGCCCGGACCGCTCGCGATGACGCAGGAGGAGGCCGACGGCATCGACGGGATCGGCGGCGCGAAGACCAGGCTGGCGGGGGACCGGCTCGCCGGGTCGTACGTCAACTACTACATCGCCAACACGCGGATCGTCATGCCGCTGCTCGACGAGCGCACCGACGACGAGGCGCGCGCGGTCCTCGCAGGGCTCTACCCCGAGCGCGAGGTCGTCGGCGTCCCGACGCGCGAGGTGCTGCTCGGCGGCGGGAACATCCACTGCATCACGCAGCAGGTCCCGCGCGCCTGACCGGCGCCGGTCAGTTCGACGACAGGACGAGCTGGTCGAGCTTGCGCCGCGGCTCGCGGATGCCCTCGGAGTCCTTCGCGAGCCGGATGGTCGCGGCCTTCGGCGGCATGCCGCGTCGTTCGGCGGCGGCCGCGCCGCTGATCGCGTCGAGGTCGGCGGCGGCCTTGCGCACCCCGGCGACGAGCGTCGGCGCGCGTACCGTTGATCGCCGCGTCGTCCGGGGTCTTCGCCTCCTCCAGATCATCGGCGACGACGTTCGCGCGGTCGGCGAGGTCCGCGAACTGCTCCTGCAGCTCGAGGTCCGACTTCCCCTTGGCGCTCGTCACCGCGGCGCCGACCTCCGTGCCCAGTCCGCGGATCGCGGCGCTGATCGGCGCGTAGTCCTTGCGGAAGTCGGCGGTCGTCGTCTCCTCGTCCCCGCCGCCACCGCAGGCGGCGAGGGCGACGGCGGCGAGCAGCGCGGTCAGCAGACCGAAGATGGGGCGTGACATGTGGCGGGACGCTATCGGGGCGTCCCGATGCTCCCGCGAGGAGCCGCCCCTACTTCTTCTTCGTGGTGGTGGTCGTCGTCTGCGTGGCCGGCTTGACGCCGAGCACCAGCAGGTCGAGCTCGCGCTTGGGGGCGGCGACGCCCTCGTTGTCGCGGGTGAGCTTCGCGGCGGCCTCGCCGGCGGCCTTGAGGTCGTTCTTCCCGGCCGCCTTGCTGATCGCGTCGAGGTCGTCGGCGGCGACGCCCAGCCCGGCGACGAGCTTCGCGACCTGCGTCTCGATCTTGGCGTCGTCCGGCGGCGTGGCGTCCTCGAACTTCGTCGCGATCGCGCGCGTCTGGTCGGCGACCTCGCTGAAGGTCTTCTTGAGCTGCTTGTTGGACTTCCCGGCCGACTCGTTCACGGCCTTGCCGACGGCCGCGCCCACCGTCGTCAGCTCCTTGCTGAGCGCGGTGAACTCCTGCTTGTACTCCGCCTTCGTCGGGGGTGCCTCGTCCTCGCTCCCGCCGCACGCGGCGAGGGTGAACGCCGCGACGACGCGATGAGCAGGACGGAGATCGCGCGGCGCATCGCGTAGAAGCTAGCGGGATTCCGCCAGAATGGGCGACGGAGGGATGGCAGAGCGGTTGAATGCACCGGCCTTGAAAGCCGGAGACGGGGTGACTCGTCCGCGGGTTCGAATCCCGCTCCCTCCGCTTCAGGCGGGCGTCGTCCGGCGCGAGCGACGCGGGCGCCCCGTAGGCGACGAGCGCCTCCGGCAGGACGACCGTGCCGTCGTCGCGCTGGCCGTTCTCGAGCAGCGCGATGATCGTGCGGCCGACGGCGACGGCGGTGCCGTTGAGCGTGTGCAGCGTCTCGGGCTTGCCGCCGCTCGGGCGGCCGCCAGCGGATCTCCAGGCGCCGGGCCTGGTAGTCGGTCGTGTTCGAGGTCGAGGTCAGCTCGCGGTACTTCTCCTGGCTGGGGATCCACGCCTCGCAGTCGAACTTGCGCGCCGCCGAGTTGCCCAGGTCGCCGATCGCGATGTCGACGACGCGGTAGGGGAGCCCGAGCGCCTGGAGGATCTCCTCCTCGATCGCCAGCAGCCGCTCGTGCTCGTCCTTCGAGGCTCGACGGGCTCGACGAAGCTGAACATCTCGACCTTGTCGAACTGGTGGACGCGGAAGATGCCGCGCGTGTCGCGGCCGGCCGCACCCGCCTCGCGGCGGAAGCACGGGGAGAAGCCGGCGTAGCGCAGCGGCAGGTCGCCCGGCCTCGACGATCTCGCCGGCGTGCAGCGAGGCGAGCGCCACCTCGCTCGTGCCGACGAGGTACAGCTCGTCCTCGGGGAGCGCGTAGATCTGCTGCTCGGTGTCGGGGAGGAAGCCGGTCCCGTAGAGCGCCTCCTCGCGGACGAGCACCGGCGGGATGACCGGCTCGAACCCGTGGCCGCGCAGCAGCTCGAGGGTCCAGCGCACGAGCGCGAGCTCGAGGAAGACCAGGTCGCCGCGCAGGTAGGCGAAGCGCGAGCCCGACAGCCGGGCGGCGTGCTCCATGTCGATCAGCGGCCCGGCGAGCTCCAGGTGGTCGCGCGGCGCGGCCAGGGCCGGCGGCGTTCCCGACCTCGCGCACCACGGTGTCGGCGTCCGGCGACCCGGGGTCGGGGAGGTTCGGGAGTCGCGCGAGCACGTCCTGCAGCTCGGCGTCGACCGACGCGAGCTCCTCCGCGAGGCCCTTCGCGCGGCCGGCGACCTCGCGCATCCGGGCGATCGCCTCGTCCGCGCCGGAGCCCTCGCGCTTGGCGGCGGCGATCGCGTCGTTCGCGGCGTTCTGCTCGCCGCGCAGGGCCTCGAGGTCCGGCAGGATCGCGCGGCGGCGCTCGTCGAGCGCGAGCACGCGATCGAGCCCGCCGTCCTCACCGCGGCGCGCGAGCGCCGCGCGGACGGTGTCCGGGTCGCCGCGAAGCAGCTTCAGGTCGAGCACGGCGCCGCTCGGTCGAGCGTCAGCCGCCGGCCTGCGGGCGGACCGGCGGGCACGTCACGGCCGGGCCGCTGGGCGAGGCGGGATCGTCGACCTGCTGGCCGGAGTACTCGGCGATGAAGGCGGCGACGTCGCGGGCCTCCGTGCCGACGACGATGTTGCCCGGCATGATCGCGCCGGAGGCGCCGCCGTTGCGGATCGCGTACAGCGTGTCCTCGTAACAGACCTTGCGCTTGTTGAAGTTCGGGCCGTCCACGCGCTCGCGATCGGAGACCTTCGCGGCGGAGCCCTCCGCGCCGGCGACGTCCATCGTGTGGCAGCCCGAGCAGCGCTCGGCGAACAGCTCGGCGCCGTTCTGGACGGAGGCCGAGGCGTTCGGGACGTCCACGCTCTGTGATCCGCAGGCGGACAGCAGGCCGGATGCCGCGAGCGCGAGGAGCGTGAGCAGGAGAAGACGGCGCAGCTTCATGACGGGGGCGGATCATACGAGAGGTCGTGGCGGGGCGCGCTGTGGGGCCGTGGCGGGGCGCTTCGGCGGGGCGTGGCGGGGCGGGCCGGGCTCGCACTCGGTGCGCGAAATGACCGGTGACCGGTCGGAACTCGCAACGGGTGTCGTGGCGCCCGCGCTTGGTGCGGGACATGACCGGTGACCGGTCAGAACTCGCGGGGAGTGTGGGCGAGGTGCCGGCTCCGTGGGCGGGGTGCCGGGTTCTTGGAGAACGTACGGACCGGCTTTGCCACGGGGCCGTACACACCCGTCCTGCCAGGGGGCCGTACATTCAGCGCCCGGCGCCGGCCGGTTGCCGCCGTGTCAGAGCGATCGCGGGGTTGTCACCAGAAGCGATCGTCGTGTGCCGGCGCCGGGCTGCCGCGATCGGGTTTCGCGGTCGGCCCCGGGCCTCCTTCCGGTGCGATGCGCCGGGGCGGTAGCGTCCGGCGGGCATGGCGGCCGATCAGCAGCGATTCCGCGAGGTCATGGGGCATTTCGCCACCGGGGTCGCGGTCGTCGCCTGCGCGGGCCCCGACGGGCCCTTCGGGGCTCACGACCAGCGCGGTCGCGTCCGTGTCGCTCGACCCGCCGCTCGTGCTCGTCTGCTTCGACAACGCCTCCCGCACGCTCGACGCCGTGCGCGCCGCCGGGCGCTTCTCCGTCAACGTCCTCCGGGAGGGGCAGGAGGACGTCGCGATGCTGTTCGCCAGCAAGGCGCACGATGGCCGAGAAGTTCGCGGCCGTCGACCACGGCGACAGGACGGCGTCCCCGTCCTGCGCGACGCGCTCGCCTGGCTCGCCTGCGACGTCCGGGAGCTGCTCCCGGGCGGCGACCACACGATCGGGATCGCCGAGGTCCGCACGCTCGGCGCCGACCCCGACGGCGGCCGCCCGCTGCTGCACCACCGCGGCGCGTTCGCGGGGCTGCACTACGGGGTGTAGCACGCCGAGCTGAGAGAGAACCGGCCCTGCCAGGGGGCCGCGCCTACACCGTCATCAGCACGCGCACCGCCAGGAACGCCACCACCAGCGCGGCCAGCGCGACGATCGCCGTCTCGCGCGCGAGGATCGCGTCGACGATCTCCGCCTGCTCGGCCTCCGGCAGCTCGCCGACCGCCTGGGCGTCCGCGAGCCCGCGCTGGTCGAGCACCGTCTGCGCGGCGGCGATGCGCAGCTGCTCGGCGATGATCGACACGGCGATCGGCAGCAGCATGTAGAGCCAGAAGAGGCCGTCCGGCGGATCGAAGCCCGAGATCAGGGCCACCGCGGCGACGGCCGCGAGGACCGTCGTCGAGAGCTGCGCCGCGCGCCAGGTCCACCACAGCGCGGCGGGCGACGCGGCGCGCCACCACGCCCAGGCGCCGACGAGCGCCGCCGCGACGTTCAGCGCGGTGACGATGAGGGCCGTGATCTGTGCTGTCTGCGCCATTTCGAGCCCATTGTCACAAGCCCGCATCGGGCGTTAGCCCGTGCTTGGTAGCTGATACAAACCATTGCGTGCTGAGCACCTACGCCCCGGCGATCGTCTTCGTGCTGCTCGGAACGGTGATCGGCGTCGCGTTCTCGTGGCTCAACTACGTGGCTCGGCCCCAGGCGCGCGATCGACCACAAGCTCGACCCGTACGAGTCGGGCATGCCGTCGGAGATCAAGCAGGGCTTCCGCTTCGGGATCAGCTTCTACCTCGTCGCGATGCTCTTCCTGCTCTTCGACATCGAGGTCCTGTTCCTCTATCCGATCGCGGTCCAGCTGCGCGCGTTCGGCACGTTCGCGCTGGTCGAGACCGTCGTCTTCATCGGCCTGCTGCTGGTCGCGTTCGTCTACGTCTGGCGCCGAGGAGCACTGCACTGGAAGTAGTCCGCCAGTCGGCTGACACGACCCCGCGAGGAGTTCCGCGCCCGCCAGCTGCGCGCGCGCGACATGCTCCGCGGCGACCTCGAGGGGCAGGACCTCGACGCGTACGTCGAGGAGCGCGTCCTGACCACGACGCTCGAGAAGGCCGTCGACTGGGCGCGCGGCAACTCGCTGTTCCCGCTGACCTTCGGCCTGGCCTGCTGCGCGATCGAGATGATGTCGATCGTCGGCTCGCGGCTCGACATCGCGCGCTTCGGCTTCGAGGCCTTCCGCGCCTCGCCGCGCCAGGCCGACCTGCTGATCCTCTCCGGCCGCGTCTCGATCAAGATGGCGCCGGTCGTCCGGCGCATCTACGACCAGATGCTCGAGCCCAAGTACGTGATCGCGATGGGCGCCTGCTCGTCGTCGATGGGCGTCTTCAACAACTACGCGATCGTCCCGGCGCGACAAGTTCATGCCGGTCGACGTCCACGTCCCCGGCTGCCCGCCGCGGCCCGAGGCGCTGATGCACGGCATCCTCCAGCTGCGGTCGATGGTCCAGCACGACCCGAGCCTCGGCTGGCGCGAGCGCTACGGCGGCGAGGGCACCGAGGAGGTCGTCCCCGGGCGACCCGCGAGTCCACCGGCGTCAACGTGTTCGGCGGCGGCGGCACGGAGGACTCGGTGCCTGACGCCACCGGCCTGGAGCTCTTGCACGGGACCGAGGACCGCCACGAGCCGGGGTCCTCGACACCGTCTTCTTCCGCGGCCAGGCGACGCTCGTCGTCGAGCCCGGACGTGATCGTCGAGACGCTCGAGGCGCTGCGCGAGCGCGGCTACCGCTTCCTCGCGAGCGTCCACGGCGCCGACGAGTACCCGGACGAGCCGCGGCTCGGCCGTCCACTACCAGCTGCTCGACATGGAGGCGCTCGACCGCGTCGCGGTGAAGCTGCGCGTCCCGACGAGCGATCCGCAGGTCGCCGTCGGTGACGCCGCACTGGCCGACCGCCGACTACCAGGAGCGCGAGATCTACGACATGTTCGGCGTCGTCTTCGAGGGCCACCCCGACCTGCGCGCGGATCCTCATGCCCGAGGACTACGAGGGCCACCCGCAGCGGCGCGACTTCCCGATCGGCGGCGAGCCGATCCTCTTCACGCACAACGAGACCTCCGGCGCCCGGTGGTTCGCGTGAGCGCACCGAGGAGCGCAGCAGCTGTCGCGACTACCGCCGGATGGAGGAGAGCATCACGCTCACCGAGGAGACCGTCGTCGAGGGCGGCCGCGAGCTGCTCATCGCTCAACATCGGCCCGCACCACCCCGCCACGCACGGCGTGCTGCGCCTGCTCGTCACGCTCGACGGCGAGATCATGCGCGACGTCAAGCCGATCATCGGCTACGTCCACACCGGGATCGAGAAGACCGCCGAGCAGAAGAGCTACTGGAAGGCCATCCCCGTCGTCGAGCGGATGGACTACCTCTCCTACTACTTCAACGCGTACGCGTTCTGCGGCGCCGTCGAGACGCTGCTGGAGATCGACGTCCCGCAGCGCGCCGCAGTACCTGCGCGTGATCCACATGGAGCTCAACCGGATCATGAGCCACCTCGTCTGGCTCGGGACCAGCGCGCTGGACCTCGGCGCGATCTCGGTCTGGTGGTACTGCTTCCGCGAGCGCGAGCAGCTCCTGGACCTCTTCGAGATGTCGTCCGGCCAGCGGATGCACACGCGCTACTTCCAGGTCGGCGGCGTGATCGAGGACATCCCCGCCGGCTGGGTGGAGCATGGTCCGCAAGTTCATCGAGCGTCATGCCCGAGCGCGCCGACGTCTACGGCGACCTGCTGAACAAGAACGAGATCTTCCTGCAGCGCCTGCGCGGCGTCTGCCCGCTGCCCGAGCGAGCAGCTGCTCGACCTCGGCGTCACCGGGCCCGCTGCTGCGCGCCGCCGGCGACCCGTGGGACCTGCGCAAGGCGATGCCCTACTGCTCCTACGAGGACTTCGACTTCAAGATCCCGGTCGGCATCGCAGGGCGACAACTACGACCGCTACGCGGTGCGCCTCGCCGAGATCAAGGAGTCCTGCAAGATCATCGACCAGGCGCTCGACGGCCTGCCCGAGGGCCCGTTCATCACCGAGGACCGCAAGGTCGCGCTGCCGCCGCGCCACGAGCTGGCGACCTCGATGGAGGCGCTGATCCACCACTTCAAGCTCGTGACCGAGGGCTTCCGCGTCCCGCCGGGCGAGGTCTACTTCCCGATCGAGGCGCCGCGCGGCGAGCTCGGCTGCTTCGTGCGCGCCGACGGCTCGCTCGAAGCCCGCGCGCGTGCACATGCGCGACCCGAGCTTCGTGAACCTGCAGGCGACCGCGCCGATGGTCGAGGGCCACCTGATCGCCGACATGATCGCGACGCTCGCGATGCTCGACCCGGTGCTCGGAGGGGTCGACCGATGACGATCGACCCGAGCGCCGTCGCGCCGCTACGCCGGCGGCTCGCGCATCCCCGGCTGGGACGACGCGGCCGACCTCGACGAAGGACCCGTGCCGTCGTCCCGGACCCCGCGACGACCGAGGTCCCCGCCGACCTGCGCGCGGAGATCGAGGCCGAGATGGCGAGTACCCGGAGACGCAGGCGGCGACGATCGCCGGCGCTGAAGGCCGTGCAGCGCCGCTACGGCTGGTGCACGCCGGAGGGCGTCGTGCAGGCCGCCTGCGTGCTGGGCCAGACGCCGGCCGACCTCGTCGGCGTCGGCTCTTCTACGACATGTTCCACCTGCGCCCCGCCGGGCGCACGGACGTCTACGTCTGCACGAACATCTCCTGCTCGCTCTGCGGCGCGCACGAGCTGCTACGCCGCGTTCGCCGAGCACGCGGGGCGAGGACCCGGACGTCAACATCCGCTCGTTCGAGTGCCTGGGCGCCTGCGACATCGCGCCGATGGCGTCGGTCAACGGCACGTACGTCGGGCCGCTCGACGACCGACGACGTGCCGGAGCTGCTCGGCCAGATCCGCCGCGGCGAGGACCCGCTGCCCGAGCAAGCAGATCGCGCGCCGCGCGAGCGTCGATCCCAACGCCCGCGGAGCCGCCGCATGACCGACATCCTGCTCTTCCGCGAGATCGACGAGCCCGGCCTCGCGACGATCGACGTCTACGAGCGCGCGCGGCGGCTACGCGGCGCTGCGCGCGGCGCTGCAGACGCGAGCCCGACGGAGCTGATCGAGACGCTTCAAGGGCGCGGGCCTGCGCGGCCGCGGCGGCGCCGGCTTCCCCATGGGCCTGAAGGCCTCGTTCCTGCCCAAGGGCGACATGCAGAAGTACGTCGTCTGCAACGCCGACGAGTCCGAGCCCGGCACGTTCAAGGACCGCGAGCTGATGCAGAAGAACCCGCATCAGCTCGTCGAGGGCCTCGATCATCGCCGCCTACGCCGTCGGCGCGACGAAGAGCTTCATCTACATCCGCGGCGAGTACGAGCTGCAGGCCGACATCCTCGACGCGGCCATCGCCGAGGCCTACGCGAAGCCGGCTACCTCGGCGAGGACATCCTCGGCTCCGGCTTCGACCTCTCGCTGCACGTCTACGCGCGGCGCCGGCGCCTACATCTGCGGCGAGGAGACCGGCCTGCTCGACTCGCTCGAGGGCAAGCGCGGCAACCCGCGGCTGAAGCCGCCGTTCCCGGCGAACGCCGGCCTCTACCAGGGCCCGACGCTGATCAACAACGTCGAGACGCTCTCGACGATCCCGCACATCGTCGAGCATGGGCGCCGAGGCGTACGCGCGCGATCGGCGTCGAGAACTCGCGCGGGCACGAAGCTCATCTCGATCAGCGGCAACGTGCAGCGGCCCGGCAACTACGAGATCGAGCTCGGCATGCCGAGCCGCGGACATCGTCTACGGCCTCGCCGGCGGCCCGCCCGAGGGCCGCGAGGTCAAGTCCTGGTTCCCGGGCGGCTCCTCGTCGCCGGTCCTGACCGCCGACGACCTCGACCTCAGCTACGACTTCGACACGCTCGCCAAGGCCGGCTCGATGCTCGGCTCCGGCGCGATCATCGTCGTCGACGACTCGAACTCCGTCGTCGACGTCGCGCTGTGGCACGGCGAAGTTCTACCGCACGAGTCGTGCGGCAAGTGCACGCCCTGCCGCGAGGGCACCACCTGGACCGCACACGATGCTCGGCGCGCATCAAGGACGGCAGCGCGACCCCGATGGACCTCGACATCATGGCCTCCGTCCAGGAGCACATCATGGGCAACTGCCTCTGCGTGCTCGGCGACGCGATGGCGATGCCGGTCGCGTCGATGATCAAGAAGTTCCGCGCCGAGTTCGAGCAGTACATCGAGGAGCGCGCGGGCGCGCCGCGAGCAGCGAGCTGCTGGCGGGGGTCACCGCGCTAGTGCCGCGGCCCGTGCAGGAGATGGTGACGCTTCACGCTCGACGGGCGCGAGGTGACGCGCGCCGCAGAACGCGATGCTCGTCGACGCCGCGCTGCAGTACGGCGAGACCGAGATCCCGGTCTTCTGTTACGAGCCGAAGCTCGGCGCCGCCGGTCGGCGCGTGCCGCATGTGCCTCGTCGAGATCGAGGGCATGCCGAAGCTCCAGGCCGGCTGCGCGACGCCGGTCAAGGACGGCATGGTCGTCCACACCGAACACGCCGCGGGTGCAGGAGGCGCAGGAGGCGGTGCTCGAGTTCCTGCTGATCAACCACCCGCTCGACTGCCCGGTCTGCGACAAGGGCGGCGAGTGCCCGCTGCAGGACAAGTCCTTCGGCTGGGGCGGCGGCATCTCGCGCTTCGTCGAGCCCAAGCGCCACTTCGAGAAGCCGCTCGCGCTGTCCCGCTGATCGCGATCGACCGCGAGCGCTGCATCCTCTGCTACCGCTGCGTGCGCTTCAGCCAGGAGGTCAGCGAGGACGTCCAGCTCGTGCTCCACGAGCGCGGCGCCCACACGCTTCGTCGGCGACCTTCGACGGCCACCCGTACGTCGCGCCGTTCAGCGGCAACATCATCGAGCTGTGCCCCGTCGGCGCGCTCACCTCGCGGCCCTACCGCTTCCGCGCCCGGCCCGTGGGACATCGAGCAGTCGCGGCTCGGTCTGCACGCTCTGCCCGGCGCAGTGCAACGTGAGCTTCACCGTCCGCGACGAGCGCGTCCTGCGCGTGCTGCAGCGCGACCACGACGAGGTCGACGACGGCTGGCTCTGCGACAAGGGCCGCTTCGCCTACCAGGCGATCCACGTCGACGAGCGCATCACCGAGCCGCTGCTGCGCGACGGCGGCGAGCTGCGGCCGGTCACGTGGGACGTCGCGCTCGACGCGGCGGCCGCCGCGCTGCGGCCGCGCCGGCGCGCGCACCGCGCGCGCTCGCCGGCGGCGAGACGACGAACGAGGAGGGCTTCCTCCTGCAGGCGCTGCTGCGCGACGCGCTCGGCTCGCGCCGACCTCGACTCGCGGCGCCGGGAGCGTCCTGGACCGCGAGACGCAGGTCGCGCTGGCCGCGCCCGCGCTGCAGGCGACGGTCTCCGACCTGCAGTACGCGCACGCCGTCCTCGTGCGTCGGCACCGACCCGATCGACGACGCGCCGATCCTCGACCTGCGGATCCGCAAGGGCGTGCGCCACCACGGCGTGCGGCTCTTCACCGCGAGCGCGCGGCCGACGGCGCTCGACCCGCGCGCGGAGGCGACGAGCCTCATGGCGCCGGGCGCCGGGCGAGGCGTGGCTGGCCGCGCTCGACGCCGCGCTCGCCGGCCGCCCTGACGCCGACGTGGACGCGCTCGCGAGCGCGGCGGCCGCCGACGGCGCCGCCGTCCGCGCGATCGCCGCGGGACTGCGGGACGCCGGCGACGGACCTCGTGATCCTCTGGGGCGAGCGCGATCACCGCCGGCCCGCGCGGCGCCCACGCCGCGCGCGCGCTGCTGAACGTCGCCCAGCGCCTGGGTCTCGCCGGCCGCGACGGCGCCGGCCTGCTGCAGATCCCGACCGGCGCCAACGGCCGCGGGCTGCGCGAGGTCGGCGTGCTGCCGGACGCCGCGCCCGGGCCTCGCCGCGGCGCCGCACGCCGGCCGCTCCGCCGCGGAGATCGCCGCCGCCGCGGCCGCCGGCGAGACTCCCGCGCTCTACCTCCTGCACACCGACCCGCTCGTCGACCAGCCGGACGCCGCGGCGTGGTCGGCCGCGCTGGAGCAGGCGAGCACGGTCATCGCGCACGCCGGCTTCCTCACCGCCGGGCTGCGCGAGCACGCGACCGTCATCTTCCCCGCCGAGTCCTACGCCGAGAAGGAGGGCACCGTCGTCCATCCCGACGGGCGCGCTGCAGCGCCTGCGCCGCGCGATCGGCCGCCAGGGCGAGACGCGCGCGGAGTGGCAGGTCCTCGCCGAGCTCGTCGCGGCGGCTCGGCCACGACCTCGGCGTGCTGACGTCGAGCATGGTCACGGCGCCGCCTGATCGCGGCCGTCCCGTTCTACGCCGGGCTGACGCTCGACGAGATCGGCGCCCGCGGCGTGCGCTGGCCCGCGCGCGAGCAGGCCTCCGCCGCGCCGGCCGCCGCGCTCGGGCCGTTCGAGCTGGAGCCGGCGCCGGCCGCGGCGCCCGCCAACGGCAGCCTGCGCCTCGGCACGTTCCGCTCGATCTGGGCCGCGCCCGAGGTCGGCGCCTCGCCCGGCGCTGAAGTTCCTGCACCCGCGCCAGCGCGTGGAGCTCGCGCCGCAGGACGCCGCGCGCCTGGGCGTCAGCGAGGGCGAGCGCTCGTCGTCGGCTCGGCGAGGGCAGACGGTCAGCGGCACGGCGTTCATCCGCGCCGGCGCGCTCGAGGGCACGGTCTCGCTGGAGACCGCGATCGCCGCCGACGGCGGCGAACGCGGCTCCAGGGCCCGCTCGTCGAGGTGCGCCGCGCATGATCCCGAGCCTCCAGACGCAGCTCGCGGTCGTCGGCTACGCCGAGCCGTGGTGGATCATGATCCTCAAGTCGCTCGTGATCTTCTTCGTCGGGCTCCAGCTCGTCCCGCTCGTGCTGATGATGGAGCGCAAGATCCTCGGCCGGTTCCAGAACCGCTACGGCCCCAACCGCGTCGGCCCGCTCGGCGCGTTCACGCCGATCGCCGACATCATCAAGCTGCTGACGAAGGAGAGCTTCCGCCCGAGCACGTCGATCGGCTGGCTGTTCACGCTGGCGCCGATCCTCTCGATCATCGCCGCCGTCGCCGCGCTCGCGCTCGTCCCGTTCGGCAACGTCGTGGACATCGCCGGCACGCCGGTCGGCCTCTACGGCATCGACGTCACCGTCGGCCCGCTCTACGTCTTCGCGCTCGGGGCGATCGCGTTCTACGGCGTGATGCTCGGCGGCTGGTCGTCGGGCTCCAAGTACTCGTTCCTGGGCTCGATGCGCGCCGCCGCGCAGCTCATCTCCTACGAGGTCGCGCAGGGGCATGGCGCTCGTCGGCGTGATCATCACCGCGCAGACGATGTCGCTGACGGAGATCGTCGAGGCCCAGCAGGGCATGTGGTACTTCATCCCGCAGTTCGTCGGCTTCCTCATCTTCATGATCGCGAGCTTCGCGGAGACCAACCGCCCGCCGTTCGACCTGGTCGAGGCCGACGCCGAGCTCGTCGGCGGCTACATGACCGAGTACGGCGGCGGCCGCTTCGCCCTCTACTTCTTCGCCGAGTACCTCAACGTCCTCGTCGTCTCCGCGATCGCGGCCACGCTGCTTCTTCGGCGGCTGGCTGCTGCCGTTCGGGATCGACCCGCCGACGTGGGTGGATCCGTTCGTCGTGATCGGGAAGATGCTCGCGTTCGTCGTCTTCTTCATCTGGATCCGCGCGACGCTCCCGCGCCTGCGCTACGACCAGCTGATGGCGTTCGGCTGGAAGGTCCTGCTGCCCCTGGCCACCCTCAACGTGCTCGTCACGGCGGTCGTCGTCGTGGCCTGGGCCTAGACCGGGAGCGCACATGCCCTGGAATCCCGAAGCCGACGTCGTCGAGGTCGTGCGCGGCCCGCAGCGCCCGGGCGGGGCCGGCGGCCTGTACCGCGCGTTCGGCGAGACGCTGCGCGGGCTGCGGACGACGTTCGGCCAGCTCACCGCCGGCGTCTCGACCGTGAGCTACCCGGAGGAGAAGATCCCGGTGTACCCGCGCTTCCGCGGGCGGCACCGGCTCCACACGTTCGCCGACACCGGCCTGGAGAAGTGCGTCGGCTGCTCGCTGTGCGCCGCCGCCTGCCCGGCCGACTGCATCCGCGTCGTCGCCGCCGAGAACACGCCCGAGCACCGCGTCTCGGCGGGCGAGCGCTACGCCGCCGTCTACGAGATCAACCTCAGCCGCTGCATCTTCTGCGGCTACTGCGAGGTCGCGTGCCCGTTCGACGCGATCACCATGGGCCATGACTTCGAGATGTCCGACTACAACCGGTCGGACCTCATCTTCACCAAGGAGATGCTGCTCGCCGAGCCCCCGGAGCGCACGCCGCTGCGGGCCGAGGGCGAGTAGCCTGCCGCCGCGCCGCCCATGGGGTTCTTCTTCTTCCTGTTCGCGATCGTGGCGCTCGCCGGAGCCGTCGGCGTCGTCACGCTCCGCAACCCGTTCTACTGCGCGCTCTCGCTCGTCGTCCACCTGATCGCGCTCGCGCTGCTGTTCCTGCTGCTCGAGGCGCAGTTCGTCGCGTTCGCGCAGATCGTCGTCTACGCCGGTGCGGTGATGGTGCTCTACGTCTTCGTCGTCGCCTACGTCGGCGGCGGGGACAAGCCCGCGCAGCTCTGGCGCGCGAGCGCCCGGCAGCGGGCGCTGGCGACCGCGTTCGGCCTGGCGATCTTCATCGAGCTGTGCATCGCCGTGCTGGGCACCGGCCTGAAGGCGATCGACTGCGTCGGGGCCCGAGGTGACCGTCGAGTACGGCTCGCCCGCCGAGATCGGCGACCTGCTGCTCAACCGCTTCCTGCTGCCGTTCGAGCTCGCGTCGTTCCTGCTGCTCGTCGCGGCCGTCGGCGCGGTCGCGCTCTCCGGGCGCCGCGGCGGGATCCCCGAGGACGAGATCTCGGCCCCGGACCGCACGATCGACCCCGACCACGACCTGGTCTCCGTCCCGATGCCGGCCGCCGCGGGCTCGATGGCCGAGGGCGTCGCCGGCTACGGCATCACGCGGCCGATGCCCGCCCCGACCGAGGGCAGCCGCGAGCTGCGCGACGACGACCGGCCGAGCGGGGAGCCGGTGCGGTGAACACCTCCTGGTACCTCGTCGTCTCCGCCCTGATGTTCGCGCTCGGCGCCGTCGGCGTGCTGGTGCGCCGCAACCCGCTCGTCGTGCTGCTCTGCCTCGAGCTCATGCTCAACGCGGGCAACCTCGCGCTGCTCGAGCTTCGCGCGCATGTGGGCGAACGGCGACGGGCAGATCTTCGCGATCGTCGTGATGGTCGTCGCCGCCTGCGAGGTCGCGATCGGCCTGGGCATCATCGTCGCGCTCTACCGGCGCCGGCTGCCGATCGACGTGGACGAGCTGCGGGAGCTGCACGGATGAGCCTCTCGACCGCCGCCTGGCTCGTCCTCGCCATGCCGCTCGCCGGCACGCTCGTCATCGCGCTCGGCGGCCGCGTCTGGTCGCCGAAGGTCGCGGGCTGGATCGGGACGGCCGCGATCGCGCTCGCGTTCGTGTTCGCCGTCGATCACGTTCTTCAAGCTCCAGGACCTGCCCGTCGAGGAGCGCGTCGCGACCTCCTCGCTGTGGGACCTCGTGAACGTCGCGGGCGTGCAGATCGAGCTGGGCGATCTACGTCGACCCGCTCGTCGGTCCTCATGGCGCTGATCGTGTCCGGCGTCTCGACGCTGATCCACCTCTACTCGGTCGGGTACATGAGCTCCGACCGCGGCTACACGCGGTTCTTCGCGTACCTGAACTTCTTCGTCTTCTCGATGCTGCTGCTCGTGCTCGCGGGCAACCTCGCGCTGCTGATCGTCGGCTGGGCGTTCGTCGGCGCGGCGAGCTACATGCTGATCTCGTACTGGTACCGGCGCCAGACCGCGACGGCGGCCGGCATCAAGGCGTTCGTCATCAACGTCGTCGGCGACATCGGCCTCGTCCTGGGGACCTTCGTCATCTTCCGCGAGATGGGCGTGCTCGACTACGGCGCCCTGTTCGAGGGCGTGCAGGAGGCCTTCCCGAAGAACGACGCGACGCTCGTCGTGGGGTGCCTGCTGATCCTCGTCGGGGCGTTCGCGAAGTCCGCCCAGGTGCCGTTCCACACGTGGCTCCCGGACGCGATGGAGGGCCCGACGCCCGTCTCCTCGCTGATCCACGCGGCGACGATGGTCACGGCCGGCGTCTACCTCATCGGCCGCCTGCACCCGCTGTTCGAGTGGGCGCCGACCGCGGCGGACGTCGGCGCGATCGTCGGCGCGCTGACCCTGCTGATCGCGGGCACGATCGGCCTCGCGGTCACCGACCTCAAGCGCGTGATCGCCTACTCGACGATGTCCCAGATCGGCTACATGATCATGGGCGTCTCGGCAGCCGCGTACGTCGGCGGGTTCTTCCACCTGATGACGCACGCGTTCTTCAAGGCGCTGCTCTTCATGTCGGCGGGCTCGCTGATCTCGGCGATGGCGGCCGAGCAGTCGCTCGACCGGATGCGCGGATTCCGCAAGGCGATGCCGTTCACGTTCGCGTGCTTCGTCGTCGGCGGCCTGGCGCTCAGCGCGTTCCCGCTGATGTCCGGCTTCTTCTCCAAGGACGCGCTGCTGTTCGAGATCGGCCAGCGCGGCGGCTGGTACTACGGGCTCTACGCCGTCGGCTACATCGGCGCGGCGTTCACCGTCCTCTACACGTGGCGCATGATCTACCGGGCGTTCTGGGGCGACCCGTGCGAGGAGGCCGCCGAGCTCGAGCACGGGCACGTCCACCACGCCGAGCATCCGACGAACCCCGCCACCGGCGAGATCGAGGACACCGACGTCGGGTTCCCGGGCGCCGACCACCACATCGCCGAGCGCACGTGGCAGATGCGCTTCGCGATGGGCGCGCTCGCCGTGCTCGCGGTGGTCGCGGGTGTCGTCTTCCTGCCCTACGGGCTCACCGAGTGGCTCCCCGAGTTCCTCGAGCCGACGTTCGAGGACTCGATCGTCAAGCACCCGCCGAACGAGGGCCTGGAGACGTTCGGCCTCATCCTCAGCACCGTCATCGCCGTCGGCTTCCTCGCCGTCGCCTACCGGATCTGGGCCGTCGGCTCGGGCCGGGCGACCGCCTGGCAGGAGCGCCTCCCCGCGCTCCACCGCCTGTTCGTGAACAAGTGGTACTTCGACGAGCTGATCGGCCTGCTGATCGTCCGCCCGTTCGCCTGGTTCGGGCGCTGGGGCCGCGACTCGTTCGAGCGCATCGTCATCAACGGCGCGCTCATCGGCGGCACGAGCGGGATCGTGCGCGCCGGCTCGGCCGCCGTCCGCGCCCTGCAGACGGGCCTCACCCGCAGCTACGCGGGCCTCGTCATCGCCGGCCTGTCGGTCGTCCTCCTCTACCTGCTCGTGAGGGCCGCGTGACAGCGCGTCATTGCTCGACCTCGGTACCTGCTCTCCGTCGGCGGGAGCCCTCGCGATGACGATCCACCTGAGCATCGTCCTCTGGCTCCCGCTCGCGACCGGGCTGCTCGCGCTGCTCGTGCCGCGCGCGGCGGCCCGCTGGGTGATGCTCGCGGGCGTCCTGATGACGCTCGCCTACGCGGTGCTCATCGTCGCCGACTACGACACCGGCCGGCCGGGGCTGCAGTACGTGACGGACGAGACCTGGATCGCCGCGCTCGGCATCCACTACAAGCTCGGCGTCGGCGGGCTCAACGTCATCCTCCTGCTCACGACGGCGCTCGCGTTCGCGGCGGCCGCGCTGTGGGCCGCGCTGCGCGACGAGCCGGCGGAGCGTCCCGGGCTCTACGCCCTGCTGATGGGCCTGGCGCAGAGCGGCGTGATGGGCGCGTTCCTCGCGCAGGACCTCGCGCTGTTCGTCGTCTTCTTCGACCTGATGCTCGTGCCGTTCTACTTCCTCACGCTCATGTGGGGAACGGACCCCGAGCAGCGCGGGCCGGCGGTGCTCAAGCTCTTCATCTACACGCTCGTCGGCTCGCTGCTGATGCTCGTGGGCGCGATCGCCACCGGCGTCCTCGCGGGCGAACAGTCGGGGAACACGACGTTCGTCCTCAGCGAGCTGCGCCTGAACCTCGTCTCCGACGGCTCGCAGCAGTGGATCTTCCTGGTCTTCGCACTCGCGTTCCTCATCAAGATGCCGTCGTTCCCGTTCCACGGCTGGATGCCCGACGGGTACCGGCAGATGCCGATCGCGCCGCTGGCGGTCTTCACCGCGATCCTCTCGAAGGTCGCCGCCTACGGCTTCCTCCAGATCGCGCTGCCGCTGTTCCCCGACGCCGCCGTCGAGTTCCAGGAGCTGCTGCTGATCGTCGCGCTCGCCTCGATCCTCTACGGCTCGGCGATGGCGTTCACGGCGACGAACACGCGGCTCGTGCTCGGCTACTCCTCGGTCGCCCAGCTCGGCTTCATCGTCCTGGGCATCTTCGCGCTCGACGCCCGCGGCGGCGACGGGGCGCTGCTGCAGTCGGTCAACCACGCGATCGTCTCCGTCCCCCTGATCTTCATCGTCGCGATCCTCGCGGCGCGCGCGGGCGGCAGCGAGGATCTGCGCGACATGGGCGGGATGGCGACCCGCGCCCCGGTCCTGGCCGCCGTCTTCCTCGTCCTGACGTTCGCCCTGCTCGCGATGCCCGGCAGCGCGAACTTCATCGCCGAGTTCCTCATCCTGCTCGGCGTGTTCGAGGACAAGACCGCGATCGCGGTCGTCGCGTTCATCGGCGTCGCGCTCGCCGCGGTGTACGCGCTGCGGTTCTACATCCGCGCGATGCACAACCGCGTCGGGCCGCTCGTCGAGGCGCGCGAGCTGAGCCTGCGCGACGCGCTGGTCGTCGTGCCGATGATGCTCGTGGTCCTCGCGCTGGCGCTCTACCCGCAGTTCGCGCTGAAGCGCGGGGAGCGGGCCGTCGAGGGCTCCCTCGCCGCGACCGAGATCGTCCAGAAGCAGCAGCAGGTCGCCGCGGCGGCCCGGGCCGGGAAGGACGCGGCGCCATGACCGCCGTGCTCGCCGCCGTCAAGGCGCCCGACATCGACTGGGCGGGGCTCTCGCCCCTGCTCGCCCTGCTCGGCGGCGCGATCGTCGTCCTGCTTCGCCGGGCTGCTCGGCCCGCGCTTCATCCGCGCGCACGTCGTCCCGGCGCTGAGCATCGCGAGCTTCGGTGCGGCGATCGGCTGCGCGATGTGGCAGTGGGAGGAGCGCGCGTCGCTCATCGAGGGTGCGCTGCGCCTGGACCCGCTGACGCTCATCACGACGCTCATCGTCTGCCGTCGCCGGGCATCGCCACGACGCTCCTCGCCTGGCGCGACCAGGCCACCAGGCGAGATCGCGCACGGCGAGTTCTTCGCACTGCTGCTGACGTCGTCCGCCGGCATGGTCGTGCTGGCCGCCGCCGATAACCTCGTCTCGGCCTTCGTCGGACTCGAGCTGCTGTCGCTCCCGCTGTACATCCTCTGCGCGGCGCTGCTGCGCAGCGAGCGCTCGCTCGAGTCCGGCCTGAAGTACCTCATCATCGGCTCGGTCGGCTCGGCGACGCTGCTCTACGGGTTCGCGCTGCTCTATGGCGCGACGGGGGCCACGGACTACGGCAGGATCGCCGCCGCGCTCGCCCGAGACGGGCTGGCGGGCGACGTGCTCGTCCTCACCGGGCGTCGGCATGGCGATCGTCGGCTTCGCGTTCAAGGCGTCGATGGCGCCGTTCCACCAGTGGACGCCGGACGTGTACGAGGGCGCGCCGACGCCGGTGACCGCGTTCATGTCCGTCGCGACGAAGATCGCCGCGTTCGCCGCGATCATCCGCGCTCTTCGACACCGCGCTGATCGCCGGCGGTCGACGACTGGCGACCGGTCTGGATCGCGATCGCCGTCATCTCGATCCTCATCGGCAACGTCGGCGCGCTCGGGCAGTCCTCGCTGAAGCGGATGCTCGCCTACTCCTCGATCGCGCAGGCCGGGTACATCCTCGTCGGCGTCGTCGTCGTCACCGACCTCGGCATCCAGGCGGTGCTCTTCTACCTCGCCGTCTACCTGCTGGCGAACATGGCCGCGTTCGCGGTCGTGACGCTCGCGCGAGCGCGAGACCGACGAGGGCGACGACATCGCCGCGCTGCGCGGGCTCGCGGCGCGAGCGCCCGGCCGCCGCCGTCGCGATGACGCTCGCGATGCTGAGCCTCGCCGGGATCCCGATGACCGCCGGGTTCATCGGCAAGTTCCGCCTGATCGAGGCCGCGGCCGACGGCGGCTACACATGGCTGGGCATCGTGATCGTGATCGGGTCGATGATCTCGCTCGCCTACTACCTGCCGGTCGATCGCCGACGATGTGGCGCGACGAGGCGCAGCCGGCGCCCGTCACGCCCGGCCCCGACCCGCTGACGGGTCGCGCGGCGCTCGCCGGCGGCGCGCCGCAGGCCGAGCCGAGGCCGCAGCGGCGGCTGGGAGACCCAGCTCGTGGCGGCCGTCATGGGCGCGGCGATCCTCGTCTTCGGCATCATCCCGCAGCCGTTGTTCAACCTCGTCGAGGACGGCGCGCAGGGCATCATCCCCGGGCCGCTGCTCGTCGCGGCCACGACGGCCGGGCGCGCCCTCGGCCTGCTCTAGCGCCGATCCGCGAAGACTCTCCGCCGTGCGCATCACCGCCAAGGCCGACTACGCCGTCCGCGCCGCCGCCGAACTCGCCGCCGCCGAGGGCGAGGGCCCGCTCAAGGGCGAGCGGATCGCGACGGCCCAGGACATCCCGCTGAAGTTCCTGGAGAACATCCTCAGCGAGCTGCGCACCGCCGGCATCGTCGCCAGCCGCCGCGGGGCGGACGGCGGCTACTGGCTCGACCGCCCGGCCGCGGAGATCACGGTCGCCGACGTCCTGCGGGCGGTCGAGGGGCCGCTCGCGTCGATCCGCGGGACGGGCCCGGAGCGCCTGGCCTACGCGGGCGCCGCCGCGGCGCTGCCGCGCATGTGGGTCGCGCTGCGCGCCAACCTGCGCGGGGTGCTCGAGGCCGTGACGCTCGCGGACCTCGCCTCAGGTGAGCTGCCCGCGCACGTCGCGCAGCTCACCGACGACCCGGACGCCTGGGTCAAGCACTGACCCGCGCGGGCGCCCGGTCGGGCCCGATCCACACGACGTCGCCCTCCGCCAGCTCCAGCGCCTCGGCCTCGCCGCGCGTGAGCTGGGCGCCGAGCGCCTCGCCGTCGGCGAGGATCAGGTCGACCCGCACCTCGAAGCCCAGGTGCGTGATCCGCCCGACCATCGCCTCCATCGCCGCCTTCGCGCGCCTCGGTCGTGACGTGCAGGTCGTGCGGGCGCACGAGCCGGCCGCCGAGGGTCGTCACCGGGCCCCAGGAAGCTCATCACGAAGTCGTTGGCCGGCCGGTCGTAGAGCTCGCGCGGGGTGCCGACCTGCTCGATGTTCCCGTGGCTCATGACGACGATCCGGTCGGCGATCTCCATCGCCTCCTCCTGGTCGTGCGTGACGAGCACCGTCGTCACCGGCACCTCCTCGTGCAGGCGGCGCAGCCAGGCCCGCAGGTCGGCGCGGACGTTCGCGTCCAGCGCGCCGAACGGCTCGTCGAGCAGCAGCACGCGCGGCTGCACGGCGAGCGCGCGGGCGAGCGCCATGCGCTGGCGCTGGCCGCCGGAGAGCTGGGAGGGGTAGCGCTGCTGGTAGCCGGCGAGGCCGACGATCTCCAGCAGCTCGTCGACGCGCGCCGCGATCTCCGCCTTCGGGCGCTTGCGGATCGACAGCCCGAACGCGACGTTGTCGCGGACCGTCATGTGCTTGAACGCGGCGTAGTGCTGGAAGACGAAGCCGATCTCGCGCTTCTGCGGCGGCACGTACGTCTGGTCGGTCCCGTCGATGACGATGTGGCCGTCGTCCGGCACCTCGAGCCCCGCGATGATCCGCAGCAGGGTCGACTTGCCCGAGCCGCTGGGCCCGAGCAGCGCGGTGAGCGAGCCCGGCGGGATCTCGACGGAGACGTCGTCCAGCGCGGTGAAGTCGCCGAAGCGCTTCGTGACGTTCGATGCGGTGATCATTCGTGCTCCTTGCGGGGCTTGATGAGGGTCATCGCGAGCAGGGTCGCGAGCGCGATGACGGCCAGCAGCGCGGAGGCCGCGTAGGCCCCCGCGAGGTCGAAGTTCTGGAAGCGCTTCTCGACGAGGAGCGTCATCGTCTCCGTCTCGCCCGCGATCCTGCCGCTGACGACGCTGACGGCGCCGAACTCGCCGATCGCGCGCGCGGTCGAGAGGATCACGCCGTAGGCGACGCCCCAGCGGATCGCGGGGAGGGTGACGCGCAGGAACGTCTGCCAGCGCGAGGCGCCGAGCGTCGCCGCGGCCTGCTCCTGTTCGTCTCCGACCTCGCGCAGCACCGGCGCGACCTCGCGCGCGACGAACGGGAGCGTCACGAAGATCGTCGCGAGGATGATCCCGGGGACCGAGAAGATGACCTGGATCCCGGCGCTCGCGAGCTCGTCGCCGAACCACCCGGTGGTCCCGTAGACGAGGATCAGCGAGAGCCCGATGACGATCGGCGAGACCGCGAACGGGAGGTCGATCAGGGCGTCCAGGAGCGCCTTGCCGCGGAAGCGCCCGCGGACGAGCACGAGCGCGGCGAGGATGCCGAAGATCGTGTTCAGCGGGACCGCGATGACGGTGACCAGGAGCGTCAGCCGGAACGCGCTCTGGGCCGCCGGCGTCGTGATCGACGCCCACACGGCGTCGAGGCCCGGCTCGAAGGTCCGGAACAGGACGATCGCGACGGGCACGAACAGCAGCAGCCCGAGGTAGCCGAGCGCGACGACGCGCAGGCCGTAGCGGCTGGCGCGCTCAGCGCTCATGGCGTGCGCTCCAGCTCGCGTAGAGGCGGATGACGAACAGCACGGCGAGCGAGATCACCAGCAGCAGCACCGAGACGGCGGCGGCGGAGATCGGCGCGTCGCTCTCGATCTGCTTGAAGACGTAGACCGACGCGACCTGCGTGTCGAACGGGATGTTCCCCGAGATCAGGACGATCGAGCCGAACTCGCCGACGGCGCGCGCGAACGCGAGCGCCGCCCCGCCGATGATCGCGGGCCGCAGGTTCGGCAGGACGATGCGGCGGAAGATCGTCAGCCGCGAGGCGCCGAGCGAGGCGGCGGCGGCCTCCATCTCGCGGTCGAGCTCGATCAGCACCGGCTGGACGGAGCGCACGACGAACGGCAGCGTCACGAACAGCAGCGCGAGCGCCACGGCGGCCTTCGTGAACGCGATGTCGACGCCGATCGGGCTCGTGTTGCCGTACAGCGCCATCAGCACGATCCCGGCGACGATCGTCGGCAGTGCGAACGGCAGGTCGATCAGCGCGTTGATCGTCTTCTTGCCGCGGAACTCGTCACGCACGAGCACCCAGGCGATGAGCGTCCCGAAGACCGCGTTGATCGCCGCGACGACGAGCGCGACGATGAGCGTGAAGCGCAGCGCCGCGACCGCCTGGCGGTTGGTCACCGCGGACCAGAAGCCGTCGAGCCCGTCGTCGAGGGACTGCACGACGACGGCCGCGAGCGGCAGCAGCACGATGAGGCTGAGCCACATCGTGACGACGCCGAGCGCGAGCGGGCCCGGCCGCGCGACCGACGGGGCGCGAGCGGCGCCGCGGCGGTCGTCGCGACCGGCGGGGGAGCGTGCCTCCCCGGCGGTGACGGCGGGCGTGCTCACTTCTCCGTCGACACTCCCGCCTGCTCCTCGATCTTCGCGATCGACCCGTTCTCCGGGTCGAAGAGCTCGTCGTTCACCTTCGGCCAGCCGCCGAGATCGGCGATCGTGAACAGGCCGGGCGGCTCCGGGAACTTCGCCGCGTTCGCCTTGAGGACCGTCTCGTTCACCGGGCGGTAGCCCCACGCAGGCGAACTGCGCCTGGGCCGGCTCGGAGAGCACGTACTGCTCGAAGGCCTTCGCCGCCTCCGGGCTCTTCGAGGTCGTCGTGACGGCGATCGGGATCTCGATCTTGATCGTGTCGTCCGGCGTGACGAAGTCGACGTCCTCGCCCTTCTTCTGCGCGGTCGTCGCCTCGTACTCGTAGGAGAGGAGGACGTCGCCGTTGCCGGAGACGAAGCTCTGGAGCGCCTCGCGGGCGGACTTGTCCTGGACCTTGACGTTGTCCTTGATGAGCTTCTCGACGTAGGCGAGGCCCGCCTCCGGGTTCCTGCCGGCGTCGGAGGCCTGGCCGTAGGCGGCCAGGAGATTCCACTTGGCGGCGCCGGAGGTGAACGGGTTGGGGGTCAGGACCTCGACGCCGGGCTTCACGAGGTCGTCCCAGGTCCTGATGTTCTTCGGGTTGCCCTTGCGGACGATGAACGAGACCACCGAGGTGGTGACGAGGCCCTGGGACGGCGTGTCGGCCCAGTCGGCCGCGACGATGTCCGCGTCGACGAGGCGCTGGATGTCCGGCTCGATCGAGAACGACACGACGTCCGCGGCGAGGCCGGCCTCGACCGCGCGGCTCTGGTCGCCGGACGCGCCGAAGGACGTCTTGATGCCGATGCCCTTCCCGGCCTCGGTCCTCTGGAACGCCGGGATGATCTCGTCGTAGACGACCTGCGGGGTCGAGTAGGCGACGAGCGCGATGGTGCCGTTCTCGCCGGAGGACGAGGCGGCGTCGCCGCCGGTGGTGGAGTCGCTCGCGCCGGCCGAGCAGCCGGTGACGGCGAGCGCGGCGACGGCGGCGGCGAGGAGGGCGAACAGGGGGCGGGTGACGGTGCTCAACGAAATCTCCGAATGTGGATCAAGAATACGATGTTTGACGAACCGTAGCAAAACCACCGATTCAGTGGACAAAACGTTCGAGGGACCCTGAAACGTGCGCGCCGCCCCCCGCGCTAGCCTCCCCCGCCCGTGGAGTACCCCGTCGAGACGTTCACCCCCGCTGAGGCCGCCCGGCTGGCCCCGCACGTGACGAGCCTCGACGGCCCCGTCTTCGGCCTCGTGAACCTGCCGGAGACCGTCAAGGGCGCACTCTTCGCGCGCTACTCGCGCTACCAGGGGACGCTGCGCCGCCTGTTCCTCGACGAGTTCGCGGACTCGCTGCCCGACGCCGGCGGCGAGGCCTTCGACGGTGCGGAGGGCGAGCGCGCCGCGCAGCTCTACGAGCGGATCTTCGTCGGCTACGGCGACGACTCGGTCGCCCAGCTCGGCGGGGCGCACATCGCCTGCGAGTGGGTCTCCAACGTGCTCACCAAGGTCCTGCAGCGGCCGCGGCTGGGCGCCTACCTCGAGCAGTCCACCCGCTACATCCCGTACGACACGCCGATCCCCGGCGGGGGGTACCGCTACTACCGCGACCCATCACTCGGGCCCGCGTACGAGACCGCGATGGACGAGGTCTTCGACATCTACGCCGCGGCGCTCCCGCGCGTGCGCACGTGGGCCGAGGGCCAGTTCGCGCGTGCCGAGGGCGAGTCGGAGGCCGCGCACTCGCGCGCCTGCCAGGCCAAGGCGCTCGACCTCCTGCGCGGCCTGCTCCCCGCCGCGTCCCTGTCGCACATGGGCATCTTCGCCACGGGGCAGACCTACGAGCAGCTCGTGCTGCACCTGCTCGCGCATCCCCTCCCCGAGGCCCGCCACTACGGCCGGATGATCCTCGACACGCTCCAGCAGGTGATGCCGAGCTTCGTCTCGCGCGTCGAGCGCCCCGACCGCGGCGGCGAGTGGATCGCGTTCCTCGAGGAGCGCGAGGCGGCGGGCCGGCGCTGGGCTGCGCGGCTGGGCCTGGACCGCGAGCCCGGCGAGGAGCCCGACGGCGGGCCGTCCGTGCGGCTGCTGCACGTCGACGGTGACGAGGACGCGCTGCTGGCCGCGCTCCTGTTCGAGTCCGCGGGCGCACCCGAGGAGGTCACGCGCACCCGCCTGGCGGCGCTGGGGGGCGACGAGCGGCGCGAGCTGCTCGGCGAGCTCCTGGGCGGCGAGCGGCGCAACCGCCGGCACCGTCCCGGCCGCGGCCTGGAGGCGCTGCGCTACCGCTTCGAGATCGTCAGCGACTACGGCGCCTTCCGCGACCTGCAGCGCCACCGCATGCTCACCGTGCAGTGGCAGCGGCTGGGCCCGCACCTGGGCGCCGGCGTCCCGGACGAGCTCGACGCCGCCGGCGTCGCCGAGGAGTACCGCCGCGCGCTCGAGGTCTCGCACGCCGAGTGGGACCGCCTGGCCGCCGACGGCCGCGAGGGCGAGGCGCTCTACGCGCTCTGCCTGGGCTACCGCATCCGCTTCGTCCTGGACCTCAACGCGCGCGAGGCGATGCAGCTCATCGAGCTGCGCTCCGGCCGCGAGGGCCACCCGAGCTACCGCGCGGTCGCGCACGAGATGCACCGCCGGATCGAGCAGGTGCACCCGGCCGTCGCGGCCGCGATGACCTACGTGGACCGCGACACCGAGCCGCGGCTGGAGCGCATCCTCAGCGAGATGCGCACCCAGGCCAAGCTCGACGCGCTCGGCGCTCGCTGAGGGCGGCCGACTGACCCTCAGTCGCGCGGGATCAACCGCTCGAAGTCCTCGACCGAGCCGCCCTCGATCAGGCGGTCGATGATCGCGCGCCCGCGCGGATCGAGGTCGTCGACCAGGTAGTGCTGCAGCTCGCGCACGGCGAAGTCCTGCAGCTGCGCGGCGCCGACGTCGTAGCTCTCCGCGTGCAGCTCGCGCTGCAGGTCCACGTGGAAGAGCCAGCGCGGGATCTGCTGGCCCTCGACGGTGATGCCCATCGGCGCGCGCCCGAGCAGCGGGAGTCGCGCCGGGCACGAGCTGCTCGGGCTCGAAGCGCGCCGAGCCGCGGCGGGCGAAGTACTCGCGGCCGATCCACTGCGGCATGAAGCCGACCTGCCAGCAGCCGATGTGCTGGTTGGGGAAGAGCATATAGTCGACGGCCGTCGTCGTCTCGATCTGGTGGAGCAGCAGGTTCGCCTGGTCCACGCGCCGGCCGGTCGCGAAGGGCCAGTAGGAGCCGACGCCCTCGCTCGACATGCCCTCCGTGTCGACGATGCTCGGGTTGTCGTGCCCGCGCGGGGCGATCAGCCGCCAGATCCAGGCCAGTGCGGGTGGCAAGGACGTGGAAGATGCCCGACGATCGCCGTAGGTCGGGCTTCTCGGCCGTGCAGGGCGGCGTGCGGATGCCGAAGCTGCGGATGTCCACCGTCACCGTGCCCTCGACGACGTCCGGGACGGTGTCCCGCGGCACGATGATCCGCGGGTTGGGCGTCGGCACCCCCGGCGCGTCCTGGGTGTGCTCCCAGATCAGCGCGCGGCTGTTGGGCGCGGCATCGATGTTGAGGAACAGCAGCGGCTCGGGCGGCTCGGCGGTGAGACCGCTCGAGGTTCGGGTCGGTGCCGTAGTGCTTGATGTGGTTGACGCGCACGAACCAGGCGTTCTCGGCGTCGCGCAGATGCAGCTTGCCGTCACCGGTCTGCAGGCTCGGGTGGCACATCGCCATGTCGTCGGTAACCGGGCGCAGGTGGCAGGCGCGCGTGGGCAGGTGGATCGTGCGCACGTCGTCGCGCAGGACATTGCTGCCGAGGACGAGCGTGCCGTCCGACCGGCGGTGGGGGTATTCGAGCATCTCGCTCTTGCCCGAGCCGCTCGCGCCCTCGTGCATGAAGGTGACGACGTTGTCGTAGGGCGTGACGACCTGGACGGTCGAGCAGTGGGTGACGACCCAGCCCTCGTGCTCGCTGATGTTGATGAGGACGCCGTAGACGCCCTTCTTGGCGCTCGGCCCCGGATAGAGGTTGTAGCTGAAGAGCTCGTGCAGGTCGGGCTCGGTGCGGCGGTTGTGGACGACGACCTGGCGGCCGTCGAAATGCGTGTGGCGGAAGGGCGGCGCGACGTAGATGATCGCCCGCGGGACGAAGTCCTCGCGCAGGTCGTCGGCGTCGAGGATCCCCTGAAGCAGCGCGAGGCCGAGGGCGAAGAAGCCGGCGTTGGCGGGAGCGACGACGGCGGCGGGGACGCCGGTCTCGGCCTCGCCGGCGATGAACGGGAAGACGACGAGGTCCTGCTCGGCCAGCCACTCGAAGCGTCTGCTCGCGGAGCGGGTCGAACTCGGTGCCGAAGCGGTCGCGATAGCGGGGCTTGTCGGTGGGCTGCTCGTCGGCGACGACGAGCGCGTCGGGGTCGCGCCGGCGCATGTAGGGCTCGACGTAGTTCGCGCTCACGCCGTTGCGCACCCCGACGGCCACGGCCTCAACCACGCGGCCGCGGCCCGGAATGTCGTAGGCGACCTCGCCGATCCCGTCCCCGACCGCCGTGGCGCGCAGCTCGTCGACGCTGCGCGCAACGGTGACCGACGGCGCCCGGCGCAGCACGTCCTCGGCTTCGGCGGGCAAACGTACGCAACCCAATTCCGGAATCACGGAGCCAGCGTAACCGCTCGGGAGCGGGCCGGCCTCGGTAGTTCACCGTGGGTTCACGTACCGCTGGGGCGTGGCGGATCCCGCGTGCTCATCGGCCGAGCCGCCCTCAGCAGCGGGCGCGGCGACGGGTCATGTGAGCGGGGGCGTCGCGAAAGCGCGCCTCACTCCTCGTCGCCGTCGGCCATCCCGGCCGCGAGCTGTGCCATGACGTCCGGGTCGCGCAGGGTCGTGACGTCGCCGAGCTCGCGGCCCTCGGCGATGTCGCGCAGGAGCCGGCGCATGATCTTGCCCGAGCGCGTCTTCGGCAGGTCGCCGGCCCAGATGATCCGCCGCGGTCGCGCGAGCTTGCCGATCCGCGACGGCGACGTGCTCGCGGATCGCGTCGACCAGCGTCGTCGTCGCCGTCGAGGTCCCCGCGCAGCGTCACGAACGCGCAGATCGACTGGCCGGTGTCCTCGTCGTTCTGCCCGATCGACGGCGGCCTCGGCGACCTTCGGATGGCTGACGATCGCCGACTCGATCTCCGCGGTGGACATGCGGTGGCCGGAGACGTTGATCACGTCGTCGACGCGGCCGATCACCCAGAAGTAGCCGTCGTGGTCCTGGCGGCTCGGCGTCGCCGACGAAGTAGTTCGGCGCACCGAAGCGCTCCCAGTAGCCCGGACAGGTAGCGGTCCGGCTCCTTGTAGAGCGTGCGCAGCATGCCGGGCCAGGGGTGGCGCAGCGTCAGCAGGCCCTGCACGTCGCGCTGGACCTCGCGCCCGTCGTTGTCGACGACGGTCGCGCGCACGCCGGGGAGCGGCGTGCCGGCCGAGCCGGGCTTCATCCGCTGCGCGCCCGGCAGCGTCGTGATCATGATGTGGCCGGTCTCCGTCTGCCACCAGGTGTCGACGACCGGGCAGCGCCCGCCGCCGACGACGTGCCAGTACCAGACCCACGCCTTCGGGTTGATCGGCTCGCCGACCGTCCCGAGCAGCCGCAGCTTCGACAGGTCGTGGCGCTGCGACCTCGTCCGCGCCCCACTTCATGCAGGTGCGGATCGCGGTCGGCGCGGTGTAGAAGATGCTCACGCCGTAGCGCTCGCACAGCTCCCACCAGATGCCCTTGTGCGGGTAGTCGGGCGCGCCCTCGAACATCACCGACGTGGCGCCGTTGGCGAGCGGGCCGTAGACGATGTAGCTGTGGCCGGTGATCCAGCCGACGTCGGCGCTGCACCAGAAGACGTCGCGTCTCCGGCTTGACGTCGAAGACGTGCTTGAACGACCACGTCACGCCGGTGAGGTACCCGCCGGTCGTGTGCTGGATGCCCTTCGGCTTGGCGGTCGAGCCGGAGGAGTAGAGGATGAAGAGCGGGTGCTCGGCGTCGAGCGGCTCGGCGGGGCAGTCGGCATCGGCGGCCTCCAGTGCCTCGTGCCACCAGACGTCGCGGCCCTCGCGCATCTCGCAGGCCTCGCCGGTGTGGCGGACGACCATGATCGTCTCCAGGTGGGAGAGGTCGCGCATCACCGCGGTCGACCTCGGCCTTGACGGGCGCCGTCTTCCCCTTGCGCCGGCCGCCGTCGGCGGTGATGAGCGCGCTCGCGTTGCTGAAGCGCCATCCGCTCGTGCACCGACTCGGCGCTGAAGCCGCCGAAGACGACGTTGTGCGGCGCGCCGATCCGCGTGCACGCGAGCATCGCGACGACGACCTCGGGGATCATCGGCAGGTAGATCCCGACGACGTCGCCGGGGCCGATCCCGCGCGCCTTCAGCGCGTTCGCGCAGCGCTGGACGTCGGCGAGCAGCTGCGCGTAGGTGATCGCGCGCGTCTCGCCCTCCTCGCCGTGCCAGTGCAGCGCGACGCGGTCGCCGAGGCCCGCCGCGACGTGCCGGTCCAGGCAGTTGTGCGAGACGTTGAGCTTCCCGCCGGAGAACCAGCGGTAGAACGGCGCGTCCGCGTCCTCGAGCGCGTGCTCCCACGGCTCGAACCAGTCGAGCGCCCGCGCCTGCTCCTCCCACCACCCGACCGGGTCGCGCTCGGCGGCCTCGTGGACGGAGAGGTCGCTGATCAGCGCATCGGCGACGAACTCCTCGGGCGGGTCGAACCACTCGCGCCGCAGCAGCGCCTCGAGCTCGGCTTCCAGCGTGGCGTCATCGGACATGGGGAATCCGTATCACGCCGGGGCGGGGCGGTACCGGCGGCACACCTGCAGGCCGCCGAACTCGTTGGCGGCGTAGGCGGCGCCGGAGGCCCGCCGCAGGCAGAGCCAGCCGCGGGCCGGCCCCGAGAACGCGTCACCGCCCAGACGCGCGCCGTCGGGGCAGGCGGCGGTCAGCGTGGTCGCGCGCAGCCGGTGCGGCCCGCGCCGGGTCCGCATCACGCGGTAGCTGCGCTGGACGGACGCCACCGCCGAGCGCGCCGTCCCGCCGACACACTGCACCTCGAGCACGACCTGGACGACCGTCGTTCCGGAGCGCAGCTGCAGCGTCGAGCTGTCGGCCTCGCGCGAGGTGCGCATCCGGACGCCGGCCGAGCCGGCGGCGCGGAAGGTCGTCTCGAACGGGCCGACGAATCGGCCGCCGCCATCGGTGATGTTCTCGCGCGCGCCCTCGACCGGGAGCGCCGCCGACGCAGTCCCCGCGCCGAGCGCAAGCCAGACCAGGACGATCGCCGGACCGCGTCGCATTCCCGGGAGCCTATCCGTGGCGCGCCCAGGGCTACAACCACCCGAGCCCGACGCCGAACACGAGCGCCATCACGACGTTGATTGCCGCCAGCCCGCCCAGGCGCCGCCAGCGCGCGGCCTGGTCCGGCGCGTCGTAGACCCACGCGGCGTAGAGGTAGAACCACAGGTAGCCGAAGACGAAGACCAGCGGGACGAACGGCGTGTTCCACCACCAGTAGTCCCAGTGGAACGTGCCGGTCTCGTGGAGGAACAGCTCGACGAGGACGCTGATGAGCGACATGCCGAGCGCGAGCGTCAGGCGGTTCGGCATCCCGAGGATCCGCACGCTGCGGTCCGCGGGCAGGAGCTTCGCGTAGACGATGCCGCCGAGCGCGAACATGAACGAGATCTCGACGTTCAGCCCGACGAGGAACTGGTAGGCCGTCGGTCCGGTCGTCGCCCAGAGCGGCGCGCGGTCGGAGACCTCGAGGATCACCGAGTTGAGGATCTCGTTGAACCAGTCGGCGAGCCAGACGGCGAATCCCGCGGCGACGATGTCCAGCCGCCCGCGCTCGACCTCGTTCGCGTAGATGACGAAGACGATCGCCAGCAGCGCGACCGCGTACCACTTGAACAGCGTGGGGTCACGGACGAGCTCCTGGGCCTGGAGCGTCACGTCGGAGCGGGCGGCGAGCAGCGCGGTCATCGCGCCGGGACGCTATGGAGCGTGCGCTGCGGCGGGCATCCGGGGGAAACCGCACGCGCGCCGCGCGGGCTCCGGCGGGTGGACCGCTACTTCTTGCGCTTCTTGCGGCGCTGGCCCTGCGTGAGACCGTCGGTCGGCGCGGGCAGCGTCGGCGCGGGCGTCTCGGGTGCCGGGGCCGGCTCGCCCCGCCGGGCGGCGCGGGCGTCGCGCGCCTCGCGGGCGCTCGGCCACGGCTCCGCCTGGCCCGTCGTCCAGGCAGGGACCGGACTCGGCCAGCGGCCGCGCGATGAGGAAGCCCACGGCGCCGAGCCAGAAGGCGCGGATGATGCCCTGCTGGTCGAGCGGCAGCACGAACGTCGCGCCCGCGATCATGCCGAGGATGCCCATGAAGCGCGTGAGCAGGCCGACGCGCATGGCATGCAGCGCGACGAGCACGAACGCGAAGCCGAGGCTCAGCGAGCCGAGCAGCTGGAGGATCGTGCCGGCGACGATCGAGCCCGACCCGATCGCGTCGAGCGCGTCGGAGTTCGTCGCGTCGTCGCGCGAGCCCGGCGCCCTCGACGACGCGCATGACGCCGACGACCGCGGTGCCGACCGCGTAGGTCACGGCGCCGACCGCGATCGCGATCAGCGCGACCTGCGAGAGGCCGCCGCCGCGCGCCCGCGTGGCGCGGTAGAGGTAGGCGAGCACGACGAAGATCAGCAGCGCGCCGAGCGCCGACAGCACCGGCCCGGCGACGTACGCGAGCTGGTGGTCGCCGATGTACTGCAGCTGCCCGACCGCGCGGCCCGCCGGGGATGTCGCGTGCCGGCCGCGAGGTCGCCGAGTGCGTCGTTGATGAGCACGACCTCGTCGTCGAGGTCCGGCAGCCGCCCGAAGACGATGCCGCTGACGACCGCGCCGGCGAGCGTCGGACCGCCGCGAGCCAGGCGGACGACCGCTGCGCGGGTGCGCGCGGCGTCTCTCGCGTCGCGAGTGTCTCCTCGGGCGTGGCGGGCGTCATGGGTGCGGCCATCGGGAGCGAGGAGTCTAGGGAGCGCGGCCGGTCGGGAGCGGGTAGCATCGCCGGACGATGGTGATCCGCGACATCATGACCCGGACCGTCGTCACGGCGGCGCCGCACACGCCGGTCCGCGAGGTGGCCGAGATCATGCGCGAGCGCAACGTCGGCGGCGTCGTGCCTCTGCGCCGAGGACGGGGCGCCCGTCGGGTTCATCACCGACCGCGACGTCGCCGTGATGCGTCGTCGCCGGACGGCCGCGATCCGCTGGGCGCGGCATGCGACCACGCCTCGACCCCGGTGGTCACGGGCGAGCCGGACATGGATCTCCGGGAGGCCGCGACGCTGATGGCGCGCTTCGGCATCCGCCGGCTGCCGGTGCTGGAGGGCGGGCGCCTGTCGGGCATCGTCACGCTCGACGACATCGCGGTCCGCACGGCCGACCCCGAGCTCCAGAGCCACCTGACGACCACGATCACCCGCAGCGCGCTGCCGGAGTTCTATTTCCACCAGCGGGGCGGCTGAGGTACGGCCCTCTGGGACGGCCCCCTGGCAGGACAGGTCAGCAAAGCTGACCTGATCAATCTCAAGGCGCCGCCACCACCCTCAGCCGAGCAGCCCCGCCGCGGCTCCGGCGAGATCCCCATCCAGCGCCCGTCGCGCTCGCGGAACCAGCTCCGCGAGCGCGTCCGCCGCCTCGACGGTCGCCGCCGACGACCCAGGTCCCGTGACCACGACGACCGGCTGCGTGATCGCCCGCAGCTCGCGGCGGGTGACCGGCAGGCTCGCAAGACCGGCGACATCGGCGAAGAACGCGGCGTGGGCGGCTTCCGCGCGCTCACGATCCGCGGCGCGCCCCGCCCCGCCAGGTGCGCCGCGACACCGGCTCCCGGGCCACCGTCGGCGACCGCCTCGCGCAGCCGCTCCTGCCAGTCGGAGAGCTCGCGCGCCGCGTCGTTCGCGAGCGCGTACAGCGGCGGGTCGGCGAGGACCGCGCCGCGCACGTGGTCCGCCGTGCCGCAGCAGGAGGTCGAGCGCGATGAGCGCGCCGAAGCCGTCACCCGCGACGAGCGCCGGAGTCGCGTCGAGCGCGTCCAGCAGCGCGGCCGCGTCCTCCGTCTGCTCGGCCACCGTCGTGCCGAGGTAGGGCTCCGGCGCGCCGCTGCCCGCGTAGCCGCGGCGCGAGTAGGCGATGACGCGCGCCCCGCCGGCACGCGCCTGCGCGATCTCGCCGGCGAGCGGCGCGAGCGCCCGGCAGTCGCCGGCGAGCCCGTGGATCAGGAGGATCGGGGCGCCGGCCCCCTGCTCCGCGTACGCCAGGTCGACGCCCGCTCCGGTGGCGATCTCGGACACGGGTACGATTGAAGCATGGAAGGCATGGGTGGTTTCGGAGACCTGTTCGGCGACCCCGACGAGCTGCAGAAGCGGATGGCGGAGTTCGCCGAGCAGCTTCAGGGCCAGCAGTCGCTGGCGTGGGCCGACAACGCGATCAAGCTCGCGGTCGACATGACCGTCGCGGCGATCAACCGCGTGAACGTCCAGGGGACGACGACCGAGCAGGCCGAGCAGATCCGCGCCGTGATGGCGACGGTCTTCCCCGAGGCCGTGACGCTCGTCCGCGAAGCGCGCCAGGGCCTGCGCTGAGTCAGCCCGCAGGCTGTGGGCCGGCGGCGCGTTCCGCCTCGCGATGCGCCCTGCCCGCCGCGGCGACGTCGCGGAACGAGCGGAACCCGAACACGAAGAACAGGGCGCCGAAGCCCACGCCCAGCGAGACGACGGCGATCGCGATCTGCTGGCCGACCGAGTAGGCGGCGACCGTCGCGCCCGCCGCGGTCCCGGCGAAGACCTTGACCAGCAGCGCCTGCTGCACGCCGGCGCCGCCGGGGGTGAAGGGCACGAGCGCCGCGACCGCGTTGATCCCGAGCACGAGCAGGACGTTGCGCACCGAGCCGCCGACGCCGAACGCGTCGAGCAGCAGCCAGAACGCGGTGCAGCGCAGGAGCCAGCCGGCGAACTGGACGAGCCAGACCTCGCGCACGTACCGGCGGCCGGTCGAAGAGGACGGTCAGGCCCTGGCGCACGTTCATCCAGAACGAGACGACGCGTCGCGAGAGCCACGCGAACAGCGCGAGGACGAGCACCGCGAGCGCCGTGACCACGAAGAGCGTGAGCTGCGGGTTCGCCGCGAAGAACGACAGGTCGAACGCGTCGAGGTCCGAGAAGTCCGGCGGCTTGGGGAAGACGCCCTGGGTGAACGCGAACAGCAGGACGGGGATCGCGATCGTCGAGATCGAAGATCTGCTCGACGCCGAACGTGGCCGCGACCGCCGGATAGCGCGAGTTCGGCACCGACGTCTTGACGAGGAAGAGCTTGATGACGTCGCCGCCGCGAGCGGGGACGACGTTGTTGAAGCCGTAGGCGGCGATGTAGGCGCCCCAGATCGAGCCGGTAGGGGATCTCCTCGTCCGGGTAGGCGGCGCGGAGCGTGTTGTGCAGCGCCTTCGCGCGCAGCGAGAGGTAGCCGACGAACGCCGCCATCCCCAGCAGCAGCGGGATCAGGCTCGACCGAGGCGAGGCTGTCGAAGAAGCTTCCGACCGCGTCGAAGAAGTTCCCCGCGCCGTCAAGGATCGAGGCGAGCGCCACGAGGCCGAGGGTATACGCCTGCCACGGGCTCTCCCGGCCCCCCGCGCGTAAGCTGCCCCGCTCATGAGCATCGTGATCGGAACTCCGGGAACCGCCGGGCGCCGTGCGCCTCGTCCTGCTCGGCTCGGGCGAGCTCGGGCCGGGAGGTCGTGCTCGAGGCCAAGCGGCTGGGCTGCGAGGTCCTCGCCGTCGACCGCTACGCCGGAGCGCCGGCGATGCAGGTCGCCGACCGCGCGGCCGTCATCGACATGGCCGACCCGCAGGCGCTGCGCGAGCTGCTCGAGGCCGAGCGCGCGCGCCCCTGCGCGGAACTGCTCGTCGTGCCCGGAGATCGAGGCGATCGCCACGCCGGTGCTGGAGGAGCTCGAAGCGGAAGGGCTGCGCGTCGTCCCCACGGCGCGGGCGGCGCGGCTGACGATGGACCGCGAGGGCATCCGCCGCCTGGCGGCCGAGGAGCTCGGCCTGCCGACCTCGCCCTACCGGTTCTGCGACACCCTCGACGAGCTGCGAGGCCGCGGTCGCCGAGCTCGGGACGCCGTGCGTCGTCAAGCCCGTGATGTCCTCCAGCGGCAAGGGCCAGTCGCGTCGTGCGCGCCCCGCAGGACGCGGCGGCTTCGTGGGAGTACGCGCAGACGGGCGGGCGCACCGGCGCCGGGCCGCGTCATCGCCGAGGGCTTCGTCGCGTTCGACTACGAGATCACGCTGCTGACCGTCCGGCATGCGGGCGGCACCTCGTTCTGCGCACCGATCGGCCACGTGCAGGTCGACGGCGACTACCGCGAGAGCTGGCAGCCGCAGCCGATGTCGGCCGGCGCGCGGGCGCGCGCGGCGGAGATCGCGGCCGCCGTGACGGGCGCCCTCGGCGGGACGGGCATCTTCGGGGTCGAGCTGTTCGTGCGCGGCGAGGAGGTGCTGTTCAGCGAGGTCTCGCCGCGGCCCGCACGACACGGGCATGGTCACGATGGCGACGCAGACCCTGAGCGAGTTCGCGCTGCATGTCCGCGCGATCCTCGGGCTGCCCGTGCCGGCCGGGGAGATCCCGCTCGCTGGCGCCGGGCGCGAGCGCCGTCGTGCTGGCCGACGGCCCGGGCGACGCGCCGGTGATCGGCGGGGTGGCCGAGGCGCTCGCCGTCGCCGACGACGTCCAGGTGCGGCTGTTCGGCAAGCCGGACATGCGCGCCCGGGCGGCGCATGGGCGTCGCGCTCGCGGCCGGCGGGGATGTCGAGGCGGCGCGTGAGCGCGCCCGTCGCGCAGCGGCCGCCATGCGCGTGCTCGCCGAGTGACGCGCCGGGGCGCACCGGTGGACGGTCACGACCAGCACGGCGTCCGGCGCCGGCCGGTGTGGCCGGAGCCGCCGGTCATGGACGAGGCCGAGCGCGCGCGCCTGGAGGCGCTCGCCGAGGCCGAACTGGCCGAGCGCGAGCGGGCGGCGCCTCGCCGCACGGTCCGGCAGGTCGCCCGCATCGTGGTGCTGCTGACGCTCGTCCTGCTGACGCTCTACGTCCTCGGGCCGGGCCTCGTGGAGGTGCTGTCGTCCGCGCCGCGGCTGCGCGAGATCGGCTGGTGGTGGTTCCCGCTGATGCTCGTGCTCGAGGCCGGGAGCTTCGTCTGCCTCTGGGTCGTGATGTGGGTCGCGATCCGGCGCGCCACCATGGGGCAGATCGCGACCTCGCAGCTGGCGAGCAACGCCTTCGGCCGGGTCGTCCCCGGTGGGGGCGCCGCGGCGGGGGCGCTGCAGTACCGGATGCTCGTCGATGCCGGGGCCCCGCGCGGCACGACGGCGACGGGTCTGACGGCGGCGAACCTGCTGACCTTCGGCGTCCTGCTCGGCCTCCCGCTGCTCGCCGTCCCGGCGATCCTCGAGGGCCGCGTCGACGCGGGGGTCCGGTCGCTGCTCGTCTGGGCGGGCATGATCCTGCTGGCGCTCATCGCGGGCGGCGTGGTCCTCGTCGTCACCGACCGCCCGCTGCGCCGGATCGGGGTGATCGTCCAGCGCGTGCGCAACCGCCTGCGGCCGCGCCGCCCGCCGATGACCGGCCTCCCGGAGCGGCTGGTCGAGGAGCGGGACCTCATCGTGCGCGTCGTCGGAGCCCGCTGGAAGCTCGCGCTGGCGGGCTCGCTCGGGAAGACGCTGCTCGACTTCGCCGTCCTGGCGGTCGCGCTGCGGGCGGTCGGTGCCGACGCGGCGCTGTCGCTCGTCCTGCTGGCGTACTTCACCGCACAGCTGCTCGCCCAGGTCCCGATCACCCCCGGCGGGCTCGGGTTCGTCGAGGCGGGTCTGACGGGCTCACTCGCGCTGGCGGGCGTGGCCGGCGGCGACGCCGTGCTCGCGACGCTCGCCTATCGCCTGTTCTCGTACTGGCTGCCGATTCCGCTGGGAGGCATCAGCTGGTGGGTCTTCCGCCGCCGGTACCCCGGCGAGGATCAGGTCGCCGCGCCGGCGGCGCCGGCCGGCTGAAGGCCCAGCAGCCTCCAGAGCGCCGGGTCCTCGAGCGAGGCGAACTCGGCGTCCACGTCGCCCGCCAGCGACACGCCGGGCACCGACGGGATGCCCGCGACGGTCATGCCCGCGGCGCGCGCGCTCGCCGCGCCGGTCGGCGAGTCCTCGAGCGCGACGCACGCGCGCGGCTCCGCGCCGAGCGCGGCGGCGGCCGCCAGGTAGGGGTCCGGCGCGGGCTTGCCGTGCGCGACCTCGTCGCCCGCGACGGTCACGCCGAACGCGCCCGCGAGCCCTGAGCCGCGCAGCGCGGCGTCGACGATGCGCCGCGGCGAGTTGGAGCACAGCGCGAACGGGACGCCGGCCGCGGCGAGCGCCGCGATCAGCGCGCCGGCCCCGGGCATCGGCTCGCAGCCGCGGGCCAGCTCCTCGACGACGAGGTCGCCGAGCTCGTGCAGGACGGCGGCGCCGTGGCCTGCCGGCAGCTCGAGCATCCGTTCGAGCTTCGCCGCCGCGATCGGCCCGGCGGAGCCGACGAGCTCGAGCTTGTGGGCGTGCGTGAACGTCCGGCCGCGTCGCGCGAACAGCACCTCCTCCGCGCGGGTCCAGACGGTCTCGCTGTCGAGCGTCAGGCCGTCGTTGTCGAGGATGACGGCGGCCCAGGGGCTCGCGGCGCTCATCCGGGCGCGCTCGCTGCGGCCCCGTCGCCGAGCTCGTCGCGGCGCGCTCAGCAGGACGCGCAGCACCGGCGGGCACGATGAGGGTCGTGAGCACCGCCATGCCGACGATGACGGCGAACAGCCGGTCGGTGACGACGCCCTCCGCCGCGCCGATGCTCGCGACGATGATGCCCACCTCGCCGCGGGGGATCATGCCGACGCCGACGACGAGCGCGTCGCGCGCGCCCAGGCTCGCGCGCGCCGAGCCAGCCGCCGGCGAGCTTCGTCACGACGGCGAGCGCGGTCACGCCGAGCAGCAGCAGGAGCGTCGAGCCGTCGGCGAGCGCTCCGAGGTCGAGCTGGATGCCGATCGCCGCGAAGAAGAACGGCGGGAAGAACGCGTACAGCGGGCCGACCTCGTTCTCGACCGCGGCGCGGTCCGGTGACTCGGCGATGACCATGCCGGCGAGGAACGCGCCGATGATGCCGGCGAGGCCGATCTCGCCCGCGACGACCGCGAGCCCGATGCACAGCAGCACGGCCGGCAGGATCGGGGAGTCTGCGAACCGCGGCGCCGTCAGCAGCCCCGGATGCGCCGCGCAGCAGCCGGCCGCCGCCGAGGGCCACGAACCCGACGAAGGCGGCGGAGAGGCTCGCCGTGATGAGGATGCCCCCCGCGTCGACGGAGCCGTCCGCGGCGATGCCGACGGCGACCGCGAGCACGAGGATCGCCAGGATGTCGTCGACGACCGCCGCGCCCAGGATCGTGCGTCCGGGCCGCGTGCGCACGGCGCCGAGCTCGGCGAGCACGGCGGACGTGATGCCGACGCTCGTCGCGACGAGCGCGGCGGCGAAGAAGGCCGAGGTCGCGGCGTCCTCCCCGCGCAGCTCGCCCAGCGCGAGCCCGGCGGCTCCCGGGAACACGACGCCGAGCACCGCGACGAGCAGCGCGACGCGCCCGACCGACCGCAGGTCCGAGAGGCGCGTCTCGAGTCCGACCCAGAACAGCAGAAAGATGACGCCGAGCTCGGAGAACACGTCGAGCACCGCGCCGAGGTCCACGAGCCCGAGCACCGACGGGCCGACGAGGACGCCCGCGAGGATCTCGCCGACGACGGTCGGCTGGTGGATGCGCTTGAACAGCTCGTCCCCGAGCTTCGCCGCGAGCAGGACGATGAAGATGTCGGTCAGTGCGCCGGCGGCGTCGGTGGACGCGGCGAGCGGGAGCAGCAGGTCCGGGGTCACCGCGAGGAAGACTATGCGGCGCGCGCGGCGGTGCCGGGCGCGGACCCGCCCGTCAGCCCGGCGGTCACCGCGTCGACCGCGGCGGCACTGGGGCCCGTGACCCAGAGCGTCTCGCGGTTGCGCACGTGTGAGACGGTGCCCACCCGTGCGCCGGAGGGGTCGTGGATACCGATCCGCGCGCCGACGTAGCGCGGGCGCTCGACGGTGACCGTGCGCACGTGCCCGCGCTCGGCGAGCAGGCCCGCGAGGTCCCCCGCGTCGTGAAAGCCCTCGTCGCTGAACGACAGGACGATCCACGGTGCGGTGATCGACGTCACGAGGCGCTCGAGGGCGCCCCACGCCTCACGCGTGCGGTTGAACGGGCTCTTCGTCGTGCGGCAGTCGACGCGCTTGCGCGCGATGCCGTAGGCCTCGGGCGCGTCCCAGCGCATCAGGGTCTCCCACACGTGGTAGTTGGAGAAGTAGGAGTGCTGGTTGTACGGCGGGTCGAGGTAGACGAGGTCGGTGCCGGCGAGCGCGGGCGCCAGGTCGAGCGCGTCGAGCCGGCTCACCGTCCCCGCCGGGCCGGCGACCGCTGCCGGCTCCCGCAGCTCGAGGTCGCGGTGCGAGCGCGGCGCCCACCGCTTGACGTACGCCATCTGCAGGCCGCAGGTGGAGTCCACGCGGTCGGCTGCCTCGAGCAGCGAGGTGAGCAGCGCGCCCCGCTCGACGGGCGTGACGTCGAGCTCGTCGATCGCGTCGCGGATCGCGTCGATCCGCCGCCCGTTGTGCGGCTGGAAGAACCGCGCCTCCTCGCAGAAGGTGCGCGTCACGTAGCCGTCGCGACCGGGGAGTGCCGCCAGCTCGGCGAGGAGCCCGCGCAGCCGGTCGCGGTCGAGCGTCGCATCGTCGGCGGCGATGTACGCCTGCCCGAACGCCTCGCTGTAGGTGGCCAGGTCGTTGCTGTGGACGACCAGCCCGGCCCGCCGCAGCTCCTGGCCCACGCGCGTGGTCCCCGCGAACAGGTCGCAGGCCGTGCGCGCCGGGATCCGGCGCGCCAGCTCCCCGATCAACGGGACGAGACCGCGCTTGGAGCCCAGGTACTTGACCACGCGCCGCAGCGTAGGGGGCGGGCGGGACGCGCCCGCCCCCGTGGAGCAGCGTCAGACGGCGGCCAGCTCCGCCAGGACACCCAGCACCTGCTCGTCGTGCTTCTTCGGAGAGACCTTCGGGATCACGTGCCGCACGACGCCGTCGGCGTCGATGACGTACGTCGCGCGCACCGCGCCCCAGTAGGTCCGGCCGTACATCGACTTCTCCGCCCACGTGCCGTACGCCTCGCAGACCGCGTGGTCCTCGTCGGCGAGCAGCGTGAAGTTCAGCTCCTCGTCGTCGTGGAACTTCTTGACCTTCTTCACGGGGTCCGGGGAGACGCCGAGCACCACGGCCCCCGCGTCCTCGTAGGCCGGGAGGTGGTCGCGGACGCCGCACGCCTGCGTCGTGCAGCCCGGCGTCGAGGCGCGCGGGTAGAAGTACAGGACGACCGTGCGTCCGCGCAGGCCGGAGAGCGCGACGGGGGCGCCGTCCTGGTCGGGGAGGGTGAAGTCGGGTGCCGCGTCGCCGGGCTCGAGCATCGCTGGGGTCCTTTCGGGGCCGGAATCAGAAGGTCCGCCGACCATACGGGCCGCCCGGGCCGCGGGGCCATCGCCGCGGCGGCGATGATGCCGTGTCGGCGCAGGGGCGTGACGATCCTGCCTACTTCAGCAGCCGCGACAGTCGCCGGTCCTTGAGCACGCGTCCCCCGGTCTGGTCGGCCGGGCAGTAGCAGAGGACGTAGCTCTCGTAGTGGATCGCCTCGATCGTCGTGCCGCACCGCGGGCACGGCTCGCCGGCGTGGCGATGGACGAGCAGCGGGAGCGGGAGCTTGTCCGGGATCGGCAGGGTGACGACCCGTTCGTAGTGGTCGATCGCCTCGCCGAGGCGGCCGACGACGGCCTCGCCGCAGCGCGGTCGCCTGGGTGTCGTCGAGGTCGCCGGCGCGCTGGAACGGCGAGAGCCGGGCGGTCCACAGGATCTCGTCCACCCAGGAGCGGCCGATGCCGGTGATGACGTGCTGATCGCGGAGGACCGCGTGCAGCGGGCGGCCGCCTTCGGGTGTGAGGAGCTCGCGCAGCGGCAGCGGATCCGGCCACGCCTCCGGCCCGAGCCCGGCGATCGCCGGGTCCTCCTCGACCGCCGCGGTCGGCAGGAGCTTCACCCACGCAGCCTGGCGCGTACCGAACTCGCGCAGCCGCAGCTCCCGGCCGTCGGCGAGCCGCACGAGCAGGCGCGAGGTGCGGTCGCGCGGGCCGGCCTGCTTGTCGAACAGCTGCAGGCGTCCCGCGGACATGAGGTGCAGCAGCAGCGACAGGTCGTCGCTGACGTCGACGACGAGGTGCTTGCCGCGGCGGCGGATCGCCGTGACCGTGCGACCGGCGAGCGCGTCGAGCGGCGGGTCGAAGGTCTTCAGCGCGTTGATGCCCGGTGCCAGCGCCGATGCGACCTCTGCGCCGCGCAGCGCGGAGTCCAGGCGGCGAGCGGTGATCTCGACCTCCGGGAGTTCGGGCACGGCACGAGTGTGACATCCTGTACGCACGTTGCCGCCGTACCGCCGTGACCTGCCGAGGGGGGAAACCTGGGCGAGCCCGGCGCTAGGGCAGGAAGCCCGTCCCGCAGCCGCGGGGTCCCAGTAGCCAAGGAAGGTCGGTCCCGATGTCGTTCCCCGCGTTCCCCAGGGCGCGGCGGCTCGCCGCCGTCCCCGCAGCCATCGTCCTGTTCCTGCTCGCCGCCGCCCCCGGAGCCCGGGCGGGCGTCTACCAGGTTCGCGCCTGTGATCCGTCGAACGATCAACCGCTCGTGGACGCCGTACGGCGACACCGGCCTGGTGGCGGCCGACGCCTCGTGCCTGGCCGACGCCGTGCGCGGGATGAAGGTCCGCAACAGCCTTCGCAGTCCGGGCGGCGCGCCGGTGCTCGCGCGGCACGGTGCCACCGGCGGCCTGCAGGCGGTCGCGCCTCCCGGAACCGCGATCACCGGGCTCCACGCCGACGCGACCGCCTACGACGAGAAGGGCAGCTCCGGCATCGACGGGTGGCGCGCCGGGATCCGCGTGAACGGGCGCACGGACGTCTGGTGCGCCTTCCAGCACATGTGCTCGCTGGATCGGGCCGCCGACGCTCCACATCGACCTGCCGCTCGAGGCGGCGAGCGTGCAGCTCACGACGATCTGCGGGCTCAGCACCGGGTGTCAGCGCGACCGCGTCCGCGCGGCGACGACCCTGCGCAACATCACGCTGGACGTTCGCGACGACGTCCCTCCCGCGATCGGCGCGTATGCCGGCGACCTCTGGTGGGCCAACGTCAATGCTCCACGGCACCGGGTTCGCTCAGGATTCGACGCCACCGACAACGTGGGCGTGCGATCGCTCGCGATCGAGGCGGGGGGCCAGGCGGTCGCCTCGCGGGCCGTGCCCTGCGATGACTATGCGATGAAGCCGTGCGCCGACGACGTGTGGCTCGAGTCCACATTCGACACACGACGGCTCCCCGATGGGCGAGACGACGATCGTCATCCGCGTCGTCGACGCCGGCGGGCGGGTGGCCGAGCAGCGGTCGACGGTGGCGATCGACAACGTCGCGCCGACGGTGGGGCGCCCGAGGTCCGCGGTGGCTCGGACTGGCGTGCGACCAATGCCTTCGAGCTGGCGATCGACCGCGCGCGACGGGGCGCGCGGGTCGGGCGTCCGGAGCGTCGCCTGGGAGGTGTGCCGGATGGACGGCAGCGCGTGCGCCCAGGGGTCCGCGGCGGGCGCCCCGGCCTCGATCGCGGTCCGGGTTCCCGGACCCGGGGAGTGGAAGGCCCGGGCGTGGGCGGCCGACGCGGTGCGCAGCGGCGCCAAGGGCCCGTGGTCGGCGCCGCTGCGACTTCGACGACGGAGTCCCGGGTCAGGCCGCGGTCGACGCCGGCGGGCGCTGGTCGACGGGCGCCGGCTCCGAGCGCGTCGTGCTGAGCCTGCCGGCGACGGCGCCGAGCGGGCCCGTCCGGCATCGCCGGCTACGCGGTCTCCCGCGGCGGCAGTCGATCCGGGGACGACGATCACCGATCGCGGCGAGCGCGCGCTCGTCGACCTCGGGGACCTCCCGGAGGGCGTGACCACGATCCGCGCACGCGCGATCAGCGGCGCCGGCGTCGCCGCGACCGCCGCGGGCGAGGGCCTCGTCCGCATCGACCGCACGCCCCCGTCCGTCGTGCTGACGACCGACGGAGCGCCGCTGATCGCGTCCGGAGGGCGAGTGGCTCGCCGCGGGCGTGCGCCTGCGCGCCCAGGCCTCCGACCAGGCGCACCTCTCGGGGATGACGCCGGCGCCCGAGGGGAGGCGGTCACCAGCGGCGCCTACCTCGAGTACCAGGTCGACGACGCGCCGCCCGTGCGGGTCCGCACGCCGAGCGTCACCGTGGACCTGCCGGACGACGGGCTGCACGTCGTCACCGTGCGGGCGGTCGACGCGGCCGGGAACATGAGCGATCCGCAGCGGGCGACGTTCCGCGTCGATCGCAACCCGCCGTCGGGCAACGTCGAGCGCATCGACCGCGACTCGAGCCGCGGCGCCTGCGCGCGAGCGTCGCCGAGGAGTGCATCGACCGGCCGCTGCGCTCGAGCTTCGCCCGACCGGCGGCCGCGACTGGCAGACGCTACCCCGCGCAGACCGAGCGCCGCGCCGTCACGGGGTCGTCCCCGACGACCGGCTCCCGGCCGGCGACTACACGGCGCGGTTCCGCGTCCGCGACTGCGCCGGCAACATCGGCCTCATCTGCACGGGAGCGCCGTCGACCCGGTCGCGCTGCGTCTGCCGCTCCGCGACGCCTCAACGTCGCCGCGGGCGTGACCGCCGGCGCCGTCCGCGGGGCTGCCCGCGCCCGCGTGCGCTCCGGAGCGGCCGTGGTGATCAGCGGGCGGGTCACGCAGCTCGACGGGACCTACGTCACCGGTCGCCGCGTCGAGTTCCAGGACCGCGTCGGGGCCGGCGAGTGGAGCCTGCGCGCCACCCGGGTCAGCGACGACACCGGTCGCGTCTCGGCGACCCTCCGTGCCGGCGCGAGCCGGCGGATCCGGCTCGTCGTCGCGGACACCGAACAGGCCATCGGGGCGGCGAGCCGCGCGGTGGCGGTCGCCGTGCCCGCTCGCGTCACCGTCCGGGCGAGCCGGCGCAGCCTGCCCAACGGCCGGGCAGTGCGCTTCTCGGGTCGGCTGCTCGGCGGGCACGTCCCGCGGCGCGGCCGCGAGCTGGAGCTCCAGGGCTACAACCCGCTGAAGGGCCGCTGGCAGCCCGTGCGCACGCAGGGTCTGCGCACCACCGGCAGCGGTCGCTGGACGACGACGTACCGCTTCACCGCGACGGTCGGCGCGACCGTCACCTACCGGTTCCGGATCCGCGTCGCGCCGCGACCGGACCATCCGTTCGCCGAGGGGTTCAGCCGCGTCATCGCGGTGACCGTCCGCGGGTGAGCCGGCCCGGATGCACGAGAGCCCGCCGATGGCGGGCTCTCGGGTGACTGGTGGTGCTTCTTGAGATTGATCACGCCGCCTTCGGCGGCGTGTCCTGCCAGGGGGCCGTACCTGGGCGGCGTGTCCTGCCAGGGGGCCGTACCTGCGGCGGCCTGTCCTGCCAGGGGGCCGTGCGCTAGGCGGCCTCGCGCAGGGCCGCGACGCGGTCCTGGCGGGCGAGCCGGTTCAGCGCGCGCTCCTCGAGGCGCTGGGCCTCGGCGGTGCTGACGCCGAGCTTGCGGCCGGCCTGCGCGACCGTGTGCGGCTGCTCGCCCTTGCGGCCGAAGCGCAGCTCGATCACCGCGCGCTCCTCGACCGGCAGCTCCGCCAGCGCCTTCTCGAGCTGATCGGCGACGTCGTCGCGGCCGACCTCCTCCTCGGGCGTGGGGGCGTTGCTGTCGAGCAGCTCGCCGAGTGATGCCGAATCGTCGTCGCCGACGCGCGCGTCGAGGCTCGCCGGACGCGAGTCCAGCTTGCGCAGGCGCTCGACCTCGTCCGGCTCGAAGCCGGTCTCGGCCGCGATCTCCTCGGCGGTCGGATCGCGCTCGAGCTTCGCCGCCAGGTCGGCCGCGACGCGGTCGACCTTGCGGGTCTGCTGGGCGACGTTCGCGGGCAGGCGGACGGTGCGGGCGGTGTTGTCGAGCCCGCGCTGGATCGCCTGGCGGATCCACAGCGTCGCGTACGTCGAGAAGCGGAAGCCCTTGCGCCAGTCGAACTTCTCCGCGGCGCGGATCAGGCCGATCATGCCCTCCTGGACGAGGTCGGACATGCCGAGCCCCAGGCCCTGGTAGCGGCGGGCGATCGAGACGACCAGACGCAGGTTGGAGTTGATCAGCAGCTCCTTGGCGCGCAGGTCGCCGCGCTCGATGCGCTTGGCGAGCTCCAGCTCCTCGGCCGGGCGCAGCAGGCGGTACTGCGCCGCGCGGCGCAGCAGCTGGTCAACCGGGTCCGCGACCGTGGTGGGCTCGCGGATCTCGTCCGGAAGGTTCTTCGAAAGTGTCAGTGTCGTGAGTTCCATGTATATCCGATCCTTGAAGTCGGATTTTAGCGCAAAGTGGTTGCGGATGCAACGTCCTCGTCCGATTCCGCGGCATGAGCCACCCGTTGCTGACGGGCGATCCGTGCCATCCGAGAGGGGTGCGGCTGCGCAGGCCGCGAAGCCCGCGCATGCTGCCGTACGGTCGTAAAGCGCACCTCAAGCCTGACGGCGCGCCCGGGCCACGTACGGATTCCTACACCGCGGGTTCGCGAATGATACGGCATTTCCTGCGGTTCTGCAGGGCGGGGAACGGCCATTGCACTCGCCGGAACGGCGCAGCGGCCGAAAAGGAGCGGTGTTGGCGCGCCGGACCAGCTGCGCTGCGGAAAACCACGATCGCTGCATCCGTGCCCGACGGGTAGGCTCGCGGGCAGGAGAGGGGCGCCCCCGGATGGGGCGCCGTAGCGAGACCCATGCGACAGCTCACGAGCCTCGACGCCCAGTTCCTGGCGCTCGAGAACAACCGGACCCACGGCCACGTCGGCAGCCTGGCCGTGTACGACCCCGCGACCGCGCCCGGCGGCGTGGTCACCGTCGGCGGCCTGCGCGCGATGCTGCGCGAGCGCCTGCACCTCCTGACGCCGTTCCGCTGGCGCCTCGTCGAGGTCCCGTTCAGCCTCGATCACCCGTACTGGGTCGAGGAGACGGACGTCGACCTCGACTACCACGTCCGCGAGATCGCGCTGCCCGCGCCCGGCGACCTGCGCCAGCTCGCCGAGCAGGGCGCCCGCATCTTCGAGCGCCGGCTCGACCGCAGCCGGCCGCTGTGGGAGATGTACCTCATCCACGGTGTCGACAACGGGACCAAGGTCGGGCTGCTGAGCAAGGTCCACCACGCCGCCCTCGACGGGCTGTCCGGCGCGGAGATCCTCGTCACGCTCATGGACCTGGAGCCCGAGGGGCGCGAGGTCCCGCTGCCCGAGCCGGCCGGGGCGCGCGACAGCGTTCCCAGCCGCCTGGAGCTGTTCGCCCGCGGGCTCACCGCCACTCCGCGCCACTCCGCGAAGGCGCTGCGCGCGCTGCCGACGACCCTGCCGAACCTCGACCTCGTGCCGACGCTCCGCAGCGTGCCCGGGGTCAACGTCGTCTCCTCCGCCGCACGCCGGGTCACCGAGCTGCTGCCCGGCAAGCACGACGACCTCGTCGTCGAGAAGCTGCTCGCGCCCAAGACGAGCCTCAACCGCCGCATCTCCGCGCACCGGCGCTGCGCCTTCACGACGGTGTCGCTCCCGGACGTCAAGCGCATCAAGAACCACTTCGGCGTCACGGTGAACGACGTCGTCGTCGCGATCACCGCGGGCGCGCTGCGCGAGTGGCTGCTCGTCCACGACGAGCTGCCGACCGACCCGCTCCTGGCGATGATCCCCGTCTCGGTCCGGCTGCCGGAGGAGTTCGGGACCTACGGGAACCGCGTGTCGATGATGACCGTGCCGATCCCGACCAATGAGCACGAGCCCGCCGAGCGCGTGCGCGCCGCCCACGTCGCCATGGATCACGCGAAGGCCCGGCACTCGACGACGCCGCGCATGCTTCTCCAGGAGGCCAACGAGGGCATCCCGCCGCTCATGCTCGCCCGCACCGCGCAGACGTTGCTGAACGTCGCCGCCGGGGGCGCGCTGAACCCGCCGCTGAACGTCGTGATCTCGAACGTCCCCGGCTCGCCGGTGCCGCTCTACTTCTGCGGCGCCCGGCTCGAGGCGAACTACCCGCTCTCGGTCATCACCGACGGCATGGGCCTCAACCTCACGATCCTCAGCTACCAGGACCGGATCGACTTCGGCATCGTCGGGGACCGCGAGGAGGTCCCGGACGTGTGGTTCCTCGCCGAGGAGGTCCAGCACGCCTTCCAGGAACTGCTCGACCTCGTCCCGCGCGAGGCCGCGCCGAAGAAGCGCGCCAAGACGGCCGGCAAGCCGCGCGCCAAGGCCGCGGGCAAACCGCGCGCCGCGTAGCGCTCAGCCGCCGCGGCGCAGCAGCGCGGCCACCTGCCGTGCTGCGCGCTCACCGGACTCGACCGCGCCCTCGAGGTAGCCCTGCGCGCGCGTGGAGGTGTGCTCGCCCGCGAAGACGATCCGGCCCGCGGGCCGCTGCAGCAGCCCCCAGAACGGGGTGACCTGCCCCGGCCCGAACGCGGCGTACGACCCGTTCCCCGACCAGCGGTCGCGGTGCCACGCGTCCAGCCACGCCTCACCGGTCAGCGCGTCGCCGATCCCCGGCGCGACGCGCTCCAGTTCGCCGACGGCGGCGCGGACGAGCGACGGCGGCGCGGGTGCGTGGGCCGCGGTGCCCGGCAGCGCGAGCGCGGCCGCCCCACCGGTGAACAGCGTGAGCAGGCCCTCGCGGACATCCGGGTGCTGGGCGAGCGAGCTGTCCCAGGTCTGCAGGGCCGGGTCGTCCGCGAGCAGGTCGCCCGACCAGCCGCCGAAGGCCTCCGGCCGGCGGCGCAGCCCGAGCAGCAGCTTCGCGTTGGTCCCCATGCCGACGCTCGCGATCATCCGGCGGTAGGCGTCCGGCAGCGGCGCGGCCGTCAGGTCGGCCTTCCGCAGGGCGGGCAGGGGCTGGGCGAGCACGATGACGTCGGCCTTGACCGGTCTGCGGTAGCGGTCCATCAGCATCTCGAAGCGCCCGGTGGAGGTCACGCGCAGGCCCTGCATCGCCGAGCCGACGCGCAGGGCGCGCTCCGGCAGTCCGGCCGCGAGCTTCCGCGGGATCTGGTCGTTGCCGCCGCGGACGTGGAACCGCTCCTCGGGCCCGGTGTCCGGCCCCGTGTACGCCTGCAGCAGCGTGATGGCGCTGAGGTCCTTCGGGTCCAGCCCGAAGGACCCGGTCAGATCCGCCCCGACCGCGCGACCGAGCAGCGAGGTGCTCCCGCCGGGAACGTTCGCCTCGATCCAGTCGCGTGCCGACCGCTCGTCGAGCGCCCGCGCCTGCGCGCTCGCCGCGCCCGCACGGTAGGGGCCGATCCGCTCCGCCTCGGCCTCGAGGAGCGCGACCATCTGCGGGAACCCCGCGGTCGCGGCGGCCGTGCTCCGCCGCCGGCCGCCGAGGACGATCGCGTCGCGCGCGTCCTCGGCGGCGCTCGGCCGCCAGGCGGTCCTCGAGCTCCAGGCCGAGCTCCGCGGCCAGCGCACGGATCCGCACGTGGCCGGTGTCGATGAGCTCGCCGCCGTGCTCGCCGACGAGCCCGGGGACCACCGAGCGCGTGGACCAGCAGCGGCCGCCGACCCGCTGCTGGGCTTCGAACACGCGCGCGGCGATGCCCGCCTGGCGCAGGCGGTGGGCGCAGGTGAGGCCGGCGAGGCCGGCGCCGACGATGACGACGCTCGGCGCGTCGGCGCTCTGGCCGGACGATCCGCACGCCGCGAGCACGCCGCCGCTCGCGGCGAGGCCGGCGAACGCGGCGCCACGTCCCAGGGCCTCGCGCCGGCTGATCCGCTCCATCGCCGCGGGACGGTAGCGCGGCCCGCCGGGGGGTGCTCCGGGTCGAACCTTGACACAAGTAAATACTTAGCTATACTTATTCCAGGACACAAGAAAGGACCACCACATGTCATCCGACGACACCACCCCCAACCAGGACACCGCAGGCGCGACCCGCCAGGTCACGGTCGAGGTGCCGGCGCATCGCGTCGAGCAGTTCGAGCGCTTCCACGAGCGCTTCCTGCGAATGGCGGCCCACTGGGACTCCCAGATCGGCAGCGAGGACCTGCGCGGTCCGCGCGGCCGGCGCGGTCGCGGGCGCCATGGCGCGCTGCCACGGACGCCGGGCCGACGCCGAGCGCGCCGCCTGATGGCCGACAAGCCCGTGACGGTCGAGGTCCCGGAGGACCGCGTGCCGGAGTTCTACCTCTGGTTCGCGGCCTTCCTGGCGTCGCCGCCGGGCTCGGGGCCGCCTCGCGGCGGCCCGCGCCGCGGCGGGCCCGGCCCGCCGTGGCGCCACCACGATCGGCGCGCCTGGACCGCGGGCGACGTGGAGGACGCACGCTGGCTCTACGGCCGGCTGTCCGACCCCGCCCGCGAGCTGTTCGACCTGCTGATCGACACGCCCGGCGAACGGCACTCCGGCAACGAGGTCGCGACGCGGCTCGGGCTGGACAAGGGCGCTCACGGCCTCGCCGGCATCCTCGCCTGGCCGGGTCGCTGGTGCCGCAAGCTCGGGCTCGACTTCCCGATCACGACGGCCGCCCGCGACGACGGCGGGACCGACTACCTCATGGACCCGGAGATCGCGGCGCTGTTCGACCGGGCGCGGACGCCGGCCCGCTAGACGAGCGCCACGGCGACGTGCGTCGCCATCACGGCGGCGAGGCCCGCGTCGTCCTCGAACGGCGCGAGCGCGGGCAGCGCGGCCTCGCGCATCGCCGCGTCGCGCTCGGCCGGCATGCCCGCGAGCGCGAGCGCCAGCGGCGAGCCCTCGGCGAACGAGCGCACGAACGCGGAGGCGGAGGCGAACCGCGCGACGTGCTCGACGCGGACGACGTCGACCTGCGCGAAGCCCGCGTCCTTCAGCAGCGCCGCGAGCGCCCCGGCCTCGCCGAAGCCGAACGGCGCCGCGCCGACGCCCGCCAGGTCCGGCTCGAGCGGGGCGATCGCCTCCATGTAGGCGTGGTGGGCCCGCTGGTCCTCGAGCGCCGTCCAGCACGCGACGAGCGCGCGCCCGCCCGGCGCCAGGACGCGCCGGAACTCGCCGGCGCCCGCGGCGCGGTCGGGGAAGAACTGCAGGCCCTGCTGGCAGGTCACGACGTCGAACGCGGCGTCCTCGAACGGCATCGCCGTCGCATCCCCCTCGAGCCACTCGGCGCCGGTGTCAGCGGCGACGCGCGCCGCGACGGCGAGCATCCCCGGGGTCATGTCGAGACCGGTGATCCGGCCGAGCCGCACGCCCGTCGCGGCCGCGGCCCGCGGGACCACGCCGGTGCCGCACGCGACGTCGAGCAGGCGATCGCCCTCCTGCAGGCCGGCGCGGGCGACGAGGTCGTCGGCGTAGTGGCGGAAGAACGCGGGCACCATGAGCTCCTCGTAGACCGAGGGGAAGTCGCCGGCCGTGCCCCACTCCATGCTCATGGGCGCCCGCTGGTCGCGGCCGGCACGTCGCTCGGGGCCGACGGCGGGATCGCGTCGGGCAGGTCGCCCGCAGGCCACGCCTGCCACGGGAAACCCCGGCGGGCGCGGCGCACGCGGTAGCTGAGGGCGCCGTGGGCGTTCATGCCGTGCCACGCCGCGTGCGTCGTCAGCGACATGCGCGGGATCCAGTACCGGTCGCCGACCGGCTCGAGCGGGCGGGCGGGCTGCAGGTCGACGTCCGCGGCCACGTGGCCCTCGCCGTCCTCCAGCGAGAGCCGCGCCAGGATCCGGCCGTTGCGATCGCACACCTGCGACTCGCCGACCATCACCGTGCGCCACGGGATGCCCGGCCCGAGCGGCGTGTGGCCGGCGACCGGCCCGACGTGCGAGGCGTGGGCGACGGGGACGCCGGTGATCCGCGCCACCTGCCCGGGCAGCTCGCGCGCCTGGCGGCGCCAGGTCGCGTGCTCGCGGGCCGACCACCAGCGCAGCGGGCCCGGCCAGTTGAGCGGCATCGAGGGCCAGCACATGCCGCCGATGACGAGCTGGGCGCCGCCGGCGCGCACGCGCGCCGCGGTGCGGTTGCGCGCCCACTCCCACCCGGACATCAGGCCGACGGTCGCGCCGAGCGTCTCGCAGCGCACGACGCCGTCGTCGTCACCGCCGACGTAGTAGTGCTGCTCCCAGGCCGTCGGGATGTCCTTGTCGTGGAGGTGGACCGCTCCGTCGGGCTCGGCGAGCACGTACGTCCCGTAGGCGTCGTCGCCGCGGATCGCGAGGAACCCGCCGGCGACGACGCAGTCCAGCTCGCGGGCCAGGCGCGTCAGCAGCTGGAACGGCTGCCCGTCGACCGGACGTGCGGCGCCGCGCAGGATCGGGGCGTAGACGTTCGGGCTCGTGCACGCCTCCGGCACGACGACGACGTCCGCCGCATGTTCGCGGTGGGCGTCACGGACGAGATCCTCGATCCGCGCGAGGTTGCGCTCGACCGCGCCGAGCTCCAGCGCGGGCTGGACGACGGCGATCCGGGTCATGACGCCACCGGCTCCGGGGCGGGAGCGGGGGCCGGCGGCGCCGTGCGCGCGGCCGGGGGCGAGGGCCATTCGGCGCCGGGGTGGTCGGAGCCCCGCACCGGGCGCGCGCTGCGGAACCGCCCGGCGCGCGCCTCCGCGCGGATGCCGAGCTCGGTGCGCAGGTCGCCGACGCCGCGCACGATCGTCTCGCGCCGCGGGCGCTCGCCGCGCCACAGCGCGGCGCCGGTCGCGCGGGCGAGCCGCAGAAGCGGGGCGACCTCCTGCGGCGTGCGCGCGCGCCCGAACAGGTCGCTGAGATCGGGCTCCGGTGTGCGGCCCGCGTCGCGGACGAGCTCGAGGAGCGTCGGCGACGGGCGCTCGACGCGCGTGTCGGAGTTCGCGAAGTGGTAGGCGGGCATGCACTCGCGGTCGCGCCGCGCCTCCCACGCGCGGGCGGCGAGGTCGACCGCGGCCGGGTCGTCGAGCACCGGCAGCACGCCCTCCGCGAGCGTCCGGCCGGCCCACAGCGCATCGCGCATGCCCTGGCCGGTGACCGGGTCCTTGAAGTGCCCGGCGTCACCGGCGAGCGCCCAGCCCGGGCCGGACGAGGCGCGGAAGAACGCGGGCGTCTCGCCGGTGGAGCGCAGCTTCGAGCCCGGCGGTGCGCCGGCGATGCGGTCGGCGAGGCCCGGATGCTCGCGCAGCTTGCGCGCCCAGTAGCCCTCGGGGTCGGCGCGCGCCTCGCGCACCTCGTCGCGGTGGCCCATGAAGAGGATGAGGATCCGCCCCGCCGGTGCGGTGGGGAAGGCGAACGCGATCGAGTTCCCCTCCCGCCACTGGTATTCGGTCTCGGCGTCGCGCGTGCCGGCGCGCGGGTCGTCGAGGTAGCGGAAGACGAGGCCCCGGCCGTTGCGCGAGACCCGGTAGGGGCTCCACGAGCCGACGAGCGCCGGAGACCGTCGAGCGGCGGCCGTCGGCGCCGATGACGAGCGTCGCGTCGATCTCCCGCCGCTCGCCGTCCGGATCGCGGTAGCGCACGCCGGCGACGCGCCCCGCCCGCCAGAGGACGTCGTCGACCGTGCAGCCCTCGCGGATGTCGGCGCCCTGCTCGCGGGCGGCCTCGACGAGCTGCACGTCCTGCAGGTCGCGCGGGATGCAGAGCCCGAAGTCCGTCCCGTCATCCGCGGGGCGCAGGCGCTCGACGCAGACGGCGCCGTCGGCCTCCAGGCGCACCCAGCGCACGAGCGACGGGTTCAGGGCGAGGATCCGCGGCATCGCTCCGAGCTTCGCGAGCTCGCTCGCCCCGGCGGGCTGCAGGACGTGCGTCGAGAGCTGGTCGGAGGGGAATCGCATGCGGTCGAGCACGACCACGCGCCGCCCGGCGCGTGCCAGCGGCGCGGCGGCCGCGGTCCCCGCGCATCGCGCTCCGACGATGACGACGTCAGCCCGCTCCTTGTCCATCTCTGGTCTCCCTTGGTCCGGCCTCGGCGAACGCGCGGCAGCTTGACGCATTCGGCACGAAATGGAAAGCGCTTGTCCACCTGTACAAACGCCGGCGCGCCGTCTTGGACACTCGTCGAACGACCCGGCTCGCCGATGCCGTGATCCTGCCCCGGTCGTCCGGCCTGTCCCCACGCGCCGGACCCGAAGAGGAGGGTCATCCATGAAGCTCGTGATCGGCATCGTCCGGCCCGAGAAGACGAACGACGTGCTCGAAGCCCTGTACCGCGCCGACGTGCGCGGGCTGACGATGACACGCGTGCAGGGCCACGGAGGCGAGCTCGACCGCGTCGAGACCTACCGCGGCACCACCGTCCGGATGGGCCTGGCCGAGAAGACGCGCATCGAGATCGCCGTCTCGGACGAGTTCGTCGACGCGACGGTCGACGCGCTCTGCGCGGGCGCGCGCACCGGTGAGGTCGGCGACGGCAAGATCTTCGTCGTCCCGCTCGACCGCGTCGTGCGGATCCGCACGGGTGACACGGACGCCGGCGCGGTGACGCCGGTGGACGCGGCATGACCTCCGCGATCGACACCGGCGACACCGCCTGGATGCTCGCGGCCACCGCGCTCGTCCTGCTGATGACCCCGGCGCTCGGCCTCTTCTACGCGGGCCTCGTGCGCTCCAAGAACACGCTGAACACCTTCATGATGTGCATCGCGGCGCTCGCGGTCGCGATCGATCACCTGGGTCGTGATCGGCTACTCGCTCGCGTTCGACGGCGACGGGTCGATCGTCGGCGGCTTCGGGCACGCGTTCCTGCAGGACGTGACGCTCGAGCCGCGCGACGGGCAGACGATCCCGCACCTGCTGTTCATGGCCTTCCAGGCGACGTTCTGCATCGTCACCACCGCGCTGGTCTCGGGCGCCGTCGTCGAGCGCATGCGCTTCGGCCCGTTCCTCGTCTTCGCCGCCCTGTGGTCGGTGCTCGTCTACGCCGTGCTCGCGCACTGGGCGTTCGGCGGCGGCTGGCTGATGGAGGGCGGCACGCTCGACTTCGCCGGCGGCGTCCCGGTCGAGATGGCGTCCGGCTTCTCCGCGCTCGCGGCGGCGCTCGTCGTCGGCGCGCGCAAGGACTACGGGCGCCAGGCGCTGCTGCCGCACAACGCCGTCTACGTCCTGCTCGGCGCCGGACTGCTGTGGTTCGGCTGGTTCGGCTTCAACGGCGGCAGCGGCCTGACCGGCGAGCGGCGTCAGCGTGCTGGCGTTCGTGAACACGCTGATCACGCCCGCGTTCGCGCTCGCGCACGTGGTTCGTGCTCGACCTGCTGCGCGCGCGCAAGGTCACCGCGATCGGCGCGGCGACGGCGATCATCGTCGGCTGCGTCGGCATCACGCCCGCGGCGGGCTACATCAGCCCCGGATGGGCGATGGCGCTCGGCGTCGTGGCGGCGCTCCCGAGCTACGCGATCATCACGTGGCGCCCGCGCACACGCGTGGACGAGACGCTCGACGTGCTCGGCGCGCACGGCATCGCGGGGGCGACCGGCATGCTGTTCCTCGGCCTCGTCGCGCAGGTCGGCTGGAACGGCGGGCTCGGCGACGGGCTCGTCTACGGGAACCCCGACCAGTTCCTGTGGCAGCTCATCGCGGTCGCTCGCGGCGCCGGTCTACGCGTTCTGCATGACGTTCGCGCTGCTGAAGCTCATCGGCGCTCGTGTCCCCGCTGCGTGTGAGCGAGCGCGACGAGGCGCTCGGCCTCGACGTCGTCAGCCACGGCGAGGAGGCGTACGTCACCGGTGAGGGCGCCCTCCTGCTGGAGCCCGACGAGATCTGGGCCGAGCGCCGCGCGGAGGCCGAGCGGGCCGCGGTCGGCTGACGGGTCAGCGACCCGCCGGCTCGCCGATCGCGACGGTCAGGCGTGCCGGTCGCCCCGTGGACGGGGCGCCGCAGGGGCGGCCGGGGTGAAGGCGGCCGCCCCCGTGACGGTGATGTCAGGAGGCGCCCTGGCCCGAGGAGGGCCTGGCCAGCTGGTAGAGCACGATCAGCGCGAGTGCGAACACGGCCAGGGACCAGAACGGGTACGCGTCGATCGACAGCAGCGCCGCGATGGCGCTCGAGGCCGCGGCGAAGATCCCGATCCAGCGCCCGAAGCCCCCGCCCGACCACAGCGAGAACGCGGCGATGCCCTGGATCAGGCCGATGATGAGCGTGACCCAGCCCCAGGTCTTGAGATCGCCCAGGATGAACTTCGCGTCGTTGACGAAGAACGTCGCGTTGTCGATGGCGCCGATCCCGTAGATGATGTTCAGGATCGAGGCGACGCCGAGCACGATGCCGGCGAACAGCCACCACCCGGTGACGCGCTCTGGGTCCTTGGCCATGGGTCTTCTCCTCCGTTCGGTGATGTCGGTGTCGCACAGCCCATCACCGCCGCCGGTGGGCGGCATCGACCAGATCGGGTGACACCCGTCCGCCCGCGAGCGGATAGCGTGCCCCCATGGCCAAGGCCGAGAAGAAGACCGTCAAGAAGCCCAAGGGCGCGAAGAAGGCGCGGAAGCCCCGCGGGGTCCTGGACCTTCCCAAGGCCGTCGAGGACCGCATGGCCGAGGGCCGGGCCGAACGCGAGCACGTGCCCGTCGAGGCGCACGCGGAGTGGGAGGCGCCTGCCGACCGCCCGGACGCCGTGGGCGTGCTGGAGCAGCAGAACGAGACGCGGGTGCCCGACCTGGTGCCGATCCGCCACGGCCGGATGATCGTGTCGCCGTTCACGTTCTACCGCGGCGGCGCCGGGATCATGGCGTGGGATCTCTCACGGACTCCGACGACGTCGCTGCGCGTGCAGTGCTGCGGGGACGCGCACCTGTCGAACTTCGGGGTGTTCGCGGCCCCCGACCGCCGGCTGGTCTTCGACCTGAACGACTTCGACGAGACGCTCCCGGCGCCGTTCGAGTGGGATGTTAAGCGCCTCGCCGCGAGCTTCGTCGTCGCGGCACGCGACAACGGCCACCGCCCGAAGGACCAGCGCGCCGCGGCCCGCGCCGCCGCGCGGCTCCTACCGGACGACGATGGCCCAGCTCGCGACGATGCGGTTCCTGGACATCTGGTACGCCCGGATCGACATCGAGGACATCATGGAGCAGCTCGCGCCCAAGGCGGACAAGGCGGCGCTGAAGGCCGCCGAGAAGAACGTCGCCAAGGCGCGCAAGCGCACGAGCCTCGGGTCGCTGCAGAAGTTCGCCGAGCAGGTGGACGGCACGTACCGGATCAAGGAGGTGCCGCCGGTCATCGTGCACCCGCCGCAGGGCTTCGCCGAGGAGGCCGAGCGCGTCGTGCGCCAGGGGCTCGCCGACTACGAACTGACGCTGACGCCGGACCGCCGCGTCGTCCTCGACCACTACCACTTCGTCGACTTCGCCCGGAAGGTCGTCGGCGTGGGGTCGGTGGGGACCGAGGCGTTCATGATCCTGCTCATGGGCGACCGCGACGACGACCCGCTCTTCCTCCAGGTCAAGGAGGCGAACACGTCGGTCCTCGCCCCCTTCGCGGGCGACAGCGAGTACGCCCATCAGGGCGAGCGGGTCGTGCAGGGGCAGCGCGTGACGCAGGCGGCCAGTGACGCGTTTCTCGGCTGGGTCACCGGGACGGGCGAGCGTCATCGCGAGTTCTACGTGCGCCAGCTGCGTGACATGAAGGGCTCGGCGGCGGTCGAGACGATGCCGCCGGAGCGCCTCGCGCAGTACGGCGAGATCTGCGGCGCGGCGCTGGCCCGCGCGCATGCGCGCACGGGGGACGCCGCCAAGATCACCGGCTACGTCGGCGACGACGACACGTTCGACCGCGCGCTCGAGCGGTACGCCGTCGCGTACGCCGACCAGAACGAGGCCGACTACGCGGCGTTCACGCAGGCCGCCGCCGACGAGCGCATCGCGGTTGAGCGCGGGGTCTGAGGGCTGCTGCGCCCCGGGCGCGGGCGACCGGTCGGCGGGCGCCGGTCCCGCGACCGGCCCCGGCGTCGCCGCGGGGGCCGGAGCGGGCGTCCTCGACGCCGACCTCGTCGCGATCGAGGGCGGCGTCTTCGTGATGGGCACCGACGGCGCGTACGGCTATCCGGCGGACGGCGAGGGGCCGGCGCACGAGGTGAAGCTCTCGCCGTTCGCGATCGCCCGGACCGCCGTGACCAACGCGCAGTTCGCCGCGTTCGTGGCCGCGACCGGCCACCGGACCGAGGCCGAGCGCTACGGCTGGTCGTTCGTGTTCGCGGGCCTGCTCCCGGACGACTTCCCGCCCACGCGCGCGGTCGCCGGCGCGGAGTGGTGGCGGCAGGTGCACGGCGCCGCGTGGGATCACCCCGAGGGCCCCGAGTCCGATCTGGAGGGCCGCGCCGATCATCCGGTCGTGCACGTCTCGTGGGATGACGCCCAGGCGTTCTGCGCGTGGTCGGGGACGCGGCTGCCGACGGAGGCCGAGTGGGAGTGCGCCGCGCGCGGCGGGCTCGTCCATCACCGGTTCCCGTGGGGCGACGAGCTGGAACCCGGCGGTGAGCACCGGATGAACGTCTTCCAGGGCCGCTTCCCCGAGCGCGACACCGGCGCCGACGGCTTCGTCGGCACCGCCCCCGTCGGCTCCTACGAGCCGAACGGCCACGGGCTGTTCGACATGACCGGGAACGTCTGGGAGTGGACCGCCGACTGGTTCGACCCCGGGTCCTACGCGCGCAGCCCGCGCGCCGACCCTCGCGGGCCTGCGCGCGGCCAGGCGCGCGTCATGCGCGGCGGCTCGTACCTCTGTCACGCCTCCTACTGCAACCGCTACCGCGTCGACGCGCGCAGCTCCAACACCCCCGACAGCTCCACCGGGAACCTCGGCCTGCGGGTCGCACGCTGACCGGGTCACCCGAGAAGGGTGATGCCGGTCAGACTGCCGTCACGCAGGATGCACGAACCCCGCCACCCGACCCTGAAGGACCGCAGATGAGCCATACGCCGCATGACGTCCTCGTTGGCGCCTACCAGGATCTCGATGCCGCCAAGCGCGACTTCGACGCCGTCACCGCGCTCGTCAAGGCGCGCAAGGTCAAGGTCGAGGGGGTGATCCTCGTCGAGCATCACGAGGACGGCGACGTGAGCGTCGTCAGCACGGGCGATCACATGGGTCGTCACGGCCTCGGCTGGGGCGGTGGCGTCGGGCTCGTCGTCGGGCTGCTGCAGCCCCAGCTCCTCGCGGCGGTGGCCGTCGGCGCCGCCGGCGGCGCCGCCATCGGGAAGTTCGCCGACCACCGGCTGAAGAGCGGGCTCGGCGAGAAGATCGGTGCGGCGCTGCCGCTCGGCGGCGCCGGCATCATCGCCGTGGCCCGCACCGAGGACCGCCTGGCGATCGAGCAGGCGATGCCGGGAACGCCCGCCAAGTCGGTCGTGCAGACCGACGAGGGCGGGCTGCTGCGGCCGCTGAAGGACTCGCTCGCCGAGGCGATGCACAAGTTCGAGCCCGATCGCTCGAAGCTGCCGATCCCGGACCGCACGTTCGCCGGCCACGCCGGGCGCACGCTGCGCGACTCCGACGGCGGACTGGTCGATGATCCCGGGGCCAAAGGCGCCCGAGGGCGCGCCGAACGTCCTGCTCGTGCTCATCGACGACGCCGGCTTCGGCGCCCCCGACACGTTCGGCGGTCCGGTGAGCACGCCGAACTACACGCGCGTGCAGCAGATGGGCACGACCTACAACCGCTTCCACGTCACGGCCGTGTGCTCGCCGACGCGCGCGGCGCTGCTGACCGGCCGCAACCAGCATCGCGTCGGGTTCGGGTCGATCGCCGAGTTTCCCGGGCCGTTCCCGGGGTACACCGCCGCGAAGCCCAAGAGCTGCGCCGGGCTGCCGCGGATCCTGTCCGAGAACGGCTACGTCACCGGCGGGTTCGGCAAGTGGCACCTGACGCCCAACAACGTCCAGGGCGCCGCGGGCCCCTTCGACCACTGGCCGAAGGCCTGGGGGTTCAACCACTGGTGGGGGTTCCTGTCCGGCGCGGCCGGCCAGTACGACCCGATCATGACGCTGGACGACACGGTCCTCGGGGTGCCGGAGGGCGAGGACGGTGAGGAGTACTACTTCCCCGACGACCTCACCGACAAGGCCACCGAGTGGCTGCACCGGGTCCGCGCGCAGGACCAGGAGAAGCCCTGGTTCATGTTCTACTCGACGGGCTGCGCGCACGCCCCGCACCACGTGGCGACCGAGTGGGCCGACAAGTACAAGGGCCGGTTCGACGACGGCTGGGACGCCCTGCGCGAGCAGATCCTCGAGCGCCAGAAGCAGCTCGGGATCGTCCCGCCGGACACCGAGCTCACCGCCCGTCCCGACGTCCTCCCGGCGTGGGACGACCTCGACGACACCGCGAAGGAGCTCTACGCGCGCCAGATGGAGGTCTACTGCGGCTACCAGGAGAACGCCGACTGGAACGTCGGCCGCCTGCTCGACGCGATCGAGGAGATGGGAGACCTCGACAACACGCTGATCTTCTACATCTGGGGCGACAACGGCGCCAGCATGGAGGGCACGACCACCGGCTCGTTCAACGAGCTGACCTTCCTCAACGGGCTCGTGCTCGACCCCAAGCAGCAGACCGAGCTGATCGAGAAGTACGGCGGCCTCACGGCGCTCGGCGGGCCCGACACGGCGCCGCACTGCGCGGCGGCGTGGGCGCACGCGCTCAACACGCCGTTCCAGTGGGGCAAGCAGGACGCCGCGCACCTCGGCGGCACCCGCGACCCGATGGTCGTCGCGTGGCCCGCGCGCCTGCAGCCGAGCCCGGAGCTGCGCTCGCAGTTCACGCACGTCATCGACATCGGCCCGACCGTCCTGGAGGCGGCCGGCATCCCCGAGCCCGAGCAGGTCGACGGCATCGAGCAGGAGCCGATGGACGGGACGAGCTTCCTCTACACGCTCGACGACCCGCAGGCGCCCGAGCGCCACACCGAGCAGTACTTCGAGATGTTCGGCGCGCGCGCAATGTACAAGGACGGCTGGTGGGCGGCCTCGCGTCCCGACCGCCTGCCCTGGGACCTCTCGCCCGAGACGCTCGCGGCGATGGGCCCCGAGGCCGACTGGGATCCCGATCGCGACGTCGGCTGGGAGCTCTACGACCTCACGACCGACTTCTCGCAGGCCAAGGACCTCGCGGCCGAGCATCCCGAGAAGGTGCACGAGCTGCAGGAGCTCTGGTGGCGGGAGGCCGAGCGCAACCGCGTGCTGCCGCTCATGGCCGGGGTCTCCGTCCTCTACGGGATCCTGCCGCCGATGCCCACGCAGACGCGGTTCCCCTTCGCGGGCGACGTGGACAACATCCAGTTCGGCATGGTGCCGCGCGTCTACGGACGCTCGTACGCGATCGAGGCCGATCTGGTCGTGCCCGAGGGCGGGGCCGAGGGCGTCATCGTCGCGCTCGCCGACTTCATCGGCGGCTTCGGCCTGTGGGTGGACGGTGACGGGATCCTGCACCACACCTACTCGCTGCTCGGCGTCGAGACCTACAAGCAGTCCGCCACCGCACCGCTGCCGACGGGCGAGGTGCAGGTGACGATGCTGTTCGAGTCGGCCGAGCCCAAGCCCGGCAGCGGCGGTCACGTGACCCTGCTCGTCAACGGCGAGCCGGTCGGCGAGGGCGACATGCCCAAGACGGTCCCGGTCACGTTCACGAGCTACGCCGGCATGGACATCGGCAAGGACTACGGCCTCGTCGTCGACCGCGCCTACGAGGACAAGGCCCCGTACGCGTTCACCGGAACGGTGAAGCGGGTCGTCTTCGACCTGAACCCCGTCGAGGCCGCGGCCAAGCACGCGCACGCCCACGACCTCCATCACCACGGGCAGACGCAGGGGGTCGCCGCGGGCGTCGCGGGCTGAGGCGACCGCCCCCTGCCAGGGCGGTCGCGCGAGACCTCAGACGCTGCGGCCGTTGGCCCGCTCGAGCAGCCAGAGCCCGCCGAACTCACGGACGTTGTGGCACAGCGCCACGCCCGGGCGGTCGTCGACGTAGTAGTAGAGCGGCTTGCCGGCATACGTCACCTGGAAGCGCCCGTCGTTGCGGCGCTTGCGGCCGAGCAGGGACGCCTTCGCGCCGCCGCGCGCGACCGGCGTGCCCTTGGCGAGGGTGACCGGCCACGCCGCCGCGCAGGCGCCGTAGCAGCGCGAGGAGGTTCCCTTGTCGCGCGTGAACGAGTAGAGCGGCATTCCGCGGCCGTCCACGAGGATCGTGCCGAACCCGCCGACCTTGCGGGTGGTGACCGTGATGCCGCGCGCGGCGGCCTGCGCGTCGCCGCTCGCGGCGGCGGGCGCGGCCGCGGGGCCGGGACGCATGTCCGCCAGCGACGAGCCGACCGGGAGCGCGGCGGCGAGGGCGAGGGTGAGGGCGATGACGAGGATCGGGCGCATGCGGGGATTCTCCATGGGAGTTCTTGCGGATCGGTGAACGACGGGGGCGGGGCCGTCAGCCGCGATACTCGGGATTCGGGTGCTCGGGCTGCGAGAGGTCCCAGTCGTTCGCGGCGTTGCCGTGGGCCGGGAGGCCTCCGGCGTCCTTGAGCATCCGCGCGAGGTGCAGGACGTTCCAGGCGAGGAAGACGCTGTTGCGGGTCGTCCAGGCGTTCCCCTCCCCGCCGCCGTCCGCATCGAGGTACGACGGGCCGGGGCCGGCCTCGCCGACCCAGTACGCGTCGGACTGCGGCGGGATCGTCATGCCGATGTGCTGCAGGGCGTAGAGCAGCTGGGCGCTGACGTGCTTGCCGCCGTCCTCGTTCCCGGTGGTGACGGCGGCGCCGACCTTGCCGTAGTAGGACCACTGCCCGCGGTCGTTGAGCTCGCCGGAGTACGCGTACAGGCGCTCGACGATCGTGCGGGTCAGCGAGCTCTGGTCGCCGAGCCAGATCGGCCCCGTGAGCAGGATGATGTCCGCCGGCTCGACGAGGTCGCGGTAGATCGCGGGGAAGTCGTCCTCGGCGTACCCGTGCTCGCGCATGTCGGGCCAGACGCCCGGCGGGATCGCGTGGTCCACCGTCCGCACCTCGTCGACGCGGACGCCGACGCGCTCGAGGATGCGTCGCGGAATGGCGACGAGCCCGTCGGTGTGGCTCGGCTCGGGTGAGCGCTTCAGCGTGCCGTTGAAGATCACGGCGCGCAGGTCGTCGTAGCGCGTCGTGGCCGCGTCGCACTGGGCGTCGACGAAGTCCTGGATGGCGGTGGGGATGCTCATGCCGGGCCAGTCGTCCGCGCCGCCGCCAGCGTTACAGCGGGGCGCCCCTACCCGAACGTGAACGCGTAGCCGCGGACGCCGGGCTGCGGGAGGACGGTCAGCGTCCCGGTCCGTGCGCGCGGCAGGTCGAGCAGTTCGTAGAGGCGCTGGAACCCGACCCGGACGCGCCCGCCCCGCACGTCACGGCCGGCCAGTCGCGCGGCGACGGGCCGGCCGTCGAGCAGCACCCGCACGTCGCGCACCCGGCCCGGCGATCCGAGGACGAGGAACACCTTGCCGGCATGGAAGCGCAGATCCAGTCCGGCTCCCGTGCCGGCCATCGCGGAGTCCTGCCGGATCGTCCACCGGCCGCTGTACCGCAGGTGGTCGGGCGGAGGGCTCTGGGCCGTCCGCGGGCCGAAGTCCTGCCGGCCGGGCTGCGGCGCCGCGGGCACGAACCGCGCGGCGCGCGCCGCGCCGAGATACGACTCGGGCGTCGTGCGGGTGGAGCGCGCGGGCTCCGCGCGCGGCCGCGACGCAGCGCCGAGCCTGCCCGCGCCGCGCTCGGCTAGGAGCGAGCGGATCGCCGCCTCCTTGCGGTCCTCGTCGCCCTCGCCGATCGCGGTGAAGCGCACCCGCCCGCGCGTGTCGATGAGGTACTGGGCGGGCCAGTACTGGTTCCCGTACGCGTTCCAGGTCGCGAAGTCGTTGTCCTGGGCGACGGGGTAGCGCACCTTCGTCTGCCCGATCGCCGACCGCACGTTGCCGGCCGACTTCTCGAACGGGAACTCCGGCGTGTGGACGCCGACGATCGTGAGCCCCTTCGGCCGGTACCGGGCATCCCACTCCCGGAGCGCCGGGAGCGTCCGCAGGCAGTTGATGCACGAGTACGTCCAGAAGTCGACGAGCACGACGCGCCCGCGCAGGCCCGCGAGGGTCAGCGGCCTGCCGCCGCGCGTGTTGAACCACTCCTGGTTGCCGGTGAACTCCGGGGCGGTTCCGAGGACCGGAAGATCCGACGTGCGCCCCGCCCGCGCGGCCGGGGTGCGCCGCTCCGGGACCGCCGTCGCGAAGCCCGCGGGACGCCCGTCGCGCTCGCCGCGCACGTCGGCCAGGGCGCGCTTCGCCGAGGCGGTCGACTCCAGGGTCTCGGTCGGGGTCACCAGGAACGCCGGCAGCTTCGTCGCGATCGTCGTCTGGAAGCGGGTGTCGAGGTTCGCGAGCATCGCGACGGCGACGATCACCATCAGGCCGCCCATCGCTGCCTGGAACGCGACGCTGCGCCGCGCGAGCCGCGTGGTCAGCCGGCGACCGCCGAGCATCAGGACGTACAGCGTGACCGCCGAGCCCAGGCCGTAGGCGAGCGCGACGATGAGCCGTCCCGCCGTGACCGGCTGTGCGGCCGACACCGTGATGACGCCCGCGAGGATCGGCCCCGCACACGGCGCGTAGACGAGCCCGAGGCCGGCGCCGACGACCATGCCGGAGCCGAAGCCCTCGCCCCCGCGGGCGGACTGCTGCGGGGAGAAGCGGCTGAGCCAGGCCTCCATGCGGGCCGACGCAGCGGGGACGAGCAGCGAGAGGCCGAAGACGATGAGCACGACGATCGCGAACGTCCGGACGAGCCCGTCGGGCAGCCCCAGGGCGGAGATCACGTACACGAGGGCGACCGTCGCGAACGTGAACGACAGCGCCAGCCCGGTGACGACGCCGAGCGGGCGCCGCCGCCCGCCCGTCGCGCCGGCGGCGAGGGCGACGGGGAGGATCGGGAGGACGCACGGCGACAGCGCGGTGGCCGCGCCGGCGACGAACGCGAACAGCGTCAGCAGGAGCATCGCGGCCAGCCTCGCAGCGGGACCTTGCGAACCGGTGAACGCGCGCCGGCCGTCACGCCGCCCTCAGGCCGGCAGGCTGAACCGCACGCAGGTGCCCTCGGTGCGGTCGGCGAGCCAGATCCGGCCGCCGTGCGCCTCGACGATCGCGCGCGAGATCGCAAGCCCGAGTCCGGCGCCGTCCTCGCCCCGGGAGGCCTGCTCGCCGCCCCGGAACAGCGTGTCGAAGACCTGCCCGCGGTCGGCGGCGGCGATGCCCGCGCCGGTGTCGGCGACCTCGAGCTCGACGTGCCCGTCCGCCGTGCGGCCGCGCACGGTCACGCTGCCGTCGGCGGGGGTGTGGCGGATCGCGTTCTGGATCAGGTTGAAGAGGACGCGCTGCAGCTTCTCCGGGTTCGCCCGAGCGGCGACCAGCGGTCCGTCCACGTCGGCGATGACGTGGACCCCGCGGGCCTCGCCCTGGGCGCGCATCGCGCCGACGGTCTCCTCGACGAGCCCGTCGAGCCGCACCTGCTCCATGCTCCAGTGGATGTCGCCGGCCTCGATGCGCGAGAGCTCGAAGAGGTCGTCGATGAGCGCGCTCAGCGCGCCGATGTGGGTCGTCATCCGGCGCAGGTACTCCGCGCGCGTCTCCCCGTCGACGAGGTCGTCACTGACGGCGTCCGCGAGCAGCCGCAGCGACGTGATCGGCGTGCGCAGGTCATGCGAGGCCGCCGCGACGAGCGCCCGCCGCGCACCCTCGGCGGCGTCACGCGCGCGCTCCTCCTCGTCGAGGCGGGCGATCATGTCGTTCGCCGCGGTCGCGAGCTGCTCCAGCTCGTCGCGGCCGGAGGTCGTGATCTCCACGTCGCGCCGCCCCTCACCCACGGCGGTCAGCCCGTCGCGCACGTGCTCGACGTCGCGCAGCACGCCTCCGGCGAGCACCTGGGCGGCGACGACCGCGACGAGGCCCGTGTACGCGACGATCAGCGACACGAGCACCGCGTCCTCGTCGCTGACGAACATGAGCCGCGCCGCGACGACGACCGCGACCAGCGCCTGCCCGACCATGATCGCCACGGCGAACGCGAACTGCCGCCACAGCGGGCCCAGGCGCCGGCGGCGCGTGGCGACGAGTCGCACGGCCACGAGCGCCGCAGCCGCCACCGCCGCGAGCACGAGCCCGGTGACGCGTGCGGCGTGCCCGCCCTCGGTGAGGCCGATCGCGAGGGTCACGACGGCCAGGCCGGCGACGACGATGGCGATCGCCCGGGTCATGGGCGCAACCGGTAGCCGACGCCCCAGACCGTCTCGATCCAGCGCGGCTGGGCGGGGTCCGCCTCGATCTTCGCCCGCAGGCGCCGGACGTGGACGGTCACGGTCGAGGTGTCCGAGTAGAAGGAGTAGTTCCACACCGCGTCCATCAGCTGGTCGCGCGAGAACGCCTGCCCGGGGTGGCGGGCGAGGAACAGCAGGAGGTCGAACTCACGCTGCGTCAGGGCGACCTCGTCGCCGCGGACGGTGACCTGCCGGCCGCCGGCGTCGATCACGAGGTCACCGAGCTCGATCGGCGGGGCGCCGTCGCGCGCCGGCTCGATGCGCCGCAGCACGGCGTCGACGCGCGCCACGAGCTCCCCGGGGGAGAACGGCTTGACGACGTAGTCGTCGGCGCCGAGCTGCAGGCCGGTGATCCGGTCGGACTCCTCGCCGCGCGCGGTCAGCAGGATCACCGCCGGCGGATCGGCGCGGTCGGCGCGCAGCCGGCGCATGACCTCGAGCCCGCCGATGCGGGGCAGCATGAGGTCCAGCACGACGAGGTCCGGTCGCGCGCGATCGGCGAGCTCGATCGCGCGCTCGCCGTCGTGCGCGACGTCGGTCGCGTAGCCCGCCCGCTCGAGGTAGCGGGCGACGACCTCGGCGATCGTCGCCTCGTCGTCCACGACGAGCACGCTGGCCCGGGAGCTGCGGCTGGGATCCACACGTCCATTGTGCAGGCAGACGACCGCCGTGGTGGACGGCGGCCGTCATGTTCACGCACTGTTCAGATCTCGCGCGCCCGAAGTGACGGCGCTCAGGACCGCTGCAGCTGCGCCGCGCCGAACGCGACGGTGAACGCGCGGCACCAGATGACGACCGAGGCGCCGCCGGCGATGTCCGCGTCGGCCGGGACGTCGTACTGCTGGGTGCCGATGTTGCCCTTCAGCCGGCCGAGGTTGACACCGCCGTCGACGCCGCCATCGGGGTTCGACGAGCCCGGGACGAGGTAGACGAACAGATCGGGCCCGTTGTCGGTCTCCAGGTCCGTGAGCGTCAGGCGCCGTCCGCCGTCGGCGAGGTCGACGATCGCGGCCGTGCCGGTCGTCGTGTGCGCCAGGCTGCGGAAGGGCCCGGACGCGCGCTCGACGTTGATCTTCGGCTCCGGCGCGGTGGCCGGCGCGTCGGGCGTGGCCGGGGTCGTGCGGACCTCGCTCGCCCTGACGCCGGTGGCGACGCTCTCGGAGACCGTGTCGTCGCGGATCGTCGTCCAGTAGAACGCGACCGCGCCGACGACGGCGCACGAGGCGAGCGTTCCGAGCACCGGGATCCGCAGGTCGCGGTCGCGCCGCACCGCGAGGAGGGCCACGCCGGCGACGAGGAGGAACCACACCCCCTGCGCCGCGAGCGACAGCCCGAAGTCGTCGATGAGCCGCCCCGCGGCGACGAAGCCGATGCCGAGCGCCGCGAGCAGCACGCCGACGGTGAGAAGAGAGCGCATGGCCATGCAGTCCAGCTTGGCGGGCGAATGTGACAGGGATCTGACGTCTGCCGCGTCTTGACGGCGACCCCCGCCCCCGCCAGGATCCGGCGATGCGCGCACGGCGACCCGTCCATCGCATCGCGACGATCGCCGTCCCGGCGCTCCTGGCGGCCGTCCTGCTGCCCGCCGGCGCCGCTCAGGCGAAGGTCCGCGTCTCGGTGCTCGGCTGGACCACCGCGCCGCTCGCCACGACGCCGCAGGTCAAGAACAACGGGACGATCGATGAGTGCCTCGACATGGGGAACGGGCAGCGCAGCCTGTACGTGATCTACCGCGGCCGCGGTATCGCGAAGCGGGCGAAGGTCGGCGTCGGCGTCTGGGGCGGACCGATGCAGACCGGGTTCACGGCCGAGCCGACCGACGCGGACGTCATCAAGGCCGCGTTCCGGTGGCCCGTCAGCGAGAAGAAGACGTCGATCCAGCCCTACGGCTTCAGCTTCGCCAAGGGGCCGTTCGGCCCGCAGCAGATCACCGGCGTCTGGCAGGCGAAGGTGATCGTCGGCAAGAAGGTCGTCGCCCGCGGCAAGGTGACGATCGCCTGTTGAGCTGCGGGCGCGTCCGCCGCGACTCTGCGGACCGAACGAGACCCCCTCCGCCTCGGCCCCCGGCGCCACCGCTGCCGGGAACGGATCGGCCGGCATCTCGGGCAACGGCCCTCCAGCGTGCCCCTCGACGTCGATGGCCGGCAGCAGGCGATCGAGCCAGCGCGGCATCCACCAGTTGGCGTCGCCCAGGAGCGTCATGACGGCCGGCACCAGGACCAGCCGCACGACGGTCACGTCGACGAAGATGGCAGTCGCCAGGCCGAGGCCGAACATCTTGATCGTCGGGTCGTCATTGAGAACGAAGCCGAGGAAGACCGAGATCATGATCAGCGCCGCTGAGGTGATCACGCGCGCGGTGCCGGCGATCCCGTTGATGACCGACGCCTTGTTGTCGCCGGTGCGCAGGTACTCCTCGCGCACTCTGGACAGCAGGAACACCTCGTAGTCCATCGAGAGGCCGAAGAGGATCGCGAACATGAACATCGGGATGAACGAGACGATCGGCACGGTCGATTCGAGGCCGATGAGCTCGGCACCCCATCCCCACTGGAAGACCATGACCAGCACGCCGTACGCGGCGCCGATGCTCAGCAGGTTCATCAGTGCCGCCTTGAGCGGCACGAGGATCGAACGGAAGACCAGCACCAGCAGAACGAACGACAGCAGGATGACCGCGGCGACGAACAGCGCGAGCCGGTCCTTGACCCGGTCGCTGACGTCGGTGAAGTTCGCCGTCTGACCGCCGATGTGCGCTCGCGCCGGGCTCTGCGCGAGCACCGGCGGGAGCACGTCGGTGCGCAGGCGCTTCAGCGTCTCGCGGGTGGCATCGTCCTGAGGCCCCGTGGTCGGGAACGCCACGAGCGTGGCGACGCCGGCTTCGCCGTTCACGTCGGGCGGGGCGACGGCGTCGATGCCCTCGTCGGCGCTGATCGCGCGGCGCAGGGGCTCGACCACGCTGCCGTCCTTCGAGGTGTCGACGGCGACGACGAGGGGGCCGTTGCGGCCCGGGCCGAACGCGGCGGCGGCGAGATCGTAGGCCCGCCGCTCGGTCCGGTTCTCGGGCAGCGAGCCTTCGTCGGGGTTGCCCATGCGCAGGGCCAGCACCGGCGCGGTGATCGCCAGGAGCAGGACGGTGACGCCGATCGCGTAGGCGCGCGCGTGCCTTGAGACGTGCTCACCCCAGCGCCGCCATCCTGCGCCCGCCGCCGCGCGCCGCCGGCCGCGTGCCGCCGAGGCGGGGCCCCGCCTCGGTCCGAGGCGGTTGATCCAGTGCCCGGCGAGACCGAGGAACGCGGGCAGCAGCGTGATCGAGGCCACCACCATGATCAGCACGATCACCGCGATGGCGATTCCGGCGGCGGTCAGGACCGGAACGCCGGCGACGCCCAGGCCGAGAATCGCGATGACCACCGTCCCTCCGGCGAAGACGATGACCTGACCGGCGGTCGCGACGGCGCGGCCGATCGACTCGTCGACCGTCATCCCGCGTGCGAGCTGCTCCCGGTGCCGGGTGACGAGGAACAGCGCGTAGTCGATGCCGACACCGAGGCCGACCATGATGGCCGAGCTCCGGGGCCCAGCTGGGGATCTCGATCAGGTACGTGATGAGCGACATCGAGCTGATGCCGAGTGCGAGGCCGAACAGGGCGATCCCGATCGGAAGCCCGACGGCGATCAGCGATCCGAACGCCAGGAACAGGACGACCGCGGCTGCGAGCAGGCCGATCAGCTCTCCGGTTCCGGACTCCGGCTCCTCGAACGCGAAGAACAGGTCACCTCCCATCTCCAGCCGCAGCGGCGAGCCCTCGGCGGCCTGCGCGCCGAAGGTCTTGAGGTTCTGAAGGTCGCCCTTGTCGAGGTCTTCGAGCACCGGATAGTGGATGCGGATGAGCGCGACGCGGCCGTCCTCGGACACGGCCCCGCTGCTGATCGGCCGACGCGCGCCCCGCCGCGATCGCGGCGGCCGGATCGCTGGTGCGCAGGACGTTCGGGAGCGCGGTGACGCCCGCCACGACGTCGGTCAGGGCGGTCCGTGCGCCGGGAGAGTCGAAGAACGTCGCGCCGTCCTCGCGCGGCGTCACGACCAGCTGGGCGGTGAGTCCCGCCTGGTCCGAGCCGGCGGCGCTCAGCAGCTCCGTCGCCTTCTGGGAGTCGACTCCCGGCGCCTGGAAGGAGTCCTCGAGGACGCGGCCGACGGAGCTGGAGGCTCCGATCACGAGCACCGACACGACGAGCCATGAGCCGATCACGGCCCAGGGGCGGCGGGCGGCGAAGCTGCCCAGGCGGTACAGGAGGTGCGACATCAGGAGGGTCTCCTTCGACGGGTCGTTGATGCACCGCTGCGGCGATCGGCGCCGTTCGAGCGTGACGGGCCTCGGCGCCGCGCACCATCGGCCGGAGGGCTCGACTTCACCTGGCCGATCGGGCGGGAAACGGCGTCGTACTTCCGGCCGATACCGCACTCGACGAGGGTTCTTTACGCTGGACTCGTGGTGAAGAACGCCGTCCAGTCGCTGCTGGCAGAGCCCCGGGCTCCGGCGCCCCCTGGGCCCCTGCGGCGCGACTGGGCGCTCGGTGGCGCTGCTGTCCGTGGCGGCGATCCTGGAGGGCGTCCTGCGCGACGGACCTGGTGTGGCGACCGGTCGCGATCGTGCTCTGCCTGGCGGTCGTGCTGCTGCTGCCGTGGCGGCGCACGCACCCGCTCGCCGTCGTCGCCGCGGCGTTCGGTGCGGTGACGGCGGTCAGTGTCGCCGCGCTCGTCGGCGCCGACGAGCCGGTCGGCCTCGACACGACGGTGTGTGTGGTGCTGCTGCACTACTCGCTGTTTCGCTGGGGGTCGGGGCGCGAGGCTGCGATCGGGCTGGCGATCATCCTCGTCGCCGCCGTCGTCGGGTTCGCCAGCGACTCCCCGGGCGTCGCCGACGTGGTGTTCGGGACCATGTTCCTGCTGTTCCCTGCGGCGCTCGGCGCGTCCGTCCGCTTTCGGGGCACCGCCCGGCTGCGCGAGCTCGATCAGGTCAAGCTCCGCGAGCGCGAGCAGCTGGCGCGCGAGCTGCATGACACCGTCGCCCACCATGTCTCGGCGATCGCCATCCAGGCCCAGGCCGGGCGGACCGTCGCAGGTGCCGACCCCGCCGCCGCCGTGCGTGCCCTCGAGGTGATCGAGGAGGAGGCTTCGCGCACGCTCGCCGAGATGCGAACGATGGTCGGCGCGCTGCGCGAGGGCGAAGACGCCGAGCTCGCCCCGCAGCCGTGGCGTCGCGGACATCGAGCGCCTCGCCCGCGACGCCGCGCACGGGCCGCGGGTCGACGTGGAGCTCAGCGGCGACCTCCAGCGGCTCACGCCGTCGGTGGGGGCCGCGATGTATCGCCTCGCCCAGGAGTCGATCACGAACGCGCTGCGACACGCCCGCCACGCGACCCGCATCGACGTCCGTGGTCGCCGGTGAGGACGACTGCGTGCGGCTGACGGTCCGCGACGACGGTGAAGCGAGCGCAGCCGGCGGGATCTCCTCCGGGTACGGCCTCGTGGGGATGACCGAACGAGCGACGCTGCTCGGCGGCAGCCTCGAGGCGGGCCCGGCCCCCGGACGGGGATGGACCGTCAGCGCGGTGCTGCCGAGGGCCGGATCGACGACATGACGATCAGCGTGATCGTCGCCGATGATCAGGATCTCGTCCGCACCGGGCTGAGGATGATCCTCGACGCCCAGCCCGACATCGAGGTGATCGGCGAGGCCGCCGACGGGCGCGAGGCGGTGGCCCTCGCCCGCGAGCTGCGTCCCGACGTGTGCCTGTTCGATATCCGCATGCCCCACGTCGACGGCATCGAGGCCACGCGGCGACTCGCGGGCCCCGACGTCGACGACCCGCTCGCGATCATCGTGATCACCACCTTCGACCTCGACGAGTACGTGCACGGCGCGCTCAAGGCCGGCGCCCGCGGCTTCCTGCTCAAGGACGCCGGACCCGCCGCTCCTGATCCAGGCGATCCATGCCGCCGCCGCGGGTGACGCGCTGATCGCCCCGAGCGTCACGGCGCGGCTGCTCGCCACGTTCGCCGACACCCACGCAGGGCGCCCGCCCGCTCAGCCCGCCGAACCGCTCACGGGCCGTGAGGAGGAGGTCCTGCTGACGGTCGCCGATGGCCGGACCAACAGCGAGATCGCCGACGAGCTCCACATCAGCCTCAGCACCGTCAAGACCCACCTCGCGAGCCTGATGGCCAAGCTCGGCGCCCGGAACCGCGTCGAGATCGCGATGTGGGCGCATGAGACGGACCGCGTCAGGCGCTGACCTGTACGAGGTCGACGACAGGCCGAGGCTGGGCGCGTGCCGGCCGGGTGCGTTACGGTTCGGTGATGCCCCGCCTCCGCCGAGACATCCCGGCCCGCCGGGCACTTGCCGTCATCGTCCCGATCGTGCTCCTCGCGCTTCCGTTGAGCACTGCTCAGGCGAAGACGGAGAAGAAGACCGTCCCTGGGGTCGTGCTGTTCGAGCACGGCCAGAACCCCAGCAAGGTCGGCAACTGCGGCGCGGTCGTCTTCGTGCAGTGGGTGGATGTCCCGAACACGGTGAGCGCCACGGCGTACTACCCGTTCAAGGGCAAGGAGTACTCGAAGACCGGTGCACCGCCTTTCAGCGACATCGTCATGTTGACCGGAATCGAGTACGCCGCCCCCGCGGGGGCTCACCGGCTGGCAGGTCGGGGCGGGCTGGAGCGCGGGCGCAAAGCCGAACGACTGCTCGACACTGTCTGAGAAGCAGAAGACCCTCTTCGGCACCACAGCGCGAGTCGAGCTTACGATCGACATCGAGCAGGCGACCTGCGACAAGGCCAAGGCCGCCGTGGAGAGGTACGAGGAGGAACTCGCGTCACTCACCAGCAAACTCAAGCGCCTCCGACGGGGCAATGAGTCTTCAGAGGCCATACGCGTGAGGAATCAGCGCTCGGGCACCAGCCGCCGGTTGGAGAAGGCGCGAAAGCGGGCGCGCCAAGCCTGCTCAGCGGACGTCGGGCTCGTCATCGAGGCCGACAAGGCGGCCTGCGACAAGGCCAAGGCCACCGTGCGGACGTACCAGAAGAAGATCGCATCACTGACTCTGACGATCGCGCGCCGGAAACAGGACGGCAAGAACGTCAGACGCGAACTGAGGAAGCTCTGAGAGCACCAAGCGCAGCTTGAGTCGTGCGCGAACGAAGGTCGGCAAAGCCTGCTGAATCGCCGGCGGGTCGCCGCGCCGTCGGGCTCTCATGTCGATGGGCGCGGCTGGGATCGAACCAGCGACCTCTCGCGTGTGAAGCGAGCGCTCTCCCGCTGAGCTACGCGCCCTCGAAACAGGGGCGCCGAGTGTACGACACGGGGCGCGCGCCCGGCCCGGCACGTCGCCGTCCGCGGCCGCGCGTAGCGTTCCGGTCATGTCGACGCCACAGGATCCGGGCCAGGACCCGACGCGGCAGTACCAGCCTGCCGGGCAGCAGCCCGGGTACCCCCAGCAGCCGGGGTACGGCGCGCCGCCGCCGAAGGACTCGAACCCGTGGCCGTGGGTCCTCGCGGCCGTGGCGATCGTCGTCGCCGGCGTGATCGCCGCGCTGGTGATCACGGGCGGGGGGGACGACTCCCCGGCGACGACCTCGACGCCGACGACGATCACCACGACGGCGCCGACGGTCCCGACGCAGACCACGACGCTCACGACGACGACGACGCACGCAGGCGCCGCCGACGACCACGACGACGACCGCGGCGCCCACGCCCACCACCGACCTCCAGCGGGGGCACCGAGGCCCCCTAGGCTGTTCCCCTCGTGGCGCCCGGCCGCGGCAGGATGCCGCAGGGCGCGACGACCGGCACGGCGCGCCGCCACATCCCCCCGGCGGCGCGCCGTGCCCCCGCTTCCCCGCACGGGTACACTCGCCGTGGACCGTGCTAGGCGGGGAATTAGCGGTGCCCTGTACTCGCAATCCGCTCTAGCGGGGCTGAATCCCCTTCCGAGGGGTGTGGCCCGCGGTGTCGCCGCGCCGGGAGCACGGTGTCGATGGCCCGGGTCCCGTACGACGTCGAGCCGTGAACCAGGTCAGGTCCGGAAGGAAGCAGCCTTAAGCGGTCATCGGCGGGCGTGGCGGGAATCCCCGAGCCGGAGCCGCGCCCCGGTACCGGCGCCCGCGAGCCCACTTCGACGCAGGGTGCACGGTCCGCTCAGCTTCACCTACGGCGCGCAGCGCGCGGTAGACGCGCCACGACCGGTTGGCGGCCGCCAGGGCGAAGCCCGGCGGTGGCGGCGGGATCGCCTTGTCGCGGTCGCGCGGGTCCAGGACGTAGTCCGCGCGCCACGCGCGCCGTCGCCGGGCGCGCGTACGCGCCGCGGGCGATCGTCCGCTCCTGGAGGCTCACCACGCGCTCGGGCCGCACGTCGAGCCACAGCGCGAGCAGCGGGATCGGGCGATGGTTCGGCACGCCGACCGGCGTGCAGGCGGCCTCCAGCGCGCCCGGCGGCCGTCGCACGAGCGCCCGCAGGTCGTCCTGGATGCCGTCCTGGATGCGCAGCGCGTCGCGCAGGTCGCCGATGCGCTCGGCCTGGGCGGGGACGAAGACCACGAGCGCGACGAGCGTCGCCAGGCCGAACCATGCCCACGGCCGCCGGCGCCGATCGCCCTCCGGCAGCGACCGCCAGCCGAACGCGCCCGGCGCCGCAGAGGATCGCCCCGATCGCGGCGGGGAGCAGGAGGTAGCGCCCGAGGATCGGCAGGCCCGCGGCCGCCAGGACGCAGAACGCGGCGAGCGCGAGCACGCCCGCGACGATCGCCGGCCGCACGCGGTCGCGCAGCCACAGCCACGACAGCGCCAGGCCGCCGACCGCGCCGAGCAGGACGGGCTCGCGCAGGATCTCGCCGAGGCGCCGCGGGACGGTGAGCGGGACGTCGTCCAGGCCGGTCACGCGCCCGAGCGTCGCCGCCGTGTCGCGGGTGCCGGTGAGCGAGTGCAGCGGCGAGCCGGTGAGCGCCCAGTCGGTGAGCGCCCAGAGCACCGGGCCGCTCGCGGCGACCGCCGCCAGGCGCACGAGGCGCCCCGGGTCGCGCTCGCCGCGCCAGACGAGGTAGGCGAGGTACGCCGCGGAGAAGAGCCAGGCCTCGGGCCGGATCAGCCCGGCGACGGCCAGCAGTCCCAGGACCGGCAGGCCGGCGCGCGGGCGCCGCGTCTCGACGAGCAGCGCGCCGAGGACGAGCACGACGTACGGGATGTCGACGTACGCGCGCGCGCCGAAGTCGAGCACCGGGCGGCGTGTCAGGACGATCACGGCCGCAAGGACCCCCACCCACGGGTCGAACCAGGCGGTTCCCAGCGCGTAGACGACCCAGCCGAGCAGCGCGAGGGCGACGAACGCGAGGATCAGCGTCGCCGTCTGCGCGGGCTCGCCGTGCACGCCCGCGTCGCTCGCGAGGCTCAGCGGCGAGGCGAGGACGCCCGCGAGCGTCGCCAGCGGGTGCGGCGTGGGGGCGAGCGCGACCTCGATGTCGGGCGCCTGGCCCTGCGCGATCTGCCGGCCCCAGACGAGCGAGTAGAGCGTGTCGTAGTTCGACCGAGTCCGCGCCCGACGAGCAGCCACAGGGCGGTGGCGAGCGCCCCGATCGCGGCGGTGAACCGTGCGGCGCGCACCATGTCCTCAGACCCTATCCGGGCGGTCCCGCCCGCGCCGCGCGGACCTGTACCCTCGGCCCTCGTGTCCGCCGGCCCGTCGCTCTACCGCCGCCACCGCCCCAGGACGTTCGCGGACGTCGTCGGGCAGGAGCACGTCGTCCGCACGCTCAGCAACGCGGTGCAGCAGGGGAAGGTCCACCACGCCTACCTGTTCGTCGGCTCGCGCGGCACCGGGAAGACCTCGATGGCGAAGATCCTCGCCGCCTGCATGAACTGCGTGAACGGGCCGACGATCGAGCCCTGCGGCGTCTGCGAGGCGTGCGTGGCGATCCAGAACGCCACCTCGCTCGACGTCATCGAGATGGACGCCGCCTCGCACAACTCGGTCGACGACATCCGCGAGCTGCGCGACAAGGTCGCCTTCGCCCCGGTCTCGGGCCGCTCGAAGGTGTACATCCTCGACGAGGCGCACATGCTCACGCCGCAGGCGTGGAACGCGTTCCTCAAGACGCTCGAGGAGCCGCCGCCCGGGACGATCTTCGTGCTCGCGACGACCGAGGCCCAGAAGGTCCTGCCGACGGTCGTCGACCGCTGCCACCGCTTCGACTTCGGCCGGCCGACGGTCGAGCAGCTCGCGTCCGTCCTGCAGCGCGTGTCCGCGCAGGAGGGCATCGAGATCGCGCCCGACGCGCTCGCGCTGCTCGCCCGCCACGCGACCGGCTCCTTCCGCGACGCGCTCGGCACGCTCGAGCAGCTCGTCACCTACTCGGGGACGTCGATCACGGTGGCGGACGTCCTCGCGGTCCTGGGCGCCGTCGACGACGACCTGCTGTTCGGCGCGCTCGACGCCGTGGCCGCCCACGACGCCGCCGGCGCGCTGCGCGTCGCCGCCGGGCTCGCGGGCACCGGCCGCGACCTCGTGTCCGCGATGCGCGACATCGAGGTCCACGTCCGCGAGCTGCTCGTCGTCCGCACGCTCGGCGCGGTCCCGCCCGACCTGCGGGTCACCCCCGAACGCGACGCCCGGCTCACCGAGCAGGCCCTGCGCGTGGAGGCCGGGGACCTCGTCCGCCTGCTCGAGCTGCTCGCCGTCGCCCTGCGCGCCGTCAAGGACGGCGCCGATCCGCGCACGCGGCTGGAGCTCGCGCTCGTGCAGGCCGCCACGCCGGAGGTCGACGCGTCCACGAAGGCGCTGCTCACGCGGATCGCGCGCCTGGAGGCGCAGCTCCAGGGCGCCGGCGCTCCGCCCCGCGCCCGTCGCGGCGCCGCTCGCGTCCGTCCCCGAGCCGCCTGCGCCGCCGCCGGCCGCCCCGCCGCCCCGCCGGAGCCGCCGCCCGCTCCCGCGCAGCCGTCGGCCGTCGCCGCCGTGCCGGATCCCGGCCCGGCCGAGCCCGGCGCGCCGCAGGCGCCCGCCGAGCCGGCGGTGACCGCGACGATCCCGCCGCCGGTCGCGGTGCCGCAGCGCACGGACGTGACGCTCGCCGGAGATCCTGGACGTCTGGCCCGCGGCGCTGCAGACGATCGAGGCCGACTACGCGCTGCTCGCGGCGGCGCTCGGCAACGCCCGCGCGGTCGACCTCACCGACGGCGCGCTCACCGTCGCCTTCGCCCCCGACGACACCTTCAACCGCCGCATGGCCGCGGAGAATCCCGACCACCGCCGCGCGCTCGGCGAGGCGCTGCTCGCGCTGACCGGTGCCCGGCTGCGCCTGGCTCTACGAGCTGCGCGACATCGGCGAGCCGCAGGCGCCGCCCGAGCTGGCGGGTGACGAGCTGGTCGCCCGCATCGTGCAAGAGTTCGACGCGGAGGAGATCGTCCCCGAACCCGAGCCCCAAGGACCCGCCTGATGCCCCAGCCGAACATGAACCAGATGCTCAAGCAGGTCCAGAAGATGCAGGCGGACATGCTCGCCGCGCAGGAGAAGCTCAAGGACGAGGAGGTCGAGGCCTCGGCCGGCGGCGGCATGGTCACCGTGCGGGTCAGCGGCGACCTCGATCGTCAAGGCGATCACCATCGACCCCGAGGCGATCGATCCCGAGGACCCCGAGCTGCTCCAGGACATGGTCCTCGCGGCGGTCAACGAGGCGATCCGCGCCGCGCAGCAGCTCGCGGCCGACCGCATGGGCGGCATCGCCGGCGGCCTCGGCGGGCCCGGCGGCCTCGGCCTGCCGGGGATGTAGCGGCGCGCGTCATCCACGCTCCGCCGATCCAGCGCCTGATCACCGAGCTCGGCAAGCTGCCGGGCGTCGGGCCGCGCACGCGCGCAGCGGCTGGCCTTCCACATCCTGCGGCGCTCGCCCGAGGACGCGCATCGCGCTCGCCGACGCGATCCGCGACGTGAAGGAGAAGGTCGGCTTCTGCGAGGTCTGCTTCAACCTCGCCGAGGGCCCGCGCTGCACGATCTGCCTGGACGAGCGCCGCGACGAGTCCGTGCTGTGCGTCGTCGAGGAGCCCGGCGACGTCATCCCCGTCGAGCGCACCCACGAGTTCCGCGGCCGCTACCACGTGCTGGGCGGCGCGCTGTCGCCGATCGACGGGGTCGATCCCGAGAACCTGCGGATCGAGGAGCTGTACGCGCGCGTCTCGGCGGCACCGGTCACCGAGGTCGTCCTCGCCACGAACCCGACCACGACGGGCGAGGCGACCGCGCTGCACATCGCTCGCGGACCTGCACGAGCGCTCCGCCGACGTCACCGTGACCCGCCTGGCGAGCGGCCTGCCGGTCGGCTCCGACCTCGAGTACGCCGACGAGGTGACGCTCGGCCGGGCGATGCTCGGCCGCGCGCGCGGTCTGACCCGGCGGCCCGGCGCCTTCGTATCCTTCACCGCTCGCATGAGCCGTGGGCACGCATCGTCATGAAGTTCGGCGGCACCTCGGTCGCCGACGCCGACAAGACCTGAACGCGCCGCCGGCCGCATCGTCGCCAAGCGCGAGGAGGGCGCAACGCGTGGTCGCCGTGCTCTCCGCGCGCGGCAAGACCACCGACGGCCTGATCGCGCGACGCCTTCGAGGTCTCCGACGCCCCGACCCGCGCGAGATGGACATGCTGCTGTCGACCGGCGAGCGCATCTCGTGCGCGCTCTGCGCGATGGCGATCAACGACCTCGGCCACCGGCGCGATCTCGCTCACCGGCTCGCAGGCCGGAATCGTCACCGACACCTCGCACACGAAGGCGCGGATCCTCGACGTGCGCGCCGACCGGATCATGGACGCGCTCGACGAGGACGCGATCGTCCTCGTCGCGGGCTTCCAGGGCGTCTCGACCGCTCCAAGGACGTGACGACGCTCGGCCGCGGCGGCTCGGACACCACCGCCGTCGCGCTCGCCGCCGCCGCTCGGGCGCCGAGGTCTGCGAGATCTACACCGACGTCCCCGGCGTCTTCAGCGCCGATCCGCGGATCGTCCCCGACGCCCGCAAGCTCGACGTCGTCTCGTTCGAGGAGATGCTCGAGATGAGCGCCTCGGGCGCCGGGCGTCCTGCAGCTGCGCAGCGTCGAGTACGCGCGCAACCACGGCGTGCGCATCCACTGCCGCTCCAGCTTTGATGACAGCCCCGGAACGATCGTCGTCTCGGAGAGAGAGACCATGGAACACCCCCTGATCACCGCCGTCACCCACTCGACCGGCGAGGCGCGCGTCACGCTGACCGGGATCCCGGACACGCCCGGCATCGCCGGCCGGATCGCCACCGCCCTCGCCGACGCGAACGTCAACGTGGACATGATCATCCAGAACGAGCCGGTGTCCGAGGGCGCGCGCGCCGACATGTCGTTCACGGTGCCGCGCGACGACCTGCGCACCGCGCGCGAGGCGCTGGAGGCGCTCGTCGCCGAGCTCGGCGAGGGCGGCGTCGAGGCCGACGAGTCGATGGGCAAGGTGTCGATCGTCGGCGCCGGGATGAAGACGCACCCCGGGCGTCGCGGCCAAGGTCTTCACGCGTGCTCGGCGAGCAGGGGATCAACATCGAGATGATCTCCACCTCGCCGATCAAGATCTCGTGCGTCGTCGCCGCCGACCGCGTCGCCGGACGCGGTGCGCGCGCTGCACGGGGCGTTCGAGCTGCAGGGCGACGACACGATCCGGCCCGAGCAGCCGTTCGGGGAGTTCGCATCATGAGGGTCGCGGTCGTCGGCGCCACCGGTGCGGTGGGCCAGATCATGCTGCGCACGCTCGAGCGGCGCGGCTTCGAGGCCGAGGCGATCGTGCCGTTCGCCAGCGAGCGCTCGGCGGGGAAGAAGCTCGACGGCTACGGCGTCATCCAGCCGCTGACCGACGAGACCGTGCAGGGCTACCACCTGGCGCTGTTCTCGGCGGGCGGCTCGACGTCGAAGGCGTGGGCGGAGAAGTTCGTCGCCGGCGGCGCGGTCGTCGTCGACAACTCGTCCGCGTGGCGGATGGACCCGGACGTCCCGCTCGTCGTCAGCGAGGTCAACCCCGACGCGCTCGACGACGCGCGCAAGGGCATCATCGCCAACCCGAACTGCACCACCATGGTCGCGATGCTCCCGGCGAAGGCGCTGCACGACGCGTTCGGCATGACCGCGATGGTCGCCACCAGCTACCAGGCGGCCGGCGGCGCGGGGCAGAAGGGCATCGACGAGCTGGCCTTCCAGGTGCCGCTGCTGCACAAGGACATCACGCTGCTCGTCAGCGACGGCCGGCAGGCCGCCTCGCTCGTCGAGTCGAGCGTCCACGCCAACACGCTCGCCTACAACGTCGTGCCGATGCTCGGCACCCTCGGCGACAACGGCTACACCGACGAGGAGATGAAGCTCCAGAACGAGAGCCGCAAGATCCTCGGCCTGCCGGAGCTCGCGGTCTCGCCGACGTGCGTGCGGGTGCCGGTGATGGTCGGGCACGCGATCGAGGTCAAGGCGACGTTCGAGCGCGAGGTCGACCTGGACGAGGCGCTCGAGGCGCTGCGCGCGTTCCCGAACCTCATCGTCGAGGACGCCCCGACGCCGCTCGAGGCCGCCGGGCGCGACGAGACGTTCGTCGGCCGCGTGCGCGTCGACCTCGCCGACCCGCGGAGCCTCAACTTCTTCGTCGTCGGCGACAACCTGCTCAAGGGCGCCGCGCTGAACACCGTCCAGCTCGCGGAGCTGGCGGTCGCGCGCGGGCTCGTCGTCGCGCCGGCGTAGCCGCCCGCTCAGCCCGGCAGCAGCTCCCAGGACACCGTGCCGGTGCCGCCCTCCGAGGCGATCGTGAAGATGTCGGCCGTCGGTGCCTGGATCAGGCGCAGGTCGGCGGGCGCGGGACGCAGCGCGTTCGTGGCGGTGCGCGCGTTGAGGAAGGCGATCGCGAGCTGCGTCGACGTCTCGCAGCCGGGACCCGATTCCTGGGGGACGTACGGCACGCCGGCACGCCCGAGGTCCTGGACGAAGCCGTAGGTGACGTCGCCGCCCGGCGTGATCGACAGCTCGAGGTCGCCGAAGCGCACGATAGCCGGGCCCGACGTCGCGCCGCGCAGCCGGCACGTGGACTCGCTCTGGTCGACGAAGTCCGTGAGCTCCGCGGTCTTCAGGTCGTAGACGGCCGAGCGGCTGCCGTCGGGGTTCGCGACGTCGCTCTTGAGCGCGTAGTCGAGCCTGCTCGTGAAGGAGACCGTGCTGGCGAGGGAGGTGATGGTGCTCGTGACCGTGCCGGCGAACCGATCCGGAGACCCTCCTCGAAGACCTTCGTCGTGCTTCCGATCCCGGCCTTCGACGCGAACGTCATCTCGACGGTGGGTTCGGCCCCCTTCTTCCAGCTCTTGTCCGGGGCGACGAACGCGATCCAGGGCTTGTCCTCGGGCAGCGGCAGGCTCTTGAGCAGCGGTTCCAGGCGCTTGCCCTTCGGCGCACGCAGCACCGTCCAGGTCCCGGAGCCGCTGCTCAGTCCGAGAATGCTGCGCGGCGTGCCGCCGCGCTCGCCGGGCGAGGGCTTCCCGGTCAGCTCGACGCGGCCGCCCGGGCGGACCTTCGACGGCCCGTCGAGCGTGAAGCCGAAGCAGCGGTTCGGCGTGCGCCAGTGCGTCTCGGCGAGCTTGGCGACCTCGCGCGCGCGCGCCGCGACGAGCTGCATGAAGTCGCGCACCACGCGCTTCCAGGCCGGCCCGACGATCGGCCCGTCGGCATCGGGGCCCGGCTCGCCGCGCTCCTGGGCCTCCATCCGCTCGACGAACGCCTCGAACCCCTCCGACTTCAGCTGCACGCCGACATCGGGGGAGAACGTGTCGGCGGTCATCTCGATGACGGCCGTGCGCCCGGCGCGGCGGCTGGACCCGTTGCGGATCACGAGCACCTGCTGGGTGACCGTGACGTCGTTCGGATTGCCGAAGTCGCCGACGTAGTCGAGATTCGCGCGGTTGTCGGAGGCGGCCGACGTGTCGAGCTTCGTGTCCATCCGGGTGATCGTGCGGACGATCGCGCCGCGCCGCGGCTCGTCGTGGACGACCTCCAGGAGCGCGCCGGCCTGGAGCTTCACCCGGCCGTGGGTGTTGTCCGGGCGCCCGGGGTCCGGGCAGCGCTCGATCTTCGCCCGCCAGGCGAAGCGGCGCTGCTCACGCGCCTTGCCCCGCTTGATGCTCGTGCGCTTCTCCACCGCGTCGGCGATCGTCGGCGCGGCCGTCTGGGCGGTGCGGGCGGCCGGCTTGGCGGGTGCACCCAGCGCGGCGACGAACGTGCGGTCCGCGCGCCGAGCCGGTCCGCGGCCGACCGTCGAGGAGCCCGGGCGGAAGCCCAGCCCGCGCCGGGACAGCGTGGCGAGCAGGCGCTGCGCGGCGGCGGCCGGCGTCAGCTCACCGTTCCCGCAGAGGCGGGAGCGCGAGGGCTTGCAGTCGGGCGGGCCGCCCGAGTCCGGTCCCGGTGGCCCGGCGAGGTCGACCGGCGCGTCCTGCGCGGCGCGGCCGCGGGTGCCGACGCGGACGCCGCGCTCGGGAGCAGGGCGACGGCGGCGATGATCGCCGCGAGCGTCCGTGCCGATGTCCATCTCGTCACGGACACAGCGTGCCACAGACGCCGCGCGGCGTCGACGATCTACCAGCCGGCGGCGCCGCCGGAGCCCACGCCCGCGACGACGGCCTCGGTCCAGTCGACCACGGCCGTCGGCTTGACGACGTGGCGGTGCAGGCCGATCTCCTTCGGCGTCAGGCCGAGGGCCAGGCCGACGAGCTGGGGCAGGTGCAGCACCGGCATCTGCAGGTCGCGGCCGACCGCGCGCTCGGCGAGCGGCTGCTGGAGGTCGAGGTTCAGGTGGCAGAGCGGGCACGGCGTGACGAGGCAGTCGGCCTCGGCGTCCATCGCGTCGCCGAGGTGCGTTCCGGCCTGCTTGAGCGAGGCGTCCTTGTTCATCGTGATGATCGGGAAGCCGCAGCACTTGTGGCTGCCCGCGTAGTCGATGACCGTGCCGCCGAGCGCCTCGATGACCTGCGCGAGATACGTGTCGCGCGGGTTCTCGGCGTCGATGCCCAGCCGGTCGGTGGGGCGCACGATGTAGCACCCGTAGAACGGCCCGACGCGCAGGTCGGTGAGCGGGCGCTTGACGAGCGTCTTCAGGTGGTCCAGGCCGATGTCCTCGACGAGCACCCAGAGGAAGTTCTTGTTGACGATGCCCTCGACGTACTCGAGGCCCTCGGCGGCGCCGAGCGTCTCGTTGACGTGCGCGCGGTACTCGGCGTTCGCGTCCAGGCGCTCCTGGCACTCGCTCTGCGCGCCCTGGCACGTCGAGCAGATGTTCATCATCAGGTCGGCGCCGGGGACGGCCTGCGCCAGCGCGAAGGTGCGCGCGTTGAGCGTGTCGGCGAGCTCCTGGCTGTGCTCGGCGATGACGCCGGCGCCGCAGCAGTTCGCGCGGTCCAGCTCGACGAGCTCGATGTCCAGCATGCGGCGCGACCTGCGCCATCGAGCCGTGCAGCTCGGGGGTGAAGCCGCGGCTGACGCAGCCGGGCCAGTAGGCGACCTTCATGTCAGTTCGTCCCTTCCGCGGCGGGGCTCTCCGCCCCGACCGACGTCGGCTCCGGGACGTTCTCGGCGTTGTCCTCGTCCGTGCCGGTGATGTAGAGGTTCAGCTCGACGCGCTCGTCGCGGCCCTCGACGATGTCGTAGATCCGCTTGACCGCGGTCAGGTCCTGCGAGGGGAGCTTGTGCGGCTTGAGCGCGCCGGTGATGGTGACCTTGCGGCGCAGGAGCGCCGTCGTGATCGCGGGCAGCGAGCTGACGAGCTCGGCGCCCGCGGGCGGCGCGAACTTGCCGAACCACGAGTCGCCGCCGTAGGAGCGCGGGAGCAGCTCGGCCTCCCACAGCAGGCCGTTGTCGCGCACGAGGCTCGACGAACGCCTTCTCGTGACGGTGGCCGTTGTTGCGGTCCACGATCCCGTGGTCGCTGCCGGCGATGCGGCGCAGGCGCATGATCTGGTTCATCGGGGCGACGCCCTTCGGGCACGCCTCGATGCACTTGAAGCAGTGGGTGCAGGAGTAGATGCCGTGCGGGTCCTGCGAGAGGTTCTTCAGGCGCTGCTCGTGCTTGGCGTCGCGCGGGTCGCCGACGAAGCGGTAGGCCTTCGCGAGCGCCGCGGGGCCGACGAACAGCGGGTCGGCCTCCATCGAGAGGCAGTCCGAGACGCAGGCGCCGCACTGGATGCAGGCCGCCGTCTGCGTGACGTCGATCATCGACTCGCGCGGGACGATGTACTCGCGCTCGGGGATCGGCTCCTTGTTGATGAGCCACGGCGTGACGCGCTGGATCTTCTTCCAGTGGACCGCGTCCATGTCCACGATCAGGTCGCGGATGACCGGCATGTTGCCCATCGGCTCGACGGTGATGACCGCCGTCCTCCGAGGACGCGAGCGCCGAGTCCAGATGGGTGTGGCAGGCGAGGCCCGGCTTGCCGTTGATGCGCACGCCGCACGAGCCGCAGATCGCGGCACGGCAGGAGCAGCGCACGCCGATCGAGCCGTCGGTCGTCGCCTTCGCCTGGAGCAGCCCCTCGAGGACCGAGCGGTGCGGCTCGAGCTCGACGGTGTGCTCGTCCCAGTAGGGCGCCTCGCCCGACTCGGGGTTGTAGCGGCGGATCTTGAGGGTGAACTCGGCCATCTAGTACTTGCGCTCCTCGGGCTGCCACTGGGTGATGGTGACGGGGGAGTAGGTGAGGTGGGGGCTCTCGTCGCCGTTGCGCGAGACGTCGATGTGCTTGAGCCACTCCTCGTCGTTGCGCTCCGGGAAGTCGGTGCGGAACTGCGCGCCGCGCGACTCCTTGCGCTCGAGCGCCGCGACGACGATCGCCTCGGCGACGGTGAGCATGTAGCCGAGCTCGATGGCTCCCAGCACGTCCTGGTTGAAGACCGTGCCCTTGTCGTCGACGTAGGCGGTCTTCGCCTCCTCCTTGAGGCGGCGCACCGTCTCGTGGGCGGTGTTCAGGCCGTCCTCCTCGCGGAAGACCGCGACGTACCGGTTCATCGTGGTGCCGAGCTCCTCCTTGATCTCGGAGATGCGGCGGCCGTCCTTGGGCCGGGCGAGGATCTCGGCGACCATCGCCTCGTCCTGCTTCTGCTGCTCCTTGCCGGCGGTCGGCATCGCCATGCCCTGCGAGCGCTCGGCGGCGTGCTCGCCGGAGCGGCGGCCGAAGATCAGCGTGTCGAGCAGCGAGTTGGCGCCCGAGGCGGTTGCCGCCGTGGACCGAGACGCAGGCGACCTCACCGGCGGCGTAGAGGCCCGGGATCGACGTCGCCCCGTGGATGTCGGTCTTGACGCCGCCCATGATGTAGTGCATCCCCGGCTGGATCATGATCGGGTCGCGGGTGATGTCCACGCCGGCGAAGTCCTTGCCGATGTTCACGATCTCGCGCAGCGCCTCGAGCGTGCGCTTCTTCGGGACGACGGTGATGTCGAGCCAGATGCCGGTTCCGTCGGGGCCGACGCCGCGGCCCTCGAGGATCTCGGTCTGCTCGGCGCGGGAGACGACGTCGCGCGAGGCGAGCTCCATCTTGTTCGGCGCGTACTTCTCCATGAAGCGCTCGCCCTCGGAGTTCAGGAGATGCGCACCTTCGCCGCGGGCGCCCTCGGTGATGAGGAAGCCGTTCTCGGCGAGCGTCGTCGGGTGGTACTGGATCATCTCCATGTCCATCAGCGGCGCGCCGGCCGCGTAGGCCTGGGCGATGCCGTCACCCGTGCAGATGAGCGCGTTCGTCGTCGGCTTGAAGCACTGGCCCGCGCCGCCCGACGCGAGGATCACGTTCTTGGCGGAGAACGTCTCGGTCCGGCCGCTGCGGATCTCGCGGGCGACGACGCCGACGCAGTGACCCTGCTCGTCGAGGACGATCGAGGTGACGAACCACTCCTCGAAGCGGTCGATGACCTCGTGGAACTTCATCAGCTGCTCGTAGAGCACGTGCAGCATCGCCTGGCCGGTGATGTCGGCGACGTAGGCGGTGCGCTTCATCGAGGCGCCGCCGAAGGCGCGCAGGTCGATCTCGCCCTTCTCGTTGCGGTGGAAGGTCAGCGCCGATGTGCTCGAGGTGCATCACCTCGGCCGGCGCCTCGCGGCACATGACCTCGATCGCGTCCTGGTCGCCGAGGAAGTCCGAGCCCTTGACGGTGTCGTAGGCGTGCGAGCGCCAGTCGTCCGCGGGGTTGACGGCGGCGTTGATGCCCCCGGCCGCGGCGACCGAGTGCGAGCGCACCGGGTGCACCTTGCTCATGATCGCCACGGTGGCGCCTCGCTGGGCGGCGGCGAGTGCGGCGCGCTGGCCTGCGAGGCCCGCGCCGATGATCAGGACGTCATGTGCTGGCATCTGGCTCTTCGAGAGGGGTCGTTGCCGCCGCGCGGAGTACGTGCGCGACGTCTGGACTCTATACGCGGGAGGCGGTCCGGCGGCCTGCGCCTGTGCCCCGCCGGGCGCGGCGGAATCCCAAGCGCAGCGGTCGGATTGGGGTGTTCCGCGCTAGGCCTGCGGCGCGGCCGCGGCCAGGGCTCGGCGCAGCTGATCGGCCGTCACGACGCCGCACAGGCGGTCGTCGGCGTCGACGACGATCACCGCGCCGAGGCGGCGGACCGCGTCCAGGCCGAGCAGGGCCTCGACGGGCGTGTCACGGGTGACCCAGGACTCGGGCTCGGCCGCGGGGTCGAGGATGTCGCGCACGGTCAGCGCGGGTCGTCCCTCGGCGAGCGCGGCGTCGACCGTCGTCGCCTGCAGGATCCCCTCGAAGCGCCCGAGCTCGTCGGTCACCGCGAACCACGGCGCGCGGTAGAGGCCGAAGTACCGGTCGTGTGCGTCGATGACGGTCGTCGGCGCCGGGATCGTCACCGGCTGGTCGTCCATCACGTCCCCGGCGGTGACGCCCTCGAGCGCCTCGGCGTACTTCGACCCGGCGACCGCTCCGCGCGCCGCCTGCCCCAGGAACCAGCCGAGCAGCCCGAACCACAGGCCGCTGACGATGTCGCCGCGGATGAAGACGAAGATGCCGAGGCCGATCATGAGCCACGAGAACAGCTCGCCCAGGCGCGCGGAGAAGCGCGTGCCGCGGCTGCGGTCGCCCGTGACGCTTCCAGGCGATCGCGCGCGCGATGCGCCCGCCGTCGAGCGGGAACGCGGGGATGAGATTGAAGACGAGCAGGATGAGGTTGATCAACCCGAGGTAGCCGATCAGCGCGACGCTGGGCGTCGTGGTCACGTCCTGGAACGTCGCGGAGTCGACGACGCCCGTCATCTTCGACGCCAGCGCGCCGGCGCCCACGCACATGAGGACGATGACCGCCGTGACGGCGGGCCCCGCGGCCGCGACGAAGAACTCCTCCTTCGGGTTCTTCGAGTCGCGGGTGAGCTTCGCCACGCCGCCGAAGAGCCACAGGTCGATCCCGCTCGTCCCGATGCCGAAGCGCCGCGCGGTCAGCGCGTGGCCGAGCTCGTGGAGGAGGAGCGAGACGAAGAACAGGAGCGTCGCGGCCACGGCGATGCCGAACGCGACCGTGTTCGACGAGTCGACGAGCACCCGCTGGAAGTAGCTCGAAAGCCACCAGATCATCAGGAACAGCACGAGGAACCAGCTCGGGCTCGCGCCGATGCGGATCCCGAAGACCCGGAACAGCTGGATGGAGCGGTCGGCCAGCACGCAGGTGAGCGTACCCCGGTCAGTCGCGCGCGGCGACGCGTGCGGGCGCCGTCGCCCGCGCCACCCAGCCGATCGGCAGCGCGTGGCGGGTGTCCAGCCGCCGGTCCAGCGCGGGCGCGACCCGGCGCAGGAGCTCGCTGAGCACGAACATCAGGCCGCCGGCGAGTCGTGCGAGCGGCCTCGGCGCGACGTCGATCGGGGTCGTGTTCATCGTCGCGTGGCGCAGGACGTGGCTGAGCGTTCCCCAGTAGCCGGTCAGGGGCTCGACCTCGATGCCGGTGCAAGGGCGACACGTCGCGCCGCGCGCTCCCGCGTGGACGGTCCCGGCCATCCGACGTACTCGCACGCGACAGCGGTCCGGTACGCCTCCCCGGCACCTCCAGCGGGCGCCGCCCGAGCGCGGCGGCCGCGGCGGCGACCGCCGTCGGGGCCCGCTGGATCGGCGACCGGCGATGGTGGGGGCGCGTCGCCACCCTCGGCTAGCCTCCTGAGCCGGATGACCGAGGCACCCCTTCGCGTTGCGCTCGTGGGCGGCATCCCGCCGACGTTGGGAGGAGGGGGCCTGGAGACGCAGCTCGAGCAGACGCTGGCGGCGCTGCAGCGCCGCGGCGTCGAGGCCTTCCACGCCGGCCGGGAGGCCGCTCCGCGGCCGTTCGACGTGCTGCACGCGATCGGCGCCGAGCCGGACGTCTGCCAGTGGCTCGACCACTGGCGCCGCAACCCCGCGCCGCTCGTCGTCTCGCCCGTGCTCGTCGTCGCGCCCGGCCGCGAGCGGCTCGAGGTCGCCGTCGCCCGCCTGCCGCTGCGCTCGTTCGGCCCGTACGCTCGCGCGCAGCTGCTGCGGCGCTGCGACCTGGCCGTCGCGCTGACCCGTCATGAGAGCGGGCTGCTGCGCCGGCTCGGGGCGCGTCGCGTGACGATCATCCCCAACGGCGTGGCGCCGGTGCCCGCCGCCTCGGTGCCCGACGGCACGCCCGCGACGCCCTACGTCCTGCTGCTGGGCACCGTGGGCGCGCGCAAGCGCCAGGCCCAGACCGTCGCGGCGCTGCCGGGCATCGACATCGTCGTCGCCGGGGGGTTCGACGGCACGCCGCAGGAGCGCGCGGCCTTCGAGCGGGCCGTGGCCGCGTCGCGCACGACCTGGCTCGGCGAGGTCGCCGACCCGGGCGAGGTCCGCGCGCTGCTGCGCGGCGCCCGCGCGCTCGTCCATCTCTCCAGCGCCGAGGGCCAGTCGCTGGCGGTGCTGGAGGCGCTCTCCGAGGGCACGCCCGTGATCGTCTCGCCGCTGCCCGCCAATCGCGAGCTGCACGAGCGCCATCCCGAGCACGTCGTGTTCGCCGACGGCCCCGACGAGGTGCCGGCCGCGCTCGCGTCGCTCACGGGCGCGGCGCACGCCAAGCCCGCCATCCCGACCTGGGACGACGTCGCCGCCGAGCTCGAGGTCGCCTACCGCGGCCTCATCGGGACCGCCAGCCCATGAGGGTCGCGGCGGCCCGGTCCCGGGTCATTTCGCTGCGAGAAACGACCGGTCACTGATCGAAACCCGCGACGGGTGCGATGTCCGCCGCACTCGCTGCGAGAAATGACCGGTCACTGACCGAAACCCGTCGGGACGTGGCTTGCGGGCGGCGAGCCCGATCGCGCAGGCCCTACGCCGCGACGGGCGTGTGGCGCTCGATGATCGCCCCGACGTCGACGCCCCGTCGGCAGCGTCCCGTAGTTGAGCCCCGCGTCGCCCGCCAGGCGGGCGGCGCAGAACGCGTCGGCGACGGCCGGCGGCGCGTGGCGCACCAGCAGCGACGCCCTGCAGCGCCAGCGCCATGTGCTCGACGACGCGCCGGGCGCGGTGCTCGATCGCGTCGGTGTCGGCGAACTCGCCGCGCAGGCCGTCGACGAACGCGTCGAGCCGCGCGTCCGCGCCGGCCGCGCAGGTCCGAGCTCGGCGAAGAACGCCTCGAGCGCCTCCGGGCGTGCGCGACAGCGCGCGCAGGACGTCGAGCGCCATGACGTTGCCCGAGCCCTCCCAGATCGAGTTCAGCGGCGCCTCGCGGTAGAGCCGCGGCATGCCGGACTCCTCGACGTAGCCGACGCCGCCGAAGCACTCGAGCGCCTCGTAGGCGTGCTGCGGCGCACGCTTGCACGCGCAGTACTTGCCGACCGCCGTGCGCCAGGCGCTTCAATGTGCGCCTCCTGCCGGGTCGGCGTCCGCGCGGTCGTAGGCGCGCGACATCCGCATCGCCATCGCCGTGGTCGGCCTCCGACTCGATCGCGAGGTCGGCGAGCACGTTGCGCATCAGCGGCTGGTCGACTGAGCGTGCGGCCGAAGGCGGCGCGGTGCGCGGCGTGTGCCAGGTCGCCTGGGCTGACGGCGGCGCGCATCCCGGCCGCGGCGCCGAGTCAGGCAGTCGAGGCGGGTGTGGCCGACCATCTCGATGATCGTCGGCACGCCGCGGCCCGGCTCGCCGACCATCCGCGCGATCGCGCCCGTCGATACTCGACCTCGCTCGAGGCGTTGGAGCGGTTGCCGAGCTTGTCCTTCAGGCGCTGGACGCGGATCGCGTTGCGCGAGCCGTCGGGCAGGAGCCGCGGCAGCGCGAAGCACGACAGGCCCTCGTCGGTCTGGGCGAGGATCAGGAAGAGGTCGCTCATCGGCGCCGAGCAGAACCACTTGTGGCCGGTGATCTCGTACTCGGCGCCCGGCCCGCCGCCGTTCAGCGGGACCGCGACCGTCGTGTTGGCGCGCACGTCCGAGCCGCCCTGCTTCTCGGTCATCGCCATGCCGCAGATCGCGCGAGCCCTTCTCGGCGGCCGGCTCGACGTGTCGGGGTCGTAGCTCGTCGAGGTGATCAGCGGCTCCCATTCGGCCGCGAGCTCGGGCTGCGCGCGCAGCGCCGGCACGACCGCGTAGGTCATCGTCATCGGGCACAGCGAAGCCCGGCCTCGGCCTGCGCCGGCGAGCATGAACAGCGCGGCGCGCGCGACGTGCGCGCCCGTCGCGGCCCGAGCGCCAGGGCAGCGCGTGCAGCTCGCGCTCGACGCCGGCGCGCATCAGGTGGTGCCAGGACTCGTCGAACTCGACCTCGTCGACGCGGTTGCCGTAGCGGTCGTGCGTGCGCAGAACCGGGGTGCGCTCGTTGGCCAGCACGCCCCACCGCTGCGGCTCGCCGCCCCAGAATGCGCCGTCGGCGTGCAGCCGGTCGAGCGCCCACGCGCCGCCTTCGCGCTCGACGGCCTCCAGCATCGGCCGGTCGTCCCGCGCCAGGTTGCGCCCGGTCAGCGGCGGCGGCTGGTTGCTGACCTCGTGGGTGACGAGCGGAGCGTCGGTCGCGCGGATCGTGGCCATCCGCGCAGGCTACGCTCCGTGCCGCCCGGAGGCCAGCGAGCGACTAGCATCGCCGCCTCCCCACGAGACCCCGAGCCGAAGGACACCATGGCGAAGATCCAGGTCCAGAACCCCGTCGTCGAGCTCGACGGCGACGAGATGACCCGCATCATCTGGCAGTTCATCAAGGACCAGCTGATCCTCCCGTACCTCGACGTCGACCTGAAGTACTACGACCTCGGGATCGAGCAGCGCGACGCGACCGACGACCAGATCACCGTCGACGCCGCCAACGCCATCAAGCAGTACGGCGTCGGGGTGAAGTGCGCGACGATCACGCCCGACGAGGCGCGCGTCGAGGAGTTCGGCCTCAAGAGCATGTGGCGCTCCCCGAACGGGACGATCCGCAACATCCTCGGCGGGGTCATCTTCCGCGAGCCGATCGTCATCTCCAACGTCCCGCGCCTGGTGCCGGGCTGGACGAAGCCGATCGTGATCGGCCGCCACGCCTTCGGCGACCAGTACCGCGCGACCGACCTCGTCGTGCCGGGCGAGGGAACGCTGACCATGACCTACACGCCGAAGGACGGCTCCGAGCCGATCGAGCTCGACGTCTACGACTTCCCGGGCGGCGGCGTCGCGATGGCGATGTACAACCTCGACGACTCGATCCGCGACTTCGCCCGCGCGTCCATGCGCTACGGCCTGGACCGCGGGTTCCCGGTCTACCTCTCGACGAAGAACACGATCCTCAAGAAGTACGACGGGCGCTTCAAGGATCTCTTCGCCGAGGTCTACGAGGCGGAGTTCAAGGCCGACTTCGAGGCCGCCGGCATCACCTACGAGCACCGCCTGATCGACGACATGGTCGCGGCGGCGCTGAAGTGGGAGGGCGGCTACGTCTGGGCCTGCAAGAACTACGACGGCGACGTGCAGTCCGACACCGTCGCGCAGGGCTTCGGCTCGCTCGGCCTGATGACGAGCGTCCTGATGACGCCCGACGGCAAGACCGTCGAGGCCGAGGCCGCCCACGGCACCGTCACCCGGCACTACCGTGAGCACCAGAAGGGCAACCCGACCTCCACCAACCCGATCGCCTCGATCTTCGCGTGGACGCGCGGCCTGGCGGCACGCGGGCGGATGGACGGAACCCCCGAGGTGACGCAGTTCGCCGAGACGCTCGAGCGGGTCTGCATCGAGACCGTCGAGAGCGGCAAGATGACGAAGGACCTCGCGCTGCTGATCGGGCCCGACCAGCCGTTCCAGACGACGCAGGACTTCCTCGCCTCGATCGACGAGAACCTCCGGCAGGCCATGGCCTGAGGCGCACCGGTAGCGTCCGGCCCACCCGCCTGCACTCCACGACGTCCACCCAGGAGATGAATCCCCGATGACCCCCGTGAACGTGACCGTCACCGGCGCCGCCGGCCAGATCGGCTACGCCATCCTCTTCCGCATCGCGAGCGGGCAGCTGCTCGGCCCCGACACGCAGGTGCACCTGAAGCTGCTCGAGATCCCGCAGGCCGTCAAGGCCGCGGAGGGCACCGCGATGGAGCTCGACGACTGCGCCTTCCCGCTGCTGGCGGGGATCGACATCCACGACGATCCCGAAGCAGGCGTTCGACGGCACGAACATCGGCCTGCTCGTCGGCGCGCGCCCGCGCGGCCCGGGCATGGAGCGCGCGCGACCTGCTGGAGGCCAACGGCGGCATCTTCCGCCCGCAGGGCGAGGCGATCAACGCCGGCGCCGCGGACGACATCCGCATCCTCGTCGTCGGCAACCCGGCGAACACGAACGCGCTGATCGCCCAGGCCAACGCGCCCGACGTCCCCGCCTCCCGCTTCCACGCGATGACGCGCCTGGACCACAACCGCGCGATCGCGCAGCTCGCCCAGAAGACCGGCGCGACGGTCGGCGACGTCACGAACATGACGATCTGGGGCAACCACTCCACGACGCAGTACCCGGACCTCTTCCACGCGAAGGTCAAGGGGCAGCCGGCGATCGAGCTCGTCGATCAGGCGTGGTACGAGGACGAGTTCATCCCGACCGTCGCCAAGCGCGGCGCGGCGATCATCGACGCGCGCGGCGCCTCCTCGGCGGCCTCGGCGGCGAACGCGGCGATCGGCCACATGCACGACTGGGTGCTCGGCACCCCGGACGGCGACTGGGTCTCGATGTCGATCCCGTCCGACGGCTCCTACGGCGTGCCCGAGGGGATCATCTCCTCGTTCCCGTGCACGTGCTCGGGCGGCGACTTCCAGATCGTCGCAGGGCCTGGAGATCGACGACTTCTCCCGCGCGCGCATCGATGCGAGTGCGGCGGAGCTGGTCGAGGAGCGCCAGGCGGTCTCCGAGCTGGGCCTGATCTAGGGCTTTCGTTGTGTCCCCGGGGGGCGTGTGCGGCGCCCCCCGGAACAACGGTGCCTCGGCCAAGTCGCCGGGCCCGTGCCGCCGGGTTCACCAACTGTTCCGGGTGTCGCCGCACACGCCCCTCTGAGCTCGCGGCGCCCGAGATCAGTCCGCGGCCGCCGGTCGGCTCCCGGTCGGACCGGGCGAGGCGCCGGGCGCGCTGGGGGTGCGGGGGATGGCACTCACCGCACAGTTGGTGAACCCAGGCGCCCGGGCCCGGCGACTTGGCCGAGGCACCGTTGTGCGGGGAGGGCCATCCCCCGCACACGCACCACATCGATCGCGCCGGCTGCGCCGGCGCGTCCTGCCAGGGGGCCGGACCTACGCAGCGTCCTTCGCGTACCAGCCCTTGCCCTTCTTGGACACGAGGCCGTCCTGCTGGAGGCCGGGCATGACGCGGTAGAGGTAGTTCTGCTTGATGCCCATGGCGTCGGCGATCTCCGGGATCGTGATGCCCGGCTTGGCGCGGACGATCTCCAGCGCCTGCTTGCCGCGCTGGCCGCTGCCCTTCGGCCGGCCGCGCTTGGCGGTGCCGGGAGCCCGGCGGGTGGCGCTGCGCTTGCGCGGCGGCGCCGTGCGGGTGGCGGAGCGACCGTTGCCGGCGCTCACACCGGCCAGCGCGGTGACCGCGGCCTCCAGGCGCGAGTACTCGTCCACGAGCGGACGCAGCTCCTTCAGGCGGGACTCCATCTCACGGAGCTTCTCGTCAACAAAATCGGCCATGGCGGGCGGGTGTCCTTCCGGCGTTGGGGAAACTGGCGGGTTTGGGCACTTCAAGGACCTGGAACACGACGGTAACACCGGAGGTTCCGGATTCTCTCAAGGTGCGACTTACCGTCACATCTCTACCGCTGTTCCCTCAGGGGTTTCTAAGAAATGCACCGATCGGTGGCATTATCGCCACCAATCAGGCGCCTCACCGCTCGCAGATCGCCTTCAGGCGGGCGAGCGACTTCAGCGCCTCGGTCCGGGGGATGTCACCCGCGACGGCGCGCTGGGCGACCCGGCCGAGAATGCCGAGCGGCGCGTGGAACTCGTTGTGGTAGGTGAAGCGCGTCCCGCCCTCGTGCTCCTCGAGCAGGTACGAGGTCTCCGCGCGGGACCCGGCGGGCCCGTCCCCGTGCCAGTCCGCGATGCGCGGCACCTCGCACGTCGCCAGGCGCCAGTGCACCTTGAACGGCGCCCCGCGCAGCGTGAGCGTCTGCGTCATCTCGTAGCCCTCGCGCGCCGGGCCGCCGCTGTGCGCGCCGAGGTGCCGGTGGATCGTCACCCAGTCGGACAGGCGCTCGGGATCCAGCGCCACCGCCCACACCGCCGCCGGCGGCGCGGCGATGTCGATGCTGACGTCGACCTCACCCATGACCGCCGGCGCTAGCGCGCCGCGAGCTCCTCGCGGGACTCCCAGTCGCGCAGCGCCCGCTCGACCGCCGCGTCGAACCGGTGCAGGCGCACGCCGAACAGCTGCTGCGCGCGATCGTCGCGGGGCAGAAGGTCGGCGCCGAGGCCCTCCATCAGCGGGCCGATCAGCTCGACGTCCTCGCCGGCGATCGCGGCGGCGACGGCGCTCGCGATCGGCGTCAGCGAGAACGGCAGCTCGACGGGCGGGCGGTCCAGCAGCAGCGAATCCCTGATCCGCCGCACCAGCTCGCCGTAGGTCAGGACGTCCGGGCCCGCGATGTCGAGCGACAGCCGGCCCTCGACGGCCGGCGACGTCCCCGCGGCGAGGAGGTAGGCGACCACGTCGCGACCGTCGATCGGCTGGGTGCGATGGTCGCGCCAGGCCGGCAGCGGGAGGATCGGAGAGCGCTCGACGAGGCGCACGAGAAACCGGAACGAGCGCGAGGTCGCGCTGATGACGATCGAGGCGCGCAGTGCGACGGCCTGCGGTGCGGCGCCGAGCAGCGCCTCCTCGACGGCCAGCCGGCTGGCGAGGTGCTCCGATGGCGGCTGGTCCTGCGGGACCAGGCCCCCGAGGTAGACGACGCGGCGCACGCCCGCGTGCTCGCACGCTGCGACGACGTTGGCCGCCGCGCGCCGCTCACGCTCGGCGAAGCTCTCGTCGCCGGCGCCCGCGGGCTCCATCGAGTGGATCAGGTAGTAGACGACCTCGGCGCCCTCGACCGCGGCGTCCAGACCCGCGCCCGTGAGCGCGTCGCCGGTCACGATGTCGGCGACCCCGTCGCACGTGACGCGCGCGGGGTCGCGCGCGAACGCCCGGACCTCGTGGCCCGCACGGGCCAGTTCGGGCGCGAGGGCCGCGCCGATGGCGCCGCTGGCGCCGGTCACCAGGATCCGCATCGTCGCCGAGGGTACGGGCGTCAGGGCGCCGCGGTGCTCTTCAGGCCCGCGCGGTCCGCCAGCTCCCCGGCGATCGCCAGCGCGGCGGTCGCCGCCGGCGACGGGGCGTTGCGCACGTGGAGCATCCCGCCGGACCCCGTCAGGACGAAGTCGTCGAGCAGCGCCCCGTCGCGCCCGACGGCCTGGGCCCGGACCCCGCTGAAGGCCGGGACGAGATCCTCGTCCGCGACCTCGGGGACGAGCGTGCGGACCTCGCGGGCGTAGGCCGCGCGCGACGCCGCGTAGCCGAGCTCGCGCAGCGCGTGGCGCCGCCAGCGCCACGCCATCCGCCATGTGCCGGGCCAGCTGAGGGTGTCCCGCAGCCCGGCGACCGCGGGCAGGGCGGTGGGACCGGCGACGACGTCGCCCTTGAGCCGGCGCGTGAGGTGCACGCCGAGGAACGGCAGCGCCGGATCGGGCACCGGGTAGATCAGCGCACGGACGAGCTCCGGGCGGCGCAGTCGCAGGTAGGCGCCGCGGAACGGGACGATCCGCGGGTCCGCCGGCTCGCCGCTGCGGCGGGCCAGGCGGTCGGCGTCCAGGCCCGCGCAGGCGATGATCGTCGCCGCGCGGGTGACGCCGTGGGCGTGACGCACCACGCCGCCGGCGACCGAGGTCACGGCGCACGCCGTCACCACGAGCCCGCCGCGCGCGAGGACGTCGGTGCGCAGCGCGTCCGCCACGCGCGCGAAGTCCACGATGCCGGTGTCCGGGACGTGCAGCGCGGCGACGCCGCGGGCGTGCGGCTCGACGGCGGCGATCTCCTCGCCGGGCAGGCGCCGGACCCTCACGCCGTTGGCGGACGACCGGCGCTCGAGCTCGGCCAGGCCGGGCAGCTCGCGCGCGGAACGCGCGACGATGAGCTTGCCGCAGCGCTCGGCCGGCACCCCGAGCTCGGCGCAGAGCGCGTACAGCCGGCGCGCGCCGTCCACGCACAGCCGGGCCTTGCGTGATCCCGGGGCGTAGTACACGCCCGCATGGATCACGCCGCTGTTGCCCGACGTCTGCCCGCCGGCGACCGCCGGCTCGCGCTCGAGCACGACGACCCGCGAGCCCGGCCGGCGCAGCAGCGCCTCGCGCGCCGTCGCCAGGCCGACGATCCCGGCGCCCACGATGACGGTGTCGCAGGCTGTGGGAGGGGAGGGGGTCATCGGGGTTTCCCGGACGTAGCGGGATCCGCTCCGGCCCGGTGGGGGAATCTTCACATGCGCCCGCGCTCTGGCACGTCACCGTCGAAACCCGGCGTTTGCGAGATCGCGTCGACCACCCCCTGACGAAAAACCTGCGCTTTCCGGACAGCCGCGTTGCGGGCCTCGGCGACGCTGTGCTTTGGTGCCGGCGGCTGGATCGGCAAACGGACGCGGGGGGCACGTGGGAACGATGGCGAGGGGACGGACGACGACGGCGAAGGTGTCGTGCGAGGACTGCTTCTTCCAGCGCAACATGCTGTGCGCGCTGAATCTCGACGAGGCGTGCGCGACGTTCCGTCCCGACCATCCCGACGGCCTGCGCCCGCCGCAGCAGTTGCGGTTCGTGTTCCGGCAGGAGCGCAGGGCCCGCACGACGTGGGCGTTCCCGACGGCCGAGGAGCAGGCCGCGCTGCACGCTGCGTGACGTATGCCACAGCGCCCGCCGCGCGCCGTGGGTAGAGTGCCGCCCCGTTCACGGGAGGGATGGACGAGCGTGCGGATCACAGTTCTCGGAAAGTCGCCGGCGTGGCAGGACGCGGGCGGCGCCTGCAGTGGGTACCTCGTCGAGCACGAGGGCACCAGCGTGCTGCTCGACTGCGGCAACGGCGTGTTCGCCAAGCTGCGCTCGTTCATCGACTACGTCGACGTGGACGGCGTCGTCATCAGTCACATGCACGCCGACCACTGCCTGGACCTCATCCCGTACGCCTATGCGCTGACGTACGCGCCACGCCAGCAGCCGGTCCCGGTCGGCGGCCATCCCGGCACCGACCGGCCCGCCCGCCCGACGCTCCACCTGCCGCCCGACGGCACCACGACGCTCCGGACCCTCGGGAGCCTCTGGAGCGCCGAACGGCTCGTCGAGGACGCGTTCCGCTCGGAGGAGTACGACCCCGGCGCCGCCATCGAGATCGGGTCGCTGCGGCTGCGCTTCCGCGAGGTGCCGCACTACATCCCGACGTACGCGATCGACGTCGCGCCGATCGACGAGGACGGGCCGCGGCTCGTGTTCAGCGCCGACTGCTCGCCGAACGACGCGCTTGTCGAGTTCGCCCGCGACGCCGACCTGCTGCTCATCGAGTCGACGCTCCCGCGGCCTGAGCGCAGCGGTGTCCGCGGCCACCTCACGTGTGAGGAGGCGGGCGACCACGGCCGCCGCGCCGGCGCGCGCCGGCTCGTGCTCACCCACATCTCGGACGAGCTCGACGTGGACGACGCCTGCGAGGGCGCGGCCGAGGCGTTCGGTGCGCCGGTCGAGGTCGCCGCGGACGGGCTCGTCTTCGAGATGTGACCGGCGCCCCCGCGGCGGCGCCCCGGGGGTAGACTCGCTGCTTCGCAGTCACCAGCGAGGGAGAAGACGGAAATGGCAGCATCAGGCGGGGCGGGGAAGGCCGCCCAGACCGTGCAGGAACTGCTGGCGAGCCCGTACGTCCGGCGCGCCGTGGAGGACCCGGCCGTCCGCGACAACGCCAAGGTCGCCTACCAGTCCGCGCGTGAGGCGTTCGACCGGGCGAAGGGCTCGGACAATCTCGTCAACGCCCTGTTCGACGACGCGAAGCTCCAGGCGCAGCTCGCCGAGGCCGGACGCGGGATCGCCGGCGCGCGTGAGCACCTGCTCGCGCAGCAGCAGAAGAAGAAGCGCCACATCGGCCGCGCGATCCTCGTGGTCGTCATCGGCGCCGCTCTGGCACTCGCGCTCAGCGAGGGCCTGCGCAACAAGGTCCTCGACGTCCTGTTCGGTGCCGAGGAGGAGTTCGACTACGTCTCGACCACGGCTCCGCCGGAGCCCGCACCCAGCCCCGTGCAGGAGGCCCCGGCCCCGGCCGCGGAGCCCGTCGCCGAGGCCGAGGAGGCCGTCGAGGAGCTGGAGGCCGACGCCGAGCCGTCGTCCTGACGCACCGCGCCGAGCGCATCGTCCGAAGGGCGCCCGCGGGCGCCCTTCGTCGTTGCGGGCGGCCCGTTCGCACGGCGGCGGCAGGCTAGGATCGGCGCGATGGAGGCCTCCGTGACCCCGCGCCCGATCGAGGGTGAGAAGGCGCAGCGGATCGTGGATGCGATGCGCTCGTCCGTGGCCCGGCGCGGTGCGGCCGGCTCGACGTTCGACCACGTCGCCCGCGAGGCCGGCGTCTCGCGCGGGCTGCTGCACTACTACTTCGGGACGAAGGAGCGGATGCTCGCCGAGGTCGTCCGCCGGGACGCGTCGCTGCGACTCCCGCTCCTGCGCGAGCGGCTGGAGCGGGCGCAGAGCGCCGACGAGATCGTCGACCAGCTCGTCGCCTCGCTGCAGAACACGGTGCGCGACGACCCCGAGTTCGTGACCGTGATGCTCGAGCTGTTCGCGCTGGCGCGCCGCCATCCCGAGGTCGCCACCGAGGTCGAGGCGCTGCTCGGGCGGATGCGCAGCGAGGTCGGCGCGGTGCTCGCCGACAAGGAGCGTGCCGGCATCGTCGAGCTCGCGGCCCCGCCGGAGGTCCTGGCCGACCTCCTGTTCGCCGTCGGGGACGGCGCGGCGATGCGGATGCTGGCGGAGCCCGATCGCGACCCCGCGCCGCTGCTGGCGGCCTGCGGCGACGCGGTGCGCCCGCTGCTGGGCGCGCGCGGCTGACTCAGCGCAGCTGCGCGACGACCGCGGGGATGCCGTCCCGCGAGTCCGGGAAGGCGGGCTCCCAGCCGAGCTCGGAGCGCAGCTTCGCGTTCGACGTGCGCGCCGAGCGGGTGACCGTGATGATCGGCCCGCTCCCGGCCGCGAGCCTGGCGAGCGCCACGGGGATGCGCCGCGGCGCGCCGACGCCGAGCGCCGCGGCCGCGCGGCCGACGGCCTGCGCGTAGGTCGTCGGGACGTCGTCGGCGCAGTGGTAGATCTCGCCGGGGCGGCCGGCCTCGGCGGCGAGCGCGAGCGCGAGCGCCAGGTCGTCGACGTGCACCATGTCCCACTGGTTGTCGCCGCGCCCGACGACGGCGAAGCGTCCGGGCCGGCGCAGGCGGGCCACGACCTCCTCGGCGAACCAGCCGCCCGCGCCGTACACGTGACACGGGCGGACGATCGTCACGTCGAGCCCGGAGGCCGAGAGCAGCGCCTCGCCCTCCTGCTTGGAACGGCCATAGGCGGTCTGCACCGGCAGCGGCGTGTCCTCGGTGAGGAGCGCGCCGTGCGCGTCACCGGTGACGACCGTCGACACGAACACGACGCGGGGCGGCGTCTCGCAGGCGCGGCACGCGGCGATCAGGTGCTCGAGACCGGCGACGTTCGCCGCGCGGAGCTTGGCCTCGCTGCGCTGGGCGCCGTTCTCGGCCGCCAGATGGATGACCACCTCGGGGGCGGCGTCCCGCATCGCGCGCTCGAGCGACGCCGCGTCGGTGAGGTCGCCGCGGACCGGCTGCGTCCCGGGCGGCTCGGATCCCGGACGGCGGACGAGCGCGAGCACCTCGTGCCCGCGGGGGGTGAGCGCGGAGCAGGTCGGCCCGCCGATGAAGCCGCTGGCGCCCGTCACGAGGATCCGCATCGGGCGGACCCTACCCGCGCCCGCGTCAGGCCGGGAAGAGCCGCGGGAACCTCAGGAGCAGGCGCAGGTCGCCGGACGGGCGCATGCGGCGGCGCAGCAGCAGGCGCCGCGCGTCGCGCGCGTCCCGCGAAGACGTCCGCCCAGTCGTCGAACGCCATCGCCAGGCGCAGGTCGGGGCGCGGGGCGGGCCCGCGCTCGGCGGCCGTGCTCCCGTTGCTCAGCGTCAGGTGCCACGGCTCATGGTCGGTGAAGTCCCACTGGATAACGGTGCCGGGCTTCACGGCACCGGGCTCGGCCGAGCGGCGCAGCACGTCGAACATCGTGGCGATGGCCTCGGGGTCGCGGACGGCGGGGCGGTCCGGGCCCGTCAGGTTGGCCTCGAGCAGCACGCGGCCGCGGCGGGAGCGCTCCTCGAGCGGCAGGTCCATCGCGATCGGGAAGCGGGGGATGGACTCGATGTCCAGGCCGATCGCCTTGAGCCGGAACTCCAGCGAGCGCGTGCCCTCGATCCCCAGCTCGTCGTAGGTGAAGCCGAAGGCGGTGTAGTACGTCTCGTCCCACCCGGGCGGCATGGCGATCGCCGACGTGTAGGGCCCGACCTCGCGGATCGTCTCGACGATCGCATCCTGGGTCTCCTGCGGGTTCGCCGCGTACAGGTCCGCGAGCAGCTTCACCCCGAACGCGATGTGCCGCTGCTCGTCGAGCGCGACGTTGCGGATGCCCTCGCGGAAGCCGGGGAGGATGTCGAGGTCCTCGATCCAGCTCTCCATGAAGTGCTGCCCGGGCTGGGCGAGCGTGCCCTCGATGATGATGTGGTAGAGCGTCACGGCCGCCGCGAGCTGGCGCGGGCTCCGGTCGCGCCGCAGCCGGTCGCACATCTCGTCGAGGCACCCGAAGACCTTGCGGTGCCCCCAGGTGAGCAGGCCCTCCGTCGCGGCCATGCCGCCGGCCATCGTGCCGTCGCCGAGCCCGACGACCTCGTCCATGAACCGCTTGAAGAAGACCGAGTGCCGCGCCTCGTCGACCTGCTGCGTGGTGATGAAGTACTTCTGCTCCTCGAGCGGCGCGGCGTCGATGTAGGGCGAGAGCCCGTCGGTGACCGCGTCCTCGCCGTGGAAGAACAGGTTGTAGAACCACAGCGCCGCCCGCCGCTGCTCCTCGGTGAGCTTCTCCTGCCAGTCGACCTTGTCCTGCGTGAAGTCGATCTCCGTCGCCGACCAGTTGCCCAGTTCCCAGCGGCGGTAGAGGTCGGTGTAGCTGACGTCGGCGGTCGGTGACCGGTGATCGGATGTCGAGGTGGCCATGGGCGCGATGGTACTGACCAGTGGGTCAGTTGACGGTCGCAGGAGCAGCCGTGCGCGCGCCGAATGCGGACCGATGCCGCCTCGGGATCCACGCGACCGCGCCGTCAGCTGGCTCGACCGCCGCGAGCAGGAGAAGGGTCTGCGCCCGCGCTACGCCGCGTACATCATCGTCGCGCTGTGGCTCGCCGCCGTCGTCATCTGGGGCGTCGTCGAGCACCTGCTCGACAAGGAGACGTTCCCGACCGTCTGGCTCGGGATGTGGTGGGCGCTGCAGACGGTCACGACCGTCGGCTACGGGGACGTCGTTCCGCAGGACGATGTCGGCCGCGCGTTCGCGAGCCTGCTCCTGCTCGGCGGGCTCGCGTTCCTGTCCGTGGTCACCGCCGTCATCACGAGCAGCTTCGTCGCGCGGCGCCAGCAGGAACTCGCGGACGACGCCAACGACCCCGTGCTCACCCGCCTCGACAGCCTCGCGGAGCGGCTCGACGGGATCGAGGCGGAGCTGCGCCGCACCCGTCCGCCCGGCGCATGACCGGACGGCTCACCGTCGAGCGCGGCGTGTGACCCGCGCGGTCAGGCGGTCGCGAGCTTCGGGCTCGTCCACGGCTGCGCGAGCCGCGCCGCCAGCAGCCCGGGCAGCTCGTCGATCGCCACCCGGTCCTGCGTGAGCGAGTCGCGGTCGCGCACCGTGACGGTGCGGTCCTCGAGCGACTCGTGGTCGATCGTCACGCACCACGGCGTGCCGATCTCGTCCTGGCGGCGGTAGCGCTTGCCGATCGAGCCGCCCTCGTCGTACTCGGCCTGCATGATCGGCGCGAGCGCCGCGTGCACCTCGCGCGCGAGCTCGGGCTGGCCGTCCTTGCGCACGAGCGGCAGCACCGCGACCTTCACGGGTGACAGGCGCGGGTGGAGCTGCAGCACCGTGCGCTGCTCGCCCGCGACCTCCTCCTCGTCGTAGGCGTCGACGAGGAAGGCGAGCGTCGCGCGGTCGGCGCCGGCGGCCGGCTCGATGACGTGCGGGACGTAGCGCTCGCCGGACTCCCTGGTCGAAGTACTCGAGCTTCTCGCCGGAGTGCTCGGCGTGGGCGGAGAGGTCGAAGTCGCCGCGGTTGGCGATGCCCTCCAGCTCACGTCCAGCCGATCGGGAAGCAGGTACTCGATGTCGCTGGTCCCCGACGAGTAGTGCGAGAGCTCGTCGGACTCGTGCGGGCGGACCATGCAGGTGGTCGGGCCGGATGCCGAGGTCCGTGTACCAGCGCTCCGCGCGTCTCGATCCAGTAGCGGTACCACTGCTCGGCCTCGGCCGGCGGCACGAAGAACTCCATCTCCATCTGCTCGAACTCGCGCGTGCGGAAGATGAAGTTGCCGGGCGTGATCTCGTTGCGGAACGACTTGCCGACCTGGGCGATGCCGAACGGCGGCTTCTTGCGCGCGAACTGCAGGACGTTCTTGAAGTTGATGAAGATCCCCTGCGCGGTCTCGGGGCGCAGGTAGGCGACCGAGCCCGAGTCCTTCACCGGGCCGACCGTCGTCTCGAACATGAGGTTGAACTCGCGCGCCTCGGTCAGGTCGCAGTCCGGCCCCTCGCCCGGCGCCTTCGACGGCTTCTGGGGGCACTGCAGCTCCGCGACGTGGTCGGCGCGGAAGCGGCCCTTGCAGGTGCGGCAGTCGACCATCGGGTCGCTGAACCCGCCGACGTGGCCGCTGGCCTCCCAGACGCGCGGGTGCTGGAGGATCGCCGAGTCGAGCGCGACGATGTCCTCGCGGCTGAGCATCGCCTGCCACCACTCGTTCTTGACGTTCGTCTTCAGCAGGACGCCGTAGTGGCCGTAGTCGTAGGTCGACCCGAGGCCCCCGTAGATCTCCGAGGAGGGGAAGATGAAACCGCGGCGCTTGCACAGCGCGACGACCTTGTCCATGGTCACGACGTCTTCGGGCATGGCCGGGAATGTAGATCGTCCGGCGTCCGGTCCGCGGATTGGCACTTGTATCCTGCGAGTGCCATGCCGATCTACGAGTACCGCCGTCCCGACGGATCGACGTTCGAGATCCTGCAGTCGATCCACGACGAGACCCTGACCGAGGATCCCGAGACGGGCGTCCCCGTCGAGCGCGTGTTCCATCCCGTCGCGGTCCACTTCAAGGGCAAGGGCTTCCACAACACCGACTACGGCACCCGGCGCCGCAACCGCGAGCTCGAGAAGTCGGCCAAGGACGGCGCCGACAAGCACGACGCCAAGATGGCCGACAAGCAGGCCGAGAAGACGAAGGACAAGAAGGCCGACGCGAAGCCCGCGGCCAAGAAGGCCGGCTCGTCCGGCTCGACGTCCTAGGCGCGGTCACTCGCCGCAGGAACCGCGCGACCTGCCGGCGCTCGGACTCGGGCGAGACGGTCAGGCCCGCGCCGCCGTCGGGCAGTGTCGCCGCGCCGGTCGGGCTTGAGGACCCGCGGCGTCGCGTTCCCCGACGTCGCGATCGTCGCGAACAGGCCGGAGAGGCCCACGGCGCCCATGTCGCTCGTGATCGTCTGCGGCGCGCGCCAGGCGATGAACGGCCAGCGGATGAACCCGCGACGGCGAGAGCACCCGCGAGCGCATCTCGGCGATGACCTTCTGCTGGCGGCGCTCGCGCGTCAGGTCGTTCTCGCGCGGGTTGCACTCGTTCGTCCGCGTCCGCGAGAGCGCGAGCGCCTGGCGCCCGTCGATGTGGGTCGTCCCCGCCTTCAGCCGCAGCGTGAAGCCGCCGTTGCGAAAGCCGCCGTTGATGCGCGAGACGACGCAGCCGCCGGTGTAGTCGATGCCGCCCATCGCGTCGATGAGCTGGGGGAACTTCTCGAAGTTCACGAGGATCACGTGGTTGATCTCGATCCCGAGGTACTGACTTGACGGTCTTCACGGCGAGCTCCGAGCCGCCGATCGCGTAGGCCGCGTTGATCTTGTTGAGCCCGTGGCCGGGGATCTCGACGATCGTGTCGCGCGGGATCGAGAGCTTCGCGCTGTGCCCTCCGCCGACCCGCATGAGCTGCATCGAGTCCGAGCGGCTCGGGCCCGGACGTGCTGGCGCCCGGCTCCTTGGTGCCCGCGGCGCGCTGGTCGGAGCCGAGGATCAGGACGGTCGCGGGGGCGACGACCGGGACGCGTCCCGCCGGCGAGCTCGCGCCTTCGTGGCGCCGTCCACGCGGTCCTGCAGGAACTGCGCGGAGAACAGGAAGAGCACGACGGAGAGCGCGACCCAGCCGGCGAGCGCGAGGACCACCCACGTGAGGATCGCGCCGCCACGGCGGACGGGCGCGGCGCGCGCGACGGGCGCGGCGCGGGCCATGCTGGCCGGGCGCGGCCGGCGGCGTCCGCGCCGCGCAGCTCGTCGAGCGTCGGCCCGCCGCGCGAGAGCCAGCGCGGCGGTGTGCGGTGGACGCGGTATGGGGGACGCCCGCCGGGATCCGGCGGCGGCGGGTCGGCAGCCATCTGCCGGGTATGGTGCCGCCCGTGGCCGGCGCGTGCGTCATCGGGGTGGACGTCGGGGGGACGAAGCTCCTCGCGGGCGCGGTCGACGCCGACCTCGCGGTGCACCACCGTGCCCAGCGCTCCTCGCAGGACCTGGCGACGGGCGAGCTGCTCGACGTGCTCGCCGAGATGGTGCGCGAGGCGGCCGACGCGGCGCCCACGCCGGTGCTCGGCGTCGGCTTCGGGATCTGCCGGGTGCGCTCGACACCCGCAACGGCGTCGTCGCGGCCTGCCCGCACCTGCCGCTCGAGGGCGTGCGCTTCCAGGCGCTGATGGAGGAGCGGCTCGGCATGCCGGTCGCGATCGACAACGACGGGAACTGCTCGATGCTCGCCGAGTGGCGCCACGGCGCGGCGCTCGGCTGCGACGACGCCGTGATGCTGACCGTCGGCACGGGCATCGGCGGGCGGCATCGTCTGCAACGGCCGGCTCGTCCGCGGCGCGGCCGGCGGCGCGGCCGAGCTGGGCCACATGGTCATCGAGCTCGACGGTCCGCCGTGCCAGGGCCAGTGCCCCGGCCGCGGCCACCTGGAGTGGTACGCGTCCGGGCAACGCCATCGGTCGCGCCGGCGCGGCGGCCGCGGCGGCGCACCCGCGACTCCGCGCTGGCGCGCGAGGCCGCGCGCCGGCCGGGAGATCACGGGCGCGCTCGTCACCGAACTCGCGCACGACGGCGACGAGGCCGCGCGGGCGGCGATCGCCGAGGTCGGCCACGCGCTCGGTGCGGGCATGGTCACGCTCGTCAACATCTTCAACCCGGAGCGGATCGTCGTCGGCGGCGGCGCGATCGCGGCCGGCGAGCTCCTGCTCGGCCCGGCGCGCGAGGAGGTCGCCGAGCGCGCGATGCCCTCGCTGCGCGACCTCGTGGAGATCGTCCCCGCGCGCTTCGGGGCGGACGCCGGACTGCTCGGCGCGGCGACGCTGGCCTTCGAGGAGTTCGCCGGGTGAGCGGCCCCGGCGCCGGGCGGCTCATCGTCTGCCCGACGCCGATCGGCAACCTCGAGGACATCACGCTGCGCACGCTCGCGGCGCTGCGCGAGGCGGACGTCATCGCGTGCGAGGACACGCGCACGAGCAAGGTCCTGCTCGATCGCTACGGGGTGTCCGCCGAGCGCGTGCGCTACGACGCGCACGCCGAGCGCCGCGCCGCGCCGCGCCTGGTCGAGCGGATGCTCGCGGGCGAGACCGTCGCGCTCGTCAGCGACGCGGGGATGCCGCTCGTGAGCGATCCCGGGCTCGTCCTCGTCCAGGCCGCGGTCGCGGCGGGGCTCGCGGTCGAGGTGCTGCCCGGGCCGAGCGCCGCGCTGACCGCGCTCGTCGCCAGCGGCATGCCGGCGGAGACCTGGCGGTTCGTCGGGTTCCTGCCCGCGCAAGCCGCGGCGAGCTCGAGACGCTGCTGCGGAGCGGAGGAGACGCTCGTCGCGTTCGAGTCGCCGCGGCGCGTGGCGGCGACGCTCGGCGTGCTCGCCGGCCTCGACGCCGAGCGGCCGGTCGCGGTCTGCCGCGAGCTGACGAAGCTCCACGAGGAGATCGTCCGCGGGAGCGCCGGCGAGCTGGCCGAGCGCTACGGGGCCGAGCAGGTGCGCGGGGAGGTCGTGCTCGTGATCGGGCCCGCCGCGGCGCGGTGCCGCGGACCGCGCCGCCGCCGTGGAGGCGGTGCGGCGGCTGGTCGAGGCCGGAGCGCGCCCGCGCGCCGCCGCGAGCGTCGTGGCGGGCCTCACCGGGCGTCCCGGCGAACGACCTCTACGGCGGCGCCGTCGACCGGCGACGTGTGACGGGCCGGCCGCGGATGCGCACGAGGTCGCGCCGCAGCGCCGACGCGCGCCGCGCAGACGGGCCGCAGCGCCGCCGGCCGGCGTGTTGCATCGGCCGGGTGCTCCTGCTCCCGGTCGTCACCACGCTCCTGCTGACCCTGCTGCACGCCGCGGCCGCGCACGCGGAGCGCTGGACGCGCGCCGCTGCGCCGGCGCCGCCGTCGTGCGCGAGTTCGACTTCGACGCGCGCACGCCGTTCGCGCGCGGCAGCGCACCGCGGCGTGCGCCTGGCCGGCGCGCCGGGCGCCGTCGTCCGCGCGCCGTGCAGCGGGCGCGTCACGTTCGCGGGCCGCCATCCGCGGCTCGGGCCCGGGCTCACGCTGCGCTGCGGCGCGCTCGCGGCGACCGAGTTCGGCCTCGAGCGCGTCGCGCCGCGCCGCGGAGCCGCGGCTCGCCGCCGGGACGCGCGTCGGCACGGCTCGGCCGGCGCGGGCCGCTCCACCTCGGCGCGCGCGCGCGTCGCGCGACCGCTGGGGCTACCGCGATCCGCTGCGCGCTGATCGGCGACGGCCGCGGCGGTCCGGCGCCGCTCGCGCCCGGCGCCTCCGCGCGCCCGCGGGCCCGCGCGTCCGCCCGCCCTCGGCCGCGCTTCGCGGTCGCGGCGCGCCTCGCGCCGAGGCGCGCCCCGCTGGCCGCCTGGGCCGGGCTCGGCATCGCCGGCGTCGGGTGCCGGCGCCGGCGTCGCGCCTGCGCCGCCGGGCGCGCCGGACCGCGGCGCGGCCGCCGCGTCGCACGGGGTCCGGAGCGGCCAGCCGACCCACTAGCGTTCGGGCCGCATGGCCCGCTCCTCGTTCTACGTCACGACGCCGATCTACTACGTCAACGCGGCGCCGCATCTCGGGCACGCGTACACGACGATCGCCGCGGACGTGCTGGCCCGCCACCACCGCCAGCGCGGCGAGGACGTCTTCTTCCTGACGGGCACCGACGAGCACGGCGAGCCGGTGAAGCTCGCGGCCGAGCGCGAGGGCGTCACGCCCGGCGAGCTCGCCGACCGCAACTACGAGCGCTTCCAGGCGCTCGCGCCGCAGCTCGGCGCGTCGCAACGACTTCTTCATCCGCACGAGCGACCCGCGGCACGTCGCCAAGGTCCAGGAGGTCCTCACGCGCGTGAAGGACAACGGGCACGCCTACGAGGGCGTGTACGAGGGCTGGTACTGCCCGCGCTGCGCGGACTTCAAGACCGAGCGCGAGATCGCCGAGGGCAACACCTGCCCGATCCACAAGATCCCGCTCACGCGCGAGCACGAGCACAACTGGTTCTTCCGCCTGTCGGCGTTCACCGAGCCGCTGGAGCGGCTGTTCGCCGAGCGCCCGGACTTCGTCCAGCCGCGCGTCCGCTACAACGAGGCGCTCTCGTTCATCCAGGGCGGGCTGCAGGACGTGTCGCTCACGCGCAGCGGCCTGGACTGGGGGGTCCCGGTTCCGTGGGATCCCGGCCAGGTCTTCTACGTCTGGTGGGACGCGCTCCTGAACTACTACACGGCGCTGTCGTTCGCCCGCGAGGGCGAGGACCTGACCGACCGCTTCTGGCCCGCGAGCTACCAGCTCATCGGCAAGGACATCCTGAAGTTCCACACGATCTACTGGCCGGCGCTGCTGATGGCCGCCGACCTGCCGGTGCCCGACCACGTCTTCGTCCACGGCTTCCTGCTGATGGACGGCGAGAAGATGAGCAAGTCGCTCGGCAACGTGCTCGACCCGTTCGCGGTGATCGACCGCTTCGGGTCCGACGCGCTGCGCTACTACCTCATGCGCGACGTCTCGTTCGGCCAGGACGGCTCGGTCTCGGCGGGGGCCTTCGAGGAGCGCTACGAGCGCGAGCTCGCCAACGACTACGGCAACCTCGCGAGCCGCACGCTCGCGATGATCGGCCGCTACCGCGACGGGCCGGGCGCCGGACGTGCGCCACGACCCGGCGCTCGACGCCGACTTCGACGAGCTCGCGACCGCGCGTCAGCGAGCTGCTCGACCGGGCCGAGGTGACGCAGGCGCTCGAGGAGATCTGGGTGCGCGTGCGGCGGCTGAACCGCTACGTCGAGGAGCGCGCGCCCGTGGAAGCTCGCGAAGGACGAGGCGGCGGCGGGCGAGCTCGACGTCGTGCTCGCGAGCCTCGCCGAGGGTCTGCGCGTGCTCACGGTGCTGCTCCAGCCGTGGCTGCCGGCGACGTCGGAGCGGCTGCTCGCCGCGCTCGGCACGCCCGACCACGCGCTCGAGGCCGCGCAGCTCGGCGCGCGCCGCGTCGGCGCCGTCGCAGCCGATCGAGCCGCTGTTCCCCAAGCAGCCGCCGGAGCCCGCCGCCGCGTGATCGACAGCCACACCCACCTGGACTCCTGCGAGCCGCCCAACGACGAGCTGCTCGCCGCGGCGCGCGCGGCCGGGGTGCGGCGGATCCTCACGGTCGGCATGGACGCCGAGTCCTGCAGGTCGGCGACGATGGCGGCCGAGCGCTTTCCCGAGGTCTACCTCGCGGTCGGCCGGCACCCCAACCTCGCCGAGGGCTACGACGACCGCGGCGACCGAGCTGCTGCGCGTCGTTCGCCGCGCACGAGCGCTGCCGCGCGATCGGCGAGACCGGGCTGGACCATCTTCCGCGACCGCACGCCGAAGGCCGACCAGCAGCGCGCGTTCGAGGCGCAGATCGAGCTGGCGCGCGAGCTCGGCAAGCCGCTGGTGATCCACTCGCGCGCGGCGGAGGACGACACCATCGCGACGCTGCGCGAGCGCGCGGACGGCGTGCGCGTGATCCTGCACTGCTTCTCGATGCCCGACCGCCTCGACGAGTGCCTGGAGCAGCCGCTGTGGTGGATCTCGTTCGCCGGGAACGTCACCTACCCGAGCGCCGGCGACCTCGCGGCGGCCGCCGAGCGCGTGCCCGACGACGCGCCTGCTCGTCGAGACCGACGCGCCCTACCTGACGCCGCAGGCGGTGCGCAAGGAGCGCAACCAGCCGGCCTTCGTCGTCCACACCGCGCGGTTCCTCGCCGAGCGCCGCGGGACGACCTACGCGCGAGCTCGAGGACGTCGTCGAGCGCAACGCGGCGGAGCTCTTCGGGTGGTGAGGGCCGGCGCGCCGGACCAGCGATGGACGAGCGACGCCGCGCCCACGCAGCCGAGCCTGCGCCGCATGCGCGAGCACGACGTCCGCCCGCGCCGCGACCTGGGGCAGAACTTCCTCGTCGACTCGAACATCCTCGGCGTCATCGAGCGGCTCGCCGAGCTCGGGCCCGACGACGTCGTGCTCGAGGTCGGTGGCGGGCTCGGCGTGCTGAGCGAGCACCTGGCGCCGCGCTGCGCGCACCTGCACGTGGTCGAGATCGATCCGGCGCTCGTGCCCGCGCTGAGCGAGGCGCTCGACCCGCTCGCGAACACGACGCTCCACGTCGCCGACGCGATGGAGCTCGACCTCGGCGGCGCTCGAGCCGGCGCCGACGAAGGTCGTCGCGAACCTCCCGTACGGCATCGCCGCCGGTGCGATCCTGCGCACGATCGAGGAGCTGCCCGCGGTGACGCGCTGGGTGGCGATGGTCCAGAAGGAGGTCGGCGTGCGGCTCGCGGCGCACGTCGGCGACCCGCTCTACGGCGTGCCGTCGGTGATCGCCCAGCTCGCCTGCGACGTCGAGGTCGCGCGGCCGGTCTCGCGGACCGTCTTCTTCCCGGTCCCGAACGTCGACTCGGTGCTCGTGCGCCTCGAGCGCACCGGTCCGGCGCCGGCGCCGGAGCTGCGCCGCCTCGTGCGCGCGGCGTTCGCCCACCGCCGCAAGGCGCTGCCGCGCTCGCTCGAGCTGGCCGGCGGCGCGGCGCGGACCCGACGTGCGCGCCGCGCGCCCGCGCGGCGCTCGAGGCGATCGGCCATCCCGCCGACGAGCGCGCCGAGCGGCTCACGCCCGCGGAGTTCCGCGCGCTGCAGGAGGCGCTGGCGGCGATGAACGCGCTCGCCGAGTACGGCGCCGGCGAAGGTGAACCTCGGGCTGACGCTCGGCCCGACCGCGCGCCGACGGGCGCCACGAGCTCGTGACCGTCATGCAGCCGGTCGACCTCTGCGACCGCGTGCGGCTCGTGCCCGCCGAGCTCGGCGCCGCAGCCGACGAGGTGCGTCTGCCCGGGGGTCGAGGGCGACAACCTCGCGGCCGCTGCGCTGCGCGCCTTCCGGGAGCGCACCGGCTGGGAGGGCGCGCCGGTGCGGCTCGATCATCGAGAAGCGCATCCCCGTCGCCGCCGGCATGGCGGGCGGGCTCGGCCGACGCGGCCGCGGCCCTGCGGCTCGCCGCGCGCGCCGCCGCGCGTGCGCGACGACGCGCTCCTGCGCGAGATCGCCGCGACGCTGGGCGCCGACGTGCCGGCGCAGGTCCGCCCGCGGCGCTACCTGGCGACCGGTGCCGGGCGAGGTGCTCCACGCGCTGCCCGACCCCGCGCCGTTCGGGATCCTCGTCGTGCGCTCGCGCCACCAGCTCGTCGACCGCCGACGTCTTCCGCGAGGCCGACCGGCTCGGCTGCCGCGCTCCGGCGCCGACGCTCGAGGCGCGCAGCGCCGACCTCGTCGCGCGCGCTCGCCGCCGGCGCGCCGCTCGCGCCGGGCGACCTGCTGCTCAACGACCTGGAGCCGGCGGCGGTCTCGCTCGTCCCGGAGCTGGCGTGGACGCTCGACGACGTGCGCGGCGCCGGCGCCGACCACGCGCTGGTCTGCGGCTCGGGGCCGACCGTCGTCGGGCTGTTCGCCGACGTCGAGCGCGCGCGCTCGGCCGCGTCGTCGCTCAGCGGCCGCGACCCGCGCCCCGTCGCCGTGGAGCCGTGGTACCCGTCGCTGCGCCCGGGGGACCTGGCGTGAAGATCTGGCCGTTCGTCGCCGCGGCCGCGCTCGTCGCGCGCTGCTCGTGCGCCGCCGCCGGCACCTCGAGCCGCCGCTGCTCGTCGGCGGGGTGCTCATCGCGATCGTGCTCTGCGTCTACGGCAGCGGCTGCGTCGAGCTGCCCAACCTCGAGAGGTCCTGCTCGACGTCGGGCAGGCGCTCGGCGCAGTGGACCTACCTGCTCGTCGCCGTGCTCGCGTTCCTGGAGACCGGGGCGTTCGTCGGCCTGATCGCCCCCGGCGAGACGGCGATGATGCTCGGCGGCGTCGTCGCCGGCCAGGGCGAGATCAACGTCATCACGCTGATCGGCATCGCCTGGGCGGCGGCGTCGCCGGCGACTGCGCGAGCTACCTGCTCGGTCAGCGGCTGGGCCGCGACTTCCTCGTCAGGCACGGTCCCCGGTTCCAGATCACGCCCGAGCGCCTCGAGCAGGTCGAGGCGTTCTTCGCCAACCACGGCGGCAAGGCGATCTTCATCGGCCGCTTCGTCGGCATCGTCCGCGCCGTCGCACCGTTCCTCGCGGGTCGGGCGGCATGCCGTTCCGGCGGTTCCTGCCCGTACGACGTGCTCGGCGCGGGCCTGTGGGCGACGACGTTCATCATGATCGGCTACGTCTTCTGGCAGAGCTTCGGACCGGGTCCTGAAGATCGCCAAGGAGGGCGCGCTCGGGCCTCGGGATCGCGATCACGCTGGTCGTCGGGGTCGTCGTGGCTCGTGCGCTGGCTGCGCGTGGCGGAGAACCGCGCGCTGCTCGAGCAGCGGCGTCGATCGCGGCGCTCGACCGCCCCGGTGCTGCGCGTCCTGCGGCCCGTCGTGCGCTGGGCGCGGGGCCCGCTGCGGTTCTTCATCGGCCGCCTGACGCCCGGCCAGCTGGGGCTCGAGCTGACGACCCTGCTGGCGATCGCCGCCGTCGGCTCGTTCGCGTACTTCGGCTACTGGATCCTGCTCGCCGGCGCGCGAGGTCGCCGCCTTCGACAGGCCCGTCAACCGACTTCGCGGTCCGATCTCTACAACGCGGCGGCGGTCGACATCGCAGAGGTGCTGACCGTCTTCGGGCTCACCGTGGCTGATGGAGACCGCTGTGCGCGCTCGTCGACGCTCGTCCTGCTCGCTGCGCCGCCGCGATCCTCGAGGCGGCGGTCGTCGGGATCGGCATGCTGCCTGACGGTCGCCTGCGTGCAGATCGCCAAGCACGCGCGTCGACCGCCCGCGCCCGTCCGACGCGCTCGTCGACGCGGCGGGCTCGGCCTACCCGTCCGGACACGCCGCGTACGCGATGGCGTGGATCGCGCTGGCCGTCGTCGCGGTGCGGCTCGTGCCGGCGCTGCGCGGGCGCTGGTGGGTCGTCGTCGCCGCGATCGTCGCTCGCCGCGCTCGTAGGCCTCACCCGCCTCTACCTGCGCGTGCACTGGCGCATCCGACGTGCTCGGCGGCGAGGGTGCGGCGGCCATGTGCTTCTCGCTCGTCGCGGTCGTGGCGCTGATCGTCGCCTTCGTGCGCCAGAATGACGCGCCGGAGCAGCGATGAGCAACGAATCGATCATCCTCCTCGTGGCCGCCTGCAGCGGCGTCTTCGGCTTCGCCGCCTGGGTCGGCCTGCTCGCGATCCCCGCCTGGCAGTCGTATTCGCGGGTCTGGGAGCGGGTCGGCGCGGTCTTCCTCTCGCTGTACGTCGTCGCCGCGTTCGTGGGCGCCGGCGTGGCGCTCGGCGCGCTCGTCGTCTGGCTCTGGGCGAGCTGAGCTCGGCCGCGCGCGCCTACAATCCGGGGCATGTCGACGCCGGCGCAGGGAGCGCCGGGGCGGACGGACCTCGAAGCCCTCGACGCGATCACCGACGCCGTCGCGTCCGGCGCGGGCATCCCCGAGGTGGTCCGCGCCGCCTCCCGGGCCCTCGAGGCCAGCCTCGTGCTCAGCGACCGCGCTGGGCCACGTGCTCGCCGTCGCCGCACGCTCCAGCTCGGACGAGCAGGCGATCCTCGCCGACCGCGCCGGGCGTCGAGGCGCACGAGCTGCGCGTCGCCGACGAGCCCGTCGGCACGCTGCGCCTGCGCGCATCGTCGCCGCCGGACCCCATCTTCGTGCGGCTCGTCACGACGATCCTCGCCGCCGAGGTCGAGCGCCTGCGGGCGCCGGAGCGGGCGTCCGCCCAGGCCGCCGAGGCCTTCCTGCGCGCCCTGCTCACGCGTGAGCTGACCGGCGCGCGACACGGTCCGCGAGCACGCGGCGGAGCTCGGCGTCGACCTCGAGGGCGGTGCGAGCGTGCTCGTGGTGCGCGCCCACGCGCACGTCGCCGGCGACGACGGCCGCCGCACGCGCATCCTCTCGCTGGCCGAGCGCGGTGGCAGCGCGGCCGTCCCCGGAGCGATCGCGGCGCTCACCGAGCGCCACGAGCTGCCCGGCGACGAGGTGCTCGTGCTGCTCCCCTCCGTCGAGGACGACGCCGCCGCGCGCGCGGCGGAGAGCGTACGCCGCGAGCTGCAGGCGGGTCTGCCCGGCCACACGTTCACCGTGGGCTGCAGCCGACCGTGCGCCGACCCCGGCGAGCTGCATCGTGCCGCGAGCGAGGCGCTGCTCGCCGCGAACGTCGCCGAGGGCGATCCCGAGCGCCCGGTGCTCGCGTTCGACGAGACCGGGGCCTACCGGCTGCTGCTGTCCGCGATGGCCGAGGACCCCGCCGAGCTGCAGCGCTTCTACGCCGAGACCGTCGAGCCGCTCGTCGCCTACGACGAGCAGTACGAGACGGGCCTCGTCACGACCGTCGAGGCGTTCCTGGACGCCGACGGGAACATCGCGGGAACCGCGCAGCGCCTCTTCACCCACCGGCACACGATCCGCTACCGGCTCGAGCGGGTCCGCGAGCTCTCGGGACTCGACGTCGGCTCGACGGATGGACGGGAGAAGCTCAGCCTGGGCCTCAAGGCCATGCGGGTCCTGGGCATCGCGCACCGCCGCGGCCCCGCCAGCGAGGCCGGGACGAGCGCCGGCCGCGTTCCCCGCCCGCGCTGAACGGCGTCTTCGGGGGGCTCGGCGGCGATCATGAGCGCTGCGTCCTGAATCTGGACGGATGATCGATCAAGGCGGGGCCCGCGGATGCCGAACGCACGAGCATGCCGCCACGTTCCCCCGATGATGATCTCCGCGCCCAGGCGCGCCGCCGCGCACGGGTCGCCGCCGCGCTCGGCGTCTCCGCCGGCTGCCTCATGGTCTGGGGCAGCCTCGCCGCGCTCAACCAGTGGGTCCTGGGCTTCGATGCCTGGCCCGAGAGCGACGCGCCGCAGGCGCAGCGCCTCGTCGTGCCCGACGCCCCCCAGCCCGCGCCGGCCGCGCGCGGGACGGCCACGACCGCGCTCCTGGTGTCCGGCAGGGCCGGCCTCTTCACCGGTGCCACGCCGGCCGTGCTCCCCGCCGGCGACCGCGCCGCGCTGACCCTCGTCGCCCGCCGCCGCACGGCCGCGCAGACGACCCCTGCACGCACCGGGTCGCCCGGCGGGGTCGTGGCGCCCGGCAACGGCGGCGCGGTCGCGGGCGGCATCGGCCGACCCCGACGGCGACGGCGTCACCACGGCCACCGAGATCCGCCGCGGGACCAACCCCTCGAGCGCCGACACCGACAACGACGGCGCGCCCGACGGCTGGGAGCTCCGGCACGGCCTCGATCCGCGCGACTTCCGCGACGGCGCCGCCGACGCCGACGGCGACGGCGTGAAGAACGTGACCGAGTTCCGGCTCGGCGACGACCCGAACAACACGTCCAGCCGCGACGGCATCCCGGATGGCACACGCGACTCCAACAACGACGGCGTGAGCGACGCGACGTCGGTCGAGCAGGGGATGGACCCCACGGCGCCGCCCGCGCCGGCGGATCCGGCGCCCGAGCCCGCGCCCGAGCCCGCGCCCGAGCCCGCGCCGACCCCGGACCCGGCGCCCGCGCCGCCCGACCCCGCACCCGCCGAGCAGCCCGCGCCCGCCCCGGCCGTCGAGCCCGAGCCCGCGCCGGCGCCCGAGCCCGCGCCGGCGCCCCAGCCCGAGCCCCCCGCCGACCCCGGCATCCAGCCGCCCGTCGACAGCACCGGCGGCGTCTCCGCTCCGGACGAGGACCCCACGACCCGCAGCGCCGCGCCCCAGGAGCCGGCGCCCACCGAGGCCGCGCCCCCCGCCGGATAGCGCGCGCCCTACGATCCGCGGCATGCTCGCCGCGGTCGTGCTCGACGCCCTCGGCGCCCCGACCGACCCCGAGCTCGACCGCGCGGTCGGTCCCGGCGCCGCCCAGCGCCTGCGCGGCGAGCTGCGCGCCGTCGCCCGCCGGCTGGGCCGCCGCGCTCGCCCCGGGCCGGGCGTTCGAGGCGACCTCCGGGGCCGCGGCCGCGGTCGCGCTCGACGGCCACGAGGGCCCCGTCGTCCTCGTCGCTCCCGACATCCCGGCTCTGGGCCCGGTCCACGCGCGGTCGGTGCTGGAGGACCTCGCCGCCGGCACGGGGCTCGCAGTCGGATCCGCGCACGACGGTCGCCCCTATCTCGTCGTGATCGGCGCGTTCGAGCCGGACCTCGTCGAGGGTGCGGGCGAGGGCTGGGAGGCGCTGATGGCGGCCGCCGCCGAGCGCGAGCTGGGCGTGGCGATGCTGCGCCCCGAGCGCCGCCTGGCGACCGCCGCCGATGCGCGGGCGCTCGCGCTCGATCCGCTGGCGCCGGCGGGCCTCGTCGCGCAGCTCGGGAGCCTGCGACCCGCCACGGGGTCGGCTCCGTAGACGCCCCGGGTGCGGCGCCCGCGGTATTCAGGTACAACAGGTTCATGAACGACTGGATGGAAAAGCGCCGCGAGGCCCGCAAGCCCGTCGAGGAGGCGGGCGGTGGCGAGGCCGAGGGCTTCGAGCTCGCCGAGAAGGAGCTGATCGAGCGCGCCGAGAACTGGGAGGGCCGCTCGCCCGAGCACGACGCCTTCCCGGCCGAGGAGCAATCGGGCGCCGTGTACGGCGAAGCCGATCACGAGCGCAGCGCGGAGCGCAGCCCGGAGCGGGAGTAGCGGTCATCGGCGTGCCCGCGGGCGCGCCTATGCTCCACCCGCACGCCGGTGCGGGGTGGTGTAGCTGGCAGCACAGCGGCCTTTGGAGCCGTCAGGTCAGGGTTCGAATCCCTGCCCCGCAGTCTCGGTAGGATGGCCCGGTGAACGCGCCGATCGTGGTCATCCTCGCGGCCGGCCAGGGAACCCGCATGCGGTCCCGCACGCCGAAGGTCCTGCACGACCTCTGCGGCATCCCGATGATCGCGTGGCCGGTCGCCGCCGCGCGCGAGGCCGGTGCCGGGCGGATCATCGTCGTCGACGCGCCGGCGCGCCCGCTCGACGGCAAGCTCGACCCGGACGTCGAGATCGCGGTCCAGCCCGAGCCGAACGGCACCGGCGGGGCGGTCGCCGCCGCAGCCGACCTGCTCGCCTCCGACAAGCCGGTCGTCGTCCTGAGCGGCGACGTCCCGCTCGTGTCCGCCGACGCGATCCGCGAGCTCGTCGGCGCACACGCCTACCAGCGCGCGGCCGCCACCGTCGCGACGACGTACCTCGACGACCCGTCCGGCTACGGCCGGGTCGTCCGCGGCGCCGGCGGCGTCCTCGAGCGCATCGTCGAGACGAAGGCCGGCGGGGACGCGACGACGGAGGAGCTCGCGATCCGCGAGGTCAACACCGGCATCTACGTCTTCGACGGCGGCGCACTGCTCGGGGCGCTTCCGCGGCTGACGCCCGACAACGCCCAGGGGGAGCTCTACCTCCCCGACGTGCTCGCGCTGCTGCGCGACTCGGGCGCGACGATCGCGGCGCACTCGTTCATGGACCCGGGGATCGTCCTGGGGATCAACGACCGCGTGCAGCTCGCGCAGGCGCGCGAGCTCGCCCGCCGGCGGATCATCGAGGCCCACCAGCGGGCGGGCGTGGACGTCGTCGATCCCGCGTCCACGCAGATCGATGCCGGCGTCCGCCTCGGGCAGGACACGGTGGTCGAGCCCTTCACGATCCTGCGCGGGACGACCGCGGCGGGCGAACGGTGCCGGCTGGGCCCCGGCGCGACGCTGACGAACCTCGTGATCGGCGACGAGGTGACGGTCCTGCACAGCTACGGCGTGGACGCCGAGATCCGCGACGGGGCGAGCGTCGGGCCGTTCGCGTACCTGCGCCCCGGGACGGTCGTGCGTGAGCGGGCGAAGATCGGCACCTTCGTCGAGGTCAAGAACTCGGACATCGGCGAGGGCTCGAAGGTCCCGCACCTCTCCTATCTGGGCGACACCGACGTCGGGCCGGGCTCCAACCTCGGCGCCGGGACCATCACCGCCAACTACGACGGCCGTCGCAAGCACCGCACCACGATCGGCGCGGGCGTCCGCGGATCCGTGCACGTCTCGTACGTCGCCCCGGTCCGCGTCGGCGACCACGCGTGGACCGCGGCGGGCTCGGTCATCACCGAGGATGTCCCCGACGGCGCGCTCGGCATCGCCCGTGAGCGCCAGTCCAACCTCGACGGCTACGACGCGCGCCGCGCCGCGGCCGCGGACGAGGACGCGGCACGGTCATGACCGAGCTCACACCTACACTCCCCGGCGCCGACTGGCCCGAGCCCGAGCACGTGAACACCAGCCTCCCGATCGACTACGACAAGCGGCTCATGCTCTTCTCGGGCCGCGCCAACCCGGAGCTTGCCGGGAAGATCGCAGACCGCCTGAACGTCGACCTCGGCCCGGTCACGCTCAAGACGTTCTCCAACGGCGAGGTCTACTGCCGCTTCGACGAGTCGATCCGCGGGGCGGACGTCTTCATCGTCCAGCCGACCTGCGGCAACCCCGCCACCGGCATCACGGCCAACGACGCGCTGATGGAGCTGCTCGTGATGATCGACGCCGCCGTCGGCGCGTCGGCGCACCGCGTCATCGCGGTCACCCCGTGGTTCGGGTACTCGCGCCAGGACAAGAAGTCCTCGCCGCGCGAGCCCATCTCCGCGCGCCTCGTCGCGCGGATGCTCGAGTCCGCGGGCGCCGACCGCGTCCTCACGATGGACCTCCACGCCGGGCAGGTTCAGGGGTTCTTCAACATCCCGGTCGACCACATGACCGCGATGTTCATGCTGACCCAGTACTTCGACGACCTCGGCCTCCAGGACCTCGTCGTCGTCTCCCCGGACGCCGGCCGCGTCAAGCTCAACAAGAAGTTCGCCTCCAAGGTCGGCGCCGAGCTCGCGATCCTCGACAAGGAGCGCCCGGCCCAGCAGGTCGCGGAGATCGGCTACGTCATCGGTGACGTGCGCGGGAAGACCGCCGTCATCGTCGACGACATGATCGACACCGCCGGCACGCTGAAGGCCGCGGGGCAGACCGTGCTCGACGCCGGAGCCTCGCGCGTGTTCGCCGCCGCGACGCACCCCGTCTTCAGCGGGAACGCCTACGAGAACCTGGCGGCGGCGGACTTCGAGCAGATCGTCGTGACCGACACGATCCCGCTGCGCCCCGGCGCCCCGGACAACATCCGCCAGCTGTCGTGCGCCGACCTGCTGACCGACTCGATCCGCCGGATCTTCACCGACGACTCGGTGAGCGAGGTCTTCGGCGGCGAGAACCAGCTGTTCTGACGGGCGTCGGTGGTCCGTGGCCGGTGTCGCATCGGCCACCGGGGGCGGCAACCGACCTCCCGGGTGACCGACGCGCACCGGCCACGTGTCGCAGCGCGCTGCCGGCCCGGATGCGGGCCTCCCGCGAGAATGGGCAGTCATGACGGGTCTTGCGAGCCTCGATGACGAGGCGACGTATGCCGATCTCCACCTCGAGGGCGCCGAGCTCGACGGCCAGCGCGCGTCCGGGGTGACGATCCGCGAGAGCCGGCTGACGGACGTGTCGCTCGGCGGGTCGAAGCTCGAGGCGCTCGCGCTCTTCGACGTGCGGGTGGACCGCGGCAACCTGGCCAACGTCGAGGCCCGGCGCGCGAACCTCCGCGCCGTCGCGATCACCGGCTGCCGGATGACCGGCATCGCCCTCACCGACGCGACCCTCACGGACGTCACGATCCGCGGCTGCCGGATCGACCTCGCGTCGTTCACGGGCTCCCGCCTCACGCGCGTGACGTTCGAGGACTGCGTGATGCGGCAGTCCGACGCCATGGGCGCCGAGCTCGACGGCGTCCGCTTCCATCGCTGCGACATGACGGAGTTCGATCTGCGTGACGCGACGCTCACGACGTGCGAGATGCATGACTGCGGTCTCGACGGCCTGCTCGGTGCCGGCCGCCTCCGGGGAGCGACCATGCCGTGGCCCGACGTCGTCGCCAACGCCGGGCTGTGGGCGGCGGAGCTCGGGATCAGGGTTCGGGACGAGGACGCCTGAGCGGCCGGTGGTCGGTGGTCGGCGGCCGGTGTCGCATCGGTCACCGGGGGCGGCACCCGACCTCCCGGGTGACCGACGCGCACCGGCCACGCCTCGCGGCGCCCTGCCGCGACGGTCACATGTCCCCGCCGATCAGCTGCCGAGACGAACTCCTGGTTCGCCACGCCTGGCAGGACACAACTCCGATCTCGTTGAGCACCCCCTGCCGAGATGTCGGTTCGCCACCCCGGGCGTGACACGAACCCACTCCTGCCTTCCGTCCAGAGCGACAATGCGCTTGCTCAGCGACGCGATGCATCTGCGCGCCACCGTTCCGTCTTGCCCGTCCAGTCGGGCATGACCGGGACGGGCACGCCGAGTGTCCGCACGACGGGTCCACTCCAAGTGTTGCGAGTCGCCCCTCGACCGACCGTGGCGACGCCGGGTCGAGGTTGTAGTTGGAGAACGTCCAGCGGAGTGCTCCGACCCGTGTGAGGTGCCCGTCACGGGAGCGCAGGACGGCAAAGCGACTGCGTCGGTCGAGGTCCACCGCGACGACCTCGCTCGCCCGCACGCGGTAGGTGCGAAAGAGGTTGCAGCAAACACGAGATCGCCGTCGATCCTTACGGCGACGTTCCAGATCCGGCGCGACAGGCACAACAGGCCAATCGTCAGCGGGACGACCAACGCGGCCCACACCACCATCCCCGCCAGAGGCGCTCATCCCGAACTTGAGCCAGGCCGGGTTTCACGGAGTCCAAAGCGGGGGCGGAATGCCTGATGCTGCCAAGGGCCACCGAGAGAGCACGAAGCCCAAGGACTCCGGGTGCACCCGTGACTCGGGGTTGTACTGATCAGCGCCGTGTGCGTCAGTAGCTCCCACCGCCGAACGTGCGGTGGTGCGCGGACGGACGAGCCCGATCCGCTTGCGAGTGTTCCTCTGATCATCAAGGCACACAGGAGGATTCACATGGTGCGGTCGGTCATGTCTCGCCTGACATACGGCAACGTCGTAGCGTCGCTCGCGCTGTTCGTCGCTCTGGGCGGCGTCGGCTACGCCGCCGCGACTCTGCCGGCCAACAGCGTCGGGACCAAGCAGATCAAGAGGAATGCGGTCACCGGAGCAAAGGTCAAGAACGGCTCGCTCGCGGTCGGCGACCTGAGCAGCAGCGCGCAGAAGGCGCTCCAAGGCAAGACCGGCGCCACGGGTGCCGCGGGCGCCAAGGGCGACGCGGGCGCCAAGGGCGACGCGGGCGCCGCCGGCGTCAAGGGCGACCCTGGTACAGGAAATGCCTCGTCCGCCGGTGCCGACCACCAGATCGCGTCGCCGGTGACCCTGGCCAAGTACCCGGCGGAAACGACGGTGGCATCGACGACGCTCACAACCACCAAGGCCACCTCCAAGGTGCTCGTTCTCGGTCAGTACACCGCGGAGAGCGCCACCAACGCCGGAGATGCCTTCGCCAAGCTGACGCTCGACGGCACCGCAATCGACGGGACGTATTGGACGAACCTCGGTGCGACCGCTCCGGGCACCTCGTACGCCCGTGCCGAGCTGTCCGCCAGCGTCGTGGTAACGGTCTCGGCGGGAACCCACACGTTCGCTCTCATCGGGAACTACTACCAGTCGGGTACCCAGACGGTGTCGGCGTACGCTCGCCGCGTGAACGCCGTCGAACTCGGCTGAACCCGGCCGCTCACGGGACGTGGAGGCGGCGGTCGTGTACGCCGCCTCCACCCCGTCGCCCAGCGTGCTCGGCGCTGGGCCTGGACTGACCGCCCCCGCTCCTGCTTTCCATGCATAAGCAGCAGTCGCCCGCACGAGTGACGGGCCCGCCCCAGCGTCACGTCGCAGGGGCCGGCGCGCGCCGGTCGCCCGGGAGGTCGGGTGCCGCCCCCGGCGACCGGTGCGACACCGGCCCCCGACCACCACGCGCTGCCAGGGCGGTCAGCCCCCGCCGATCACGAACCCGCGCTCGTCCAGCCGCTCGATCGCGACCTCGAACGCGCCGAAGTCGCGCGCGAGCAGGTGGTCGAGCGGGCGTCCGGCCGGCCCGCTCGTGCGGACCCATCGGCGCAGCACGCCGGTCCCCAGACGCGCCGCGGGCGCGTCCGTCAGTGCGAGGAGGATCGGCAGCTCGGGCCGGTGGTCGAGGTCGCCCCCGATGACCGCGAGCGGGTCGACGTCGAGGATCCTGCAGAGCTCGTCGTCGGTCAGGCCGAGACGGTCCAGCAGCAGGGCGGCGGGGGAGTCCACGGCCGCCGGGCGCTCAGGCGTCGCGGGCCTCGACCTGCTTGACCGGCGCGGGCGCCTTGTCGCCGGGCCAGTAGCCGGTGAGGTAGCGGAACGACTTGGCCCCGGCGCGGTCGACGGCGGCGGCCGTGACGGCGAACGTCGTTGCGCGCAGGGCCGCGGCGCCGAGCACCTGGCCCCAGGTGGCCTCCTCGGTGGTCGGCTTCGGGGGCTTGGCGCCGTGCGAGGTCTCCCACGCGCTGTTGAACGCCTTCGCCGCGGCGCGTGAGGCGCCGATGCCGAGGACGATGGCGAACGGCTTGTAGGCGAGCTTTGCGAGCACGCCTGCAGCCTACCCGGACCGGCGCGTCCCGCCCGCCGCGATCCCTACCCTGGATCGTCGTGACGTTGCGCCATGCGATGACCATCGCCTTCGGTGCGGCCATCTTCGTCCTGTTCTCCTTCCTCGTCGCCCGCTGGCTGACGGCGGAGAACCGTGAGCGGACGGCCGTGACCGACCTGCTCCGCGCCCAGGCCGCCGGGGACGCCGCCTCCATGGCGGCCCTGATCGACGGCTGCGCAGGCTCGAGCGCTTGTGAGGCCGCCGTGCGCCGGAACGCGCGCACGCTCAGCCGCCCGGGCCAGATCCGCGTCCTGCGCATCGATTCGAGCACCTCGCACGCACTGCTCGCCGAGAGCGGTCCGACGCGCGTGGCCTGGGACGTCGGCGGCACGAGCCTGCCGTACGTGCAGTGCGTCGACGTCGAGCGCCGGGGCGTGCCGTTCCTCGGCGGCGAGGTCGTCGTGACGGGCATCGGGCCGAAGATCGCCGGAGACGCGGCATGCTGAGACGCGCCGTCAGCGCGATCGTGGTCGCGGCGGCCACGACGCTCTTCGCGGTCCCCGCGGCCGGCGCGCAGACGCCGCCCGCCCAGGCGCCGCCCTCCGCCGGGCCGCCCGCGTCGTCGGTCGTCTCGACCCCGTCGTCGCGCACGCTCTACCGCGACGGCCCGTCCGGGCGCTTCCTCGTCGACGGCACCTGGCTGTTCCGCCCCGACCCCGCATTCAACGGTGACGGCCGGGGCTGGCAGCGCGACGCGTCGACCGCGGGCTGGACCGCGACGACGGTGCCGAACGCGTGGAACGCGACCGACGAGAGCAACGCCTCGTTCGCCGGCGCCGTCGGCTGGTACCGCAAGGACTTCCGCCTGCCGTCCAAGCGCAAGGCGCTCGATGTGGACGGCGCGCTTCGAGTCGGTCAACTACCGCGTCTCGGCCTGGCTCAACGGGCGGTTCATCGGCAAGCACGACGGGGCCTACCTGCCGTTCGAACTGCGTCTCCCGCGCGGCTTCCTCAAGCGCACCGGGGTCAACCGGCTCGTCCTGCGCGTGGACAGCCGCCGCACCGCCAGCGACTTCCCGCCCGCGAAGTTCGACGTGCGCGGCCGGCCGCTCGGCGGCTGGTGGAACTACGGCGGCATCCTGCGCGAGGTCTACCTGCGCGCGGTCGACGACATCGACTTCGACATGGTGGACGTGCGGCCCGACCTGCCGTGCGCGGCGTGCGCGGCGACGGTCACGTGGAACGTCCGCGTGCGCAACGCCGGCGTGACCTCACGCACGGTCACCGTCACAGGGCGTTTCGGCTCGCGCACGGTCCGCGTCGGTCGGGTCTCGCTCGGCCCGAAGTCCTCGGCCACGCTGACGCAGCGGATCCGCGTGGCGAAGCCGCGGCTGTGGTCGCCCGACCGCCCGTATCTCTACGACGCGACCCTGCGCGCGCTGTCCGGCAAGCGGACCCTGCAGACGTTCCGCCGCTCGGTCGGCGTGCGGTCGATCAAGGTCTCGGACGGGCGCCTGGTGCTGAACGGCCGCCCGCTCGACGTCCGCGGCGTCGGCCTGCAGGAGGACTCGCGCACACGCGGCTTCGCGATCGACAACGCCGCCCGCGACCAGCAGCTCGCGTGGACGCGCGCACTCGGCGCGACGCTCATCCGCGCGCACTACCCGCTGCACCCGTACACGCTCGAGCGGGCCGACCGGCTGGGGATGCTCGTCTGGTCGGAGGTCCCCGTCTACCAGGTGGACACCGAGGAGCTCGCGAAGGCGCAGGTGCGCGACGCCGCCGTCGAAGTGATGGAGTCGAGCGTGCTCGCCGACCGCAACCATCCCTCCGTGCTCCTGTGGTCGGTCGGCAACGAGATGAGCTCGCGGCCGGGCCCCTCGCAGGCCGCGTACATCAGGCGCGCCGCGGAGACCGCCAAGCGCCTGGACCCGACCCGCCCGGTCGCCATCGCGTTCGCGGCGGCGCCCGGCGTCGGCTGCCAGGCGGAGTACGCGCCGATCGACGTCATCGGCATCAACGACTACTTCGGCTGGTACCCGGGCCCGAACGGGTCGATCGCCGATCGCGAGCTGCTCTCCGAGTACCTGGACACCGTGCGCGCGTGCTACCCGGACAAGGCGCTGATGATCAGCGAGTTCGGCGCGGAGGCCAACCGCGACGGCCCGATCGAGGAGCGCGGAACCCACCAGTTCCAGCAGGACTTCATCCGCTACCACCTGGGCGTCTACGCGACCAAGCCCTGGCTGTCGGGCTCGATCTACTGGGCGCTGCAGGAGTTCCGCGTGCGCCCGCAATGGGACGGCGGCAACCCGCGGCCGGCGTCGCCGCTGCACCAGAAGGGCGTCGTGTCGTTCGACGGGGTGCCGAAGCCGGGCTTTGCGACCCTGCAGGAGCAGTTCCGCGCCGCCCGCCAGATCGGCTCGCCCGGCACCTGAGGCGCGCTCGCGGACCGGCCGCATCGCGCCGGTCCCTGCTACCTTCGATCGTCGCTCATGGCCAGTTCAGACACCACCACCCTCACCATTCAGCCCCGCGACGTCGAGGGCTCCCGGACCACGCGCCGCCTGCGCCGCGACGGCCTCGTCCCCGGCATCCTCTACGGCCGCGGCGGCGATCCGCTGCCGTTCGCCGTCGACGCGCGTGAGCTGCGGCATGCGCTGCAGGCCTCCGGCGCCGTCATCGAGCTCTCGATGGACGGCAAGAGCACGTCGGCCGTGCTCAAGGACTCCCAGCACCATCCGGTGCGCGGTGAGACGACGCACGTGGACTTCCTGCGGGTGGACCTGAGCAAGCCGATCGAGGCGATCGTGACGATCGAGCTCGTCGGTGCGGAGAACGCGCCCGGCATCCGCGACGGCGGAGTCCTGGACCAGTCGCTGCGCGAGGTCACCGTCGAGGCGCTCCCGAACGAGATCCCTGAGACGCTCTCGCTCGACGTCTCGGAGATGACCATCGGCGACACGCTGCCGCTGTCCTCCCTGGTCGTCCCGGCCGGCGTCACCGTCCTCGACGACCCGGAGACGGTCGCCGCCTCCCTGCTCGCTCCGCGCCTGCGGACCGACGAGGAGGAGGGCATCGAGGAGGAGACCGAGCTCGTCGGCGAGAGCGAGGCCGCCGACGCCGACTCCGGCGGCGACGAGGACTAGCTCCCCGCGCCGTGCGCAACCCGTTCAGCGGGACCGCGCCGGCCGACTGGCTCATCGTCGGGCTGGGCAACCCCGGTCCGGAATACGAGCGCACGCCGCACAACGTCGGGTTCCTCGTGCTCGCCGAGCTCGCGTCGCGCTGGGACCTGGGCAAGTCGAAGCAGAAGTTCGGCGGCCGGCTGGCCGAGGGCCGGGCGGGCATCGGCGGGCCCCGCGTCGCGCTGCTGCAGCCGCTCACGTACATGAACGAGTCGGGCACCTGCGCCGGGCCGGCGCGGGGCGCCTACAGGGTCGAGCTGGACCGCGTGCTCGTGCTGCACGACGAGATCGACCTGCCGTTCGGGGACATCCGCCCACGGCTGGGCGGCGGCCTCGCGGGTCACAACGGCCTGAAGTCGCTGAAGCGGGGCCTGGGGTCCGCCGACTTCGGCCGTGTGCGGATCGGCGTCGGGCGCCCGGAGTCGACGGACCCGGAGATCGTCTCCGCGTACGTCCTCGGCCGCTGGCGGCAGCCCGCCGCCGATGTCGAGGCGCTCGTGCGCGACGCCGCCGACGTCGCCGAGCGCATCGTGCGCGGCGAGCTCGAGCTGCCCGCCCGCTGAGTGGCGCCGCCGGCGCGCCCGGCCCGGCGGGCCGGATCGACACCGGTCAGCGACCCTGATCCGGCCCACCCCGCTCGGGCCGGCGCGCCGGGCCGGATCGGGTGTCCTGGGCGGGCTCGATCCGGCCCAGCGCGCGCTCGACCCGCCGCAGCGTCCGCCCGGGACGCTGTGTGACGTCGGCCCAGGTCAGACGGATCACGGTGTACCCGTTGCGCACAAGGGCCGCGTCGCGCGCGCGATCGCGCTGCCGGGCGCCCTCCAGCTCGTGGTAGCGGCGGCCGTCGAGCTCGACCACCACCCGCTCGTCCTTCCAGAGGACGTCGACCTCGAACGTGGGGTCGCCGAGGAGCGCCGGCCAGGCGTTGGTTCGCGGGGCCGGGAGCGGGCGCGGCGCGCAGCGAATCAGCGCCAGGAACGCCTCTTCCAGAACGGACCGGGTTCCTGACGGCGTCAGGTGGTGCCCTCGTGCGAGGGCCTCGCGCAGGCGCCCCGCGCCGCGTCGTCCCGCCGCGCGGTCGAGGACCGACGTGAGCTCGGCCTGGTCGTACATTCCGGCCAGCGCCGCCGCCTCCAGCGCCCGGGCGAGCCGGTGGACGGGGAGGTCACCGGCCAGGTCGAGCAGCGTCCGCGCCCAGGTGGTGCACGGCACGCCCTCACAGACCGTCGTCTCCGCGGGCAGCAACCCGCGGGTGCGGTGGACGCTGACACCCGGCACCGGCCCGCGCGATCGAGGCGCCGTGACGTGCCGAGCGCCGTTCCACGCGACGAGGCCCCAGAGCGCCCCGGCGGCCCCGTGGCTCAGGACCGCCCGCGGGCCGCACGCCAGGACCGCGGCCAGCTCGGTCGCGCGGCGGGTCAGGAGCGGATGGCCGACCGCGTAGACGCCGCGATGCACCGCGTGCAGGCGCCCGCCGGACAGGCGTCGCGTCACCGCCGATGGGGATACCCCGAGGCCCAGGAGCTGGGCGCGCGTGACGAGCCCGTGCTGTCCGGCGGCGAGCGCGGCGATCCGCCGGTCCTGGCCCGGCAGGCCGGATGGAGGTCGCTCATCGGTGGTGATCCGGCCCACGACTCGAGCCTGACGCGCCGCGCGTGACAGGTGGGACGCGGATCGCTCAAGGCCGGCGACGTTCATGCCACATACGGCCGTACGTGATAACGTACAGACCATGACGATCGCACGCGACTGGAACGGAGCCGACTACGACCGGCTCTCCACGCCGATGGAGGCGATGGGCCGCGCGGTGCTGGGCAGGCTGCCGCTCGCCGGCCACGAGACGGTCATCGACGCCGGGTGCGGGTCCGGCCGCGTCACCCGGGCGCTGCTCGATCGTCTGCCACGGGGCCGCGTGATCGGCGTCGACGGGTCGCCGTCGATGATCGCCGCGGCGCGTGAGCGCCTCGGAGACGACCCGCGGCTGGAGCTCCGCGTCGCCGACCTCACCGAGCTGGAGGTCGAGCCGGCCGACGCGATCCTGTCGACCGCGACGTTCCACTGGATCGGCGACCACGCGCTGCTGTTCGGGCGGTTGCGGGCGGCGCTGCGCCCCGGCGGGCGGCTCGTCGCGCAGTGCGGGGGCGAGGGCAACATCGCCGCGGTCCACGCCGCCGCGCGCGGCGTGGGCGCCGAGGAGCCCTTCGCGCCCCACCTCGCCGGCTGGGCCGGCCCCTGGCGCTTCGCCGCACCGGCACCGACCGAGGAGCTGCTGGCCGCTGCGGGGTTCTCCCAGGCGCGCGCATGGCTCGAGGACCGGCCGGTCACGCCCGCGGACCCGCGCGCCTACCTGCGCGAGATCAACCTCGGCGCGCACCTCGAGCAGCTGCCCGACGAGCTGCGTGAGCCGTTCGTCGACGCGGTCCTGCAGCGGCTCGACCGCACCGCGGGCGACGGCGTCCAGATCGGGTACGTGCGCCTCAACATCGACGCCACGGCCTGATCGCTATCGTCGAGCGGCATCCCCCGGCCGCGTACCCGCGCGGCCGTTCGGCGTGCCGACGAGATGTCCCTGCGCCCCCTCCTGAGCCAGCTCGCCCATGACCCGAGCGGCGTCGCGCTCGCCCGCGACGGCGGTCGCGCGTTCGTCTCGGCCGCGCTGCGCCCGTACCTCGTCGCCGCGCTGCTGGACGGCGTCGACGACGCGCTCGCCGCGGGACGCCCCGCGATCGTGGTCGCCGGTGATGATCGCCAGGCGCAGGATCTCGCCACCGACCTGCGCGCCTGGCTGCATCCCCGGCCGGTCCGCTTCTCGCCGAGCCGGGGCGTGGCCTACGAGTCGCATCTCACGCCGCCGGCGCACCTCGTCGGCCTGCGCGTCGCCGCGCTCGACGCACTGACGAGCTGGAACGCGGCGCAGGCGACCGGGGAGGACGAGCCGCCCGTCATCGTCGTCTCGGCCGTGGCGCTGAGCGAGAAGGTCCCCGACCCGGCGCTGCGTCCGCGGCCGTTCACGATCCGCCGCGGCGACCTCCTGGACCTCGACGAGCTCGCCGCGGATCTCGTCGCGGCCGGCTACGAGCGGGTCGAGCAGGTCGAGGACCGCGGGCAGTTCGCGATCCGCGGCGGCATCGTCGACGTCTATCCCGCCACCGAGGATCACGCGGTCCGCGCCGACCTGTTCGACATCGAGGTCGAGTCGCTGCGGCACTTCTCGACGTTCACCCAGCGCTCACTGGGGGACCTCGACGCCGTCGAGATCGCGCCCGCGGCCGAGCTCGGCCCGGAGCATCGCGAGCTCGCGGAGATCGCGGCGCTGTCGGACGCCGAGGACCGCCCCGACATCGCCGAGCTGCTGCCGACGGACCGCTTCCACGCGCTGCTCGACCTGGCGCCGGCCGATGCCGCCGTGCTGATCGCGTCCGAGGAGGACATCGCCCCCGCGCTCGCCGACCACTGGCAGGACGTCTGCGCCGCCTTCCACGACGCCGACGCCCACCAGCTCTACGTCTCCCCGGATGCCGTCGCCGCGGCGCTCGACGCCCGCTGCCGCATCCGGCTCTCGTCGCTCTCCTCCGACCAGCCGATCGAGTTCCGTGCGCAGGCCGCGGACGTCGGCGCGCGGTCGATGGCCGAGGCCGAGCCGGCGCTCGAGCAGCACGTGCGCTCGGGCTACCGGACCGTGGTGACCTTCAGCCGCAGGGGGAAGGGGAGCGCGCGGCCTACAACCTCGCACGGCTGCGGGCGCCGTGGCTGGAGGATGAGGAGGACGCCGGGGCCGCGACGCCCGATCCCGAGGCGGGGTCGCTGCACTTCGCGGGCGCGACGCTGCGCGACGGGTTCATCGCGGCCGGGCTGCGGCTCGCCGTCATCCCCGAGCACCGGCTGTTCCGCAGGCGGCGGGCCGAGCGCACCGGCGGGCAGAGCTCCGCGCAGCGTCGGCGCGGTCGCCTGGGGTCGTTCACCGAACTGCGCACCGGCGACATCGTCGTCCACGAGGACCACGGCGTCGCGCGCTTCGCCGGCTTCGAGACGAAGACCGTCGCTGGCATCACGCGCGACTACCTGGAACTGGAGTACGCCGGGACGGACAAGGTCTTCATGCCGGTCGACCAGCTCGCGAAGATCACGCGCTACGTGGGCGCGGCGGCCGCCGGCGAGGGCGGGGTGAAGCTGTCGAAGCTCGGCGGCAAGTCGTGGGAGACGCTGAAGGCACGGGCGCGCCGCGCGGCCCAGGAGCTGGCGGGCGAGCTGCTGAACCTCTACAGCGAGCGCCGCCGGCGCGCGGGGCACGAGTTCCCGCCCGACAGCGCCTGGCAGATCGAGTTCGAGTCCGCGTTCCCGTGGACCGAGACCGCCGACCAGGCCGAGGCGATCGAGGCCGTGAAGGCGGACATGGAGCGGGCCCAGCCGATGGACCGTCTGATCTGCGGTGACGTCGGCTACGGGAAGACCGAGGTCGCCCTGCGCGCCGCGTTCAAGGCGGCGAACGACGGCAAGCAGGTGCTGGTCCTGGCGCCGACGACGATCCTCGCCCAGCAGCATCACGGCACGTTCGCCGAGCGGCTCAAGGACTACCCGTTCACGATCGACGTCGTCAGCCGGTTCCGCTCGGCCGCCGAGCAGCGCGAGGTCGTGACCGCCTTCAACGAGGGCAGGGTCGACATCCTCATCGGCACGCACCGCGTGCTCGGCCGCGACATCCGGCCGAAGGACCTCGGCCTGCTGATCGTGGACGAGGAGCAGCGCTTCGGCGTCAAGCAGAAGGAGCTGCTGCGCCAGCTCAAGCTCAAGGTCGACGTCATCGCGATGAGCGCGACGCCGATCCCGCGCACGCTGCAGATGTCGCTCGCCGGGATGCGCGACATCAGCGTCATCGAGACGCCGCCCGAGGGCCGCAGGCCGGTGAAGACGTACGTCGGCGACTACGACGAGCAGCTCGTCCGGCAGGCGCTGGAGCGCGAGCACGCGCGCGGCGGGCAGGCGTTCTTCCTCCACAACCGGGTCGAGACGATCGACGAGACCGCCGAGCGCCTGCGCGGGCTGTGCCCCGGCATGCGCTTCGAGGTCGCCCACGGGCAGCTCGACGAGCAGGAGCTCGAGCAGCGGATGATGGGCTTCCTGCGCGGCGAGGCGGACGTCCTGGTCGCCACGAGCATCATCGAGTCGGGGATCGACATCCCGCAGGCGAACACGCTGATCGTCGAGCGCGCCGACCTGTTCGGCCTCAGCCAGCTCTACCAGATCCGGGGACGGGTCGGACGCAGCCGCGAGCGCGCCTACGCCTACCTGCTGTATCCGAGCGCCGCCGCCCTGACGGAGGAGGCGATGAAGCGCCTGAGCGCGCTCAGCGACTACACCGAGCTCGGCGCCGGCTTCAAGGTCGCGATGCGCGACCTGGAGATCCGCGGGGCGGGCAACCTGCTCGGCGACGAGCAGTCCGGGCACGTCGCCGCGCTCGGCTTCGAGCTCTACCTGGCGATGCTCGACGAGGCCGTCCGCGCGGCCGGGCCGCCGGACGGCGAGGACGAGATCGAGCCCGTGCGTCTCGACGTCAGCGTCGACGCCTACGTCCCCGCCGACTACATCCCCTACGAGGCGGCGAAGATCGACGTGCACCGCCGCGTCGCGGCGGCGCGCGAGGTGGGCGACCTCGGGGAGCTGCGCGACGAGCTCGAGGATCGCTTCGGGCCGGTGCCGCTGCCGCTGGAGAACCTGCTCGCGCTGCAGCAGGCGCGGATCAAGCTCGGCCACGCCGGTGCGCGCGCGGTGACGATCACGAAGGAGCGTCTGTCGGTCACGCCGATCGACCTCGACGAGGCGCGGCAGGGGCGCCTGCGCGAAGAGCTGCCCGAGGCGCGGTACGAGCCGGGCCGCTCCCAGGTGTCGCTGAAGATCCCGGAGAGTGCCGAGGAGCGGCTGCCGGCGGTCGTCCGGGCCGCCGACGGCCTGCTCGCAGCCGTCCGCGCCGCGGCCTGAGCGACCCTGCGACCACGGAATCTCCGGTTGGTGGCGCGCTGCCCGCCGCATCTCCCTACACTGCCGAGGCGATGAACAAGACTCTGCGTGCTCCCCTGGCGCTCGGCGCCGTTTTTTTCGCCCTCGCCCTCTCCCTCGCCGCCTGCGGCGGGAACTCCGTGCCTGAGGGCGACGTCCTGAACGTCGACGGCTCCACGACGTCCCAGGAGACCTTCGATCGCTGGCTGAAGATCGCCGCGCTCTCGGCCGGTGCCCAGGCGGGCGCAAAGGTCGTCATCCCGGATCCGCCGGACTTCACGAAGTGCATCGCCGACCGCAAGGCGACGCTGCCCAAGCCGGTCAAGGGCCAGCCGAAGCCCACCGAGGCGCAGCTGAAGAAGTCCTGCCAGCAGCAGTACGACCAGCTCAAGGGCCAGGTCATGTCCTTCCTCGTCCGCGCCGCATGGCTCGAGTCCGAGGCCGAGCGCCAGGACATCAAGGTCAGCGACAAGGAGGTCAAGGAGTCGTTCGACAAGGCACGCAAGACCGCCTTCCCGAGCGCCAAGGCCTACGCCCTCTTCCTCGACAAGTCGGGCCAGACGGAGGCCGATCTCCTCTACCGCCAGCGCACACAGCTGATCGAGCAGAAGATCACCGAGAAGCTGACGAAGGGCACGACGGACGTCAGCCAGGCGGACGTCACCGAGTACTACAACAAGAACAAGAAGAAGCAGTTCACGCAGCCGGCGACGCGCGACCTCCTCGTCATCCTGACGAAGACCGAGGCGCAGGCGAAGGCGGCCAAGGCGGCGCTCGAGGACGGGCTGCCCTTCAACGACGCCGTGAAGAAGTACTCGACCGACCCGACGACGAAGGCCAACGGCGGTCAGCTCCTGAACGTCACCGAGGGCCAGGGCGAGAAGGCCTTCGACAAGGCCGTCTTCGAGGCCGAGAAGGGCAAGGTCTACGGCCCGATCAAGACCAGCGAGGGCTACTACGTCTTCCAGGTCACCCGGATCACCCCGGCCAAGACCCAGCCGCTCGACAACCAGCTGCGCGCGTCGATCAAGCAGATCATCGTGTCGGAGAACCAGCGCAACGCGCTGACGGAGTTCGGCAACGAGTACCAGGACCGCTGGCGCGGCGAGACCGAGTGCGCGAAGGGCTACACGGTCCCGGACTGCGCCAACTCGAAGACGAAGCCGGCGTCGACGGTGCCGCCCGGTGCGGTCCCGCAGCCGACGGCCGCTCCGCAGGAGCAGCAGCAGCAGGCTCCGCCGCAGCAGACGACGCCCGCGGGCTGACCGCAGCGGGCGGGCCCGCGCCTCTAGTCTCCGCACGGTGAGCCGTGCGGAGACCCACGAGGCCCTCTCAGGCTGGACGATCTGACGCGCCGCCTGCGCCGCGAGTGCCCCTGGGACCGCGAGCAGGACGAGCGCTCGATCGTCCCGCACACCGTCGAGGAGGCCTACGAGCTGGCGGATGCCGCCAACGCGGGGGACGACGCGGGGCTGCTCGACGAGCTGGGGGACGTCCTCTTCCAGGTCCACTTCCTGTCGCTGCTGATGGAGGAGCGCGGCGCCGGCGACCTCGCCCAGGTCGCCGACCACTGTCACGACAAGCTCGTGCGCCGGCATCCGCACGTCTTCTCCCCCGAGGAGATGGCCGAGGCGGGCCTGCGCGACGCGCAGACCTCCGGCGACGTGCTGCGCAACTGGGACGCGATCAAGTCCGGCGAGCCGGGCCGCGAGCCCGGGATCTTCGGCGAGGTGCCGGAGAACCTCCCGGCGCCGCTGCTGGCGCGCAAGGTCCAGCGCCGCGCCGCCTCCACCGGGTTCGACCTCCCCGACGCCGAGGCACCGCTCGAAGCCCTGAGCGCGGGCGTGGACGAGCTCGCCGGCGCCGCGCGCGACGGGGCGGCGCAGGAGCGGCTGTTCGCCGAGGTGGGGGACGTCCTGTTCGCCGCGGTCAACGTCGCGCGCAAGCTCCACGTCGACCCGGAGCTCGCCCTCCGCGGAGCGACCGGCCGTTTCCGCCGCCGCCTGGAGGCGGCCGAGCGCCTGGCAAACGCGCGCGGCGAGCGCTGGCCGGACCTCGACTTCGACGCCCAGCTCACCTACTACGCCCATGCACAGCTGACCCCGGAGGATTCATGAGCCAGATCGACCGCGTCCACGCCCGCCAGATTCTCGACAGCCGCGGCAACCCCACCGTCGAGGTCGAACTGGTCCTGCGCTCGGGCGCAGCGGGTCGCGCGGCGGTGCCGTCCGGCGCCTCGACGGGCGAGTTCGAGGCGACCGAGCTGCGCGACGGCGGAGACGCCTACCTCGGTAAGGCGGTCACCAAGGCCGTCGCGAACGTCAACGGCGAGATCGCGAGCGCGGTCGCGGGCCTGGACGCCGAGGACCAGCGCGGCCTCGACCGGGCGCTCTGCGACCTCGACGGGACGCCGAACAAGTCACGCCTGGGCGCCAACGCGATCCTCGGCGTCTCGCTGGCCGCCGCGCACGCGGCCGCCGCGGAGGAGGGGCTCCCGCTGTGGCGCTACCTGGGCGGCGAGGGTGCCCACGTCCTGCCGGTGCCGATGATGAACGTCCTCAACGGCGGCGCGCACGCCGACAACAAGGTGGACTTCCAGGAGTTCATGGTCATGCCCGTCGGGGCGGCCTCGTTCTCCGAGGGCCTGCGCATGTGCGTCGAGACGTACCACGCCCTGAAGAAGACGCTCCACGACCGCGGGCTCGCCACGACCGTCGGCGACGAGGGCGGCTTCGCGCCCGACCTGGGCTCCAACGAGGAGGCGATCCAGGTGGTCATCGCCGGCATCGAGGCGGCCGGCTACACCCCGGACAGCGACCTTGCGATCGCGCTCGACCCCGCCGTCAGCGAGATCTTCGAGGACGGCAGCTACGTCCTCGAGCACGAGGGGCGCACCCTCAGCGCCGACGAGATGGCCGACTACTGGGCGCAGATGGCGGACCGCTACCCGATCGTCTCGCTCGAGGACGGTATGGCCGAGGAGGACTGGGACGGCTGGCGCGCGCTGACCGAGCGGATCGGCGATCGGGTGCAGCTCGTCGGCGACGACCTGTTCGTGACGAACACCGAGCGGCTCAAGCGGGGGATCGACCTCGGCGTCGGCAACTCGATCCTCATCAAGGTCAACCAGATCGGGACGCTCACCGAGACGCTGGACGCGATCGCGATGGCGCGGGGGGCCGGCTACACCGCCGTCATGTCCCACCGCTCGGGCGAGACGGAGGACACGACGATCGCGGACCTCGCCGTCGCCACCGGCTGCGGCCAGATCAAGACCGGCGCGCCGGCACGCTCGGACCGCGTCGCGAAGTACAACCAGCTCCTGCGGATCGAGGAGGCGCTCGGCGCCGACGCGACCTACCCGGGACGCAGCGGCCTGCGGCGCTGAACACCCGTCTGCACGAGCAGGGAACGGTCAGCGGGCGGCGAAGGATCGCCCGATGGCCGCTGCCCGCAACGCCGCCCGCGCCCCGCAGACCGTCCGGCGGCATGCACCCCGCCCGCGCGCGGTGGCCGCGCCGCCGCGCAGCGGCGCGATCCGCTGGGACCGGGTCGGCCGGCTCATGGTGCTCGTCCTGTTCGTGTTCGTCGCGATCCTCTACGTCCATCCGCTCCTCTCGATCTGGTCCACCCGCGGCGAGGCTGCACAGCGCCGCGCCGACGTCGTGCGCATGCAGGCCGAGAACGACCGTCTCGCACGCCGCGTGAAGGCGCTGCGCAGCCCCGGAGCCCTCGAGCGCGAGGCGCGCCGCCTCGGCATGGTCCGGCCCGGCGAGCGGTCGTACGTCATCGAGAACCTGCCGTAGGGACGGGCGGTCCACGAGCGCCCGTGGTGGGGCGACGCGGCCTGGGGACGACCCGGCCTGCCCTCGGCGCGCGGTCGGCCGGGAAGACCGGCTCCGGCGGTGCGCCTCGCTCGCAGCCGTGGTCCGGTCCCCGGCGCCTCGGCGTGGCGTCGGCGGCTCGGAGCGTGCGGTACGGCGCTCCGGACGTGCGCGCGCCGCGCGCGGTTGCGGCCCCCGGCTAGCCTCCAGCGCGTGTCCTTCGAGACCGCGATCCAGCAGTGGCGGCAGGGGGAGCGGTACCTGGACGATGCCGCGCCCGAGCAGCTTCCGGCGCTGCATCGCGTCGAGGAGGCGATCCTCGCCGAGCTGCGGCGGCGCCTCGGCGGAGCGTTCACCACGGACGAGCTCGCGGACCTCTACGAGGACGGCACCGGGTGGTGCCTGGACCTCGCGGCGCGGGTGGCGCCGCGAGCGCCGTGGAGCTGGGATGCGCGGGTCGCGGACGCGGCGTTCGCGCGGTACGTGCGCGGCGCGATCGACTATGCCGGCGGACGGCGCCTCGAGGCGCCGTAGGACGGCGACTCAGTCGTCGGCGCCGGCCTCGGGACCGGCGCGGCGGATGACGATCTGCTCCTCCTCGATCGTCACCGTCACGGGGCGGTGACCCGCCCAGTGCTCGGCGTACACGGGGTCGTCGGCGACGGCGGGGTCGAGCCACAGCCCGTAGCCCTCCTCGCCGTGGTCGAAGCTGCCCTCGAGCTCGCGGGATCCGCCGCGCGCGCGGCCGCGGCCGCCGCGTCGGCCGCGGCGGCGACGCGGGGCGGCGTCCTCCTCGTCGTCCTCATCGCCCCTGGCCGCGTCCTCCTCGGCCTTGCGTGCATCCTCCTCGGCCTTGCGGGCGGCCTCCTGCTCGAGTTCCGCGGCGATGAGCGCGTCGTCCTCCGCTCGCAGGTCGATGTCGGCGTCGAGATCGGCGACCGCATCGGGCGCGCCGTCGGGCTCCAGCTCATGCTCGCGCTTGAACGCCTGAACCTGCTGGACGGTGGTTTCCAGCTGGTGGGCGATCCATGCGTCGGTCCGTCCTTGACGGACCCACGTGCGGATCTGGTTGAGCTGGGGCTTCAGGGAGCGTCGTGCCATCGGTCGCGGGAGCCTAGCGAAGGGCGCGTCGCGCGGCCGCGCGCCTGTCGCGCGGCGGCGTCGCGCGAACGGAAAACGCCGATACTCCGGAAACTGCGACGGGGAGTTGCGCTTGCGCCACCACCACACCGGTTGGTAGTTTGGTCCGACGCGCGCTCCAGCGGCGCGCTCTCACGCTCGGAGGCGGTGGAGAAGTGCTGGTCCTGACCCGGAAGTCGAATCAGAGCATCATGATCGGGGACGACATCGAGGTGTCGGTGCTGTCGATCATGGGGGAGAAGGTCCGGGTCGGCATCCAGGCCCCGCGGGACATTCCGGTGTTCCGCAAGGAGGTCTACCTGGAGATCCAGCAGGAGAAGGACGCCGCCACCGTCGTCACGCCGGGCACCGCCGCGCCTGCTGACGCGGCGTAGGCACGGCCCCCTGGCGGGACGGACCGCCGCAGGCGGTCCGATCGATCTCGGCTTCGGCGGGACGTTCGAGAACCATCAGGTCGGCTTCGCCGACCTGTCCTGCCGGGGGCCGTACCTCAAGGGGGCCGTGCCCTAGCCCATGACCATGTAGAGCGTCTCGAACATCGCGACGGTCACGACGACCGCCACGGTGATCAGCAGCAGCACGAGGAGCACGAACCGCAGGGTCCCGTGCTTGTGCTGCTTCTCGAGACGGCGGGAATGCGTCCGGATCGTCGTCGCGCGCGTGACCTCCTCACGGCGTCGGCGATCGGCCTCGGTCTGCTCGAGGAACGCCTCCTCGAACTCCCGCATGCTCTGGCGCAGGCGTGGTGCCATCGCCTGGCATGGTACGGCTCCCGGCGGGCCGGAGACTCGTCCCGCCGGGGCCGTGCGCGCTACGCGATCGTGACTTCCGGCGACAGGTACACGTCCTGGATCGCCTGCAGCAGCGCCGCGCCCTCGTCCATCGGGCGCTGGAAGGCCTTGCGGCCGGAGATCAGGCCCGTGCCGCCCGCGCGCTTGTTGACGACGGCGGTCTTGACGGCCTCGGCGAGGTCGGTCGCGCCGGACGACGCGCCGCCCGAGTTGATGAGCCCCGCGCGGCCCATGTAGCAGTTGGCCACCTGGTAGCGGCACAGGTCGATCGGGTTGTCCGTCGTGAGCTTGTCGTAGACGAGCTTGTGCGTCTTGCCGTACGAGACGCCGTCTCCGTTGAGGGCCAGGTAGCCGCCGTTGTTCTCGGGCAGCTTCTGCTTGATGATGTCGGCCTGGATCGTCACGCCGAGGTGGTTCGCCTGCCCGGTGAGGTCCGCGGACGCGTGGTAGTCGACGCCGTCGACCTTGAAGTCGCTGTTGCGCAGGTAGCACCACAGGACGGTGAACATGCCGAGCTCGTGCGCGCGCTCGAACGCCTGCGCGATCTCGATGATCTCGCGGTGCGCGTCGTCGGAGCCGAAGTAGATCGTCGCGCCGACGCCGGCCGCTCCGAGGTCGTATGCGCGGTCGACCGAGGCGAACTCGATCTGGGCGAACTTGTTCGGGTAGGTGAGCAGCTCGTTGTGGTTGAGCTTCACGATGAAGGGGATCCGGTGCGCGTATGTGCGGGCGACGGAGCCGAGCACGCCGACCGTGGACGCCACCGCGTTGCAGCCGCCCTCGATCGCGAGCTTCACGATGTTCGCGGGATCGAAGTAGATCGGGTTCGGCGCGAAGCTCGCGGCCGCCGAGTGCTCGATGCCCTGGTCGACCGGGAGGATCGACACGTAGCCGCTGCCGCCCAGGCGCCCGTGGTCGAAGAGGCTCTGGAGGTTGCGCAGGACCTGCGGGGAGCGATCGGTCGGCACCCAGACGCGGTCGACGAAGTCGGGGCCGGGGAGGTGCAGATCCGCCGCGTCGATCGTCTCGCAGCGGTGGTTCAGCAGGCTGTCGGCGTCGTCGCCGAGCAGCTCCTCGAGGCGGGTGGTTGTCATCTCGGCGGTGGCCACTGTGCTCGTGCTCCCGTTGGTCGCTTGGGGGGTCGGCCGTAACGGTACCCCGCCCGCAGCCCGCGCGCGTGCGGGAAACCACGCATCCGGCCGATTGCGTGGCCGCGTACCCGGGTACCCTCCGCGCGCCATGGAGCATCGCTTCACCGGGCCGAGCTACACCCTCGGCATCGAAGAGGAGCTCATGATCGTCCACGGCGAGGGGTACGACCTCGTCAACGCGATCGAGACGCTGCTCGAGGACGCGCCGGCGGGCGACATCAAGCCCGAGCTGATGGAGTCGGTCCTCGAGATCTCGACCGATCCGTGCCGGTCGACCGCCGAGGCCGGTGACGCAGCTGCGCGCCCTGCGGGCGCAGGTCCGGGCGACGGCGGCCCGCAGCGGGCTCACGATCGGCTCGTCGGGGACGCACCCGTTCGCGATGTGGGAGGACCAGCGGATCGTCGGGCGCGACCGCTACCGCGACATCATCTCCGCGCTGCGGTTCGTCGCCCGGCAGGAGCTCATCTTCGGCATGCACGTCCACGTCGGGGTCGACGGGCCCGACAAGGCGATCCACGTCGCCGACGGGATGCGCGTGCACGTGCCCGTCCTGCTCGCCCTGTCGTGCAACTCGCCGTTCTGGCGCGCCGACGTCACCGGCCTGCATTCCACGCGCACGCCGATCTTCCGCGCCTTCCCCCGGGTCGGCGTCCCGCCCGCCTACGGGACGTGGCAGGGCTACGCCGACCAGATCGACTTCATGGTCCGCAGCGGCGTGATGGAGGACTACACCTACCTCTGGTACGACGTGCGCCCGCATCCGCGCCTGGGGACCGTGGAGGTCCGCGTCTGCGACAGCCAGACGCGGATCGAGCACACGCTCGGGCTCGCGGCGCTGATCCAGGCGATGGTCAAGGAGCTGTGCGAGCACTTCGACGCCGGCGTGGCGCTCTCGGACTACCCGTGGCAGATGCTCGACGAGAACAAGTGGCTCGCCGCGCGGCACGGGCTGGACGCCTCGCTCGTCGACCTGCCGGGGTCGGGCCGCGTCACGGCCCGCGACCTGGCCGAGCGCCTGCTCGACCGCCTGCGCCCCCACGCCGAGGAGCTCGGGTCGGCCGCCGAGCTGCAGGGCATCGAGGATCTCCTGCGGGGCGGGACCGGGTCCGAGCGCCAGCGCAAGGTCTACGAGGCCAACCATGACCTCCACGAGGTCATGAAGGAGATCGTCGAGGCGACCGCCGAGGGCCTGGACCCCGACTCCGACCGCGACGGCGCTCCGGCGTAACCGCCGGGCGCGCAGCGCGGTGGGGGTAGCATCGGGGGCGTCCATGCCGCCTGCGCCCGATCTCTTCGTCGTCTGCAAGAGCTGCGGCTCGGAGGTGTCGAGCTACGTCACCGAGTGCCCCTACTGCGGGACGCGGCTGCGCAAGCGCGCGCCGAAGCTCGATTCGCCCGAGCTGGGTGAGCGCCGGTCGCGGGCTCGTGCGGCGCCGAGCGCGCGCCTGCCGAAGCTGCGTCCCGGCGAGATCCCCGGGCTGAGCCCCGACCCGACCCGGCGCCCGTACGCCACCATCGCCCTCGTCCTCGCCTGCGCGCTCGGGACGATCGCGCTCGCGGCGTTCGCTCCGTCGGAGGTCGCGCTCGTCGGCCCGGTCGACGGGGAGTGGTGGCGGGTCGCGACATCCCCGTTCTTCGCCGACAACCTCTGGTACGCGGCGGCCTGCATGGTGACGATCGCCGTCTTCGGGACGCTGCTCGAGCAGCGTCACGGGCACGTGGTCGTCGTCCTCGCTGTTCTGCGCGACGGGTATGGGGGGCATCGCCGCGGCGGCCGCGCTGGAGACGATCCCGCTCGCGCTCGGCGCGAACGCGGCCGCGCTCGGGCTGCTCGGCGCGTGGGTCGTGCGGCCGGTGCTCGAGACACGCCGCGGCGAGGAGCCCGAGGCCGACCTCATCGGTGCCGCGGTGATGGCCGCCGTGCTGCTGCTCATGCCGCTCGTCGTGACCGAGGCGAGCCCGACGGCCGGCGTCGCCGGTCTGCTCATCGGGCTGCTCGCGGGCGCGGCCCTGGCTCGACGGTAGGCTGCGCGCGATGGCTGAGGGCCGCTACACCGCCGAGCAGGTGGACGCCGCCGTCGAGGCGCTCGCGCTGGACGGGGACCGCTTCGCGCACGCGCAGGAGATCGTGACGCATGCCGCCCCGGGGCTGCAGCAGATCCTCGGCGAGGCGCTGCGCGCCGGCGGGTTCTTCGACCAGGCGCACGAGGCCGAGGTCGTCCGGGTCGCCACGCTGGAGCCCGCGGACGAGCGGGTCACGGGTGTCCGGACGCTCGTCGCCGAGGAGACGCGGATCGGGATGCTCGTCGGCGTCGCCGTGGGCCTCGGGCTCGGGGCCGAGCTGCGCCGCCGGGCCGATGTACAGAACGACGAAGGGAGTGGGACATGAGCAGGGTGAACGTGCGGTACCTGGGCCATTCGGCCTTCGCGCTCGAGCACGAGGACACGACGGTCCTGGTCGACCCGTTCCTGACGGGGAATCCGAAGGCCGCCGCCGCCGCCGACGAGGTCGCCGCGGACACGATCCTCCTGACGCACGGGCATGCCGACCACATCGGCGACACGGTCGCCATCGCCCAGCGCACGGGGGCGACGGTCGCGGCGATCGTCGAGCTCGCCGGTGAGCTCGCGGGCGACCTGGGTCGGGCCATGACGTCCGCGACCCGAACATCGGCGGCACCATCACCTTCGACTGGGGCTGGGCGCGCTGGGTGCCGGCGTGGCATACCTCGACGACCCCGAAGGGCACGATCAACACCCCGGCCGGCATCGTGATCCACCTCGGCGGCAAGACCATCTACCACCTCGGTGACACGGCGCTCTTCAGCGATCTCGCGCTGCCCGGCCGCCGCGACGAGCTGGACCTGGCGCTCGTGCCGATCGGCGGGCACTACACGATGGACCGCTTCGACGCGGTCGCTCGCCGCGGAGCTGCTCGGAGCGCCGCAGATCGTCCCGATCCACTACGACACGTTCCCCCCGATCGAGACCGACGCGCAGGCGTTCGCCGCCGACGTCGAGGGCACCGGCAAGGCGAGCGTCGTCGTCCTCGCCCCCGGCGCGGACCTGGAGCTCCGGTGATCACCGCCGTCGTCCTGATCGAGGCCGACCGCGACGTGATGTCCACCTTCGGCGGCACGCTCGCCGACGTCGAGGGAGTCGCCGAGGCGTACTCGGTGACCGGTGAGTGGGACTTCGCCTGCATCGTGCGCGTGCCGCGCCACGAGCAGCTCGCGGACGTGATCTCCGGGACGATCGGCAAGCTCTCCGGTGTGACGCGCACGCAGACGCTGGTCGCATTCGAGGCGTTCTCCCGCCACGACCTCGAGGCGCTGTTCGATGTCGGCAACCCCCCGCCGGACCCCGGTGCCTGAGCGGCTCGCGGGTCCGCCCGTCAAGCCGGAGTTCCGCCCGACGCTGCCCGAGCTGCTCGGGCCGAAGGTGCGTGCGTGGGGGCGCCGTGGCGCGATCGTCGCGGGCCTCGCCGCGCTGGCGCTCGTCGCCCTGCTCGTCGTGCTGGGACTCGGGTCGGGCGCCGCGACGCAGACCGTCGTCGTCCGGGAGCCGGTCGCCTTCAACCTCGTCTACGACGCCGACCGCGTGGAGCGCGTAACGCCCCCCGCGGGGGCGTCGCTGCTGCTGCGCACGCGCGCCGGCGACCCCGACCCGGAGACGTTCACGGTGCGCCCGATCACGCTCCCGGCCTACCGCGGCGATCCGGCCGGCATCCAGCCGATCGTCGCCTCGGGCCTGATCGCGCAGATGCGCCGGACCTACCCCGGCTTCGTCCTGCGGTCGGAGGGGCGGACCCGGGTCAACCGCCAGCCCGGGTACCAGATCCAGTTCCAGACGCGCGTGGACGGCCGCACCGCCTACGGTCGGCGGACGCTCCTGTTCCCCGACGAGCCCGCGGTCCGCGAGGGAGCGGACATCACCGTCCTGTCGGTGCGCTCCCCGGCGATCCCGAACGTGGACGCCGTCGGCTCCAACGGCCCGATGAAGCAGCCCTACCGCTCGTTCCGCTTCGGCACCGAGAGGCCCTAGCGGTGAGCGGTGACGAACCGGTCGCGGCGGAGACGACCTTCGAGGACTTCCTGCGCACCGACATGCGCGTCGGGCGGATCCTCGAGGTCGAGGGCTTTCCGGAGGCGCGCCGGCCCGCCTGGAAGCTGCGGGTCGACTTCGGGCAGCAGATCGGCGTGCGCCGCTCGTCGGCCCAGATCACGAACTACCCGCGCGAGGAGCTCGTCGGGCGGCTCGTCGTCGGGGTGGTGAACTTCCCGCCACGCCAGATCGGCCCGGTGCGGTCCGAGGTGCTGATCCTCGGCACCTACAGCGCCGAGGGCGTGCTGCTGCTGAGCCCCGAGCCCGGCGCGCAGCTGGGCGACCGCGTCGGCTGACCGGGCCCTACGGGGCCGGCGTCGTGGTGCCGGTGGCCGGCGGCGGGGTGATGTCCTCGATCGGCGTCCCCGGCTGGCCGCCCGTGGTCGGCGTCTCCGGCTCGATCGCGATCGGGGGGACGACCTCCGGCGTCGGCTCGGTCACCGGCGGGACGACCGGCTCCTGCTCGATCGGGGCCGGGAGCGTCACGGCGTCCACCTGCTCCTGCGGGCCGCCGCCCGTGTCGGGCGTGGTCGGCTCTGCAGGAGCGGGCTCGGTGGCGACCGGTGTCTCAGGGACCGGGGCCGGGTCAGGCGTGACGACGGGGAGGGGCGCGGCGGCCGGCGCGTCGACGGGCTTTGCGGCGACGACGGCGGGCTTCTCGGTGCGCTCGGGCTTGGGCGACGCGGCGACCCGCGGCGCGGCGGGCGCGGTCGCGGGCGGGGCCTGGGCGACGACGGCGGCGGCCGGGGTGCGCAGCGGCGTGCGGGTCGCGGACTGATCGACCTCGACGGCGCCGGCCGTGACGATCGCGGCGGCGGCGACGGTGGCGGCGGCCTTCGTCGCGACGGCGCTGACGCCGGCGGAGATCGCGCCGCCGGTGGCGGCGGTCGATGCGCCCGTCGCGACGGCGGTGGTCGCGGCGGCGGTGCCGCCCGCGCTCGCGGTCGTGCCGAGCTGTGCGAGGACGAGCTTCTTGATGAGGAGCAGCGGGCCGATCGGCAGCATGAGCGCCAGGGCCTTGTTCGTGTCCTTCAGCGACTTGCGGAAGGTGGAGCAGCGGTCGCAGTCGCGCAGGTGGCGGCGCACCGGGCGGCGAGAGGCGCTTGAGGCCCTCGGCGACCTCGCCGAGCTCCTCGCGGACCTCCTCGCAGGTGAGCTTGCGGGCCTCGGCGGCCTCGGCCAGACCGACGCGGGCGCGGACCAGGAGCGACTTGACGCTCGGGACCGTCGTCTCCATCGCCTCGGCGATCTGGTCGTAGGAGAGCGCGTCGATCTCGCGCAGCAGGAGGGCGGTCTTCTGCGTCTCGGGGAGGTCCTGCACGTCCGCCATCAGCTGGCGGAACTCCTCCTTCTTGTGGACCTTGTCCGCGGTCGTCGCGCCGTGCTCGGACGACATGCATGTCGAACGAGTCGACGGCGATCGCGGTGTTGCGCCGAAGGTGGTTCAGCGAGCGGTTGCGCGCGATCCGGTAGAGCCACGGCTTGACGTTGATCGGGCGCTCGTCGGCGACCATCGCGTTGTAGGCGGCGGCGAAGGTCTCCTGGACGACGTCCTCGGCGTCCTCGCGGGAGCCGAGCATGTGGCGGGTGAAGCCGATGAGGCGCGCGTCGTAGCGCGAGACGAGGACCTCGTAGGCGGCCTGGTTGCCGCGGCGCGTCAGCTGGACGAGCTTCTCGTCCGACTGCAGCCGGAGGAACGGGCTGGGCCCGCGCATTCCCGGTACGGCGACATGTTCGATGGCAGCGCTCTCCACTGATTCCTCATCGACAGCAACACCGTTCTCGTCGGAAAGTTTCGCCTGACGCGGGTTGCGGCGGGGCCGCATGGGGACAGAGCTAGCGTCCCGGGACTGCCCGGGTGGCGGAATTGGCAGACGCGGCCGGCTTAAACCCGGCGGTTCCTCAGGGAACGTGGGGGTTCGAGACCCTCCCCGGGCATGCCTAGTGGTGGAACGTCTCCTTCTGCTCCTTCTCCAGCGGCTCGATCTGCTTCTCGAGCTCGGGCACGAGGCGGGTGAGGTCCTCGAGGAGCATGTCCATGAGGTCGATGTTGCCGTCGCGCACGACGATGCGCAGGGCGGCGAGGTCCTCGCGGTTCTTCGGGAACGAGTAGGCCGGCACGAGCCAGCCGCGCTCGCGCAGCCGGCGTGAGACGTCGAACACGTCGAAGCGCTCGACGTCGTCGGCGGTCGTGAAGGCGAACACCGGCAGTTCGCTGCCATCGGTGATGAGCTTGAACTGGGGGATCTTCGCGATCTCCGACGAGAGGTGCATGGCGGCGTCGCGTGATGCCTGCTGCACGGCGGCGAAGCCCTCGCGTCCGAGCCGGATGAACTCGTAGTACTGCGCCACGACCTGCGCTCCCGGGCGGGAGAAGTTCAGCGCGAACGTCGGCATCTCCCCGCCGAGGTAGTTCACCTTGAAGACGAGGTCGTCCGGGAGGCCCTCCTCGTCGCGCCAGACGATCCAGCCGACGCCCGGGTAGACCTTCCCGTACTTGTGGCCGGAGGTGTTGATCGATGCCACGCGCGGCAGCTCGAAGTCCCACTTGAGGTCGGGGTCGATGAACGGCGCGATCATCGCGCCGGACGCACCGTCCACGTGAATCGGGATGTCGAGGCCCGTGCGCTCCTGCAGCGCGTCGAGGGCGGTGCTGATCTCGGCCACGGGCTCGTAGGCGCCGTCGAACGTCGACCCGAGGATGGCGACGACCCCGATCGTGTTCTCGTCACACAGCGCGACCGCCTCGTCCGCGCCGATGATGAAGCGCTCGCCGTCCATGGGCACGAAGCGCGGCTCGACCTCGAAGAAGTTGCAGAACTTGTCCCAGCAGATCTGCGCGTTGATGCCGAGGACCAGGTTCGGCTTCTCGACGTCCTTGCCCTCGGCCCTGCGCCGGTGCTGCCAGCGGCGCTTGAGCGCGAGCGCGCCGAGCATGCAGGCCTCGCTGGAGCCGGTCGTCGAGCACCCGACGCCGGCGGTGTCGGGGGCGTTCCACAGGTCGGCGAGCATGCTCACGCAGCGCCGCTCGAGCTCCGCCGTCTGCGGGTACTCGTCCTTGTCGATCATGTTCTTGTCGAAGCACTCGGCCATCAGCGCCTCGGCCTGCGGCTCCATCCACGTGGTCACGAACGTCGCGAGGTTCAGCCGCGCGTTGCCGTCGAGCAGCAGCTCGTCCTTGATGACGGCGGCGGCGACGTCCGGGTCGATGGTGCCCTCCGGGAAGTGGTTCTTCGGCGCGGGCTTGCCGAGAGCGAGCTGCATGCTCGCGAGCGCCTCGGCGGAGATCACCTTCTGCGCGTGGCGCGCGTCCTCGTGGGTGCTGCGGCGGTGCATGGGCATGGCGCGTCCTCTGGATAGACGGGGCGGTCGGATTCATCCTCGTCTGCCGCGGGGCGGCGCACAAGCCCGCGCGCGGTGACGCCGGGAGCCTCCCCGGCGTCACCCGGCCCCGCATCACCCGGATCGGACGACCCGCTAGGACGTCCCGTCCCAGCGCACCAGGCTGGGACGGGGATCGAACGGGCTGCCGCCGCGGTACCAGCCGGGCGCCGTCCACAGTTCGATGTGCAGGTGGCAGCCGCTCGCGCGCCCGGTGTCGCCGACGAGGCCCAGGCGCTGCCCGGCGTAGACGCGGTCCCCCTTCTCCACGAGCGCGGGCTCGCGCAGGTGCATGTAGGCGTAGGACCCGCCGTCGGGCGTGTCGACGACGACGTAGTTGCCCGCGGCGCCCTGGAAGCCCGCCATGTGCACGACGCCCTTGGAGAGCGCGGCGAGCGGCGCGCCGCAGCGGGCGAAGACGTCGTGCCCCTGATGTCCGCGCGCGCCGCCGAAGCGCTGCATCTCCGACCGCCCGATCGTGTGGGCCGCGCGGATCGGGAACAGCGCCTCGATCACGCGCACCTGCGTGTCGGAGCCGGGACGCAGGGTGGCGGCGCTCGCGGCGCCCGCGTTCAGCCGCAGGAGGTAGGTCCCGGACCGGACCGGGCGGTCGCCGGCGAAGCCGTCCCAGCGCACCTCATCGTCATCGGCGTCCTCGTCGAGCGGCCAGGTGCGCACGACCGCGCCATCGGCGACCCGCACCGCCTCGACCGCCGCGCCGTCGGGCACGTCGCCGGTGACGCGGAAGGCGAGGACGGCCTCGCGCCGCCCGCCCGCGAGCAGGCCGCCGAGGCCCTTGGCGTCGTCGATGCCGGGCGCCTGTCGCAGCACGGTCAGCGGCTGCGGCGACCGTGCCTCGGCGCCGAACGCGCTGACGAGCTTCAGCGGCCCGCTGCGCGCACGCCGCGGGACGACGACGAGCAGTTCGCCGGTCGCGGCGGCGCGGGCCCGCATCGGGACCTCCGACGTCGTCGCGCCGGCCGGGGCCGCCGAGGAAGACGACCGAGCTCGTGGCCGAGAGCTCCTCCCCGGTCAGGGTGAGGACCTGGCCGCGGGCGCACGTCCAGGCGCGCAGCGTCTCGCAGGACGCGCTGCTCAGCGCGGGCGTGCCGGGCGCGGCGGCGCCGCCGCTGCCGACGTTCGCCGGTGCCGGCAGCGCGCTCGCGGCCATCGCGGCGAGGCCGGTGACTGCGAGCACGGCGGCGCGGCGCCTGATGGCACGGGTACGGCTGGGGGTGTGCGACGACGTGATGACCGCTCTCCAGAAGTGCCTACGGGGTGAGCTGACGGGCTCGCGCATAGAGCGTGCGCGGCGACTCGGGTGAGCCGCTTCGCCCCGGGAACATGGTTCCCCCGCTCCCGGGCGGCGTGGCCGCCACGGGACTCGGCTGGTCGGATATGTGGGCGCCAGACTAGACGAACCGGTCGGCGGAATGCGATCGACCGCGCAGTTTCGGCACTACGATCGCGCGATGGAGCGCACGGTCACCCTCCGCGACGGATCGACGGCGGTCATCCGGCCGGTCGAGCCGGAGGACGCGGGTCTGCTGGTCGACGGGTTCGAGGCGCTCAGCGACCGCAGCCGCTACGCCCGCTTCCTCACCGCCGTGCCGCGACTGCCGCGCCACTGGGTCCAGGAGCTCGTCGACCTCGACCATCGCGACCGCGAGGCGCTGGGCGCGCTGGACGCACAGACGGGCGACGGGGTGGGGGTCGCGCGCTACGTCCGCCTGGAGGACGACCCGCAGGAGGCGGAGTTCGCGATCGCGATCGCCGACGACTGGCAGGGCCGCGGGCTCGGCCGGATCCTCCTCGGCGAGCTCGTCGAGGCCGCGCGCGCCAACGGGCTGCTGCGGCTGTCGGGCGACGTGCTCGCCGCGAACGACCGCATGCTCGAGCTGGGACGCTCCGTCGGGCGCGACGCCCACCTCGGGGACGTGCACGACGGCGTCGTGCACCTCGTCGTGGAGCTCTGAGCGGTGGCCGGCGCCGGCGCGGGCTCCGTCCGGCTGCGCGTGCGGCTCACGCCCCGCGCCGCGCGCGAGGAGGTCGCGCTGCGGCCCGACGGAACGCTCGCGGTGCGCGTGACCGCGCCGCCGGTGGACGGGCGCGCCAACGAGGCGCTGGAGCGGGCTGTCGCAAGCGCCTTGCGGGTCGCCCCGTCCCGGGTCGCGCTCGTGCGGGGCGCGCGCTCGCGCGACAAGACGCTGCTCGTCGAGGGCCTCGACGAGCAGGCCGTGCGCGAGCGCCTCTCAGGGGGCCGCTGAGGCGGCCACCCGAGCGCCGGTGCGCAGGATCTCGAAGAGACGGTCGGCGAGCAGCGTGTCGCCGGTCACCTCGAGCTCCGTCCGCGCGCCGTGCTCGAGGAACACCTCGACGAACGCCCGATCGGGCCCGCTGATGCGCGCGTCGGCCTCCGGCGCCTCGCGTTCGGCGTAGCCGAGCACCCCGTCGGCGGCGGTCAGCGTGTAGAGCAGCAGCCCGCGCTCGGGGTGGGTGATGCGGATCTCGACGACGCCGTCCAGGGAGGCGGGCATCGCGAGGCCCGTCGCGGCGCGCAGGATCGCACCGATGTCGATCGCCTCTCCCGGGCGGGGCGGGCCCCACGCCCACCGGTAGCCCCAGCGCGCGAGCTCGCCGATCACCGGGAGGAGGGCGCGGGAGCGCTCGGTCAGCTCGTAGTCCACGCGCGGCGGCACCTCGCGGTAGCGCTGGCGGGTGAGCAGGTCGTCGGCGACCATGCGGTTGAGCCGCGACCGCAGCTGCTCGGTCGAGATGCCGGGCAGCGTGCGCTGCAGCTCCACGAAGCGCCGGGGACCGCCGGCGAGGTCACGGATGATGAGCAGCGTCCACTTGTCGCCGACGAGGTCGAGCGCCCGGGCGTCGGGGGACCACTGGTCGTATGGGTGCCGCTTGACCGGCGGTTGGGCGGGAATGGGAGAGCCTCCTTCCGCGCTGGTCCGTCAGGGGGAGAGTGCTGGTATCCCAGGTGATACCAGGCCGCTACCCGAAATGCGCCGGATCGAAGCATCGCCTCCGCCACGGCCGCGAGCGGCCGTGGGTAGGGTGACGGACATGACACCGAGACCGAGTCGACGACCCAGCTCCACGGTGGCCGCCTGATCGCGCGCCGCCTGCGCCACCACGGCGTGACGAAGCTCTTCACGCTGTCGGGAGGACACCTGTTCTCGCTCTACGACGGCTGTCGCGAGGAGGGGATCGACCTCGTCGACACCCGCCACGAGCAGGCCGCGGCGTTCGCGGCCGAGGGATGGGCGAAGGTCACGCGCGAGCCCGGCGTCGCGGCGCTCACGGCGGGCCCCGGGCGTCACGAACGGGATGAGCGCGATGGGGTCGGCGCTGCAGAACAACTCGCCGCTCGTCGTCCTCGGCGGGCGCGCGCCTGCGATGCGCTGGGGGCAGGGCTCGCTGCAGGAGATCGATCACGTCCCGTTCGTGCGGCCACTCACGAAGCTCGCGCAGACCGCCGAGGCGACCGCCGACATCCCCGGCCTCATCACCGAGGCGCTGACCACGTCGCTCGCGCCGCACTCGGGGCCGACGTTCCTGGACTTCCCGCTCGACGTCGTCTTCATGGAGGCCGAGGACGAGGAGCCGACGACGTCGATCCCCAGCCCGGCCGACGAGCCAGCCGCGACCGAGGGCATCGAGCGCGCGATCACGCTGCTGCGCGACGCCGAGCGCCCGGTGATCATGGCCGGCACGAACCTCTACTGGGGCCACGGCGAGGGAGCGCTGCAGCGCCTCGTGCGCGAGCGTCGCATCCCCGTCTTCCTCAACGGCCTCGCCCGCGGCTGCGTGCCGGCCGACGACGAGCTGTTCTTCAGCCGTGCGCGCGGCGCGGCACTCACGAACGCCGACGTCGCGCTCGTGATCGGCGTGCCGATGGACTTCCGCCTGGGCTTCGGCGGCTCATTCGGCGAGAGCACCGACATCATCACGATCGATCGCGCCGAGCCGCTGCGCGACCATCCGCGCGCCGTCGCCGCCGAGCTGTACGGCGGCATCGGCGCGACGCTCGACGCGCTCACCGACGGGACCGCCGGGCTCGAGACGACGACGGGCCCGTGGGTCGAGCAGCTCCGCGGGATCGAGACCGAGAAGCTCGCCGCCGAGGAGGGCGAGCTCACCGACGACCGCGCGCCGCTGCATCCGATGCGGATCTACGCACGAGCTCGACGGCATGCTCGACCGTGATGCCATCGTCATCGGCGACGGCGGCGACTTCGTCTCCTACGCCGGCCGCGTGATCCGCTCCTACGAGCCCGGCTGCTGGCTCGACCCCGGCCCGTTCGGCTGCCTGGGCTCCGGGCCCGGCTACGCGCTGGCGGCCAAGCTCGCGCACCCGGGACGCCAGGTCGTGCTGCTGCTCGGTGACGGAGCGTTCGGCTTCGGCGGCATGGAGTTCGACACGCTCGCGCGCCACGGCGTCAACGTCGTCGGCGTGATGGGCAACAACGGCATCTGGGGGCTCGAGAAGCACCCGATGGAGTTCCTCTACGGCTACTCCGTGATCGCGGACCTGCGGCCCGAGACGCGGTACGACCAGATGGTCGAGGCGCTCGGCTGCCACGGGGAGCTCGTCAGCACGCCCGGCGAGCTGCGCCCCGCGCTCGATCGCGCGTTCGCAGCGGGCAAGCCGGCGCTCGTGAACGTCCTCCAGGACCCGAGCATCGCCTACCCGCGCAAGTCGAATCTCGCATAGGGCTCGCGCACCGGCGCGTGAACGCCACTTGACCCGCGTGTGAGGGGTCGGGAATACTGCGCGGCATTGGCTCCACGGGTCGGCCCACGGTTGGGATCCCCGGCACGCGGAGGCAAAGATGAGAACTCGGGCCTGCGGATATGTACCCCTGCCCTGTTCCGCAGGCTCGAAGTGTTGGGAAGCCGCCCTCGGGCGGCTTCCTCCTTTTCTAGGCGCCCGCAGCGGCGTCGAGCGCGACGCCGTGGAGGATGTCGTGCTCGGAGACCTCGGCGGCGGTGAGGCCGAACGCCTTCATCGCCTCGGCGATGAGGACGCTGCCGGCGACGATCGTCGGCGCGCGGTCGGGATGCAGTCCGGGCGTGGTGCGACGTTCCGCCTCGGGGATCGCGGCCAGGCGCGCCCCGATCGCCTCGCAGGACGACAGCGAGATCACGTAGCCGTCGACCCGCCCCGGGTCGTACGGCTCGAGCGCCTGGTCGATCGCGGCCATCGACGTGGCCGTTCCCGCGACGGCGATCATCGTGTCGACGCCTGCGCGCACGTCGGCGGGGATCGCGTCGGTGAACCCGGCGCGCGCGTCGGCCGCGAGGGCCGCGAGCTGGGACGGAGCCGGCGGGTCGTCGTGGAGGTGGCGCTCGCTCAGGCGCACGACCCCGATCTGCGTGGAGACGTGGAAGCCGACGTCGTGGCCGCGGCCGACGATGAACTCCGTCGACCCGCCGCCGATGTCGAGCACGACGATCGCGCGCGGATCCGCCGGGTCGCGCTCACTCGTCGCACCCAGGAACGACAGGCGCGCCTCCTCCTCGCCCGGGATCGTCCGCGCCCGCAGCCCGTAGTCCGCGCTGACGCGCTCGGTGAACTGCGCGCCGTTCTCCGCGTCCCGCGTCGCGCTCGTGAGGACCGCGATGCGCTGCTCGGCGCCCAGCTCGTCGATCGCCGCGGCGTAGTCGTCGAGCGCCGCGAAGACGCGCGCCATGCCCTCGTCGGAGAGCCGCCCGGTCCGCTCGACGCCGACGCCGAGCCGCGTGACCGTGCTGCGCCGGTCGAGCTCCGTGAGGTGCCCGCTCGCGGCGTCGACGTCCGCGACGAGCAGGCGCGTGGAGTTCGTTCCGATGTCGACGACGGCGATGCGCACGCAGCGAGGCTAGATGGTCAGCCGCCGTGGGCCGGGTGGGGCATCGGGTCGGCCGTCGAGCGCGGCGAGCAGGTTGTCGACCGCCATCGCGGCCATCCGCTCCCGCGTCGCGACGGTCGCCGAGCCGATGTGGGGGAGGACGAGGAGGTTCGGCGCCGTGAGCAGCGGGTCGCCGGCGGGCAGCGGCTCGGGGTCGGTCACGTCGAGCCCCGCCGCGCCGATCGCGCCGCTGCGCAGCGCCGCGGCGAGGGCGACCTGGTCGACGACGGGTCCGCGCGTGGTGTTCACGAGGATCGCCGTGCGGCGCATCGCCGCCAGCGCGTCCGCATCGATGAGGTGCCGCGTCCGCGCCGTCAGCGGGACGTGGAGGCTGACGGCGTCCGCCCGTGCGAGCGCCGCGTGGAGATCGTCGTCGCGCCCGACCGGTTCGATCTCCATCCCGAAGGCGGCGGCGCGCTGCGCGACGGCGCGGCCGATGCGCCCGAAGCCGACGACCGCCAGCCGCGCGCCTGCGCAGCTCAAGGCCCAGCCAGCCGCGCGGCTCCCACGTGTGCCAGCCCCCCTCGCGGACGGCGGCCTGCGCCTCGGGCAGCCGGCGTGCGACGGCGAGCAGCAGCGCCATGGCGAGGTCCGCGGTCGCGTCCGTGAGCACCCCCGGGGTCGCGCCGACGGGGATCCTGCGCGCTCCGGCCGCGGCGAGGTCGATGTTGTCGCACCCGACCGCGTAGTTGGCGATCGCGCGCAGTGCCGGCGCCGCCTCGAGCACCTCGGCGTCGATGCGGTCGGTCAGCAGGCTCAGCAGGCCGTCGGCGTCGGCGACGCCGGCGAGGAGCTCCGCGCGCGTCGGCGGCAGCGGCCCGCCGTGCACCGTGACCTCGTGGCCGGCGGCCGACAGGCGGCCCACCGCCGGGCCGGGGAGCGTGCGGGTGACGAAGACGCGCGCCACGCCGGTCAGCCGGCGGCCGCGGACGCGGTGGTGATCTCGACGAGGCGATCGCCGGGGCGCAGCGGCTCCACGCGCGGGTCGTTCCAGAGCAGCGACTCGCCGTCGCGGATGACGAGGATGACCTGCTCGTGGCGATCGTCCAGGCTCGTGCCCTCGCCCGGTCCCAGCTCGTGTTCGACCAGCTCGATGCCCTGCCCGACCGTGAGCAGGTCGTCGATGACGCTCACGAGTGCCGGCGAGAAGGTCGCGATCCCCGCGAGCCGGCCCGCCGCACCCGTCGACGGCACGACGGTGCTCGCGCCGCTCTGCCTGAGGAGGTGCGCGTTCTCCTGCTCGTGCACGGTGGCCGTGACGACCGCGTCGGGGTTCAGCTCGCTTGACGGTCAGGATCGTCAGCACCGCGGTGTCGTCCTCGGCCGACCGTGACGACGACGGTTCGCGCGTCGTGCACGTCGGCCTCGATGAGGCTCGCGCGGCGCGTGGAGCTGCCGATGACCACGGGATGCCCGGCGGCGAGCGCGGCGTCCGCGCGCGCCTTGTCGGGCTCGATGACGACGACGTGGTCGCGGGCGACCCCGTTGCCGCAGAGCGCTTCGATGGCGTTGACGGCCTTGGAGCCGTAGCCGCAGACGATGGTGTGGTCCTGCACGGTGTCCCTCCAGCGTCGCACGCGCCACGCGTGGCGCGTCCTCTCGGTCAGGATCTCGACGGTCGTGCCGACGAGCGAGCACGAGGAAGATGACGCGCAGCGGCGTGATGACGAACGCCGTGATCGCGCGCGCCCCCTGCGACGACGGGTAGATGTCGCCGTACCCGGTCGTCGTCAGTGAGACCGTCGAGTAGTAGAGGGCGTCGAGCGGCGTGAGCGTGCCGCCCGCCCCGTCGGTGTAGCCGCTGCGATCCACGTACGCGATCAGCGCGACGAGGAGGATCAGCCCGCTCGCGCCGGCGAAGCGCCGCGCGAGCGTGCGCAACGGGTCGAAGCTGCGCCCCGGGAGGCGCATCGCCGGGGCGTCGTCGGTCGTGTGCCCCGGGGCCATTCGCGTCTCTTATGGGACGGGGCGGACGGTGTCAACGGGGCGCGGCGGGCCGGGCGAGCCTTGAGCCGCGGGGCGCCCGGTTGGTAAACTCGTCGGTACGCCGCGGGGTGGAGCAGTCTGGTAGCTCGTCGGGCTCATAACCCGAAGGTCGCAGGTTCGAATCCTGCCCCCGCTATACGAAGCGTCCCTCTCGCCAGGGGCGCTTCGTTTCGTTGTGGGGTGACGTCCGGCTCAGCAGCAGCCGTTCACTGCTTGAGCGCCGCCTGGTGCAATAGTGGGCGCATGTCCGACACCGCACCGCCGTGCCCCGACTGCGCCGGCGAGTACACGTACGAGCGCGGCGACCTGCAGGTCTGCTCGATGTGCGGGCACGAGTGGTCACCGGCGCAGGCCGCGCAGGAGGACGCGGGGCCCGTCATCCGTGACGCCGTCGGCAACGTCCTCGCCGATGGGGACACGGTGACCGTCGTCAAGACGCTGAAGGTCAAGGGCAGCTCGGCGCCGATCAAGGCCGGGACGAAGGTGCGCAACATCCGCCTCGTCGACGGGGTCGGCGACCACGACATCGACTGCAAGGTGGACGGGTTCGGCCCGATGCAGCTGAAGTCGAGCGTCGTCAAGAAGGCCTGAGGCGGCGCCCGTCGCTCTGGAAATTGGACAGCTGATGTAGCGTGGACGCGTGGTCGCGCGCCTGCTCGCCGTCGCCTCCGCATCGGCGGCGCTGGTGCTGCTGGTGTCCGCGCCCGCCGGCGCCGCCCAGCAGGGGTCGATCGCCGGTCGCTGGGCGCTCGACGGGTTCAGCATCAAGGGGTTCGGCACCGATACACCGTCGACCGTGACGCCCGACGCGTCGGGCAACGGCCTTGACGGCACGGTCCTCGGGGCCGTTCTGGGGCCGGGCCGGTTCGGTTCGGCTGCGACGTTCCCCAACATCGACGGCTACCCCGGCATCACGGTGCCCCAGACCTCGCAGCTCGAGCCCGCCCAGGTCACGCTGATGGCGTGGGTGCGTCGCGACGGCGCCGCGGGACTGTACGAGTACGTGGCCGCGAAGGGGGCCCAGGAGCCGTGCCTGGCTGCGTCCTACGGCCTCTATACGGGCAACACGGGCGGCCTGCAGTTCTACATCACGCGGGGAAACGGTCAGAACCCGGTCTTCTCTCCGGAGCGCGCCCCGGCGTCCATCTGGGACGGCGCGTGGCACGGTGTCGCGGGCGTGTTCGACGGGACCCGCGTTCGCCTCTACGTCGACGGCGAGGAGATCGGCACCGGGGGCGTCGCGCCCTCGGGTATCGGCTACGGCCTGTCGGACGGGGAGTTCACGATCGGCAACTACGCGCGCGCTTCACCCTGCGCGTCGAACACGCGGTTCAAGGGCGAGCTCGACGAGGTGCGCGTGTACGACCGCGCGCTGTCGGCGGCCGAGCTCCAGCCGCTGCTCACGGAGCAGGGTGCGACGCCGCCCGGGCTTCCGGCCCCGGATCCGGGAACCCCCGGCGCCGGCGGCACCCCGCCCGCGCCCGCCGGGACTGCCCCGCGCGTCACCGCGATCACGTCCGCAAGGCCGGTCGTGGCCGGACGTCCGGCGGTCCTGAACGCCGCCGTGGACGGGGCCGTCGACCACCTCGACTGGGATCTCAACGCGGACGGGAAGACGGACGCGAGCTGCCCCGGGTCGCAGACGACACTCGCGTTCCGGCCGTCGGCGCTCGCGGCCGCCGGTGGCGCGCGGGCCGCGGCGGCGTTCGGCGCCACGGCGACGGTGCGCGCGGTGAGCGCCGCGGGCACCACGACGTTCACCCAGACGATCACCGCAGCGCGTGCACCGGCGATCGCGAGCGCCGCGCTGGGCCGCGTGGCCGACGCGCTCGCCAAGAAGCCGGTGCTGGCATGTGGTCTGGCCAAGGATCTCGTGGCGGCGGCCGCGGCCCGCCAGCCCTTCCCGCTCCCGAAGCGCGGCGCCGACTTCACCGAGCTGCTCAGGGACCGCTGCCAGGAGCAGACGCTGATCCCCGTCGGTGTCATGCGTGTCAGCGGCTGCCTCACCCCGATCCGCTCCGCCCAGCAGATCCCCGCCGCCGAGCGCGGGAGCATCAATCCGCTGCTCGACATCGGGAGGGTCCAGTCACGCGCCGACATCATCGCCGGCGTGGAGGCGCCCGCCGGCGTCTTCATCGAACAGGCGCTCGACTACACCGAGGCCTACATCAGCCGGCAGCCGGTCATCGTCAACGGCGTCACCCTGACCCCGCAGCGCAACGGCCGCATCATCATCTTCCCGCAGGTCGACCGCATCTTCAGCTCCGACGCGACCATGAGCGTCGCCGGGATCAACATCGCCAAGCCCGGATTCGACCCGGCGAAGCCGCGCGCGTTCCAGCTCAACACCCGCGGGACGAACGGCTTCGGCCGGATCCCGCTCGGGACCTTCCAGCGGCTGCCCGGAGGCACGAGGAGCTTCGCCGGGTTCGACCTCACCGGCGACGTCGGCCTGACGCTCGTCGCCGGCGGTGGATCCCAGCTGACCGCCAAGCTCCAGCTGCCGCCGTTCCTCGACATCGTCGGCGTGGACACGAACAAGCCGGTCACGATCAGCGTCACGCCGGACGGGCGCCCGACGCTCGACGGGCTGACCATCGGGCCGGTTGACGCGGAGCTGGGCCCGATCGGTGTCGATGCGCTGACGCTCACGTACACGGGCGCCACGCGTGAGTGGAAGGGGACCGGGGAACTCTGCGTGAAGGACTGGGCCTGCCTCAATGCCACCGACAAGCCCGGGCAGCCGCCCCCGCCCGGTGGGGTGATCATCCGCGACGGCCAGCTCGTGCGGCTCGGCGCCAGCCTGATCTTCCCCGCTCCCGGGATCCCGCTCTTCACCGGGGTGGAGCTCACCCGGGTCGGCGCCCTGGTCGGCCTGGACCCGCTCCGGTTCGGCGGCGGGATCGGCGTGACGGCCGCCGGCATCTTCCAGATCAACGGGGCGGTGGTGATCGCGTTCCCCTCGGCGGCAGCCCCGTTCACGCTGACGCGCGGGGAGGTCGGGAACTCGTTCCCGCCCGAGTTCTACGGCCAGAAGTTCCCGACGCTGACGATGGCCATCGGCGCCGACGCGTCGCTCAAGGTGCCGTACATCGACACGAGCGTCCGGCTCGGCGGTGCGTACTTCCTCTACAGCGCGCCGGCCTACGTCGCGTTCGGCGGCGGCATCGACGCCGACTTCTTCGACGTCCTCACCATCCAGGGCGGCGCGAACGGCGAGTTCAACCTCGGCAGCGGCAAGTTCAACCTCGCGGGGCGGGTCCAGGTCTGCGTCGTCGACATCATCTGCGCGGGCGCCGTGGGCTACGTGTCGAGCGCCGGTGTGGGCGCCTGCGTCAACGTCGACACGTTCATCGGTGACATCAACATCGGCGGCGGCGTGCGGTACAACCCGTTCGACATCTACATCTGGCCGTTCGACGGGTGCCGATGGACACGGTTCGCCGAAACGAACGTGCGCGGCGCGTCCGCCGCCCAGGCCGGGAAACCGATCGAGGTGAAGCTCGCCGACGGGGATCGGCCGCGGGCGATCCGCTTGGAGGGCGCGACGGGCGCGCCGCGCGTGCGCATCACCACGCCCGATGGGAAGACGCTCGACAGCCCCGACAAGCCCGGGATCAGCTCGAACGAGTCCACGCGCATCCTGCGGTCCGACGAGGTGAAGACCACCGTGCTCGGGATCACCGATCCGCGGCCCGGGACCTACACCATCACGGAGCTCCCGGGCTCACCGCCGATCACGAAGAGCTCCGAGGCGGAGGACCAGCCGAAGGCGGCGATCAGTGCGGAGGTCGCTGCGGCGCCCGCCGCCGGGCCGGCCTCGGCTGCCGCTGCGGGCGACGCCGGCGACCGGCGCACGCTGCGCTACGACATCCGACGCCGCAAGGATCAGCGGGTGCGCTTCGTCGACATCGGCCCCGGCGGAAGCCGCGAGCTCGGCACGATCGCCGGCGGAGGCAAGGGGACGCTGACCTTCACCGCCGTCCCCGGGTCCGGGATCCACCGCATCGAGGCGCAGTTCCAGCTCGCCGGCCTGGAGGCCGAGCGGGTCACGGTCGCGCGCTTCCGGCCGCCGCCGACGACGCTCGAGCGTCCGCAGCGCGTGGCCGTGCGGCGCCGCGGCCGCGCCGTCACGGTCAGCTGGCCGCGCGTCCCGGGCGCGACGCGCTACGAGGTCGTCGCGACGGCCGCCTCGGGCGAGCAGCGGGTGACCACCACCCGGCGTCGCACCGCCAGGCTGACGGGCATGCCGACCGGCAGCGGCGGACGCGTCACCGTGCGGGCGACCGCCAGCCTACGCCTGGGCACCGGTCGCACGGTCGCCTTCCGCGCCACCACCGGCCGGGCGCCCACGCGGTTCGCGGCACTGCCCAGACTCCGCGTGGTGCGCTGAGCGTCAGACCTCGCCGGGGTCCCGCAGCCCGCCGCCGTTGAGCTTGCGCACGACGTAGAGCAGGAGCATCGCGAAGAGGACCGAGCCGATGAGGCCGGCGCCGTTGACGCCGCCGAAGATGAGGAGGGCGATGACGCCGCCGCCGACGCTGCCGGCGAAGCCGAGCATCATCGTTCCGAGCGGGCCGATGCCGTCCTTGCCGGGAAGCAGCAGTTGGGCGAGCCCGCCGATCACGAACGCGATGACGACGATGCCGACGATGTAGAGAATGGTGCTCACGCGGCGGGATGGTAGCCGCGCGCGGCCGCCGCGCCTACTCTCGGGGCATGGCCGACACGACCATCAGCGCCACGACGCCGGGCGCGGGCATCGACCCGGACGATCTCGCCACCTGCCTGCGCGTCATCGCCGACCTCGACGACCTGCCCGCCGACCACCCCGACGTCGTCACCGTGACGGCGTGCGACGGGCCGGCTCTACAAGACGGTGCGCAAGCACCGCAAGCGCGAGCGCCAGCGCGAGGTGCGCGAGGCGGACGCGGCGGTCCTCGCGAAGACCGCGACGGCGGCGCCCGGCCGGATCGACGACGAGACCCAGGGTCTGCCCCTGCGCCCCGCGGCGAACGGCGCGAGCGCCGGCACGCTGCTGCGCTCGCAGGCGTGTTACATCTGCAAGGAGCACTACACGCAGGTCGACGCCTTCTACCACCAGCTCTGCCCGGAGTGCGCGGCGCGCAGCCACGAGCGCCGCGACGCGCGCACCGACCTCACCGGGCCGCCGCGCCCTGCTCACCGGCGGCCGCGCGAAGATCGGCATGTACATCGCGCTGCGCCTGCTGCGCGACGGCGCGCACACGACGATCACGACGCGCTTCCCGCGCGACGCCGCGCGGCGCTTCGCGGCGATGCCCGACAGCGCGCGAGTGGCTCGACCGGCTGCGACATCGTCGGCATCGACCTGCGCGACCCGGGGCAGGTCGATCGCGCTCGCCGACACCGTCTCCGACGCGCGGGCACCTGGACATCCTCATCAACAACGCGGCGCAGACGGTGCGCCGCTCACCCGAGTCCTACGCCCTGCTCGCGGAGGCCGAGGCGGCTCGCGCTGCCCGCCGGCCCGCTCCCCGCGATGCGCTCGCTCGGCGCCGCGCGCGCGGACGGCGGCGGGGCGCTCGGAACAGCGCGCCGCCCGGCACTGGTCGCCCGACGCCCGACGCGCTCACCGCGCTCGCGCTGACCGCCGGCTCGGCCTCGCCGGAGCGCGTGGCGGCCGGGCACGCCATCGACGCGGGCGGCCTGGTGCCCGACCTCCACGAGCACAACAGCTGGAGCCAGCGGGTCGACGAGGTCGATCCCGTCGAGCTGCTCGAGGTGCAGCTCTGCAACATGACCGCGCCGTTCATCCTCGTCGGCCGGCTGCGGCCGGCGCTCGCCGCCTCGCCGGCCCGGCGCACCTACGTCGTCAACGTCTCGGCGATGGAGGGGCAGTTCAGCCGCGGCTACAAGGGCCCCGGGCACCCGCACACGAACATGGCCAAGGCCGCGCTCAACATGCTCACGCGCACGAGCTCCGAGGAGTTCCTGACCGACGGCATCCTGATGACCGCCGTCGACACCGGCTGGATCACGGACGAGCGGCCGCACCCGACGAAGATGCGGCTCGCCGAGGAGGGCTTCCAGGCGCCCGCTGGACCTGGTCGACGGCGCCGCCCGCGTCTACGACCCGATCGTCCGCGGCGAGGCGGGCGAGGACCTGTACGGCTGCTTCCTGAAGGACTACGAGAAGTCGAAGTGGTAGCGGCCGCCCTTGCGCTGCGGCACACGATGCGATCTGATGGCGCGATGCTCCGCATCCGGATGGTCCTCATCGGCGCTGTCTGCGCCGCCATGCTGGTCGCCGCAGCGCCCGCGGGCGCCGCGCTGAAGCTCGACGGCTTTCCGGCGACGTTCCCGAAGGCCGCGGCGCTCTGCGCGAAGGCCGACAAGGGCAAGCTCGGCACGAAGCTCGCGCCGTCGAAGGGCAAGGTGCTCGCCGCGTGCCGGAAGCTGCGCCAGAGCTACAGCGACGCGCTGACGCAGCTCACGGCGAAGACCGACCCGCTGCGGCTGCAGATGAAGGAGATCGTCCGGGCGCAGCGCGAGGTGTGCGCGCAGGCGCGGCGCACCAGGGACAAGACCGCATGCAAGAACGCGCAGTTCGACGCGCGCAACAGGCTCAGGCCGCTGCGCGAGCAGATCGCGGAGGCGCAGAAGGCGGCGCGCACGTCGAATGAGCAGGCGCGCAAGACGTTCTGGGCGGCGATCAGGAAGCTCCGCGGCGCCGCCGGCCTGAAGCAGGACACGCCGCCTGCGGAGCCGCAGATCACCGACGTCCCGCGGGACACCGACCTCGACGACCGCTGAGGCGCGGCCTCGGCGTCAGACCGAGCCGGGCGGCTTGCGGCCCTTGCCGCTCGCGTTCTCGCCCTGGCGGATCAGGCCGGCGGTGAAGATCCCGATGCATCCGAGCAGGCCGAGGAACCAGCCGATCGCGAGCGAGATCTGGATCCCCGGATCCGGCTTGCCGAGGATCAGGCCGTTGCAGAGCACGAGGAAGATGCCGATCAGCCCGGTGACCATCGTGACCTCGCCGGTCGGCCAGTCGAGCGTGTGGCGGCGGGCGACGATCCAGGCGAGGATGAACGGGGCGAAGCTCAGCGCCAGCAGCGCCCAGTCCATGATGCCGAACGTCTGCCAGGCGGTCGCGTTCGAGTTCGGGCCGATGCCGGCCGAGGCGATCTCGGAGTCGGGGTTGGACCCGGTCGTGAACCACGGCAGGAACAGGGAGACGAAGAGGAGCACGCCCGACGCCATGCCGAGGTACTCCCACCGGGACAGCTCGGAGCTGTCGAGGTACGCGTCCTGCGGCTGATCCTGTTCCGGAGCCTGGGTGCCCATGCGGCAACCGTACACGGGCGCGCCGCGCGCCGTGACACCGGTCAGGCGGTGCCGGTGACGGTTCCCTCGGGCACCGCGGCCAGCACCTCGAGCGCGGCGGCCACCACGTGCGGGTCGAACTGCGTGCCGGCCCCGCGCCGCAGCTCCTCCGCCGCCTCGGCGCGCGTCAGCGGCGGGCGGTACTCGCGGGTCGACGTCATCGCGTCGAAGGCGTCGCAGACGAACACGATGCGCGCCGCCAGCGGGATCTCCTCGCCGGCCAGCCCGTCGGGGTAGCCGGCGCCGTCCCAGCGCTCGTGGCTCGAGCGGACGATGCGCCCGACGGGGCGCATCGCCTCGGCGGCGGAGACGATCCGCTCGCCGATCAGGCTGTGCTTGCGCATGAAGCGGCGCTCGTCGTCGTCGAGCGGGCCGGGCTTGTGGAGGATCGAGTCGGGAATCGCGACCTTGCCGATGTCGTGCAGCTCGGCGGCGCGCACCGTCGTCTCGATCGTCTCGGTGTCGACGTCGAGCCGGCGGGCGACCTCGCGCGCGAGCGCCGCGACGTCGTGCATGTGGCGCAGCAGGTCCGGCTCACGCTCGCTGAGCAGCTGGATGAGGACCTCGCGCGCGGCGCTGTGGCCGGCCCCGCGCTGGGCGCCCTTGTCGGCGTACATGCGCTGGTCGGCGAGCGCGAGCGCCTCGCCGGAGGTCGCCGCCTCGCGGGGCATGACGACGGAGCCCGCCGAGGTCGTGACCGTGAACCGGTCGCCCTCGGCGCGCAGGGCGTCGATGGCGGCGGCGAGTGGCGGGTCGCCCGGCTCGACGGCGCCGCGGAACATGACGCAGAACTCGTCGCCGCCGAGCCGGTAGGCCACGCCGTCCGCGCCGACGGCGGCGGCGAGCTGCCCGCCGAGCCGGCGCAGCAGGTCGTCGCCGGCCGCATGGCCGAAGGTGTCGTTGTAGCTCTTGAACCCGTTGAGGTCGAACAGCGCGAGGGTCCGGGCGACGCCGTCGCGGCGCGCGCAGGCGTCGTCCAGGTCGCGGATCAGCGCGCGCCGATTCTCGAGCCCCGTGAGGCCGTCCGTGAGCGACTCGCGGGTCGCCGCGACGAGCAGCCGGCGGTTCTCGCGGAACACGAGCGCCCCGCGCAGCACGCCGCAGGCCAGGGCGAGCCCGGCGAGCACGACGGCGGCCGGCACGACGCGGCCCAGGCCCGCGTAGAGCAGCAGCCCGAGCGCGGCCAGCGAGAACGCGCCCGCCAGCCAGACGGAGACGTCGCGCGCCTCGCGCCGGTCGACCGCGCGGGTGGAGCTCCAAGCGGCGCCCGCCATGAGGACCAGCGCGAGCGGCCAGGCGGTGTCGAGGAGGCTCCCGGACACGTACGTCCCGCGGGCCTGCTGGTAGGTGCTGATGAAGTCGGCGACGGCCATCGTCCCCAGGCCCGCCGCGAGCAGCGTCCAGGTGAGGTCGCGGCGGAAGCGGTTGAGGGACATCGCCAGGACGACGAAGCACAGCAGCAGCAGGTCGAGCAGCGGGTAGGCGAGCGTCACGGCGACGACCGTCGGACTGCCCTCGGTGACGTCGAGGACGACGGGGAAGACGATCGCGACGGCGAGCGCGGCGACGGCGAACACCCCGATCAGCCCGTCGAGCCAGCGCTGGCGGGTCCACGGGCGCACGCGGTCGCGCATCAGCAGCACGATGCCCGCGTAGAGGCCGACGTAGGTCACCAGGTACAGGGCGTCAGCGACGCTCGGGTACGGCGCGTCGGGCCCGTCGCCGACGGCGACCGTCCAGACGAGGTCGCCCGTCGAGAGCAGCAGCAGGCCGGTGCCGACGGCGAGCCACGCCGGCCGGCCGGCCGGGACCGTGAGCGCGCGGGCGAACACGAGCGCGGTCGCGCCGAATTCGATCCCGAGGTACAGCCAGTCCGCGAAGAACGACACGTAGCGGTCCGGGGCGAGCAGGGCGTGCAGCGCGTGCGCGAGCAGCCCTGCGATCAGCAGGCCGAAAGCGGCGGTGATCACGCGTCGCGAGACCATTGGGCGAGCATCGGTCCCGGCCGCGGACGGCTTGAGCGCGGCGGACGGCTGTGGACCGGCGGTGGACGGCCGCCCCGCAGGATTTCATCCCGCGGGCGCGAAACCGGCATCGACATGGCGCGCAGGCGTTTGCCCGCGCGTGTGAATTCACAGGAGGCACAGCAGTGACCGACCAGACCGCACATCGCGGATCCGACGGGCAGGGGTGGCTGACGTTCGCCGGCATCATGGTGATCATCGTCGGCGTCCTGAACGTCATCTGGGGCATCGCCGCGATCGACCAGTCCACGTTCTTCGTCGGTGAGACGAAGCTCGTGTTCCAGGACGTCAAGACCTGGGGCTGGATCGTCCTGATCGTCGGCGTCCTGGAGATCTTCGCCGGGTTCGGGATCTTCGCCCGCAATCAGGCGGCGCGCTGGTTCGGGATCATCGTGGCGAGCCTCAACCTCATCGCCGCGCTGCTCTCGATCAACGCATACCCCACCTGGGGCCTGATCATCGTCCTCATCGACATCCTCATCATCTACGGCCTCGCGGCCCACGGGCACAAGCTCGGGAACGCGGACGCGTAGTCACGACGGCAGGTCGTCGGCCGGCTCGGCGGTCTCCGCCGCGCCGGCCGGCAGCGTCGTCGCCCACGCCCCGTACCGCCGCACGAGCGCCGGTGCGCTCACGCCGTGCAGGACGACGCTGAGGAGCACCGTCGCCGTCACGGTCCGGATCACCACGTCGAGCCCCGCCAGGTCGGGCTCGTCGCCCACCGCGACGAGGAGCAGGGCGATCGTCGCGATCCCGCGCGGCCCGAACCAGCCCATGAAGGCGAGGCTCGGCATCCGCAGGCCCGTCCGCGCGAGCGCCAGCGCCACGGGCACCATGCGCACCACCGTGAGGCTCAGCACGGCGTAGAGCGCCTCGGCGGCCGAGAGCTCGCCCAGCACCGAAGCGGCGAGGATCCCGAAGGCGAAGAAGACCGCCAGCGAGAGCAGCGTCCCGTCCCGCTCGCTGAATCGCACCAGCGCGCGACGCCGGTCGCCGAGCGCGCCGGCGGCGACGAGCCCGGCGACGAACGCCGCGATGAATCCGCTCGCGCCGACCTCGTCGGCGGCGAAGAACGTCGCGAACGCGAGCGCGGCCACGGCGAACGGCCGGGCGTCGTCGGCCATCGTCGCGTGTCGCTCGGCGGCGGCGAGCAGCGCGCCGCCGGCCCACCCGGCGAGCGCTCCGACGAGCACCCCGCCGCCGATCGTCACCAGCGCCTCCTGCCACAGCGCCGTGTCCGGCGATCCCTCGACGCTCACGGCCGCGGCGACCGCGAAGGTCACGACGGGGACGCAGACGCCGTCGTTGAGTCCCGCCTCGATGTCGAGCGCCCGGCGGACCGGCCCGGGGACGCGGGCGTCGCTGACCACGGGCGCGGCGAGCGCGGCGTCCGTCGGGGCGAGCAGCGCCGCGACGAGCACGCAGAGCCAGACGTCGAGGCCGCCGAGCAGGCCGATCGCCGCCAGCGTCCCCGCGACGATCGTGAGGGGGAGCCCGACGCCGAGCAGGCGGTCGGGAAGCCGGCGCTCGGCGGCTGCGCGCCGCAGCCCGATCGAGGAGGCGCCGGCGAAGAGGACGAGCGCCAGCGCGAGCTCGGCGAGGACCCGGACGACGTCGCCCTGCGTGCCGCCGAGGTCCTGCGGCGTGAGCTCCGCCCCGCCGGCCATGCCGGTCAGCGCACCGCCGGCGGTGAAGACGAGCGCGGCGGACACCGGGCCGCCCTCGAGCCGGCGCGAGACCAGCGTGTACGCCAGCAGGAGCGTCGCGAAGATCGGGGCGACGATCATCGCCGCGCATCATCGCGCGGCAAACCCGTGCACGCCGTCCGGGTCTCCGCTAGGGTGCGCGCTTGACACACTGTCAAGTGCCCGCCACGTCGCCCGGAGGCCCACCGTATGTCCATCGATTCCAGCACCCCGATCGAGGAGACCCTGGTCTTCGAACAGGAGCGATGGGCCGAAGGCCCGCCGCAGGATCTGTTCAAGCGCCTGCGGTCCGAGTGCCCCGTTCACTGGTCCCCGCGGATGGTGGACTTCCCCGAGGAGGCCGGCTACTGGTCGGTGACGACCGCCGACGGCGTGTTCGAGGTCAGCCGGGACTGGCAGACGTACTCCTCCGAGCGCGGCGGCATCACCGCGATCACGAACTCGATCCTGCCGCTCGAGCTGATGCAGGCGATGTTCATCGGGCATGGACCCGCCGAAGCACGACCGGATCAAGGCGCTCTTCCAGCGCGGCTTCACGCCGAAGCGCATCGCCGAGCACGAGGACGCGATCCGCGCGATCACCCGCGACGTGCTCGACCAGGCTCGAGGGGCGCGACGACGTGTGACCTCGTCGACGACGTCGCCCAGCCCGTCGTCGCACGCGTCATCGCGAGCTTCATGGGCCTGCCGGAGGGCGACGACGTCGTCTGGGCGCGGCTCATGAACTCGATCCTCGGCGCCAACGACCCGGAGGTGAACCCCGAGGGCGTGCAGACGGTCATGGAGCGTGACGTCCCGGAGATCTTCGAGCGCTGCCGGGTGCTGATCGCCGATCGCCGCGAGAACCCGACCGACGACCTGACGAGCGTGCTCGTCCACGCCGAGATCGACGGCGAGAAGCTCGAGGAGCACGAGATCGTCATGGGCTTCTTCCTGCTCATGGCCGCCGGCAACGACAGCACCAAGGCGACCTACTGCAGCGCGATGCGCGCGCTGCTCGAGGATCCCTACCAGCGGCAGCTGCTGCTCGACGACCCGTCGCTCATCCCCGGCGCGGTCGAGGAGGCGCTGCGCATGTTCCCCGCGTTCGCGCACTTCCGCCGCACCGCGACGAAGGACACCGAGCTCCTCGGCCAGGAGATCAAGGAGGGCGACAAGGTCGTCATGTGGTACGTCTCCTCCAACCGCGACGAGACGCGCTACGAGGACCCGGACCGCTTCGACGTGCTGCGCAACCCCGAGCACCAGGCGTTCGGCGCCGGCGGCCGGCACTTCTGCCTGGGCACGGCGCTCGCGCGGCTCGAGCTGCGGATCCTGCTCGAGGAGACGCTGGCCCGCTACCCGGCCATGACGTTCGCCGGCGAGCCGCAGTACGTCGTCTCGGGCTTCGTCAACCAGCTGCGCACCCTGCCGGTCAACCTCAACGGCTGACCCGGACGGCGGGGGCGGCGCGCAGGCGCCGCCCCCGGTCCGAGCCGCTGCCCCGCGCCTGGACGCGCTCGAGCACGAGCTTCGTCGCGGGCTGCAGCCAGGCCTCGTCCGCGCGGTCCCAGGGCACGACCGTCGTGGGGACTTCCAGTGGGTCGAAGGCGCCGCTCGCCGCCAGGGCGATCACGTCCGGGAGGAACCTGCGCGAGTCGGCGCGTGAGAGGTGGTAGGTGATGCCCTTCGTGTAGAGCTCGAGCAGCGGCAGCGGGGTCGTGGGGGCGAAGTGGATCGCGACGCTCGTGCAGGTCCCGTAGTCGTCGGTCGAGCGCAGTGCGCACGCGAGCCCGTCGACGTCGGCCGTGTTCTCGACGACGATCGGCGCGCGATCGAACCGCCGGGGCCAGGGGCCGTCGAGGTGCGTCACGTCAGCTCCCAGTGCGGTGGCGGCCGCGCAGCGATCGGGGTCGGCGTCCACGTAGCGCACGCGGCCGGCCCCGCACGCGCGGGCGACGGCGACGGCGTAGAGCCCGATCGACGCGGCCGCCCCGCCGACGACGAGCACCTCCGCGCCGGGGTGGCCTGCGAGCTGCGGGCCGACCGCGCGGTAGCCGTCCGTCGCGTTGTCGGGCAGGGTGCACAGCGCGGCGGGGGCGAGGCCCTCGGGCGCCGCGAGCAGGAGATGGTCGGCGTGCGGGACCGCGAGCAGGTCGGCGACCGCGCCGCCGTGCCCGCCGCCCGCCTCGCCGAACCCGAACGCCGCGCCCGCCTTGGCGCGGTAGGTGTGGCACGCCGCGAAGCGCCCGTCGCGGCAGGCGTCGCACGTCCCGCACGACACCTGGAAGGGCACGAGGACGCGGTCGCCGACGGCCCGCCCGCGCACCTCGTCGCCGACGGCGACGACCTCCGCGACCGCTTCGTGGCCGACGGCGAACGGGCCGGGGAAGATCCCGAAGCCGGCCATGATGGGGTCCAGGTCGCAGCGGGCGACGGCGAGCGGCCGGACGAGCACGCCGCCCGGGTCGGCGGGTTCCGGGTCGGGCGCCTCCTGCCAGGCGACGCGGCCGGCTTCCAGGTACGTGAGCTGACGCATGACCGGGATCCTACTATGACGGTCGTCATAGAGCGCGGGGGAGGCCTTCCGGCCTATGCTTCGCCCATGAGCGAGACGACCGTCACCGCCACCGAGCCCCGCGTCGCGATCGAGGTCTCCGGCCACGTCGCCGAGGTGCGCCTGACGCGCCCCGACAAGCACAACGCGCTCGACGCGGCCATGTTCCAGGGCATCATCGGGGCGGTCGAGCAGGTCGCGGCGACGCCCGGCGTGCGCGCCGTCGTCCTCCACGGCGAAGGGCCCAGCTTCTGCTCCGGTCTGGACATCGCGAGCTTCATGAGCGGGCCGATCTCCACGAGCGACCTCGTCGCGCGCGAGGGGGACGAGATCGCGAACCTCGCCCAGCGCGTCGCCTACGACTGGACGCGCCTGCCGGTGCCGGTCATCGCCGCGGTGCACGGCGTGTGCTTCGGCGGCGGGCTGCAGATCGCGCTCGGCGCCGACATCCGGATCGCCGCCCCCGACGCGAAGCTCTCGGTGATGGAGATCCGCTGGGGCCTGATCCCCGACATGGCGATCACGCAGACGCTGCCGGGGCTCGTGCGGACGGACGTCGCGCGGGAGCTCATCTACACCGGCCGGCGCGTGAGCGGCGAGGAGGCTGCGCAGATCGGGCTCGTCACGCGCGTGGCGGACGATCCGCTCGCGGTGGCGCGCGAGCTCGCCGCGGACATCGCCTCGCGCTCGCCCGACGCGATCCGCGCGGGCAAGCGGCTCGTCAACGACGCGTGGTCGGGCGACGCCCGCGAGGCGCTGCTGCTGGAGACCGAGCTGCAGGTCGCGCTCATCGGGTCGCCCAATCAGCTGGCCGCCGTGACCGCCGGGCTCACGAAGCAGCCCGGCGAGTTCACCGACCCGGTCTGACCGTCCCGCCGGGCCGGTCGCGGCGCGGCGATGTGCCGCGTGCGTCACCATGGGCGCATGGACCATTCATCCCCTGCACGCAGCGTCAAGATCTCGGACGATGAGCGGGGTGCCTGGTCCTCCGATCGGCCGCGCCGCCAGGGTGACGGCCCGCCGCGCCCGCGCGACCTGACGACCCGCTGCCGGGTCCTCTCCCCGGTCGACCGGATGCGCTACTCGCCCGGGAGCCTCGTCGTCGTCGTCTCGCCGGTCCGCGCAGGTGCGCGACCAGTTCACGGCGCGGGTCTTCGAGGACAAGGGCCTCGTGCTCTCCCCGAGCGCGCTGCGCCGGCTCATCACCGGCCGCGTGCCCGACGACCAGGTCGAGGCCAAGGCGTCCGAGCTGCTGACCGCGACCGTCGCCAAGCGCCTGGACGCGGGGGACAGCGTCGTCGTCGCCGTCGAGGGCCTGTCCGCGGAGGAGCGCGACCCGTTCGTCCGCGCGGCCTCCGCGCTGCGCCGCCCGCGGCACCTGATCCTGCTCGAGGCCGGTCGCGACGACGTGGCCGAGGAGGACCGCGCGGCCCTCAACGAACTGCGCCGCGCGCTCGACGCCGGCGAGGTCGGCTCCGAGGGCTTCCAGACGGCGATGCGCCTGGGCGGCGGCACGATCGCCGAGCTCAAGCGGATCGTGTTCCGGCCGGCGCCGAAGGAGGACTAGCGGTACGGCCCCGGCGGGACGCTGAGGTCGATCAGGCCGGCTACGCCGGTCTGTCCTGCCAGGGGGCCGTACCTAGAGCCCCAGCGTCTTCGACACGATCTCCCGCTGGACCTCATTCGTCCCGCCGTAGATCGACGAGACGAGCGCGGTGCGGACGAACGCCTCCATGTCGTACTCGGTCGCGTAGCCGTAGCCGCCCATCATCTGCATGCCCTCGAGGGTGACGGTCTTGGCGACCTCGGTGGCCTTGATCTTCGCCATCGACGCCTCCTTCGGGAACAGCGCCGTCGGGTCGGCGTCGACGCGGCGCGCGACGTCATAGGTCAGCAGGCGCGCGCACTCGATCTCGGTCGCCATGTCGGCGAGGCGGTGCTTGAGGACCTGGAAGCTGCCGATCGGGCGGCCGAACTGCTTGCGCTCCTTGACGTACGCCAGGACGTCGTCGAAGGCGCGCTGGGCGAGCCCGAGCATGTTCGCGGCGATGATCAGGCGCTCGACGTTGAGGCCGGCCATGAGCTGCATCCAGCCGCCGCCCTCCTGGCCGACGAGGTTGTCGGCCGGGACGACGACGTCGTCGAACCAGACGTCGTTGACCTCCTTGCCGCCCATCGTCTGGATGCCGCGGATCTCCATGCCGGGCGCGCTGGCGGGCACCTCGAGCATCGTGATGCCCTCGTGCTTGGAGCCGCTCGCGTCGGTGCGGCAGATGAGCAGGATGCGCTCGGCGACGTGCGCGGCGCTGATCCACGTCTTGTGCCCGGTGACGCGGTAGGTGTCGCCCTCGCGGACGGCCTTGCACTTCAGCGCGCCGACGTCCGAGCCGGCCTCCGGCTCGCTCATCGCGATGGCCATGACGTCGCCGCGCGCGATGGCGCCGAGCATGTCCTGCTTCTGCGCCTCGGTCCCGAAGCGCTCGTAGGCGCCGGCGACGATGAGGCTGACGCTCATGCCCGCCATCGGCAGCAGGCCGCGGGTCGTCTCGTCGAGGAGGAGGCAGAGGTCGACGACGCCGCCGCCGGCCCCGCCGTACTCCTCGGGGATCGCCGCGCCGACGTAGCCGAGGCTCGCGAAGCGCTTGTAGAGGTCCTGGTTGTGCTGCTCGGTCCCCTCGTGCGTGAGCGCGTCGCGCTGCTCGCGGGTTCCCGCCTCACGCGCGCTGAAGTCGCGGATGGCGTCGATGAACTGCTGCTGCTCGTCGGTGAAGGTGAGCGTGCTGGGAACGCTGGCGGCGGTGGTCATGCCGGGACCGTAGCGAACAGGACTGGCTGACCGGCCAGTCGTGCCCCGTCCAGCCGGGGCGTGGCGGATCCGCCTCGACTGTCGTGACATATCCGCCACGCCGGGGGGTTCGTCTACCGTCACACGCGTGGAGCCCGTTCCCGATCGCCCGAACGTCGAGCTGCGGCGGTCGGCCCAGCACGGGGAGATCGTGGTCCTCGCGTTCCCGTACGACCCGCACATCGTCGGCGCGGTCCGCGGCATCCCGCAGCGGCGCTTCGACTGGGACGCCCGTGAGTGGTGGGCCCCGGTGGACGACTGGTGCGCGGTGCACGTCGCCGACGTCCTGGACCGGTTCCCGGACCTCGTCCCGAGCCCGGAGGTCGCCGCGTGGCTCGCGGGGGTCGAGCGGCGCTGGGTCGGGAACGTCGGCGTGACGCGCCACGACGGCCGCGGGTGGTGGGCGCTGCGCACGCGCGCGGGGACGATCCCCGCGGCACTCGCGGACGGCGCCGTCGAGCACGAGGGCCGCACGCTCGTCGCGATGACGCCCGCCCATGCCGAGGCGCTGCGCGACCTGCCCTCCGCGCGCATCGACGCGGCCGCCGAGCGCTGCATCACGCTCACCGAGCTCGGCGACGCGCCGCCCCCGGCGCGGCTTGCGGTGGTCGACCGGGTCGGCGGCCGGCGGCTGAAGGTCGAGGTGCTCTGGGATCCGGATGCCGGAACCGCCTTCGAGCGCCTGCCGGCGGCGGAGACCGAGGGGACGATGCCGCTCGACCCGTGGGTCATCGAGCAGCTCGACCACTTCATCGCGCTGCACGAGGTCGAGGTCGAGGGGCTCGCGGCGCGGGCGCTCGCCGAGCTGCGGGCCGAGCACGACGAGGCGCTGATCCGCATCCGCAGCTCGCGCGCGACGGAGGCCGAGCCCATCCCCGAGGTGGCCGCCGTGCTCGGCGGGGAGCTCGAGCCGTTCCAGTGGGCGGGTGTGCGCTACGTGCTCGACGCCCGGCGCGCGTTCCTCGCCGACGAGCAGGGCCTGGGCAAGACGGTCGAGGCGCTCGCCGCGCTGGAGGCCGACGGCGCGTTCCCCGCGGTCGTCGTCTGCCCCGCGTCGCTGAAGCTCAACTGGCAGCGCGAGACGGCGCGCTGGCTGCCGCATCGCACGATCACGCTCGTCGAGGGCCGCGGGAGCGTGCCCGCGCGCGCCGACATCACGATCCTGAACTACGAGATCGTCGCCGCCCACCGCGACGAGCTGGCGCTGCGCCGCCCGCGCGCGCTCGTCGTCGACGAGTCGCATTACTGCAAGAACCCGCAGGCCAAGCGCACGCAGGCCGTGCGCCGGCTGGCGCAGGCGGTCCCGGAGGACGGGCTGAAGCTCGCGCTGACGGGAACGCCGGTGCTCAACCACGCCGAGGAGCTGGTCGCGCAGCTGCGCGTGATCGGGCGGCTCGAGGACTTCGGCTCCGGCGCCCGGTTCGCCCGGCAGTTCTCCGGCGAGCTGCGCGAGGAGCGCCTGCACTGGCACCTGCGCCGCCGCTGCTTCGTGCGCCGGCTCAAGCGTGACGTGCTGCCCCAGCTGCCGGAGAAGCGTCAGGTCGTCGTCCCGATCGGCCTCGACAACGTGCGCGAGTACAAGCTCGCCGAGGACGACGTCATCGCCTGGCTGCGCGAACAGCCGCTCGACCTGCGCGAGCTCAACGCGAAGATCGCCGCGACGCTGCGTGCCGAGCGGCTCGCGCAGCTCGGGACGCTCCAGCGGCTCGCCGGGCGCGGCAAGCTCCACGGGGCGCTCGCCTGGATCCACGACTTCCTCGCCAGCGGCGAGGCGCTCGTCGTCTTCGCGCGCCATCGCGAGGTGCAGCACGCGGTCATCGAGCGCTTCCCGGACGCCGTCCACCTCGTCGGCAGCGACAGCGCGGCGGCGCGCGAGGCCGCCATCGCCGACTTCCAGGATCCGGCGGGCCCGCAGCTCATCGTCTGCGCGACCCGCGTCGCCGCGCAGGGCATCACGCTCACGCGCGCGTCGAACGTCGCGTTCCTTGAGCTCGAGTGGACGCCGGCGATGCATGACCAGGCCGAGGACCGCTGCCACCGCATCGGCCAGCGCGACGCGGTGACCGCCTGGTACCTCCTCGCCGCGGAGACGATCGACGAGACGATGGCGCGCGTGATCCAGCACAAGCGCGCGACCGTGGCCGCGGTCACCGACGGGGACACCGCTGACGCCGACGGCATGGTCGAGTCGGTCATCCGCGAGCTGCGCGGCGGCGAGCCGTTCAAGCACCTGCGCGCCGTCGGGGCGTAGGCGTCTGCGGCGCTGCGAGGACACGCGACGCCTACGAGTTCGTGTTCAAGGATCTGCCGGCGTACCGTCGGCGCTACCAACCAGGGACGAGTACATGCAGCCGCATGTTGCAGGGCCGAGCCGGCATGGCAGCCGCGTTCCTTCTCGGGCTGCGATGGCCACGGCAGGAACGGCGACGGCAGCGAAGCTGATCACCGGGAAGCGATCAAGGACGGGTCGATCCGCGCAACAACGACCTGAGCCAGGCCGGGCGCGCGCAGTGACGATGGCAGGCGTCGCGCCCGTGACGAAGGGTGACGCGAGGCGGCCTTCGCGGCCAACAGGTCTGCGACGGCCCGGCTCCGTCCGAGTCCACGGTTCCGGTGCCGACATCCGTCACCTCGTCGGCGAGGTCTCGCCGAACCCGCTGCGTTGACGACGAGCAGTCCTTCGGCGATCGTCGGCACGCGGAGCTTCAATCCGGCGCACGCGAGCATGGCCCGTTCCACGAGGTTCCGGTCTGGGCGGCACCGTAACAGAGCCCCCCGGCGTTCGTCGGAGCATCGGCGGGGCACTTTCGACGTTCGTCCCCGGGTCGCCCTTGGCGCCCGGCGCGCCGGCGGGCCCGGCGGGTCCTGCCGGCCCGGTGGCTCCGGTCTTCTTGAGTTGCGCCTGAACGGCCTTGGAGAGGTCCTTCGCGGAGATCGACCCGTCCTTGATCTGCTTGCCGGTGATGAGCTTCGCCGCGGTCGCCGTGCCGGCCGTCGCGATCATGGCTCCGAGGAGGAACGCGAGCGCAGCGCCTGCGCGGCCGCGGAAGATGTGTCGCATGGAGAACCCTTCTGGTCGTGGCTGAGTGTCGGCCGGACGCTACGCCCGGTCGACGTCGCGGGCATCGGTGGAGTGCCGTAGGCGCGCGCCCGTCAGCGGATCCGTAGTTTCCCGACCCCCGGTCCGTCCCATCCCCGACGACCGCTACGGCTCCGCGGGCGCGAGGATCGCTCGCAGATGTTCCAGGTACGCATCCACGGTCGAGGGGGCCAGGGTGTCGTCACCGCGGCGGAGATGCTCTCGCTCGCGGCGTTCGACGAAGGCCGCCACGCACAGGCATTCCCGAGCTTCGGCTCGGAGCGCAACGGCGCTCCCGTGGTCTCCTTCTGCCGCATCGACGACCGGCCGATCCGGCTGCGCGAGCCCGTCGCCGAGCCCGACGCGCTGATCATCCAGGACCCGACGCTGCTGCATCAGGTCGACGTCTTCTCCGGGCTGCGCGCCGACGGGTACATGCTCATCAACACGGCGAAGAGTCTCGGCGACCTGGGGCTCGACGAGTTCGTCAAGGACTTTCAGGCCGAGCGCCTGCTGACGGTGCCCGCGAGCGACCTCGCGCGCCAGCACACCGGCCGCCCGATCGCCAACGCGGCGCTGCTCGCGGGCTTCGCCGCGCTGAGCGGCCTGATCTCGCTCGACTCGGTCGTGCTGGCGATCGGCGAGAAGCTCCCCGCGCGCCTCGTGGACGGCAACGTCGCCGCCGCGCGCGACGCGTTCGACTGGGTCGCGCGCGAGATGACCGGAGACCCCGCGCATGCGTAGACAGCTCGAAGGCTCGCGCGCCGTCGCCGAGGCCGTCGCGCTGTGCCGGCCGGAGGTCGTCTGCGCCTACCCGATCAGCCCGCAGACCCACATCGTCGAGGGCCTCTCGCAGCTTGTGAAGAGCGGCGAGCTCGCGCCGTGCGAGTTCGTGAACGTCGAGTCGGAATTCGCCGCGATGTCCGTCGCGATCGGCTCGTCCGCGACGGGCGCGCGGACGTACACCGCGACCGCCAGCCAGGGCCTGCTCTTCATGGCCGAGGCGGTCTACAACGCGGCCGGGCTGGGCCTGCCGATCGTCATGACGATCGCCAACCGCGCGATCGGCGCGCCCATCAACATCTGGAACGACCACTCCGACTCGATGGCGATGCGCGACAGCGGCTGGATCCAGCTCTTCGCCGAGGACAACCAGGAGGCGCTCGACCTCCACATCCAGGCGTTCCGGCTCGCCGAGGAGCTCTCCACCCCGGTGATGGTGTGCATGGACGGCTTCATCCTCACGCACGCCTACGAGGAGGTGGACATGCCCTCGCAGCAGCAGGTGGACGCGTGGCTGCCGCCGTTCGAGCCGCGTCAGGTGCTCGACCCCGACGACCCGGTGACGATCGGCGCGATGGTCGGGCCCGAGGCGTTCATGGAGGTCAAGGCGCTCCAGCACTACAAGCAGATGCTCGCGCTCGACCGGATCCCGGAGATCGCGGCGGACTTCGAGGCCGCGTTCGGCCGCCGCGCCGGCGGGCTCGTGCGCCACTACCGCACGGAGGGCGCCGAGACGATCGTCGTCGCGCTGGGCTCGGTGCTCGGCACGATCGAGGAGGCCGTCGACGAGCTGCGCGACGAGGGCGTGCCGGTGGGCGCGCTGGGCATCTCGTCCTTCCGCCCGTTCCCGCTCGAGGCCGTCCGCGACGCGCTCCAGGGCGCGCGCCAGGTGATCGTGCTGGAGAAGGCGCTCGCCGTCGGCATCGGCGGCATCGTCAGCGCGAACGTGCGGATGGCCCTGTCCGGCGTGCAGCTCCACGGGGCGACCGTCATCGCGGGTCTCGGCGGGCGCGCGATCACCCAGGCGTCGCTGCGCGACATGCTCGTGCGCGGTCACGCCGGCGACCTCGAGGCGCTGTCGTTCCTGGACCTCGACACCGACCTCGTGGCGCGCGAGCTGGAGCGCATGGGCGAGCTGCGCCGGTCCGGCCCGCACGCCGAGAACATCCTCCGCGACCTGGGCGCCGTGGCCCACAAGGCGATCTGACGACCATGCCCGCCAAGGACAAGACCCGCATCCGCTTCTACCAGACCGGATCGTTCGCGGTGGGCGGCCGGCTGCTCGGCGAGGACCAGCGCTCGGTGCAGGCCGAGCCCGAGCGGACGAACGCGATCACCTGCGGCCACCGCGCCTGCCAGGGCTGCGGCGAGGCGCTCGGCGCCCGCTACGCGCTCGACGCCGCGGTCCGCGCCGCGCAGGGCCGCGTCATCGCGGCGAACGCGACCGGCTGCCTGGAGGTCTTCTCGACGCCGTACCCCGAGAGCTCGTGGCAGATCGCCTGGCTGCACTCGCTGTTCGGCAACGCCCCTGCGGTCGCGACCGGCATCGCCGCCGCGCTGAAGGCCAAGGGCCGCGAGGACGTGCGCGTCATCGGGCAGGGCGGCGACGGCGGCACGGTCGACATCGGCTTCGGGTGCCTGTCGGGGATGTTCGAGCGCGGCGACGACGTGCTCTACATCTGTTACGACAACGAGGGCTACATGAACACGGGCGTCCAGCGGTCGGGCGCCACGCCGCCGGGCGCGCGCACCGCGACCACGCAGGCGGTCGGCCCGGAGCCCGGCAACGTCTTCGGCCAGGGCAAGAGCGCGCCGCTGATCGCGATGGCGCACGAGATCCCGTACGTCGCCACCGCGACGGTCGCCGAGCTGCGCGACCTGGAGGCGAAGGTCGAGACCGCGATGGGCATGCACGGCCCGCGCTACCTGCACGTCTTCGTCCCCTGCCCGCTCGGCTGGGGGACCGCCTCGAGCGACACGATCCGCATCGCGCGGCTCGCGAAGGAGACCGGGATCTTCCCCGTGTTCGAGGCGCACGACGGGACCGTGACGCGCGTCTCGCAGATCCGCCGGCGGCTGCCCGTCGAGGACTACCTGCGACCGCAGCGCCGGTTCGCCCACCTCTTCGGCGACCCCGGCCGCCCGGACGTCGTCGCGCGGATCCAGGCGGGCGCCGATCGCAACATCGCCCGCTTCGGGCTGCTCGCCGACGACGGGGGAGGGACGTGATGGAGAAGCCGTTCGCGATCACCCTCGACGTCGGCTCGTCGCTGGCCAACAAGACGGGCTCCTGGCGTGACGAGCGCCCGGTCTACGTCCATCGGCTCCCGCCGTGCAACGACGCCTGCCCGGCCGGGGAGAACATCCAGCAGTGGCTCTACCACGCCGAGGCGGGCGACTACGAGACGGCCTGGCGGACGCTCGTCGCCGACAACCCGCTCCCCGCCGTGATGGGACGCGTCTGCTACCACCCGTGCGAGACCGCCTGCAACCGCGTGCAGGTCGACGAGGCGGTCGGCATCAACGCCGTCGAGCGGTTCCTCGGAGACGAGGCGCTGCGGCGCGGCTGGAAGCTCGAGGTCACCGCGCCGCCCACCGGCAAGCGCGTCCTGGTCGTCGGCGCCGGGCCGTCCGGCCTGGCGGCCGCCCATCACCTCGCGCTGCGCGGCCACACGGTCACGATGCGCGACGCGGGGCCGATGGCCGGCGGGATGATGCGCTTCGGCATCCCGCGCTATCGGCTGCCGCGGGACATCCTGGATGCGGAGATCCAGCGCATCCTCGACCTCGGGGTGACGTTCGAGCCGAACACCACGGTGGACCGCGCCGACGCGCCGCTCACGGAGGAGGGGTTCGACGCGGTCTTCCTCGCCGTCGGCGCGCACGTCGGGCGCCGCGCGTACATCCCCGCAGGAGAGTCGGCGCGCATTCTCGACGCCGTCGGCCTGCTGCACGACATGGAGGACGCGGGCCCGCCGCAGCTCGGCCGGCGCGTCGTCGTCTACGGCGGCGGCAACACGGCCATCGACGCCGCGCGCACGGCCAAGCGCCTCGGCGCCGAGGAGGCGGTGATCGTCTACCGCCGCACGCGCGAGCGGATGCCCGCCCACGAGTTCGAGGTGCAGGAGGCCGAGGAGGAGGGCATCCTGCTGCGCTGGCTGGAGACGATCACGCAGGCCGACGAGGGCCGCATCGTCGTCGAGAAGATGGAGCTCGACGAGACCGGGTTCCCGCAGCCGACGGGCGAGACCGAGGAGCTGGAGGCCGACACGGTCATCCTCGCGCTCGGCCAGGACGCGGACCTCTCGCTGCTCGAAGGCGTCGACGGGATCGAGGTGTCCGGCGGCGTCGTGCAGGTCGGCGAGGACATGATGACCGGGCACCCCGGGATCTTCGCCGGCGGCGACATGGTCCCGGCCGAGCGCACCGTCACCGTCGGGATCGGGCACGGCAAGCAGGCCGCGCGCTGCATCGACGGCTGGCTGCGCGGCGAGCAGTTCGAGCACGCCCCGCGCCCGCCGCTGGCGACCTTCGACGGGCTCAACGTCTGGTACTACGCCGACGCCCCGCGCGCGCAGGGCGAGCAACTGGAGCTCGCGCGTCGCACGTCCTCCTTCGACGAGGTGCAGCACGGCCTGACCGAGGACAACGCGCTGTTCGAGGCGCGGCGCTGCATGTCGTGCGGCAACTGCTTCGGCTGCGACAACTGCTACGGCGTCTGCCCCGACAACGCGGTCATGAAGGTCGACGAGGCGGACGGCTACAGGTTCGACCTGGACTACTGCAAGGGCTGCGGGATCTGCGCTCAGGAGTGCCCCTGCGGGGCGATCGAGATGATCCCCGAGGAGATCTGAGCGGCCGGCGCCGGCCTGGCGCGCGTGCGCTACCGTCGCGGCCATGCGCCGCCTCCTCTGCGCCGCGAGCCTGCTCGCGCTCCTCGCCGCGACGCTCGCCGTCCCCGCGGGCGCGGCGACGGGCCGCCGCGCCCCCGCGCAGGCCAAGCAGCTCAAGGCGTTCACGTCCTGCTCGAGCCTCGCCGCCTACGGGCGCCGCTACGCGAGCCGCCCGGCCGTGGCGAACGGTGTGCCGCCGCGGGCGATCCCGCAGCCCGCCACGGTCCTGAACCCGCCCTCGCAGCGCACCGCCACGGGCGGCCCCGAGGCGGTCGCGCCCACCGCGGCGCCCCTCGGGGACGCCGGCGGCGACGCCTTCTCGGGCACGAACGTCCAGGAGCAGGGCGTCGACGAGCCCGACATCGTCAAGACCGACGGCACCCGCGTCTTCCTGCTCGCCGGCGCGAAGCTGCTCGCCTACGACGTCACCGCGGACACGCCCAGGCTCGTCGGGTCGCTGGCGCTGGAGGGCGCGCCGCAGCACCTGCTGCTGCACGGCGACCGGCTCCTCGTCATCGGCGCCGCCGCGCAGGCGGGCGGCGGCGGCGGGGACCTGCCGGTCGCGCCGGTCGGCATGAGCTACGCCGTCCCGACGCGCACGCTGCTCACCGAGGTCCGCGTGACGGACCCGGCCGCGATGACGGTCTCGCGCACGCTCGCCGTCGACGGGCAGTACGTCAGCGGGCGCCTGACCGGCGGGTCCGCGCGCGTCGTGCTGAACACCCCGCCCGACCTCGCCGAGCGCGGCGTCGACGCCGTCATCCCCGAGACCACGATCCGCTCGAACATCTCGCGGCGCACGTTCCGGCGCCCGCTGGTCGGCTGCGGCGCGGTGCGGCGCCCGGCGTCCTACTCGGGGCTCGACCTCCTGAGCGTCATGACGATCGACCTGGACCGCGGGCTCTACAGCGTGGATCGCGACGCGGTCATCGCCGGGGCGCAGGTCGTCTACGCGTCCCGGACCGGGCTCTACGTCGCGAGCCAGCGGTACGTGCCGAGCCTCGACGCGCCGCAGGACGTCCCGGCGCGCATGACGACGGAGATCCACCGCTTCGACACCTCGGATCCCGAGCGCACGACCTACCGCTCCAGCGGCAGCGTCCCGGGCTTCGTCCTGAACCAGTTCGCGCTGTCGGAGCACGCGGGCGCCCTGCGCGTGGCGACGACCGAGGAGCCGCTGTGGATGGCGGGCGCGCAGCAGCGCGACGCCGAGAGCGGGGTGTCGGTGCTGCGGGAGGAGGGCGCGAAGCTCGTGACCGTCGGACGCGTGGGCGGTCTGGGGAAGGGCGAGCGCATCTACGCCGTGCGGTTCCTCGGCGACGCCGGGTACCTCGTGACCTTCCGCCAGGTCGACCCGCTCTACACGCTCGACCTCGCCGATCCGCGCGCGCCGAAGGCCGTCGGGGAGCTGAAGGTCGCGGGCTACTCGGCCTACCTGCACCCCGTCGGCGACGGGCTGCTGCTCGGCGTGGGCCAGGACGCCAGCGCCGAGGGCATTCGCCAGGGCCCGCAGGTGTCGCTGTTCGACGTCTCGGACCTGCGCGCGCCGCGCCGGCTGCAGCAGCGCCTGCTCGGTGACCAGGGCGCGAGCACCGAGGCGGAATGGGACCACCACGCGTTCCTGTGGTGGGAGCCCGAGCGCCTGGCGGTGCTCCCGCTGCAGCAGTACGACACGAGCGGCGCGACGCCGGGGCTGCCGATGCCGCTCGCCCGCGCCGCCGCCGCGACGCCGTTCGCGGGCGCGGTCGGGCTGCGCGTGGAGCGCTCGGGCATCGGCGAGGCGGGCCGGGTCGCCCACGGCGCCGGGACCGCCGCGGCACTCGTCCGCCGCTCGCTCGTCGCCAGGGGCCGCCTGCTGACGATCTCCGACCGCGGAATCGCCGCGAGCCGCCTCGCCGACCTGGGGTCGCTCGGCTTCACGGCGTTCCCGGAGGGCTGACGCGGATGCCCGGCGACCCGCAGGAGATCCCGATCCGCGGGCACATGATCCGCCTGGGCCAGCTGCTGAAGCTCGCCGGGATCGCGCAGGACGGCGGCGAGGCGAAGGCACTTCTGGAGGACGGGCACGTGCACGTCAACGGCGAGGTCGAGGTGCGGCGGGGCCGCCAGCTGCACCCGGGAGATGTGGTGACGGCGGCGGGGGAGACGCTGCAGGTCGTCTGACGCCGGGCGCACCGGCGTCCCCGGTTTCGCATTAGGTTCTCGCCATGCAAGGAATCATGTCCGACGCACCCCTGTCGCTCACGCACGTCTTCCACCGTGCCGAACGGCTGTTCGGGGCCAAGCAGATCGTCACCGCCACGGCGACCGGTCGTGAGCGGACGACGTACGCCGAGTGGGCCGCGCGGACGCGGCTGCTGGGCGGCGCGTTCGAGACGCTCGGGCTCGCGCCGGACGCGCGCGTCGGCACGTTCGCGTGGAACACCGCCCGGCACCTTGAGCTCTACTACGCGGCGCCGTGCAGCGGGCGGGTCTGCCACACGCTGAACATCCGCCTGTTCCCCGAGCAGGTGACCTACGCGGTCAACCACGCGGAGGACGAGATCATCTTCGTCGACCGCTCGCTGCTGCCGATCTTCCTGCCGCTCGTACCGACCTTCACCACGGTCAAGCACCTGGTCGTGATGGATGACGGTGCCGATCACGAGGTCCCGACGGACGACGGGCGCTGGCTGGACTACGAGGAGCTGCTGGCCGGCGCGCAGCCCGCCGACTTCCACGCGCACGACGAGCACCGCGCCGCCGGCATGTGTTACACGAGCGGCACGACCGGCAACCCGAAGGGCGTCGTCTACAGCCACCGCTCGCAGGTGCTGCACGGGCTCATGTGCATGACCGCCGACGCGGTGGCGATCAGCGAGCGGGACACCGTGCTGCCGGTCGTGCCGATGTTCCACGCGAACGCCTGGGGGCTCGGGCATTCCACGGTCATGGCGGGCGCGAACTACGTCATGCCCGGTCCCGACCTGAGCGCGCCGGCGATCGCCGACCTCATGGAGTCCGAGCGCGTGACGGTCGCCGCCGGCGTGCCGACGATCTGGCAGGGCGTCGCCGCGGAGCTCGACGGCCGGGACCTCTCGGCGCTGCGCGAGATCGCGTGCGGCGGCTCGGCGGTCCCGAAGGCGCTCAGCGAGACCTACCGCGAGAAGATCGGGATCTCCATCCACCAGGCGTGGGGGATGACCGAGACGAGCCCGATCGCGTCGCTGGCGACGATGAAGTCGACGCTCGGCGAGCAGCACGACCCGGGGCTCGCCGACATGCGCGCGACCGCCGGCGTGCCCGTACCGCTCGTGGACCTGCGGATCATGGACCCGGACGACGGCACCGAGCAGCCGTGGGACGGTGAGGCGCGCGGCGAGCTGCAGGCGAGCGGGCCGTGGATCGCCGCCGGGTACTACGACGACGAGCGCTCCGGTGACTCGTTCACGCTCGACGGCTGGCTCAAGACCGGCGACATCGCCACGATCGACCCCGAGGGCTACGTTCGCCTCGTCGATCGCACCAAGGACCTCATCAAGTCCGGCGGCGAGTGGATCAGCTCGGTCGAGCTGGAGAACGAGATCATGGGTCACCCGCAGGTGCGCGAGGCGGCCGTGATCGGCGTCCCGGACGAGCGCTGGGGTGAGCGGCCTCTGGCGTGCGTCGTCCCCGTCGCCGAGGGGGCGGTCACGCCGGACGAGATCCGCGAGCATCTCGAGGGCCTGATCCCGAAGTGGTGGATGCCCGAGCGCATCGAGCTGATCGACGAGGTGCCGAAGACCTCGGTCGGGAAGTTCTCCAAGAAGGATCTTCGAGTTCGGTTCTCTTCAACGGCCCCCTGGCAGGACGGGTCGGCGTAGGTACGGCCCCCTGGCAGGACAGGTCAGCAGCGCTGACCTGAAAGGATTCTCGCTATGCCTTCCGCGGACTACGTCATCGTCGGAGCCGGCTCGGCCGGCTGCGTCCTCGCCAACCGCCTCTCGGAGGATCCCGACGCGCGGGTGCTCCTGATCGAGGCCGGCACCGGCAAGGGCCGCCACATGAACGTCACGATCCCGGCGGCGTTCGCCAAGCAGTTCAAGACGAAGCTCGACTGGGAGCTCTACACCGACCCCGAGCCCGGCGTCGACAACCGCTCGCTCTACTGCCCGCGCGGCAAGGGCCTGGGCGGCTCCTCGTCGATGAACGCGATGCTCTACGTCCGCGGGCGGCCGCTGGACTACGACCTGTGGGAGGCGCAGGGCGCAACCGGCTGGGGCTGGGAGGGCGTCAAGGACCACTTCCTGAAGTCCGAGAACCGCGAGGGCGGGCCGTCGGAGTACCACGCGGTCGGCGGCGAGCTGAACGTCGCCGACGAGAACTCGCCGCGCGACGTGACCGAGACGTTCCTCGTCGCCGCGCAGGCGGCGGGGATCCCGCGGATCGACGACTACAACGGCCCCGAGCAGGACGGCGCGGCGCTCGTGCAGGTGACCCAGCGCCAGGGTCGGCGGCTGAGCAGCTCCGAGGCGTTCCTGCGGCCCGCGATGAAGCGGCCGAACCTCGAGGTCGTGACCGGCGCCCAGGTGCTCCGCGTCGACGTCGAGAACGGGCGCGCCGTCGGGGTGCGCTACCGCCACGGCGGGGAGACGAAGGTCGCCCGCGCGCGCCGCGACATCGTGCTCTCCGCGGGCGCGTTCGGCTCGCCGCAGATCCTGCTGCTGTCGGGCATCGGCCCGGCCGACCACCTGCGCGACATCGGCGTGCCCGTCCACGCCGACCTTCCCGGCGTCGGCATGAACCTCCAGGACCACCCGTACTGCATGGGCATCTGGGACCTCCCGGGCGGCGGGTCGCTCGCGGACGCCGAGCACCCGAAGTACCTCCTGGAGTGGCTGTTCAAGAAGAGCGGGCCGCTGACCTCGACGGTCGCCGAGGCGTTCGCGTTCGTGCGCACCCGTCCCGGGCTGCCCGCGCCCGACGTCCAGTTCCACTTCGCGCCGGTCTACTTCGCCGACCACGGGCAGGAGGAGTACGACGGACACGCGATGAGCCTGGCCCCCGTCCTCGTGACGCCGAAGAGCCGCGGGCGCGTGTGGCTGCAGTCCGCCGATCCGCTCGCCAAGCCGCGGATCCTGACGAACTCGCTGACCGAACCCGAGGACGTCGCCTCGATGGTCGCAGGGATGAAGCTCGCACGGGAGATCGTCGCCCAGTTCGGGCCGGTCGCCGGGCGCGAGCTCTACCCCGGGTCGGGCGTCGTCACCGACGACGACCTCGAAGCCGATCTGCGGCGTCGCATGGAGCTCCTGTACCACCCGGTCGGCACGTGCCGCATCGGCTCCGACGACCTCGCGGTCGTCGATCCGCAGTTGCGGGTCCGCGGGATCGAGGGCCTGCGCGTCGCGGACGCCTCGGTGATGCCCGTCATCCCCGGCGGCAACACGAACGCCCCGGCGATCATGGTCGGCGAGAAGGCCGCGGACCTCATTCGCGAGCCCGTCGCGGCCGCCGTCTGAGATCCCGCGGCGGCGCCCTCCCGTGACGGCGCGCACACGGGTGATGCCACGCACACAACGCCCCTCCGCGCTCGCGCAAGATGGGTCCTGCCGGCGGTCCCAGAGCCCGCCGCCGAAGGACCCAGGGGGAGGGAACAGCATTCAGAGGGCCCGCGCGACGCCAAGGGCGGCGGCGCAACCGGGCTCGGGGGGATCGCTGGACTCGGGTCCTTCGGCGGGGGCCACCGCCGGCGGATACGCTCGACCGCCGCAATGCACGTCCACGTCACATGCTGCGCCGACCGGCGCCCCATCGCCCGCACCGGGAAGCGCTAGCCGGTGCTCTGGGTCGAGGTCCTCGTCGTGTTCATCGTCTGCCACCTGGTCGGGGACTTCATGCTGCAGACCGACTGGCAGGCGCGGCACAAGCACGGCGGTCTCGGGCGCGACCCGGTCTCGCGGCGCGCGCTGCTCTCGCACGTCGCGGTCTACACGCTCGTCTTCGTCCCCGCGGTCGCCTGGATCATGCTGACCGCGGACCTGTCGGCCCTGGTCGGGCTCGGGCTGCTCGCGCTCGTCTTCCTGCCGCACGTCGTCCAGGACGACGGGCGGGTCGTCACGTGGTGGATGCGCGACGTCAAGCGCACCGAGCCGTCCGCGCAGCCGGGCGTCACGATCGTGGTGGACCAGACGATGCACATCGTCATGCTCTTCCTCCTCGCCGTCCTGATCGCCGTCATCACGTGAGCGCCGAGCACGTCGATGCACCCCCGGCGCGCGAGGTCGTGCGCCGGCGGACGATCGAGCCGGGCGCCGTGCTGCGCGTCGCGTGCTTCGGCGCGGCGCTCGCCTTTCTCGACGCGACGATCGTGAACGTCGCGTTCCCCGACATCCGCGCCTCGTTCCCCGACGCGTCGCTCAGCGGGATCTCGTGGGTGCTCAACGCCTACAACATCGTCTTCGCCGCCTTCCTCCTCCCGGCCGGGCGCATCGCCGACCTGCTCGGGCGCAAGCGGCTGTTCGAGTGGGGGATCTGGCTGTTCGCGATCGCGTCGGTGCTCTGCGCCGCGGCCCCGACCGTCGAGCTGCTGATCGCCGCGCGCGCGCTGCAGGCGCTCGGGGCGGCCGTGCTGGTCCCGGCGTCGCTCGCGCTGGTGCTGCAGGCGTTCCCCGGTCCGCGCCGCACGCACGGGGTTGCGCTGTGGAGCGCCATGGCCGCGCTCGCGGCCGGTCTGGGCCCAGCGCTCGGCGGCGTCCTCGTCGAGCTGGAGGGCTGGCGGCTGGTCTTCCTCGTGAACGTGCCGCTCGGGGCGCTGGCGCTGCTGCTCGCGCGGCGCACGCTCGTCGAGAGCCGCGCCCCGGGGAAGCGGACGGTGCCCGACCTGATCGGCGCGACGCAGCTGGCCGCCGCGACCGCGCTCGTCACGCTCGGCGTCGTGCAGGGGGACACGTGGGGCTGGGACAGCCCGGCGACCTGGGGCTGCATGGCCGCGGGCGTCGCGCTGGGCGCGGTGTTCCTCCGGCGCTGCCGCTGGCACAGCGCGCCGATGGTCGACCTCGCGCTGCTGCGGATCCGCTCGGTGTCCGTCATGAACCTGCTGACGCTCATCGGCGCCGCCGGGTTCTACGCGTACGTGCTGTGCAACGTGCTCTTCCTGACGAGCGTCTGGGGCTACTCCGTCCTGGAAGCGGGCCTGGCGATCACGCCGGGGCCGTTGATCGCGGCGGCGGTCGCGCGCCCGGCGTCCGCGCTGGCCGCGCGCCTGGGCGCCCGCTGGGTCGTCTCGGTGGGGGCGGTCATCTGGGCCGCGGGCGTGTTCTGGCTGATCACGCGCATCGGCCTGACGCCCGACTTCGTCGGGGAGTGGCTGCCCGTCATGTTCATCCTCGGCGTGGGCGCGGGCATCTGCTTCCCGGTGGTCGGCGGGGCGGCGGTCGCCGAGATCCCCGGCGGGCGGTTCGCCACCGGCACCGGCATCAACTCCGTCGCGCGCCAGTTCGGCGCCGTGATGGGCGTCGCGCTGCTCGTGGCCATCGTCGGGAGCCCGGAGCCCGCGGAGGTCGCCGACGCCTTCGACCGGGGCTGGACGTTCGCGCTCGGGTGCTTCGTCCTCGTCGCCCTGATCGCCCCGTTCGCCGGGCGGATCGCGCCGGCGCCGGACGACGACGAGGCGCCCGAGCCCGCGATCCTGACCGCGCCGGTCAGCGTTCCGCGGACGGGCACCGCCGCAGGGGAGGCGGCGTCCGCTGCTCCCGCTCGTCCGCGCACCGTCCCCGAGATCCTCGCCGCCGTCCCGCTGTTCGCGGAACTCCCGGCCGGCGCCGCCGAGGCGCTCGCACAGCGCGTGCGCTCGACCGGCCTGCCCGCGGGCGAGTACCTGTTCCGCGAGGGCGACCCGGTCGGCAGCGTGTTCATCGTGGCCGCCGGACGGCTCGAGGTCGTCGCGGGCGACGAGCTGCTGCGCGTCCTCGGTCCCGGCGACGTCGTCGGGGAGCTGGCGCTGCTCGCGGAGTCCCCCCGCTCGGCCTCCGTCCGCGGCCGGCGTGACAGCCGGGTCCTGGAGATCCGGCGCGAGGACTTCAACGCCCTCCTCGCCGAGGACCCCGACTTCGCCCGCGCGCTCCTGCGGGAGACCGGTGCGCAGCTGCAGGCGAGCCGCGCGCTCGCGGCGCCCGATCCCGGGCCGGGCGGCACGATCGCGGTCATCGCGCTCGACGCGCGCGCGCCGCTGGATGACCTCGTCGCGGCGCTGCTGGACGAGCTCGCCGCCGGCGGGCCCGCCACGGCGATGGCTCCGGCCGATCGCGACGACGACGCGTCGCGCGCCGAATTGCTCGAGCGCCTGGAACGCGACCACGACCACGTCGTCCTGGCCGCGCGCGACGGCGATGCCTGGGCGGCGTTCGCGCTGCGTCAGGCTGACCGGGTCGTGGTGGTCTCCGGCGACGCCGACCCGCCGGCGGGTGCGGCGGACCGGGCGGAGCTGCGCGCCGCGGACCTCGTCATCGCCTCGCCGCGCGCGGGCGCCGCGACGCCGTGGCTCGACGCGCTGAGCCCGCGCGCCGTGCACCTCGTCCGGCCGGCCACCGCGCCGCGCGACCGCGCTCGCGCGGCGCGGCGCATCGCCGGGCGCTCGGTCGGCATCGTCTTCTCGGGCGGCGGCGCGCGCGCGTTCGCCCACATCGGCGTCCTGGACGAGTTCGCGGCCGCGGGCATCGAGGTCGACCGCGTCGGCGGCTGCAGCATGGGCGCGCTGATCGCCGCCATGGCGGCGCTGGGGATGGCGCCCGACGAGATCGACGCCCGCTGCTACGAGGAGCTGGTCCGTCGCCGCCCGCTGACCGACTACCGGATCCCGCGCCATTCGCTCATCAAGGGCGAGCGCGTCACGGCGATGATGCAGCGCAACCTCCCGGGCCTCATCGAAGACACCGAGCGGGACTTCTTCTGCGTCAGCGGCGACCTCATCAGCGGCGACCTCATCGTGCATCGGCGGGGGGAGCTCTACCTGGCCCTCAAGGCGAGCATGGCGCTCCCGGGGCTCGTGGAGCCGGTGCAGCTCGACGGCCGCCGGCTCGTCGACGGAGGGGTGCTGAACAACCTGCCGGTCGACGTCATGGCCGCCCGCGGCGAGGGCCCGGTCGTCGCCGTGGACGTCAGCCACCAGCGGTCCCGCGGTGCGGCGGCCGACCCTGACGCGCTGACCGGGTTCGGCGAGACGCTCACGCGCGCGCTGCTGCTCGGCAGCGCCGACGTCGACCGGCTCGCGCGCGCACACGCCGATCTCGTGATCGTTCCTCCCGACGACGGCGTCGGGATGTTCGAGTTCCACCAGCTGGACCGCGTGCGGCTCGCCGGCCGCCGCGCGACCGTCGCGGCGCTCGAGGCCGACAGTTCCTGGCTGCCCCGCTGACCTCGTACGCATGACGCACCAGAATTCCGACGGACGGGACTACTCGACCACGGTCCGTAGCCTGCGCGTCGGCGCGCGCCGCCGCAGGGCGCCTCAGCCCAGCGGGCCGTCGAGCAGCGCGCGGGCCGGGGCGCCGTCGGATCCCACGAGGCGCAGCGCCGTGCAGATCAGCGTGTAGCGGCGCGGGGGCGACGTCGCGCAGGTCCAGCCCCTCGAGCGGGACGACGCCGGCGCCGAGCAGCAGCCGGTGCGCCTCCTCGTCGCCGATCGAGAGGTAGTCGATCCCGACGAGGGCGAGTCCGAGGTCGAGGATCGCCTGGGCGCCCGAGCCGTCGAGGCGCAGGTGATCGGCGCGAAAGGCGTCGTCCGCCCACAGCTGCGAGTTCGACGTCTTCAGCAGCAGCCGCGCCACGTCATCCGGCAGGTCGAGCGACTCGATGGCGGCCGCGTCGAGCCGCTCGGCGCCCCTCACGTCCGCGACGATCGCCTCGCCGACGAGGACCTCCGGGTCGATGTGCTCCGTCGTCGGCGCGTCCGCGAGGAAGTGCCGCGGGGCGTCCACGTGCGTCCCGGTGTGGGTGCCGATCCGGACGGCCGTGACGTTCGCGACGTCGCCGCCGTCGATCGACTCGGTCAGCTCGAGCTCGACGCCCGCGTTGCCGGGCCAGATCGGCATCGCGGGGCGGATCGGGACGCTGATGTCGATGAGCGTCATGGGCCGCGGAGCATACGATCGCGGTCCACCCGACCCTGGAGATCATCTTGTCCACGCTGCGCACCAGCCGCGACGGCCGCGTCCTCACCGTGACCCTCGACAACCCGCCGTCCGGGTTCATGACCGGCGGCATGGTGGACGAGCTCGACGCCCTCACCCGCTCGCTGGAGGGGGATGCGTCCGTCGGCGCGGTCGTGCTCACGGGCGCGCTCGACGGCGTCTTCGTCATGCACTACGACATCGCGGAGATCGTCGAGGGGGCGGAGGCGGTCGGTGCGAGCGTCGGACGCGGGGTCGCGGGCGGCGCGGTGCGCACCGTCGGCGCGCTGCGCCGGGTGCCGGGGGTCGCGGGGGCGCTCGGCCGCAGTCCCGCGTCGGGCATCGTCGAGCTGCACCGGGTGCACGAGCTGTTCGTCCGCATGGGACGGATGGAGCAGGTCTTCGTCGCAGCGCTCAACGGCACCGCGACCGGCGGCGGCTGCGAGCTCGCCCTCGCGTGCGACCTGCGCTACATGGCGGACGGGCCCTACGCGATCGGGCTGCCCGAGATCAGCGTCGGGATCATCCCCGGGGCGGGCGGCACGCAGCGGCTCGTGCGGGCGCTCGGGCCCGCACGGGCGCTGGAGCTCATGCTCGAGGCGCGCCCGCTCGACCCGCACGCGGCGCTGGAGGCCGGACTCGTCCACCGCGTCGTGCCCGCGGACGCGCTGCTCGCCGAGGCCCAGGCGACGGCCGCGCGGCTGGCGCGGCGTGCGCCGGCCACCGTCGGCGCGCTGAAGCGGGCCGTGTACGACGGCGGCTCGCGGTCCCTCGCCGCGGGCCTCCACGTCGAGCGTGCGGAGTTCCTCGCGATCGCGTCGGCGCCGCCGGCGCTCCGCGGGATGCGCGCCTACGCCGAGGCGGTCGAGCAGCTCGAGGACCCGCTGCGCCCGCCGTGGAACGACGGGGACGGCGCCGGCGGCGCCTGGTTCGACGGCACCGCCGTCGACCTCACGTCCTGAGCCGGGCTCAGGTCCCCAGGCTCGGGACCGGGAGCGCCTTGACGTCGACGCCGAGCGCCTTGGCCAGCGCCGTCACGCTGCCGAGCTCGGCCGCCAGGACGCCGATGTCCCCGGCGCTGAAGTTCCCGTCCTTGAAGCCGGGGACGAGGGCCTGCGCCTGCTTCGTCAGCCCGCCGAGCTTGTCGCCGATGCCGCGCAGCCTGTCGTCCGACAGCGCCGCGTTGCGTGCGAGCCGCAGCTCGTTGGCCGTGAACGCGCCGGCGGCGGCGGCCTTCACGAGCGCGGCGGTCCGGCCGTCGGCTCCCTGCTTGAAGGTCCCCGCCTTCCAGGGCTTGTAGATGTAGCGACGGAACGCGCCGATCGCCAGCCCCGAGTGCAGGACGAACTTCGTCTTGGCGAACTTCACGTCGGGGACGGTGCGCGTGGTCGTCTGGCCGGACGCGTTCGTGGCGGTCACCGTCTTCGTGTCGTCGCCGCAGCCGGAGGCGAGCAGGACACCCGGGAGCAGGACGGCGAGGCAGGCGAGCAGCGTGAGCGGACGGCGCATGCCCGCGATCGTACCCGCGGCCCGTCAGCGTCGACGCGCGGCCCGGCGGTCCAATGCGACGGAGGTCGCCTGGGCGAGCGCGCCACCCAGAAGCGACCCGGCGACGACGTCCCCGGGATAATGCACGCCGGTGTGAACGCGCGAGTACGCAACGAGGGCGGCCAGGGCCCGAAGCGGGAATCCCGCGGCGGGCGAGACGTGGCCGACCCCGGTCGCGAACGCGAACGCCGCCGCCGAGTGCCCGGAGGGGAACGACGTGGAGATCGGCATCGGGACGTGGCGCGCGATCGGGACGTCCTGCGCGACGCGGTCCGGGCGGTGGCGGCGCCCGACCGGCTTGACCGCGACGTTCACGACGGTCGCCGTGACGCCGAGCGACGCGAGGCCGAAGGTCGCGGCGCGCCGCCCGCGCCGCCCGGTCAGCGAGAGCACGGCGGCGGCGCCGAGCGAGAGCTTGGAGTAGTCGGCGGCGCGCGACAGCTGCGCCATCGCGCGGTCCAGCGTCGGGGTCGGCGTCCGGGCCACGGCCGCGTAGGCACCGACGTCGAGCCGTTCCACCTCGTCGATGACGGTCGCCGGCCGGGCCGGGGGCGGGGCGTCCTGGGGTGCGGTCTGCGTCACCGGCGGAGCATCCCATGACCGGGCGGCGCGCGGCGGCCGCCGGGGCACTCGCGGTCGGGGCGCTGACGATCGCGTGGGCGCTGGTCCTGCTCGTGCGGCGCTGGCCGGTGGACGTCGTCGGTCCGGCCCTGCTGCTCCTCGCCGCCGTGCTCGCCTGGTGGGGGATCCGCCGTCGCGGCGCGCGCAGGACCGTGGCGCTCGGGCTCGCCGCGGCGCTGACGCTCGGAGCGCTGATCGAGATCGCCGGGCGCGCGGTGCTGCTCCTGGACCTCGTGACGGTCGCCGGCGCGCTCGGGGCCCTCGCCCTCGCGCGGCACGCGTACGCCGTCCGGGTTCCGCTGCCGCGCGTCGACCCGCCGGCGTCGCCCGTGCTCTTCATCAACCCGCGCTCGGGTGACGGGCGCGCGGAGCGCACGGGCCTCGCCGGCGCCGCGCGGGAGCGCGGGATCCAGGTCGTGACGCTCGAGCCGGGCGATGACCTGAACGTGCTCGTGGAGGACGCGGTGGCCCGCGGCGCCGACGGGCTCGCCATGGCCGGCGGGGACGGCTCGCAGGCCATCGTGGCGCGGATCGCCGCGGCGCACGACCTGCCGTACGCCTGCATCCCGTCCGGGACGCGCAACCACTTCGCGCTCGATCTCGGCGTCGACCGCGACGACGACCTCGGCGCGCTCGACGCGTTCGGACCCGGCGCGGGGGAGCACGTCGTCGACCTCGCCGAGGTCAACGGGCGCACGTTCGTCAACAACGCCTCGCTCGGGGTGTACGCCGAAGCGGTCCAGCGCGAGGGCTACCGCGCCGCGAAGGTGCGCACGATCCTCGACACCGTCCCCGACGTCGTCGGCCCGGACGGGCGGGCGCTCGACCTGGAGTGGACGAGCCCGAGCGGGACGGTCCACCACACCGCCGCCGTGATCCTCGTCTCCAACAACCGGTACCGGCTCGGCGGCGGCATCGGCGCCGGGACGCGGCCGCGGATCGACGACGGCCTCCTCGGCGTGGCGATCGTCGCGGGTCGCAGCGGCCCGCGCGCGTGGGTCCGGCGCCCGTGGCGCGAATGGTCGACGCCGGCGTTCGAGGTGCGGTCCGGCGGGCCGGTCAGCGCCGGCATCGACGGCGAGACCGTGCTCCTGGACCCGCCGCTGCGCTTCGCCATCCGCGCGGGCGTCCTGCGCGCCCGGATCGCGCCGCAGCATCCCGGCGCCTCGCCGTCCGCCGCGACGCCCGTGGGCGCACTGGCTGTGGTCCGCGGGCTCGCCCGCATCGCCGCAGGGCAGGCGCCGATGCCCGAGCCGCGGCGGATCGCCGCTCCGCGACCGGCGGCGGGCCCGCCGGCGCCGTGAGCCCCGGGCGGGGCACTACGCTGCGCGCCGTGCCCGAGGTCCTCGCCGACGAGCCGCTCGCGCCCCGCACGACGCTGCGGCTCGGTGGCCCCGCGCGGCGGCTGGTGCAGGCGGTCACCGAGGCGCAGGTCGTCGACCTCGTGCGCGCCGCGGACGCCGACGGCGAGCCGCTGCTGCTCCTCGCGGGCGGCAGCAACGTCGTGATCGCCGACGCGGGGTTCGCCGGCACCGTCGTCCAGGTCGCGACGCGGGGCGTCGAGCGCGAGGAGCTGCCGGGCGGGCGCGTCCGGCTCACGGTCGCCGCCGGTGAGCCGTGGGACGAGGTGGTCGCCGGGGCCGTCGCGAGCGGGCTCGCGGGGCTCGAGTGCCTCAGCGGGATCCCCGGCTCGGCGGGCGCCACGCCGATCCAGAACGTCGGGGCCTACGGCCAGGAGGTCGCCGAGACGATCGTCGCGGTGCGCGCGCTGGACCGGCGCACGGGCGCGGTCGTCGACCTCGCGCCCGCCGACTGCGGGTTCGCCTACCGCGCGAGCGTCTTCAAGCACGCCGCGTCCCACGTCGTGCTGTCGGTCACCTTCGAACTGGATGCGTCGCCGTCGTCGGGCCCGCTGCGCTACGGCGAGCTCGCGCGGACGCTGGGGGCGCCGGCGGGCGCCGGCGCACCGCTCGCCGACGTGCGCGCCGCCGTCCTCGGGCTGCGGCGCGGCAAGGGCATGGTCCTCGACGCCGCCGACCACGACACCTGGAGCGCGGGATCCTTCTTCACGAATCCCGTCCTGGGCGCCGAGGCGTTCCGGGCGCTGGAGGAGCGCGCCGCGGCGCTGCTGGGGACCGACGCGCGGCCGCCGGCGTTCCCCGAACCGGACGGGCGCGTGAAGACGTCGGCCGCCTGGCTCATCGAGGCGGCGGGGTTCCGCCGCGGCGAGGCACGCGGGCCGGTCGCCCTGTCGTCCCGGCATGCGCTGGCGCTCACCAACCGCGGCGGTGCGACCACCGCGCAGCTCCTCGCGTTCGCGCGCGAGATCGCCGAGCGGGTCGAAACGCGCCTGGGCGTCGCGCTCGCGCCGGAGCCCGTGCTCGTCGGCGTGCCCTGGCGCTGAGCGCCCGTCGGTTGTGTGACGAGACGCGCTTGACTTGGTCGCCGGATCCGCGATGCTGCGCGCCCATGGGACTGTTCAAAGGCATGAAGGATCTCAAGGACATCAACGACATGTCCAAGCAGTACAAGCGCCCGTCCATGCTCGAAGGGCTGGCGCAGGCCAAGGATGCGATGGCCGGCATCCAGGAGACGCAGCGGGTCACCGCGACCGGCGTCCCCGGGAGCGCGCGCGTCCTGGGCGTGACGGACACCGGGGCGACGATCAACGACCACCCGGTCTGCGAGGTCCAGCTCGAGGTCACCGTCCCCGGGCAGGGCCCGTACACGACGACGATCCGCCAGCCCATCCCGCGGATGCAGGCACCGATGCTGCAGCCGGGGACGACGCTGACCGTCAAGGTCGATCCGGCGGACCGTGACACGGTCGTCCTGGACTGGCAGGGTCAGGCCGAGCAGGCGATGGCGCTGTCCGGGCAGGCGATGCAGGGTGGAGCGGGGGCGGGCGCCGCGGGCGGCGCACAGGACCCGGTCGCCCGGCTCGAGCGTCTCCAGGCGCTGAAGGACAAGGGCCTCCTCAGCGACGCTGAGTTCGAGGCGCAGAAGCAGCGGATCCTCGGCGACATCTGAGCGCCGGACACGACGACGATCACAAGGAGCGACATGGGCCTCTTCAAGGGCATGAAGGACTCGATGGCACAGGCGAAGGAGATGCAGGCGGCCGCCGCGCAGCAGATGGGCGCGGGGATGCCGGGCATGGACGCGTCGAGCGCGTCGATGATGGCCGACGCCAACGCGATCAACGCGAGCGGCGCCGAGATGCGCCGGCTGTGGGCGGAGGGCCTCGACGGCACGGCCATCCTCAAGGGCTTCACCGACACCGGGGAGCAGCTCGCGGGCAACAAGGTGCTCGACCTGCAGATGGTCGTCACGATCGCGGGCGGTGAGCCCTACGAGGTGACGCACCGCATGACGATCGCCGGCACCGACACCTCCGCCTACGAGGCGGGCTCCGAGTACGCCGTGAAGGTCGACCCCGAGAACCGGCAGAACCTGACGTTCGCCCCGGCCTGATGTGGGAGGACACGAGCGGCGCTGCGGAGCGCCGGCCGGCGGGCCGCACGCTGCTCGTGGTCCTCGGCTGGGTCCTCTGCCTCGCCGGGCTGGCCATCGGGTGCAAGGCGATCTACGACCTCACGCAGATCGGCACCTGCGCGAGCGGTGGTCCGTACGTCAGCGCGCGCCCGTGTCCCGAGGGCACCGGCCTGAAGATCATGTCGGTCTTCGGCGCGGCGGTGCTCGGCCTCCTCGGGCTGGCCTGCCACGCGATCGGCAGCCGCGGGCAGCGCACGGCCTCGCGGATCGGCTTCGGGCTGATCATGTGGTCGCTGCTGTTCCTCTCGATCGCCGGCACCGTCGCGTACGCGGCGTTCGGACCTGACGCTCAGCCCGACAACGAGGGCGCGCGCATCGCCGCGATCGTCATGCTCGTGACCTTCGTGCCCATGGCCCTCATCCCGCTCCTGGGCATCGGCGCGCTGGGGTTCGCGAGCCGCCGCGGCCGCGACGAGGGCGACGGCGACGCGATCCCGCTCGACCCGCGCGCCGTCGCGCTGGCGCCGAGGCCCTCCGCGCGACCCGCCGCCACGACCCCGGTCGTCCCGCTCGTGACGACCGTCCAGCCGCCCGCCGCCCCGGGCGCCGGCGAGTCCTCCGACCCTGTCGATCAGCTCGAGCGGCTGGCCCACCTCAAGGCGACCGGCGCGATCGACGCGGCCGAGTACGAGCGGTTGAAGGACCGGATCATCGGCGCATGACGCCGCGAGCCGCGCCCACGGCGTTCCCGGAGATCGAGGCGCGCAGCCTCACCGGAGAGCGCTGCGTCCTGCCGGCCGGCTTCGGTGCCCCGCGGGTGATCGCGGCGGTCGCGTTCCATCGCGCGCAGCAGGCCGACGTGGACACCTGGCTGCCGGTGCTGCTGGAGCTCGAGCGCTCCCACGACGACCTGCGGGCGTACGAGATCCCGTGCATCAGCCGTCGCTGGGGGCCGGCGCGGCCCTTCATCGACGGCGGCATGGTGGCCGGGATCCCCGACCGCGAGGCGCGGGCGCGCACGCTGACGACGTACACCGACGTCGGCGCGGTCCGCCGCGCACTCGGGCTGCGCGACACGAGCGAGATCGCCGTCGTCCTCACCGGCAGGGACGGCCGCATCGACTGGATCGGCACGGGCCCCTGGACGGCCGGGCTCGGCGGCGCGCTCGCCGAGGCGCTCTGACCTACTCGTCCCGCGGGACGATGTGCGCGAGCGGGACGGACTCGCCCTCGCGCGTCTCGGGGTAGACGACGTACGCGACCGGAGCACCGCCGAACCACACGGCCGTCTCCGCGTCGCCGACGTAGATGCCGGGGCGCTGGCTGCCGTCGGCGCGCTCGACCCACACCTTCTGGCCCTCCTTGAAGAAGCTCATCGCCGGATCGTGACCGATCCGGCGTGCGAACGCGACGCGGCCCCGCACTACCATCCGCGCTCGGCGATGAGCGACGAGGCCCGCACCAGCGATCCAGCCCACCGTGACCGCAGGCGCCGGCGCCTCGGGCTGGCGTCGATCGTCGTGCTCGGATTGGCGTGGGCGCTCGTGATGCAGTCGCTCGGGTGGGCGCAGACGTCGTACTTCGCCCTGGTGAAGGCGCTGAACGACGGCACGGCGCAGATCGACGACTACCACTGGGAGACGCGCGACAAGTCGTGGACCAACGGCCACTTCTTCTCCGTCAAGGCCCCGGGGCTCCCGGCCCTGCTCGTGCCGCCCTACGCGGCGCTGAAGGCGCTCGGCGCCGAGGAGCTCGCCCGGGACGCCGCGCGCGAGGCGCGCGAGGGCGGCGCCCGCCAGTGGACCTACCGCGGCCTCAACGTCCACGCGTACGGCTACGACCCCGACCGTGCGGTGCGCGTCAAGGCGCTGCTCGCCGACCAGGCGCCGATGATCTGGGCGCTCGGGCTGCTCGGCAGCGTGCTGCCGACGCTCCTCCTGCTGCTGCTGATCCGCTGGCTCGCGGACCGCTGGAGACCCGGGCTGGGCACGGCGACCGCGCTCTCCGTCGGCACCGCCACGATCATCATGACGTTCGCCGTGAACCTCTTCGGGCACATGCTCGCGGCGTTCATGGCGTTCGCCGTCTTCGCGCTGCTCTGGCGCGAGCGGCAGGGCGCGCCGCGGCTCCCCGTCGTGCTCGGCGCAGGGCTGCTGTCGGGGCTCGTGGTCGTCGTCGAGTACCCGGTCGCGCTCGCCGGCGCGATCCTCGGCATCTACGCCGTCCTGCACCCGCGGGCGCTGGGGCGCGGAGCGGCGCCGCTCGTGAGCCGGGCGGGCGTCTACGCGGCCGGCGTGATCGTCGGCGTGCTGCCCGCGCTCGCGTACAACAAGTGGGCGTTCGGATCGTTCGGGACGATGTCGTACGACAACGCCGTCGACCGCCAGGGCTTCACCGGGCACGACACGCTCGGGCTCAACTCGGGCGGCTTCTTCGGGATCACCATGCCCGACCCGCGGGTCGCCGTCGAGCTGCTGATCTCCCCGCGCGGGCTGCTCGCGCTGACGCCCGTCGTCGCGATGGGCCTCGTCGGCCTGGTGCTGCTGCACCGGCGCGGCATGAAGGCGGAGGCGCGGACGATCGCGGCGATCGCGCTCGTCTTCTTCGTCTACGACACGGGCTACTGGCTGCCGTTCGGCGGGGGCTCGCCCGGGCCGCGGTTCCTCATCCCGGTGCTGCCGTTCCTCGGTGTGGCGCTCGTCGAGTCCTGGCGGCGCTTCCCGGGCACCACGCTCGTCACGACGGTCTGCGGCGCCGTCGTGATGACGATCGCGACGCTCACCTACCCGCTGATCGGGACCGGCAGCATGTGGCAGTGGTGGGACCGGGTCGAGGGCGCCGTCTTCCAGCACACGCTGCCGACCGTCTTCGGCGCGGGCGACGGCTGGCTCGCGCTCGCGCCGGTCCTGATCCTCCTGCTCGCCGCCGCGTGGCTCGGCGCGCGCGCGACGGGCCCGCTGCCGGTGAGCCGCGACCTGCGGCTCGCGGTCGGCACGCTCGCCGGCTGGGTCGTGCTGGCGCTCGTGATCGCGCCGGGGTTCGGCGAGCGCAAGATCATCGGCGTCGGGAAGACGTCCAAGGGCGACGTCGACCACACGGGACTGCCCTGGCAGATCGTGCTCATCGCCGCGGCGTTCGCGGCGCTCGCCCTCGCGCTCGCGTGGCGGGCGGAGCGGCGCGCGGCGCCGGGCTCAGTCCCCGAGGCGGTAGACGACCAGGGGCCCGCGGCGCTCGCGGCGCACGCCTAGCTCGGCGGCGGTCGGCCGCGGGGCGGGACAGGCGACGCGGACGCCCGGAAGCGTGCGGTCGGGCCGGTCGGTGTGGACGACGACGGTGCGCACGCCGATCCGCCGCAGGCGCTCGATCGCCGCACGCGTGGGGAAGCACGGGGCGACGGCGCGCAGCGTGTCCTTGAAGAACCGCGGGTCGACGCTGCTGCGGCCGTTGAGCATGGCCGGGAAGCCGGCGGTCGACCACAGCAGGTAGCGCCGGTTGTCCTCCGGCGCCGCGGGCAGCTGGAGCAGCGGCGCCGGCAGGCCGGCAAGCCCGGCGGGCGCCGTCGGCACGGTCGGGTGGGGGTACCCGGCCACCGCCTCCCCGTCACGCCCGATCCCGAACCCCGACCCCTCGACGACGACCGCGGCGACGAGCAGCGCGGCGACGACCGCCGCCGTCCGCGCGCCGCGGCGCGCCCGCAGCACCGCGACGGCCCGGGCCGCCCCGCCGGCCGCGAGCACCGCGAGCGCGAGCGTCGTCAGCGTGTGGAGCCTGCCCGGCACGCGGATCGCCTGCCACCCGGGCAGCCAGTCCCACAGCAGGCGGTAGGGGAGGAAGCGCCCGGCCCCGTCGACCTGGAAGCCCAGCGAGAGGACGGCGAGCGCGAGCACGGCGACGCCGAGGCCGATCCGCAGTCCCCTCGGGTACCCGCGCCACCCGAGCCCGGCGAGCGCGAGCAGGAGGATCGCCAGGCCCGGGAACAGCGTCTTCTCGGCGACGGCGACCTGCCCGTCGCGCAGGCCGCTCGTCGCGCCGCCCCAGACGAGGCTCGTGCGCGACGCGGTGAGGAAGATCTCCGGGCCGCCGGAGTAGCGGGCGACCGTGACCGCCGAGCGCTTGGCCTCCGGGTGCGCGTCGAGCACGCGCAGGTACGGCTGCGCCAGGCCCCACGAGACGAGCGCCAGCAGCAGGCCGCCGGCGACGGTCGCGACGAGCATCCGGCGCGGGAGTGCGGGCCGCCCGGCGCGCAGCCACCACACGACGGCGACCGCGCCGACCAGGAGCAGCAGGTAGGCGAGCAGCAGCCCGAGGCTGAAGCCCAGGGAGACCTGCCAGGCGGCGACCGCGAAGCCGCCGATGACGAGCCACGGACGCTCGCGGCGCCACCCCCGCAGCAGGAGGAACAGCGTCAGCGGGATGCCGCCGCTGGAGAGCACGTGCAGATGCCCGCCCTGCTCCAGCCGCCACGGCGCGAAGGCGAACGCCGCGCCGCCGACGGCGGCCGCCCACGGCGGGGCGCCCAGTTCGCGCGCGAGCAGGTAGCCGCCGAGGAATGCCAGGGCGAACGCGAAGAGGAAGAGGAGGTCGTAGCGGGCGACCGCGGCGCGCGGGCCGGACCCGATCAGGCCCGCGGGGGCGTAGCCGATCAGGGCGTCCGAGAACGCGAGGCTGTCGGCCAGCGGCCAGAACTGATTGCTCTGGTAGAAGTCGAGCGGCTGCGTCGCGAGCGCGTGCCCGTCCCACGCGATCTGCCAGCTCTGGGGCAGCGGATCGCCGAGATCGAGGGGGATGTCGGTGCCCAGGTGCAGCGGCAGCGGCCAGAACAGCACGACGGCGAGCAGCGCCCCGGCGAGCGCGGCGAGCGCGACCTCGCGCCCGCCGATCTGCGGAGAGGTTCGCCACCAGGTCGCCATGCGCGCCCGAGCCTAGATGGTCGCCGCACGGCGCAGCGCAACCTTCGCGCGGCGCCCGTGTTCCGACTAGCGTGAATCCCATGCTCCGTCGTTTCCCACTCCTCGTCGCCGCGCTCGCCGCGACCGCCATCGTCCCCGCCACTGCGTCCGCGCAGAAGGCCGCCCCGGACGTCAAGAAGCTCAAGGTCCAGCCGGCGGCGTTCTCGCCGCTGCCCACGGGCGGTCCCGTCGTGTTCAACGGCGGCGCGCTCGTGACCTTCCAGATCTTCGACGGCGCCGACGTCTACTTCACGTTCAAGCGGGAGACGACCGGCAAGCGCGCCGGCGGCAAGTGCGTCGCCGGCAAGGCGAAGGCCAAGAAGAAGGCGTGCACCATCACGACCGACGTCCCCGGTGGCTCCTTCACGTTCGTCGGCATCTCCGGCAGCAACGAGTTCCGCCTGTCCGGCCGACTGAACGACAAGCCGCTCGCACCGGGGATCTACCGTCTGGTGGCGAAGGCCGAGGGCACCGCGGCACGCTCGTCGTTCACGCGGTTCAAGATCCTGAAGTAGCCCCGCCCCGGCGCACACCCGGCGCACGCGGTACGGTCCGCCGATGCGCCGTCCCGTGCCGTTGCTGCTGACCCTCGCGCTGCTCGTCCTCGCGCCCGTCCTCGTCGCCTGCGGCGGCGAGGACACACAGGGCGGTCCGTCGACGATCCCGGACTCGGCGGCGCCCGAGCAGCCGGTGGCGCTCACCGGCGTGTCGACGAACCTCGACCTCGATCCCCAGACCGTCGGGATCCTCGAGGACAACAACGTCACGATCGTGCCGATCCCGCCCGCGCGGCGGTCCGCGATCGGCATCCGCTTCCCGATCGTCGGCGGGGAGGTGCGGCCGGACTCCCTCGACGGCACGATCGCGCACGCCGGCGGCATCGCGCTCAGCGACGGCGTGCGGCGGATCACGCTGCGCCGGCTGGTCATCGACACCAGGACCGGCCAGATCACCGCGGACGCGGGCAGCGGGCGCCTGCCCATCCTCAACCTCGACCTCGCCGAGGGCAAGCGCCGGGACGTCGGCGGCACGTACCGCCTCGTGAACGTCCCGGTGACGCTCGCGGCGGGCGCCGCGGGAGCGATCAACGCCGCGCTGCGCACCCCGGTGCTGACGGCCTCCATCCCGATCGGCTTCGCGGCGGTCACCGCGTCGGGCTGACCGGCGCCGGTAGGGTCGCCCGACGATGATCGTCGCGATCGGGGTCGACCACGCGGGCCGCCCGCTCCACGATGCGATCGTGGGCACGCTCGGGGATCTCGGCCACCACGTGCTCGACCTCGGCGCGCGCGAGGACTACCCGGACATCGCGCTCGCCGTCGGGCGCGCCGTCGCGACCGGCGCGGCGCAGCGCGGCGTGCTCGCCTGCGGCTCGGGCGCGGGCGTCGGCGTCGCCGCCTCGAAGGTCCCGGGCGTGCGCGCGCAGACGATCCACGACGGCTACACGGCGCACCAGGGCGTCGAGCACGACGCCGTCAACGTGCTCTGCCTCGGCGCGCGCGTCGTCGGGGAGGCCGTCGCGCGCGAACTGGTCGCGACGTTCGTCGCGGCGCAGGTGAGCGGCGAGGAACGGCACGTCCGGCGGCGTGCCAAGGTGGACGTGCTGGAGCGCGACGGACTGGTCGCCGACCTCGGCGACACCACGACAGGGGAGTGACATGCAGCTCGGGATGATCGGCCTCGGCCGGATGGGCGCCAACATGGTGCGGCGGCTGGCGGCCGACGGGCACGAGTGCGTCGTCTGGGACCCGAGCGCCGAGGCCGTTCGCGAGCTCGCCGCCGAGGGCGCCGTCGCCGCCGACTCCGCGGCCGACCTCGCGGCCCGGCTGCAGGCGCCGCGCGCCGTCTGGCTCATGGTCCCCGCCGGCGTCGTCGACGGTGCCCTCGCCGGCCTCACGCCGCATCTGGAGCGCGGCGACCTCGTGGTCGACGGCGGCAACTCGTACTACGTCGACGACCTGCGCCGCGCGAAGGAGCTGGGGGAGCAGGGTCTCCATTACGTCGACTGCGGCGTGAGCGGCGGCGTCTGGGGCCGCACCGAGGGCTACGGCCTGATGGCGGGCGGTGACGACGAGGCGATCGCGCGCATCACGCCGGTCCTGCGCTCCCTGGCCCCGGGCGTGGACGCCGCGCCGCGCACCCCGGGCCGCACGGGCCCGCCGGCGCCGGAGGAGGAGGGGTGGATCCACTGCGGCCCGTCGGGCGCGGGCCACTTCGTGAAGATGGTCCACAACGGGATCGAGTACGGGATGATGGCCGCCTACGCGGAGGGTCTGAACCTGCTGGCGCACGCGAACGTCGGCGACGCGGCGCACGACGTCGACGCCGAGACGACGCCGCTGCGCGACCCCGACCACTACCGGTACGACATCGACACGGCCAAGGTCTCCGAGGCCTGGCGCCGCGGGACGGTCATCCGCTCGTGGCTGCTCGACCTCACGGCGGCGGCACTCGCGGCGGACCCCGAACTCGGGCATCTCGCCGGCCGCGTCTCGGACTCCGGCGAGGGGCGCTGGACGGCGCTTGCGGCCATCGACACCGGAACGCCCACACCCGTGCTCACGCTCGCGCTGCAGGAGCGGTTCAGCTCGCGCGGCGAGGCCGACTTCGCCGACCGGATCCTCTCGGCGATGCGCGAGCAGTTCGGCGGCCACCAGGAGAAGCCGGCCGCGGGGGACGGCGCATGAGCCCGCGCGAGCAGGGCGATGCGCTCGTCATCTTCGGGATGACGGGCGATCTGGCCTTCCGCCAGATCTTCCCGGCGCTGCAGCGGATGGTGCAGGCCGGCGACCTGGACGTGCCGGTCGTCGGCGTCGCCCGCGAGCACTGGAGCCTGGAGAAGCTCCAGCAGCGGGCGCGCGAGAGCCTGGAGGCCAGTAGGGACGGGCTCGACCCGGCGGCGTTCGAGAAGCTCTGCTCGCTCATGCGCTACGCCGGCGGGACGTACGACGACCCGAAGACGTACGGCGAGCTCGCCACGGCGCTGGAGGGCTGCGGGCGTCCCGTGCACTACCTGGCGATCCCGCCGAAGCTGTTCGCGACCGCGGTCAGCCATCTCGGGAGCGCCGGCCTGGCCGAGCTCGGGCGCGTCGTCGTCGAGAAGCCGTTCGGGCGCGACCTGGCCTCCGCGCGTGAGCTGAACGCCGCGCTGCTGCAGGTGTTCCCCGAGGAGCGCGTCTACCGGATCGACCACTTCCTCGGGAAGACCCCGGTCGACAACATCCTCTTCTTCCGCTTCGCCAACACGTTCCTCGAGCCGGTCTGGAACCGCCAGTACGTCAAGCAGATCCAGATCACCATGGCCGAGACGCTCGACGTCGCCAACCGCGGCGCCTTCTACGACGGCGTCGGCGCCGATCCGCGACGTCATCGAGAACCACCTCTTCCAGGTGCTGACGCTGCTCGCGATGGACCCGTTCCCCGGCCACCATGAGGATGCGCTGCGCAAGGAGAAGGCGCGGTTCCTGCGCGGCGTCCGCGCGCTGCGCCCCCAGGACATCGTCCGCGGGCAGTACCGCGGGTACCGCCAGACGGACGGCGTCGCCCCCGACTCCAAGGTCGAGACCTACGCCGCGATGCGCCTGCATGTGGACACCTGGCGGTGGGCCGACGTTCCGATCCTCGTCCGCGCGGGCAAGTGCCTGCCGGTGAAGGCGACCGAGGTGGTGATCGAGCTCAAGAAGCCGCCGGAGAAGCTCTTCCCCCAGCAGCACCCGCACGGGAACCGGATGCGCTTCCAGATCGACCCGGACGTGCTGATGTCGCTCGAGGTCCAGGCGCGCCGCCCGGACACCGAGGACTTCCAGGTCGAGGACATCGAGCTGCTCGCGATGCGCCACCAGGCCCATCAGGTCCCGCCCTACCAGCGGCTGCTCACCGCGGCGCTCGAGGGCGACCACAACCTCTTCGCCAGTGAACAGACGATCGAGGAGGCCTGGAGGATCGTCGATCCGATCCTGGGCCTCGACACCGACCCGCTCGAGTACGAGCCCGGGACCTGGGGCCCCGCCGAGGCCGAGCACCTCCCGCCGAACCACCACTGGTTCACCCCGCACGTCAAGGGCGAGGACAACGCCCACCCCGCCGACACGGCCCGACACGCCTGACCGCCACAGGAGACCGACCATGACGCCCACGCAGGCACTCAACGCCGCCGGCCAGAGCCTCTGGCTGGACAACATCACCCGGCCGATGCTCGACGACGCGACGCTGACCGGCTTCATCGACGAGCTGCACGTCACCGGCCTCACGTCCAACCCGACGATCTTCGAGAAGGCGATCGCCGCGGGCAGCGCGTACGACGACCAGATCGCCGAGGTCGGCGCCGCGGGGTCGCCCGCCGACGAGGACGTGTTCTTCGCCCTCGCCGTCGACGACCTGCGCCGCGCGGCGGACGAGTTCGCCGAGGTGTACGAGCGGACGGCGCATGCCGACGGATTCGTCTCGCTGGAGGTCTCGCCGGAGCTGGCCTTCGACACGGCGGGCGGCACGATCGCCCAGGCGCGGGAGCTGTACGCGAGCATGGAGCGGCCGAACGTCTTCATCAAGATCCCGGGGACCACGGAGGGCCTGCCCGCGATCACGCAGGCGATCCACGAGGGCATCCCCGTCAACGTGACGCTGCTGTTCTCCAGCGCGCACCACCTCGCCGCGGCCGACGCGTGGATGGAGGGCATCGAGCGCCGGATCGCCGACGGGCTCCCGCCCGACGTGCCGTCCGTCGCGTCGCTCTTCATGAGCCGCTGGGACGTCAAGGCCAACCCGCACGCCCCGGCCGAGCTCAAGGACCGGCTCGCGCTCGCGATCGGCGGCCGCACGTACCGCGCCTACATGGAGCTGCTCGCCTCCCCGCGGATGCAGCGCCTCATGAACGCCGGCGCACGACCCCAGCGGCTGCTCTGGGCGAGCACGGGGACGAAGGACCCGGAGACCTCCGACACGCTCTACGTCGACGGCCTCGCCGTCTCCGTACACGGTGAACACGATGCCCGACGGGACCCTGCTGGCGTTCGCCGACCACGGGGCGGCGCCGCCGGTGCTGCTGCCCCAGGACGGCGGCGAGGCCGAGGCGGTCCTCGCCGCGTTCGCCGCCGCCGGCATCGACGTGGACGCCTACGCCGCCGAGCTGCAGCAGGAGGGCGCCGAGAAGTTCGTCGACAGCTGGCGGTCACTGCTCGGGACGATCGCCGAGAAGCGCGCCGCCGTCGCCGCCGGGAGCTGATCCCGATGGCCCCCGCGGTCCGCCCGCTCGACGAGCTGCCCTCGTGGGCGGCCGTCCGTGCGCACGCCGACGAGCTCGCCGGACGGACGCTGCGCGACCTCTTCGACGCCGACCCGGGGCGCGCCGAGGCGCTGACCTTCGAGGCCGAGGGCCTGCTGCTCGACGCCACGCGCCAGCGCGTCACGCCGCAGACGCTCGGCCTGCTGGCCCGGCTCGCCCGCGAGGCCGGTCTGGAGGAGCGGATCGCCGCGATGTTCGCGGGCGAGCACATCAACGTCTCCGAGGACCGGGCGGCGCTGCACGTGGCGCTGCGCGCCCCGCGCGGCGAGCGGATCGTCAGCGGCGGCGTGGACGTCGTCCCCGCCGTCCACGAGGTGCTGGACCGGATGGCGGACCTGGCCGAGCGCGTGCGCTCGGGGGAGTGGGTCGGTGCGACGGGCCTGCCGATCCGCACGGTCGTGAACGTCGGCATCGGCGGGTCCTACCTGGGGCCGGAGATGGCGGCGCTCGCGCTCGACGCGTACACCCCGGACGACCTGGAGCTCCGCTTCCTCTCGAACGTCGACGGCAGCGACGCGGTGCGCGTCATGCGCGGCCTGGACCCGGCCCAGACGCTCGTGATCGTGGCGTCGAAGACCTTCACGACGCTCGAGACGATGACGAACGCGAGGACGCTGCGCGCGTGGATCACGGACGCGCTGGGGGAGGAGGCCGTCGGCCGGCACATGGTCGCGCTCTCGACGAACGCGGACGGCGTGGCGGCCTTCGGCATCGACCCGGCGAACATGTTCGGCTTCTGGGACTGGGTCGGCGGCCGCTACTCGATGGACTCCGCGATCGGGCTCTCGACGATGATCGCGATCGGGCCCGCGGCGTTCGGCGAGCTGCTCGCGGGCTTCCGCGCGATCGACGAGCACCTGCGGACCACCCCGCTGGAGGAGAACCTGCCGGTGCTGCTCGGCCTGCTGAGCGTCTGGAACCGCAACCTCCTCGGGTACCCGACCGTCGCCGTCCTGCCGTACGCGCAGGAGCTCGCGCGCTTCCCCGCCTACCTGCAGCAGCTGGAGATGGAGAGCAACGGCAAGCACGTGATGCTCGACGGCACGCCGGTGCGCTGGGAGACCTCGCCGGTGCTCTGGGGCGAGCCGGGGACGAACGGCCAGCACAGCTTCCACCAGCTCCTGCACCAGGGGACGGAGATCGTGCCGAGCGAGCTGCTGGCGTTCACGCAGCCGGTCCGCGAGCTCGGCGACCACCACGACCTGCTGATGGCCAACCTCCTGGGGCAGGCCGAGGCGCTCGCGTTCGGCAGGTCGGCCGACGAGCTGCGCGCGCTCGGCAGCCCCGAGGAGCAGATCGCCCACCGGGTCTGCGCGGGCGACCGGCCCAGCACGGTCCTGCTCGTCGACGGGCCCGTCACGCCGCGCGCGGTCGGCACGCTGGTCGCCCTCTACGAGCACCGGGTGCTGACCGAGGGCGTCCTCTGGGGGATCGACTCGTTCGACCAGTGGGGCGTCGAGCTGGGCAAGGTCCTCGCGGGCGCGATCGCCGACGAGCTCACGTCCGACGCGCCCCCGGACCTCGCGCACGACCCGGCGACGAACGCGCTCGTGCGGCGCCTGCGCGCCGCACGCGGGCGAGCGATCTAGGCGCCGGCCGGGGTCGCGGACGCCTGCTCGCCGGCGGTCGCCTGGGCCAGCAGCGCCTGCACGGTCGTGGCGGGGACGGCGAAGCCGATGCCGTCGTTGCCGCCGCCGCGGCTGGCGATCTGGGAGTTCACGCCGACGACGGCGCCGGACGCGTCGAGCAGCGGGCCGCCGGAGTTGCCGGGGTTGATCGCGGCGTCGGTCTGGATCACGCCCGTGATGGCCGATCCGTCGGGCGCCTGGATGTCGCGGCCGACGGCCGAGACGATGCCGCTCGTGAAGGTCTGCGAGAGGCCGAAGGGGCTGCCGATCGCGTAGACGGGGTCGCCGACCTCGACCGGGTCGGACGCGAGCTTCAGGGCCGGCAGGCCGCTCGGGCCCGCGTCCACGTACAGGACGGCGAGGTCCTGTGAGGCGTCGCCGCCGAGCAGCTGGGCGGGAAGCTCCGCGCCGCCGTCGCCGAGCTTGACGCTGATCTCCTGCGCGCCCTCGACGACGTGGGCGTTCGTGACCATCAGGCCGTCGGAGGAGACGACGAACCCGGTCCCGGTGCTCTCGCCCTGCGGCGTGGCGGCCCGGATCTCGCCGACGGACGCCTTCGCGCCCTCGTAGACCGCCTTCGGGTCCGCCCCCGCGCTGGTCGCGGTGGGCGGGCGCGGGGACGGCCGGCTGCTGCAGCTCGGACACCGGCATGCGGACGGCGGGCTCGGGCGTCGGGCTCGGCCGAGCGCGGGGCGGCGGCGAAGGCGAAGACGGCGGCGCCGCCGATGGCGGCGAGCACGACGGTCGCCAGCCCGGCGAGGAATTTCGAGGCGTTCATGGCTCCCAGGGTGGGAGCGCGACCTTCAGGCTTCGTAACGGCTTTCCGAACGGCGGCGAAATGTTCGTCCCGGGGCGCGCCGGGCGGCGCGCCCCGGGACGCAGGCTCAGGCGACGGCGGGCGCGACCGTTCCGCCGCCGGGCTCCTGCGGGAGCTTGCGGACCTGCAGGCCGCCCCAGATGAACGCGATGCCGCGGAAGATGAAGACGATCCCGGCGAGGACCGCGAGCGTCTTCAGGCTCAGGTCCGGCCACGACAGCACCACGATGCCCGCGACGACGTCGAGGATGCCGACGACGATGTTCGTGCCGCGGCCGTCGCGGTCGGTGAACGCGGCGATGAACCGCACCACGCCGGCGACGATGAACCAGATGCCGACGATGATGACCAGCACGGCGAGGGCCGTGAAGGGGTGCTTGACCATGATCAGGCCGGCGATGATGCTCAGGACGCCGAGCACGGCGACGAGCCCGCGGCCCTCGCCCTTGCCGACGATCGACAGGATCACGTCGATGACGCCGTCGACGAGCAGGAAGATGCCGATGATCACGGCGATCGTGACGAGTGACGGGCCGGGCCAGGCGATCAGGATGATGCCGGCGGCGAGGGTGAGCACCCCGAAGACGACGAACAGCCACCAGAGGCTGCGGAAATCCTTCAGGGCGTCGGGGACGTTCGTGGACATAGAGTGACCTCCGCTGGGGTACTGGCGAGTGGACGGAACGCTACGGCGCCGACCGGTCGTCAGACCGTGCGCGCGCGGCGCCCGGCCTTCACGCGCCCGACCTTGTCGAGCACGGCCTTGCGCAGGCGGATCGACTCGGGCGTGACCTCGACGCACTCGTCCTCGCGCAGGAACTCGAGCGCCTGGTCGAGCGACAGGATCTTCGCGGGCACCAGGCGCTCCAGGACGTCCGCCGCGGCAGAGCGCATGTTCGTGAGGTGCTTCTCGCGGACCGCGTTGACGTCGAGGTCCTCCGAGCGGCTGTTCTCGCCGACGATCATGCCCTCGTAGAGCTCGTCGCCGGGGGAGACGAACAGCGTGCCGCGCTCCTGCAGCGAGGACAGCGCGAATCCCGTCGCCTTGCCGGTGCGGTCGGCGACGAGCGACCCGCTCGGGCGCGTGCGCAGCTCGCCGAACCAGGGCTCCCACCCGTCGAAGACGTGGTGGATCAGGCCGGTGCCCCGCGTCTCGGTGAGGAACTCGGTGCGGAAGCCGATCAGGCCGCGGGCGGGGACGCGGTACTCCATCCGCACCCACCCCTGGCCGTGGTTGACCATCTGCTCCAGCGACCCCTTACGGAGCGCCAGCAGCTGGGTGACGACCCCGACGTAGTCCTCCGGGACGTCGATCGACATCCGCTCGACCGGCTCGTGGCGCTTGCCGTCGATGACGCGCTCGAGCACGCGCGGCTGCCCGACGGTCAGCTCGAAGCCCTCGCGGCGCATGAGCTCCACGAGCACCGCCAGCTGGAGCTCGCCGCGGCCCTGGACCTCCCAGGCGTCCGGGCGGTCGGTGTCGTTCACGCGGATCGAGACGTTGCCGATGATCTCGCGGTCCAGCCGGGCCTTGATCAGGCGGGCGGTCACCTTCTTGCCCTCGCGGCCGGCCATCGGCGAGGTGTTCACGCCGAGCGTGATCGACAGCGAGGGCTCGTCGACGGTGATCACCGGCAGCGGCCGGGGATCGTCGGGGTCGGCGAGCGTCTCGCCGATCGTCACGTCCTCCAGGCCGGCGACGGCGATGATCTCGCCCGGTCCCGCCGACTCGGCCGGCACGCGCTCGAGCGCCTCGGTGATGAAGAGCTCGCCGAGCTGGCCGCTCTCGACCGTGCCGTCGGCGCGGCACCAGCCGATCCGCTGGCCCTTGGTGATCGTCCCGTGGCGCACGCGGCAGATCGCCAGGCGCCCGAGGTACGGCGAGGCGTCGAGGTTCGTGACCATCGCCTGCAGCGGGTGGTCCGGCTCGAAGCTCGGCGGCGGGACGTGCTCGAGCAGCAGGTCGAAGAGCGGCTCCAGGTTCTCGCCCGGCACCGCCGGGTCCAGGCTCGCCCACCCGCGCTTGGCGTCCGTGTAGACGACGGGGAAGCCGAGCTGGTCCTCGTGCGCGTCGAGGTCGAGGAACAGGTCCTCGACCATGTGCAGCACCTCGGCCGACGCGCGCGTCCGGGCGGTCGACCTTGTTGATGTCGAGGATCACCGGCAGGCCGCCCTCCAGCGCCTTGCGCAGGACGAAGCGCGTCTGCGGGAGCGGCCCCTCGGCGGCGTCGACGAGCAGCAGGACCGCGTCGACCATCTCCAGGCTGCGCTCGACCTCGCCGCCGAAGTCCGCGTGGCCCGGCGTGTCGACGATGTTGATCTTCACGCCCTGGTAGTCGACCGCGGTGTTCTTGGCGAGGATCGTGATCCCGCGCTCGCGCTCGAGGTCCATCGAGTCCATGACCCGGGTCTCGACCTCCTCGTGGGCGCCGAACGCCCCGCTCTGGTGGAGCAGCGCGTCGACGAGCGTCGTCTTCCCGTGGTCGACGTGGGCGACGATCGCGACGTTGCGCAGATCGTCGCGGGTGGCGCTCACGCGCCGCGCAGCTCTCGGAGCTTCTCGAGCTCCGCGTCGAGGTCGATGGCGCGCATGTCGTGCTCGCCGGGGAGCCGTCCGAGGATCCCGCGGACGAGGACGTGCATGTCGCTCTCCTCGTGCCCGAAGTCGTCGAAGAACGCCTTCAGCGCGGTGTAGGTCACCTTCATCTCCGCCGCGTTGAGCTGGAGGTCGATGACCGGCGCGTCGGCCGGGATGAGGTTGGTGGGTTCGTCAGCCATGCATGAAACGTAGCGCCGCTAGGGTCCACACCCATGCCCGATCGCACCGTGGACGTCCTGCTCATCGGGGGCGGCATCGCCTCCGCGGCCGCCGCGCACGAGCTCGTCGACGCCGGCTTCGACGGCAGCGTGCTGCTCGCCGGCCGCGAGCTCGACCCGCCCTACGAGCGTCCGCCGCTGACGAAGGAGTACCTGCGCGGCGAGCACGACCGCGAGGCCGCGCACCACCCGCAGGCCGGCTGGTTCGACGACGCGCCCGTCGAGCTGCTGACCCGCACGAGCGTCATGAAGCTCGACACGCAGGCGCGCGAGGCGACGCTGTCCACGAAGGAGACGGTCGGCTACGAGCACGCGCTCGTCGCGACGGGCGCGATGGTCCGCCGGCTCCAGGTCGACGGGACCCAGCTCGACGGCATCCACTACGTCCGCGCCTACGGCAACGCCGACGCGATCCGCGGCGAGCTCGAAGGCGTCGAGCACGTCGTCTGCGTCGGCGGCTCGTACATCGGCTGCGAGATCGCGGCGTCGCTCACCCAGCTGGGCAAGCAGGTCACGATCGTGATGCTCGAGGACGAGCCGATGGAGCGGACGCTGGGCAGGACCGTCGGCGCCTACGTCCGCGGCGTGCTCTCCGAGCGCGGCGTCGGGATCGTCCACGCGGACGAGGTCGCGCGGTTCGAGGGCGAGGAGCGGGTCGAGCGCGTCGTCACCGCCGGTGGGCGCGAGCTGCCGGCCGGCCTGGTCGTCTGCGGCGTCGGCGTCACGCCGGACGTCATGCTCGCCCGGTCCGCCGGGCTCGAGCTCGGCGAGACGGGCGGCGTGCGCTGTGACGAGGGCCTGCGCACGAGCGCGCCGCGCGTGTGGGCCGCGGGTGACGTATGCGAGTACGCGAGCGTGACCCACGGCGGGCGCCGCATCCGCGTCGAGCACACCGAGCACGCCAGGGCCCAGGGCGAGCACGTCGCGCGGGCGATCATGGGCGCCGACGAGCCGTTCGCCGTCGTCCCGTACTTCTACAGCGACCTGGCGGACTGGCTGGCGCTGGAATCCGTCGGCCCGGCGTACGCCTGGGACGAGGAGGTCCTCACGGGCGCGATGGAGTCGGGCACCTTCGGCGTCTGGTACCTGGAGGACGGGCACGTGCGCGGCGCGCTGAGCGCCGGCGGCGGGCTGGATCTCGACCGCGCACGCGTGCTGATCGCCTCCGGCGAGCGGGTCGGCGCCGCGGGTCTCACGCGGCTCCTGACCGCGGTCAGTGGCTCGTGGCCGGCGAGGCTCCCATGCCGCCGCCGTCCCGCGTGCGCCACAGCGATGCGGCGATCGAGATGCCGACCGCGAGCGCGATGACGGTCAGCGAGATCCACGCGGGCGGCTTCGCGACGAGGTCGCTGTAGATGAACTTCGAGCCGACGAAGACGAGGGTGAACGCGAGCCCGATGTTGAGGTAGACGAACCGCTCCATCGCGCCGGCGAGCATGAAGTAGAGGGCCCGCAGACCCATCAGGGCGAACGCGTTGGCGGTGAACACGATGAACGTGCTCGTCGTGATCGCGAAGATCGCCGGGATCGAGTCCAGCGCGAAGATCACGTCGGTCGTCATGACGGTGGCGAGCACCGCGAGCATCGGCGTGCCGACCCAGACGCCGATCAGGGGGCGGCGGTCCGTCACCGCCTCGCCCTCGGCGAGCTCGGTCCGCCGCACCCACAGATGCTCGCCGTGGAAGTCGCGGGTGATCGGGATCACCCGGCGCATGAGCCGGACGAGCGGGTTGCGCTCGGGCTGGATCTGCTCGTGCTTGCCGATCGCCAGCCGGATTCCCGTGACGATCAGCAGCGCGGCGAAGACGTAGACGACCCAGCTGTAGCTGTCGAGCAGCTCGGCGCCGACGGCGATGAAGACCGCGCGCAGGATCAGCGCGCCGACGATGCCCCAGAGCAGGACGCGCGCCTGGTAGCGCGGCGGCACGGCGAACGTCGAGAGGATCAGCGCGAAGATGAACACGTTGTCGACCGAGAGCGACTTCTCGATCACGTAGCCGGTGAGGAACTCGGTGCCCGCCTGTGCCCCTGCGAGGAGGAACATCCCGGCGGCGAACACGAGCGCGAGCCCGACCCAGAGCGCGCTGAGGAGCGTCGCCTCCCGCAGCGAGACCTCGTGCGCGTCGCGGTGGAGCACGAGCAGGTCGAGCAGCAGCATCGCCACGAGGAACGCGGTGAACGCGCCCCAGAGCCACAGGGGAGCCGTCATGGGAGGACCGGTGGAGCGGACATCCCGGCGAGAATACCGGCTATCGGATACGCGTAATCTAAATCATGTATGCAGGTCGTGGTGCACGTGGTGCGCCGCGGCCTGGTGCGCCGGGACCGTCGGCCGGAACGCCGCGTCGAAGTCGCCGACCTGCTCGACGCGCAGCTTCGTCGCCGCGTCGAGCGGCGGCGCCACCTTCGGCGCGTCGCGCTCGGCCAGGCGCCCGATGAAGCCGCGCAGGCGGAAGACGGTCTCGACCCAGCGCGGCGCGACGACGCGTCGCTTGCGGCCCTCGATCCCGGCCATGATCGCGTCGACGGCCTCGCTCAGCGGGATGATCTGGGAGAGCGGGCCCGGCAGCTCGGTGCGGAACTTCCCCAGGTCGCCCATCTCGCGCTCGGCGCCCTGGACCATGTCCGTCTCGATGAACCAGAAGTAGGAGACGCCGACGTCGACGCCGAGGTACCCGACCTCGACGCGCAGGACGTTCATGAGCTGCTCCAGGCCGGCCTTGCTCGCCGCGTACGGGCCGAGCCCCATCGCCGGCATGATCGCCGACGCGGAGGCGTTGGCGAGGATGTAGCCGCGGCGCTCGATGACGTGCGGCAGGCAGGCGTGGATGACCCGCCAGTTGCCGATGAGGTTCACGTCGATGATCGCCTCGAGCACCTCGGGGTCGAGGTGGCGCAGCGAGCCGCCGGCGCCGATGCCCGGCGTTGGAGAACACGACGTCGATGCCGCCGCACGCGCTCCACGACCTCGGCGATCGCGGCGGTGACCTGGTCCTGCTCGGCGATGTCGCAGACGACGGCGACGGCGTCCTCGCCGCAGAGCGGGCGGACCTCCTCGAGGCGCTCGGCATTGAGGTCGAGCAGGACGAGCCGGTGGGTGGCCGAGAGACGCTTGGCGGTCTCGAGGCCGATCCCCTGCGCGGCGCCGGTGACCAGGGCGACGGGACGGATCATGCGCCGACCGTACCGCGCGCCGCCGCTGCGGCGCGTCTAGACCGTCCTGGCCGGGAATGCGGTGCTCTTCGAGGAAGCGGTCGTTCTCGCGCTTCTCGACCGCGGCCTGGGCGGCGGCGAACGCGATGCAGGCCCGTTGACGAGGAGCGGGAACACCACGAAGAAGACGCCGATCAGGCCAATGTTGACCTTGCTGGCGTAGCTCAGTTCTGCGAGCGGCATGCCACGAGCGTATCGCAGGAGCGGGCGCTCCGGCGCGCCGGCCCGCGAGCGGGTACGCTCGCGCGCCGTGAACCGCCTCGGAGCCCTCGTCTACGACCGCCTCGTGATGAAGCGCAGCCAGGAGGCGGGGCTCGCCGACGCGCGCCGCGACGCGCTCGCGCTCGCGACGCGGTGAGGTGCTCGAGATCGGCGCCGGGACGGGGCTGAACATCCCGGCCTACCCGCGCACGGGGATCACGCGCCTCGTCCTCACCGAGCCGCATGAGCCGATGCGCCGGCAGATCGACGCGAAGACCGCCGACGCGCCGGCCCCCGTCGAGGTCGTCGACGCCACGGCCGAGCACCTGCCGTTCGAGGATGCGACGTTCGACACCGTCACCGGGACGCTCGTCCTCTGCGAGGCCGACGACCCCGCGGTCGCGGTCGACGAGATCGCGCGCGTCCTGAAGCCCGGCGGCCGCTACCTCTTCCTCGAGCACGTGCGCAGCGACGATCCCGCGCTCGCGCGCCAGCAGGATCGCTGGGCGCCGCTGTGGCGCGCTGCGGCCGGGGGCTGCAACTGCAACCGCGACACGCTCGCGACCCGATCGCCGCCTCGGGGCTGGACGTCGAGCGCCACCGCATCGGCCGCTTCCCGAAGTCCCCGCGCATCGTCAGCCCGCTGCTCAGCGGCGTCGCCGTGCGCGGCGACGTGCTCTAGGACCCGCGCCCCGACGTCGAGCACGACGGTCGCGCCGCGCCGCGTGCTGCCGCCCGGCAGCGGGGCGCCCGCGCGCGACGCCGACCCCGGCGTGGCGCAGGCCCCGGCTGAAGCAGCACCCGGCGGTGCGCAGCCGAGCGCAGCCAGCCGCGGACGGTGCCCGCCGGCGTCGCCTTCGGGCCGACCGCGAACGCGATCGTCTCGCCGACCGACGCACCGCGGTAGCCGGCGCGGCGCGCGCGCGCAGTACGGCGTCGAGCCGCCCGGGCTCGTGTGCTCGAAGAAGCCGCGCCGGACCATGTCGCGCGCGTGACGGCCGGCAGCGCGTGTGAGCGCGCGGCTGCGGCCGCAGGCGGGGCAGCCCGTGGGCGGCGCGCGCCTCGTTCACCAGGCAGCGCACGGCGTGGCGGCGGACCACGCGGATCGGACCGCTCGGCCGCGCCCGCGCACGGGTCCCGCGGCGGCGACGGCGACGGATGCGAGGAGCGCGGCCAGCACCGCGGGAACGGTAGCCGCGGCGCCCGCGGGAACGCGCCGGGCGATCTCCGACCTCACTGGTAGGATTGACGTATGACAGCGCGTCATTGCTCGACCGTCCTCACCGCGACCCCGCAGACCGGAGGCCTCGCGATGATCTTCACGACGAAGGCGGAGTACGGCGTGCGGCTGCTCGTCGAGCTCGGCCGCCAGCCCGACGACGCGCCCGTCTCGCTGAAGGCGATCGCCGAGGCCGAGGGCCTCCCGCTCGCCTACCTCGAGCGGATCGTCGCGCTGCTGAAGAAGCAGGGGCTCGTCGAGAGCACCCGCGGCGCGCACGGCGGCTACCGCCTCGCGCGGCCCGCCGCCGACATCACGATGGACGAGGCGGTCCTGGCGCTCGAGGGCGCCGTCGCGCCGATGTCCTGCTTCGTCGACGACAGCGAGGACGGCCGCGTGCTGTGCTCGCACGTCGAGGACGGCCACGAGGGCTGCGCGACCCGGCTGCTGTGGACGCGCGTGCAGGGCGGCGTCATCGAGCGCGCTCCAGCGGCACGACCCTGCAGGAGCTCGTGGACTTCGGCCCCCGCGCGCCGTAGACCCTGAGGTGCCCGCGCCCGTCGGCGCGAGCCTCCCGCTGCACTCCGCGGCCTGACAACGACCCACGACCACACGACGAAACGGACGACATGGCCGACCTCGAGATCAAGAACCTGCACGTCCGGGCCGGGGAGAAGGAGATCCTCAAGGGCCTGGACCTCACCGTGAACAAGGGTGAGATCCATGCGCTGATGGGCCCCAACGGCTCGGGCAAGAGCACGCTCGCGAACGTCATCATGGGCAACCCCGCGCTCGAGATCACCGAGGGCGAGATCCGCTTCCTCGGCGAGGACATCACCGAGGCCGACCCCGACGAGCGCGCCCGCGCCGGCCTCTTCATGGCCTTCCAGTACCCGGTCGCGATCCCCGGCGTCACCGTCGCCAAGTACCTGCGGATGGTCATGAACGCGCACCGCGAGGCGCGCGGCGAGGCCGAGGTGCCGCTGAAGGAGTTCCGCAAGACCGTCGAGGCGGCGATGGAGCTCACGAAGATCCCGCGCGAGTTCTCCTCCCGCTACCTCAACGACGGGTTCTCCGGCGGCGAGAAGAAGCGCCTGGAGATGCTCCAGCTCGCGCTGCTGAAGCCGCAGCACGGCGATCCTCGACGAGACCGACTCCGGCCTCGACATCGACGCGCTCAACGTCGTCGCCGAGGCGGTCAACACCGTCGCCAAGGACCAGGGCATGGGCGTCCTCATCATCACCCACTACCAGCGCATCCTGCACCTCGTCCAGCCCGAGCGCGTGTCGATCCTCTTCGACGGGCGCATCGTCAAGGAGGGCGGCCCGGAGCTCGTCACGCAGCTCGAGGCCGAGGGCTACGGCTGGATCAAGGACGAGGTCGCCGGCGCCGCCGCCTGACCCTGCTCCCGTGCCCGCTCCTCGCCGACACCGCGCTCGCCCACGAGTTCCCGATCCTCGCGCCGGGAGGGTCTGGTGTACCTCGACAGCGCCGCCACGGCGCAGAAGCCGCGCGTGGTCATCGAGGCGATGGAGGATCTCCTCGCACGGCACAACGCCAACGTCCACCGCGGCGGTCTACCCGCTCGGCGTCGAGGCCGACGAGCGCTACGAGGGCGCGCGCGGCGCGGATCGCCGGGTTCACCGGGTCAACGCCCGCCGAGACGATCATCACGAAGAACGCGACCGAGGCGCTCAACCTCGTCGCCCACGCGTGGGGCCGCGAGCACGTGCGCGCCGGCGACGCGATCGTCCTCACGCAGGCCGAGCACCACTCGAACATCGTCCCCTGGCAGCTGCTCGCCGCCCAGGCCGGCGCGACGCTGCGCTACCTCGAGGTCGACGAGGAGGGCCGGCTCGCGCTCGACCAGCTCGACGCGCACCTCGCCGACGGCCGCGTGCGCCTCGTCGCCGTCGCGCACGTCTCCAACGTGCTCGGGACGATCTTCCCCGTCGCCGAGATCGTCGCCCGTGCCCGCGCCGCGGGGGCCGTGACCGTCGTCGACGGCTCGCAGGCCGTCCCGCAGACTGGCCGTCGACGTCGCCGCCGTCGGCGCCGACTTCTACGCCTGGACCGGCCACAAGGCCTACGGGCCGACCGGCGTCGGCATCCTCCACGGCCGCCGCGAGCTCCTCGAGGCGATGCCGCCGTTCCTCGGCGGCGGCGACATGATCAAGACGGTCGACTTCGAGCGCTCCACCTGGAACGACCTGCCGTGGAAGTTCGAGGCGGGCACGCCCCCGATCGCCGAGGTCGTCGGCCTCGGCGCCGCCGTCGACTTCCTCACCGGCGTCGGCATGGACCGCGTGCGCACGCACGAGCAGGACCTGACGGCGCTACGCGCTCGAGCGCCTCGCCGAGATCCCCGGCCTGCACGTCTACGGGCCGCGCCGACGCCGCCGATCGCGGCGCGCTCGTCGCCTTCGCGCTCGACGGGCGCCCACCCGCACGACGTCGCCGAGATCGTCGCGCGCGACGGCGTCTGCATCCGCGCCGGCCACCACTGCGCCCAGCCGCTGATGAAGCGCCTGGGCGTCGGCGCGACCTCGCGCGCGTCGTTCGCCGTCCACAACACCGCGCGACGACGTCGACCGCCTGATCGACGGGCCTGCACCGCGTCCGCGAGATCTTCCGGCTCGACGACTGAGGCACACCATGGACGACGCCCTCTACCGCGAAGAGATCCTCGAGCACTACAAGCGCCCCCACAACTGGGGCGAGCTGCCCGACGCCGACCTCGTCTTCGAGGACACCAACCCGCTCTGCGGCGACGAGCTGAAGGTGATGCTCAAGGTCGGCGAGGACGGCGACCGTCGAGGACGTGCGCTTCGCCGGCCACGGCTGCGCGATCAGCCAGGCCTCCGCGTCGATGATCTCCGACGAGATCAAGGGCATGAACGTCGATGACGTCGCGCGGATGGACCGCGACGCGATCCTCGACCTGCTCGGCATCCAGATCTCCGCGACCCGCATGAAGTGCGCGCTGCTCTCCCTGAAGGTGCTCAAGAGCGCGGCGATCGGCGCGAGCGCCGACTGGGAGCCCGCATGAGCGCCGATCATCGACGTGTGCGCCGCTCGCCGAACTGCAGCCGCGGCCAGCACGCCGCATCGTCGAATGGGAGGACCTCGAGATCGGGGTCTTCAACTGCGACGGGGAGATCCTCGCGATCGAGGACCGCTGCTCCCATGACGACGGCACGCTCGCCGACGGCGCTGCTCGACCAGCGCGCCTGCACCGTCGAATGCCCGCGGCACGGATCGCTGTTCGACCTGCGCACCGGCAAGCCCAAGACCCTGCCCGCGCATACGTACCCGTTGAGACCTTTCCCGTCCTCGTCGAGGACGGGCTGATCAAGCTCGAGGTGGACTGACACATGGCGACGCCCGACACGACCCGCACCCCGCTCACCGACGAAGAGGCCGGCCTCAAGGACCTCAACGCCGACTACACCGAGCGCTACGGCTTCCACGACGCCGAGGACGAGTACCTCTACAAGGCGCCGAAGGGCATCAACCGCGAGATCGTCGAGAAGATCTCCGAGCTCAAGAGCGAGCCGCAGTGGATGCGCGACTTCCGCCTGAAGTCGCTCCAGCACTTCCTCGACCGCCCGATGCCCACCTGGGGCTCGCCGATGCTCGCCGAGGTCGACTTCGACGACATCCACTACTTCGTGCGCGCCAGCGAGAAGGCCGAGCGCTCCTGGGACGACGTGCCCGACGACGTCAAGAAGACCTTCGACCGGCTCGGCATCCCCGAGGCCGAGCGCAAGTTCCTCGCCGGCGTCGGCGCGCAGTACGAGAGCGAGATCGTCTACCACCAGGTCAACGAGGAGCTCGAGAAGCAGGGCGTGATCTTCCTCGACATGGACACCGCGCTGCGCGAGCACGAGGACCTCGTCAAGCGAGTACATCGGCGACGATCATCCCGCCGAACGACAACAAGCTCGCCGCCCTCAACAGCGCCGTCTGGTCCGGCGGCTCCTTCGTCTACGTGCCGCCCGGCGTCCACGTCGAGATGCCGCTCCAGGCCTACTTCCGCATCAACACCGAGAACATGGGCCAGTTCGAGCGGACGATCATCATCGCCGACGAGGGCAGCTACGTGCACTACGTCGAAGGCTGCACCGCCCCGACGTACTCCAGCGACTCGCTGCACTCCGCCGTCGTCGAGCTCATCGCCAAGCCCGGCGCGCGCATCCGCTACACGACCGTGCAGAACTGGTCGCAGAACGTGTTCAACCTCGTCACCAAGCGCGCCGTCGCCGAGCGCGACGCGACCGTCGAATGGGTCGACTGCAACCTCGGCTCGAAGCTCACCATGAAGTACCCGAGCGTCTACCTCATCGGCGAGCGCGCCCACGGCGAGATCCTCTCGATCGCGTTCGCCGGCAACGGCCAGCACCAGGACGCCGGCGGCAAGATCGTCCACGCCGCGCCCGAACACCACCTCGAACATCTTCGCCAAGTCGATCTCCAAGGACGGCGGGCGCTCCAGCTACCGCGGCCTGCTCGAAGTCGCCAAGGGCGCGCACGGACTCGAAGTCCAAGGTCGTCTGCGACGCGCTGCTGCTCGACGAGGACTCCCGCTCCGACACCTACCCGACGATCCGCATCGGCGAGGACGACGTCGACGTCGGCCACGAGGCCACCGTCTCCAAGGTCGGCGAGGAGCAGCTCTTCTACCTCATGTCGCACGGCCTCCCCGAGGAGGAGGCGTCGAAGCTCATCGTCAACGGCTTCATCGAGCCGATCGTCAAGGAGCTGCCGATGGAGTACGCGGTCGAGATGAACCGCCTGATCGAGCTCCAGATGGAAGGCTCGATCGGGTGACGGTCGCCGATCTCGGAGCGCCTGAGGCCGCCCGGCTTCAGGGGGCAGTGGCTCTGCCACAGCACCCCTTCGCCGTTCGGCCTCATGCATCTCCGATCTCTGGCTCCGGTTCCGGTTGACGCCTCGTTGAAACCCGCTGCTTGGGCGCTCGCACCGCCTCGGCGCTCCTGACTCCTTGAACGACAACCCCCTGGATTTCCATGACGACTCTCGCTGAGCCTGAATTTCTTTCGAAGCGCCGTGCCGCTGCTGTTGCGGAGGCGGATGGCCTTGACGCTGCCCTCGTTCAAGGGCGAGAGCGGGTGGGAGTTCACGCCGCTGAAGGGGTTTGATCTCGCGGCGTTCGCGCCGGCTCCGGGTGGGGCGGAGGATGCCGCGGAGCATGTGCTGGACCTCGATCTCGAGGCTGCGGTCCGTGTCTCGGCCGAGGAGGCGGTGTCGGAGGGCGCCGGTCGTGCTGCCGCTGGCGGTCGCCGCGGAGCGTCATCCGGACATCGTGGAGCGGTACCTCGGGACGGTCGTCACGCAGCGCTCGCTGCTGACGATCGAGAACGACGCGCGCTGGAGCGACGGCGTGTTCGTCTTACGTCCCGCGGGGCGTGCACGTCGAGGCGCCGATCGTCCTCACGACCGTCCACGAGCAGGCCGGCAGCGCGCTGCACCACCGCGCGCTCGTCGTCCTGGAGGAGGGCGCGCAGGCCGAGGTGTGGCACCAGACGCTGTCCGCCGACGGCGAGGCCGAGGGCGTCGTCAACGGCATCACCGAGCTCGTCGTGGGGCAGAACGCGCAGCTGCGCTTCGTCGACGCCCAGGCGCTGTCGGAGAAGACGCTGGGTCTTCGGCGCCCAGCGCGCGATCGTCGACCGCGACGGGTCGCTCGACTGGATCACGCTCGGCTTCGGCTCGGGCAACGGCAAGGTCTTCCTCGAGACGAAGCTCGCCGGCCCCGGCGCGCACGCCGCCGTCACCGGCGCGTACGCGACCCGCGGCCGCCAGCACCTGGACTTCGACACGCTCCAGGAGCACGCGGCGCCCGACACGACCTCCGACCTGGCCTTCCGCGGCATCCTCGACGGCCGCTCGAGCACGCGTCTGGCGCGGCATGATCCAGGTCGACGAGGGCGCGCAGCGGACCGACGCCTTCCAGGAGTCGCGCAACCTGCTGCATCAGCAAGAAGGCCCACGCCGACTCGATCCCGGGCCTGGAGATCCTCGCGAACGACGTGCGCTGCACGCACGCCGCCGCGATCGCGCAGATCGACCCCGAGCAGCTCTTCTACCTGCGCTCCCACGGGCTCCCGGAGGCCGACGCGCACCGGCTCGTCGTCGAGGGCTTCCTCGAGGCGATCGTCGGGCGCTTCGAGGAGGGCGCGGTGCGCGACGCCGTCGCCGCCGCGATCGAGCGCCGGCTCGCGCTGGTCCTGGGCTCCTGACGCCCGTCGCCGTCCTCTACGACGAGGACTGCGGCTGGTGCCGCTGGTCGGTCGCGCGCTGCTCGCGCTCGACCGGCGTCGGCGTGCTGCGGCCGGTCGCGATCGGGAGCGATGAGGGCCGGCGCCTCCTGGCGGGCATGCCGGAAGCCGACCGGCTGCGGTCGGCGCACGCCGTGACCCCCGACGGCCGCGTCACGTCCGCCGGCGATGCGGCGGTCCCGATCGCAGCAGTCCTGCCGGGCGGCGGGCTCCTCGCTCCGGTGCTGCGGGCCGGCGGGCCCGTGACTCGCGGCGCCTACCGGCTCGTCGCAGGGAACCGCGGACGCCTCGGGCGGCTCGTGAGCCCGGCGATGCTGCGGCGCGCGGACGCGGTGATCGCCGCCCGTGCGGCGGCGTACCGCTAGTACCCGAGCTTGTCGAGCACGCTCTCGCGCTTGGGCTCCTCAGCCGGCGGCTGGTCGCCCTTCTTCTTGCGATCGCGCTTGTCGTCGTCGGTGACGATGCGGATCGTCGCGCCGACGCTGCCGTCGCGCGCCTTGGCCATGTCCTCGCGGCTGACGCGGTCGGCGCGATTGGCGCGCTCCTTCGCGCGCTCGGCCTTCTCCTTGTCGCGCTGCTTGGCCGCGCGGATGCGGCCGGACTTCGCGGCGGCGCTCTCCTTGTCGAGCGTGATCGCCCAGAGGTCCTCGACCTTGGCCATCGAGATGATCGTCGCGCTCATCGCCTTGTCGATCCGGCCGGCGCCCAGCGAGCCGTTGGCGATGTTGCGCGTGCGCGGGCGGTGGTCCTCGTCGCCGGCGATCAGCGCCGAGATGTCCTGGCGCTCGCGCGGGGCGAGGATCAGGAACGCCTCGCGGATGCCCTCGCGGCCGAAGAGGTCGAGCGTGGCGCGCGAGGCGTCCCGCAGCTCGTCGAGCGGGAGCGGCGCGCGCGACTTCGGGAGATCCTTGGGAATGTTGGGCTTGCGTGAGCGCGGCGGCCGCTTGCGCTTGGGCTTCGCCGCCTTCTTCTGTGCCGCGGGCTGCTCGGCGGCGGGCTGCTCTGCGGCGGGCTGCTCCGCGGGGGCCTCGGCGGCGGGCTGCTCCTCCGCGGGGGCCTCCGCGGCGGGCGTCTCCGCGGCGGGCTCCGCGGGCGCCTGCGCGACCGGTGCGGGGTCCGGCGCGGCCTCCGGCTCCGGGGCCTGCTCCACGGCCGCGGGCGGCGCCTCGGCGGAGGGCTCCGCGGGCGGCTCTACGGTCGGATCCTGCGACGGCGCGTCGGCGTCAGTGCTCACGTTGCGCAGGCTACAGCGATGCGCGCCGTCTTGGCGCACCGGCGCCTGTGGGCGTTAGCCTCGGCGCACGATGGACCCGCCCGACCCCGGCAACCACCCGCCGCACCTCCCGCGCCCGCCCTTCACGCCCGACGAGGAGCTGCTCGCCTCGCAGGCGCCGGTGATCCTCACCGAGCTGAGCGATCCCGAGCGCGTCGCGGCGATCGGGCGCGAGATGGGGACCGCGTTCGACGCGCTCGCCCACGTCACGGCGGGGATCTCGATCTTCGGGTCCGCGCGGCTGCCCGAGAGCGACCCGGTGTACGCCGCGGCCCGCGAGACGGCGCGCCTGCTCGGGGAGGCCGGGTTCACGATCATCACCGGCGGCGGACCCGGCGTCATGGAGGCCGCCAACCGCGGCGCCCAGGACGCCGGCGCGGAGTCGATCGGCCTGAACATCCGCCTCCCGCACGAGCAGGCGCCCAACCCCTACCAGGACCTCTCGCTCACCTTCGACCACTTCTTCGCGCGCAAGGTCTGCTTCGTGCGCTACGCGATCGGCTTCGTGGTCTTCCCCGGCGGCTTCGGGACGATGGACGAGCTGTTCGAGGCGCTCAACCTCATCATCACCGACGAGGTCGAGCACTTCCCGGTCATCCTCGCGGGCGACGGGTACTGGTCCGGCCTGCTGACCTGGCTGCGCGAGCAGGTCGTGGAGCGGGGGATGCTGCGACCCGCGGAGCTCGACCTGCTCCAGGCCTGGGAGGACCCGCGCGACATCGTCACCGTCGCGACGCACTGCGCCCGGCAGCAGGGGCGCCTCGTGGGCGCTCAGCGCGCCGGGGGGTAGCGGGCGCGGACCTCGTCGATCCACGCGGCGACCCGGTCCGCCAGCAGCCGGTCGTCGATCTCGAGCACGTTCTCGGCGTTGTCCTCGCCGGAGCGCGACAGGTTGTACGAACCGACGAACACGGCGTCGTCGACGACCGAGACCTTCGCGTGCATGAAGTCGTGGGGCGTGTCCGGGGCGTACGGGCGCGAGCGCTTGCCGTGGAACTCCAGCCCCGCGAGCACCTCCTCCAGGACCGGCGCCTTCCAGCGGACGCGGTCGTTCGATCGCCACTGGCGCAGCGCGCCCTCGGTCTGGGTGAGGTCGACGACGCCGGTCACGCTCACCCGTCCCTCGTGCAGCTGCTCGGCGAGCGCCGCGAGCACCGGCGCGCTCGTCAGGACGGGGGAGGCGATCCGCACGCGGTGTCGCGCGCGGTCGATGCGGGTCGCGATGCGGTGTGCGAGTTCGCGACCGCGCCCGGGGCAGAACCAGGGGCGCACGAGCGCGCCGCCGACGCGCACGGCCGGGGCCTCGAAGTCGCCGGTGTCCTCGATGTGGCGCCGGTGCCACAGCTCTTCGAAGGTCCGCTCGTAGGCCTGCGCCAGCGGCTGGGAGACGGCGGTGACGATGACGTTCTCCTCACGCGTCCACGAGTCGAGCGTCCAGTTCGTCGACCCGCACCACAGCGCCGTGCCGTCGCGCACGGCGAACTTGTGGTGCATCAGATCGCCGCGGCCGTCGATCAGCCGCACGTCGGCGCCCGTCTCGGCGAGCAGGTCGGGGCGCGTCCGGGGCGGCGTCGTCGTCAGCGGCGCGGGCCGGTCCTCGGGGTCGTGGACCGCGATCCGCACGCGGACCCCCCGCGCCCGGGCGGCGCGCAGCGCGTCGGCGACCACGTCCCCGACCGGTCCGGGGATGCGCACGTCGTACAGGGCCAGGTCCAGCGTGCGCCGGGCCTGCGTGATCCACGCCGCGATGTCGCCCCCGACGTCCTCGGCACGCTGGCCGCCCTCGTCGAGCGTCCGCAGATCCAGCCGGCCCGGATCGCTCACGGCGCCGCGTCGTCGCCGGCGAGCGCCGCGGCCGCCGGCGGGTAGCGCGCGCGCAGCTCGTCCACCCAGGCCGCCAGCCGGTCCGCGGTCGCCGCGTCCTCGATCTCGAGGACGTTCTCGGCGTTCGCCTCGCCCGATCGCGACAGGTTGAACGACCCCACGAACGCGGCGTCGTCCACGACCAGGACCTTCGCGTGCATCGTGTCGCGCACCGAGCCCGGACGCCCGAAGTCCTCGCTCGACGCCTTGCCGGCGAAGCCGCACTCCAGCAGCACCTGCTCGAGCACCGGCGCCTTCCACGTCGGGGCGCCGTCGTTCCACTGGCCCAGGACGCGCGTCGTCTGCGAGATGTCGACGATGCCGGACACGTCGGCGCGGCCGCGCGCGGCGACGCTCAGCGCCGAGAGGATCGGGCCGGCGGTGATGATCGGCGAGGCCACGCGGACGCGGCGGCGCGCCATCGTCACGCGGTCGGCCATCCGGTGCGAGAGCGCCCGCCCGCGGCCCGGGCAGAACCACGGCCGCACCTGCGCGTCGCCGACGGGCGCGAAGGCGGTGTCGTATCCGCCGGTGCCGTCGATCTGCCGGGTCGCCCACAACTCGGTGAAGACCGCGGAGTACGCGTCGGCGATCGCCCGCGAGTCGACGCGGACGATGACGTTCTCCTCGGCGCCGAAGTCGTCGAGCGTCCAGTTCGTCGACCCCGTCCAGACGGCCGCGTCGTCGCGCACCGCGAACTTGTGATGCATGAGGTCGCGGACCTGCTCGGTCAGCTCGATGTGCACGCCCGCGCTGCGCAGGACGTCGACCCGCGTGCGCGGGGCCGCCGTGGCGTGCAGCGCGGTCGGCTGCAGATCGGGCCGATGGACGAGCGCGCGGACCGCGACGCCGCGCGCGGAGGCGTCGCGCACGGCGGCGAACACGCGGTCGCCGACGGGCCCCGGGACGTTGACGTTGTAGAGCGCGACGTCGAGCGTCCGGCGGGCGCCCGCGATCCACGACGCCAGCGCCGCCCCGACGTCCTCCGGGCGCTGACCGCCCTCGACGAGGGTGTCGAGCTGGAGCGGTCCGGCGCTCACGCGTGCGCGGGGGCCGACGGCAGCGCGGCGAGCGCCGCGGCGAGGTCGTCGGCGTCCTGGAAATCGACCCCGAGCGCGTGGACGTGCCGGTGGCGCACGACACCGTCCTCGTCGATGACGAACGCGGCGCGGCGCGTGCCCAGCACCGGCGCCGCGACGCCGTAGCGCTTCGCCACCGCCTTGTCGACGTCCGCGAGCAGCGGCACGGTCAGCCCGTGCTTGGCGGTGAACTCCTCGTGCGAGGCGACGTCCTGGTGGGAGATCCCGATGACCGTCGCCTCGAGCGCGGACATGTCGTCGGAGCGATCGCGGTAGGAGCAGAACTGCTTGGTGCACACCGGCGTGTTGTCGCCCGGATAGAAGAGGAGCACGACGCGCTCCCCGCGATGATCGGAGAGCCGGAAGGCGCCCTGCGTGCCCGGCAGTTCGAAATCGGGGGCCTCGTCGCCCACCTGCGGTCCCTTGGCCATAGCTGCAAGGGTACGGATCTCATGGACCCCTGGATCGAGGAGCACGCGGCGGGCCTCGCCGCCCGCGCCGAACGCGACCTCGAGGCGCTCGTCGCCGTCTCCTCACCGTCGGGCGATCTCGCCGCCGCCGAGGAGGTCGTCGCGGTCGCCACGGCGCTCGCACCCGGCAGCGCCGAGGTCACCCGCCTGCCGTGCTCGTCGGCCGAGCACGCGCCGGACCTCCTCCTGCGCGTCACGGGGCCGGGGGAGCGCCGGGTGCTGCTCGTCGGGCACCTCGACACCGTCGTCTCCCACACCGCGCACGTGCCGCCGGCGCGGACCGGCCCGCTGATGCGCGGGTCCGGCACGATCGACATGAAGTCCGGCGTGGCGCTCTCCCTCGGCGTCCTGCGCGTGCTGAACGAGCTTCCGGGGCTCGGGGAGGCCGCGCTCCTCCTCGTCAACGACGAGGAATGGCGGACGTCCCCGTTCATGCACGGGCCGCGCTTCGCGGGCTTCGACGCGTGCCTGTGCTTCGAGGCCGGCGAGCACGACCCCGACGGCAACGACGCGGTCGTCGTGCGCCGCAAGGCCGCGGGCAGCATCCGCGTCCGCGCGCACGGGCGCGCCGCGCACTCCGGCTCGGCGCCCGACAAGGGCGTCAACGCGCTGCTGGCACTCGCCCGGGTCGCCACCACCGTCGCCGCCCGCCATGACCCGCAGGGCCCCGACCGGCTCACCGCGGTCCCCACGATCATGAGCAGCGGCGACGCGCTGAACGTCGTCCCCGCCGCCGGCGACCTCGTCTGCGACGTGCGCGCCGACCGGCTCGAGGCGCTGCGCGAGGTGCTCGCCGTCATCCCCGAGGAGGTCGGCGGCGCGCGCATCGAGGCCGAGATGCAGCGTGAGTGGCCCGGGATGGACGCGCGCGACGACGGCCGCCGACACGCTCGCCCGCGCCGGCGCCCTGCTCGGCCGCCCGGTCATCGGCGCCCAGCGCGGCGGAGCGAGCGACGCCAGCCACTTCGCCGCGGCGATCCCCGTCACGATCGACGGCCTCGGAGCCCGTGGCGGCCACGCGCACCACCCCGACGAATTCGTCGATCTGCGGTCGCTGCAGCCCGCGGGCGGAGGTCGCGCTCGCGGTCGCGCACGCCGTCGTGCAGACCGCGCTGAGGCGTCATAACGCGGGAGGAGTCGCTACCCTCCCGGAGAAGTTTGTGACCAGCCGAATCTCCGTGGTGCCCTAAATCACGGAGAGCGGGGGACCCACTGGCCAGTATGGCCCGGGGCGAATCGTCACCTGAGCGTGACGTAGCGCGGCCCTTTTCGCGCGAGCCCGACAGCTAACCCCGTAGGCGCGACAAAGGGGGATCACCCGTGCCGCACCTGCGCCACATCGCCATCACCATGCTCGCGTTCGCCGTCGCCCTCCCGGGTGCCGCGGCGATCGCCCAGACGCCCGCCGTCCAGTCCAGCACGCCCGCAGCGGCGACCGCACCCCAGGAGAAGCTCCCGCGCGTCAGCGCCCGCGTCCTGCGCCCCGGTGCGAAGGGTGCCCAGGTCCGCGGCATGCAGGCGCTGCTGCGCGCCGCCGGCATCACGGTCGCGATCGACGGCACGTACGCCTACAAGACCTCCCGTGCCGTCCAGCGGTTCCAGGTCGCCGCGCGCCTGGAGGCCAGCGGCATCGCCGGGCCCGACACCCTCACGGCCCTGCGCCGGGCCGCCCGCGGTCCCCGGTCCCATGAGGCCAGCGGCGGCGTCACCTTCGGCGAGAACACCGACCGCTCGATCAAGCTCGGGCAGCGCATCCCGCTCGCCCCGGGCATGAGCGGCCGGGACGTCAGGGAACTCCAGGACTACCTGCGTCGCGCGGGCGTCCGCAGCGCGCCGCGCCCGACCGGCGAGTTCACGCGGGCGACCGCCGCCGCCGTCCGCCGCTTCGAGCGCGCCGAGGACCGCACGGCCGACGGCGAGGTCGACGCCGGCGACATCTTCGCGCTCCTGACCGAGGTCGGCGCCGAGGCGCGGCCCGGCGACGCCGGCGACCCGTCCGCCGGACTGCCCGCCCCGCCGCTCGCCCCCGGCGACAAGGCCCGGCTGACCGCCGACGGCCTCGCCGTCGCGCCCGAAGGCGCCCCCGAGGCGGTCAAGCGGATCATCGCCGCGGGCAACAAGATCGCGAAGCTCCCCTACAAGTGGGGCGGCGGGCACGGCCGCTGGGAGGACTCCGGGTACGACTGCTCGGGCTCGGTCTCCTACGCGCTGCGCGGCGCCGGCCTCCTCAGGAGCCCGCTCGCCTCCTACGACTACTTCGGCTGGGGCCAGGCCGGCAAGGGCCAGTGGGTCACGATCTACACGAACTCCGGCCACATGTACATGACCGTCGCCGGGCTGCGCTTCGACACGAGCGGCCGCAGCGGCGACCGGCTCGCGCTGGCAGAAGGCCATGCGCGACCCGGGGCCGTTCACGATCCGCCATCCGGCGGGGCTCTAGCCACGGCCCCCTGGCAGGACGGGGATCCGCCTGCGGATCCCCGATCAATCCTCCTGACTCGGCCGGCGCCGGTCGGCCTTGCGCTGACTGCGCGCGCGCTTGGCGCGCAGGCGATCCTCGCGGGCGCCCTTCCCGGGTCGCGTCGCCCGGCGCGGGCGCCGCACCGCGAGCGCCCGCGCGAGGCGCTCGCGCAGCCGCTCCAGCGCGAGCTCGCGGTTGCGCGCCTGGCTGCGGGCGTCCTGCGCGACGGCGCGCACGACCGGCCCGCAGCGCGCCGTCACCCGCTCCTTCTGGGCCTCGCTGAGCACGGCTGACGCCGCCACGTCGAACCGCGCCTCGATCCGCGAGGCGGTGACGTTCGCGTGCTGCCCGCCCGGCCCCGACGAGCGGCTCGCGAGCAGCTCGATCTCCCGCAACGGGATCGCGACGTCGCGCGTGATCGGCATCGGATCCTGCATTCGTCCATCGTCGCGCATCCCGGGTTGGTAGCGTCCGCCAGGTTCGACCGGCCGGATCGCCGGGTACTCACAGCAGGTGTTGACTGGCGGGGCAGGGAGCTTCCTCCGCGACACAGGATCAGGAGGACGCAGCATGCCGACAGGCACCGTGAAGTGGTTCAGCGACGAGAAGGGCTTCGGCTTCATCACCCCCGACGAGGGCGGCAAGGACCTCTTCGTGCACCACAGCGCGATCAACGGCGACGGTTACAAGTCGCTCGCCGAGGGCGCGCAGGTCTCGTTCGACGAGGAGCCGGGCGACAAGGGCCCGAAGGCCGTCAACGTCAGCAAGCTTTGACGAATCCGTTGGTCGACCCGGACCTCGAGGTGACCTGCGCGCAGACCGCGCAGGCGCTCGAGGACGGGTCGGCGACGGTGATCGACGTCCGCGAGCCCTACGAGTGGGAGGCCGGGCGGATCGCGGGTGTGCGGCACATCCCGCTGGAGCGGCTCGCGGCCGAGGCGGAATCGATCGACTCGTCCCGGCCGGTGATCTTCCACTGCCGCCTCGGGGTGCGGTCGCTGATGGCCGCGCAGGCGTTCAAGCGCGGCGGGCTCGACGCGAGGTCGATGGCCGGCGGCATCCAGGCATGGAGTGACGAGGGCCGGCCGATGGAGCCGGACGGCGCCACCGTCGCCGATCACTGAGTCAGTCCTGCGCGGCGAGCCGCATGCGCGCGCGGCGGGCGCGCAGGGCCTGGACGCCGTCGACCATCGTGTAGTCGAGCGCCGCGAGCAGCGGGGGGACGCGCCGCAGCGGCGGCCGGCCGTCGGCGGTCCGCGCCAGCTGGATGCGGTGCCAGCCGGTGCCGGCGGCCGCCCCGAGCAGCCTGCGCGTCGCCGCCGGCCCACGCAGCCGCGGCGCCGGGCGGTCGAGCACGCCGGTCTCGCCGCGGACGAACCGGCCCGCGAGGTCGGGCCGGACGGCCAGCGGGCGTCCGACGCCGACCAAGTCGCACACGCCCGACCCGAGGGCGAGGTCGACCTCGGCGCGCGTGCGGAACCCACCCGTGAGCATCACGGGGACGGTGGTCGCGGCGCTCACGGCGGCGGCGCTGTTCCAGAACGGCGACTCGTGCTCGGTGACGAGCTCGCGCCCGTCCGCGTCGACGCCGGCCATCGCCGGGGACTCGTAGCTGCCGCCGGAGATCTCCAGGAGGTCGGCGCCCGCCTGCTCGAGCATGCCCGCCAGCAGGACGAGCTCACCGTCGGCTCCCGGGCGTGCGTCGAGCTTCACCGCGACGGCCGCGGGTCGCGGCAGCGCGGCACGCAGCCCGGCGACGATCTCGAGCAGGAGCCGCGCACGGCCCGGGAGGTCGCCGCCGTAGGCGTCCTCGCGGCGGTTGTGCGCCGGGTCCAGGAACGTGCTGATGAGGTAGCCGTGCGCGGCGTGCACCTCGACGCCCGCGAAGCCCGCCGCGACCACCCGTTCGCTCGCGGCGACGAAGCGCTCGACCACGTCCTCGACCTCGGCGAGCGTCAGTGCGCGCGGCCGCGCGTAGGCGTGCGCGAGCGCCACCGCCGGCCCGGCTGACGGCGCGACGGGGTGCGGGTTGACGAACCGGCTCGTCTGGCGGCCCGGGTGGGAGAGCTGGACGAGCGTCGGCGCGGCGGCCGCGGCGGCGGCCAGGCGCCGCAGCGCCGTCATGTCGGTCGCGGCGTCGATGACGACGTTGCGCGCCCGCTCGAGCGACCGGCGGTCGACCATCATGTTCCCCGTCAGGACGAGCCCCGCGCCGCCACGGGCGTTCGCCGCGTAGAGACGCTCGTGGCGCTCGCCGGGGTCGTTGCGCGGCCCGGCGACGCCCTCGGTCATCGCGGCCCGCCCGAGGCGGTTCGCAAGCACCAGGCCGCAGGGCAGGGTCAGCGCGTCGGTCAGCTCGGTCATCGGCCTCACACCCGTGTGCCGCGCGCCACGGGCCCCTCGTGGGCGTCCAGCGCGACGAGCTCGTGCGCGCGCACGGCCCAGTCGCACAGGATCGGCCGCGTGTCGCGCGGGTCGATGATCTCCTCGGCCGAGAAGCGCTCGGCCGAGCGGAAGGGGGAGAGGACCCGGGTGAGGCGGGCCTCGATCTCGGCGCGCAGGGCGGCGGGGTCGTCGCTGGCCTCGAGCTCACGGCGGTAGGCGGCCTCGAGCCCGCCCGCGATCGGGAGCGACCCCCACTGGCCGGACGGCCACGCGAACCGCAGGTTCAGCCGCGCGCCGTTCCCGTGGCCCGCGCCGGCGACGCCGTAGACCTTGCGCACGAGCACGCTCGCCCACGGCGTGCGCGCCTGCATGACCGCGCTGAGCGCGCGGCTGCCCCGGCGGATCGTGCCGCGGCGCTCGGCGTCGGTCCCGATGACGAAGCCCGGCTGGTCGACGAGGTGCACGACGGGCAGGCGGAACGCGTCGCAGATGTCGACGAACCGGCCGAGCTTGTCGGAGGCCTCCGCCGTGAGGCCGCCGCCGTAGTGCTTGGGGTCCGACGCGAGCACGCCGACGGGGCGGCCGTCGAGCCGCGCGAGCGCGGTGATCAGCGACGGGCCGAAGCGCCGGCCGACCTCGAACACCGACCCGCGGTCGGCGATGAGCCCGAGCGCGCGGCGCATGTCGTAGGGCTGCCGCGGGTCGCGGGGGACGACGGAGGCGAGCTCGTCCTCGCGGCGGTCCGGGGCGTCCGTCGACGCGGCGATCGGCGGCGCCTCCCAGGCGCTGCCGGGCAGGTAGGAGAGGAACCGCCGCAGCTGGTCCAGCGCGTCGTCCTCGTCGGCCGCCTCGTTGTCGACGGCGCCCGCACGCGTCTGTGCTCGAGCGCCGCCGAGCGCCTCCTTGTCCGGCGACTCGCCCATGGCCGCGGCGACGACCGGGGGGCCGGCGACGAACAGCTGGGCGCTCCCGCGGACGATCACCGAGAAGTGAGAGAGCGTCACGCGGACCGCGCCGAGGCCTGCGCAGGGGCCGAGCGCCGCGGCCACGACCGGGACCCGCGAGAGGTTCGCGACGGCGAACTCGAAGCCCGGGAGCGGCGGCACGTAGCTGTAGCCCATCGTCTCGAGCGTCTTGACGCTCCCGCCTCCGCCGGTCCCGTCGACGAGCCGGATCAGGGGCACCCGCAGCTCACCGGCGGCCTGCTCGGCCCACACGAGCTTCTGCCAGATCGCGGCGTCGGCCGCGCCACCGCGCACGGTGAAGTCGTCGGCCTGCACGACCGCCCGGCGGCCGTCCACCAGGCCCTGGCCCACGAGCATGTTGGACGGCAGGAACCCGGTCAGCGCGCCCTGCTCGTCGTACTCGCCGACGCCCGCCAGCTCGCCGGTCTCGTGGAACGACCCGTCGTCGAGGAGGCGTGCGATCCGCTCGCGAACGGTGAGCTTGCCCGCCGCGCGCTGGCGGGCGACGCGCTCCTCGCCGCCCAGCTCGTGCGCCAGCGCCCGGCGTCGGCGCAGCTCGTCGAGCTCGGGCTCCCAGGTCATGCGGCCGGAGCCTACGGGTGAGCGGCCGTCCGCCGTCACCTCGCGCCCCGTACCCTCCCCGCCATGTCCGCCACGCTCACCGACACCTACACCATCCCGCAGGAGCACCTCGACTTCCGCGACACGATCCGCCAGATCGTCCAGGAGAAGGTCGCCCCGCGCGCCCACGACATCGATGCCGCAGCCGAGTACCCGTGGGACATCCGCAAGCTCTTCGCCGAGAACGACATCCTCGGGCTCCCGTTCGAGGCCGAGTACGGCGGCACCGGCACCGGGACGCTGATGCTCTCGATCGCGGTCGAGGAGATCGCGAAGGCGTGCGCGGCCTCGTCGCTGATCCTCATGGTGCAGGATCTCGGGACGCTGCCGATCCAGCTGTTCGGCAACGAGGAGCAGAAGCAGCGCTTCCTCCCGAAGTGCGCGAGCGGCGAGTGGTCCCCGGCGTTCTGCCTGTCTGAGCCCGAGGCGGGCTCGGACCCGGCATCGATGCGCACGACGGCCAAGCGCGACGGGGACGAGTGGGTCATCAACGGCGCGAAGAACTGGATCACGAACGCGGGGATCGCGGACTTCTACGTCGTCATGGCGAGCACCGACCGCGAGAACCGCAAGACGACGGCGTTCATCGTCGAGAAGGACCGTGAGGGCTTCTCGATCGGCGGCTACGAGCACAAGATGGGCATCAAGGGCTCGCCCACGGGCTCGCCGGTCTTCGAGGACGTGCGGGTCCCGCACGAGAACGTCATCGGCGAGGCCGACAAGGGCCTGCCCGTGGCGCTCGGAACGCTCGAGCGCACGCGGCTCGGCGCCGCGGCCCAGGCGATCGGCATCGCGCAGGGCGCGACCGACTTCGCCACGCAGTACGCCAAGGAGCGCGTGACGTTCGGCAAGCCGATCTTCGAGCACCAGGCGATCGCCTTCAAGCTCGCGGAGATGGAGGCGCGGATCGCGGCCGCGCGGGAGCTCACCTACCGGGCGAGCGCCGCCGCCGACCGCGACGAGCCGGGGCTGGCGAAGTGGACGTCGATGGCCAAGCTCATCGCCTCCGACACGGCGATGTGGGTGACCACCGAGGCCGTGCAGGTGCTCGGCGGCTACGGGTACGTCAGCGACTACCCGGTCGAGCGCATGATGCGCGACGCGAAGATCACCCAGATCTACGAGGGCACCAACGAGATCCAGCGGCTCGTGATCTCCCGCGCGATGCGATAGTCCCGAGAACGCCATGCCGCCCGCACGCCGCATCGCCTTCGCCGCCGCCACCGCGCTCTGCGCGGGGCTGACGGCGGCGGCGCTGCTCGGCGGGTTCAGCGTCAACCCGGTCGTCCGCGCCATCGAGACCGCCGGCGTGATCGGCCTCGTCGCGGCGGTCATCTTCGGCGGGGCGATCGCGATCGGCCTGCGGCTCGCCGGTTGGGAGGAGCCCGAGTCCGAGGAGGAGTTCGAGGAGGTGGTGCTGCGCAGCGAGCGGCTCGCCGCCAGCGGGCTCGCGGCCGATCCGACGGAGGCCGCCTTCCTCGAGCTGGACCCGTGGGACGACGAGGACTTCGAGGAGCTCGTGCGCGAGGCGATGGACGACCTCCCCGATCTGCTGCGCGCCGCACTGGACCGCAACGTCGCCGTCGTCGTCTCCGACCACGGGCGCCGGCACCGCGCCTACGGCCTCTACCAGGGGGACGGCGCGACGCGCGACGACTACCCCGACCGGATCATCATCTTCCGCGACACGCTCCGGCGCGACTTCGGCCACGACGCGGATCTCCTGCGCGAGCAGGTCACGATCACGGTGCGGCACGAGCTGGCGCACCACATCGGGTTCGACGAGCTCGGCGTCCGCGACCTCGGCCTCTGAGGACACGGCTGGCGCGCGCGGCGTCCGCGCGCGATGATGGGCGCGGGCACGATGTCCACGAACCCGTCCCCTCGGCGTTCGAGAAAGGGAGATCTCGAGGATGCGCGCACGACTGCGCAGGATCATCGCGGCCGCCGCGCCGGCGGCGCTCCTCGCCGTGCCCGCCGTGGCGGCGGCGCAGGCGCCGGCCACGTACGCGGTCCACTCCTGCCGCGGACCCGAGGGCGCGCCGATCTCCACGCGCGCCTGGCAGGCGGACCCCGGCGACGCCGGGGCCGCCGACACGTGCGCGACCGGGGGCGCGCTGACCGCGACGGCCGCCGCGGCGCCTGCCGGGCCCGGGAGCCTGAGCGCCATGCGGTTCGCCGCGCCTGCGGGCGCCGTGATCGCCGGGTACCGCATCCACCTCACCGCCGACACCGGCCCGGCGTACGACCCGGGGTCCCGGGTGGAGGCCGGCATCGCCTCGGGCTCGGTCGTCGGGATCCCGCCGGTGACCGCCGGCTGCCCGGACGAGGACTGCAGCTTCGGCGACGAGGGGGACCCGCTGGATGACGACAACCTCGTCACGTCCTCGGGTCTGCCCGGCGCCGGGCTCGTGTTCGTCGCACGCTGCACGCCGGGGCCGTGCGACGACGAGCTCGCCGGCGGCGGTTCGGCCCGCGCCCGCATCTGGCGCAGCGTCGTCGAGATCGAGGATCCGGCGCCCCCGGTGCTCGGGGCGCTCGGCGGATCCCTCACGGTCCCGGGGCCGGTCGCCGGCCGTGCGTCGGTGGAGGTCCCGGTGAGCGATGCGGGCGGCGGCGTCGCGTCCGTCGTCCTGCGCGTGGACGGCGTCGAGCGCGCGCGGGTCGCCGCGGGCGGGGACTGCGCTGCGCCGTACGTCGTCGCGGCGCCGTGCCCCGCGACGCTCCCCGCCGCCCTGGAACTCGACACGGCGGCGCTCGCCGCCGGGCCGCACGTCGCGGTCGTCGCGGCGAGCGACGCGGCGGGCCAGACCACCACCTCCGCCCCGTTCCCGTTCGTCGTCGCCGACCCGCCGGCGCCCGTCCCGACGCCGGCCTCGGGCCCGCCCGCGGTGGTCGTCGCCGAACCGGCACGGGCGGTGATCACGCTCGACGCGACCCGGTTCACCCTCCCGGCACGCGGCCGGCGGATCACCGGCACCGTCCGCCGCGCCGACGGGACGCCCGCGGCCGGCGCGCAGCTCGTGGTGCGCGCGCGGCGCTACGGAGCCGACGCGCCGCTCGCGAGCACCGAGACGACGGTGCGCACGGACGCCGCCGGGCGGTTCGCGATCGCGCTCGGCGTGCTCCCGCGCCGGCTCACCCTGCTGCTCGACGACGCCGGCTACCGCTCGGCGGAGTCCGCGGAGGTGCAGGTGCGCGGCCGGCTGGCGATCGCGCTGCGGGCGATCGGCCGCGACCTGCGCAACGGCTCCGTCCTGCGGCTGGACGCCCGCATCGTCGGCGCGGGCGCCGGAGCACCCGACGGGCGCCCCGTGCTCGTCCAGGCGTGGGTCGGCGGCCGCTGGGCGACCGTCGACAGCGTCGAGGCCGATGCCGCCGGGCGCGCCCGCTGGCGCTACCGCTTCCGCAAGACGACGCGCGCGACGCTCTACCGGTTCCGCCTGCGCGTCCCGCGCGGCGGGGCGGACTGGCCATGGCCCACGACGGACTCGCGCGTGGTCGGCGTCCTGGTGCGCCCCTGAGATGCCGACGCTCCTGGCACGCCGCTCCGAGCAGCGCGCGGAACGGCTCGTCCAGCGCGAGTACGAGGAGCTGCGCGGGCCGACGCTCGGGGCGGTGCGCGCGAAGCTCGTCGCCCAGGGGATCCGGCTGGACGACGCCGACCTCGACGCGGTCTACAACCAGGCATGGCACGGGCTCTACGAGCAGCTGGTGCGCGGTGAGGAGATCGACAACCGCGCGGGCTTCCTCGTCGTCGCCGCACACCGGCGTGCGATCGACGAGGTGCGGCGCCTGCACCCCGACCGTCGCGCGGACGGGGTGGACCCGGGCGATCGGGCGCAGGACCTGGACCCGACCCAGCGGCTCGACGACCGCCGGCGGCTGCTCGGCGCGATGGAGGGCATGCGCGAGCGCCTCAGCGCGCGCGAGCGCCAGGCCGCGGTGCTCTGCTACCTCCACGGCTACAGCAGGCCCGAGGCGGCGGAGGCGCTGGGGCTCGCCCCCAAGCGCATGGAGAAGCTCATGGACGGCGTCTCGAGCAAGCTCGGGACCCTGACGAGCGAGATCGACGAGGGTGACTGGTGCGAGAGCCGCCAGTCGCTGATGAAGGCCTACGCGTACGGCGTCCTGGACCCGGACGGTGAGCGCTATGCGCTCGCGCGCGCACACCTCGACGAGTGCCCCGCCTGCCGGCGCTACGTGCGGGGCCTGCGCGGCATCTCGGCCGTCGTGCCGCCCGTCTGGATCCCGCTCGCGGCGCTCGGCCTGCTCGGCGTCGGCGGCGCGTCCGCGGCGGCGACCGCCGGCGGGGGCGGGGCCGCCGGCGCCTCGGGCGCGGCGAGCGGCGGCGGGGCGGCCGGCGGCACGGTCGGCGGGCTCGGCGCCGCTGGCGGCTGGGGCGTCGCGGCGGCCGCGAGCGTCGCGATCGCCGCGGGCGGCGTCGGAGCCTATGCCGTCGTCTCCGGCGACGAGAATCCACCACCCGCGTCGACGCCGGCCGCCATCACGCAGGCCCCGCCGCCCGCGCCGGCCGCCGCCGCGCGATCCGCGCAGCCGAGCCGGCCGGCCGGCTCGAAGGCGAAGGCGAAGGCCCAGCCGGGTCCGGCGACGGTCGCCCCCGCACCCGTCGCGCAGCCCGCGGCCGCGGAGCCCGCCCCCGAGCCGGCGCCCGAGCCCGCGCCCGAGCCCCAGGCGGAGCCGGTGCCCGAGCCCGCGCCGGAGCCCGAGGAGCCGACGGCGGACGCCGAGCCGGAGTTCGGGTTCGAGCGCTGAGAAAAGTCGCAGGGGGGGAAGCCCGGGGTTCCTCCGACATGGGGGTGTATGGCTCAGCACCACCTCAGGAGCACCCCATGAACACCACCCGCACCGGTCAGGCCGAGTTGCACCTGGTCGATCTCTATCGCGAGATCGCCCAGTCGCGCACGGAGGTCATCGAGGACGCGCTCGCGGATGTCCGCGAGCTGCCGGAGGCGCCCGCCGAGACGCTCACGCTCGCGGCGGCCGCCCTCGCACACCTCGCGGGCGTCCCGTCGGCGACGACGGCACGGGCGTCACTGGTGGCCCGGCGGCTCACCGCCGAGGCCCGGCGCCTTGACCCACGGGCCGGGGAGCTCGCCGAGGACTGGCTCACGGAGCTCGAGCAGGTCGAGCCCGTGGCGGCGCGGGAGCTGCTGCAGGAGACCGCCGACGCCCTGGCATGGGCGGCGGCGACCCTGCGGCACATCGCGCGGCTGCTCGAGGACGCCGACGAGGGCAACGCCGAGCAGTTCGAGCTCGCGTGGCTCTGCGTCGAGGAGGCCGCCGAGCTGCTGATGGCCGGCGACCGCGTCGCGCTCGACGAGCGGGAGGCCGGGGTGTAGGAGCCAGGGGGGAAACCGGCGCGACGGCCTGGGGGACGTCGCGCCGGTCGATCAGGGGGAAGGCCGGGAGGCCGGTGACGCATGGAGGAGCTCCGCCTGGAGGAGCGCGTCACCGGCCTTCTGCGCCGTTCGTGCGCTAGCGTCGCGGCCGTGTCGAACGGTCCCGCCGAGGTCAACGCAGCGCCGCTGCGCCATCCGCCGCGGCTGCGTCCGGCGGATGCCGAGTCGCATCGCCACGCCACGTGGATGGAGCTCTTCTTCGATCTCGTCTTCGTCGCGGCCGTCGCACGGCTGGCGACGATGCTGATCGAGCGCCACGATGCCGTCGGATTCGTGCGGTTCGTGGGGCTGTTCGTCCCCGTTGCCTGGGCGTGGATGGGCTACGCGTACTACGCCAACCGCTTCGACACCGACGACGTGCCGTACCGCGCCATGGTCTCCGCGGGCATGGCGGCCGTCGCCGCGATGGCCGTCGCGATCGGGGACTTCAGCGACGAGGGCCTGATGCGCTTCGCGCTCGCGTACGCCGCGGTGCGCCTCGTGCTCCTGCTCATGTACGTGCGGGCGCGTCACCACGTGCCGGAGATGCGCCAGGCGCTGAACTTCTACCTCGTCGGCTTCGGCGCGGGCGCGGCCTGCTGGATCGCCTCGGCGTTCGTGACGGGCCCCGCGCGGGAGCTGCTGTGGTTCGCAGGTCTCGCCCTGGAGTTCGGGACGCCGATCGTCGGCTGGAAGGTGATCGCGACGGCGCCGATCGACCGCCACCATCTCGAGGAGCGCTTCGGCCTCTTCACCATCATCGTCCTCGGCGAGGCGGTCATCGCCGTCGTCGTCGGCACCGACGTCAGCGACTGGGCGACGCAGGCCGTGATCGTCGGGGTGGCCGGCTTCGCCGCCGTCGTCGGACTGTGGTGGACGTACTTCGACGTCAACGGGGCCGTGCAGCCCAGGCGCGGATGGTGGGCGTTCGTCTTCGCCTACGGGCACGTGCCGCTGTGGATCGGGCTGACCGCGTTCGGCGCCGGCGTGAAGCTCGCGATCAAGCACGCGGAGGAGATCGCCTACGACCCGGGGTCCCGCTGGGCACTCGCCGGGGGCGCGGCGCTGTTCCTGCTGTCCGTCGTCGCCTTCCACCTCGCGTCGTCGCGCCGCGAGCCGGGGATCATCAGCCTGCTGCGCCTGGTCGTCGTCGGGGGGCTCGTCGCGATCGCCGCCGCCGGCTCGAACCTGCCGCAGACCACGGTGTCGCTGCTCGTGCTGATCGCGATCACGCTCGGCCTGGTGCTCGAGGCGCTGAGCGTCCGCGACGCCGAGCGCGGCGCGCTGATGCGGATGGTCCGTCCGCCGGAGCGGCCCGCGGGCCTGCCCCGGCAGCGGACCGCGGTCGTCCCTAGCGCGGAGCCATCCGAATAGCCCCGTCGAGGCGGATCGTCTCCCCGTTGAGCATGGTGTTCTCGACGATGTGGGCGGCGAGCTGGGCGTACTCGGCCGGACGGCCGAGCCGGCTGGGGAACGGCACCTGTGCGCCGAGCGACGCGCGCGCGTCCTCCGGGAGCCCGGCGAGCAGCGGGGTGTCGAACAGGCCCGGCGCGATCGTGCAGACGCGGATCCCCTTGCCGGCGAGGTCGCGTGCGGCGGGGAGCGTCATGCCGACGACGCCGCCCTTGGTCGCCGAGTAGGCGATCTGGCCGATCTGCCCGTCGAAGGCGGCGACGGAGGCGGTGTTGATCAGTACGCCGCGCTCACCCTCGTCGTCCGGCGCGTTGCCGGAGAGCATGCTGAACGCGGCGAGGCGCATGACGTTGAACGTCCCGACGAGGTTGATGTCGACGAGCACCTTGAAGGCCTCGAGCGGGTGCGGGCCCTTGCTCGAGGCGACCTTGATGGGGATGCCGGTGCCGGCGCAGGAGACCGCGATGCGCAGTCCCCCGGCGGCCTCGGCGGCCTTGTCGACCGCGGCCTGCACCTGGTCCTCGTCACGCACGTCGCACTGGACGAAGGCGATGCCGAGCTCGGCTGCGAGCGCCTCGCCCTTCTCCGGGTTGACGTCGGCGATGACGACGTGTGCGCCGTCCTCGTGCAGCCGGCGGGCCGTGGCCTCGCCGAGGCCGGAAGCGCCGCCGGAGACGAGCGCGCCGGCTCCTTCGATCTTCATGCGTGACTCCTGGGGTCGTGGGGGCGGCGGATGCTATGCGGCGGCCGCCGGCCGTGCGTTCGCCGCACGTGGGGCGCAGGCCGTCTCGGGATAGGGTGCCGCGCATGTCGTCGACACCGACCCCACCGGACACGACCCTCGCCCGGCTGCTCGCCGATCCGCCGCTGGTGCACGGGCCCGAGGGCGGCAACGACCTCATCACCCACGGCCTGCTGCCCGTCGTGCTCGAGTACATCGAGGCGAACGTGGGGCCCGGGGATCGCACGCTGGAGACCGGCTGCGGGCTCAGCACCATCCTCTTCGCCATGCGCGGCGCCGAGCACACCTGCATCGTGCCCAACCCGCCGGAGGTCGATCGCGTCCGCGGCTGGCTCGCTCGACCACGGGGTCAGCGACGCGACGCTGACCTTCCACACCGAGCCCTCCGAGCGCGTGCTTCCGGCGCTCGACCTGGGCGAGCTGGACCTCGTGCTGATCGACGGGTCGCACTCCTTTCCACAGGTCTTCATCGACTGGTTCTACGTGCAGGAGGCGCTGAAGGTCGGCGGCGCCGTGATCGTCGACGACGTGCACGTCTGGACCGGCCGGGTGCTGCGCGACTTCCTCGAGGCCGAGCCCGAGTGGTCGCTGGAGCGGCGCTTCCAGGGCCGCACCGTCGCGATCCGCAAGGTCGCGCGGACGAACCCGACCAAGATCGGTTCGAGCAGCCGCACGTCGCGCGCAAGACGCGCGCCAAGGTGATGGGCCGCGCCCGCCTCGGCGGTCGACCTGCTCCGCGAGGGCGACACCGACGAGCTGAAGAAGCGCGTGAAGGCGACGCTCGGCCGCACGTAGGCCGGCGCCGCTCGTCGCGTAGACTCCCTCGTGACCGGCCCGTCACATCGCCGGTCACAAAGGCCCCGTGGAGTGCGACCGCCGGGGAGAACGCCCGTGGAGTGCGACCGCCGGGCATACATCGAAAGGACCACCGTCCATGCCCGAGGCAGTCATCGTCGATGCCGTCCGCACCCCGGTCGGGCGCGCCTTCAAGGGCTCGCTCGCCACGCTGCGGCCGGATGAGACGCTCGCCTTCGTCATCGACCAGCTCCTCGAGCGCAACCCCGGGGTCGACCCGGCGAGCGTCGAGGAGGTCGTCGCAGGCTGCGGCCTGCCCCAGGGCCTGCAGGCGAACAACATCGCCCGCATCGCCGTCCTGCTGAGCGAGAAGCTCGGCCAGGAGACCAACGGCTCACCGTGTCGCGCTACTGCGCGTCCGGCCTCGACGCCATCCGCGCCGCGGCCAACAACATCGTCGCCGGCCAGGGCGACGTCTACATCGCCGCCGGCGTCGAGTTCGTCTCGCGCTACAACGCGGCGCAGGAGGCCGGCGCACCCGGAGGACCAGAACGAGAAGCTCCAGGGCAAGGAGCCCGGCCAGCCGGACGCCTACATCGCGATGGGCCTCACCGCCGAGAACGTCGCCGAGAAGTACGGCGTCACGCGCGAGGCGCAGGACGAGTACGCCCAGCGCTCGCAGGAGCGCGCGGTCGCCGCCCAGGCAGAGCGGGTTCTTCGCCCGCGAGATCGTCCCCGTGACGCTGCCGGACGGCACCGTCGTGGACAAGGACGACGGCCCGCGCGCCGACTCGACGGTCGAGCGGCTCGGCGTCGCTCGAAGCCGGCCTTCCGCGAGGACGGCACGGTCACGGCCGGCAACGCCTGCCCGCTCAACGACGGCGCCGCCGCGGCGCTGATCATGAGCGACGACGAAGGCCGCCGAGCTGGGCCTCAAGCCGCGTGCGCGGATCGTCACCGCCGCGACGTGGGGCAACGAGCCCGAGTACATGGGCGTCGCGCCGATCGGCGCGATCAAGAAGGCGCTGGACCGCGCCGGCCTGACGATCGAGGACATCGACGTCGTCGAGCTGAACGAGGCGTTCGCGGCGCAGGTGCTGCCGATCGCCCAGGAGGTGCGGCATCGACATGGAGAAGCTCAACCCGCACGGCGGCGCGATCGCGCTCGGCCACCCGTTCGGGATGACCGGCGTGCGGATCATGACCACGCTCCTGAACGACCTCGAGACGATCGGCGGCCGCTACGGCATCGAGACGATGTGCGTCGCCCAGGGCCAGGGCGAGGCGATGATCATCGAGCGGACTCAGCTAGCCGCCTGGCACGGACAGCGAGCAGGGCGAAGCGGCGGTCCGTCGTCTGTCGCAGATCCAGGGTCTGTCTCCGAGCTTCAGGCCGGCGGCCGCGAGGTCGCCGGCCAGGCGCTGCGGCGTGAACTTCGCGCTGATCTCGGTCCGCAGCTCCTCGCGCGGGGCGAACTCGACGCGCAGGTCGAGCGCCGCGATCGTCACCGTCATCCGGCGGCGTCGCGCGCAGGCGCATCTCGATCCACTCGTGCTCGCGGTCGAAGAACGCGACGTGCTCGAAGGCCTCGACGTCGAAGTCGGCGCCGAGCTCGCGGTTGAGCACGCGCAGGACGTTGCGGTTGAACTCCGCGGTCACGCCCGCGCTGTCGTTGTAGGCGGCCTCGAGGATCGCCGGGTCCTTGACGAGGTCGGTCCCGAGCAGCAGGTGGTCGACTCCCGGGCGCAGCAGCCGCGCGAGCGAGCGCAGGAAGCGCCGCCGCGCGCCCGGCGTGAAGTTGCCGATCGTGCCGCCGAGGAACGCGACGATCCGCGGCCCGTCGCCGGGCGGCGGGCACGTGCTCGAGGTGGCGCTCGAAGTCGCCGACGATCCCGTGCACCTCCAGGCCGTCGAAGCGTCGTCGTCAGCTCGTCGGCGCACGCGCAGCACCATCGCCTCGGTCACGTCGACCGGCACGTAGCGCTCGCAGCGTCCCGGCCGCGGCGAGCGCGCCGAGCAGCACGCGCGTCTTCTCCGCCGTTCCCGGACCGAGCTCGACGACCTCGGCCGCCCGCGTCGCCTGCGCGATCCGCGCCGGACTCGGCGACGAGGATCGCCCGCTCGGCGCGCGTCGGGTAGTACTCCGGCAGCTCGCAGATGCGGTCGAACAGCTCGGCGCCGACCGTGTCGTAGAAGTGCTTCGGCGGCAGCTCCTTGAACGGGCGCGTCAGCCCGTCGAGGACGTCGTCGGCGAGCGTGCGCTCGTCGCCGCGGCGTGCAGGTAGGAGTGGATCGTGATCGGCGCCGGGGCGACGGCGGTCTCGGGCGGGTTCATGCGGCGGGCTCCTCGTCGGTCGCCAGGCGGACGCCGGCGAAGATCTGGCGGCGCTGGGGGAGGTCCCAGTTCCGGAAGGTGGGGGTGGCGACGCGCGCCTGCGTCGCCCACGAGCCGCCGCGCAGGACGCGGTAGCCGCCGCCGAAGAAGACCTCGGAGTACTCGCGGTAGGGGTGGGCCGCGAAGCCCGGGTAGCCGTCGAACTCGCGTCGACGTCCACTCCCAGACGTTGCCGATCAGGTCGAGCGCGCCGCAGTCCGCGGCGCCGCTCCGGGTACGCGCCGACCGGCGCGGTCTCGAAGCGCGTCCTGGCCGACGTGCGCCGTCGCCGTCGCCGGGCCACGCGCCGCGCTGGGTCCAGGTCGCCGCCGCCTCCCACTCCGCCTCCGTCGGGAGCCGGGCGCCGTGGGCGCGGGCGAAGGCGGCGGCCTCGAACCAGCTCACGTGGCACACCGGGCGGTCCGGGTCGAGGTCGCGCGGCCCGCAGGCCGTGTGCTCGCACCAGGACCCGTCGGGCCGGCGCGCCCAGTGCAACGGCCCGGTGATGTCCCACTGCTCCTTCCACGCCCACGCCTCGTCGCTCCACCACTCGCGGTGCACGTAGCCGCCGCCCTCGGTGAACGACAGCCACGTCGCGTTCGTGACCGGCGTGCGGCGCGATCCGGAACGGCGGCGACCGTCACGGCGTGCCGCGGGCGCTCGTTGTCGTAGGAGAAGCGCCCGTCCGCGGCGCCGATCTCCGACGTCGCCCGCCGGGGACGTCGACGAACTCCAGGCCGGTGTGCGCGCCGGGCTGCGGGCGACGGCGGCGGCGGTCGTGCGGAACGGCGGGTCGAAGCCGTCGAGCCGCGCGAGCGCCAGCGTCTGCAGCATCGTCTCGACGTGCTGCTGCTCGTGCTGGAGCACGAGCTCGTGGATCACCGGGTCCACGCCGTGGCGCGCGGCCGCGGCCGAGCGCGCGCTCGCGGACGGCGGCGAGGTACTCGCGGGCACCCGGCGGCGTCGAGCAGCTCGATCTCGCCGCGCACCGCGCGCGGCGTCTCGAAGGCGTCGTAGGTCGCCGCCAGGTCGGCGCGCAGCAGCGGCTCGCCGGCGTGGCGGTGCACGAGCCACAGGTCCTCGTAGGCGGCGATGTGCGCGAGGTCCCAGACGAGCGGGCTCATCAGCGGGTCGATCTGGCGCTCGAGGTCGGCGTCCGACAGCGCCGCGGACAGCGCGAGCGTGCGCTCGCGGGTGCGCGCCAGGGCGTCGAGGACGTCGGCCGCCTGCTCGGATGTCCTCGTCGTCACGGACACGATGGGGGTTGGTCTGCCCAACCCCGCCGAACGCTACACGTCGGCGTCTGCGGCGCTGGGAAAGCGCCCATTCCACCGGCCCGCGTGAGTGCGTCACGACGGGGGATACCCCCACCCGCGGCCGCCCGTCTGCGCCATTGGCGGGCGAGCCGGTTCCGCGAAAGCCTTCACCGCGACGGTCCGGCACCCCGCCACCCCGTTGTGAGGAGCACTCTCGTGAAGACCAAGCCCACCTTCGCCGCCCGCGCCGGCCACTGGAGCGCGCACCACCGCAAGACCGCGATCGGCCTCTGGCTCGTCTTCGTGATCGGCGCCGTCGTCGCCGGCCAGATGGCCGGGCTCGTCAAGGCCGACGAGTCGTCCGGCATCGGCGAGTCCGCGAAGGCCGAGCAGGCGATCGAGCGCGGATTCCCGCAGGACACCGTCGCGGAGTCCGTGATCGTCCAGGCGCCGGCGGGCGGGCGCGTGACCGATCCGCGCGTGCCGGGCCGCGATCGACGACGTCGTCGCCCGCGTGTCCGCGCAGCCGCGAGTCCAGGACGTGCGGTCCCCGCTGACGCCGCGGCAACCAGGGCCAGCTCTCGCCCGACGGGCGCTCGGCGCTCGTGCAGTTCGACCTGCGCGGCACCGACGCGCAGGCGGAGGAGGCCGTCACCGCCGTCCTCGCCGCCGTGAAGGACGTCGCGGCCGACCATCCCGGCGTCTTCGTCGGGCAGTTCGGCGGCGCGAGCGCCGGCAGGGCCCTGTCGAAGGCGCTCGGCGACGACTTCCAGAAGGCCGAGCGCCTGTCGCTGCCGATCACGCTGCTGATCCTGCTGTTCGCCTTCGGGTCGCTCGTCGCGGCGGGCGTGCCGCTGCTGCTCGGCATCACCGCCGTGATGGCGTCGCTCGGGCTCGTGAACCTGCTCAGCCACGTCATCCCGATGGACGAGTCGATCACGTCGATCATCCTGCTGATCGGCCTGGCCGTCGGCGTGGACTACTCGCTGTTCTACCTGCGCCGCGCGCGCGAGGAGCGCCGCAACGGCCTGTCGACGACGGCTGCGGTGGAGAAGGCGGCGGCGACCTCCGGGCGGGCCGTCCTGATCTCCGGCCTGACGGTGATCATCGCGATGGCGGGCATGTTCATCGCGGGCGACAGCACGTTCACGTCGCTCGGCCTGGGCGCGATCATCGTGGTGGCCGTCGCGGTCGTCGGCTCGCTGACGTTCATCCCCGCCCTGCTCGCCGCGCTCGGCGACCGGATCGAGCGGGGGCGGATCCCGTTCCTCGGCAGGCGCCTGGCGCGGCGCGAGGGGCACAGCCGGTTCTGGGAGGGCGTCGTCGGCATGTCCCTGCGTCGCCCGCTCGTCAGCGCGATCGCCGCCGGCGGCCTGCTCGTCGTCCTGGCGATCCCGGCGCTTCTCGATGAACACCGCGCTCACCGGGATCGACGACGCGCCGCGCAGCATCGAGGTCATGCGCGTCTACGACCGCATGCAGGCGGCCTTCCCGGGCGGGCAGATCCCGGCCGTCGTCGCGGTCACCGCGAGCGACGTCCGCGCCCCGCAGGTGCGGCAGGCGATCGCGGACCTCGAGCGCCGGGCCGATCGGCTCCGGCGGGTTCCAGGCGCCCGCGGACGTCACCGTCTCGCGGGACGGCACGGTCGCGCAGATCGACCTGCCGATGGCCGGCGACGGCACCGACGGCGCGTCCGAGCGGGCGCTGGCGGACCTGCGCGGCACGCTGGTGCCGGCGACCGTGGGCCGGGTGGACGGGGTGAAGGCCTACGTGACCGGCATCGCGGCGGGGACGAAGGACTTCAACGACCTGATGGTCAGCCGGGCGCCGTTCGTGTTCCTGTTCGTCCTGACGCTCGCGTTCGTCCTGCTGCTCGTGACGTTCCGGTCGATCGTCGTCCCGATCAAGGCGATCATCCTGAACCTGCTGTCCGTCGCGGCGGCCTACGGCGTGCTGAGCTGGGTCTTCGTCCAGGGGAACCTCGAGGACGTGCTCGGCTTCACGAGCAACGGCGGCATCGCGAGCTGGCTGCCGATGTTCCTGTTCGTGATCCTGTTCGGGCTGAGCATGGACTACCACGTGTTCATCCTCAGCCGGATCCGCGAGGCCGTGGATCGCGGCCGGACGACGGACGAGGCCGTGCGCGAGGGCATCCTCTCGACGGCGAGCACGGTGACGAGCGCGGCGTTCGTGATGGTCGCGGTCTTCGGGGTCTTCGCGACGCTCGGCGCGCTGGAGTTCAAGCAGATGGGCGTCGGGCTCGCCGTGGCGATCCTGATCGACGCGACGATCGTGCGCGCCGTCCTGCTGCCCGGCGTCGATGAAGCTGCTCGGCGAGCGCAACTGGTACCTGCCCGCGTGGCTGGAGTGGCTGCCGCGCCTGTCGTGGGAGGGCGAGACCGCGGCCGAGCCGGCCGGCGCGCCGCGTGCCGCGCGCCCGGCGCCCGCACGCGGGCGGCCGAGCCGGAGCCGGTGAACGCCTAGCGCTCAGGTCCGCGCGAGCGCCGGAGGGTCCGCCAGGACCACGAGGCCGTCGCGACGGATCAGCGACCCGGGCACGTCGGTGCTCGGGTCGCCGAGCGTCGCCGCGAGTGCCGCGGCCTTCCCGGCCCCCGTCACGAGCAGGATGCGGGCGCGCGCGCCGTCGATCGTCGCGCGGGTGAGCGTGATCCGGTCGGGCGGGGGCTTGGGCGCGTCGTGGACGGCGGCGACGCGGCCGTCCGCCTCCAGCGCGGCGTCGCCGGGGAACAGCGAGGCGGTGTGGCCGTCCTCGCCGAGCCCGAGCAGCACCGCGTCGAGCACGACGTCGCCGAGCTCGCGTTCGTAGGCGCGCGCGGCGTCTCGCGCACCGAGCTCGCCCTGCATCCGGTGGACGACGGCGCCCGGGGCGGCCAGCGTCTCGCGCACGAGCAGGGCGTTGGACTGCGGGTCGTCGGGGCCGACGCAGCGCTCGTCGGCGAACCAGACGTGCACGCCGTCCCAGCGCGGCAGCAGCGGCCCGAGCTGCGCGTACGTGGTCCGCGGCGTGCGTCCGCCCGAGAGGGCGATGTGCGCCGCCCCGCGCTGGGCGAGCGCCTCGGTGACGGCCCCTGCCAGCAGCTCCGCGGCGCGGCGGGCGGCCGCGCCGGCGTCGGCGGCGGTCTCGACGACCGCCGCGCTCACGCCTGGTCCTCGTGGCGGAAGGCGCCGCCGTGCGTCCCCGGACGCGGGACGACCTTGCCGGGCGAGGGCGTCGAGGCGAGCAGCTCGTCCTCGGCGGCGATGAGCTTCATGACGGCGTTGATGAGCGCCAGGTGCGTGAACGCCTGGGGGAAGTTGCCCAGGTGACGGCCGGTCACCGCGTCGATCTCCTCCGCGTACAGGTGCAGCGGGCTGGCGTAGGCCAGCATCTTCTCGCAGAGCTGGCGGGCGCGGTCGAGCTCGCCGATCTCCACGAGCGCCGACACGAGCCACCAGGTGCAGATCGCGAACGTGCCCTCCTCGCCCTCGAGCCCGTCGTCGGTCTCGTCGACCTTGTAGCGGAGGATCAGGCCGTCCTGCCCGAGCTCGTCGGCGATGCCGAACACCGTGTTGCGCACGAGCTCGTCGTCGCCCGGCAGGAATCGCACGAGCGGGATCAGCAGCAGCGCGGCGTCGAGCGCGTCGGTGCCGTAGTGCTGGACGAAGCGGCGGCGGTCGTGGTCGACGCCGTGCTCGAGGACGTCGGCGCGGATCTCGTCGGCGACCGCCTGCCAGCGCTCGGCGGTCGCGGTCTCGCTGCGCAGCCGCGCGAGGCGCGCGCCGCGGTCGCAGGCCAGCCAGCAGAAGATCTTCGAGGAGGTGAAGTGCTGGGGCTCGCCGCGGACCTCCCAGATGCCGCGGTCGGGCTCGCGCCAGTGCGCGATCGCCTCGTCGACCTGCCGCGCGAGGATCGGCCACGCCGACTCGGGCAGCTGGTCGCGGTTCTTCGTGTGGATGTAGACCGAGTCCAGCAGCGTGCCCCAGACGTCGTGCTGGTTCTGGTTGTAGGCGGCGTTGCCGACGCGCACCGGGCGGGAGTGCTCGTAGCCCTCCAGGTGGTCGAGCTCGGACTCCTCGATGTGCCGCTCGCCGCCGATGCCGTAGAGGACCTGCAGCTCGTCGCCGGCCGCCACGTCCTCGATGAAGTAGTAGTAGTCGCCGGCCTCCTGGGTGAAGCCCAGGGAGTGCAGGCCCCAGAGCATGAAGGCCGAGTCGCGGATCCACGAATAGCGGTAGTCCCAGTTGCGCTCGCCGCCCGGGGTCTCCGGGAGCGATGTCGTGGAGGCCGCGCACATCGCGCCCGTCGGGGCGTAGGTCAGGCCCTTGAGCGTCAGCGCCGAGCGCTGGAGGTACATGCGCCACGGATGGTCGGGGAAGTCGCCGTGGGCGAGCCAGTCGTGCCAGAAGTCGGCGGTGAAGCTCATGCGCCGGTGCGCCTCGTCGTAGTCGGCGGGCGCGGCGTGCTCGGTCCAGCTGAGCGCGACGAACGCGCGGTCGCCCTCGCGCAGGGTCGAGCGCGCGCGGGCGCGGCCGCGCTCGAAGCCCAGGCGCAGGTCGGTCGTCAGCTGCAGCTCGACGTCGTGGCCCTCGGCGCGGGCGATGCCGATGCCGTAGCCCGAGTCGCCGTAGGCCCAGGTGACGGCGTCGCGCCCGTAGTCGAGCTTCGGCTCGCACTCCACGTGCATCTCGACGTGGCCGTTGATGCAGTGGATCATCCGCAGCAGGACGTGGTCGGCGTCGGTGTCCGTCGGGGAGCGGCGGTGCGTGGACGAGCGGTCCCGGTCGTGATGCCACGGGCCGATCAGCAGCAGGTCGACGACGGTGACCCAGCCGGTCTTCGTCGCCCACGTGGTCTCGAGGATGTTCGTGCCCGGGAGGTAGCGGCGGCCGGCGGGCACGCGCTGGCCCATCGGGGCGACCTTGAAGCCCCCGGCGTCACGGTCGAGCATCGCGCCGAACACCGACGGGCCGTCCATGCGCGGGATGCACATCCATTCGACGCTTCCGCTGGGGGCGACGAGCGCGCTCACCTCGCAGTCGGAGAGGAACGCGTAGTCGGCGATCGGCGGGTACGGGGACCCGGCGAGCGCTCCGTCGTGTTGCAGCGGCTCCATGGCGCGGGACGCTACCGGGCCGTGGAGCCGCCTAGACGCCGAGCAGCCGGCGCAGCACCCGGTCGCGCACGCGGACCGACACCACGCGCTGCATCGCGTCGAGGAACCGGGCGTCGTTCCCGATCAGGTAGTAGCCCTTCGGGCGGCGCGCGAACAGCGCGTGCTCGATGCGCTCGGCGACGTCGTCGGGCGAGATGCCGCGCTGGGACTGCCGGCCGACGAGGTCGCGCATCCGCGTCAGCGACGCGCCGTAGAGCGAGCGCTGCTCGTCGGTCATGTGCCCGGTGAGGTCCTCCGCCGCGGCCTCGCCCTTGCCCCAGATCTCGGTCGCGATGGTGCCGGGCTCCACGCACGCGACCCAGATGCCCCACGGGTGCAGTTCCTGGCGCAGCGACGCGCTCATCAGGTGGATCGCGCCCTTCGAGCCGCAGTACGCACCGACGTAGGCCTGGCCGACGCGCCCGCCGATCGAGCCGACGTTGACGATCCGCCCGCGACCGGTGCGCAGCGCCGGGATCACGGCCTGCGCGACGGCGACGCACGAGAAGACGTTGACCTCGAACTGCCTGCGCAGCTCGTCGAGCGGCAGCGCCTCGAGCGGCCCGGGGACGGCGATGCCCGCGTTGTTCACGAGGCCGCGCAGCGACCCGCCGCGCAGGCGCTCGGCGAGCGCGGCGATGTGGTCGGCGTTCGTCACGTCGAGGATGACCGGCTCGACGCCGGGGATCGCGCCGGCCGCCTGCGCGTCGGCCTCCTTGCGCACGCCCGCCAGCACCGGGATGCCGGCGCGCGCGAGTCGCTCCGCCGTCGCGCGGCCGATGCCGGTGGAGGCGCCGGTGACGAGGACGGCTCCGTGGGGCGGTGCGGCGCTCACGCGACCGTGCTCCCCGGAGCGAGGCCGCGGATCACGTCCTCGAGGCGATCCGGGCCGCACATCGGCGTGAGGATCGCCGTCGTGATGCCGGCGTCGGTGAACTCCCGCAGCCGCGCGCGCTGCTCGGTGAACGAGCCGAAGATGAAGATCTCCTTGACGAGCTCCTCCGGGACGAGCTCCAGCGCCTTCGCCCGGTCGCCCTCCTGCCACGCGGCGATCATCGGGTCGAGCTGCTCGCCCCAGCCGAGCCAGCGGAAGAACTCGCTGTAGACGGGGACCGTCGCGTAGCCGGTGAAGAGGAACTTCGCGGTCTGCAGGCCCTCGTCGGCGGGCTGCGGGATGCAGAAGAAGCGGCACGCGAGCTCCGTGCTCCCGGCCTCCTTGCCGGCGGCGGCCTCGCCCTCGCGCACGCCCTCGACGACGCTCGGCAGCCCGCTGAGCGGCAGGAAGTTCGTGAACGCGCCGTCGCCGATCTCCGCCGCGAGCCGCAGCATCTTCCCGCGCAGCGCCGCGAGCACGATCGGCACCGGCTGCGCCGGCGGCGACTCGAGCTTGAAGCCGCCCGCGCCGCGTTCACCGGCGAGCACCGGGCGCAGGTACTCGACGGTCTCACGGATCTTCGAGAGCGGCTTCTCGAACGGGACGCCGTTCCAGCGTTCGACGATGACGTTCGACGACGCGCCCAGGCCGAGCACGAACCGCCCGTTCGACGCATCCGCCATCGCCGCGACCTGCTGGGCGAGGATCGCCCGCCCGCGCGTGTAGGGGTTGACGATGCCGGTCGCCAGGCGGATCCGCTCGGTGTGCGCGGCGGCCAGCGCGAGCGGGGTGAACCCGTCGGGGCCTGCGGTCTCGCCGGTCCAGAGGTCGTCGTAGCCCAGCTCCTCGGCCAGGCGGAACGACGGCGCGTGGCCGGCCAGCGGCACGCCGGCGAAGGGAAGGGTCAGGCCCCAGCGGGGGTCGGTCATGTCTGCTCCAGCCATTCGGAGATGCCGAAGGTCTCATGGCCCAGCCATTCCAGGCGGGTCAGGCCTTCGTTGACGACGGTGAGGCGGTCCGCGCGACGCTGGCGCAGCGGGGCGATGCTGATCGCGGCGCCGCGCAGGGTGGCGGTGCGCCCGCGCGCGTCCGTCGCGTGGGCGACGAAGTCCCGCTGTGTGCCCTCGGTCGACCCCGAGACGACCGGGGCGAGCTCGCCGCCGAGCATCAGGCAGCCGCCGACGGTCTCTGCGACCGCGCCGTGCTCGTCGCGCACGCCGACGTTGTTGACGAGCAGGAACGTGTCGGGGTCGACGAGCGTTCCCATCCAGCGCCAGTACGGGACGGCCTGCCAGTCGCGCACGCCCCACGAGTGGTCGCGCATCGCGGCGCCGTGGACCGGAAAGCGCTCCTCGCCGACGACCAGCACGCCGCTGACCGATCCCGGCTGCTCGTAGTGGTGCGCGGCGACGGCGCTCGACAGGCCGGAGTCGAAGTGGAACGGCGGCACCCAGGCGGTGAATCGCAGCTCGCCCGAGACCGCGACCTCCTGATGGGCCTCGGGATGCTCCCCGAGGTCCTCCGCACGCGCCCAGAGCCGGGCGCGGCCGTCGACCGCGAGCCGCCAGTGCTCGAACGGGACGCCGCACGTCAGCGACAGCGCCCCGGCGGCGATCGGCGCGGCCGGCAGGTCGGCCGGGGCCGGCTCGCGCGCGAACGCCAGCAGGAACCGCGGCGGCAGGCCCGGACGACTCGGCGGCAGCCAGACGCCGAGCGCTGCCTCGATGACGCCCTCGTTGGGTCGCGCACCGATGCGCGCGTAGAACGCCAGTCCGCTTCCCGCATCGCCGCCGCCCAGGTACAGCGAGTCCGACCACTGCTCCTCCGGCCCCGGTGCGTGGAAGGCCTCGTCGGCGGCGTCGAACGCGGTCGCTGGGGAGCCGGTCGTCATCGCGGCGCACCCTATCCACCGGCGGCCGGTTCGGGGATGATCGCGCCCGTGACCGAACCGCTCGAGGGCATCGCCGGCGCCGACGCGCTCCTGGGCCGGCCGTTCCCGCTGCCCGCCGCGGCGCTGCCGCTCACCCGCTGGGTGGACGTCTCCCCCGTGGGCGAGGGCGCCGAGGTGGTCTGGAGCCTCGACGACTCACGGCCCGGCACGCCCGCGCGCCTGGCGCTCTACGCGGGCCGGGCGCCCGCCCCGCCGCGGGACGCGCTCGACGGCGCCGGCTCCCGCGACGTCCCGGTCGGCCCGCACCCGGGACGGCTGCGCGAGCACCCGCTGAGCGAGGCGCAGCAATCGCTGCGCCCGGTGCGCGAGCTCACCTGGCAGGCGGGGGATCTGGCGCTGCGGCTGACGGCGCAGGGCCCGTGGGACCTGGACGACCTGCTCGCGATCGCCGCGTCGGTCGGCGCCTGAGGGCGATCCGGCTCGCGGCGCCGCCGACCCTCGTACCCTGTGGGTATGGCTGCACCCGAGAAGAAGCCCCTCTCGCCGCAGGCCGCTCGCGCGCTGGAGCGCCGCGACGCGAAGCTCGCGGACATCGCCGAGCAGGTCAACGACGGGTCGCTCGTCGTGCGTCAGATGACCGCCGCGGAGCGCAAGCGCTTCGACGAGCGCCGCGCACAGCGCCCGGCGCCCAAGCCGCGCAAGTCCCCTCGCTGACGGCGGTCCGCTGACGCGAGCAGGTCCCCTTCGGCCACCGGCCGATAGGGTCCGCGCCGCCCCGCCGCCACACCGACCCGGAGCCGCGCATGTCCGCAAGCACGCCTGATCGCAACCTCGCCCTCGAGCTCGTCCGCGTCACCGAGGCCGCGGCGCTCTCCGCCGCCCGTCTTGCCGGCCGCGGCGACAAGATCGCGGCCGACCAGGCCGCCGTCGACGCCATGCGGCATGTTCTCGAGACGGTCTCGATGGACGGCATCGTCGTCATCGGCGAAGGCGAGAAGGATGAGGCGCCGATGCTCTACAACGGCGAGCAGGTCGGTGACGGCAGCGCTCCGGCGGTCGACATCGCGGTCGACCCGCTCGAGGGCACGACGCTCTGCGCGAAGGGCATGCCGAGCGCGCTCGCGGTCATCGCGATCTCGCCGCGCGGCACGATGTTCGACCCGGGCCCCTGCGTCTACATGGAGAAGCTGGCCGGCGGCACCGACCTCGCGGACCTCCTCGACCTCGACCGCCCGATCGGCGAGACGTGCGCGCTCGTCGCCGAGCGTCGCGGGGTCAGCATCGGCGACGTCATGGTCGTCGTGCTCGACCGCCCGCGGCACGAGGAGGGCATCCAGGCGATCCGCGACGCGGGCGCCCGCGTGCGCCTCATCAGCGACGGCGACGTGAGCGCCGCGCTGCTCGCCGTGTCCGCCCGCTCGCCCGTCGACCTCCTGTGGGGCGTCGGCGGCACGCCCGAGGGCGTCATCTCGGCCGCGGCGATCAAGGCGATCGGCGGCGGCCTCGTCGGCCGGATGTGGCCGCGCAACGACGAGGAGCGCAAGGCCGCGCTCGACGGCGGGTACGACCTCGAGCGCCAGCTCACCCAGGACGACCTCGTCACGGGGGACGACTGCTTCTTCTCCGCCACGGGCGTCACCGACGGCGACGTGCTGCAGGGCGTGCGCTACGAGGGCAAGGGCGTGGCGACGACCGAGTCGCTCGTCATGCGCTCGCGGTCGGGCACGGTGCGCCGGGTGAAGGCGACCCACAACCGCGACAAGCTGCGCGCCCTGATCGGCGAGCGCTACGGCTAGCGCGTCGTCGCGCTCGGCACGCGGCTCGCGTCGCGGTCCGCCGAGCGCTGGCTCGGCGCCGGGCCGCTGGGGTCGGGGACCTCGCCGATGGCGGCGAAGCGCCCGATCTTCGACTCCTCGAGGTCGAGCTTCGCGACCGAGCGCAGGAACCCGTACGTGACGAGCACGTGGATGCGCGACTGCGTGACCGCGTAGACCCATTGCGTGAACGCGGAGGCGATGGCGGGGTAGTAGTTGGCGACCTCGACCTCGACGTGGAGGTCGACCCACTCCGGGTCGTCGGTCGCGCTGCGCCGCACGTCGATCTCGAGGTAACCGTCCGCGCCGACGCCGGGCGGGGCGACGAGCACGCCGCGCTCGATGCCCCACTGCACGATGCCGCGGCCGCCGTCCATCTCGTAGGTCGGCGCCTTGAACGCGAGCAGCACGAACGGGCGGCGCAGGAACACGACGAATCGCTCCCGCTCGGTGTACTCGACGCGGATGAGGCCGAGCGTGCAGCGGCTGAGGAAGCGCCAGTACGTGCGCGCGAGGCGCTCGAGGTGCTTCGGCGTCCAGATCGCGGTGAGCGCCGCGCTCGGCATGCGGATGTCCGCGGACTGCACCGAGCGGCATGCGCCCGTGCGGTCGATCGACGTGTCGTCGTGCAACGGGCCGATGGTCGCCGGGCCGACGGTCGTCGGGCTTCCGAGCACGCGCGTCAGGACACGCGAGATGACCGCGTAGGCGGCGATCAGCAGCGCCAGGGGCTTCAGCACGCGGCTCATCCGGAGGTCGATGGTAGGGCGGCCTCCTCGGCGAGCGCCGCGCGGACGGCGGCGTCGAAGCCCAGCGGGTCGTCGTTGATGCCCGCCGGCGGCGGCGTGCGGACGATCAGCTCCTCGCTGAGTCCGTCCACGAGCGGCCGCGCGAGCGCGGGCTCCACGGAGGTGACGAACCCCACCCAGTACGACGACAGGCGCGGCGACAGCACGGGCACCGGCACGATCAGCGGCGGACGGCGCCCCTGCAGCACGGCGAAGCGCCGCATCATCTCGCGGTAGGTGATGACGTCCGCGCCGCCGAGCTCGACGTCCCGCGGCGGGTCCGGGAACGTCGCCAGGCGCGCGAGCGCCGCGGTGACATCGGCGAGCGCGATCGGCTGGGTGCGCGTGTCGATCCACTTCGGGCCGACCATCGCGGGCAGCCGCTGGACGAGCTGCCGGAGCATGAGGAACGACGCGCTGCCGGCGCCGATGACCATCGCCGCGCGCGCGTGGACGGAGACCGGGGCGGCGTCCGCGAGGATGCGGGCGACCTCCTCGCGGCTGCGCAGGTGCGCCGAGCCGACGCCGGGGGCCGGGAGGCCGCCGAGGTAGACGAGGCGCTCGAGGCCCGCGGCGCGCGCGGCGGACGTGAAAGCGGCCGCGCCGCGCCGGTCGTTCGCGGCGAAGTCGCCCGGGGTGCCGCGCCCCATCGAGTGCACGAGGTAGTAGGCGACGTCGGCGCCCGCGAGCGCCTCGGGGAGCCCGGCGCCGGTGAGGACGTCGCCCCGCACCACGCGCACGCCGGGCGGGAGCCGCGCCGCCGCCGGGTCGCGGACGAGGCACGTGACCTGGTGGCCCGCGTCGAGCAGCAGCGGGAGCAGCGGCCCCCGACGGCGCCGGTGGCGCCGGTGAGCAGGACATGTGGAGGGCCGGTCACGTGGGCGGTACGGCTGCGCCCCGGTCGCGGCGATGACCGCAACGGACGCGTGGACCGTATTGGGACAGGAGGAGGGTCCTTCAACGCGATGTTGAAGGAACTCTGCGTGCTGGATATGAGCGGACTCGCCATCAAGGACATCGCGGAGCAGACCGGCATCGCCGCCGGGACCATCCGCATGTGGGAGCAGCGGTACGGCTTCCCGTCCCCCGAGCGCACGGCCAGCGGCTACCGACGCTACTCCGACGCCGACGTCGCTGCGCTGCGGCGCGTGCAGGCCTATCGCCACCGGGGCCTCTCGGTCCCCGCGGCGATCGAGCGTGCGCGCGAGGCCTGCGCCGAGACCGACCGCCCGTCGATCTACGCGGCGGTGGCGTCGGCATCCGCCGGCCTGCGCCCGCAGGTGCTCCGCAAGTCCACCCTCGTCGCCCTGAGTCGCGCGATCGAGCACGAGGCACTCGCGCGCGCCGCGGCGCCCGTCCTCGTCGGCGCCTTCCAGCACGAGCCGTTCTACCGCGCCGTCGAGCCGCGCTACCGCCGGCTCGCCCGCTGCGCCGACGCCGCCGTCGTCTTCGCCGACTTCGCGCACGAGGCCAAGCCGGCGGGCGGGCCCGTCGAGATCCCGATCGGGCCCGAGGCCGCCCTCGGCAACGAGTGGGCCGTCGTCATCGACGCGCCCGGCTACTCGGCCTGCCTGCTCGCCTGGGAGCAGCCGGGTGTCACCGAGCCGGGGGACGCCGACGATCCGAACCGGCGCTTCGAGGCGATCTGGACGCTCGATCCCGAGGCGACGCGCCGCGCCGCGATGGTCGCCGCGCGCCTCGCCGCGCGCGTGGATCCGGACTACGGCGCCGACCTCGAGCGCCTGCTCGCCGACCGCCCGATGGCGCTGGAGGATCCTGCGCCGGGGCTCACGGCGCTGACCAACCGCGTCGTCGCGTACCTCGAGTCCGCGTAGCCGGACCGGTCAGTCGACCCGGACGCGGAGCAGGCCCGTGCCCCCGGGGCCGCCGCCGGCCTTCAGGGTCGCGGTCACCTCTCCGGCCGCCACGTTCGTCGGGACGTTCCCGTAAGCGCGGATCGTCACCGTGCAGTCCGCGTCCGGCGCCAGCCCCGCGGTGCAGGTGTCGGCCGTCTTCTCGAACTGGACGAAGGCACTTCCGCCGACGATCACGAAGGGTCCGGGCACGGCGCTCAGGACGTCGCCGATGTTGGCGACGCCGACGGTCCGCGTCACGCTGAACGGGTCGCCGCGTACGACGTCGACCACGAAGCCTCCGGGGCTGAAGTAGGCGCCGCCGAACGTGCTCGACGTCAGGTGGATCGACGCCGGGGTCTGCGCGGTGTCCGGGCGCGTGCGGTCGCGCACGATGAGCGTGCCGTCGAGGGTGGCGACCTGGTCGGGCTCGAAGCTCAGGAGCATCGAGCACTGCTCACCGGTCGCGAGCGTCGCGCCGTTGCACGGGTCCGGATCGAGGTCCTTGCACGGCGAGCTGTTGCCCAGGCCGCAGTTGTCGGTGACGTCCGTCGGGTAGGTGACGGCCAGCGGCCCCGATGTCGTCGCGCCGTCGTTGCGGACCGTCACCTCGGTGGCGAGGCTCGGGTCGTCGAACACGTTCCGCGCGAAGTGGTGGGCGCCCAGCGCGACGCTCGGTGCCTGCGGCACGAGGACCACGCCCGGAGGAGGCGGTGGCGGCGGTGTGGGACCGGGGGGCGGCGTCACGGGCGGCGCGGGCGCGGGCCCGGGCGCCGGCGCCGGCGCCGGCGCGCCGGGGGTCACGGCGCCGGGGGTCACGCCGCCGGCGGGGGGAACGACGATGCGCAGGACCCCTGCGGCACGCTTGCAGTTGTTCGCGGGCCGGGACTCGGAGGCCGTCGACCCCACGCAGCCGAAGACGCGGTAGCGGCCGGGCTTCGTCGCCCTCGGGATCGAGGCCGTGACGGACTCCCGGCCGCCGAGCAGCACGGTCCCGGGCACGACCTCGCGCCCGATCCGCACGTCGCCGCCGCGCTCGGCGTCGGCCGACAGGTACAGCGACAACGTGACGCGGCGGGGAAGGTCGGCGCGACGCGCCTCCGGCGCGCGCAGCTCGAGCCGGAGGGCGAACCGCGCACCGGGTGCCCGGCTCTGCGGGAGGCGCCCCGCGTCCGTGACGGAGAGGTCGACGGGTGCGGCGAGCGCAGCTCCGGGCGACGCGCCGGCGAGGATCGCGGCCGTCAGGAGGGCGAACGGCAGCGCTCGAGCAGGGGGCATCGTCGCCGAGAGGCTATCGGGGGCTCCAAGCGCCCCCGCCGGCCTACACCGGCAGCAGCTCCACCTCGGTGCCCGGCGGCCAGCGCCAGCCCTGCGCCGCGCGGCACCACCACGAGGCCGTCGGCGAGCGCCATCGACAGCAGGATGTGGGAGCCCTGCGGGCCGGTGGCGAAGGCCTTCCCGTCCTCGAGGCGCACGCGGACGCACTCGTCCCGGTCCGGATGGCACGTGAGCCGCTCCCCGAGCACGACCCGGCCGCCGGCCGGCGGCTCGGCCCACTGCAGCGCGGCGAGCGCCGGGCGTGCGAACAGCAGGAACGTGACCATGGCCGAGACCGGGTTGCCGGGCAGCCCGAACACGAGCGTGCGCCCGCGGGCGCCGAACCACGTCGGCTTTCCGGGTCGCAGCGCGACACGCCAGAAGCGCTCCTCCACGCCGAGCTCGGCGAGCGCCGGCTTCACGTGGTCGTGCGGGCCGACGGACACGCCGCCCGAAAGGAGCACGACGTCCGCACCCTCCAGCGCCTCGCCGATCGCGCGGCGCGTGGCGGCGGCGTGGTCGGGCACGACGCGCGCGAGCACGACCTCGGCGCCCTCGCGCCGCGCGAGCGCCGCGAGCGTCACGCGGTTGGAGTCGTGGATCTGGCCCGGGCCGAGCTCCGCGCCCGCCGGCAGCAGCTCGTCCCCGGTCGCGAGCACGGCGACGCGCGGGCGCCGGGCGCACCGCAGGCTCGCCCGGCCCGCGTTCACGGCCACGCCGAGCTCCGCGGGGCCGAGCCGCGTCCCCGCCCCGAGCACGTGCGCGCCGGCGCGCAGGTCCTCGCCGGCCTCCCGGACGTTGCGCCCCGCGGCGACCTCGTCGAGCAGGGTGATGCGGTCACCGCGGTCCTCGACGAGTTCCTGCTGGAGCACGGCGTCGGCTCCCTCGGGGACCATCGCGCCGGTGGAGATGCGGACGGCCTCGCCGTAGCCGACGGCGACGTCCGCGGGGCGGCCCGCCCGGGACTCGCCGACGACCAGCAGATCGCGGTCGGCCTTCCCCGACCGCACGGCGTAGCCGTCCATCGCGCTGTTGGGAAAGCCGGGCACGTCGCGGTCCGCGCGCACCTCCTCCGCCAGGACGCGGCCGAGGGCCTCGTCGACGGGAACCTCCTCCGTCGGCAGCGGCGCGGCGGCGTGCAGGACGCGCTCACGGGCCTCGGCGATGTCGAGCAGTGGGGCACCCATCGGGCGCAGCTTGACGGACGCGGGCCGTCCGCGGCGACTGGTATTCACCGCACATGCTCGTGGGCTCCAACCCGGCGCGGGCCGCCCGCCCGGTCGCCGACGCCCCCCTCGAGGCGCTCGCCGACGCCGACGCCCTCGCGAAGGGCTGGCTGCTCACCCTGATCGCCGACGCGCCGCTGCAGCAGGCGGCGTCGGTGCCCGCCGCCGAGCTCGCGCGCGACGCCCCGCCGCTATGCGCCGCGATGGCCGCGGCGCTCGTCTCGCAGGAGGCGCTCGACCGCCTGCGGGGCGACGGCGAGCTCGTGCCGCTGGCCGCCCGCGCCGGCCGCCTGGCGGGAGCGGTCGACCCGGCCGGCACGGCCGGTGCGCTCGCTGCGCTGCGCGCGGTCCTGTGGAGCGCGGTGGCCGACGGGCTGCGGCAGCCCGAGCCGGAGCTCGTGTCCGCGCTCGCTGCCCGCCTCGGTCTCGTCTGCGATGTCGTGACCGCCGCGGCGCTGTCCGGGACGGCGCAGGCCGCGGCACCCGCCGCGCCCGAGCGGGCGCCGGAGCCCGAGCCGCGGCTCGTCGTCGTGCCGCCCGCCGCCGCCCCCGTCCCGCCCGGGGGCCCGCTGCCCGCCCCGGCGGTCCCGGCGGACGTCTTCCCGACGATCACCGCGTCGCACGCGATCGAGGACCGGCACGAGCCCTGGGCGACCGCGGTCGTCCGGCGGGTCGACCGGCTGCTCGCCCACGGGGCGCCCGTCTCGGTCCTCGTCGTCGACGTCGAGGACGCCGAGCGGCTGCTGGCCGCCGACCTCCACGGCGAGGCGCGCACGACCCTCGACCGGACCGAACGCGCGCTGCGCGAGGAACTGCGCCCCGGGGACGCCGCGGTGCGTGAGCGCGACGGCCGCCTCTGGGTCATCGGCGGCGGGACGACGCTCGAGGGCGCCCGCGCGCTCGGCCGCCGCCTGGCCGGCGCGGTCTCGTCCTCCGGCAACGTCGGGGGCGTCCCGCTGCGGGCGGCCGTCGGCATCGCGGTCAGTCCCGACGACGGGACGGATGCCGCCTCGCTCGTCGCGCACGCCGACGAGGGCGTCTTCGCCGCCCGCGCCGCGGGCGTCGAGCTGGCCTAGGGGCGGGTCACGCCGCCGCCGGCGAGTGCCGGCGGGACGGCGGAGAGCGGGCTCGCCGCGAGGGTGCGGCCCACGGGCAGGACGCCGACGCGCACGCGACCGGCGGACACGAACCCGAGCACCTTCGCGGCGGCGAGCGTCAGGTCGTAGTGGACGCCCGTGACGAACGGCCCGCGGTCGATGACCGGCACGCTGACCGAACGCCCGCCCCAGGTGACGTCGACGCGGGTCCCGCACGGCAGCGTGCGATGCGCGACGCCCATCGTCGTCCTGCGCAGGCGCACGCCGCAGGCGGTGCGGTTGCCCGGCATGCTGTACCAGGTGGCGGTCGCGCCGCGGTAGACGATCGCCGTGGTGGTCGGCGTGCCGGCGCCGCCGGCGGCGAGCGCGTCACCCTCCGCCAGAGCCCTGATCGGCCACCGGCCGGCGGTGGCGGCGCGCCAGGACGTCGCGAACGAGCCGTCCTCGGCGGCCCGCGTGGTGGCGATCGTCGCCCACGCCGCACCCGGCGCCTGCGCCTGCACGGCGATCGTCCGGCCGCGTGCCGCGGAGCCCAGCGTGCCGGTGATCCGCTGCTGCTGGCCGACCAGAGACGGCCCGGCGACGAGCATCGGCTGACCGGGCGTGATGCCCCCGGTCGGGTCACCCGCCTGCGCGAACGCACCCGCGGGAACGGTCAGGGCCAGCGCGGCGCATGCCGCGGCGAGATGAGGGATTGATCGGCGGATCGGTGACGCTCGTTCGACGGCCTACGGGGTGAGCTGACGGGCTCGCGCCGAACGAGCGGCGCTACGCGATGTCTCGCGATTCGCCCCGGCGGACGTACGGTCCGCAGTGGGTCCCCCGTCTCCCGCGTGATGGACACGGGGAGTTCGGCAGTGATCTGGAGGCTACAGGAACGGCCCCCTGGCAGGACAGACCGGCAGAGCCGGCATGATCGATCTCAGGTCCTGGCAGTGCCTCCACGGGAGCGGTGGTCTGGGCCGGTGACGTCACCGGACTCGGACCCGCCCGCCCGGGCTGACCGCTCCCTCCTCGACCGGGGCGTCACCGGCCCATGAGCTCGGGCGTGTGCCGCTTCCGTCGCCTGGGTCTAGAACGGGAGGAGGCTGCGGATTCCGCGGGCGAGGCCGGCGAGTGCGGCGGCGGGGTCGGCGCTGCCGCCGCCGGTGCCCTTGCGGGGCGTTGCGTAGCCGGCGGGGGGGATGGCGGAGGTCTTCGTGGCGGAGGTGGGGCGTGCCTGGGCGACGGGCGTGGTGCGCTTGCGCGGCCTGGCGGTGCTCTTCGTCGTCGGCTTCGCCTTGGGCTTCGCGGCCTTCGCGGCTGTCACCTTCGGCTTGGCCGCCGGCTTGGGCTTCGCGCGCCCGGCGCGGGCCGCCTCGCGGCGGGCGCTGGGGCGCTGGCGGCGGCTGCGGGGCAGGCTGGAGAGGACCTCGCGCGGCTCGCCGTTGTCGCCGGGGTTGGACATGCGGCCATTGTCGCACTCGCGGACTCCGCCGCGCCGTCGGGCCGGCCGATGAGTGACACCGCGGCGCCCCCCGGCCGTAGTCAGGGTGCGGGAGTCCGCACGTTGCGGCCCCGATTCCCACGATGAAAATCTGACGGCAGTACCCTGAGGTGACGCCGCTCCGTCGGCCGTAGGGCGCGATGACGCGACCGGGGCCGGGGAGGACGAACACAGGCACGAACGTCCGGTGGCGCGCCACCGGGAGACCCGAACGGATCAACCATGTCACTCACGGATCTTCAGGAACTCGAAGAGATCAAGGCGCTCGTCGCGCGCGGGCAGGCGACCGGCGTCGTGACGCACGGCGACATCGCCACGGCGACGTCCGAGCTCGACATCGACGACGCCGATCGCGAGGAGCTCACGAGCTGGATCGAGAGCCAGGAGATCGAGCTCGTCGAGGACGATCCGTCCGCGGCCGGGCCCGAGGCCGAGCGCGCGCCGGACAAGCGCGGGCGCCGCGCGAAGAAGTCCACCGCGCTGGACCTGCGGCCGGACATGACGACGGACTCGCTGCAGCTCTTCCTGAAGGACATCGGCAAGGTCCGCCTGCTGACGGCGCAGGAGGAGGTCGACCTCGCCAAGCGCATCGAGCGCGGCGACCTCGACGCCAAGCAGAAGATGGTCGAGTCGAACCTGCGGCTCGTCGTCTCGATCGCCAAGAACTACCGCAACCAGGGCCTGCCGTTCCTGGACCTCATCCAGGAGGGCACGCTCGGCCTCGTGCGCGCCGCGGAGAAGTTCGACTACCGCAAGGGCTTCAAGTTCTCGACCTACGCGACCTGGTGGATCCGCCAGGCGATCGCCCGCGCGCTCGCCGACAAGGCGCGCACGATCCGCATCCCGGTGCACGTCGTCGAGAAGCTCAACAAGATCGGCCGCGCCGAGCGCAAGCTCGTCACCGAGCTGGGCCGCGAGCCCACCGCCGACGAGATCGCCGAGGTCACGGGCATCGATCCCGAGGAGGTCGACTCGATCAAGCGCTCCGCCCAGGCTCCCGTCTCGCTGGAGAAGCCGGTCGGCGACGAGGAGGAGTCGGAGTTCGGCCAGTTCATCGCCGACGAGCGCGCCGAGTCGCCGTACGAGCGCGCCGCTGAGATCCTCACGAAGGAGGCGCTGCGCGAGGCCCTGGAGAACCTCTCCTACCGCGAGCGCCGGGTGCTGGAGCTCCGCTACGGCCTCGGCGGGGAGCACCCGCGGACGCTGGACGAGGTCGGCAAGACCTTCAACGTGACGCGCGAGCGGATCCGGCAGATCGAGAATCAGTCGCTGAAGAAGCTGCAGTCGCTGGCGGAGGCTCAGAAGCTTCGGGACGTGGCCTGAGTGGTCTCTGGGCCGGTGACGTCACCGGCCTGCGGGGGCCGGCTGACCGCTCCCTCCTCGACCGGGGCGTCACCGGCCCATGAGCTCGGGCCGTCCCGGGTTCGGACGTCCCTGATGGACTTCGGGCCGCGCTCTTGGCGGAATTGGACATGATGCGCGCCATGACTCTTCGTGCGCTTGCTCTTGCCCCGGTCGTCGTCCTCGCCCTGGCCTTTGCGGGCTGTGGGGATTCGGCGAGTGATTCGACGACGACGACGGGATCCGGGACGACGACGTCCACGTCCACGTCGGGTGGCGGGACGACCGCCGATGATGCGAAGGCGAAGTGCCTCGAGGCGGCGAGCGGCATCAGCGATGCGAAGGCGAAGTCGATCGCCGAGCAGGGCTGCGACGCGCTGGCGAGCAACCCGGAGATCTCCGAGGCGCTCGTGAAGGCGAAGGAGAAGTGCCTGGAGGCCGCGGGGAAGATCCCGGTCGCCAGCGTGCAGGCGTCGGCCGTGGAGGCCTGCAACAAGATCAACTGAGGCCGGCGGCGCGCGGCGCCGCCTCAGGCCTCCTGCGGGAAGGGCAGCGCGATCGGGTCGGTCGCGATGCTGCTGCGGCCGTGCTCGTCGAAGCGGTCCGCGCCGAGGAACGAGACGTCGGTGACGGCGGTCGCGCCCGTGAGGGCGAGGTCGGCCGCGGCGCGGGCGACGGCCGGGCCCCACATCATCCCGTGGCCTCCCGCTGATGCGAGCGTGACGCCGGTGACGGGGGCGCCGGCGGCGTCCAGCAGCGGCCCGAGGATCGGCAGGTGATCCGGGGTGTAGTCGATGGTGGCCGCCCAGACGCGTCGCAGCTCGAGCGGCGCGGTCATCGGCAGGAGCTCGGTGAGGCGCGCGCGCACGCGGGTCAGCATCTCCCAGTCGATCGCCGTGGCCTCGCCGGGCCGCTCATCGGGGTTGCTCATGCCGAACAGCAGGCCGCCCTCGTGCTGACGGAAATACAGCCCGGGACCGAGGTCGAACGCCATCGGCAGCGGGCCGGACGAGAGCGCCGGGTCGGGGCTCGTCACGGCGACCTGGTGGCGCGCGCCGCCCACCGGCACGGGGCGGCCCCCGGCGAGCGCCGACAGCGCGGGCTGTGCGACCCCGCCCGCGAGGATGACGCGCTCGGCCGCGATCGTCCCGCCCGGGGTGCGCACGCCGCCTACGCGGCCGGCCGCGATCTCCAGTCCCAGCGCCGGGGTCCGTTCGCGCAGCTCACCGCCGGCCGCCCGGAGCGCCACGAGCGCCGCCGCCATGTTCCGGGGCGGCGACATCGAGCCGTCCTGCGCGCAGTACGTGGCGCCGCGGACGCGCGCTGCGTCGAGCAGCGGCAGGAGCTCCGCGGCCTCCCCGGCGTCGACCCAGCGCGAGTCGAGTCCGGCCGCGCGCTGCAGCGCCACCCGCTCGCGCGCGGCGCGCTCCTCGCCGGCGTCGAACGCGAGGATCAGGTAGCCGAGCTCGCGGAAGTCGCTGTCGATGCCGTAGCGCTCCTGCTGGCCGCGGTAGAAGTCGATGCTCCAGCGCGCGAGGTCGACGGCGGTGACGGTGCCGCCCTGCGAGCGCACGATGCCCGCCGCACGGGAGCTCGCGCCGTCACCGGCCGTCGCCGCATCGAGGACGAGGACCCGCTCCGCGCCCTGCTCGCGCGCGAAGACGCCGGCCCAGGTGCCGACCGTCCCCGCACCGATCACGACGACGTCTGCGTGCTCCATGTGCCGACCCTACCCGCGGCGCCTCGATCATTCGTCCACTCGCCCTGCCCGCCCCGCGGGAACGCGCCGATGCGGTGAACAATGCCCCTGGACCTCGACGCTGCCCTCCGGTACCTCGTCCACAACGACGGTTCCGATCTCCACCTGAAGGCGGGCGCCCCGCCGATGACCCGCATCGACGGCGCCCTGCGCCCGATCGAAGGGCTGCCCGAGCTCTCGCCGGAGGAGACGGAGGCCGCGGTGCACCAGATGCTCCACGACCCGAACAAGCTGCGCGAGTTCGCCGACGACAGCGAGGTCGACTTCAGCTACGCGATCGAGGACGTCGCCCGGTTCCGCGTGAACGCCTTCCGCCAGCGCGGGGACGTGTCGATCGTCGCCCGCGCGATCCCGGTGAACATCCGCTCGATCGAGGATCTCTCGCTCCCCGAGGTCGTCGCGACGCTGGCCGAGGAGGAGCGCGGCATCGTCCTCCTGACAGGCACCACCGGCTCCGGCAAGTCGACGACGCTCGCCGCGATGATCGACCACATCAACTCCACCCGCGCCCGGCACGTCGTCACGATCGAGGACCCGATCGAGTTCCTGCACCGCGACAAGCGCTCGCTCATCAACCAGCGCGAGGTCGGGCAGGACACCGTGTCGTTCAAGCGGGCGCTGCGCCGCGTCCTGCGCCAGGACCCGGACGTCATCCTCATCGGCGAGATGCGCGACGAGGAGACGGTGCACACCGCGCTGTCGGCCGCCGAGACCGGCCACCTCGTCTTCTCCACGGTCCACACCGTGGACGCCTCGGAGACGGTCAACCGGCTCATCGACTTCTTCCCGCCGCACATGCACCAGCAGGTGCGGGCCATGCTCGCGGGCACGCTGAAGGGGATCATCTCCCAGCGGCTCGTGCCCTCGGCCACCGGTGGCCGCGTCGCCGCCTGCGAGATCATGCGGATGACCGGGCGCGTGCGCGACATGATCATGGACCACAACCAGACCGGCCGGCTGCCGGAGGTCATCGCCGACGGCGGCTACTACGGGATGCAGACGTTCGACCAGGCGCTGTTCGGCCATCTGAAGGCCGGTCGCGTGACGATGGAGGAGGCCATGCTCGCCGCCTCGACGCCGCACGACTTCAAGCTCCTCGTCGCCGCGGACGGCAAGAAGGGCACGACGATGGACGACGTGGCCGACGCCGAGTCCCGCCGCTCGCCCGCCCCGCCCGCCGCGCCGCCGCTCGCGGCCTGAGCCCGCCGCCCTTGACGCCGTCCGACCCGGTGGACAGGCTGCCGGGTGCCACGGTCCAGCCGACGCCGACCATCCCCATCGCCGAGGAGCATCTGCCGTGAGCATCAAGACCGACCTGCAGCAGTACACCGAGACGACGAGCACCGACGCCTTCTCGCTCCAGAACTCCAAGCTCCTGAAGGTCCTCCTCAGCGACGGTGAGATCCAGGCCAAGCGCGGGTCGATGGTCGCCTACCAGGGCGAGGTGAAGTTCGAGCACGCGGGGTCCGGCGGGATGGGCCGCATGCTGAAGAAGGCCGTCAGCGGCGAGGGCACGACGCTCATGAAGATGTCGGGCAGCGGCGAGGTGTTCCTCGCGGACACCGCGCAGGACATCCACCTGCTCTACCTCGACAACGACTCCGTGACGATCAACGGGCCGAACCTGCTCGCGTTCGACGCCGACATCGACTGGGACATCCATCGGATGAGCGGCGGCGCCGCCTCGGCGATGGCCGGCGGTCTCTTCAACATGGAGCTCAAGGGCTCCGGCTGGGTCGCGCTGCTCTCCGACGGCCCGCCCGTGCTGCTCGACGTCGCCTCGGCGCCGACGTTCGCGGACGCCCAGGCGGCGATCACGTGGTCCTCGGGCGTGAACGCCTCGCTGAAGACGGACATGAGCGCGAAGGCGCTGATCGGCCGCAGCTCCGGCGAGTCGCTGCAGATGGCGTTCACCGGGCAGGGCTGGGTGCTCGTGCAGCCGTCCGAGGGCCGCGTGGTGCTGGGCGGCGCCGGCGGGGGCGGCGGGCTGGGCGGCCTGCTCAGCGGCGGCTGAGCCGCAGCCCACACTTCAGTTGGTAAAGTGAGGGGTGATGCCGGTCGATCCCTCCTGTCCCGTCTGCCGTACGGCGGACATCGTCTGCGCCAAGTGGACGCTGCTGATCGTGCGCGACCTGTCGGAGGGCCGCTCGCGCTTCTGCGAGCTCGAGCGGTCGCTCAGCGGGATCAGCCCGCGCACGCTGTCCCTGCGGCTGCGCGACCTCGAGCAGCTCGGCGTCGTGGAGCGGCAGACGTTCCCGGAGGTCCCGCCGCGCGTCGAGTACGCGCTGACGGACAAGGGCCGAGCGCTGCTGCCGCTGATCGAGGACATGCGGTCGTTCGGCGAGCAGTGGCTCGACGGCGCGTGCGCGCAGGAGCCCGCGCGCGAGGCCGCCGCGGCGCTCGCCTGACGCGCCGGGTTGCACGGCCGCGTGCACGCCGACCGCAACGTCGGCCGCGCTGAGGCGTTCATGCCACCATGGGAGGCCCCGACCCGTTCCCCGCAACGGTGCTCCGATGGATGACGCTCGACGCCCCGCACTGACGCGCCGCGACGCGCTGGCGCTCGGCGCCCTGACGGGCGCCGCCGGTCTCGTGCGCGGCGGCGCAGGTCCCGCGGCGGCGCTCGCCGCACCGCGCTCGCTGGCGATGACCGTCGGACCCGACGCCTTCACCCGCCGGGGGACGACCGAGCCGCTGCGCGCTCCGGGCCGGTTCGTCCTCCTGGGCGTCCGCGACCCGGCGGTGCTCGGCGCCGACCTGCAGGTGCGCACGCGCCGCGCCGGCGGCACGTGGACCGCCTGGCACGGCCTGCACGCGCACGTCGCCCATGGTCCCGACCGCCCGGGACGCGGCGCCGGGGCCACCGATCCGCTCTGGACCGGCTCGTCCGACGAGCTGCAGCTGCGCGCCTCGCGGCGCCCGCGCGGGCCGGTGCACGTGGCGCTCGTCGCCGTGCCGCGCGCCGCGCTCGCGCTGGCGTCGCTGCGCGTCGCAGGAGCCGGACCAGGCCGCCGCCGCGCAGCTCGCGGGCCGGCCCCCGATCGTCCTGCGCGCGGCCTGGGGCGGCGATCTCGTGCCGCCGCGCACCCGTCCCGCCTACGGCACCGTGAACCTCGCGGTCGTCCATCACACCGAGAGCGCGAACGAGTACACGCAGGCCCAGGCTCCGGGCGTCGTGCTCGCGATCACGAAGTTCCACCGCGACACCCGTGGCTGGAACGACGTCGGCTACAACTACCTCGTCGACCGCTTCGGCACGATCTACGAAGGCCGCGCCGGCGGCGTGGACCTGCCGGTCATCGGCGCGCACGCCCAGGGCTTCAACGGCGTCTCCACGGGGATCTCGGTCATCGGGTCGTTCACGGCGTCGGAGCCTCCGACCGCGGCCGTCGACGCCGTCGCGCGCCTGATCGGCTGGCGCCTGCCGCTCGCGGGCATGCCGGTCAGCGGGCAGGTCACGGTGCGGTCGGGCGGCGGCTCGCTCGCGAAGTTCCGCGCCGGCGCGGCCGTCACGCTGCCGCGGATCTGCGGTCACCGCGACGTCGGCAGCACCGACTGTCCCGGGAACCGCCTCTATGCCGACCTCGGCGACATCCGCACGCGCGCGCAGTCGCGTGCCGGGACGCCCGTCGTGCGACCGGAGGTGACGCTCGGCTCCGCGGCGCGTGTGCGCTACGGCGCCGAGGCGCGCTTCGAGGGCTCGGTGCTCGCGCCCGACAAGACGCCGCAGGCCGGCGTGCCCGTCCGGATCGAGAAGCGCGGCGCCTCCGGCACATGGGTGCGGATCGCCGACACGACGACCGACGGCGACGGCGCGTTCCTCGCCCTGACGCGGTGGACCCGCGGCGGCCTGGCGCGGGCGACGGCCCAGGGAGTCTCGTCGCTGCCCGTCAGCATCGGGGTCGTCCCGGCCCTCGAGGTCGCCGCGGACGTCGACGTCGCTGCCCGCCGGCGGCGCCGTGACGCTGAAGGGCCGGATGCGTCCGCCGGGCACCGTCAAGGTCGTCGTCCAGCGTCGCAGTCGCGGACGCTGGAACCGCACGGCGGTCGTGACGCGCAAGGCGCGCGACGCCTTCACGGTGCCGGTGCGCCTGCGCCGGACCGGGCGCTACCGCCTGATCGTCACCGCCGGATCGACCGGCCAGGTGGCGCGGGCGGCGCCGATCGCCGTGCGGGTCACGTCCGCCATCGGCGGCGCACCGTCCGCCTGAGCGTCAGGCGCTGCCGGACAGCAGGCTCGCGCTGAGCAGGAGCGCCCCGCCGAGCAGCGTCACCGTGACGGCACGCAGGCGGGCCGGCGTGAGCCACAGCGGCGCATGCGCGGCGAGCCAGGCGCGGGCGCCGGTGGCCGCCGCGCCGGCGGTCATCGCCCCGGCCATGCACTGCACGCACATGGATCGAGTATGGCAGCCGTCCCTCAGTGCGCGTGCGAGTGGCCGCCGGTCAGCGCGGCGACCGGGACGCGCACCGCGAGCATCGCGGCGAGCAGCGTGGTGAGCGGCACCGACGCCATCAGCGCCATCGAGCCGACGAGCGTCGCAACCGCCGGCTCGGCGAGGAACTGCCCGTTGAGGGCGTCCGTCATGCCGACGTCGGCGGCCTCGAGGACGAGCAGCAGTGGCAGCAGCGTCCCGACGTACGCCATCACCAGGGTGTGCATCGTCGCGGCCAGGTGGTCGCGCCCGACGGCGAACGCGCCGCGGTAGAGGTCGCGCACCCCGAGCCCGGTGTCGGCACGGCGGAGCGCCATGACGGCCGACGCCTGGGTCACGGCGGTGTCGGTCAGCACGCCGAGGGCGCCGATGACCATGCCCGCGAGCACGATGCCGCTGAGCGAGAGGTCGCCGGCGCCGGCCTGCTGGAGCATCGGGTACAGCTCGCCGCCGCGGCCCTCGAGGTGCGCGGCGTCCAGCGCGAGCTTCCCGAGGATCGTGGCGAACAGCAGGCACGCGCCGATGCCGGCGGCGGCCGACAGGCTCTGCGCGCTGATGCCGTAGGTGAGCCCGAGCGTCACGAACATGACGGCGAGCGCGGCCACGAACGACACGAGGACCGGCGAGCTGCCCGCGAGCATGGCCGGGACGAGGAACGTCGTCACCAGGCCCAGGCTCGCGACGAGGCCGAGCAGCGCGAGCGCCCCCTGGCGCCGCGCGATCACGACGCCCATCGCCGCGAAGGCGACGAACAGCCAGACGAGCGGCAGGCGCCGGTCGACGTCGCCGAAGCCGTAGGCGGGCGTCCCGGGCGGCGCCCCGGTGATCCGCGTGAGCCGGATCGACTGGCCGGCGTCGACCGACTGCGTGGCCTCGACCGGCCCGAGCTCGAGGGTGACGCGGTCCCCGCGGTCGGGGCCCTCCTCGACGACGGCGACCACGCGGCGGCAGTCCTGGCCGACCGGCCCGCACGGGGCGACCTCGACCCGCTGCGCGGTCCCGGCGACCGTCTGCCCGCCGAACGCCCCGCCCGGATCGACGGGGTCCCGCGATGGCCAGAGTGCGATGAGCGCGGCGATCGTCGCCAGCAGCAGAACGCCCGTGACGGCGGCGAGCGTGCGGCCCGCGGGGTCGCGCAGCAGCTCGCGGAGGGGGCTGCGATCGGGCTCGCGCCGCCGCCGCGGGGCGGGCACGTCTGCGGCGTCGGGCGCGGAGGGCATCAGGCCGACGTTCGGCGGGCCGGGGGTCGCTCCTGCCCTCGGAGTTGATGCGCTAGGCTGAGATAAGAATGAGAATGAGTCTTAGAAACGAAGGGCGAGGAGCACGCATGACCACCGCCGCACCCCTGCCCGTCACCGTCCTCTCGGGGTTCCTGGGAGCCGGCAAGACGACCGTCCTGGAACACGTGCTGCACAACCGCGAGGGCCTGCGGGTCGCGGTGATCGTCAACGACATGAGCGAGGTGAACGTCGACGCCCAGCTGGTCGTCGGGGGCGAGGCGTCGATCGACCACGTCGAGGAGCGGCTCGTCGAGATGAGCAACGGGTGCATCTGCTGCACCCTGCGCGAGGACCTCCTCGTCGAGGTGGGCCGCCTCGCGCTCGAAGGGCGATTCGACCACCTGCTCATCGAGTCCACCGGCATCTCCGAGCCGATGCCCGTCGCCGAGACGTTCACCTTCGAGGACGAGGACGGGCGCAGCCTGTCCGACGTCGCCCGGCTCGACACGATGGTCACGGTCATCGACGCCTCGACCTTCCTCGAGGAGTGCGACGGCGTGGACGATCTCACGAGCCGCGGCCTGGGCCTCTCCGACGAGGACGAGCGGGCGATCGTCGACCTCCTCGTGGAGCAGGTCGAGTTCGCCGACGTGCTGGTCCTCAACAAGGTCGATCTCGTCGCCGACGAGGAGGACCTCCGGCGCCTGGAGTCGGTCGCGCGGACGCTCAATCCGCGGGCGCAGATCGTCCGCGCCGAGCACGGCCGGGTGCCGCTCGAGGAGATCGTCGGGACGGGCCGGTTCAGCTTCGAGGCGGCGGCGCAGGCGCCCGGCTGGCTGCAGACGCTGCGCGGGGAGGAGCTGCCGGAGACCGAGGAGTACGGGATCGGGACGTTCGTCTACCGCGCCCGCCGCCCGTTTCACCCGGAGCGGCTCTGGGCCGCCGCGAACGCGAACTGGGAGGGCGTCCTGCGGGCGAAGGGCTTCTTCTGGCTCGCGACGCGGCCCGCGCTCGCGGGCGCGTGGTCGCAGGCCGGACGGGTGCTCACGCTCCAGGCGGCAGGTGCCTGGTGGGCCTGCGTCCCGCGCAGCCAGTGGCCGCCGCCCGAGGTTGCGGCCGAGCACATCGATCCGCTCTGGCAGGAGCCCTACGGCGACTGCCGACAGGAGCTCGTGTTCATCGGTGACGGCCTCGACGAGGACGCGATCGTCGGGCGCCTCGACGCGGCACTGCTGACCGACGCCGAGCTCGCGGCCGGCGAGGAGCGCTGGCGCGCCTTCCCGGACCCGTTCCCGGTGTGGGTCCCGATGGACGAGCACGCGGGGGCCGGGGCGTGACGCGCGGCGAGAACGGTTCTCATTCCAGTAGACTCGACGCCGTGCTCGAGCCGTTCTCCCTGCCGTTCTTCCAGCGCGGCCTCGTCGAAGTGCTCGTCCTGGCCGTCGTCGCCGGGTACCTCGGCACGTGGATCGTCCTGCGGGGGATGGCGTTCTTCGCCCACGCGGTCGGGACGGCGGCGTTCCCGGGGCTGGTGCTCGCGGACGGGCTCGGGTTCGCGGCGCCGCTCGGGGCGTTCGGGGCCGCGCTCGTGGCCGCGGCGCTGGTCGGCCTCGCCGCCCGCCGGCGCGGCGTCGGCACGGACAGCCTGACGGCGCTCGTGCTCGCCGGCTCGCTCGCGCTCGGCGTCGTGCTCGCCAGCGACGTCTTCGCCTCGCAGGCGAGCGTCGACCGGCTCCTGTTCGGGAGCCTCCTCACCATCGACGGCGGCGACCTGGCGTTCGCGGTCCTCGTCGCGCTCGTCGCGGCGGTCGCCTCCGCCGTCGTCGGGCCCCGCTGGCTGGCGACCGGGTTCGCGGGCGAGGACGGGTCACGCCCGGCCGGCCGGGTCGCGGACGCCGGCCTCATCGTCCTCATCGCGCTGGCGGCGGTCGCCGCGCTCGCGGCGACGGGCGCGCTGCTCGCGACCGCGATCCTCGTCGTCCCTGCTGCGACGACCCGCCTGGTCACCGACCGTCTTCGCACCTGGCAGTTCTCGACCGTCGCGCTCGCCGCGGCAGAAGGAGTCCTCGGCATGTGGCTCGCCTACCAGCTCAACGTCCCGCCCGGCGCCGTGATCGCGGTCCTCGCGGGCTCGGTCTTCGCCCTCGTCGCGCTCGTGCGCGTCGTCGCACGGCGGCGGCCGCGGGTCGCGCCCGCCGCCCTCGCCGTGGTCGCACTCGGCGCCCTGGGCGTCGCGGGCTGCGGCAGCGATGACGACGACGGCGCGGCGTCGAGCGACGCGCCGCAGGTGACGGTCGCGGCGACGACGACGCAGGTCGGCGACCTCGTGCGCCAGATCGGCGGCGACAGCGTCGCGGTCGAGCAGATCCTCAAGGCGAACTCGGAGGCGCACGACTACGAGCCGCGGCCGCAGGACGTGGCATCCGTGGCCGATGCGCGCGTCGTGTTCACCAGCGGCCTGGAACTCGACGAGTGGTCCGCCGACCTCGTGAAGGACTCCGGAACCGAGGCGAAGGTCGTGGACCTGAGCGCGAAGCTTCCCGTGACGCACAAGGCCGGCGAGGAGGCCCACGAAGGCGAGAAGCACGAAGGCGAGAAGAGCGAGGGCGAGGAGCACGCCCATGGCGAGACCGACCCCCACTGGTGGCACGATCCGACGAACGTCGCCGCGGCCGCGACCGCCGTCGAAGCCGCGCTGGTCGCCGCCGACCCCGCTGCGAAGGCGCAGATCGCCGCGAACGCGGACGCCTACCGGGCGAAGGTCCGCGCGGTCGATGAGGCGATCCGCGAGTGCATCGACCGGGTCCCGGAGGCCGACCGGAAGATCGTCACCGACCACGACGCGTTCGTGTACTTCACGGAGCGGTACGGGGTCACGTCCGTCGGCGCCGTGTTCCCGGCGACCACGACCCAGGGCCAGCCCTCGGCGGGCGACCTTGCGGAGCTCGAGCAGACGATCGAGGATGAGGGAGTGCAGGCCGTGTTCCCGGAGAGTTCGCTGAACCCGAAGCTCGCCGAGCGCCTCGCCGACGACACCGGCGTGAGGTCCGACCGGACGCTCTACGGCGACACCCTCGGTGACGCGAACACGCCCGAGGGCACCATCCTCGGCGCGACCGCGGCGAACGCCACCGCGATGGTCGAGGGCATGACCGGCGGGAAGGAGACGTGCGAGATCCCGGCATGACGGACGCGGTGCTCGTCGACGCCGACGACGTCGCCGCGACGTATCCCGGCGCCGCGACGCCGGCGGTCGCGAGCCTGACGTTCGCCGTTCGCGCAGGCGAGCGCGTCGCCGTGCTCGGACCCAACGGCGGCGGCAAGACGACGCTCTTCCGGCTGCTCACCGGGGAGCTCGCGGCGTCGGGCGGGCGCCTCGAGCTGCCGGCGGGACGGGTCGCGCTCGTGCCGCAGACCGAGCGCTCGCGCCTGGACTACCCGGTCAGCGCACTCGACGTGGCGCTCATGGGCGCCGTGTCGCGGATGCCGTGGTGGCGCCGCCCTTCGCGGGCCGACCGCCGGCTCGCGGCCCAGGCGCTGGACCGCGTCGGCCTCGCGGACCGGGCGCAGGTGACGTTCGGCGAGCTCTCCGGCGGACAGCGCCAGCGGGTCCTGGTCGCGCGCGCACTCGTCCAGGACGCGCCGCTCATGCTCCTCGACGAGCCGTTCTCCGGGCTCGACACGCCGAGCGCCGAGCGCCTCGAGGCGCTGCTCCGCGACCTCGCCGCAGAGGGGCGCGGGCTGCTGATGGCGACCCATGACATCGAGCAGGCGCGCGCGTCGGACCTCGTGCTCTGCCTCAATCGCGTCCAGGTCGCGTTCGGGCCGCCCGCGAGCGCGCTCAGTCTCGAGGCGATCGAGCGCACGTACGGCGCGGCACTCGTCACGCTCGGCTCCGACGACGACGCTCGCGCGGTGCTCCCGCCCCATCATCACGAGCACGATCACGCATGATCGACTGGCTCACCGATCCCCTCGCGCAGCGGATCGTCGTGCGCGGCATCGTCGAGCTGACGCTGATCGGCATCGTGTCCGGCGGGCTGGGGTGCTGGATCGTGCTCGCAGGGCGCTCGTACAGCGCCGAGTCGCTCGCCCACGCCATGCTGCCCGGCCTCGTCCTCGCCTCGCTCCTGGGGATCCCGCTGCTGCTCGGCGGCGCCGCGGGGCTCGTCGTCGGCGCCGTCCTGATCGCGCTCGTGGGGCGCGTCCCGCGCCTGGACGGGGACGTCGCGGTCTCCGTCGTCATCACGTCGCTCTTCGGGCTCGGGGTGCTCCTGGGGCTCGCCCCCGAGGTGCCGGCGGGCCTCAACGGCATCCTCTTCGGAGACGTGCTCGGTGTCACGGACCTCGACATCGCGCTCGCGGCGGGGCTCGCCGTCGCGGTGGTCGCGGTGCTCACGATGCTGCACCCGAGCCTCCTGGTGACCGGGTTCGACCGGCTGAACGCCCGCGCGCTGGGCCGGTCGCCGGCGGCGTTCGACATCGTCCTCGCGCTCCTGCTCGCGGCCGCCACGCTCGTCGCCGTCCAGGCCCTCGGCAACCTCCTCGTCGTCGCGATGCTCGTCGGGCCCGCGGCGACCGCGCGGCTGCTGACGCGCCGGATGGCCCCGATGATGCTCACGGCGACCGCCGTGGCCGCCGGTGCGGCGGTCGCCGGCCTCTACGCGTCCTACCACGCGCGGGTCGCCGCCGGCGCCGCCGTCACGCTCGCGCTCGTCGGCTGCTTCCTGCTCGCGCTGCTCGTCCGCTGGGCCGTGCAGGTGACGGCTCCCGCGCGTCTGCAGGCGGCCCGCTCGTGATCGGGCGTGGGGCGGCCTGGGCGGAGCGCGCGCACCGCGAACTGGCCGCGCGCGGGTACCGGTCCGGCGGCGCGCGCAGCGCCGTCATCGACCGTCTGGCCGGCGACGGCGGCTGCCGCACGGCCGCCGAGATCGCGCGCGATCTGCGGCACGGCGGCCGGCCGGTCGGGACCGCGAGCGTCTATCGCGCGCTCGCCGCGCTCCAGGACGCCGGGCTCGTCCACGGCCTGGACCTCGGGGACGGCGAACGGCGCTGGGAGCTGATCCACCCCGACGGCGCCCACCACCATCACGTCGTGTGCGAGCGCTGCGGGCGGGCCGTCGCCTTCGAGGATCCGGACATCGAGACGGCGATCGCGCGCGTCGCCGACCGGCTCGGGGCCGACGTCCACGTCCACGACGTCGTCCTGCACGGGCGCTGCGCGGCCTGCGGCCGCCGCGCCGGCTGAGGCCGTCAGCCCCGGCAGTCGGCGCAGGCGCCGTGGAGCACGATCTCGTGCTCGGCGACGTCGAAGTCCACGCGGCGCGAGAGCGCCGCGATGGCGCGCTCCAGGGCATCGTCGTGGAAGGGCACGACCGCGCCGCACGTGTCGCAGACGAGGTGATGGTGATGGTGCTCGGGGCGTGCCGGCTCGTAGCGCGCCTGTCCCTGGCCGAGCTCGACCTTCGTGACGAGGCCGAGCTCGTGCAGCTCCTCGAGGACGCGGTACACGCTGGCTCGCCCGACCGCGCGGCCATGCTCACGCAGCGCCGCCTCGATGTCGTAGGCGGTGAGCGCGCAGGCCTGCTCGTCGAGCAGATCGATCACCGCGGCCCGTGCGCCGCCCCGCCGGTAGCCGGCCTCGGCCAGGCGGGTCGCCGCCGTGTCCGCCCAGGATGGCCCGACGGGGGTCTTCTGTGCCACGCCCAGGAGGCTAGAGCGTCCGGCTAGGCGAGGGTGACCGGGCCGTGGTCGTCGCAGTGGCCCTCGTGGACGTGATGGAGGTGCCCCTCGACGAGATAGTCGATGTGGTCCCCGTGCGGAATCGGCTCGTGTCCGCAGCCGGGGCCGTGCACGTGGTCCGGCTCGTGCCCGGTGCACGGGTGCGCGCCGGTGCAGGTGTCCGGGTGCGCGGCGTCGACGGCGATGACGTGGTCGTCGACGTGGTCGCCGTGGGGATGGTGCAGATGGCCGTCGTGGAGGAAGTCGAGATGGCCCTCGTGCACCACGGCCTGATGCCCGCATCCGGGTCCGTGGATGTGCGTGTGCTCGCCGTCGTGCGTCGTGTGCTCGGTCATGTCACCGACCGTAGGGCGCGCGGCCGCGGACGCCAAGACGCCGCAGATGAGACTCACTCGCATGGGGCGGCTCACAGGCCCGCGGGGTGGCGGACCCTGAAGCCCTTCGCGGACCGCCGGGCGACCTGCCACCGGCTGCCGGCCCTGCGCTGCCCCGACGTGTCGAAGCGCAGCCCCGCGACGATCATGTAGACGTGCCCGGCGTTGGCGTAGATCGTCACCCACTGACCGGGCCCGGCGTCGCCCCAGCGTGCCAGTTCGCCGCTGACGAGCGGCGTCTGCAGCAGGGCCGCGCCGCGGAGCGCGTAGCTCACCGACCCGGAGCAGTCGTAGCCGCGATCTTCCCAGCGGCGGTGACCGCCGCCCCAGACGTACTTCGTGCGCGCGATGCGGTTGCCCGCGGCGATGATCTGGTGCACGGCCGCCGGCGCACCTGCGGGGGCGACGGCGAGGCCGCTCGGCAGGACGCGCGCGACCTGGCCGCCCTGCGGTGCCGGGACCGGTTTGCCGGGGACGGGGAGGACGGGCTGCGAGGGGTCCACGCCGCCCGGGGACGGGGCCGGCGTGGGGGACGGGGTCTGGCTCGCGGCGCCGTACTCGGTGCCGCCGGTCGCGGCGCCCGCGGGCGCGGCCGATCCGCCGACCAGCGCGAGCGCGAGTCCCGCCAGGACGGCGGTGGTGCGCAGGCGGTCGGGGATCACGGGCGGCATGTGGGTGCCATCGGCGGGCGTCCAGAGCCGCCGGGCGACCCCTCGTCCGTGCACGGCATCGGCGGCGCGATCCTGCGGCGAACCTGCAGCGGCGGGCCTCCTGCAAGGCGGGGTGCGCGGCAGGAATCACGCGCGCGCCCGCCGAACCGCCCTGTATGCGCCTTGGTCAGCTTCGCTCCGCCCTGCACGACTTCTGCAGCGACGCCGCGCTGCAGCTTGCAGCGGACACCCACGAGGGACACGAGGTGCCGTTCGAGGTGGTCGACGGAGGGCGCCGCGACAGCCCGCTCTACTGCTACCGGCCGCTCACCGCAGACTTCATCCTGCAGCGCAGCGGCGTGCTCGCGCGGCTCCCCGGCTACCTGCCCGCGGCGCACGCGCTCGTGGCGGTCGGGCACCTGGAGTCGTGGCTCGACGCGCAGGGCGTGCAGGCCCCGCCCGCCGGCCGGGAGCGCGCCGACGCCGCGCTGCACTGCTTCCTGGCCCGGGTCTTCGAGGACTCCAGCGACTTCGTCTTCACCGAGGAGCGGTTCGACGCGGCCTTCCGCGACCTCGAGCGGGTCGTCGGCGACGGGCGCGTCGAGACGGTCGTGGTCGTCCCGCTGCTCGGCCTGGACCTCATCTCCGACGAGGTGCCGGTCGGCGACGGCCTGACGCTTGCGCGCGCCGACGCGTGCGAGGACGGCGCCGGACGAGCTGCGGCGCTCGCGCGCCGACGGTCCCCACGCCCTCGCCGTCCTGCGCTGGGAGCCCGCGCCCGGCGACGAGTCCCCGCTTGGGCACGCGCGGGTGCGCCTGCGCCGCCTGCTGTTGGGCCTGCAGCTCTACGACGGCGCGCAGCTCGCGTACGGCGCGCTCGCCTGGACGCGCACGGGCGGCGGCACCTGGCAGCCGTTCGCGCTCGGCGTCGCCGCCATCCCCGACGGCGAGGTGGCGGTCGCCCCCGAGCAGGAGGACGAGCTGCGGGCGTTCCTGAACCTCGTCGCGCGGCGCACGCCCCGCCACGGGCAGATCGCCTGGGCGCTGCGGCGGCTGGAGCTCGCCACCGAGCGTCCGGCGCCCGCCGAGGCGCTGTCGGATCTGCTGCTCGCCCTGCGGGCGCTCCTTGAGCCCGAGGGCCCGTCGTCCGGGATGCTGGCCACCCGCCTGGCGACGCTCTGCGCCGAGCCGGACGATCGCCCGCGCGTCGCGCAGCGCGTCGCGCACGCCGCCTCGGTCGAGCGCGGCGTCATCGCCGGGCTCGCGACCGATCCGCAGCTCGAGCCGCTGACGACCGAGCTGTCCGGGCACCTGCGCGCGCTCCTGCGCGACGTCCTGTGCGGGCACCTGGACCCCGACCTGCGCGGACTCGCGGACGCCCTCCTCGGCCAGGAGGCCGCGGCCGAGCCGCAGCGCCTCGAGCCGCCGCGGGCCGCCGAGCCCCGTGCCCAGGCTCCGCAGCGCGAGGCGCTCGAGCAGGACACGTTCTTCTGAGCCGCTAGCGCCGGAAGAGGTGCTCGTGCACGGCCACGAGGCCGGCGACGTCGTGCACGTCGCCGTCGAGCTCCGGCACGATCACCGGATCCTGTTCGCCGGTCTCCGCGCACAGCCGGTCGATCGCCGCGGCGTCGCGCTCGGCGGTCGCGAGCGCCTCGCCGTAGGTGCGCGCCACTTTCGCCGACAGCCGCGGCCCGAGGTCCTCGACGAGCTCGGCGGCGACAGACTCCGGTGAGGGCAGCCGTCCGCCCGCCCCGTCGAGGGTGTGCACGCGGTTGACGATCAGCCCGCCGAACGGCATGCCGGACTCGCGCAGCTTGCTGCGGAAGAAGATCGCCTCCTCGACGGGCTCGCGCTCCGGGCTCGTGACGACGAGGAACACGGTCGCCGGGTCGGACAGCAGCGCCTTCACGCCCTCGGCGCGCTCGCGGAAGCCGTCGACCAGGCCGCCCAGCGCCCGGAAGAAGACCGACAGGTCGTCGAGCAGGTCGACGCCCGTCAGGCGGCTGAGGACGCCGAACACGACGCCGGTCCCGCGGCCCATCGCGCGTGCCGCGAGCCCGGTCGGCGCGAGGAACAGCTTCAGTGCGCGGCCGTCGAAGAAGCCCGACAGGCGGTCGGGCGCGTCGAGGAAGTCGAGGGCGTTGCGTGACGGCGGGGTGTCGAGGACGAGGACGTCGAACCGGCCCGAGGCGTGCAGGTCGTAGAGCTTGGCGACCGCGGTGAACTCCTGGGATCCGGCGACCGCGCCGGAGAGCTGCTGGTAGATCCGGTTGCCGAGCACCTCGTCGCGGGCCTCCTCGTCGGGGGCGAGGCGCTCGATCAGCTCGTCGAACGTGCGCTTGGCGTCCAGCGTCATCGCCCACAGCTCGCCGCGAAGCGTCACGCCGCCCGCGGCGAAGCGCGCCGGGTCGACGAGTGCCGGGTCGTTGCCGAGCTCGTCGAGCCCGAGCGCGTCCGCCAGGCGCTTGGCCGGATCGATCGTCACGACCGCGACGCGCGCGCCCTGCGCCGCGAGGCCCATCGCGATCGCGGCGGAGGTCGTCGTCTTCCCGACGCCGCCGGACCCGGCGCAGATGACGACCCGCGCGCCCTTCAGGCGCGACGGGAGCCCGCGGTGGCCCTTGGGGCGCCGGCGCGTCACAGCACGCGCTCCAGCTCGCCCGCGAGCTCGCGGATCGCCGCGCCGTCGAGGGCCGGGCGCGCCAGCTCGTGCAGCCCGCAGACCCGGCAGTCCAGGCCCCGCCGCAGGCGCGCGACCTGGGTGCGCTGCGCCTTGGCACGGCGGTGGCCCGCGAGCGCGATCGCGACCGGCCGGCCCGGCGGCCGGTGCGCCTCGAGCTCGCGCGCGTCGGCGGGCGTCAGCCGGTCGACCGTGACGCGGTTGACGACCGCGAGCGAGAGCGGCAGCCCGAGCTCCTCGTCGAGCGCCGCGCGCAGCTGCAGCGTCTCGTTGACCGGCAGCTCCTCCGGCCGGGCGACGGCGACGACGGCGGTGCGGGCCGGGTCGGTGACGAGCGCGTCGATGATCGATGCCTGGCGTGCGATCCGCCCCACCCGCGCGGTGCGGGCGAAGGTGTGCGGTGCCGAGAGCACGGCGACGCCGTGTCCGGTGGCCGGTGCGTCGAGGATCACGAGATCGTAGGGGCGTGCGCCCGGCGTGCGGCGATCCTCCTGCGCGAGCTCCCAGACCTTGCCCATCGTCAGCAGCTCGCGCAGCCCCGGCGTCGCCGCCGCGAGGTAGGCGAACGTGCGGCTGTCGGTGAGCACGCCCGCGAGGCGGCGCGAGGGCAGCTGGTCGACGAGGTACTCGCGCATCGCGGCCTCCGGGTCGATCGACGTGTGATGGACGCCGAACTGGAGCTCGACCTCGTGGTCGCGGCGCTCCTCCTCGTCGCCCAGCGAGCGCGTGACGTCGTCGCGCGAGGCCACCTCCGCGACGATCGCGCGCAGCCCGCGGCGCGCGGCCGCGACGCCGAGGGCTGCCGCGACCGTCGTCTTGCCGACGCCGCCCTTCCCGGTCACGACGAGCAGCTCGTGGTCGAACAGCGCCGGTGGGCGCCGGGTCACTCCTCGCCGTCCCAGTAGTCCACCTGCTGCACGCGGACGATCGTCTTCAGGCCGCGCACGCTGATCTTCCCCGAGCGCGGGTAGAAGCACATGTCGGCCGGGTCGCGCACGCCGTAGGCGAGCACGCGCAGACCGCCGTCACCCGCGCCGAACGCGTGCGCGACGCCGGTGCCGGCGGGCCGCGCGACCACGTGGCCGGCGTGGACCGGATGGGACTCGGCCGTGCCGTCGGGGTGCAGGAGCTCCAGCGCGCCGTCACCCTCGAGCACGACGAACAGCTCCTCCTCGACGCTGTGGCAGTGCGGCGGGTTGCTCAGCCGGCCCGGGTCGACGGTGATCTCGCTCAGGCCCGCCAGCGCGCCGCCGACGGCGTCCCCGATCTCGCGGGCGACCTGGCCGACGTCGCCGCGCCGGCGCGGCTCGCGCGGCGGGATGTCGGCGACGCGGGCGATCGTCTCCGGTCGCTCCGCGGCGGCGGAGGGCTCGGGCAGCTCCAGCGGGCCCGCCTCGACCTCGAGGGTGAACGGGTTGGGGCCGTCCGGCGGGATCCAGCGTGGGCCGGCCCACATCGCTCCCGCGCGCGGGAGATACGTCAGGCCGGTCGCCGACCCGGACCCGAACGCGAGGACGACCATCCCCTCCGGCCCGGCGACGATCGTGTGCGGGCGCCCGGCCGGCGGGTAGAGCAGCGCGTCGCCGGCGGCGATCGGATGGGCGGCGTCCCGCTCGACGCTGACGCCCGATCCCTCGAGGACGACGAACAGCTCCTCCTCGTCACCGTGGACGTGGACCGGCATCGGTCGCTGCCCCGGGCCCAGGTCGTAACGGCTCAGCCCGAGCCGCCGCGCCCCGGCCGCGGAACCGAGGCGCCGCCGCAGCCCGCCGAGGTCTCCGCGGGCCAGGTCGAGGGGCGGCACGTCGTCCCAGTGGCAGAGCATCGGGTGAAAGCTAGTCAGGTCGCGCCTGCGGCGCGACGTGTCCTGCCAGGGGGCCGTGGAAGAAGGATTCAACAGCGCGCATCCGAATACCCCTCGGAGTACGGGACCCACCCACAGACCGGAGCGCACGCCCGTGGAGCAGCAGGACCACCCCAACAAGGCCAAGGTCATCGCCTTCGCCAACCAGAAGGGCGGCGTCGCCAAGACGACGACGACCCTCAACCTCGCCGTGGCGTTCCGCGAGACGGGGCACCGGGTCCTCTGCGTGGACATGGACCCGCAGGGCAACCTGACGATGTCGCAGGGCATCGATCCGGACAACCTCCAGGAGTCGATGTACGACGTCCTCGTGCATCGCATGCCGATCCGCCAGGTCATCCGCAAGCGCGAGATCGACATCGCCTGCGCCTCGATCGACCTCGCCGGCGCCGAGATCGCGATGTCCACGATGATCGGCCGCGAGCGCGCGCTGCAGAAGGCGCTGAACGAGGTCGCCGAGGACTACGACTTCGTCTGCATCGACACGCCGCCGAGCCTCGGGCTGCTCACGATCAACGCCCTGACGGCGGCCCACACGGTGATCGTCCCCGTGCAGTGCGAGTATCTCTCGATGCGGGGGCTGATCCAGCTCCAGAACACGCTGCAGATGATCCGCGAGAACCTCAATCCCGACGTCACCATCGAGGGCATCCTCCCGACGCTCATGGACGCGCGCACCGTCCACGCCAAGGAGGCCATCGAGATCCTCGAGGAGAACTTCGGGGACCGCGTGTTCGCCTCGCGGATCCGCAAGACGATCCGCTTCGCCGAGGCGCCCGTGAAGGGCATGTCGGTCCTGAAATACGATCCGGACGGGGTTGCCGCGCAGTCGTACCGCGACCTGGCGACCGAGCTGCTGTCCAAGACGCACAACCAGGAGGTCACGGTCGATGTCCAGCTCTAAGCGCGCACGCGCGAGCATGCGGGAGGGCCCGCTGTCGGAGCTCTTCCGGCGCACGGACAAGTCCGCGTCGGCCCCCGACCAGGATCCGGCCGCAGACCGCGATCCGTCTCGCCCCGTCGCGGCGGAGTCGGCGGAGACCGTGGACGCGACCGCGGCACCCGAGCCCGAGCCCGCGAGCGCGGAGCAGCCGGCCGCTGCGACGCCCGCCGGGCGTGAGGGCTACCCGCACCCGTCCCTGGGCGCGGACGCGCCGCCGAGCGAGCCCGCACGGCAGGTCCCGACCCCGCAGGAGCGCCTGCGCAGCGCGTTCAGCTCCGACCTTCCCGAGAACATCCTCGACGCGGGCCGCGGCCCCAGCCGGACGCCGTCACCCGTCGCGCCCTCGCGCGAGGCGCCCGCGCCGAGCTACGACGAGAACCCGTGGACGCCGTCCTCGGCCCCGGGCAGCCCGCTGATCCGCGTCGTCGGCGTCGGCGGAGCGGGCGTCAACGCCGTCAACCGCATGGTCGAGGCGGGCGTCGCCGGCGTCGAGTTCGTCGCCGTCAACACCGACATGCAGTCGCTGCAGCAGTCGGACGCCGACGTCACGATCCACATCGGCGAGGCGCTCACGCGCGGCCTCGGCGCAGGCGCCAACCCCGAGCTCGGGCGCGCGGCGGCGATGGAGGACTACGACCGCATCAAGCACCTGCTCAAGGGCTCGGACATGGTGTTCGTGGCCGCGGGCGCCGGCGGCGGCACCGGGACCGGCGCCGCACCGATCGTCGCGCGCATCGCGCACGAGATCGGCGCGCTCACCGTCGGGCATCATCACCAAGCCGTTCGGCTTCGAGGGCACGCGCCGCGCGTCCGTCGCCGACGTCGGCATCGACGCGCTCGGCGCCGAGGTGGACACGCTCATCGTCGTCCCGAACAACAAGCTGCTGTCGGTGCTCGACCAGCGCACGTCGATGGTCGAGGCCTTCGGCGTCGCCGACGACGTGCTGCGCCAGGGCGTGCAGGGCGTCAGCGACCTCGTGACGCTGCCCGGCATCATCAACCTCGACTTCGCCGACGTGCGGACGATCATGTCCGACGCGGGCCCGGCGCTGCTCGGCATCGGCATGGGCGCGGGCGAGAACCGCGCCGTGGAGGCCGCCGCGCAGGCGGTCTCCTCGCCGCTGCTGGAGACGAGCATGGAGGGCGCGCGGTCGATCCTGCTGTCGATCACCGGTGGCCTGGACCTCTCGCTGTGGGAGGTCAACGAGGCCGCGAAGGCCGTGAGCGACGCCGCGCACGCGGACGCGAACATCATCTTCGGCGCGATGGTCGACGAGACGCTCGAGGACCAGGTCTGGGTCACGGTCGTCGCGACCCGCTACGGCGAGCCCTCGCGGCGTGCCCAGCGGCGCTTCGAGGAGCCGGCGGGCGAGCCGCGCGTCGAGCGCCGCGAGCGTCCCGGCGAGCGGGGTCGCAGCACGGTGCGGACCGGGACCGGCGTCTCGCAGCTGGACGTGCCCGAGTTCCTCCCGCGCAGCTAGCCGCCGTTCGCCGCCGGATCGTCCTCGTACGCTAGGCCGCGATGACGGTCGGCGGTGGCATGGTCGCAGCAGGGCATCCCCTGACCGCGGAGGTCGGCGCGCGCGTGCTGCGCGAAGGCGGCAACGCGGTCGACGCGGCGATCGCGGCGGTGCTCGCCTCGTGGGTCTGCGAGCCGCTGCTGACCGGCCCCGGGGCCGGGCGGCTACATGCTCGTCGCCGGCGGCGGCGAGCCCGGCGTGCTCCTGGACTTCTTCGTCGCGGCGCCGGGCGCGGGAGCGGCGCGCGGCGAGCACGCGGCGCTGCTGCCGGTCGAGATCTCGTTCGGCGACGCCGTCCAGGTCTTCAACTGCGGCGCCGCATCCTGCGGCGGTGCCCGGGAGCCCGGCGGGGCTCGACGCCGCGGCGCGCGCGCTGGGGCAGCGTCCCGCTCGCCGACCTCGCCGCGCCGGCGGCGGCGCTCGCCCGCGACGGCGTGCCGCTCACCGCCGAGCAGGCGTACATCTTCGAGATCCTCGACGGGATCCTCTGCTCGACGCCCGAGGCGCGGGCCGAGTTCGCGCCGGGTGGCCGCCCGCTCCGGGAGGGCGAGCCGTTCCGCAGCGACGAGCTGCGCGGAGACGATCGAGCGGCTCGGCGCCGACGGGCGCCGCGCCGTTCTACGACGGCGACCTCGCGGCCGCGATCGTCGCGCACGTCGCGGCCGCGCGGCGGGCAGCTCGGTGCCGCCGACCTCGCCGCCTACGCGCCGGTCGAGCGTGAGCCGGTCCGCGCGACCTACCGCGGACGCGAGATCCTGACCAACCCGCCGCCGTCCGCGGGCGGCGTGCTGCTGGCGCTCGCCTTCGCGCGGCTCGGCGGAGCGCACCGCCGGCGCCGCCGACCGCCGTCGACGCTCGTCGGCGGTGATGGAGGACGTCCAGGCGCTGCGCACGACGCGTTCACCGCGGGCCTCGCCGACCCGGGCTTCCTCGACCGCTTCCTCGCCGCGAACCTCGGCTCGACCACGCACGTCTCGCGTCCTCGACGGCGACGGCCGCGCATGCTCGGTCACCTGCACCAACGGCGCGAGCTCCGGCGTCGTGGTCCCGGGCACCGGCATCCACCTCAACAACATCATGGGCGAGGAGGACCTCAACCCCGACGGCTTCTTCCGCGCGCCGCCCGGGCGGCGCATGCCGTCGATGATGGCGCCGACGGTCGTCGTCGGCGCCGACGGGCGAGGTCGAGCTCGTCGCTCGGGAGCGCGGGCTCCAACCGGATCCGCTCGGCGATCCTCCAGGTCGTCGTGAACGTCGTCGACCGGCAGATGGCCGCGGGCGCCGCGATCGACGCGCCGCGCCTGCACGCCGAGGGCGGCCGGCTCTACGCGGAGCCCGGCGTGGACGTCGGCGGCGCTCGCGGCCGCCGGGCGCGAGGTCGTCGCGTTCCGCGCGCCGAACCTCTTCTTCGGCGGCGTGCAGGCCGTCGAGCGGGACGCCGTGACCGGCGTCGCTCAGCGGCGGCGGGCGACCCGCGCCGCGGCGGCAGCGCGGTGGCGGCGTGAGAGCGGCGCTCGGCGCGGCGCTGCTCGTCGCGGCGCTGCTCGCGCGGCTGCGGCGGCCCGTCGCCCGACCTCTTCGTCGTGGAGCGGACCGGTTCGGTGCCGGGCGCGCGGCTGACGCTCGTCGTCGACGACGGCGGGTTCGTGCGCTGCAACGGCGGTGAGCGGCTCCCGATCTCCAGCGAGCAGCTCATCGACGGCGCGCGAGGTCGAGCGGGCCCTGAGCGGCGAGGAGGAGCAGCCCGGGCCGGCCGCGCGGAACCTCCGGCTCGCCCCGCGGCCGGGGTCGGTCCTGCGCTACGACGTTCGCACCGAGGCGGGCAGCGTCACCTTCGCCGACACCTCGACGGGGCAGCCGCCGGACCTCTTCCGCCTCGCGCGACTCACCCGCGACGCTGGCCAAGGAGGTGTGCGGCCTGCCACGCTGACAGCCGATGGTGCACGACGTCGCCGACTTCCTCAGGGGACACGCGCCCTTCGACGTGCTCGACGAGGCCGAGCTCGACACGGTCGCGCGCGCGGCGGAGATCGAGTTCCACGAGCGCGGCGCGGTCCTCCTGCGCCAGGGCGCGGAGCCGACCGGGCACGTCTGGGTGGTCCGGTCCGGCGCGGTCGAGCTGCTGGACGGCGGGCGTGCGCTCGACCTGCTGGGCGAGGGCGAGATGATCGGCCATCCGTCGATGCTCTCGGGTCTGCCGGTGACGTTCGAGGTCCAGGCCGCCGAGGACGTGCTGCTCTACCGGCTCCCCGGCGAGGTCGTCGCACCGGTGCTCGCCCGCCCCTCGGGCGTGCGCTTCGTGGCGCGCACGCTCCAGGAGCGCCCCGTGATGGTCGAAGGGGCGGTCCCGGCCGACGCGGCGCTCGCGGGCGCCGCCGATCCGGCGCTGCGTCCGGTCCGCGCGCTGATCCGGTCCGCCCCGGTCGTCTGCGAGCCGGACACGGCGATCCGCGAGGCCGCCCGCCGCATGCAGGAGTCCGGGACCTCGGCGGTCGTCGTCGCGCCCGCCGACGGCGTCGGCATCGTCACCGACCGCGACCTGCGCTCGCGCGTGGCCACGGGAGAGGTGCCGGTCGACGCGCCCGTCGAGCGCCGTGATGACCTCCGGCGCGTTCACCGTCGCGCCGGACCGGCTCGCGGGGCGACGTGCTCCTGGACCTCCTCGACCGCGGCGTGCGCCACGCCCCGGTCGTCGACGGGGCCGGGACGCGTGCTCGGGGTGCTCGACGACCTCGACCTGCTCGCGACCGAGGCGCGCCTGCCGTTCCGCCTGCGCCGCGCCGCGGTGGACGCGCCGTCGCCGGAGGCGGTCGCCGATGCGGCCCGCCAGCTGCCGGGCGCGGTGGTCGCGCTGTTCGACGCCGGACTCGCGCCCGACACAGATCTCGCGCGGTCGCGACGACCGTCCTGGATGCGGTCACGCGCCGCCTCTTCGATCTCGCGGTCGACGCGCTCGGGCCGGCGCCCGCGCCGGTCTCGTGGCTGGCGCTCGGCAGCCTCGGCCGCCGCGAGGCCGTGCTGTCCTCCGACGCCGACACGGGGCTCGTGTGGCACGGGGACGACGCCGACCCGGGGACGCGCGCGCTGGGCCGGCGAGCTCGGCCACGCGGGTCATGGCGGGCCTGGACGCCTGCGGCGTGGCCGCCGACGAGCACGGGGTGCGCGCCGACCGGCCGCTGTTCGCGCGGTCGGCCGGACGCCTGGCGCGCGACGCTCGAGGAGTGGATGGCCGACCCCGGGAAGGACCAGGTCGTGATCGCCTCGTCGGTGCTGTTCGACGGCCGCATGGTCGCCGGCGTGGGGGTCGGCACGACGGTCCTCGAGTCCCTGGCCCCGCCGCGCCGTGACGAGCGCCTCGTGCGGCTCCTGGCGCGCATGGCCCTGGCGCACCGCCCGCCGAGCGGCTTTCGCCGCGACGTCGTCCTCGCACATGGCGGTGACCACCGGGGCACCTTCGACGTCAAGCGCGGCGGCGTCCTGCCGATCGTGGACCTCGCCCGCTGGGCCGGCGTCGCCGCGGGCTCGACGGCCACCGGGACGCTGGCGCGGCTGCACGCCGGCGCCGACGCGGGCATCCTCAGCGACGAGCACGCGCGCGTCCTGGCCGAGGCGTGGGACCTCCTCACCGCCTGCGCCTCGAGCATCAGGTCGAGTGCCATCGCGCGGGCCTGCCGCCGGACGACCACGTCGACCCGGCGACGCTCAACCCGCTCGCCCGCCGCTACCTGCGCGAGGCCTTCCGTGCCGTCATCGCGGTGCAGCGCCGCGTGGACCGTGAGCTGGCGGCCGAGCAGGCGTTCGGGACGGGACGCTGATGGCGCGCGTGCGCCCGACGACCCCGGCCGCGCGCGCGTACGCGGACGCCGACCTGCCCCCGGGGTCGACCGACTGGCGCGAGGCGCGCATGGGCGGTCGTCGACCTCGAGACGACCGGCCTGGACCCCGGCGGGGACGAGATCGTCTCCATCGCCGTGATGCCCGTCGACGGCGGACGCGTCATCCCCGGCGCGGGCCTCTACCGGCTCGTGCGCCCGCGGCCGCCCGCCGACCGCGGACTCGATCCGCATCCACGGCATCCGCCCGGCCGACCTCGAGAGCGCGCCGCCGCTCGACGAGGTCCTCGACGAGCTGCTCGCGGCGCTGACGGGCCGGCTGGTCGTCGCGCACGCCGCGTTCGTGGAGCGCGGGTTCCTGGAGCCCGCGCTGGCCGGACGCGGCGTCCGCTGCGCGGAGCCGTCGCCGACACGCGGCTGCTCGGCCGCGCCTGGCTCGCCGAGCATCGACCACGCGTCCGTGCCGGCGCGGCTCGGCCTCACCGACCTCGCGCAGCGGCTCGGGCTGCCCGCGCACCGCCCGCACCACGCGCTCGGTGACGCGCTCACGACGGCGCAGGTCTTCCTCGCGCTCGCGACGCACCTCGAGCATCGCGGGGCGCCTCGCGTGAAGACGATCGATGACGCTGAGCCGACAGCTCCGCTGATGGCAGCAGCAGCCGATCGGCATGGGTGGAGCCCTCACGGATCTGCGACGCTGGCCGTTCTCTCCTCGTGACCCGCCGCTCCTGGATCCTGATGGGCCTGCTCGCCGCGCTCTGGGGCGCGTCGTACATGTTCATCAAGATCGCGCTGGACGACGGCGCTCCCGGCGCCGTCGATCGTGTTCGTGCGGATCGTGCTGGGCGCGGCGGTCCTCGTGCCGATCGCGCTGCACCGCGGCGCGTTCCCGGGACTGCGCGGGCGCTGGGCCTGGGTGTGGGCGGTCGCGATGGCGCAGGTGGCCGTGCCGTTCCTGCTCATCACCTACGGAGAGCGCTGGATCCCCTCGTCGCTCGACCGGGATCCTCGTCGCCTCGACGGCGATCTTCGTGGTGCTCCTCAGCCCGTGGCTCGCGAAGACCGACGTCGTCAGCGGCTGGGGGGCCGTCGGCGTCGTCGTCGGCATCCTCGGCGTCGGCCTGCTGTTCGGCGTCGACCTGTCCGGGACGACGAAGGGGCTCATCGGCGGGGCGATGGTCCTGCTCGCGAGCATCGGGTACGCGTTCGCGTCGATCTGGGTGCGCGTGAAGCTCAGCGGGGCCCAGCCCGTCGCCGTCGCCGCCGGCACGATGCTCGCGGCGGCGCTCGCGACGCTGGGCCCGGCGATCGGCGCCCCGCCGTACGCGTTCCCCTCGCTCGGCACGTGGGCGGCGCTGGTGGCCCTCGGCGCCGGCGGGACGGGGCTCGCGTTCCTCCTCTACTACACGCTGATCGCCGACATCGGCGCCTCGCGCGCCGCGGTCGTCGCGTACATGGCGCCCGGGTTCGCGGTCGCCTACGGCGCGCTCTTCCTCACCGAGCCGATCACGGCGGCCACGATCGGGGGCCTCGTCCTCATCCTCGCGGGCTCCTGGCTGGGTGCCGAGGGGCGCCCGCCGTGGCAGCCGCGGTCCAGGGGCTACGGGCCCGGCGCGGCGGCCGAGGTCGCGGGGGAGCCGCTCGCGGAGGATCTGGTCGCGGCGGGCGAACCCGCGCCGCGGTAGCGGTCAGCCGAACCGCACCCGCCCGTTGGACTGCGCCCGCACCTGCGCGCGCTCGATGAAGTCCAGCCGCTTGACGGCGGCGCGCAGCAGCCGGGTGACGAGCCGCAGCCGGGCGTTCTCGGAGCGCAGGTCGAGCAGGCCCTGCTTGGCGTCGAGGCCGAAGTCCACGGTCGCCGCCATGTCGTACGCGCCGAGCGCGTCAAGGTCCTCGCCTTCGAGGATCTTGTCGGTCGCCTCCTCGACGAGCTGGGCGTAGACCTCGTGCGCGGCCTCACGCGTCGGGTCGTCCGGCTCCTCGTCCTTGTCGTCGAGGAACTCCACGGTGCCCGCCGGGTAGGGCAGGTGGTGCACCTCCTCGACGACCCGGAACGGTCGCGTGCCGGTGGTGAGGATGTTCAGGCGCCCGTCCTCGTGGCGCTCGAGCACGCGCGTGACCTCCATGGCGCAGCCGATCGGGCGGACGGCGTCGGGGGCGGCCCAGACGATGCCGAACTCGCGGCCCGCGTCCAGGCATTCGCCGATCATGATCCGGTAGCGCTCCTCGAAGATGTGGAGCGGCACGACCTCGCCGGGCAGCGCGACGAGCCCCAGGGGGAAGAGCGGGAAGTCGCGCGTGAGGCGGTCGGGCATCGTCCGATAGTACGTCCGGGCCGTATCCCGGGACGATGGGCTCCACGGCGATCGTCTGGCTGCGCAGTGACCTGCGCCTGCATGACCACCCTGCGCTGGCTGCGGCGGCGCAGGCGCACGACCGCGTCGTGCCGCTGTTCGTCGTCGACGACCGGCTCATGGGCGCCGGCCGGTTGCGCAGCGGGCCGCGAGCGGCATTCCTGCGCGGGTGCCTGCACGACCTCGACGCGGGACTGCGCGAGCGGGGCGCCGCGCTCGTCGTCCGGTCCGGGCGGCCCGGAGGACGTCGTGCCCGAGCTGGCTGCGCAGGTCGGCGCGGCGGAGGTCCTGTGGACGAGCGACGTCTCGCCGTTCGCCCGTCACCGCGACCGCGCCGTGACCGCGGCGCTCGACGCGGCCGGCGTTCCCGCCGCGCCGCACTCCGGCACCTACTGCGCGGACGTCTCGCTCCCGCGGACGACGACGGGCAAGCCGTTCACGGTGTTCACGCCGTTCCGGCGGGCGCAGCGTGACCTGCCGCGGCGCGCGGTGCTCGACGCGCCCGGCGCTCTGCGGCTGCCCGACGGGCTCGACCCGGGAGCGCTCCCGGCCGGACCCGCCCTCGACGACGAGCTGCCCGCGCCGTTCTGCGCGCCGGGGGAGACGGCCGCCCGCGCGGCGATGGCCGCCTGGCTCGACGGGCCCGTCGACGCCTACGCGGACCGGCACGACGACCTGACCGGCGGGTCGAGCGGCCTCTCGCCGTACCTGCGCTTCGGCTGCCTGTCGGCCCGCGAACTCGAGCAGCGCGCGCTCGACCGCGGCGGGGACGGCGCCGCCGCGTTCGTCCGGCAGCTCGCCTGGCGGGACTTCTACGCGCACGTGCTGCTGCTGCATCCGGACAACCTGCGCCTGGAGTTCCAGCCGCGCTACCGCGATCTCGCCTGGGACGAGGACGACGCGCTGCTCGACGCGTGGACGACCGGCCGCACCGGCTACCCGCTCGTCGACGCGGGCATGCGGCAGCTCGCGGCGACCGGGTGGATGCACAACCGTGCGCGCATGGTGGTCGGGTCGTTCCTGACGAAGGACCTGCACCTGGACTGGCGCGCGGGGGAGGCCTGGTTCGCGCGGATGCTCCTCGACGGCGAGCCCGCGCAGAACAACGGCAACTGGCAGTGGATCGCCTCGACCGGGGTCGATCCCGCGCCGTACTTCCGGCGCATCTTCAACCCGGTCCTCCAGCAGGAGAAGTTCGACCCGGACGGCGCCTACGTGCGCCGCTGGGTGCCCGAGCTGCGCGACGTGCCGGACGCGCGCCTGCCGCGCCCGTGGACGATGAGCGCCGCCGAGCAGGAGGCGGCCGGCGTGCGTCATCGGACGCGACTACCCCGGCCCCGTCGTCGACCACGCCGCCGAGCGCCTGGTGACCATAGATCGCTACCGCGCCGTCGCGGAGAGCACGTCCTGAAGCCGCCGCCGCTGGGCGTAGCCTGCGCCGCGTGACGGAGCTCGAGGGCTACGAAGGCCGCTTTCGCCGGGCGGGCCTCCCGTCGTTCGTCGCGGAGTACCGCGCCACCGAGGACACGTGGACGCGCGCCGCTCCCGTGCTCGTCCTGGTCGCCACGGCCGAGGTGTTCGGCGCCGTCGACCTCGACTGGGGGATCGTCCCGAACCTCGGCGCGCTGCTCGGCGGGCTGGCGATCCTGCTGGTCGCCTTCGTGCTGACCAACCGGCTGCGCGGGCGCGGGGCGCTCGCGCTGCCCGACACCGTCGGCACGCCGGAACTCGCCGCGTTCGTCCTCGTCCCCGCCGTGCTCCCGGCGGTCTTCGGCGGGCAGTGGACGAGCGCGCTGGTCACCGCCGCGGTGAACCTCCTGCTGCTCGGGGTGCTCTATGTCGTGATCGCCTACGGCGTGGTGTTCATGGTCCTCTGGGCGCTGCGCCGCCTGGGCGAGCAGCTGGCCGCGTCGGCCGGACTGCTCGCCCGCGCGATCCCGCTGCTGCTGCTCTTCGCCGTGGTGCTGTTCGTGAACACCGAGATGTGGCAGGTGTTCGCGTCGCTCTCCGACACCCGGCTGCTCGCGGTCATCGGGCTGCTGGTCGGGGTCGGGACGCTGTTCCTCGCCGTCCGCCTCCCGCGCGAGGTCGGCGCGCTGGAGGCGTCCGTCGCCGAGGGCCCGCCGCTCACGCGCCGCCAGCGCGTCAACGTCGGGCTCGTGCTGTTCGTCAGCCAGGCGCTGCAGGTGCTGCTGGTGAGCGTCGCGGTGTTCGCGTTCTTCGTGGTGTTCGGGCTGCTGGCGATCGACGAGGAGGTCATCGCGTCCTGGATCGGCGCACCGCCGCGGGTCGTGGCCGGCGTGGGCGACGTCGAGATCACCGCGCCGCTCCTGCGCGTGGCGGCCGGGATCGCCGCGCTCAGCGGCGTCTACTACGCGATCGCGGTGCTCACCGACGCGACGTACCGCAGCGAGTTCGTGGACGACCTCGGCGACGAGCTGCACGTCTCGTTCGCCGACCGCGCGCGCTACCTGGCGCTGCGCGGCGAGGGCGCGGCGCCGGTCCCCGGCTGAGCCCGCCGGCGCTCAGCCCGGCTTGCGGGCGCTCAGCAGGAGGTTGTAGAACACCGCCGCGGGCAGGTGGCCCTCGAGGACGCGGCGGTCGACCTCCTGCAGCGCGAGGTAGCCGCGGAAGGCGTACTGCTTCCACGCCCACGGGACCTCGTCCGCGACCGCGGTGGACTCCAGCGCGCGGTTCGTCCAGCCGAACCAGTTCGCGAGCAGCTCCTCGCCGCGGACGTGGATCTCGTCGAACCCGGCGTCCTGCGCGACCGTCTCGAGGTCCCCCGGGACGAACGCGTGGACGTCGACGTGGCGTTCGAGCTCGTGGTTCTCCTCGCCGCCGTCGGTGTGGCCCGGCGTCGCCGCGGACGCCCGCAGGGCAGCGCGCCAGAGCGGGGCGACGGCGGTCGCCGCGCGCTTGGGCACGCCGGCGAGGCGGTCGCCGTAGCGCGAGGGCTCGCCCGCGAAGACGATGGTGCCCCCGGGCCGCAGGACCCGGTGGAACTCGGAGAACGCCTGCGCCAGGTCGGGCAGGTGATGCAGGACGGCGTGCCCCACGACGATGTCGAACGACTCGTCCGGGAACGGGAGCGCCTCGGCGTCGGCGACCCGGGCCTCGACCTCGAGCCCGAGGCGGCCGGCGTTCTCCTGCAGGGCCTCGATCATCCCGGGGGAGATGTCCGTGCAGGTCGCGCGCGCGACGACGCCCGACATCAGCAGATGCAGCGAGAAGTACCCGGTCCCGGCGCCGACCTCGAGTGAGCGGTCGAAGACGGGAAGCGCGCCGCCGAGCGCCTTGCGGAGCTTGCCGAGCACCTGCTCGCGCCCGGTCTGCCCCCAGTCGATGCCCCACTTGGCGTCGTAGTCCGCCGCGGCACCGTCGTGGTAGCGCGTGTTCACGTCGCGGATCGCGTCCGGTGAAGATGGTGCGGCCATGCGGCGCCGGAGGGTACCGTTCACCGGGACATGGGAGCGTCAGCGACGATCGACGCCGTCCCCGGGTCGCGGATGCCGCGGCCGCTGCAGATGGCCGGGTGGATCGTGCGCCCCGGCGCCGTCATGCGCCGCCGGCAGGAGGACTTCGGCGACACGTTCCGCCTCGAGATCGAGCCGGGGGCGCCGTGGATCATGGTCAGCGACCCCGAGGACGTGCGCGCGGTCTTCACGCTCGGGCCCGACGACTTCTCCGCCGCGACCGACGTGCTGCGCCCGGCGCTGGGTGCGCACTCGCTGCTGTGCCTGGACGGCGCCGAGCACCTGCGCCAGCGCCGGCTGCTGCTGCCGCCGTTCCACGGCGAGCGGATGCAGCGGTACCGCGAGGTCATGCACGAGGCGACGCTCGAGGCGATCGCCCGCATGCCGGTGGGAACGCCGTTCGCGCTGCGCGACCACACACAGGCGATCACGCTCGACGTCATCATGCGCGCGGTCTTCGGCGTCACCGACGGGCCCGAGGTGGAGCGCCTGCGCGCCCCGCTCGCCCGCATGCTCGGCTGGTTCGGCGGCCCGCTGATCCTGCTCACGCAGGCGACGCTCGGGCCCGGCAACCCGCTGGCACGGCACTCGCGGCGCACGGCGATCGACCCGGTGGACGCCGAGCTGCGGCGGATCATCGCCGAGCGCCGGCGCCGCGACGACCTGCAGGAGCGCGACGACATCCTCTCGCTCCTCCTGCTCGCGCGGGACGAGGACGGCGCGCCGATGACCGACGACGAGCTGCGCGACGAGCTGCTGACGCTGCTCGTCGCCGGGCACGAGACGACCGCCACCGGGCTCGCGTGGGCGATGGAGCGCCTGACGCGCCACCCCGCGGCGCTGGAGCGGCTCACCGAGGAGGCGCGCACCGGCGACACGACCTTCAGCGACGCGGTCGTGAAGGAGACGCTGCGCCTGCGCCCCGTGGTCCAGCTCGTTCCCCGGCGCATGCTCCGCGACCTGGAGCTGAAGCGCTGCGTCGTGCCCGCGGGGGAGAAGGTCGTCGTCAGCATCTACCTCGTGCACCACCGCGACGACATCTATCCCGAGCCGGACGCCTTCCGGCCCGAGCGCTTCCTCGCGGACCCGCCGTCGTCGGCCTACGCCTGGATCCCGTTCGGCGGCGGCATCCGCCGCTGCATCGGCGCGGCGTTCGCGCAGGTGGAGATGGAGGTCGTGCTGCACACGCTCGTCGCGAACGCGCGGTTCGCGGGCGTCGGCGAGGCCGAGCATGCGGTGCGCCGCGCGATCACGCTCGCCCCCGCCCGCGGCGGGCAGGTGGTCATCAGCCGCTGAGCGGCCCGCGGCGCTAGCGTGCCCCGCGCATGAGCGACCCCGCCGCACCGCCCGAGCCCGAGCGCACCGATCCCGCCGCCCCGCGCATCTTCCAGTCGGGCCAGCCGGCCGGCGTGCCGCCGCTGGAGCTCACCGGCGAGCGCACGCTCCCGGACGTTCCCGAGGAGAACTACTGGTTCCAGCGCCACCTCGTCGTCTACGACTGGATCCGCGCGCGCGTCGGCGGGCTGCGCGTCGTGGACATGGCGTGCGGTGAGGGCTACGGCACGGACGTGCTCGCGCGCACGGCCGCCGACGTCGTCGGCGTCGACGCGAATCTCGAGGCCTTCGAGCACGCGCGGGCGAAGTACGCGCGCCCCGGGGTCCGGTTCGTCCGCACCCTGATCGACATGTACGACGAGCCGCGCGACGCCGTCGTGTTCCTGCAGACCATCGAGCACGTGACGAATCCGGGCGACATCCTCGGGCACTTCGCCGGGCTCGTCGCCGGCAGCCCGCGGCCCGCGATCTACGTCTCGACGCCGAACGTCCTCACGCTCGCGCCCGCGGGCGCGGACCGCAGCGGGAACCCGTGGCACGTCCACGAGTATCGGGCGGGCGAGTTCCGCGCCCTGTGCGAGGAGCACCTGGGCAGCGTCGAGCTCTACGGCCTGTTCCACGCGGGCAAGCTGGCCGCCCACCAGGTCGCGATCGAGAAGCTCGGGTGGGACGCCGTCCACGCGCGCCTGGGCATCACCGGCGCCTTCTACGACCGTTTCACGCCCGCGATCTCGGTGCGCGACTTCGCACTCGTGCCGGAGGGTGAGCGCGACCTCGACGGAGCCCTCGACTTCCTGGCGGTCTGCACGCCGTGAGCGACCGTCAGGGCGTCGTCAGCCTCGTCCTCCACACCCACATGCCCTACGTCGAGGGCTTCGGGACCTGGCCGTTCGGCGAGGAGTGGCTGTGGGAGGCGGTCGCCACGAGCTACCTGCCGATCCTCGACCTCCTGGACGCCGGTGCCCCGCTGACCCTGTCGCTCACCCCGGTCGTCTGCGATCAGCTCGCCGACCCCGCCGCGCTCGATCGCTGCGCCGCGTTCCTGCGCGACGTGCGCCCGGCGTCCCACCGCCTCGACGTCGACGCCTTCAACGAGGTCGGCGCGAGCGCGGAGGCGGCGGAGCTCGAGCGCGCCGCCGGGCAGTACGCGGACGCCCTGGCCCGGCTGGAGGCCGCGCGCGGGGACGACGGCCTCCTCGCGCGGCTCGCGCCGCACGCGGCCTGGACGAGCAGCGCGACGCACGCGATCCTGCCGCTCCTGGCCACGGACGCCGGCGTGCGCCTGCAGGTGGAGACCGGCGTCGCGAGTCACCGGGCGCGGTTCGGCGACGGCTGGCGCGGCGGGTTCTGGCTGCCGGAGTGCGCGCACGAGCCGTGGGTGGACGTCTTCCTCGAGGAGGCCGGCGTGCACGCGACATGCGTCGAGCTCACCGAGGCGTTCGGGCCCGGGGACGCGCGGCATCTGCAGCCGCTGCGCAGCACGGCCGGGCCGCTGCTCGTGCCGATCGACCGGGTGCTCATCGACCTCGTCTGGGGACCGGGCGGCTACCCGAGCCACGGCGCCTACCGCGACGAGCATCACCGCACCTCGCGTGATCACCGCCCGTGGGCCAACGACGGGTCGGTCTACGACGCCGAGCGCGCCCTGGCGCAGGCACGCACCGACGCGCGGGCGTTCGCCGAGCGATGCGCGGAGCGCGTGCGCGACGGCGGGCTGTGCACGCTCGCGTTCGACACCGAGCTCTTCGGCCACCACTGGCACGAGGGCCCGGCGTTCCTCGCCGCGTTCGTCGCTGCGTGCGCGGACCTGGGGCTGCCGCTCGTCCCGCTCGACGACGCGCTCGCGGACGCGCCGGCCGCGCCGTGGCCGCAGGGCCTCGACGCGGCGACGTCGTGGGGTCAGCCGCCGACCCTGTGGACGTGGTCGGGACCGCAGGTCGCCGACATGGTGGGCGCGCAGCGCGACGGCGAGCTGCGCGTCGTCGCCCGCGGATCCGACGTGCCCGAGCGGGCGGTCCGCGAGCTGCTCGCGCTCCAGGCGAGCGACTGGCCCTTCCTGGAGACCCGCGCGCTCGCCGGTCCGTATGCGCGCGAGCGCTTCGCGGGCCATCTCCGTGAGCTCGACGCCGCGCTCGCGGGGACCGGGGCGCCGGACCCCGCGGTGCGGAGCCTGGCGCCGATGCTGCGCACCGCCCCGCTGCTCGAGCCGTGAAGTTGACGCGGCGCCGCTCACCGCGCAGAATGCACCGCTCATCCATGGACGTGATGAAGGGGGAAGCCGGATGCAGGTCTTGAATGCACGCACCGCGACGCTGGTGGGGATCCTCGTCAGTGCGGCCGCCGCGGCGCTCATGCCGGGCGTCGCCGCCGCCGACTGCGTCCCGGCCACCGTGACGATCCAGAGCCCCGCGCCGGCATCGCCGGGATCGGCCGCGACGGTCGCGGGCACGATCGGCGTGGCGGCCACGGCCACGAGCGCCACGGCGCCGGCGGCGGGCATCCGCATCCTGGACGGCGGCGGCTCCCAGGTGGGCGCCGAGCAGCCGGGCACGGTCGGCACGCCGAGCGGGGAGGCCTACCCGGTCACCGCGACGCTCAACACGCGCACGCTCGCCGACGGGTCCTACAAGCTCGTCGTCGTCGCGCCGAACGGGTGCGGCACGGACGGGTCGGCGCAGGTCGACCTGACCGTGGACAACACCGCGCCGGTGCTCTCGTTCACCGGCGGCCCCGCCGAGGGCGCGTCGCTCGCCGACGCGGCCGCCGCGGTGTTCGCGTTCGGCGCCGCCCCGGACCTGACGGGCGTCCGCTTCACCTGCGGCTACGACGCTGCGGCGCTCACGTCGTGCACCAGCCCGGCGCCCGCCGCACCGCTGAGCCCGGGAGGGCACGCGTTCCGCGTCGTCGGGACGGACGGCGCCGGCAACAGCTCGGCGATCAGCCGCGCGTTCACGATCACGGCGCCCGCGCCCGCGGTCACGCCCACCAGCGCGGGCGACGTCCCGGCGGCCAAGGCGCGCTGCCGCGTGCCGAAGCTCCGCGGGCTGACGCTCAGCGCCGCGCGCGCGAAGCTCCGCAAGGCGAACTGCCGCCTGGGGCGGGTCAGCCGGCCGCCGCGCTCGGTGCTGAGCCTGCCCGTCAATCGTGGCCAGCGGCTCGTCGTGCAGCGCCAGTCCCTGCGCGCGGGCACGCGGCGGGTGAGCAGCTACCCGATCAGCGTGGCGCTCGTGCCGCGGCGCGACCTGAAGCTCGGCTAGGGGGGAACCAGAGGGGGCGCAGGTCCGGAGTGCGCCGGCCGGTCGGGGCCGGCGCCCCGAGACGCTCAGTCCCCGCCCAGCCGGGCCCGGGCTCGCGAGGCGGACCCGAGCGGCCGGTGGCCGGACGCGGCGGCGAGGCCGAAGCGCGGCATCCCGCCGTACACGCTCTCGTACTCACCGGCACGGACCTTGAAGGTCTCGTGCCAGATCCCGATGTCGCCGTCGGCCTGCACGAGCCGGAAGAACCGCTGCCACATCTCCTTGTGGGTCAGCGCGTGCGCGTAGGCCTCGAGCTGCTCGAAGGAGCGCCAGTACTGGACCACCGTGGGGGCGATCGGCGACGCCAGCACCTGCCAGCTGCCCAGGCAGCCGAGCGCCGGGTCGGCGTCCAGTTCGCGTAGGAGCTTCGGCATCGTCCGAGCCATGAACGCGAGCTTGCGCAGCTTCCAGGGGCGGTTGACGCGCATCCCGATGAGGAAGACGACGAAGTCCCCCTCGATGTCGGCGGTGTACCGGCCGGGGTGGATCGGGGGCATGCGGCGGACGCTACCGCCAGCGCAGCCGCCGCGGGCGATCACGCATCCGCAGGATGCGTGCCGGGACGCCGCCGACGACGGCGTCGTCCGGGACGTCCTTCGTGATGACCGCGGACGTGCCGATGATCGTGTTGTCCCCGACGGTGACGCCGCGCAGGAAGCAGGCGCCGTAGCCGACCCAGACGTTGTTGCCGACGCGCACGTCGCGCTTGTAGATGCCCTGCGCGCGGATCGGCGTCTCGACCTGGACGACGCCGTGGTCGAAGTCGATGAGCATGACCCGGTCGGCGAGGATGCACTCGCGGCCGATCGAGACGTGCTGGAAGGCCGAGATCGTGCATTCCTGACCGAGCACGGTCTTGGCCCCGATGCGCACCTCGCCCTCGTGCGCGCGGATCTTGCAGCCGTGCCCGATCCAGCACCAGCGGCCGAGGTGCACGGCCGCGTCGCGGCCGATCTCGAAGGTGACGTCGGGGCCGATGAAGCAGACGCCGTCGGTCTTCAGCCTCCCGCGGAAGCGCAGTTTCAACCAGGCCCAGCGCACGAGCAGGCGCAGGTACTTCGCGTTCGCCATCCCGTGCGCGCGGGCGAACCGCACGAAGGCCGGCGGCCCGCCGTGCAGCGGCGCGGGCTCGCCGCGGATCTCAGGCGTCGCCGGGGCGACGGTGTCCGGGCCGGGCTGCACCGGTCGGATGGTAGATCGGTGAGGGCCATGGCGCCCGCTACCCTCCGCGCCCCGTGCCGCCCTCGCCTCCGACCGAGCAGACCCTGGCCGAGCGCCTGCTGGCGGGCGATCGCCGCGCCCTCGCGCGGGCGATCACGCTCGTCGAGTCGGACGACCCGCGCGGCTGGGAGCTCGTGCGCGAGGTCTACCCGCACACGGGCCGCGCCGCGATCGTCGGCCTGACCGGGGCGCCCGGGGCCGGGAAGTCCACGCTCATCAGCGCGCTCGCGAAGCTGCGCCGCGCGGAGGACCGCACGGTCGCGGTCCTCTCGATCGACCCGTCGTCGCCCTTCACCCACGGTGCGCTGCTCGGCGACCGGATCCGGCTCACCGATCACTTCCTCGACCAGGGCGTCTTCATCCGCTCGATGGCCAACCGCGGCGCGCTCGGTGGTCTCAGCGAGGCGGCCCTGCAGGCGGCGCTGCTCATGGACGCGGCGGGCCGGCAGGACATCCTGCTCGAGACGGTGGGCGTCGGGCAGGCCGAGGTCGACATCATCGACCACGCGGACACCGTCGTGCTGGTCCTGATGCCGGGCTCCGGCGATTCGATCCAGGCGCTGAAGGCCGGCATCATGGAGATCCCGGACATCATCGTCGTCAACAAGGCCGACCACCCGCTGACCGACACGATGGTCCGGGAGATCAAGAGCGTCCTCTCGCTCGGCGCCGCGCACGGCCACACCGGCTGGTCGGTGCCGGTCATCAAGACCGAGGCGGTCCACGGGATCGGCGTTCCGGAGCTCGTCGAGCAGCTCGACGCGCACCGGGCGTTCATCGAGGCCGAGGGGACGCTGTCGGAGCGCCGGCGGCGCAACCTGCGCGGCGAGGTCCTCTCGCTCTGCACGCACCGGATGCGTCGCAGGCTGGAGGAGCGCCTGCTCCAGGACACGCGCTTCCAGGAACTGCTCGACGAGGTCGTCGCGCGCCGCCTGGACCCTTCGAGCGCCGCGACGGAGATCCTCGCGCGCTTCGACGCGCACGAGTAGCGGCGCCCGCCGTGGTCCGCCGGGCCGCTCAGTCGAGCTGCGCCCACGGCACGGCGCCGCGCGGCGGGGACACCGCGCCGTCGCCGTCGATCCGCGCGGCGACGAGCATCCAGCAGGTCAGGACGACGCCCACGACGGCGAGCCCCGTGCCGATCCGCGGCCAGCGCCGCAGGGCCCACGCGCACAGCCCCGCCGCACACGGCAGGGCGACCACCAGCGGCTCGGCCGGGACGCGTCCCGCCAGCGAGGGGACGAGGACGACCGCGGCCAGCAGCGCGGCCGCGCAGATCGCCGCCAGGAACCCTGCGGCGACCTCGACGTCGACGGCCGCCGGGAAGTGCCCGCGCGAGGCGGTCGCGCCGCGACTGCCACAGCAGCCAGACCGACGCGAAGCCCAGCCCGAGGAACGGCGCGTAGACGAGCAGGCCCAGCGCCGGGTCCACCCAGATCGTCGCCAGGCGCGGGAGCCGCTCGACGACGTCGCCGACGCCCTCGATCCCGGTCGGCGGCCCCGGCCCCGAGCGCGCGGAGTACGGCGTCCAGCCACCGTACAGGCGGCCGTTGAGGCTGATGAAGACGATCAGCGAGATGAGGACGATCTCGATCGCCGCGATCCCCGTCCAGGCGCGGCGCCGGCGCCGCAGCCAGCGGAACAGCGCGGCGGCGACGACGGCCGCGGGGGCGGCGGCGAGCGGGTAGAGCCAGACCACGGGCGCGAGCAGCAGCGCGCAGGCGACCGCCGGGCCGCCGTGGGAGTCGTCGCGCACGCGCAGCGCGAGCACGGCGGCGAAGGCGATCAGCGTCGCGCACGTCATCGCCGGGCTGATCGTGGTCGCCGCGAGGACCGCGGGCGGCGACAGGCCGACGGCGAGCGCCGCCCCCGTCGCCCAGGGGTCCGGGACCAGGCGGCGTCCGAGCGCCGCCGCGGCCGTGAAGCCGAGGGCCGCGAGCGCGGCGAGGAACAGCTCGACCCCGATGCGGCCGCCGATCGCGTAGGCGGGTGCGAGCAGCGCCGGGAACGCCGCACCCTGCGTGTCCAGGAGCCGGCCGTTCAGGGCGTCGGACGTCGGGGTCAGCGTGCCCTCGTAGAAGTCGCGCCAGGCGCGCGTGCGGTACTCGTCCGAGACGTCGAAGCCGCCATCGGACACGATCGACTCGGTCGTCAGCAGCACCCGGGCCTCGCTGGGCCGCAGGTCGCGGCCCGGCGTGGAGGGGACGCCGATGCCCGCCGCGTAGACGACGAGCAGCACGGCGAACACCAGCAGCGAGGAACGGCGGCCCTCATGACGCATCGCGCGGGCCAGCCGCGCCTGCGCCAGCTCGGGACGTGCCGCGGCCGCCACGGGCGCCTCAGGCGCCGAGTGCGCGGGCGATGACCATCTGCTGGACCTCGTCGGTGCCCTCGCCGATCGTGAGGATCTTCGCGTCGCGGTAGAAGCGGCAGACGGGGTACTCCTCGATGAAGCCGTACCCGCCGTGGATCTGCACGGCCTCCTCGCTCGCGCGGACGGCCAGGCGCCCGGTCTTGAGCTTCGCCTGCGCGGCGGTGAGGGTGAAGTTGCGGCCCTCGTCCTTCTCCCACGCGGCCTTGTAGGTGAGCAGGCGCGCCGCCTCGATCTCGGTCGACATGTCGGCGAGCTTGGCCTGGATCGCCTGGAACTTGCTGATCGACTGCCCGAACGCCTGACGCTCCTTGGCGTAGGCGAGCGCCTCGTCCAGCGCGCCCTGCGCGAGCCCGACGCCCATCGCCGCGACCCCGATCCGGCCGATGTCCAGGATGTGCAGGAACTGCTTGAACCCCGCCCCGCGCGGCCCGAGCAGGTGCTCCTCGGGCACCCGGCAGTCGGTGAAGGTCAGCGGGCGGGTGTCGGACGCGTTCCAGCCCATCTTGCGGTAGGGCTCGCCCTGGTCGTACCCGGGCGTGCCGTTCTCGACGATGAGGTTGGAGATCTCCTTGCGGCCGTCGGGCGTCTCACCGGTCACCGCGGTGATCGCGACGTGCCCGCTGATCTCGGTGCCCGCGTTGGTGATGAATTGCTTGGCGCCGTTGATCACCCAGCCGTCGCCGTCGAGCGTCGCGCGCGTCTTCACGTTCCCCGCGTCGCTGCCGGCCTCCGGCTCGGTCAGCCCGAACGCGCCGAGCCTGCGGCCGGCGCAGAGGTCCGGCAGGTGGCGCTCCTTCTGCGCGTCGGACCCGAACAGGTACACCGGCTGCGTGCCCAGCGAGGTGTGCGCGCAGAGCGTGATCGCGACGCTCGAGTCGATGCGCGTGAGCTCCTCGACGGCGATCGCGTACTGCAGCGCCGTGCCGCCCGCGCCGCCGACCGCCTCGGGGAACGGGATCCCCATCCAGCCGAGCTCGCCCATCTTGCGCACGATCTCCAGCGGAAAGGTCTTCGTGCGATCCAGCTCCTCGGCGACCGGCGCCACCTCGCTCACGGCGAAGTCGCGCACCGTCCGGCGCAACAGCTCGGTCTCATCGTCCAGGTCGAAGTGCATGACGCCGAACCCTACGCCGCGAGCGCGTCCGCGAGGTCCACGAGCAGCCGCACGCCCCAGCCGGTCCCGCCGTGCCCCGTGTACGGGAGGCCGCTGTCGTTGGCGACGCCCGCGATGTCGAGGTGCGCCCAGGGCACGTCGCCCGCGAAGTGGTGCAGGAACTCGGCGCCCGAGATCGCGTGCGCCTTGCGCTCGGCGGGGGAGTTCGTGAGGTCGGCGTAGCGGCCCTTCACGGCCTTGGCGTAGCGCGCGTGCAGGGGCAGGCGCCAGACCGGCTCTCCGGAGCGGGCGCCCGCGCCGTCCACGAGTCCCGCCCAGTCCTCGTCGTTGGCGAACATCCCGGCGTAGACGCTCCCGAGCGCGGTGATGACGCCGCCGGTGAGCGTCGCGAGGTCGACGAGGCGCTCGGCGCCGAGCGCCCGCGCATGGAGCAGGCAGTCGGCGAGGACCAGGCGGCCCTCGGCGTCGGTGTTGTCGATCTGGATCGAGGTGCCGTCCATCGCGCGGACGATGTCGCCGGGCTTGACCGCCGTGCCGGAGGGCATGTTCTCGGTCGCCCCGATGACGGTCACCACCCGCACGGGCAGCCCGAGCCGCGCGATCGCGGCGGTGGCCTCCAGCGCGGCCGCCCCACCGGACATGTCGAACTTCATGTCCGCCATGCCGCCTGGCTGCTTGAGCGAGATGCCGCCGGAGTCGAACGTGACGGCCTTGCCGACGATCCCGAGCACCGGGCCGCGCGCCCCGTCGGGGTCATGCCGCAGAACGATGAGCGCGGGATCCTCCGGGCCGCCCTGGGCGACCGCGCTGAAGGCGCCCATCCCGAGGCTCGCGATCTCCTCGCGCCCGGCCACGTGCAGGGAGAGTCCCGGGATGGTCGCGACGATCTCCGCGGCGCGGTCCGCCAGGGCCGTGGGCGTCAGGTCGTTCCCCGGGCGGTTCTGCAGGTCGCGCGCGGCGTTCTGCGCCTCGGCGAGCGTCGCGGCCCGTGCGGCCGCGGCCCGACGTCGTGATGGGCGCTGAGGATGAGCCGCTCGAGATCCGCCGGCTCATCCTCCTCGTCGCGGCCGGACCTGAACCGGTCGAAGCGGTGCGCCGAGAGCAGCGTGCCCTCGACGATGCCCGCGACGACGTCGTCGCCGACGTGGTGGGGGACCTCCCAGCAGAGCGCGCGGGCGCCCGTCTCGGCCGCGCGCGCCCGGACCGCGTGGGCCGCGAGCCGCGCGCGCTCGGCGTCGAAGTCCTCGCGCGCGCCGAGCCCGACGAGCATCCAGCGCAGTCCCTCAGCATGTGCGAGGGCCAGGTGCCGGAAGGTCGTCCGCGCTTCGCCGGCGTCGAGCAGCGCGCCGAGGACGCCGCCCTCGACGTCATGCGCGACGCCCTCCTCGGCGAAGACGCCGACGGCGATGGTGTCGGCCCCGGAGGCGGCGGGCGCGGTGGTGGTGGCGGTCACGTGCATGCCGCCAACCCTATGATTCGGCGCCCGCCGGCGTCCCTGACCCGTCCCCACGTACCGGAGAGCCCCACTGATGCCCAAGACCGTGATCCTCGGCACCGCCCGCACCCCGATCGGGAAGATGGGCGGCAGCCTCTCGACCCTCAAGGCCACTGAGCTCGGCGGCATCGCGATCGAGGCCGCGCTCGAGCGCGCCGACGTCGCGCCGGACCAGGTGCGAGCACGTCATCATGGGCACCGTCCTGCAGGCCGGCCAGGGCCAGATCCCCTCGCGCCAGGCGCAGATCAAGGCCGGCATTCCCGAAGGAGGTCTCCTCGGAGACGGTCAACAAGGTCTGCGCCTCGGGCGTTCGCGCCACCGTCCTGCTCGACCAGGCGATCCGCGCCGGCGACGTCGAGATCGGCGTCGGCGGCGGCATGGAGTCGATGTCGCAGGCGCCCTACCTGCTTCCCGGGCGCCCGCTTCGGCTTCCGGATGGGCGAGGTCAAGGCGCTCGACGCGATGGTCAACGACGGACTGACCAACCCGTTCACCGGCCGCCAGATGTTCGACGAGGCGACCGAGATCGGCGACGAGCTGGAGATCACGCGCCCCGACCTCGACCGCTGGGCGCTGCGCTCCCACGAGCGCGCGATCGAGGCGACCGACAACGGCCGTCCTGCCCGAGGAGATCGTCGCCGGTCACGATCTCGAGCCGCAAGGGCGACACGGTCGTCGAGGTCGACGAGGCGCCGCGCCGCGGCAGCACGCTCGAGTCGCTCGCCAAGCTGCCCGGGCTGGTCAGCAAGGAGGGCAGCCACACGGCCGGCAACTCCCCGGGCGTCAACGACGGCGCCGGCGCGCTCGTCCTCGCCTCCGACGAGTGGGCCGCGGCCAACGGCAAGGAGGTCGCTCGCCGAGATCGTCGCGCACGCGCAGTCGGCCAACGACTTCGCCTACCTCGGCAACGACCCCCGCGAGCGCCGTCGAAGAAGGCGCTCGAGAAGGCCGGCCTGCACCGCGGACGACATCGACCTGTGGGAGATCAACGAGGCGTTCGCATCGGTCGCGCTCAACTCGATCCGCGTGCTCGGCATCGACGAGGAGAAGGTCAACGTCAACGGCGGCGCGGTGGCCCTGGGTCATCCGATCGGCGCCTCGGGCGCCCGCATCATCGGCGACGCTCGTCCACGAGCTGCGGCGGCGCGGCGGCGGCCTCGGCTGCGCGGCGATCTGCTCCGGCGGCGGTCAGGGCGACGCGATCATCATCCGCGTGCCGGCGTCCTAGACGCGACGCACGCACCGCCGCGCACCGGCCATGACGGCGGCGGCGTTCTTCGATCTCGACCGCACCCTCGTCGCGGGCTCGTCCGGCTTCTACTGGGCGCGCGCGGCGATGGACGCGGGCATGGTCAGCCGCCGTCAGATGGCCCGGTTCGTCTGGCACAACGTCCGCTTCCGCCTCCAGGGCTCGACCGACGAGCGCACCGACGAGGTGCGCGCGGAGATCGCGGAGATGATCCGCGGCCAGCGCGCGATCGACCTGCGGCGGATGATGCCGGAGGTCCTCGCGGGCGTGCTGCCGCGCATCTACCCGCAGATGCTGCAGCTCGCCTACGAGCACCAGGACGCCGGGCGCACGCGTCTACATCGCGACGGCCTCCTCGCAGCAGATGGCCGACATGCTCAGCCACGTGCTCGGGTTCGACGGCGGGATCGGCGCGCGTGTCGGAGATCGTCGACGGCCGCTTCACCGGCCGTGACGACGGCCCTTCACCTACCGCGAGGGCAAGGCCCAGCGCATCCGCGAGCTGGCCGCGGCGGAGGGCATCGACCTCGCCGCCTCGTACGCCTACTCCGACTCGGAGTCCGACCTGCCGATGCTGCGGGCGGTCGGCCATCCGGTCGCCGTGAACCCCGACACCGACCTGGCGCGGATCGCCGCGCGAGGAGGGCTGGGACGTCCTGCGGTTCGAGCAGCTCGGGCGGCGGATGCTGGCCGCCGGCGCGCTGGTCGGCATGGGCGTCGTCGGGACGGCGGGGCGGGCCGCCGCCCGCCGGGCGCCGCGCCGCCGCCCGCCGCGCCGCGCGTTCGCGCGGGACGGTGGCGTCCGTGAGCCTCCACGACCTCACCGACGAGCAGCGCGACATCCGCGACCTGGCGCGCCGGTTCGCCGACGAGGTTGTCGCGCCGCAGGCCGCCGCCTGGGATCGCGAGCACCGGTTCCCGGCGGAGGTGCTCGGACAGCTCGGCGAGCTCGGCCTGCTCGGCGTCACGATCCCGGAGGATCTTGGCGGCGCCGGCGCGGACTTCGTCTCCTACGCGCTGGCGCATGGAGGAGCTCTCGCGCGCCGACGCCGGGCTCGGGACGACCTTCGGCGTGCACGTGAGCGCGGCGACGATGCCGATCGTCGCCGACGGCACGCGCGAGCAGGCAGAGCGGCTCGTGCCGCCGCTCGCGCAGGGCCACGAGCTCGGGGCCTTCGCGCTCACCGAGGCCGGCTCCGGCAGCGACGCGGGCGCGATGCTCACCCGTGCCGTCGTCGAGGGCGACGGCGCGCCGGCTGACGGGCACGAAGCAGTGGATCACGAACGGGTCGCACGCCCACACGTTCCTCGTGTTCGCGCGTGATCCGGCCGCGGGCGACCGGCCCAGCGGCGTTCGTCGTGCGCCGCGGCGCCGCCGGGTTCCGCGTCCTGCGCGAGGAGGAGAAGCTCGGGCAGCATTCGTCGTCCACCGCGGACCTCGGGTTCGAGGACACCCCGGCGGAGCGGCTGGGGGAGCCGGGCGCGGGCATGCGGATCGCCCTCGCGACGCTCGACGGCGGTCGCATCGGCATCGCGGCGCAGGCGACCGGCATCGCCCAGGCCGCGCTCGACCTTGCGGCCGGGTACGCACAGGAGCGGCGGGCGTTCGGCCGCGCGATCGGCGGCTTCCAGGCGATCCAGCAGAAGCTCGCCGACATGCAGACCGAGATCGAGGCCGCGCGCGCGCTCACGCTGCGGGCCGCGCGCCTGAAGGCCGCCGGCCTGCCGCACACCGTCGAGGGCGCCCAGGCGAAGCTCTTCGCCAGTCGCGTGGCGCGGCACTGGACGGGTGAGGCGATCCAGATCCTCGGCGGCTACGGCTACACGAAGGAGTTCCCGGCCGAGCGCTACTTCCGGGACGCGAAGGTCACGGAGATCTACGAGGGCACCAGCGAGATCCAGCGCCTGGTGATCGCCCGGGCGCTGCTCGGGGACGTGGCGCGCGAGGGGTGAGAGCGCGCGGGAAGGGCTTCGGCCGCCGGGGCCGAATGATCGTCCAGATCCACGGATTCCGGCCGATCGCGCCTGTAGCGTGGATCTTTCGTTCCCTGTCGAACCCACGTTCGGAGAGTCTCTGATGCGCCGCACCCTGGCCCTTCTCGCATTGACGTCGCTGCTGGCCGTCGGCCTGCTGACCGTCCCCGCCGGCGGCATGGCCGCCACGAAAGCGAAGACGACGACGATCTACTCGTGCGTCGTCAAGAAGACGGGCGCGCTGCGCATCGTCAAGAAGAAGACCACCAAGTGCAGGAAGGGCGAGCGGAAGCTCAGCTGGACCTCGGTCACGGGGTCCACGACGGGGCCGGCAGGAGCCGTCGGCCCGAAGGGTCCGGCCGGAGCGCCGGGCGCGACCGGTCCGCAGGGCCCCGCTGGTGCAGCGGGCGCGGCTGGCGCAGCGGGCGCGGCCGGTGCCGCAGGCGTTGACGGCGCCGCGGGTGCTGCAGGCGCCGACGGCGCCGCCGGTCCCGCAGGCCCGGCCGGTCCGACCGGCCCCGCCGGCGCGAACGGTGCTGATGGTGCGGCCGGTGCTGACGGAGCGGCAGGTGCTGACGGCGCGACGGGCCCGCAGGGTCCGGCAGGTGCTGACGGCGCGACGGGCCCGCAGGGTCCGGCAGGTGCTGACGGAGCGGCGGGTGCTGATGGCGCGGCCGGTGCCGACGGCGCGACGGGTCCGGCCGGTGCTGATGGTGCGGCCGGTGCGGCGGGTGCTGATGGCGCGACGGGCCCGCAGGGTCCGGCTGGTGCTGATGGCGCGGCCGGTGCTGACGGTGCTGACGGTGCTGACGGGCGGCTGGTGCCGACGGCGCCACGGGCGCCCAGGGTCCGCAGGGCGATCCGGGTCCCGCCGGACCGGACGGTCCCGTCGGTCCGATCGGTCCGGCCGGTCCGGCCGGTGCTGACGGTGCGACTGGCCCCGCCGGCGCGAACGGTGCTGATGGAGTGGCCGGTGCTGACGGAGCGGCAGGTGCTGACGGCGCGACCGGTCCGCAGGGCCCGGCCGGTGCTGACGGCGCCGACGGCGCTGACGGTGCGACGGGTCCCGCTGGTCCGGCTGGTCCGGCCGGTCCGGCCGGCGCGACCGGCGCGCAGGGCGCGACCGGCCCTGCCGGCCCGGTGAACACCGCCGGTGGCGACAACGACACCGCAGGCACGACGGCTAGCGCGCCTACACCGCGACGCTCACGGGTGGCGGCACGTCGCCCGCAGCGACAGCCACGATCCCGGCATCGGGCAACGCTCTCGTGATCCTCACCGGCCGCGTCGCGGCACCGGCCAACAACACAGCGTTCATGGGGTACGCGGTGTCCGGTGCGACGACCGTGGCGGCCTCCGATACGCGGGCGCTCATCCGGGACCACGGCACGAGCAGCAGCACGGGCTACGTCCAGGCCAGCGCGACCTACCGCGTGACCGGTCTGACTGCCGGCTCCAACACGTTCACGTTGCAGTACCGGACGAGCGGCGGGACCGGCACGTTCACCAACCGCAACGTCGTCGTGATCCCGCTGCCGTAACGGTCAGCGGACAGCCTCAACCCAGTCCAGCCGGCGCCCGCACAGGGCGCCGGCGTCGTTCCGGGACACCTCCACCACGCGTGCCCGCCCGTCGACCGGCACGAGCGCGACCGGCCCGATCGCGAAGCGCCGGATGCCGCGGGTGCCGGGGTGCAGACCGCCGCCGTCCAGCCGGACGGTGACGGCGTGCGGCCCGCCGCTCAGGTCGGTCGACCCGAACGGCACCCAGTTGCCCGTGAAGCTCAGCTGGTGGCGCTCGTCACCGACCGGGACGCCGTCGACGGCCACGGCGGCGGCGCCGCGAAACGCGCCGCCCACCCACACCTCGTACCGGCCGGCGGACGGGAGACTCACCGTCGCGCGGGCCGTGCCCGTCCCGCGCTCGTCCGGGTAGAGCACCCCGGCCGAGGTCGCCTGCCAGCCGCGGGGCGCCGACGCGGCGTCGAGCCCGGCCACCGACGGCTGCGGCGCGACGGCGGCGCGGACGACGCCGCCCGGGCCCGCCGCGCGCGCGATGCGCCGCACGTCCGCGCACGCCGGGACGCCGGTCGGGTCCACCGGCGTGCCGAGCGCGAGGCGCTCGACGACCGCCCGCCCGGTCTGCCGCTCCCACACCTCGTACCAGCGGCCGCGCCAGACCCGCCGGAAGGACGACGGCGGCCGGCTCGCGGCGGGGGACCGGCGCACGACGAGCAGCCGGTAGGGGTCCAGCGCGGCGAGCGCGAAGGCGTCGATGTCGGCCGACCGGCCCTTCTCGAGCAGCGTCCCGTCGGTCAGCGGCACCTCGCGCCGGCGCAGGTCGGAGGCGACCTCGGCATCCATCCGCCGCAGGAACCAGCGACCGGCGTACGGTGTCGAACTCCGTCGCGAGCGCGGGCCCGCGCCCCGCGAACCGCTCCCCGACGGCCGCGAGCTCCTCGTGGCGGTCATACGGCGCGAGCGTCGTCCCCTGGACCTGCAGGACGTACGACCAGGCGACGCCGACGGCGAGCAGCCCGGCGAGCACCGCAGCCGGCGACGCGCAGGCCGCCGCGGCGACCCAGCAGCTGCGCCGCGCCGGCGCCCGCCAGCGCGAGCGGCACCGGCGAGGCGATCGCGAGCGCCTTGCCCTCGCCCCACGCCCAGCCGCGTCGTCAGGAGCACGACGGCGGCTGACCCGAGCACCCCGGCGTACGCGAGCGCGCCCCACGAGCGCAGGCGCCCCGGCGCCACAGGCCGTACGCCGCGCCGCCGGCGACGGCGAGCAGCAGGAGCGCCGTCAGGGCCGTGGCGTCCGGGTCCACGCGGAAGTCCCGGGCCGGCCAGATGCCGCCGACCTGCACGAGGCGGATCGGGCTCGAGCAGGTTCCCGAGCCAGTCCGGGCCCGATCCGGGGGCGTTCGAGAGCCCGTCGACGAACGGCACGAGCCTGGACGAGCGGGATCAGCAGCGCGCCCGCGAGCACGACGGCGGCGAGGACGACGGGACGCGCCGCCCGTGGCCGCGCGCCGTCGCCACGCCGGCCGCGAGCGCCGCGAACGCCGGCGCCGCCCAGACGACGCCGGCGACGCTCGAGCGCGCAGACGAGCCCGCCGGAGCCGACGGCCAGCGGGACGAGCGCGCGGAGCGCCGACGGCGACCGGCTCCCTCCAGCCGCGCCGCGTCCACGGCACGAGCGCCGCGAGCAGCGCCGCGAGCGCCGCCGTCCAGATCTCCTTGACCCCGCCCCAGAGGACGTAGCCGAGCAACAGTGCCGAGCAGGAGGCGGCGACGGCGACCAGGACCCGCAGGGGGCGGCTGCGGACGAGCGGCCCGAGCAGGGACTCGACCGCGATCGCGAGCAGCGCGCCGAGCACCGCGAGGTAGGGCATCCACAGCCACAGCAGGTCGACGCCGGTGACGCGGCCGACCGCGACGAGCGGGAACGCCCAGCCCGTCGGGTAGCCGCCGTCCAGGTAGGACCGCAGCATCGCCTCGTATGTCGACGGCGCCAGCCCGGACGGTGTCGCCACCGTGGGTCAGCACCCAGTCGCCGAGCGCCAGGAACGTCGCGGTGTCGTCCAGGCGGATGTATCCCGAGAGCGTCGGCGCGCCGCTGAGGACGACGGGCGCCGCGAGCAGCGCGAACGACACGAGCCCGGCCGCGATCGCGGGCCACGGGACGCCCGGCGGTCCGGCGGCGTCAGTCGCGAGCCGCCGGCCACGGGCGACGAACAGCACGCCGCCCGCGAGCGCGCCGGCGATCGTCACGCCCAGCGCGAGCGGCGCACCCGGCGCGAGCCGGCTCGTCGCGGTCAGCGCCAGCGCGAGCGCGCTGAGCCCGAGCGCCGGCAGGAGCGCCGCGGGGATGCGCGCGCCGGCGGCCGCCTGCACGAGCAGCCCCCACCCGGTCGCGACGGCGAGCAGCGCCGCGGGGAACAGGACCCACGCAGCAGCGAGCGCCACGGGTTACGTCAGCCGGGAGATCTGCCCGTCGAGCACGAGCGCCTTCGCGCGGCCCTTCTGCGGGGCGAAGACCTCGACCTGGAAGTTCGACTGTGGGAAGGCGAAGTACGCGTTGCGCGCGGTCGCGCTGGGCACCACGACGAGCGCACCGCTCTGGGTCTTCACCGGCGTCGCGCCGTCTCGCCTGCCGACCTCCTGCAGCGCGCCGTACGCGTTGGATCCCGGGTACGTGCCGACCGTGAGGAAGAGCGGCTTGTCGGTCCCGACCTCGGCGTTGGGCGTGAGGTAGCGGATGTACACCCGGCCGCCGGACGTCCGGGTCACCTCGTAGCGGCGGTCGGCCTGCGGCCCGGCCCAGTAGACGGGGAACGCCTGCGCCTTGCCGAAGGCACGCAGCTGCTCCTCCGAGAGCACCGTCGGGACACCCGTCTTGACGGCGGGCGCCGCGGCCGTGTCGTCCCCGTCGTCCCCGCCGCAGCCCGCAACCAGCGCCAGGACGAGGCCCGACACCGCCAGGGTCGACAGGAGCCGCCGCAGCGGTCCGCGGGGCATGGACGACGGCATGTCGGCGCGCATGGCGGCGAATGTACCGGCCGGCCCAGTCCGAACGACCGACGCGCCTGAGGACTCCCTCGTCGGCGGCGTGCACGGCCCCCGCAAAGATGACGCCGCCGTCAGGTAAGTCCGTAGTATCCCCCCGATGGCGACCACCCCCCGGACCACCGGCAGCCCCGCGAACACGAGCGCGACGCGTCGTTCACGACGCTCTCCGGTGAGTCCGGTCGCCCCGCTCTACACCGAGGCGGACCTGCCCGCGCCCGAGCGGATCGGGCTCCCCGGCGAGTACCCGTACACGCGCGGCGTGTACCCGTCGATGTACCGCGGCCGGCTCTGGACGATGCGCCAGTTCGCCGGGTTCGGAACCGCCGAGGAGACCAACGAGCGCTTCCGCTACCTGCTCGACCACGGGCAGACCGGGCCTCAGCACCGCCTTCGACATGCCGTCGCTGATGGGCCACGACTCCGACTCGCCGCGCTCGCTCGGCGAGGTCGGCCGCGAGGGCGTCGCGGTCGACACGATCGACGACATGCAGCACGCTCTTCCAGGGCATCGACCTGGGCGACGTCACGCGTCTCGATGACGATCAACGCGCCCGCCGCGATCATGCTCGCCTACTACGTCGTCGCGGCGGAGGAGGACGGCATCCCGGCCGACGGCTCGGCGGGACGATCCAGGCCGACATCCTCAAGGAGTACATCGCCCAGAAGGAGTGGTGCTTCCCGATCGACCCCGCGATGCGCGTGCTCGGCGACATGATCGAGTGGTGCTCGACGCAGATGCCGCGCTGGCACCCGGTCTCGATCTCCGGCTACCACATCCGCGAGGCCGGCTCGACCGCCGCGCAGGAGCTCGCCTTCACGCTCAAGGACGGCCTGACGTACGTCGAGCAGGCGGTCGAGCGCGGCCTCGACGTCGACGACTTCGCCCCGCGCCTGTCGTTCTTCTTCAACGCGCAGATCGACTTCTTCGAGGAGATCGCCAAGTACCGCGCGGCCCGCCGGATCTGGGCGCGCGAGCTGCGCGACACGTTCGGCGCCAAGAACCCGAAGAGCCTGCTGATGCGCTTCCACACCCAGACCGCCGGCGTCTCGCTGACCGCCCAGCAGCCGCTGAACAACATCGCCCGCACCGCGATCGAGGCGCTCGCCGGCGTGCTCGGCGGCACCCAGTCGCTGCACACCAACAGCTACGACGAGGCGCTCGCGCTGCCGACCGAGGGCGCCGTGCGCGTCGCGCTGCGCACCCAGCAGATGATCGCCCACGAGACCGGCGTGGCGAACACGATCGACCCGCTCGGCGGCAGCTACTTCGTCGAGGCGCTGACCGACCGGATCGAGGCCGCAGGCCTACGACTACTTCCGCCGGATCGACGAGCTCGGCGGGATGGTCGAGGCCGTCAAGCAGAACTTCCCCCAGCGCGAGATCGCCGACGCGAGCTACGAGCTCCAGCAGGAGATCGACGCCGGACGGCGCATTGTCGTGGGTGTGAACGCGTTCACCGACGGCAACGACGAGGACCAGACGCCGATCCACAAGATCGACGCCGCCCTCGAGCGCAAGCAGGTGGACCGTCTCCAGGGCGTCCGCGCGCGCCGCGACGGCGCCGCCGTCGAGGCGAGCCTCGCCGAGCTGCGCCGCGTCGCCGCCACCGGCGGCGCGAACGTCATGCCGCCGCTGCTGGACTGCGCCCGCGTCCAGGCGAGCGAGGGCGAGATCATCGAGGCGCTGCAGCAGGTCTTCGGCAGCTACACGGAAACCCCCGTCTTCTGACGCATGCTGCCGCTCGCGTCCACCGCCGGCGTGCTGCTGACGGCCGCGCTCCTGCGGTCGCCCCGGCCGTGGCGCCGGCGCCGGGCTGCGGAGCCACGGCGTCCGCCACGCGGACCGTCCGGCTCAAGGACAACTTCTTCTCGCCCTCGCGCGTCACCCTCGCCCGCGGCGGGTCGGTGCGCTTCGTCTGGGCCGGCGAGCGCCGGCACAACCTCGCTCGGGCCGGGCGTCCCGGCCGGCTCGAGACGCCGGTCACGCGGCGCCGCGCCGCGTTCACGCGCACGTTCCGCCGGACGGGTCGCGCCAGCTTCGTCTGCACCATCCATCCCGGGATGGAGATGACCGTCCGCGTGCGCTAGGCGCACGCCCCAAGCTCCGGGTCCGTAACTGGGACCGAGCCCGGAGGTACGGACTCGGGCGGCGCCTTCGGGCGCCGCCCGGGCCGGCTTCCGCCACCGCCCCGGATGACGCGCACGTCATGTTCGCGCCCGACGGACTACCCTGTGCGGCCCGAGCGGCCCCCTATGTCCAGTCCGAGCACTCAGCAGAAGATCCGCGTCGTCGTCGCCAAGCCCGGCCTCGACGGCCATGACCGCGGCGCGAAGATCATCGCCCGCGCTTTGCGCGACGCCGGCATGGAGGTCATCTACACGGGCCTGCACCAGACGCCCGAGCAGATCGTCGAGACCGTCATCCAGGAGGACGCCGACGCCGTCGGTCTCTCGATCCTCTCCGGCGCCCACATGACGCTCGTCCCGCGCGTGGTCGAGCTGCTCGCGCGAGCAGGGCGCGGGCGACGTGCTCGTCACGGTCGGCGGCACGATCCCGGCCGACGACATCCCCGAGCTCGAGCAGCTCGGCGTCGCCGCGGTGTTCACGCCCGGCGCGCCCACGCAGAGCATCATCGACTTCATCGCAAGGCGCCGTATCCGAGCGGGAACCCCGCTAGGCGGCGCCACTCCGGGTGGCGGGCGGCGACGTGCCGTCAAAGCGCCCGATTGACTCGTCAGTCAATATCGCCGGTACACTCCGAATCCCCGTTGCCACAGGAGGACTGAAGTGAAGATCTGCGTCCTGGTCAAAGAGGTGCCAGACGCCGCCGTCCAGAAGCGCATCGACCCGTCCACGGGGCGCATGGACCGAAGCGGCGAGAAGAACCTCAACCCGTACGACACCCACGCCATCGAGGCTGCGATGCAGCTGAAGGAGAGCGGCGCGCTGCCGGTCGAGGAGGTCGTCGCCGTGTCGATGGGCCCCGAGTCCGCCGTCCGCGCGCTCCACAAGGCCGTCTCGCTCGGCGCCGACCGCTCCGTGCACCTGAGCGACGACGCGCTCGCCGGCTCCGACGTCGCCGCCACCGGCTACGCGCTCGCGAAGATGCTCAAGCGCGAGAACCCCGACCTCGTCCTGCTCGGGCAGCAGTCCGATGACGGCGAGTGCTACACGGTCGGCGCCGTCGTGGCCGACCACCTCGAGATGCCGTCGCTGACCCAGGTGATCAAGATCGACGTCGAGGGCGGCACCGAGCTGCGCGCCGAGCGCCAGGCCGAGTACGGCTACGACACCGTCAAGATCCAGCTGCCCGCGGTCATCTCCGTCGGTGACGCGATCAACGAGCCGCGCTACCCGTCGCTGAAGGCGATCATGGGCGCGAAGAAGAAGCCGCTCGACACCGTCTCGGCCGGCGACGTCGAGCATCGACGCCTCCAAGGTCGGCGGCGACAACGCCGCCGCCCAGTGGGTCGGCGCGTCACCCGCCGCCCAAGAAGGAAGCCGGGGAGATCATCGAGGACGAAGACACCAACGAGACGGTCGAGAAGATCGTCTGCCTGGCTCGACGAGAGGAAGCTGATCTAGATGGCCAACATCCTGGTCTACGCGCTCCACTACGAGGGCGCCTTCAACAAGAACTCCCTCGGCGCCGTCTCCGAGGCCGCCAAGCTCGCCGCCGAGACCGGCGGCGAGGCCACGCGATCCTCGTCGGGCAGGGCGTCGCCGACGACCTCGCCGGCTCGCTCGGCAACGTACGGCGCGACGAAGGTCCTGCCGCGCCGAGGGCCCCGAGGGCCTCGCGCAGCCGGTCGTCGACGCGATGGCGGCCGCCTGGGCCGCCGGCGCGTACGACTACGCGCTGTTCGGCGGCGGCCTGCTCGGCTTCGAGGTCGGCGCCGGTCTCGCCGCGCGCCTCGGCGCCGGCGTGGCGATGGAGATCACCGCGGTGCACGTCACCGACGGCAAGCTCGTCGCCGAGCGCCCGATCCTCGGCGACTCGGCCGATCGCGCGAGATCCGCTTCACGCAGCGAGCCAGGGCATCATCATCGGCCGCCTCAACGCGTTCGACATCAAGCGAGTCCGGCTCCGGCACCGGCGGCGGTCGAGAACCTCGACGTCGAGCTCTCCGAGTTCTCGACCCAGGCGCAGATGATCACCCGCGGCGAGCAGCGCGGCGACGAGGTCGACATCGAGGGCGCCGACGTCCTCATCGCCGGCGGCCGCGGCCTCGGCGCCGCCGAGGGCTTCCAGCTCTGCGAGGACCTCGCCGGCGCGTTCGGCGGCACGTCCGCCGTCGCGGCGACCCGCGCGGTCGTCGACGCCGGCTGGTTCCCCTACGCCGGGCAGATCGGCCAGACCGGCAAGACGGTCGCGCCGAAGCTCTACCTCGCGGCCGGCATCTCCGGCGCGATCCAGCACAAGGTCGGCATGCAGAACAGCGAGCACATCGTCGCGATCAACAAGGACGCGAACGCGCCGATCTTCGAGTTCAGCGACCTCGGGATCGTCGGCGACCTCCACAAGATCATGCCCGAAGCTCACCGAGGCCGTGAAGGCCAAGAAGGGCGGCTGATCACCATGGCCGGCGCGAACGGCAACGGCCGGGCGGTCCCGGCGGCGTACCCGCCGCCGGTGGCCTCCCCGGACGAGTTCATCAAGCGCGGACTCGACCCCGAGGACGAGCGCATCGAAGTCGGCGTCGCCGATCGTCGGCGGCGGGACCGCCGGGCTGGCCTGCGCGAACCGCATCCTCCAGCTGCTCGCCGATGATCCCGAGACGATGGAGCGTCTCGGCGAGGTGCCGGTCGCGGTGATCGAGAAGGCCAAGACCTGCGGCGGGCACAACCTGTCCGGCGCCGTGATGCGCCCCGGCCCGCTGCAGGAGCTGTTCCCCGACATGACGCGGGAGGACTGGCGCAAGGAGGGCTTCGCGTTCGGCGAGGTCCACAAGGAGGCCGTCTACCTGACGCCGACCTCCAAGATCGCGCCTGCGCATCCCGCCGCCCCCGCCGTTCAAGAACCACGGCAACGAGGTCATCTCCGTCGCCGCGCTCGCGCCGCTTCCAGCAGAAGATCGCCGAGGAGGCCGGCGCCTACATCCTCACCGAGACCAGCGCCGACGCAGCTGCTCGTCGACGAGGGCCGCGTCGTCGGCGTGCGCTCCGGCGACAAGGGCCGCGGCAAGGACGGCGAGGAGCTCGGCAACTTCGAGCCCGGCACCGACGTCAAGGCGCAGGTCGTCGTCCTCGCCGAAGGCTGCTGGGGCAGCCTCACCGGCGCCGCGATCCGCGAGTTCGACCTCGGCGAGCACCGCGAGCCGCAGGTCTGGGAGCTCGGCGTCAAGGAGGTCTGGAAGGTCCCCAAGCCGCTCGACCGCGTCATCCACACGATCGGGCCGTGGCCGCTGAACATCTCGGCCAAGTACGGGCAGATCGGCGGCTCCTGGATCTACCCGATGAAGGACGAGAAGACGGGCGACGACCTCGTGTCGATCGGCTTCGTCATCGACCTCGAGTACGCCGACGCCACGACCTCCGCGCACGACCTGCTGCAGACGTTCAAGCAGCACCCGCTCGTCAAGAAGATCCTCGACGGCGGCGAGCGCGTCGGCTGGGGCGCGAAGGCGCTCCCGGCCGGCGGCTACTGGTCGATGCCCGAAGCTCACGATGCCGGGCGCGCTGCTCGTCGGCGACGCCGCGGGCCTGGTCGACACCGTGTCGCTCAAGGGCGTCCACCACGCCGTGCTCTCCGGCAAGCTCGCCGGCGAGGCGATCTACGACGCCGTCTCGCGCGGCGAGACCTCGCTGGCGCCCTACGAGGACGCGATCGAGGACTCGCAGACCGGACGCGAGCTCTACGAGGTGCGCAACGCCCGCCAGCCGTTCCAGAAGGGCTTCATCAAGGGCGGGCCGCTCGTCAACCTCTCGATCGTCACCAAGGGCAAGTTCCCCGGCGGCCGGCTCGCGTGGCACCGCAACGACGAGACAGCCGATGTTCATCGGCAAGACGAAGGACCGCTACCCCAAGCCGGACGGCAAGTACACCTTCGACAAGCTCTCCAGCGTCTTCATCACCGGCAACCAGACCCGCGACGACGCGCCGAACCACATCCGCGTGCAGAAGCAGGTGCCGCGCGAGGTGGCCGAGACCTGGGTGTGGATGTGCCCCGCCGGCGTCTACGAGATCCCCGACGAGGCCGCCCGAGACCGGGCGACGTCGACGTCATCGTCAACTACACCAACTGCGTGCAGTGCGGCGCGATCACGGCCAAGGGCGGGCGCCTGACGACCCCCGAGGGGGGCGACGGACCGCTCTACCAGCTCACGTAGGGACCCGTGCCGCACTCGACGAATGACGTGAGGGGCGCAACCATGGCGCCCCTCACGTGTTTCTGACGCAGATGCCCACCGCACGGACGCTCCTTCTCGCCCTCGCCACGGCCGCGCTGCTCGCGCTGCCGGCCTCCGCGGGGGCCGCAGGCGCCGCCCCCAAGGGCGGCAAGAAGGTCGCCGTCCAGGGCTCCCTGACCGGCTGCAAGACGACCGCCGCCTCACGCGGGGCCGTCTTCAAGGGCTCCATGCCGGGCATCCCCGGCTTCAAGGGCCGCATGGAGATGCGGTTCGACCTGCTACGCCCGCCTCGGAAACACCGCGTGGGTCCCCGTCGACGTCGACGGCTTCGGCGAATGGGACCTCTCCGACCCCGGCGTCTCCGGCTTCATCATCAAGAAGCGCGTCGGCGGCCTCGTCGGCGGCTACAGCTACCGCTCCGTCGTGCGGTTCCGCTGGCGCTCGGACGCCGGAAAGGTCGTCCGCACCGCCAAGAAGGTCACGCCGATCTGCGCGCAGCCGGACACGACGCCCGACCTCGCCGTCTTCGAACCGTCGATCGTCGCCGGCGCGCGCGACGACGTGGTCGTCTACCGCGCCGTCGTCAAGAACGTCGGCTCCGGCAGCGCCGCCACTTTCGACGTCGTCCTCGCCGTCAACGGCGTCGCCCAGCCGCCCCAGCGCGTCGGCCCGCTCGCGCCGGGCGCGACCTCGCTCGTCAGCTTCCAGGCGCCGCGCTGCCAGGCCGGCACCATCGTCCGCTTCACCGTCGACGCGAAGGCCGAGATCCTCGAGTCCTCCGAGACGAACAACGCCCTCGAGCGGCGCTGCGCCCCGGCCAAGGCCTCCGCCGCCGCCCGCTAGCATTGGGGCGACCATGAAGACCGAGATCCATCCCGAGTACGTCGAGTCGCACGTCACCTGCACCTGCGGCAACGACTTCATGACCCGCTCGACCGAGCCCGAGATCCACGTCGAGATCTGCTCGAACTGCCACCCGTTCTACACGGGCAAGCAGAAGCTCGTGGACACCGGCGGCCGCGTCGACCGCTTCCGCCGCCGCGCCGCCAAGCGCGCCGCAGCCACCAAGAGCTGACCGCGGCGATGGCGACCGCCGAGGCCGCGACGGCGCCGCGCGCGCCCGCCTACGACGCGGAGCCCGCCGAGTGGGTCGCCACGCGCGACGCCCCCGTCGGCGGCCAGGCCGTCCTCGAGGGCGTGATGATGCGCGGCGTGCGCACCTGGGCCGTCGCCTGCCGCAAGCCGGCGCCCGACCAGCTCGACGAGGAGGGCGTGCGCCTCGACATGAACGATCCGCCGCGCGGCGAGATCGCTGGTCGAGACCACCGGCATCGACTCGATCCTCAAGCGGCACCGCGGCTGCGGCTGCCGATCGTGCGCGGCGTCTTCGCGCTCGGCGAGTCGCTCGTCATCGGCTTCAAGGCCCTCGGCATCTCCGCCAACGCGCAGATGCCCGAGGAGGAGGAGCCGATCTCCGGCTGGCTCTGGATCGCCACCATCGTCTTCTCGCTCGTCCTCGCCGTCGGGCTCTTCTTCGTCGTCCCCGTCACGCTCACGAACCTCATCAAGGACGAGCTCGGCTCCGCGGTCCTCTTCTGGATCGTCGAGGGGATCCTGCGGATCCTCATCTTCCTCGGCTACCTCACCCTGCTCTCACGCCTGCGCGACCTGCGCCGGGTCTTCGAGTACCACGGGGCCGAGCACAAGACGATCTCCTGCTACGAGGCCGGGCTCGAGCTCACGCCCGACAACGCGCGACGCTTCTCGCGCCTGCACCCGCGCTGCGGGACGAGCTTCCTGCTCATCGTCATGGTCGTCGCGATCTTCGTCTTCTCGCCGCTCGGGCTGCTGCCCTGGTGGGCGCTCGTCGTCAGCCGGATCGTCGGCGTCCCGCTCATCGCAGGCATCTCCTTCGAGTTCATCAAGCTCGCCGGCAAGCACCGCAGCAAGCGCTGGGTGCAGATCCTCATGTGGCCCGGCCTCAAGCTCCAGCTCCTCACCACGCGCGAGCCCGACCTCACCCAGCTCGCCGTCGCGATCGCCGCGATGGAGGCCGTGCTCGAGCGCGAGACGCCGGGTGAGCTGACGGACGCAGACCTCGTCGGCGTCGAGATCGCTGCGTGATTCGCGGATCTCGGGGCGCCTGAGCCCACCCGCCTGCGGGGGGCGGTGGCTTTCGCCACAGCACCCCCTTGGCGTGCGGCCTCATGCATCCCCGATCTTCCGCTCGAGGGCCGTGTGTTGTGGGACGGCGGGCCGCGGCCGCCGCTGGTGCGCTCAGCCCCGGACGACCACGGTCATCTTCATCCCCGGGGCGTGGAGGGGGCAGACGATCCGGTACGTCCCGGTGCGGGTGAAGCGGTGGCGGTAGCTCCCGCGGCTGCGGATCTTCGAGGCGAATCGTCGGGGCCCGGACGCGCTCACGCCGTGTGACTGCTGCGAGCGCCAGGCCCAGGTCACCGAGGTTCCCGGGGCGATGCGCAGGACCGGGCGCTGCAGGTCGCGCACGAACGCGTTGTCGATGACGAAGACCGTCGGGCCGCCCGCGCCGCCGGCGGGGGCGGCGGTCAGCGCCAGGCCTGCGAGCCCGGCGGCGGCGACGGCCGCGCAGGCGTCTCACGGGCCGACCTCGTAGGCGACGGCGGGATCGCTGACGAGGCGCGTGGCCAGCGTGCCGAGATCGCGGACGAACACGCCCCGCGCCGACGTCGGCTTCGCGGGAGCGAGGTTCGTCGCGGTGGAGGCGAAGGCCACGCGCCGGCCGTCTGCGGCGATCGACGGGTCATCGGACCACCCGTCGCCGGGTGCGCCCGCCGCGCCGGTCGCGCGGCTGACCAGCGCCGGGCCGCCCGTCACGGAGGACCACGCCCGAACCTCGGCCCGTTCGCCCGTGACGAGCGTGAAGGCCACCGTCGTCCCGCCGTCGCTCACCACGGGGTCGAGCGGGAGGCCGTCTCCCGTCGGGATGCGTCGCGTCCGTCCGCCTTCGAGGTCCCGCAGGTACAGGCGGATCCGGCCCGCGGGCCCGCCGAGGTTCGCGGCGTCCGAGGCGAAGGCGACCCAGCGCCCGTCCGGCGAGATCGCGCCGTCGGACGAGTAGCCGTCCGCGGGGGCGCCCGTCTGGCCGTCCGCGCGGCTGACGAGGAGGGGGCCCGAGCCCGGCCGGGCGAGATCGCGGACCACGACCGTCGAGGTCGCCGACTCGGGGTCGTCCAGCAGACCGCCGGCGGCGGTGTAGACCACGCGCAGCCCGTCGCGGGAGACGCCCACCTCGTAGGCGTCCGCGTAGGAGCGGCCCAGCGGCGGCATCCCGCCCGCGACGAGCCGCTCGGCGCCGCCGGGCAGGTCGCGAGCCACGACGGCGGTCCGCCCGCCGCGGATCGCCTGGAAGATCAGCCGCTTCCCGTCGGCGGCGAGCTGCGGGTTGTAGGAGCTCTGGGAGTCCGGCGTGGACCGGTCGCCCGCGTCGATGGCGACACCCCGCCCGCCGTGCGGGAGATCGCAGAGCATCACGCCGATCCGGCCGTAGCGCTTGGCGAAGTTCTGGTTCCCCTCCGCGGACTCGTAGGCGACGACCGCGCCGTCCCCGGAGATCGTCGCGTTGTACGCCGAGGCCGGCTGCGGGCCGTTGGCTCCCGGGTCGCGCACGCCGCTGAGGAGGGTGGTCGCGCCGCCGTCCAGGTCGGCCCGCAGCACCGCGATCTCGCCGAGTCGCACGGCCAGCGGCAGCTTCTGGCGATACGCCTCGTAGGCGACGAAGCGGCCGTCCGCCGAGATCGCGGGATTCGACGCGTAGTCGCGCGGCCTGGTCACGAGCGCGCCCCGCCGCGTCAGTGGCGGTCCGTTGTAGCGCTGCTGGTCGAGCCAGCGCGGCAGCTGTGTCAGCTGGCGGCGGAGGAGGATCGCCGCCTGCGCGCGCGAGAGCGCGCCGCCGCTGACGCCGGCGCGGACACGCTCACGCAGGACCGCGATCGCCTGGCCCTCGACGTATCCCGGCGAGCGCCCGTGCAGGCGGGCGATCGCGAGCGGGCTCAACTCCGTTCGGCGCAGCCGCCGGAAGGCCGCATCGGTCACGCCGAACAGCTCCGGGGCGGCGCTCGGGAGTGAGAACTGGTGCAGCGAATGGAAGAAGACGTGCTGGGCGAGGTGGCCCTGCGTGAGGGTGCGCAGCGCCCGGTCCTCGAGGCGCACCGCGGCGGCGGGCCCCACCGCGCCACGGCGCGGCGCGATCAGCGCGGCCGCGAGCGTGCGCGGGTCGTTCCAGCCCCGGCGTGCCGCGAGCTGGGCGACGGTGCGCCGGTCGTCCCGGACCTGCTGCCACAGATCCGCGCGGGTGATCCTGAGCAGCCGGTAGAGCCGCTCCTCGTCGTACGGCAGCCAGTGGTTGTAGACCCAGGGCTCCGGCGGGAGCCAGTGCGCCGGCGCGTCCGGCGGTGCCAGCGAGTCCGGTGACCGCGGAGCCTGGGCCTGCGCGGCGCCGGCCGGCAGGCAGAGCATCAGCGCAGCGGCGCCCGCCGCGAGCGTCCTCCGACCCATGGGGGCGACGCTACTCCCCGTTCGCGAGTCGCACAAGGCACGCCGGTACGCTCATCACACGCATGATCGAGTCCCTGGTCGACCAGATCGAAGCCCGCTTCGCCGACGTGTCGGCGCAGATCGTCGATCCCGTGGTCATCGGCGATCGCAACCGCTATGCGGAGGCGGGGCGCGAGTACCGCCGCCTGGAGCCGGCGGCGAAGCTCGCCGAGCACTGGCGGCGCGCGACCGACGACGCCGCCGGCGCGCAGGAGATGCTCGACGAGGGTGAGGACGACCCGGAGGTGCGCGAGATGCTCGCCACCGCTCGCGCGCGGATCGAGGAGCTCGAGGAGGCGATCCGCCTCGCGATGGTCGAGACCGACCCCAACGACGACAAGAACGTCATCGTCGAGATCCAGGGCGGCGCGGGCGGCGAGGAGGCCGGGCTGTGGGCCGGCGACGTCTACCGGATGCTCACGAAGTACGCCGAGCGCGCGGGCTTCAGCCCCGAGTCGCTCGAGGCGGCCGAGGGCAAGTACACGTTCGCGATCAAGGGCGACGGCGCGTTCTCGGTGTTCAAGTACGAGGGCGGCACGCACCGCGTCCAGCGCGTGCCCGTGACCGAGTCCCAGGGGCGCATCCACACGAGCACCTGCACGGTCGCGGTGCTCCCCGAGGCCGAGGACGTGGACATCCACGTCGACCAGAACGACCTGCAGATCGACGTCTACCGCTCGTCGGGTCCCGGCGGGCAGTCGGTCAACACGACCGACTCGGCGGTGCGCATCACGCATAAGCCCACGGGTGTCGTCGTCGCGATGCAGGACGAGAAGAGCCAGCTGCAGAACCGCGAGAAGGCACTGCGGGTGCTGCGGGCGCGCCTGTACGAGCGGGCACTCGCCGAGCAGCAGGCCGAGCTGGCCGCCGACCGGCGCTCCCAGGTCGGCACCGGCGACCGCGCCGAGAAGATCCGCACCTACAACTTTCCCGAGCGGCGCGTGACGGACCACCGCGTGAAGCTCACCGTCCACGACCTCGACGCCGTGCTCGAGGGCGACCTCGGCGAGTTCACCGCGGCGCTCGAGGCGGACGAGAAGCGCCGCCGGCTCGAAGCGCAGGCGCAGCAGGCGTGATGGCGCTTGCGGGCGTCACGGTCCGCGACGCGCTCGACTCGGCGGTCGTGGCGATCACGGCCTCGGGCTCGGAGTCCCCGCAGCTGGACGCCGAGCTCCTGCTCGCGCACGCCCTCGGTGTCGAGCCGCGCCGAGCTCTTCCTGGACCCGGACCGTGAGGTGGCCGGCCCGCAGGCGCGCGCCTTCCAGGACCTCGTCCGGCGCCGCTCGACGACCGGGGAGCCCGTCGCCTACCTCCTCGGCACCAAGGGGTTCCGCCACATCGACCTGCTCGTGGATCCACGGGTGCTCGTCCCGCGGCCGGAGACGGAGTCGCTCGTCGAGGCGGCGCTGCCGCTCGCCGACGGGTCGCGCGTGCTGGACGTCGGCACCGGGAGCGGCGCGGTCGCGCTCGCGCTCAAGCACGAGCGGCCGGCGCTGCGGGTGACCGGCAGCGACGTGAGCGAGGACGCGCTCGCGGTGGCGCGCGCCAACCGCGACCGGCTGGGGCTCGACGTCGAGCTCGTCCACGCCGACCTGCTCACCGGGCTGGGAGAGGACTGGGACGCGATCCTGTCCAACCCGCCGTACATCGCCGAGGGCGACCGCGCCGGGCTGCCGCGGGACGTCCGCGACCACGAGCCCGGGGGCGCGCTGTTCGGCGGCGAGGATGGCCTGGACGTCGTGCGCGAGCTGCTGCGGCAGGCGGCCGCGACGCGCGCGCCGCTGCTGGCGCTGGAGATCGGCGCCGGGCAGTCGGATGTCGTGCGCGAGCTCGTCCGCGATGCCGGCTTCCACGACGTCGGCGCCCGGCGGGACCTTGCGGGGATCGAGCGGGTCGTCGTGGGCCGCCGCCGCGTGCGCGAGACCCGCTGACGGCCGGGGCGATGATCTAGGGTCCGGGCATGCCTCGCGCAGCCTTCGTCACCGGCGGATCCGGCTTCATCGGCGGGCGCCTCACAGAGCGCCTGGTCGCCGATGGCTGGCGGGTGCGAGCGCTCGCCCGCAGCGACGCGAGCGCCGGCGCCGTCGCCGACCGGGGCGCCGAGGTCGTGCGCGGCGATCTCGCCGACGTGGCCGCGCTGACCGACGGGGCACGGGGTTGCGACGTCGCGTTCCACTGCGCCGCGCACCTGGGCGACTGGGGCGACCCCGCGGAGTTCGAGCGCGGCAACGTGCAGGGCAGCGCCAACGTCGTCGAGGCGTGTCGCCGCGCGGGCGTGCGGCGCATGGTCCACGTCGGGACCGAGGCGGCGGTCCTCGCCGGGCAGCCGCTCGTGGACGCCGACGAGTCCGCGCCGCTGCGCCCGGACTCGCCGGCGCTGTACTCGGCGTCGAAGGCCCGCGCCGAGGCACTCGTGCTGGCCGCCGACGGCGACGGGCTGGAGACGGTCGTCATCCGCCCGCGCTTCGTCTGGGGCCGCGGTGACACGACGCTGCTGCCGCGGATGGTCGAGCTGGCGCGGTCCCGGCGCTTCGCCTGGATCGGCGGCGGACGCCATCGCACGTCGATCACGCACGTCGACAACGTCGTCGAGGGGCTCGTCCTGGCCGCGGACCACGCGACGCCGGGGCGCCCGTACTTCGTCACCGACGGCGATCCGGTCGTCTTCCGCGAGTTCGTCACGGACCTGCTCGCGACGCAGGGCGTCGAGCCGCCGACTCGCAGCGTCCCCCCGGCGCTGGCGCGGGCCGTGGCCGCCGGCGGTGAGCGCCTGTGGCGGCTGCTGCCGCTCGGCGGCGGTCCCCCGCTGACCCGGTTCGCCGTCTGGATCTCGTCACTGGACACGGTGCTCGACGACTCGCGCGCCCGCGCCGACTTCGGCTACGCGCCGATCGTCACGCGCGAGCAGGGCCTCGCCGAGCTCGCCGCCGCGGGAGCCCCGGCATGAGGATCGCCGTCGGGTCCGACCACGCGGGGTTCGCGCTCAAGGAGCACGTGCGCCTCGCGCTCGCCGCGGCCGGGCACGACGTCGTCGACGTCGGGACGACGAGCGGGGAGTCCGTCGACTATCCGGGCTTCGCCGCCGATGCGGCGCGGCTGGTGGCCGCCGGGGAGGCCGAGCGCGCGGTGCTCGTCTGCGGCTCCGGGAACGGCGTCGCGATCGCCGCGAACAAGATCGCGGGGATCCGCGCCGTCAACGCCCACGACGCCGACGAGGCCGAGATGGCGCGGCGGCACAACGACATCAACGTCGTCACGCTGTCCGGCGCCCGGCTCGCCCCCGAGGAGGCCGACGGCATCGTCGCGCGCTTCCTGGCGACCGACCACGAGGGCGGCCGCCACGCCCGCCGCGTGGACCAGATCGGCGACCTCGAAAGCGCCTGACGGCGGCCCCCCGCCGGGTGCTACCGTCGCCGGAATGCCCGATCTGCCGCCGGACTTCTTCAACCGCCCGCTCGCCGAGGTCGACCCGGAGATCGCCGAGGCCGTCGGCCTCGAGCTCGATCGCCAGCAGCGCACGCTGGAGATGATCGCCTCGGAGAACTTCGTCCCGCAGGCGGTCCTGGAGTGCCAGGGCAGCGTGCTGACGAACAAGTACGCCGAGGGCTATCCCGGCAAGCGCTACTACGGCGGCTGCGAGCACGTGGACGTCGTCGAGCAGCTCGCGATCGACCGGGCCAAGGAGCTGTTCGGCGCCGAGCACGCGAACGTCCAGCCGAACGCCGGCGCGCCGGCCAACGCGCAGGTCTTCCACGCGCTGCTCGACCCGGGCGACCGGATCATGGGCCTCGCGCTCGCCGCACGGCGGCCACCTCACGCACGGGATGAAGCTCAACGTCTCGGGCAAGCTCTACGACGTCACGGCCTACGAGGTCAGCCCGGAGACGCACCTCATCGACATGGACGAGGTCCAGCGGCTCGCGCAGGAGACGCCGGCCGAAGCTGATCATCGCCGGCTGGTCGGCCTACCCGCGGCAGCTGGACTTCGCGCGCTTCCGCGAGATCGCCGACGAGGTCGGCGCGTACCTGCTCGTCGACATGGCGCACTTCGCCGGTCTCGTCGCCGCCGGGGCTGCACCCGAGCCCGGTGCCGCACGCCGACGTCGTCACGACGACGATCCACAAGACGCTCGGCGGCGCCCGCGGCGGCATGATCCTCTGCCGCGAGGAGTACGCCGAAGAAGATCAACTCCGCGGTCTTCCCCGGCCAGCAGGGCGGCCCGCTGATGCACGTCATCGCCGGCAAGGCCGTGACGCCTGCGCATCGCCCAGACCGAGGCCTTCCGCGAGCGCCAGCGCCGCACGGTCGCGGGCGCGCAGGAGGTCGCGGGCGCGCTGCTCTCGGCCGGTTCGGGCGTCAACGTCCTCACCGGCGGGACCGACGTGCACCTCGTGCTCGTCGACCTGCGCGAGAGCGAGCTCGACGGCCAGCAGGCCGAGGATCGCCTGCACGAGATCGGGATCACGGTCAACCGCAACGCGGTGCCGTTCGACCCGCGCCCGCCGATGGTCACGAGCGGCCTGCGCGTCGGCACGCCCGCGCTCGCCACCCGCGGGCTGCAGACCGAGGACTTCGCCGAGGTCGGGCAGATCATCGCGACCGCGCTGACGCCGGAGTTCGAGGCGCGCCGCGGCGAGCTCGCCGAGCGGGTGACGGCGGTCGCCGACCGCTACCCGCTGTACGCGCAGCTCAGCACGCCCGCGGCGGTCTGAGCGCGGCGCCGCCCGGCGCCCCGTCTACGCTGCGCACCAGATGACGGAGCGCGACGCGGTCCTCGCGTTCGCGGTCGCCTTTGCGACCGCGGCGCTGCTCACGCCGCTCGCGGCGCGCTTCGCCACGAGCATCGGCGCGGTCGACCATCCGCGCGACCGCGGCCTGGCGACGCGCGACACGCCGCTGCTCGGCGGGCTGGCGATCTTCGCCGCCGTCCTGGTTGCGAGCCTCCTGTTCCTCAACCTCGACGGGCTGATCGGCGAGCGGATGCGCGGCGTCCTCTGGGGCGCAACGTTCATCACGCTCGTCGGCGCGCTCGACGACCGGTTCGACCTGCACCCCCTCGGTGAAGTTCGCGGGCCAGATCGTCGCCGCGACGATCCCGGTGGCGGCGGGCGTCGAGGTCTCGAACATCACGCTCCCGTTCGTCGGCGCGGTGAGCCTCGGCGACGCGGGCGGGCCGATCACGGTCATCGGCCTGGTCTTCGTCATGAACGTCGTGAACTTCTCCGACGGGATCGACGGCCTCGCAGCCGGCGTCTGCGCGATCAGCGCGATCGCGTTCGCGATCATCGCCTTCGACCTCGGCCGCGGCACCGCGGGGACGCTCGCGGCGATCACCGCCGGCGCGGCCGCGGGGTTCCTCGTCCACAACTTCCCGCCCGCGAAGGTCTTCATGGGGGACACCGGCGCGATGCTGCTCGGCCTCCTGCTCGGCTGCGTGATGGTCGAGGGCGCCGTGAAGACCCAGGCGGTGCTGGCGCTCATCTTCCCGCTGATCGTGCTCGCGGTCCCGTTCCTGGACACGGCGTTCGTCGTGCTCAAGCGGCTGAAGTACCGCCGTCCCGTCTACGAGGCCGACCAGAGTCACTTCCACCACCGGATGAGCAGGATCGGCTTCAGCCAGCGGCGGACCGTGCTCTACCTCTACGGCTGGACGACGTGCGTCGCGGCGTTCGCCGTCGCCCTGCGGTTCGTCCCGTACTCGCAGGACGGGGGCGATCTCAACGCCGGGTGGGCCGTCGTCATGGCCCTGATCGGGCTCGCGGTCCTCGCCGCGAGCGTCTACCTCATCTACGTGCTGGAGATCCTGAAGTTCAAGCGGCTCACCGCGCTGCGCGTGCGGCGCGCCGACCCGACGGCGACCGACGCCGAGATCGTCGCCGACGCCGAGGAGCGGCTGGAGACCGGGCAGTTCGACGCGATCCTCCCGGAGGACGTCGCCCGCGCCGACGCTCAGGCGCCCGAGTAGACGCTGCGCAGCCAGATCCGGGTCAGCGCGTCCACGAGCTCGGCCTTCGGCACCGGTGACTCCTGCACGAGGTCCTGGTAGAGCGTGCGCTCGGTCATCCAGGTGAGGGCGAAGGCCGTGGCCCGCGCGTGCGCCCCCGGCGCCCGTCCCGCCTCGCGCTCCTCCTCGATGCGCCGCTCGGTCGCGTCGACGAAGCGCCCGAGCGTGCTGCGCCAGAAGGTCGCGACCTCCTCGTCGTAGGTCGAGACCTCGACGAGGGCGCGGAGCAGGACCGCGTGCTCGTCGTAGAGCGCGGCGATGTTCGTCAGCGCGGTGTGCAGCTCCGCCTCCGGCTCGCCCTGCCCCGAGAACCAGATGTCCGCCTGCTCGAAGAGCAGCGCGTTCACCTCCTCGGTGAGGCGCAGGAGCAGCTCGCGCTTGTCGGCGAAGTAGAAGTAGAACGCGGTGCGCGAGATGCCGGCGCGCGTGGCGATCCGCTCGATGCCCAGGTCCGCGAAGCTCGCGCCCTCCTCGAGCAGGGCTTCGGTGGCCTCGAGCACGGCGGCCTGGACCGCCGCGCGCTTGGCGGTCGTCGGAGCCTCGCGGCGGCCCTCGGTGGTCATCGGCGGCGCGTGGTGCCCGTGAACATGGGGGATGCCTATCAGACGGGGAACGCGTCGCCCAGGCGGGCCGGCGTGCGATGCGCGCCCGGCGGGCATGATCCGCAGTGCGTCATGAAACGATCCGTCTGCCCGGCACTCCTCCTCGCGCTCGTGGTCCTCGCCGCGCTCGCCCCGCGTGCCGAGGCGCTCACCGTCGGCGTCGCCGAGCAGCGCCCGCGGTTCGTCACGACGACGTCGTTCGAGCGCACCCGCATCGGTCACGTGCGGCTCTTCGTCGGATGGAACGCGATCCACGTCGGCTGGCAGCGCGCCGAGCTCGACGCCTGGATGAACGCGGTGCGGGCGGCGCGTCTCACACCGCTCGTGACGATCTCCAAGTCGCGCGAGAGCCCCGACAACCTGCCGACGCCGGGGGAGTACCGCAGGGCGATCGAGGCGTTCCGCGCCCGCTACCCGTGGGTGCGGGAGTTCTCGGCGTGGAACGAGGCGAACGCCTGCGGGGAGCGGACGTGTCGCCGCGCGGCGCTGGTCGCCGCCTACTGGCGCCAGTTGCGGCTCGCCTGCCCGGGGTGCACCGTCCTGGCGGCCGATCTCATCGACGCCCCGAACATCGGTACCTGGGTGCGCGACTTCCGCCGCGCCGCGAGCACGCCGCCCACGCGCTGGGGTCTGCACAACTACCTCGACGCGAATCGCTTCCGCACGACGTACACGCGCGCCGCGCTCAGGGCGATCGGCCCACGCGCGCGGCTGTGGGTCACCGAGACCGGCGGCATCGTGGACCGGCGCAACCGCAGCCCGACCCCCATTCCCGAGGGCTTCACCCACGCAGCGAACGCGACCGGGTATCTCTTCGACACGATCCGCCGCCTGAGCCCGCGGATCCAGCGGATCTACCTCTACCACTGGGTCGCGCCGCCCCGCCCGTACACATGGGACTCGGCGCTCGTGAGCCGGACGCTCGAGGAGCGCCGGGCCTACCGCGTGCTGCGCGACCGCCTGGCGCGGCTCGGTCGAGCGGGCATCCTCACCGGCCGCCGCCCGGCATCCTGAGCGGGGCGCCGTTCGTCGCGCGTCCTGCGCCGCTCGCCGCGAACTGACGCATTGGACAGGACGCGGAATGCCGGTATTTCACGACGCTTGTGATCTTCCGCACGAGTGCCGCCCGATCGTGTACGGTCCGCGGACGAAAAGCAGGAGGCTGACGGTGATCTGGGGAGAGACACGGATGGGTGCCGAGGCCGCGCGCCTCATGGCGAGCGGGGTCTGGCGCGGTGCCGGAGTGCCCGAGGGCGACGGGCAGCCCGTGCTGCTCGTGCCCGGGTTTCTCGCGGGCGACGGCAGCCTGGCGCTCATGGCCCAGTGGCTGCGGCGCACCGGACACAACCCGCACGGCTCGCGGATCACGACGAACATCGCCTGCTCGCAGCAGACGGTCCGGCGCCTCGAGCGCCGCGTCATCGAGCTGAGCGAGCGCTACGACCGCCCGGTCGCGGTGATCGGGCACAGCCGCGGCGGCATGATCGGCCGCGTGCTCGCCGTCCGCCATCCCGAGTGCGTGAGCCACGTCGTCGCGCTCGGCTCCCCGCTCGTCGCGAGCATGGACGACCTGCACCCGCTGCTGCGCCTGCAGATCCGCGGGCTCCAGCGCGTGCAGCGCGCCGCGGGCGGCGGCCTCATCGGGTCCGGCTGCGAGCAGAGCTGGGAGGCGTACAAGTTCGGCCTGGACCCGATCGGCTGCTGCACCCCGTTCTGGGAGGACCTCGACGCCGACGTGCCGGACGGCGTGAACTTCACGTCGATCTACTCGCGCAGCGACGGCGTCCTGCACTGGCGGGCCTGCCTGGACCCGCAGGCGCGGCACGTCGAGGTCTCCAGCTCACACTGCGGCATGGCGATGAGCGCGCCGGTGTACCGCGAGGTCGCCACCGCGCTGTCACTCGGCACGCGCCGTGCGACGAGTGAGCCGGCCGCCGCGACGACGGCTCCGCTCAGTCCCGCCGTCGCCCTGGCCTGACCGGCCTCAGGCGCCGAGGAAGCGGCGCAGCGCGCGCCGGCTCGCCGGCAGCCGCCGGCCGGCGTCGAACTCGCGCACGGCGATCTCCGACGTCATCGCGCCGAACAGCTGCGCGGACGCGGCCACGTCCTTCCAGCCCATCGCGCGGAAGCTCGCCTCGGCAGACGTCGTGAGGCGGTCGACGCGGTCGGACATGGCGGTGCTCAGCGCCCCCTCCGAGCGGGCCTCGAGCGCCAGCGCCTTCACCGCGCGGTCGTCCAGGCACACGTCGAGGTAGGCCTCGGCGCTGCGGACCAGGCGCTCCGGCCCGGGGGGCAGGTCACCGGCCGCCGCGGCGATGGCCTCGCGCACGTGCGCGTGGAAGCGCTCGTGCAGCGCGTCGACGAATGCCTCACGGTCGGTGAAGTGGACGTAGAAGGTGCCCTTCGCCACCCCGGCCTCCGCGACGACGCGGTTGACGCTCAGGCCGGCGAGCCCGTGGAGCCCGGCCACGGTGGTGCCGGCGTCCAGCAGCGCCTCGCGCGTGCGCTGCCCGGCCGGGGTGGTGGCGACGACGGCCATCGGCACACCGTACATGACCGACTGGTCATATACACATGACCGACCGGTCGGTCATGTGGTAGCGTCGCGCCATGGACATCCTCGAGACCCCGACCGGGCCCGTCGCCTACGACGATCGCGGCGCCGGTGACACCGTCGTCCTGTTGCCGAGCGGCGCGCACGACCACCACGACTACGACGAGCTGCGCGCGCTGCTGCCGGAGGGCATGCGCTCGATCGCGCTCGACTGGCCCGCCCACGGGGAGTCGCCCGCGGGCGACGCCCCCGCGACCGTCACCCGCTTCGCCGACATCGCCGAGACCCTCGTCGAACGCCTGGCTCCCGAGGGCGCCGTCGTCGTCGGGAACTCCGTCGGCGGGTTCGCCGCCACGCGCCTGGCGATCCGGCGGCCCGAGCTCGTGCGCGGCCTCGTGATCGTCGACGGCGGCGGGTTCGTCGGCCGTCCGCCGCAGGTGCGCGCCTTCTGCTCCCTCATGTCGCGGCCGTGGTTCCTGCGCCGGATCTACCCGGCGTTCTCGGCGTACTACATGCGCGCGCGCACCGACGCCGACCGGCGCTCGCGCGACACCGGCGTCGCGACGACGCGGCGTGACCCCGGTCTGCGCGCCGTGAGCGAGCTCTGGGGGAGCTTCGCCTCTCCGGAGCACGACCTGCGCGGCGACGCGGCTGCGATCACGGCGTCGACGCTCGTGCTCTGGGGGCGCCGCGACCCGGTCATCCCGCGGCGCGTCGGGCGCCGGATCGCCGGGACGATTCCCGGGCGCGCGCTACGCCGAGCTCGACACCGGCCACGTGCCGCACACGACCGAGCCGCAGGCCGTCGCGGACCTCGTCGTTCCGTTCTCCCGCGCGGCGTTCGCGCAGAGCCGGCACCACGTCGCAGCCTGACCATCGGCGGTACGCTTCAGTGGTGATGCTGCCGCGAGCGGGACGAAGCCGGACGGGTGTTGCGCTGCTCGCCGCCCTCGCGGCGGTCGCGGCGATCCTCCTGCTCGTCGGCCCTGCAGGCGTCCTGTTCGTGGCGCCCTCGATGGCCGCGGTGCTCACGCTGGCGGCCGGCTGGTTCCCCGGTGAGCGGGTGCTCGCCGCCGCGCGGGCGCGCAGGCACCTCACGGGTCCGCGCTCGGATCTCGGCACCTCCGTGCGCCGCGCGGACGCGGTCCTCGGGCGCCTGCTCCGCCCGGTCGCCGCGTGCGCGGCGGGCCGCGCGCCGCCCCGCCCCGCCTGAGGACCCCACCCACCGCCGCGGCGCCCGCCGCCGGCGGTTCGTGTCCGATCGGCGACCGGGAGGTCGACATGCTGCGCCCGCTTCGAGCGGCCGCGGCGATGGCGCTGCTGCTCGCGGCGCTGCCGCCGGCGGCCCACGCCCATCAGGGCGACCCCAACTTCCGCTCCATCCCACGCGGCGTCACGCCGGCGGTGTCCGGTGTGCAGGTCGAAGTCGTCAACTACGACGACTCGCTCCAGCTCACCAATCGGTCCGGTCGCACGATCGTCGTCGAGGGGTACGACGGCGAGCCCTACGTGCGTCTGCTGCCCGACGGGAGCGTGCAGGTCAACCGCCGCTCGCCCGCCGCGTTCCTCAACGACGAGCGGTACGGCGGGTCGGCGGTGCCGGCCAGCGCCTCGGCGAACGCCACGCCGCGCTGGGAGGCCGTTGATCGGACGGGGAGATTCGCCTGGCACGACCATCGCGTCCACTGGATGGGCCGTGGCACGCCGCCGGCGGTCAAGGATGAGGCCCTCCGCACGAAGGTCTTCGACTATGAGGTGCCGCTGCGTGTCGACGGACGCCCGGCGGCGGTGACCGGCACGCTCTACTGGGTCGGCGAGCCGGGCGGTGGCATGCCGCCCTGGGCGATCGGCGCGCTGCTCGCGCTCGCGATCGGGTCGGTGGTCCTCGTGCTCGTCGTGCGCCGCCGCCGCGCGGGCCGCGGCGCCGCGCCGGCATCCCGCCCGGCCGAGGAGGCCTGGTGAGGCGGAGGACCGGGATCGCGGCCCTGCTCGTCGCCGTCGCGGCCTGCCTCGGCGCGCCCGCCGGCGCGGCGGCGCATGCGACGCTCGAGGGCGTGACGCCCGATCGCGGCGTCGTCCTGCGGCAGGCGCCGGACCGCGTCGCGTTCCGCTTCGACGAAGCGGTCAGCGGTGCCGCGGGCGCGGTGCGCGTCTTCGACCGGTTTGGGCGCGAGGTGCAGGCGGGACGCCCGTTCGCCCCGGCGGGCGGGGGCGCCGAGACGATCGCCGTGCGCCTCGGCACGGGCCTGGACGACGGCACGTACACGGCCACCTACCGCGTCGTGTCGGCCGACGGCCATGTCATCAGCGGCGGGTCGACGTTCTCGGTCGGCGCCGCCAGCGCGATCAGCGCGACCGTCGGCCAGCTGCTGGACCGCGAGCGCGCGGGCCCCGCCGTCGCGACCGGGCTCGACGTCGCCCGCGGCGTGCAGTACGCGGCGATCGCCGTCGGCGTCGGCGGGCTCCTCTTCCTCGTGCTCGTCTGGCTGCCGGCGCTCACGCGCGCCGCGGGGGCCGGGGCCGGCTGGCAGCCGGCGGCCGACACCTTCGCGCGTCGGCTGCTGGCCCTGCTCGTCGCCACGGCGATCGCGGGTCTGCTCAGCGCGCTCGCCGCGCTCGTGTTCCAGGCGGCGACGATGGCCGGTTCGGGGCCGCTCGCGGGCGTGCGCGAGGGCGCCCTCGGCGACGTGCTCGACACGCGCTTCGGGCGGGTCTGGGCCACGGGAGCGGTGTGCTGGGCGGTCCTCGCGCTCGGCGCGGTCCTCCTGCTGCGTCCGGCGACGGCGCAGGCCCGGCTGCGGCCCGCGACGCTCGGCGCGGAGGGCCTCGCCGTGCCGGCCCTGCCCGCGCGGGCGCTCGTCGCCGCCGTGCCCGCGTTCCTGCTCGTGCTGCTGCCGGCGCTCGGCGGCCACGCCGGGAGCATCGCGCCCACGGTGCTGCTGGTCCCCGGAAACGCCCTCCACGTCGCCGCGGCGGCCGTCTGGGTCGGCGGGATCGCCTGCCTGCTTCTTCCGGTCCGCGCGGCGACCGCGCGGCTCGTCCCGGAGGATCGGACGCGCCTGCTCGTCGAGACGCTCGCCCGGTTCTCGCCGCTCGCGCTGCTCGCCGTCGTCGCGCTGGCGCTCTCCGGGGTGGTGCAGGCGCTGGTGCTGCTCGGCGGCGTCGGCGATCTCCTCTCGTCCGCGTACGGGCGGCTCGTCCTCGTCAAGACCGCGCTGCTGCTGGTTCTGGCCGGACTGGGCGCCGTCCAGCGGCGGCGCGTCATGCCCGGGCTGCGCGAGGCGGCGCAGCAGGGGGGTCCTCCCGGGGAGGTGGGGGGACGCCTGCGCCGCGTGCTGCGCGCCGAGGCGCTGCTCCTGACGGCCGTCCTCGTGGTCACCGCCGTGCTGTCGGGGACCGCTCCGGCGCCCGCCGCCGAGAGCGGTCCGGTGACCCGCGAGGGGACGGTCGGTCCCGCGCGGCTGCAGGCGACGGTCGACCCCGCGGCGCCGGGGACGAACGAGATCCACGTCTATCTGCTGGATCCCCGGACCGGCGCGCCGTGGGACGGCGCCGAGGAGGTCCGCGTGCGCGTCCGCCAGCCGGCGCTCGGGATCGGCCCGCTCAGCGAGCGCGTGCTGCGCGCCGGCCCCGGCCACTACCTCGTCCGCGGCGCGCAGCTCGGCGCTCCGGGGGACTGGCGGATGGACGTCGCCGTCCGCGTCAGCGACTTCGACGAGTACGTCGCCAAGCTCGAGGTTCCGGTCCGGTGACCGCGGCCCGCAGACATGACCGAGGAGGTCCCATGCATCGTCCCGTCGCCCGCGCCGCGCTCGCGGCCCTCGCCCTGCTGCTCGCCGGCCCGGCCGCGGCCCATGGGCACGTGTCGCTCCAGCCGGCGACCGCCCCGGCGGGCGCGTTCGTGGTCGAGACCGTGCGCGTGCCGAACGAGAAGGACGACGCGGCGACCGTGAAGGTGCAGCTGAAGCTCCCGCGCGGGTTCACCTCCGTCTCGTACATGCCCGTGCCGGGGTGGACGGCCCGGGTCAGGACGATGACGCTCGACCCGCCGATCCAGACGCCGGACGGGCCGATCACGACCGGCGTGGACACGATCACGTGGACGGCGCAGGACGGCGGCATCCGGCCCGGGCAGTTCCAGGACTTCCCGATCTCCCTCCTGATGCCGGACAAGGAGGGCACGACGCTCGCGTTCAAGGCGCTGCAGACGTACAGCGACGGCGACGTCGTGCGCTGGATCGGCCCGGCCGACGCCGACGAGCCGGCCGCGACGATCACGCTGACCGCGCCGGTCGCGAAGGCCGGCGGCCACGGCGCCGCCGCGGTCGTCACCGAGCCGGCCGTCGCGGGCACCCACGGCGGCGCTGACGACGGCGACGACCACGACTCCCACCTCGCGCTCGCCGCACTCGTCGCCGGACTGCTCGGCCTGCTCGCGGGCGGCTGGGCGCTGATCAGCGTCCGGCGGCAGCGGCGCAGCCCCATACCGGCAACGCCCGACCCGGGCACCTCAGACACCTCCAAGGAGCAGATATGACCAGGATCACCAGGCTCGGCGCCGGCATCACGGTGCTCGCCGTCAGCGCCGCCGTCCCGGCGTCGGCATTCGGCCACGCGGGCGTCGACCGCACCTACCCCGCCAACGGCGCGTCGGTCTCGACGTCGGTGAAGCGGGTCAGCGTCACGTTCACCGAGTCCGTCATGACCGGGACGCTGTCCGTCCGCACCAGCGGCGGGAAGGCCGTCGCCGTCAGCGTCCGGCAGAAGGGCGCCAAGATCACCGGCACGCTGAAGCGCCGGCTCGGCAAGGGCGGGTACCGCGTCAGCTGGCGGGCCGCGGCGGACGACGGCCACCGGATGAGCGGCTCGTTCGCGTTCCGGGTGCGGTGAGGAGCGGCGTCAGCGCGCACGCACGACGATCGACACCGTGCGCCCGTCGGCGTGCAGCGTGCACGCGCCGGTGTATGTGCCGGCGCGTGCGAGCCGGCTCTCCACGCGCTGACCGGGCCCGACGAGGAACGGCCCGATCGCATGTGAGCGCACGTCGCGGTTGACGAGCCGCAGGGTGTCGCCGACGCGCGCGTCGATGCGGTCCGGGACGACGTCGAGGTCCTCGCCGCGGGCGATGCGCGCCGCCGCCCCGCGGGGCACGTCGATCGCGATCGTCCGACCGGACGACGACGGCGAGCCGCCGTCGCCGCCGCACCCCGGGAGGGCGGCGACGACGGCGACGAGTGCCAGGAGTGCTGCCCGTCGCAGGTCAGCTCTCCTTCGCGACGGCATCCACCGTCACCTCGCCGGCCTGCTTGAACGTGAGCGTCACCGGCACCGTGTCGCCGGCGGCGATCGGCTTCGCGAGCTCCATGAGCATGATGTGGTACCCGCCCGGCTTGAGCTGGACGCTGCCGCCGGCCGGGATGTCGATCTGCTCGACCTCCTTCATGCCCTTCATGCTCGCCATCGACTCGTCGTCCATCGAGTCCATCGACTCGCCGGACGTCGTGGTCTCGTGCAGCTGCGCCATGCCGGCGATGTCGGCGGGCACGCTGACGTTCGTCAGGACGTCGCCGTCCTTGCTCGTGATCGTCATGTAGGCGGCGCTCGTCGTCGCCTCGGGCGCGGTGACGCGGGCCCAGGGGCCGCTCACGCTGACCGCCTCGGCCGGCGTCGCGGCGGTCGTGCCGGTGTCCTCGTCCTCGCCGCACGCGGCGAGACCGAGCGATGCCGCGGCGATGAGCACGGCGGCGAGGGTGGTGATGCGCTTCATGGTTCGTGGTCTCCAGATGGTCGTGAGGTGCAGGTCAGGTCTGCGCGGCGCGCTGCTCGGCGAGCAGCGCCCGCAGGTCGGACGCGATGGCGTCCGATTCGGTGCCGAAGGGCCATTCGACGCGCACGACGCCGCGGTCGTCCACGGCGTAGAGCACCGCGGTGTGCGAGACGTCGTACTGGCCGCGTGCGTCCTTCGGCCCGATCTCGTGGCGCACGCCGAACGCCTCCTCGGCGCGTCGCAGCGCCGCCGGGTCGGTCGTGCGCAGCGCGTGCCACGAGGGCAGGAAGTGGCTCAGGTAGCCGTTCAGGACCCTGCGCGTGTCGCGGGCGGGATCGACGGTCGTCATCGCGACGGCGACGCGGCGACGCTCCGACGCGGGCAGCCGCTCGAGCGCCCGCCGCACGTCGGCGAGCGTCGTCGGGCAGATGTCCGGGCAGTACGTGTAGCCGAAGTACGCGAGCAGGAGCCCGCCACGGCCGGCACGGAACGCCATCGTCCGGCCGCCTGCTCCCGGGGCCACGTCGGGCAGGCCGACGGCGGCCACGCGCGCGGGCGGCGTGCGGGTGAAGCCGTTCAGGGTCGTCGTGTCGTCGTCGCCTCCGCAACCGGCCAGGGCCGCTGCGATGACGAAGGTGGTGCACGCCGCGGCGATGAGGCGCCCGGCGCGCGCATCCCGGTGTCCGGGCATGCGTCCTCCGATCTCGTGGCCGGCGGTGGGCGCCGGCCGTCCTGTCAGGTCAGGCGAGCGCGGGCGGGGCGCGTGATGCGCCGCGAGCGGCCAGCGGGCTGCGCCGCCGGCCGAGCGTGAGGGGAGCGCGAAGCGCCGGGCGGGCGGGCGCGCGGCGGGGCGTGCGCCGTGCCGCGGCGAGCCGCGCCAGGAGACGCTCGCCGGGGTAGCGCCCGGCGAGGAACGGCAGCGCCGCCAGCAGCGCTGGGCCCATGATGAGCGCGGCCGGACCGCCGACGAGGATCGCCGCGACGACCAGGACCACCATGGCGGCGAGCCCGGCGGTCAGGCGTATGCGCTGCGGAAACACCCGTCCATCCTACTTCCGCGGCCGCGCGACCGGCGTGTCCGTCGCGCAGGGCTGTCAGGCTGTCCTCGTGCCACTGATCGGATCGCGCTCGCTCATCGCTCCGGTTCTCGTCGTGCTGCTCCTGCTGGCACTCCTCGCGCTGCCCGGTGGCGCGGCCGCCCAGTCCGCCGAGAGCGACTTCAAGGCCTGCCCCGGGACGTTCCACGTGCTGCACGACGACCGCGTCGGCGCCCTGCGCCTGAGCGCCGGCATGCACGACCTCGCCGTGTCCGGCGACGTCACGTGCGCCCAGGCGCCGAAGCTGCTGGCGGGCTTCCTGCAGGACTGGGACGGCCGGCTGCCCTCGCCGTGGAAGGTCGTCCCCGCCGACGGCGAGTTCCTGCGCGGGTCCACCGGGGACGGCATCCGCGTGAGCGCCGCCAAGGCCCCGCCGACGCCGGGCCCGCCGTCCGGTGACGCGTGCCCGTACTTCACGGTCCTCGACGACGACCGGATCGGGACGCTGACCCTGAAGGCCGGTCGCTACACGATGCGGCTGCTGTCCGGTCGCCTGACCTGTGCGCAGGCGGCCCGGGAGTTCCACGACTTCCTCTACGACACGAACGGCCTGCCGTTCCCCTGGACGGCGCAGGCGACGGTCGTCAACGACGTGACGTTCCGCCGCGGGGCGACCTCGTCGTACGGCTTCCGCGTGCGCCGCGCGTACGAGGCGACCGCCGGCGGCGGCCGTTACCCGGCCGCCGGGCAGCTGCGGTGCCCCGGGACGTTCCTCGTGCAGAACCGCAACATGATCGGCAAGCTCGACGTCGCGAAGGGCATGCACTGGATCACCGTCTTCGGCGGCGTCACGTGCAAGCAGGCGATCGACGGCTTCAAGGTGTTCCTCGGCCGGCCGGCCGGCGACCTCCCGGCGCCGTGGCGGGTGCGCCCGGCGACCGCGTCGTTCGTGCGCGGCACGAAGGGCACGCGCGGCTTCTGGATCGACCGCGCGTACGAGTCCTGAGCGGCGCGGCCGTCTGATCGCGGGTCGTCCGCCGACGGAGCCGGGCCGCCGCAGGCGCGAGAATCCGCGGCATGACCGATGCCGCCGCCCCCGCGGACGCCGAGCCCTCCGCGCAGCTGCTGACCGACGCCGCGACCCATGCGACCCGCGCGGTCCCGCTCGCGCGGGTCGGAGCGACCGCGGGCGAGGTGCGCCGCGACCTGCTGGGCGGGCGGTTCGAGTTCGCCGGCGACGTCGCGGTGGTGGAGGGCGAGCGCTTCGCCGGGATCCTGCCGGTCGAGCGGCTGTTCGCCGCGGGTGAGACCGAGCGCGTCGGCGACCTCATGGACGCGGACGCTCCGCGCGTCGCCCCGGACACCGACCAGGAGATCGCCGCCTGGACGATGGTGCGTCACGGCGAGTCGAGCCTGGCGGTCGTCGGCGCGGACGGCACGTTCAGCGGGCTCATCCCGCCGGTGCGGATGCTCGGCGTGTTGCTGAGCGAGCACGACGAGGACCTCGCGCGCCTGGGCGGGTTCCTGGTCGGCGCCCGCCGTGCGCGCGGCGCCGCCGAGGAGCCGGTGCGCGACCGGGTGCTCCACCGGCTGCCGTGGCTGCTGGTGGGACTCGCCGGGGCGATGGTCGCGGCCGCCATCGTCGGCGCGTTCGAGGACGAGATCCGCAACCAGCTCCTGCTCGCCTCGTTCCTGCCCGGCGTCGTCTACCTCGCCGACGCCGTCGGGACGCAGACCGAGGCGATCATGATCCGCGGGCTGTCGGCCGGCGTGCGGATCCCGCAGATCGCGGTGCGCGAGATGCTGTCCGGGCTCGTCGTCGGGCTCGTGGTCGCCGCCGCCTTCGTCCCGATCGCGACCGCCATCTGGGGGGACGTCGACGTCGCGGTCGGCGTGGGACTCGGGCTGCTGGCCGCGTGCTCCATCGCCACCGTCGTCGCGATGACGCTCCCGTGGGCGTTCCAGCGCCTGAACGTCGATCCCGCGTTCGGGTCGGGCCCGCTCGCGACGGTCATCCAGGATCTGCTCTCGATCCTCGTCTACTTCGTCATCGCGGTCCCGATCGCGACGTAGGGCGCCCGACGGCATCGCCGGGCCCGCCGACCCGCCCGCTCGTGGCACGCGCCACGAAGTGTCACAAAGACGTCACAAAGTCCGGCGATGCGATAGGGTGGCCGAGCCGTCGGTGATCACCCCCATAGGGCGATCATCTCCTCCGGCCCGCGGACCCCACCGCGGGCCGTTCCGTCCCGACCGTGAGCCGTGCTCGCGGCCCGGCGGTCCGGTGCCATGACCACCACCCCCGACACCCCCTCCCTCACCCGCGATGCCCGAGCCGTCGAAACCGACGATGCGCGCCGCCTCCGCGGGGAGCATGCTCATCGCGGCCATCGTGCTGTGCGCGCTGATCGGCTACGGGCTCGGAGCGCTCATCGGCGCCCCGGTGCCGTTGCTGCTCGCGGGGCTCTTCGTCGGTCCGATCGTGGGCGTGGGGCTCGTGCGCTCGCGCTTCCGGGACCTGTGAGCTGAGCGTGCCCGCCGTCCGCTACCTCGACCTCATCGTGCTCGCGCTCGCGCTGCCGGTCTTCCTCGTCGCCGGGTGGCCGATGCTCGGGTACGCCGCCGGCGCCGTCGCGTGGCTCGCGCAGCGCGCGATCCAGGCATGGACGACCGCGCAGGCCCTGCAGGCGCAGGAGGACGGCAACGTCAAGCGCGTGGCCGGCTACGTGACCGGCTCGATGATCGGCCGCGGCTGGCTCGTCGCGATCATCATCTTCGGCGCCGGGATGGTCGAGAACGACGCGGGCCTGGCGGCCGCCGTCCTCGTCGTCGTCCTCTTCACCGTGTACTTCGCGGCCTCGATGGCCGCCCGCCCCTTCCAGACGTCTCCGACGGAGCTGCCCCACTGATGCGCGCCCGCGTCCTCCTCCTGCTCACGCCGCGTCCTGGCGCTGCTGGCCGCGCCGGCGAGTGCCCTCGCGCTGAACATCAACGAGGAGTACAAGCCGCAGAACGAGTTCAAGCTCGACCCGTGGATCTCGATCGAGATCGCGCGGGATCGACATGTCGATCAACAAGGCCGTCTTCTACGTCACGGTCGCGTGCCTGCTGACCATCCTCTCGATGACGCTCATCGCGCGGAAGATGCAGAACACCCCGGTGTTCGCCCGGCCCGGCCGCGTGCAGGTCGTCGTCGAGGGCTACTACGGCCTGATCGAGCAGATCACGTACGGCAACCTCACCGGCGCGATGGTCCGCAAGTGGTTCCCCTTCCTCGCGACGGTGTTCCTCTTCATCTGGTTCTCGAACATGCTCGGGTACCTGCCGCTGCCGACGAACACCGAGCACAAGGTCGACATCCTCGGCCTCGAGGTCCCGTCGCTCGCGCTGTACGCGGCGACCGCGAACATCTCGGTCCCGCTCGTCCTGACCTTCATCGTCGTGGGCAGCTACCACTACGAGGGCATCAAGGCCAAGGGCCCGGTCAAGTACCTCAAGGGCTGGGTGCCCGCCGGCGTCGAGGGCCCCGCCGTCTTCCCGATCTTCCTCATCGAGGTGATCTCGCACTTCGTGCGGATCGTCAGCCTCTCCGTCCGACTGTTCGCCAACATCCTCGCCGGCCACCTGCTGATCCTGTTCATGGGCGGCGGACTGGTCGTCCTGCTGAACCTCGCGATCTTCGGCTCCGTGATCCTCGGTCTCGCTGACCGGCACGATGGCCGTCGCGTTCTTCATCTTCGAGGTGGGCCTGGTGGCCACCCTCCAGGCGTTCATCTTCACCACCCTCGCAGCCATCTACCTCGGCGGCGCCGTCGCCGAAGAGCACTAAGGAGCACCAGCACCGTGGACCTGCACCTGATCAGCGAGATCGCCCAGGCGGGCGTCACCTCGGAAGTCGCCCAGGAGTACGGGCGCAAGGCCGGCAAGGCCATCGCCCTCGGCATCGGCGCCGGTCTCGGCACCATCGGCCCGGGCATCGGCGTCGGCTACATCTTCGGCAAGGTCATCGAGTCGGTGACCCGTCAGCCCGAGATGAAGGACGAGATCACCTCGATCCAGTGGCTCGGCTTCGCACTGACCGAGGCGATCGTGTTCTACGCCTTCATCTTCGGCCTCATCGCCTTCTTCCTCGGCTAGGACGATGCTCGCCAACCGTCCTGCCACTCGCGGCCGGCGCCGCCGAGGAGGAGAGCAGCAACTTCCTCGTGAGCCCGAACGTCGGGCTCATGATCTGGACGCTGCTCGCCTTCCTGGTGACGCTGTTCATCCTGAACAAGTTCGCGTTCCCGGTGATCAAGGAGGCCCTCGACAAGCGCGCGCAGGCGATCGAGGACTCGATCGCGGCCGCGCAGAAGTCCAAGGAGGAGTCCGAGGCGCTGCTCGCCGAGTACCGCGAGCGGCTCAAGGAGGCCCGCGACGCAGGCGGACGACATCGTCGCTGCGCGCGCGCAAGAACGCCGAGTCGTTCGAGCGTGACTCGCAGGACCAGGCCCGCCAGAAGCGCGAGGAGCTCCTCGAGCAGACGCGCAAGGACATCGACGCCGAGACCCGGCGCGCGATCGAGGACATCCGCACCGAGGTCGCCGACCTGACGATCAAGGCCACCGAGAAGATCACCGGCCGCGTGCTCACCGCCGAGGACCAGAAGCGCCTCGTCGACGAGGCGCTCACCGACCTGGACTTCTCGGCCCTGAGCGGCGCGGAGCGCCGGAACTAGATCCATGGAAGAGATCGCCCAGGTCTACGCGCGCTCGCTGTTCCAGGTCGCCCAGGAGCAGGGGAAGCTCGACGTGGTCCGCGAGGAGCTCGGGCAGGTGTCCGAGACCCTCGAGTCCAACCACGACATGCGCCTGTTCTTCTTCTCGCCCTACTTCTCCACGGAGGAGAAGCGCGAGGGGCTGCGGCAGACCATCGAGGGCGCCGACCCGGTGACGATGAACCTCCTCGACGTCCTCGTCGAGAACCACCGCCTGCCGCTGGTGCCGCGCATCCGCCGCGAGTACGAGCGGCTGTGGCGTGACGCCAACGACCTCCTGCCCGTGACGGTGACGAGCGCCGTCGAGCTCGACGACGCGGTCGTCGCGCGCATCGGCGAGGAGATCGGCCGGCAGACCGGCCGCAAGGTCGAGCTGACGCGCACCGTCGACCCGTCGATCGTCGGCGGGTTCATCGTGCGCGTCGGGAACTCGATCCTCGACTCGTCCATCAAGAACCGCCTCGAAAACCTCCGCAAGCAGATCGTGCGCGCCTGACGGCCGCGGTCACAAGCACGCAGAAAGACACGACATGCAGATCAAGCCCGACGAGATCACGAGCATCCTCAAGTCCCGCATCGAGGGGCTCGAGGCCGGGAGCGCGGAGCTGACCGAGGTCGGCACCGTCCTCTCCATCGGTGACGGCATCGCCCGCATCCACGGCCTGGAGAACGCGCAGTCGCTCGAGATGATCGAGCTGCCGCACGACGTGACCGGCCTCGTGCTGAACCTCGAGTCCGACAACGTCGGCGCCGTGCTCTTCGGCGACTGGCAGCGGATCGTCGAGGGCGACACGGTCAAGCGGACCGGCCGCCTCCTCGAGATCCCGGTCGGCGACGCGCATGCTCGGCCGCATCGTCGACCCGCTCGGCAACCCGCTCGACGGCAAGGGCGCGATCGCGACGACCGAGACGCGCCCGGCGGAGTTCAAGGCTCCCGGCGTCGTCCAGCGCCAGCCGGTCACCGAGCCGATGCAGACCGGCCTGAAGGCGATCGACTCGATGATCCCGATCGGCCGCGGCCAGCGCGAGCTGATCATCGGCGACCGCCAGACCGGCAAGACGTCGATCGCGATCGACACGATCATCAACAACAAGGACTCCGACCTCGTCTTCGTCTACGTCGCGATCGGCCAGCGCATGGCGACGGTCGTGCAGCTCGCCGAGACGCTCGCGGAGAACGGCGCGCTGGAGCGGACGATCATCGTCGCCGCCTCCGCCGACGAGGCCGCCCCGATCAAGTACATGGCGCCCGTACGCGGGCGCCGCGATCGGCGAGTACTTCCTCTACAAGGGCGGGCACGTCGTCGCGATCTACGACGACCTCACCAAGCACGCGTTCGCCTACCGGCAGATGTCGCTGCTGCTGCGCCGCCCGCCGGGTCGCGAGGCCTACCCGGGCGACGTCTTCTACCTGCACAGCCGCCTGCTGGAGCGCGCGGTGAAGCTCAACGACGACCTCGGCGGCGGCTCGTTCACCGCGCTGCCGATCATCGAGACGCAGGCCGGGCGACGTGTCGGCCTACATCCCGACGAACGTCATCTCGATCACCGACGGCCAGATCTTCCTCGAGCCGAAGCTCTTCTACTCCGGCGTGCGCCCGGCCATCAACGTCGGCATCTCGGTGTCGCGCGTCGGCGGCAACGCGCAGATCGGCCCGATGAAGAAGATCGCCGGCCGCCTGAAGATCGAGCTCTCGCAGTACCGCGACCTCGAGGCCTTCGCGCAGTTCGGCTCCGACCTCGACGCCGACACGCAGCGGACGCTCGCCCGCGGCGAGCGCCTCGTCGCGACGCTCAACCAGGCCGAGCGCAATCCGCTCCCGGTCGAGGTGCAGGTCGCGCAGATCTACGCCGCGACGAACGGGTTCCTGGACCGCATCAACGTCGACCGCATCCCGGAGTTCCTCGACGGCCTGACCCAGCGGGTCCGCGCCGAGGCCGCGCCGACGCTCGCGCAGATCAACGGCGGCGACTGGTCCGACGACACCCAGGCCGCGCTGCGCGCCGCCGTCGCCGGCTACGCCGACGACTTCGGCTACGACCTCGACGAGGAGGGCCAGCCGCTCAGCGAGGCCGGGGTCGGCGAGACCTCGCGCGCCGCCGAGGGCCTGCGCAGCACCGAGGCCGCCGAGGACGTCGCCGAGGAGGAGGCCGCGGCCACCGCGTAGCGGTCGCCGCAGCAGCCAGCCCATGTCGCAGCGCGACGTCAAGCAGCGGATCGATTCGGTCAAGAACATCCGCAAGATCACGTCGGCCATGCAGATGGTCGCCGCGGCGCGCCTGCGCCGCGCCGAGCAGCGCATCGCCGCGCTGCGCCCGTACGCGGGCGCCGTGCGCCGGATGACCCGGCGCGCCGCGACGGCCGCCGGCAGCGAGGCGACCGGCAACCCGATCCTCGTCGAGCGCGAGGACGTGAAGACCGTCGCGATCCTGCTCGTCACCGGCGACCGCGGCCTGGCCGGCGCGTTCAACTCGCAGATCATCCGCGCCGGGACCCGCGCGTCGGTCGAGGCGCGCGAGGCCGGGCAGGACGTCGCGTTCTACGCCGTCGGCCGCCGCGGCATCTCGTCGCTGCAGTTCCGCAACTTCGAGCTCTCCGGGCAGCTACGCCGGGTTCACCGACCGGCCCGGCTACGCGAACGCGCGCGAGATCGCCGAGGACCTCATCACCGCGTACGTCGACGAGGAGGTCGACCGCGTCGAGCTCGTCTACAACGCCTACGTCTCGCCGCTCGTGCAGGAGGTGCGCCGCGAGGTGCTGCTCCCGCTCCAGCAGGCGACGATCTACTCCGAGGCGGCCGACGCCGAGGACGAGGACGATCAGCACGAGCAGGAGGCCGGGCGCGCCGCTCGTCGAGTACGAGCCCGATCCCGACGCGATCCTCCAGCGGCTGATCCCCGACTACGTCGAGATCTCCGTCTACCGGGCGCTGCTGGAGTCCACCGCGTCCGAGCACGGCGCGCGCATGACCGCGATGCGCAGCGCGTCCGACAACGCCGCGCGAGGTCATCGAGGACCTGACCCTCGAGATGAACCGTGCCCGTCAGGCCGAGATCACGCAGGAAATCATGGAAGTCGTTGCGGGCGCCGAGTCGCTCACCTAACCCGAGGAAATTATGGAAGCCGCCACCGCCACCAAGAACGTCGGTCGCATCGAGGAGATCAAGGGCGTCGTCATCGAGGCCTCGTTCCCGAACGGCCTGCCCGAGATCAACAACGCCGATCACCGTGCAGCTGCACGGCGAGACGCTCGTCTGCGAGGTGCAGCAGCTCCTCGGCGACGACCGCGTCCGCGCGGTCGCGATGGACACGACCGACGGCCTGGCGCCGCGGCGCCGAGGTCATCGACACCGGCGCCCCGATCTCGGTGCCCGTCGGCACCGCGACGCTCGGCCGCATCTTCAACCTGCTCGGCGAGCCGATCGACCTCGGCGAGGACATGCCCGAGGGCATGGAGCGCTGGCCGATCCACCGGTCCGCCCCGTCGGTCGAGAACCTCACCCCGACCACCGAGATGTTCGAGACCGGCATCAAGGTCGTCGACCTGCTCGCGCCGTACGCCAAGGGCGGCAAGGTCGGCCTGTTCGGCGGCGCCGGCGTCGGCAAGACCGTCCTCATCCAGGAGCTGATCCACAACCTCGCCAAGGAGCACGGCGGCCTGTCCGCCTTCTGCGGCGTGGGCGAGCGCTCGCGCGAGGGCAACGACCTCTGGCTCGAGATGAAGGAGTCGGGCGTCATCGACAAGACGATGCTCGTCTTCGGCCAGATGAACGAGCCGCCCGGCGCCCGCATGCGCGTCGCGCTCTCCGGCCTGACGATGGCGGAGTACTTCCGCGAGCCAGGGCCAGGACGTGCTCCTGTTCATCGACAACATCTTCCGGTTCGTCCAGGCCGGCTCCGAGGTCTCGGCGCTCCTGGGCCGCATGCCCTCGCAGGTCGGCTACCAGCCGACGCTCGAGTCCGAGATGGGCCAGCTGCAGGAGCGGATCACCTCGACCCGCAAGGGCTCGGTCACCTCGGTGCAGGCCATCTACGTCCCGGCCGACGACCTCACCGACCCGGCTCCGGCCTCGGTGTTCGCCCACCTCAACGCGACGACCGTGCTCTCGCGCGCGATCTCCGAGAAGGGCATCTACCCGGCCGTCGACCCGCTCGACTCGACCTCGACGATCCTCAAGCCGGACGTCGTCGGCCAGGAGCACTACGACGTCGCCACGCGCGTCAAGGAGATCCTGCAGCGCTACAAGGAGCTGCAGGACATCATCGCCATCCTCGGCATCGACGAGCTCTCCGAGGAGGACAAGGTCACCGTCCAGCGCGCACGCAAGGTCGAGCGCTTCCTCTCGCAGCCGTTCCACGTCGCCGAGCAGTTCACCGGCACCGCCGGGCCAGTACGTCCCGATCGCCGAGACGGTCCGCTCGTTCCGCGAGCTGATCGACGGCGAGCACGACGACGTCCCCGAGTCGGCGCTTCCTGCTCAAGGGCTCGATCGACCAGGTCGTCGAGAGCGTCAAGGGCTAGGCGGGCACGTGGCACGCACGAAGTTCCGCGTCGAGGTCCTCACCCCCGAAGGGGAGGTCTTCAACGACGACGTCGAGATGGTCTCCACCCGCACCGAGGTGGGGTCCATCGGCGTGCTCGCGAACCACACGCCGCTGCTCGGCCTGCTCGAGCCGACCGAGCTGCGGCTGTACCGCAGCGAGGACGACATCGTCCGCTTCGCCCAGGGCGAGGGCTACCTGCAGGTGCGCAAGCACTTCGCGCTGATCCTCGTCGAGGACGCGATCAGCCCCGACGACCTCGACATCGCCGAGCTGCGCGACAAGCTCAAGGCCTCGACCGCCGAGGCCGAGGCGGCCGAGGACGGCAGCGAGGCCAAGCGCCGCGCCCTGCGCGACAAGCGCCGCTGGGAGGCGTTCCTCAGCGTCGCCGGCGCCGAGCAGGACTGACGGCCGCTCGGCGGTTCCGGCCGCGCCCGAGCGTCCCGTTGACCACCGCTCGCGGTGGCGATCTCCGATCTCGGGCGAGCGCGGCGACGACATGTCTGTTGACCACCCCCGGCGGGGCGCTTCTCGTCACTCGATCGCGAGGAGCCGCGCCAGGAGCGCGGTGACGACGAGCGGTTCGCGCGTGATCTGCCGCCAGGAGAGGCGTGCGACGCGCAGTCCGGCCGCCTGAAGGTCGGCGTCCTTGCGCCGATCGCGCTCGAACGCGGCGCGGCCGCCGTGGTACGCGAAGCCGTCGACCTCGACGACGAGCCGCTGCGCCGGCCAGTGGAGGTCGACGCTCCAGCGGCCCACCGTCACGTTCGCGCGGGGAACGGGCAGCCCGGCGCTGCGGATCAGGTCGAGGAGCCGGCGCTCGGCCTCTGACCGGGTCACGGCCGGGGCGCCGGTGAGATCCTCGACGACCAGCCGCAGCAGCGCCACGCCGCGCCGGCCGGGATGGCGCGCCAGGACGGCGCGCAGGTCGTCGGCCGTCAGCAGCGATCGCAGGCGGCCCTCCTCGACGGCCCAGCGCAGCGCCCGCTCATCCAGGCGCGGCGCGATGTCGAGCAGTGTGCGTGCGGCCGACGTGCACGGCAGCCCGTCGTGGATCCGGATCTCCTGTGCGTCCAGCCGCTGCGTCCGGTGGACGCGGAGTCCCGGCCGCGCCGCCGGCGTCCGTCCCGCGACGGTGACGTCGATCGGGCCTCGACCGGCGGCGACGAGGCCCTGACGCGCGGCCGCCGTCCCGTGACTCAGCGCCGAGCCCGGTCCGGTCGCCAGCAGCGCGGCCATCTCGCGCGCGTCGGGCGGAGCCACGCGATGGCCGACGAGGTAGACGCCCCGGTGGACCGCATGGAGGCGCCCGCGCGCCGACAGCCCGTCGATCGCCCGCCGTCCGAAGCCCATCTCGATGAGCTGGTGGCGCGCGACGACGCCGCGCTGCTGACCGGCGAGGCGGGCGAGCGCCCGATGGGCCTCAGCGTTCGCCATCGGAGCCGATCGGCGACGAGCGCCGAGATGACCACCGCCCGCGTGACACGACTCGGATCTCGGAGGTTCGGTGGCGACGAGGACTGCGTTCGCCACCACAGGTGGGGACCAAGCCGGACCTCGGCGGAACGGCGGTGATCGCGAACATCGCGCCAGGATGGCGACGCGATGGGTCGGTGAGGCGGCTGCGCGGAGTCCTTGTGCTGATGCTGCGCGAACCGGCCGACTGGCGCCGCCCCGGCTCAGCCGCGCGCGAGCCCGTAGGAGGCCGCTGCGGCCTCCAGGGCGTCGAGGCCGAAGCCGTCGACGGGGCCCAGGGCTCCCGTGCCCTGCAGACCGCCCGCGAGGGCCGTCTCCGCGCCCCAGGCCAGAAAGGCCGCCGTGAGGTCGTAGCCGTTGGGGCCCGTGAGCCGGACGGCGGCCAGCTCCCTGCCGGCTGCGTCATACGCCCGCGCCAGGATCAGCGATCCGGACTGCGCGCGCGCGGCGGCGTCCGGCCCGCCCGTCGAGCCCTTGACGAGCCGTCCGGCCACCGCCTGGATCCCGCCCTTGACGCCCGGGACCTTCGTGACGATCGACGTCGCCGCCGCGAAGGCCTGCAGCGGCCGTGAGGCCGGACCGAACCAGCCGAGGTACGTGTCGACCTCGAGCAGCTCGGGGCGCAGCCGCGGGAGCGTGAACTGCTCACTGGAGCCGACCGACACGGTCGGCGCCCGGTGACCGGGGGAGAGCTCGAAGGAGCGCACGCGCCGGGCGCCGCGCTCGGTCACGACCCTGCCGCCCTGGAAGGTGTACCCGGGCTCGATCGCCATCCCGGCGGCGCTGGCGCGCGTCCCGCCGCTCATGCCGGTGGTCATCGAGCCGCCGGTCGTGAAGTAGGCGATCTCCACGCGCCGCGCCTCGGCGCCGGCGCCGCGCAGTGCCAGCGCGCCCGCGAGGTTCCCCGGCACCCAGTCGTAGCCCATCGCCGTCAGGAGCCCGATGTCCGCGCGGTCCGCGCGCGGACCGAACTCCTCGAAGACGCGGCGGATGAACGTGCCCTCGCCCGTGGAGTCCAGGTAGTGGGCGCCCGCGCCGATCGCGGCCTCCAGCGCCGGATCGCCCCAGCGCAGGAACGGGCCGACGGTGGAGACGAGCACGTCGCCGCGCTCGACCAGCGCGCGCACGCTCGCCGGGTCGCCGACGTCGGCGGTCTGCGTCGGCAGCCCGCCGAGCTCGTCGGCGAGCGCCTGCAGGCGCTCGGCGTTGCGCGCGGCCAGCACCGGGGTGGCTCCGCGGCGCACGAGCTCGCGCGCCGTCAGATCGCCGGTGTAGCCGGTCGCGCCGAAGAGGACGATCCGCGGCATCGCCGGGAGCCTATCCTTCGCGGTGTGGACGAAGCCGTCTTGACCGAACGCCTGATGGCGTACGACACCTCGACGCCGGACGGCATCCGCGCCGGGGCGGAGTTCGTCAAGGCCTGGTTCGAGGCGCGCGAGATCGAGGTCCGCCACATCGACCACCACGGCCTGCCGGTGCTCGTCGCGGAGACCGGGCCCGCCGACGGGCCCGCCGTCATCCTCCACGGCCACATCGACGTCGTGCCGGCCTTCGAGCATCAGTTCGCGCCCGTGGTCGACGGCGACCGCCTGATCGGCCGCGGCGCCTACGACATGAAGGGCGGCCTGGCGGCGATGATGTGCGCCGTCCACGATGCATCCCGCCAGGACGCGGTGCGGCTGCGCTTCGTCTGCGTCCCCGACGAGGAGTCCGAGGACGTCGACGACCGCTCGACCGACGCGCTCGTCCGCGACGGGACGCTCACCGCCGACTTCGCGATCACCGGCGAGCCGACCGACCTGCACATCGGCGTCCAGGCCAAGGGCGTGCTCGCGCTGCGCGTCGAGGTCAGCGGCCTCGCGGCGCACGGGTCCACCCCCTGGCTGGGCGACAACGCGATCCTCAAGTCCCACGATGTGTTCCGGCGCATCGAGACGCTGCCCTTCAGCCGCGAGTCCTCCGACCTGTTCGACCGGCCGTCGATCAACCTCGCGCGGATCATGGGCGGCGACGCGTTCAACAAGGTGCCCGACCGCTGCGGCATGGACGTGGACATCCGCTATCTCCCCGGACAGGATCCGGACGAGATCCTGCGGCAGGTGGCCGACCTGCCCGACGTCGAGATCGTGCGCTCGTTCCAGCGGCGCCCGGCGATCGTCTCCCGCGACAACGTCTTCGTGCTCGCCCTGCGCGACGCGGTCAGCCGCTCGGTCGAGGGCGAGGCGCTCTCGATCGGCCGCGACGGCGCGTCGGACGCGATCTCGTTCCTCGAGGCGGGCATCCCCGCGGTCGAGTTCGGGCCGATCGGCGGCGGGCACCACGGCCCGGAGGAGTGGGTCTCGATCGCCTCGCTGCAGCGCTACCGCCAGGCGCTGGCCGACTTCGTCGTCGGCCTGCCGGCGCATCTGGGCGGCGTGGCGTCCGGCCGGCCGTCCGCGCCGCCGCTGCGCGCGGTCGACGGCGGCGCCTCCGGCTGAGTCCCCGGACCCGGCGAATCCGGCGGGACTCCCCGTTACCCTGAACGAGGTCCGCCTGCCGCCGCGACTTCCTGCGGCCGCGTCCGTTTCCCCGACGTGACCCCCGATTTCGACAAGCCTCCGCGCCCGGGCCTGGGCGTCATCAAGAAGGCCGCCCTGGCGGGCGTCCTCATCGTGCTGCTCACGGCGGCGACGGTGTCCTCGGCCGCGCTGCTGGAGGTCGACGAGCTCGTCGACATCGTGCGCACCGAGGGACAGGCGATCCCCGGGGTCAAGAACGTCCTCGACGACGTGCCCGACGGCGGGCCCCAGACGGTGCTCGTGATCGGCTCCGACCGGCGCTACCAGGACCGCAACGTCAAGGGCGCGGCGCGCTCGGACACGCTGATCCTCGTGCGGCTGGACCCCGACCGCGGGGTCACGGCGGTCATGTCGATCCCGCGCGACCTCAAGGCGCAGATCCCGCTCCCGGGCGGCGGCACGGGGACCGACAAGATCAACGCCGCGTACTCGCTCGGCGGGCCGAACCTCACGCTGCGCACGGTCCGCAACCTCCTCGGCATCCCGATCAACCACATCGTCGAGGTGAACTTCAACGGCTTCCAGCGTGCGGTCAACCGCCTCAAGTGCGTCTACGTGGACGTCGACCACCGCTACTACCACTCCAACGTCGGGCTCCCACCGTCGCTGCAGTACGCGGAGATCGACATCAAGCCCGGCTACCAGAAGCTCTGCGGCAGCCAGTCGCTCGACTACGTCCGCTATCGCCACGCCGACTCGGACTTCGTCCGCGCGGCGCGCCAGCAGGACTTCCTGCGCCAGGCCAAGGGCCAGTTCTCGCTGTCGTCGGTCCTCGGCGACCGCAAGGAGCTGCTCGGGATCTTCTCGCGCTACACGCGCACCGACCTGCGCTCCCGCGGCCCGATCCTGAAGTTCCTCAAGCTCGCCTTCCTGGCGTCGAAGAACCCGATCCGCGAGGTGAAGTTCCCCGCGACCGACGTCGCCGGCGGGTCGTTCCTGGACATCAGCCCCGCGGCGCTCGAGGAGACGGTCGACGAGTTCCTCAACGCCAAGGAGTCCGGCGGCGCGCGTCAGACCGGCGACAAGAGCTCGGCCGCCAAGAAGGCGCGCAAGACGCAGCGCCGCACGCAGTCCCCGGGCCTGCCGCCCGGGATCATCCGCGACCGCGAGGCCGCCGAGGCCGCCGCGGTGCCGGCCGCCGCGAAGCTGCGGCTGCCGGTCTATTTCCCGGCGGTCCGCCTCGCGGGCGGGGGCTACGCCTCCGGCGAGCGCGACTATCCGGCTGTGCGGGCCTACCGCATCCGCGACCGCGCGGGCAACAGCTACGAGGCCTACCGGATGGTCCTCTTCGCGGGCGTCGCCGGGCAGTACTACGGCGTCCAGGGGACGAGCTGGAAGGCACCGCCGATCCTCGACAGCCCCAGCGACACGATGCGGATGCGCGGGCGCACGTACGAGCTCTTCTACGACGGCACCCGGCTGCGCCTGGTCGCATGGAGGACGCCGCGCGGCTCCTACTGGGTCTCGAACACCCTCTCCAAGACCCTCACGAACCGCCAGATGCTCGCGATCGCGCGGTCGCTGACCCGGGTCGGGACCTGATCGCGCGGTCCGCGCGGGTACCCTCCCTCGCCGTGTCAGAGCGTGAACCCATCGGCGTCATCGGTACCGGCTACGTCGGCCTCGTCACGGCCGCCGGCTTCGCCGACCTCGGCAGCGAGGTCTGGTGCATCGACATCGACGAGAGCAAGATCGAGCGGCTGAACCGCGGCGAGGTCCCGATCTTCGAGCCCGGCCTCGCCGAGTGCCTGGAGCGCAACCGCGACCGGCTGCACTTCTCGACCGACCTGACCGACGCCCTGGAGCACGCGCGCCTGCTGTTCGTCGCGGTCGGCACGCCGCCCACGTACTCCGGGGACGCGGACCTCAGCGCGGTCCACGCCGTCGTCGGCGCCATGCCGCCGTCCGACCGTCACGCACTCGTCATGAAGTCCACCGTCCCGGTCGGCACCGGCGCCGCGATCAAGCGCGTCTTCGCCGAGCAGGGCAAGGAGGGCTTCCGCTACGTCTCCTGCCCGGAGTTCCTCAAGGAGGGGACCGCGCTCGCGGACTTCCTGGAGCCCGATCGGGTCGTCATCGGCGACGAGGGCGACTGGGCGGGCGACGCGGTCGCCGACCTCTACCGGCCCCTGCTGACGGCCGAGCACGGCGGGCAGGGCGGCGGCGAGCTCGTGCGCACGGACATCGCGAGCGCCGAGATGGTGAAGCTCGCGGCCAACGCGTTCCTCGCGACGAAGATCAGCTTCATCAACGAGATCGCCAACGTCTGCGAGGAGACCGGGGCGGACGTCATCGAGGTCGCCCGCGGCATGGGCCTCGACAACCGGATCGGGCCGAAGTTCCTCCAGGCCGGCATCGGCTTCGGCGGCAGCTGCTTCCCCAAGGACGTCTCCGCGCTCAAGCAGCTCGCCGGCAACAGCGGGTACCACTTCCAGCTGCTCAACGCCGTGATCGAGGTCAACGAGCTGCAGAAGCGCCGCGTCATCGGGAAGCTCGAGAAGCACCTCGGCACGCTCGTCGGCAAGCGGATCGCGCTCCTGGGCCTGGCGTTCAAGCCGAACACCGACGACATGCGCGAGGCCAGCTCGCTCGTCCTGGCGGCGCGCCTGCAGGCCGCGGGGTCCGAGGTCGTCGCCTACGACCCGATCTCCGAGGACGAGGCGCGGCACCTCATGCACGGCGTCGAGCTGGCCGAGAACGGCCTGGCGGCCGTTCGCGGCGCCGACGCCGCGGTCCTCGTGACCGAGTGGGACGAGTTCCGTGAGCTCGACCTCGCGGCCGTCGCCGCCGCGATGCGCGGCGACGTCCTCATCGACGGGCGCAACGCGCTCGATCCGGACGCCGCGCGCGCAGCCGGCCTGCGCTACGAGGGCATCGGGCGCTCCGGCGCCTGAACTCGCGTGCGCGCGGTCGTTCTCGTCGGCGGTGAGGGCACGCGGCTGCGGCCGCTGACCTCGACGGTCCCCAAGCCGGTCGTGACGCTCGTCGACCGGCCGTTCATGGCGTACATGCTCGAGTGGCTCGCCGGGCACGGGGTGGACGAGGTCGTCCTCGCGTGCGGGTTCCTGCCGACGAAGCTGCGCGAGGCGCTCGGCGACGGCTCGCGCTACGGCCTGCATCTCACGTACGTCGAGGAGCCCGAGCCGCGCGGGACCGGCGGCGCGGTGCGCTTCGCCGACGAGCAGCTCGAGGGCGGCCTCGGCGAGCGCTTCCTCGTCCTCAACGGGGACGTCCTCACGGACTTCGACCTCAGCGCGCAGATCGCGCGCCACGCGCAGGCCGGCGCGACGGGCACCCTCGCGCTCGTGCCGGTCGAGGACCCGACGGCGTACGGCCTCGTGCGCCTGCAGGAGGACGGCGCCGTCGCGGGGTTCCTGGAGAAGCCCAGGCCCGAGGAGATCGACACCGACCTCATCAGCGCCGGCGCGTACGTCCTGGAGCGCAGCGTGCTGGACCTCATCGAGCCGGGGCGCAACGTCTCCATCGAGCGCGAGGTGTGGCCCGCCCTCGTCGGCGCGGGCCTGCACGGCCACGCCCACGGGGACGCCTACTGGATGGACATCGGGACACCCGAGCGCTACCTGCAGGGCTCGGCGGACATCCTCGCGGGCAACGTGCAGACCGGCGTCCTGGGGCGGCTGGACGCCCACCGGGTGGCGCGCGGTGAGGGCTGCACCGTCGACGGGCACCTGCACGGGCCGGCGGTACTCGGCGACGGCGTGACGATCGCGCAGGGCGCCGTGGTGGGCGCGCACACGGTGCTGGGGGACCGCGTGCACCTCGAGCCGGGCGCGACCGTCACGGGCTCGGTCGTGCTCGCCGACGCCGTCATCGGCCGCGGGTCGACGGTCCGCGACGCGATCATCGCCCCCGGGGCGCAGGTGGGACCGGACTGCACCGTGACCGGCTGCGCGGTCGTCGGGCCGGGCGTGGTCCTCGGCGCCGGCAACGCGCTGGACCGGGGTGTGCGGGTCTTCCCGGGCGTCCGGCTGCCCGACGGAGCACTCGGATTCTGAGCGCCGTCCGTCCGCCGCGGCGCCGTTCGGCGCGGCGGTGCGCCACACTTCCCCGGTGAACACTCCGCCCGCCATGTCCACGACCGAGCCCCAGTCCACGCTCGGCCGCGCCGAGATCGCCGCCGCCGACCCCACTGACCAGCTCGGCGACGTCCTGTCGATCCCCGAGCACCTGCGCGATGCGATGTGGAAGGCCGAGTCGGCCGGCGTGCGCGGCTGGGACAGCCCGGGCGGCCTGATCGTCGCCGGCATGGGCGGGTCCGGCATCGGCGGGCGCCTGGCGCGGGCGATCCTCGGCGACCAGGCATCGCGCCCGGTGCTCAGCGTCAGCGGGTACGCGCTGCCGTCCTGGACCACCCAGGACGTGACCGTCCTCTGCGCGAGCTACTCCGGCGACACCGAGGAGACCCTCGCGTGCTTCGAGGCCGCCGGCGTGCTGGGCGCGCGGCGCATCGTCGCCACGACCGGCGGCGCGCTCGCACAGGCGGCGCGCGCCGAGGGCGTCCCGGTGCTGCCGATGGCGGGCGGGCTGCAGCCCCGCGCCGCCGTCGCCTACCAGACCGTCGCCGCTCTGGAGGCCGCCGCGCTGTGCGGCGCGGGCCCGAAGCTCACCACCGAGATCGACGTCGCCGCGGATCATCTGGAGCAGCTCGCGGTCGCGTGGGGCCCGGACGCCGTCGAGGAGAGCGAGGCGAAGGCGCTCGCGCGGTCCCTGCACGGAACCGTGCCCGTCATCGCCGGGGCCGGGCCTGACGAGCCCGATCGCCTACCGCTGGAAGACGCAGATCAACGAGAACGCCGGTCAGCACGCGTTCGCGGGCGAGCTGCCGGAGTGCGACCACAACGAGATCGTCGCGTGGCCGAGCGCGCCGGGCTTCGGGCGCTTCAGCGCCGTGTTCCTCGACGACTCCGACGACACGCCGCGCGTCGAGCAGCGCATCCGCCTCACGCGCGAGATCATCGGGGACGCGGCCGCGGCCTCGCACATCGTCGCCAGCCGCGGCCAGACCACGGTGGAGCGCGCCTTCTCGCTCGTGCTGCTGGGCGACCTCGTGTCGGTCTACCTGGGCGTGCTCAACGGGAAGGACCCCGTGACGATCGGCCCGATCGACCAGCTCAAGGCGCGCCTGGCCGAGGACGCCTGAGCGCCGCGGGGCGAGCGCGGACGCGCCGTCCCGGCGGAACCTTGACACAACTGTGGTAAGGTTGTCCCTCGTTCATGGACGCCCTCACGATCCACGAAGCGGCGCAGACCACCGGCTGGTCGCCCCGCATGCTCCGCTACATCGAGCGCATCGGGCTCATCGAGCCCCAGCGCTCGGACGCCGGCTACCGGATGTTCGGTCCCGGCGAGCTGCAGCGGCTGCGCACCCTGCGGGAGCTGCTCGCCGAGCACGACCTCGGCCTCGCCGACGTCGCGGTCGCCCAGCGCCTGCGGCGTGAGGACGGCCTGCGGGCCGACGTCGAGGCCTGGCTGGCGGCTGAGCCGCGCAGGCCCGAGACGGTGTCCGCCGACGACTGGCTGCGCTGGGAGCAGCAGAAGCATGCGCGGCTCCTCGCCGCCACCACCACCCCCGAGATGGAGACGACCACGCGATGACGACGACGACTGCGGTCCTCAACGAGACCGACTACAAGGTCGCTGACCTCTCCCTGGCCGCCTTCGGCCGCAAGGAGATCCAGCTCGCCGAGCACGAGATGCCCGGCCTCATGCAGACCCGCGACGAGTTCGCCGACGCGCAGCCGCTCAAGGGCGCGCGGATCACCGGCTCGCTGCACATGACGATCCAGACCGCCGTGCTGATCGAGACGCTCGTCGCGCTCGGCGCCGAGGTCCGCTGGGCGCTCCTGCAACATCTTCTCGACCCAGGACCACGCCGCCGCGGCCGTCGTGGTCGGGCCGAACGGCACCCCGAGGAGCCCCGCAGGGCGTCCCGGTCTTCGCCTGGAAGGGCGAGACGCTCGAGGAGTACTGGTGGTGCACCGAGCAGGCCGCTCACCTGGCCCGACGGCGGCCCCAACATGATCCTCGACGACGGCGGCGACGCGACGCTGCTGATCCACAAGGGCAAGCGAGTTCGAGACGGCCGGCGCCGTGCCGGACCCGGCGAGCGCCGAGTCCGAGGAGTTCCGCATCGTCCTGCAGCTCCTGCAGGGCTCGCTCGCCGAGGACCCGCAGAAGTGGTACACCAAGATGGCCGCCGGCATCAAGGGCGTCACCGAGGAGACGACCACCGGCGTCAACCGGCCTACCAGATGGCAGAGACCGGCGACCTGCTGTTCCCGGCGATCAACGTCAACGACTCCGTCACGAAGTCGAAGTTCGACAACCTCTACGGCTGCCGCCACTCGCTCGTCGACGGGATCAACCGCGCCACCGACGTCATGCTCGCCGGCAAGCTCGGCCGTCGTCGCCGGCTTCGGCGACGTCGGCAAGGGCTCGGCCGAGTCGCTGCGCGCCCAGGGCGCCCGCGTGATCGTCACCGAGATCGACCCGATCTGCGCGCTCCAGGCCGCGATGCAGGGCTACGAGGTCCTGACGCTCGAGGACGTCTCGAGAAGCGCCGACGTCTTCATCACCACGACCGGCAACAAGGACATCATCACGCGTCGAGCACATGGCGGCGGATGAAGCACCAGGCGATCGTCGGCAACATCGGCCACTTCGACAACGAGATCGACATCGCCGGCCTGACGAGAACTCCGACGCGATCGAGCGCATCAACATCAAGCCGCAGGTCGACGAGTGGAGTCTTCCCGGACGGCAACACGATCATCCTGCTCTCCGAGGGGCGCCTGCTGAACCTCGGCAACGCGACCGGCCACCCGTCGTTCGTGATGTCGAACTCGTTCACGAACCAGACGATCGCCCAGATCGAGCTGTTCACGAAGAACGACGAGTACGAGAAGAAGGTCTACGTGCTGCCCAAGCACCTCGACGAGAAGGTCGCCCGGCTGCACCTCGACGCGCTCGGCGTGAAGCTCACGGAGCTGCGCCCCGACCAGGCCGCCTACATCGGCGTGCCGGTCGAGGGCCCGTACAAGCCGGACCACTACCGCTACTAGTCCTCACGCCTGAGGCCGAACGCCGTCCGAGGGCCGCGCACGTCGCGGCCCTCGCGCGTTCGGGAAGGACGAACCCCATGGCCGCCAAGCCCAAGCTCCCGCAGCACGACGTTGCCGACCTGAGCCTCGCGCCGGCCGGTGAGGCGCGGATCGCGTGGGCGGCCGAGCAGATGCCGGTGCTCGCGCGGATCGCCGACCGCTTCGCGGCCGAGCAGCCGCTCGCGGGCGCGACGATCGGCCTGTGCCTGCACGTCACCGCCGAGACGGCGGTGCTGGCGCGGGCGCTCGCGGGCGGCGGCGCGGACGTCGCGCTCTGCGCGGCCAACCCGCTCTCGACGCAGGACGACGTTGCCGCGGCGCTGGTCGCCGGATGACCGGCTGGAGGTCTTCGCGCCGTGCACGGCGAGACCTCGACACGTTACGCCGCGCACGTCGGCGCGCTCGTCGCGCGCGAGCCCGACATCACCCTCGACGACGGCGCCGACCTCGTCACCGTGCTGCACGAGGCGCGGCCCGAGGTCGTCGCGCGGATGCGCGGCGCGACCGAGGAGACGACGACCGGCCTCGTGCGGCTGCGCGGCATGGAGGCGCGAGGGACGGCTCGCCTGCCCGGTGATCGCCGTCAACGAGTCGCGGACCGAGCGCGCGTTCAACGACCGCTACGGCACCGGCCAGTCGACGCATCGACGGGATCCTGCGGGCGACGAACGTCCTGCTCGCCGGCGCCGTCGTCGTCGTCGTCGGCTACGGCTGGACCGGCAAGGGCATCGCGCTGCGCGCCCAGGGCCTCGGCGCGAGCGTCATCGTCTGCGAGGTCGACCCGATCCGGGCGCTGGAGGCGCGGATGGAGGGCTTCCAGGTGATGACCGCCCTCGAGGCCGCCGAGCGCGGCGACGTCTTCATCACCGTCACCGGCAACACGCGCCGTCCTGATCCACCGAGCACTTCGACGCGCATGAAGGACGGCGCGATCCTCGCGAACGCCGGGCACTTCGACGTGGAGATCGACCTCGGCGGCGCTCGAGCGGCCTCGCGGCGCCCACCGCGGAGGTGCGCCCGCTCGTCGAGGAGTACGAGGTCGACGGGCGCCGCCTGAACCTGCTCGCCCACGGCCGCGTCGTCAACCTCGCCTCCGCCGAGGGGCACCCGTCGGCGGTGATGGACCTCTCGTTCGCCACGCAGGCGCTCGCCGTCGAGCACCTCGTGCGCGTCCGGCGAGCGACCTCGGGCCGGGCGTCCACCCGTTCCCCGCCGCGCTCGACCGCGAGGTCGCGCGCCTGAAGCTCGACGCGCTCGGCGTGCGGATCGACGAGCTCACGCCCGACCAGGCCGCGTACGCGCACGCCTGGGTGCCCGCGCCGCACGAGGCTGAGCGCGCGGCCGCGCGTGCCTGCGGCCGATGAGCGCCGACGCGGACTCGACGCCGCCCTCGACAAGCTGCGCGCCGACGGCGCCGGCGAGGCGACCGTCGCCGCGTTCGAGCACGCCGCCCGGCGCCTGGCGGCCGGCGAGCGCGGCGTCCTGCCGGAGGCCGAGATCGAGCCGGTCGACGGCGCTGCCGGACGCCGACGCGCTCGCCGGAGCCCGGCGACGAGGTCGCCGGCCTGCTCGACCGGACCGTCGTGCTGAAGCTCAACGGCGGGCTGGGCACGAGCATGGGGATGACCCGCGCCAAGTCGCTGCTCGAGGTCACGCGACGGCCTCATCGTTCCTGGACATCATCGCCCGCCAGGTGCTCGAGCCTGCGCGAGCGATACGCCGGCGGCCGCGGCTGCCGCTGATCCTCATGGACAGCTTCCGCACGCGCTGAGGACTCGCTCGCCGCGCTCGCCGCGCACGGCCCGCTCAGCGCCGACCTGGACCCCGACTTCGTCCAGAGCCGCGTGCCGAAGCTCCTCGACGACGGCACGCTCGCGCCCGTGACACTGGCCGGCCGACCCGGAGCTCGAATGGGCGCCGCCCGGGCACGGCGACCTGTACCCGGCGCTGGCGGGCTCCGGCATGCTCGCCCGGCTCCTGGAGCAGGGCTACCGCTGGGCGTTCGTCTCCAACGCCGACAACCTCGGCGCGACGCTCGACCCGCGGATCCTCGCCTGGATCGCACGCGAGGAGGTGCCGTTCCTCATGGAGGTCGCCGACCGCACCGCCGCCGACCGCAAGGGCGGGCATCTCGCGCAGCGGCGCGGGCGGGGGCGGCCTGGTCCTGCGCGAGGTCGCGCAGACGCCCGCAGGAGGACCTCGACGCCTTCCAGGACATCACGCGCCACCGCTTCTTCAACACGAACACGATCTGGCTCGACCTCGAGACGCGTCGCCGCCGACCTCGGCGGGCGACGGCGTGATCGACCTGCCGATGATCATCAACCGCAAGACCGTCGATCCGGCCGACGCGGCGCTCGCCGAAGGTCATCCAGCTGGAGACGGCGATGGGCGCGGCGATCGCGAGCTTCCCGGGCGCGCGCGCGCTGCGCGTGCCGCGGTCACGGTTCCTGCCGGTGAAGACGACGGACGACCTGCTCGTGCTGCGCTCCGACGCCTACGTGCTCGACGAGCGCTCCCACGTCGTGGCCGCGCCCGCGCGCGGCGGCGCCGCTCCGCCGCTCGTCCGGCTGGATCCCAACTGGTACCGGCTCGTGGACGAGTTCGACGCGCGGTTCCCGGCCGGTGCGCCCTCGCTCGCCGGCTGCGAGGCGCTGACCGTCGAGGGCGACGTGCGCTTCGGGCGCGAGGTCGTCGTGCGCGGGACGCGTCACCGTCGCCCAGGACGGCGACGCGCCGCGCGTCGTGGCCGACGGCGCGGTCCTGGAGGGGTGACCGGCGCCGCCGTGCCCGCCCGGATCGCCACGGCGCTCCTCGTCCTCTGCCTCCTGGCGCCGGGCGTCGCCGCCGCCCGTCCCGCCCCCGACGTGACCCCGCGCGACCCGCTGTCGGGGCTGTCGCTGCGGCAGCTCGCCGGGCAGCGCATCATCGTCGGCTACGCAGGGGCCCGCGTACCGGACTGGCTGCTGGCGCGCGTGCGCCGCGGCGAGGTCGGCGGCGTCATCGCGTTCACCCGCAACGTCCCCTCGCGTGCCGGGCTCGCGGCGCAGATGCGGCGCCTGCAGCGCGCGCGGCGCCCGCTCGCGCCGCCGCTGCTCACGATGATCGACCAGGAGGGCGGCCTCGTCGCGCGGCTCCCGGGCGCGCCGTCCGGGGCGCCCGCGCAGATGGGGCGGCGCGGCGCGCCGTACGTGCGTCGCCAGGGCCGCCTGACCGCCGCGAACCTGCGCCGCGCCGGGATGAACGTCAACCTCGCGCCGGTCGCCGACCTCGGCCGGCCCGGCAGCTACCAGGCCCGAACCGGACGGGCCTTCGCCCGCCGGCCGGCCGCCGTGGCGTCGCTGGCGACCGCGTTCGCCCGCGGCCTGCAGCAGGGCGGGGTCGCGGCGACGCTCAAGCACTTCCCGGGCCTCGGGGCGGTCAGCCGCGACGAGGACGCGCTGATCCAGACCGTCCGGCTCTCGCGCGCGACCCTGCGGGCGGCCGACGAGGCGCCGTTCGCCGCCGGGATCCGCGCCGGGACGCGCCTGGTGATGACGAGCACCGCTCGCTACCCGGCGCTCGACGGCACCCGTGTCGCGCTGCTCTCCCGCCGCATCACCACGACCGAGCTGCGCGGCCGCCTGGGTTTCCGCGGCGTCACGATCACCGACGACCTCGACGTCACCGCGATGCGCCGGCTCGCCGGGCCGGGGACGCTCGCGGTGCGCGCGAGCGCCGCGGGCAACGACCTGCTGCTGTTCGCCCAGGATCCGGACCGCGCGCGGCGCGGGCTGAACGCGGTGGTGGCCGCCGTGCGCGCCCGGCGCCTCTCCAGGGCCGAGCTGACCGCCTCCGTGCGGCGCGTGCTCGCGCTGCGCGGCGCGCTGTAGAGACCTATGCCAGCGCCACGATCCCGCGGATCGTCAGTGCGAGGCCCACGCCGCCGCAGACCACGGCGATCAGCAGGCGGCTGTGGTCCTTGGACCACCGCTGGATGGCGCCCACGAGCTCCCGCGCCGATGCCGGCCGCACGATGCAGACCGCCAGCGCGGCGATCGGCAGGGCGAACCAGATGAGGTTGTAGATCACGATCTCGACGACCCCCGCGAGCCGTCTCGGGTCGTGCGCCGAGATGACGTTCAGGGCGACGAGGTAGAAGAGCCCGGGGATGTGCGTCGCAGGCCCCGCCAGCAGCGCCGTGCGCAGCGTCAGGCGCCCCTCGATGAGCCGCGACCAGCGGCGCGGCGTCTCCGGCGCCTCGGCGCCGACCCGCCAGCCCACGCGGCCGGTCTGGACGAGCACCGCGAGCGTCAGCAGCGCCCCGCCGGCGAGCAGGTCGACGATGCCCTTCGTCCGGCTCGTGCCCGCGCCGACGTCGATCCCGCCGATGGCCCAGATGACGAGCAGGCCGAACGCGATCGTGAACGCCAGGCCGGCGATGATGTACGCCGTGATCAGGCGCCGCGGCGCGGGCGCGGCGAGCAGCGCGTAGAGCGCGGCGACGCTCGTCGGGCGCACGGTGCTCGCGAGCGCCAGGATGACGATCTCGACGGTCAGGGAAGCTCTCCCGCCTCGCGCAGGTCCTCCAGGCGCTCCTCGCGTTGCAGCTCGCGCTCGCTCTGGTCGAGCGCGCGGAACAGCAGGATCGCGAGCGCGACGCCCATCACGATCATCTGCTCGAGCGTCATGATCTCGCCCCCGAGCGCCTGGTCGCCCTCGACGGTGAGCCCCATGATCGGCTCACGTGCCTCGTAGTACGGGTACAGCGGGTCCGGGGCGAACGTCAGGAAGATGCCGAGGATCCCGACGCCGAGCTTCGTCGAGAGCATGTAGACGAGCGGGCCCATCACCGTCGTGTGGAACCGCGAGCGGATCGGGGAGAGCAGCTGCCACCAGTAGAGGAGGCCGACGCTCAGGAAGACCATGTGCTCCAGCACGTGGACGGTCTCGTTCTCGAGCGCGGCGTCGTACATCGCCGGGACGTGCCAGGCGACCATCGCGACGATGTAGAGCACGACGGCGACCGCCGGATGCATCAGCGGGCCGAGCGCGTGCTCCAGCGCCAGCAGCCGCCGCGTGGCGGGGCGCAGGAGGATCTTCGTCAGGCCGCCGATCAGGCCGATCGGGACGAGGTCCAGGAGCAGCACGTGCTGGACCATGTGCATCGTGAACGACTGCTCGGCCAGGCCGTCGATCGGCGAGAGCAGCGCGATCACCAGGCACGTCAGGCCGAACAGGTACGAGAGCAGCCGCCAGACCGGGGCCGCCGCCGCGCCGTCGTCGCGCCGCACGCGCCACCAGCGCGGGAGGTACAGCCCGCCGAGCACGAGGACGAGCAGGATCGGCCCGGGGTCGAGCGTCCACGACACGTCCGCGGCGGCACCGAGGACCATCCACGAAGGGGGCGCAGTCACGCCGCAGGATCGTCGCAGACGCGTCCTCGCGCCGTGCGCCCGCCTCCGGCAGCCTCGCGACGATGCTCCGGCGCGCGCTCGACCTCCTCGCCCCGGCCGCCTGCTGGTCCTGCGGAGGCGCCGTCCACCTGGCCGCGCCGTTGTGCCCCGGATGCGCCTCGGCGCTGCCGTGGAGCGCCCCCGGGGACGGGCGGCGGGACGGGCCGCTGGACCGCTGCGACGTCCCGCTGGTGCTCGCAGGGCCCGCGCGGGACCTCGTCCACGCGCTGAAGTTCCGCGACGTGCCCGCGGTCGCCGGGCCTCATGGCCGCGCACATCGTCCAGGCGGTTCCCGGCGCGGTCGCGGGCGACGGCGCCGTGCTCGTGCCGGTGCCCGCGCACCCGGCCCGCAGGCGCCGCCGCGGCTACGACCACGCCGACGCGCTCGCGCGGGCGCTCGCGCGCCGGACCGGGCAGGAGGTCGCGGCGGTGCTCACCCGCTCGGGGCCGGTGGGCGCGCGCCAGCGGGGGCGGGACGCGCACGCCGGCTCAGCGGGGAGGCGCTCACGATCGGCGCCCGCGGGCCCGCACCGGCGCGGTGCGTGCTCGTCGACGACGTCCGCACGACCGGCGCCACGCTGCGCGCCTGCGCGCAGGCGCTGCGGGACGCCGGAGCCCGGCGGGTCCGCGCCGTCGCCTACGCGCAGGCCCCGTGACCGGGCCGTCGCGCGGCCCGCCCTCGATAGCATCGGTCCCATGCAGATCGAGCTGACCGGCACGAACGTCGAGATCACGGAGGGCCTGCGGGAGACCGTGCAGCGGCGCCTGGAGAAGGTGGCCCGCCAGGTCTCCGACCTCGCCGTGTGCGAGGTGATCCTCGGCGAGGAGCGCAATCCCTCGATCAGCGCGTCGCAGAAGGCGGAGGCCATCCTCATCCTCAAGGGCAAGACGCTCACGGCCAAGGCCTCCGCGCCCGAGATGTCGTCCGCGCTCGGGCGAGGTGGCCGACGACCTTCACCGCCAGGTCGAGAAGCTGCGCGACAAGCGCATCGGCAAGCGCCGCGAGGGCGCCGCCTCGATCCGCCACCTCGAGGCCGAGGTGGAGATCCCGGGCGAGTTCACCGCCTAGGCCCTCCGGGCCCCTCCCGGCCGGGAGGGGCGGCCGTGCCCCGTCGCTATCCTGCGGCCCATGGGTCTGCTGGAGAGAGCGCTGAACATCGGTGAGGGCAAGCAGTTCCGCCAGTACGAGAAGCGCGTTGCCGCGATCGGGGCGCTCGAGGACGAGCTGATCCCGCTCTCCGACGAGGATCTGCGCGAGCGCATGGGCGCCCTGCGCGAGCGGGTCCGCGAGCACGGCGAGCACCTCGACGACGTGCTCCCCGAGTGCTTCGCGCTCGTCCGCGAGGCCGGCCGGCGCACGATGGGCATGCGCCACTTCGACGTGCAGCTGATCGGCGGCATGGTCCTCCACGGCGGCAACATCGCCGAGATGAAGACCGGCGAGGGCAAGACGCTCACCGCCACGCTCGCCGTCTGCCTCAACGCGCTCGCCGGCCACGGCGTCCACGTCGTCACCGTCAACGACTACCTCGCCCGGCGCGACGCCGAGTGGATGAGCCCGATCTACGACGTCCTCGGCTTCTCCTGGGGCGTCCTGCAGAACATGCAGGAGCCCGAGGACAAGATCGAGCGCGTACGCCGCCGACATCACCTACGGCACCAACTCCGAGTTCGGCTTCGACTACCTGCGCGACAACATGGCCCAGTCGCTCGAGGAGAAGGTCCAGCACGGCGGGCGCATCGGCGAGGACGGCGAGCCGCCCGTCATGCACTTCTTCGCGATCGTCGACGAGGTCGACAACATCCTCATCGACGAGGCGCGCACGCCGCTGATCATCTCCGGCGCAGCCCGAGCAGGCCGCCGACCTCTACGCGAAGTTCGCCAGCCTCGCCCCGCAGCTGGAAGCCGGCAAGACGCCCGAGGGCATGGACCCGCGCGCCAAGAAGGACTTCGTCGCCGACTTCGACTACGAGTTCGACGAGAAGAACAAGACCGTCGCCGTCACCGAGCGCGGCGTGGCGAAGGCCGAGAAGTTCCTCGGCATCGACCACCTCTACCGCGCCGAGAACGGGCACCTCGTCAACCACCTGATCCAGTCGCTGAAGGCCGAGTCGCTCTACAAGCGCGACGTCGACTACGCCGTCGTCGACGGACGAGGTCGCGATCATCGACGAGTTCACCGGCCGCATCCTCGAAGGGCGGCGCTGGTCGGAGGGCCTCCACCAGGCGGTCGAGGCCAAGGAGGGCGTGCGCGTCCAGGAGGAGAACCAGACGCTCGCGACGATCACCCTGCAGAACTTCTTCCGCCTCTACGACAAGCTCGTCGGGCATGACCGGCACCGCCCTCACCGAGGCGACCGAGTTCATGAAGATCTACAAGCTCGGCGTCGTGCAGATCCCGACCAACCAGCCGATGGTCCGCGATGGACCAGAACGACCAGATCTACAAGACCAGGACGGCAAGTGGCACGCGCGGTCGCGAGCGAGATCGAGGAGCGCCACGCAAGCGGCCAGCCGGTCCTCGTCGGCACGATCTCGGTCGAGGTCTCCGAGCTGCTCGGCTCGAGCAGCTCAAGCGCAGGGGCATCCCGCACACCGTCCTCAACGCCAAGCCCGAGTACGCCGAGAAGCGAGGGCGAGATCATCGCCGAGGCCGGCGCGCCCGGCGCGGTCACGATCGCCACCAACATGGCCGGCCGCGGCGTCGACATCAAGCTCGGCGGCAGCCCCGAGCACCTCACCCGCCGCGAGCTCGCCAAGCTCGGCCTCAAGCCGCGACGACCCCGACTGGCGAGCGAGACGCTACGACCGAGATCCTCGCCGAGATGGAGGAGCAGGTCGCCGCCGGCCGCGCGAGGTCGTCATGGAGGCCGGCGGCCTCTTCATCTGTCGGCACCGAGCGCCACGAGTCGCGCCGGATCGACAACCAGCTCCGCGGCCGCGCCGGCCGCCAGGGCGACCCCGGCGAGTCGCGGTTCTTCCTCTCCGCCGAGGACGACCTCGTCCGCCTCTTCGCCGGCGACCGCATCTACAAGATCCTCGACCGCCTCGGCGCCGTCGACGAGGAGGGCCACGAGGAGCCGATCGAGGCGGGGATGCTCAGCAAGCAGATCGAGAAGGCGCAGCGCAAGGTCGAGGAGCAGAACTTCCTGATCCGCAAGCGCGTGCTCGAGTACGACGACGTGATGAACGAGCAGCGCCGCGATCGTCTACGCCTACCGCGACGAGGTCCTCGAGGGCAAGGACCTCGGCGAGCAGGCGCGCGAGGAGATCAGCGGCGTCATCGCAGCGGCTGGTCGACGAGTACACCCCCGGCGACTACGTCGAGGACTGGGACCTCGACGGGCTCGTCATCGCGCTCAACGACATCCTGCCCGGTCGACGCGCTCCCCGAGGACTTCGACGCCCGCGCAGCCGCGACCGAGAGCAGCGACCGCGAAGGCGCTCGCCGAGCGGCTCACCATCGAGGCGCGCGAGCTCTACGACGAGCGCGAGCAGGAGCTCGGCGACGAGCTGATGCGCGCGCTCGAGCGCTACCTGCTGCTGCAGATCATCGACAACCGCTGGCGCGAGCACCTCTACGACATGGACTACCTGCGCGAGGGCATCCACCTGCGCGGGTTCGCCCAGATCGAGCCGATCGTCGCGTACAAGAACGAGGCGTTCGACCTCTTCACCGACCTGATGAACTCCATCTGGTCGGACTTCGCGCGGATGGTCTTCCACGTCGAGGTCGAGATCGAGGTCGACGACCCCGCCGCCGCGCAGCAGGCGTTCGGCGCGCCCGGCTCGGCGACCCGCGCCGGGAACGTCAGCTACACCGGCGGCAGCGGCGCCCTCCAGGGCGCCGGCGCCATCGCCGCCGCCGCGGCGGCCGGTCCCGAGTTCGTCACCGAGTACGGCGACCCCGACACCGAGGCCGCCCCCGTCGTCATCGAGCAGCGCGTCGTCTCGGAGGACGAGCAGATCGGCAGGAACGACCCCTGCTGGTGCGGGTCAGGCAAGAAGTACAAGAAGTGCCACGGCCAGTGATTCGCGGATCTCGCGGCGCCTGAGCCCACCCGCCTGCGGGGGGCGGTGGCTTCGCCACAGCACCCCCTTGGCGTTCGGTCTCAGGCATCCACGATCTGCCGCTCGAGTCATGCCGCGGCGGCCTCGGGCGTGCTGTGGCCCGTGGGCTGGACGGGTGGCCGACCACCCGTGTCGCCGCTCAAGGGGGCGGCGTGGTGTGCCGAGGGGGGATTGACGGCTGTCTCCCTCCTCCGACGGCCCTCGCGAGCATCACGCCCCGTGTGACGGACTGGACCCCCGTCACCGGGGCGTTTCTCGTTCCGTGGCCTCAGGTCCCGGGCTGTTGGGGTCGCCCGCCCGGCAGCCGGTCGACGATCCGTCCGATCCGGTCGACGGCGCCCTCGAGCGGCTGCGTCATCTCGACCGCGCGCGCGAGCGTCGGGAGCGTGGCGCCGATCGCCTCGGCCTGGCTGTTGAGCGCCTCGGCCTGGGCGGCGATCGCCTCGCCCGTCGTGCCGATCGCCTCGGCCTGCGCCATGACCTGCTCGATGAGCCGCTCGACGCGGTCGGCGAGCTCGTGCAGCTCGCCCGCGCGCCGGTCCAGCGCGTCGATCCGCTCGACCGCCTCACCGATGCGGGCGTCGGTGCTGTCCACGCGGACCAGCAGCTGCTCGAGGCCCTCGGCGGCGCGCCGGGCGGTGCGGTCCACGCTGCGGCCCACCGGCAGGAGCTTCTCGAACATCGCGTCGAGCTCGCCGGCGCGCTGATCGAGCCGGACGAGGAGGTCCGGGATCTGGGTCATCGAGCGGGTGAGCACCGCCAAGTCGTCCGCGGCCCTGGCGAGCAGGCGCGGTGGGATGAGGAACGGGTTTTCCACGCTTCCTCGCAGGATACGGGCCGCCCGTCACGGTGCTAGCGTCGCTCGGGATGCCCGCCGTCCCCAACACCGAGTCCCCGCCGCAGCGCGCTGCGGCGGTCGAGCGTGCAGCTCGCCGACCTCGAGCGCTATCTCGATCCCGACGGCCTGACGCGCACCGTCGCCGAGCTCGAGGGCCGCATGGGCGCCCCCGGCTTCTGGGACGACCAGGAGGCGGCGGCGAAGGTCAGCGCCGAGCACGCGCGCGCGAGTCGCAAGCCTCGAGTTGTGGCAGGCCCTGGCAGCGCGACGCCGGGGACCTGGAGGCGCTGCATCGAGCTCGCCGAGGAGGACGCCTCGCTCGCCGAGGAGGTCGACCAGCAGCTCGCCGACATCGAGGACGCCTGGCGACGCTGGAGGAGCAGCGGCTGTTCGCCGGTCCCTACGACGCCGGCGACGCGCTCGTCACGGTCAACGCCGGCGCCGGCGGCACCGACGCCCAGGACTGGGCGGAGATGGTGCTGCGCATGCTGATGCGCTGGGCCGAGCGCCGCGGCTTCACGGTCGAGCTGCTCGAGGTGAGTCGCGGGGGAGGAGGCCGGCATCAAGTCCGCCACCTTCCGCGCGGAGGGCGAGAACGCCTACGGCCTGTTCGGCGCCGAGCGCGGCGTGCACCGCCTCGTGCGGCTCTCGCCGTTCGACTCCGCCAACCGCCGCCAGACGTCGTTCGCCGGGGTCGAGGTCGCGCCCGTGGTCGACGAGGTCGGCGCGATCGAGATCGACGACGACGACCTGCAGATCGACACCTACCGGGCGTCCGGCGCCGGCGGGCAGCACGTCAACAAGACCGACTCCGCGGTGCGGATCACGCACCGGCCGAGCGGGATCGTCGTGCAGTGCCAGAACGAGCGCTCGCAGACCGCCAACAAGGACACGGCGATGAAGATGCTGCGCGCCAAGCTCCTCGAGCTCGAGGAGCGCAAGCGCGCCGAGGAGATCGCCAAGGAGAAGGGCGAGGCGCAGGACGTGAACTTCGGCTCGCAGATCCGCTCCTACGTCCTGCACCCCTACACGATGGTCAAGGACCACCGCACGAGCTTCGAGATGGGCGACGCCCAGCGGGTGCTCGACGGCGACCTCGACGGCTTCGTCCGCGCCGAGCTGCTCCGGCAGGCCGGCGGGGCGCGCGCGACCTAGCCGCCGCGATGGCCGACGAGCCGCGCATCAGCGAGCAGCCGACGGCGCCCTACCTGGATGCGGTCGTCGGCTACGGCTTCCGCGGCGCCGGCCGCTTCCACGTCCCCGGCCACAAGGGCGGTCGCGGCGCCGACCCCGGGCTGCGCCACGCCATCGGCGAGGACGCGCTGCTGCTCGACGTCCCGCAGGACATCCGCGGGATCGACGTCGGTCCGTCGCCGACGCCCTACGAGCGCGCGGAGCTGCTCGCCGCCGAGGCGTACGGTGCGCGGCGCTCGTGGTTCCTCACCAACGGCGCGACCCAGGGCAACCACGCGCTCTGCCTGGCGCTCGCCCCGCTGGGCACCCAGGTCGTCGCGCAGCGCAACTCGCACGCGTCGGTCGTCGACGGGCTCGTCCTCAGCGGCGGGATCCCGACGTTCGTCGCGGCCGAGTACGACCCGGCGCTGGGGATGACCCACGGCGTCACCCCCGAGGCGCTCGCCGCCGCGCTGGCACGGACGCCGGACGCGCGCGCCGCCTTCATCGTCTCGCCGACGTACTACGGGATCGTCCGCCGACGTCGCGGGCTGCGCCGCGGTCGCCCACGACGCGGGCGTCGCGCTCGTCGTCGACCAGTCCTGGGGCGCGCACTTCGGCTTTCACGACGGGCTCCCGCCGAGCGCGCTGCACCTCGGCGCCGACGCGGTGCTCACGAGCACGCACAAGCTCGCCGGCTCGCTCACGCAGAGCGCGATCCTGCACCTGGGCCACGGCGACCGGATCGACGAGGCGCGCGCTCGCCCGCGCCGTGCGCATCGTGCGCTCCACCAGCCCGTCGTCGCTGCTCATGGCCTCGCTCGACGCGGCCCGCCGGCAGCTCGCGGTGCACGGCGAGCAGCTGCTGCACGAGACGATCGCGGCGATCGGCGCCGCGCGCGAAAAGCTGCGCGCGGTCGACGGCGTCGAGCTGCTCGACCAGGAGCTCGTCGGGCGCCCCGGCATCGCCGCGTACGACCCGCTGCGGATCGTCCTCGACACGCGCGGGACGGGCTGCACCGGGATGGAGCTGTCCGACGCGCTGCGCCAGAGCTACGACGTCCACGCCGAGCTCGCGACGCAGTCCACGATCGTGTTCGTCGTCGGCATGGGCGAGCGACCGCGGGCGCTGCTGCGGCTGGCGGGCGACGTCGAGGAGGCGGTCGCGCGCATGCGCCGCCCGGGCACCGAGACCGAGCCGATCTACCAGCCGGCCGAGACGCCGGAGCTCGCCGTGCCGCCGCGCGAGGCGTTCCTCGGCGACGCCGAGCGCGTCGCCGTCGCCGACGCGGTCGGGCGCATCTCGTGCGAGTCGATCGCCGGCTACCCGCCGGGGATCCCCGCGCTGCTGCCCGGCGAACGCGTCAGCGCGGAGATCGTCCGCTACCTCACCGAGACGGTCGCCGCCGGCGGGCGGCTGCACGGCGCGAGCGACCCCGCGTTCCGGACGCTGTTCGTCCTGCGCGAGGCCTGACCGCCCCGCGCTCAGCGCACGAGCAGCACGGGCTTGCCGGCGGCGCCGCCGCCCGCGAAGCCGTCCAGCACCCGCGCGCCGTCCGCCAGCGGGGCGGTCTCGCCGATGATCGGCGCGAGCTTCCCCTCGGCCCACCACGTCATGAGGTCGGCGTGCGCCGCCGCCGGGAACGCCTGGTCGTGCGGCAGCATGCCGCCGTAGTTCACGCCGACGACGTCGATGCTGCGCAGCAGCACCTGGTTGACGGGGAGCGTCGGGATCGTGCCGCCCGCGAAGCCGATCACGAGGATGCGGCCCTCCGGTGCCGTGCACCGCAGGCTGCGGTCGAAGCGCTCGCCGCCGACGGGGTCGACGACGACGTCGGCGCCGCGCCCGCCGGTCGCCGCCCGCACGTCCGCCACCCAGTCGCCCGCCGGGTCCAGGACGACGTCGGCACCGGCCTGCGTCGCGACGCGGCGGCGCTCGTCGCTGGATCCCAGCGCGATCACCGTCCCCGCCCCGGCGGCCTTGGCGACCTGGATCGCGGCGATGCCGACGCCCCCGGCCGCGCCGTGGACGAGCACCGCCTCGCCGGGCTGCAGGCGCCCGCGGCGGATCAGTCCCAGGTGGGCGGTCTGGTAGTTGATGACCATCGCGGCCGCGACGTCGAACCCGAGCGCGTCGGGGATCGGGAGCGTGATGAACGCCGGCGCGATCGCGACCTCGGCGTAGCCCCCGACCGGCGTCGTCGCGGCGACGCGGTCGCCGGGCGCGAGCGCCGAGCCTTCCGGGGCCTCCAGCACGACGCCGGCGATCTCGCTGCCCGGGATGAACGGCAGGTCCGGCTTGATCTGGTACTCGCCGCGCGTGATCAGCCAGTCCACGAACCCGGCGCCCGCCGCGTGCACCTCGATGAGGACGAGGCCGTCGCCGCCCGCGGGCTCGGGCACGTCCTCCAGGCGCAGGGACTGCGGACCGCCGGTGTCGTGGAGGACGAGCGCGCGCACGGCCGCGGAACCTACCCGAGTCCCAGCGCGCTCAGCACGCGGCCCAGGTCGTCCTCGTCGTTGTAGAGGTGGAACGAGATGCGCGCGCGCCCGTCGCGCACCGAGAACCGCACGCCGGCGGCCCGCAGGCGCTCGGCGGCGGCCGCCTCCAGCGGGAGGGAGACGATCGCCGACCCGTTCTCCGGGACGCCGGCCGCCGCCCGCAGGGCGGACGCCAGACCGACGTTGTGCACGCCGATCGCCGCGACGCCGACGTCCTCCAGCAGCTCCAGCGCGGGCGCGGTGCCGACCCAGCAGAGCCAGGCGGGGGAGAGGTCCAGCCGGCGCGCGTCGGCGGCCAGCCGCAGCGGCGCGCCGTAGATCGACGCCCACGGGTCCTCACCGGCGTACCAGCCCGCGTGGAGCGCCGGGAGCGCCGCGAGCGCCTCCGCGGAGCCCGCCAGGAACGCCGTCCCCCGCGGGGACAGCAGCCACTTGTAGGTCCCGCAGACGACGTAGTCGGCACTCGCCGCGTCGATCGCCATCCAGCCGGCGGACTGCGTGACGTCGACGAGGACGCGGGCGCCAGCGGCGCGGGCGGCGGCGCTGATCGCGGCGCGGTCGGCGACCGCGCCGTCGGCCGACTGCACGGCGCTGAAGGCGACGAGCGCCGTCCCGGCCCCCACCGCGTCGCCGAGCCGGTCCAGCGGGGCGAGCCGCACGTCCAGGTCGCCGCGGGCAAGGAACGGGAACAACACGGAGGTGAACTCGCCCTCCGGAAGCACCACGCGCGCGCCCGCCGGCAGCGAGGCCGCGACGAGGCCCACGAACGAGGAGACCTGGCCGGCCGCCGCGACGGCCGTCGCCGGGACGCCGGCGAGCCGCGCGAACGCCTCGCGGCCGCGGCGCACGTCCTCGTCGAAGGCGACCGCGTTCGTCCTGCCGGCGGCCCAGTCGTCGATCGCGGCGGCGAGGGCGTCGCGGGTCGCCGGCGCCGGCAGGCCGAGCGTCGCGCTGTCGAGATAGCCGCGGGCGCCGGGGAACGCGCCGGGGAGCAGGGCGGGCATCGGGGCCATGCTGTCGCATCGCGACCGGCGGCGCGCGCCGCCTATGCTCCGCCCTCATGGACGGCGCCACGCGCAGCGAGCTGCAGGACGTCGTCACCCGCGCGCTCGCCGAGGACGTCGGGGACGGCGACCGGACCACGCTCGCCACGATCCCCGCCGGCGCGCGGAGCCGCGCGACGATGCTCCAGAAGGAGCCCGGCGTCGTGTTCGGCCTCGACGCGGCGGAGCTCGTCTTCCGGACGCTCGACGCGCAGGCCGAGATCGAGCGGCTCGCCCCCGAGGGCGTCTGGACCGACGCGCCCGGCCTGCCGCTGTCCGTCCTGCGCGTGACCGGCGACGCCCGGGCGATCCTGTCGGCCGAGCGCACCGCGCTCAACCTCGTGCAGCGCCTCAGCGGCGTGGCGACCCAGACGGCGCGCTTCGCCCGCGCGGTCGAGGGGACCGGCGCGCAGGTCCTCGACACCCGCAAGACGACGCCGGGCCTGCGCCTGCTGGAGAAGGCGGCGGTGCGCGCGGGCGGGGGCGTCAACCACCGGATCGGCCTCTGGGACGCGCTGCTCGTGAAGAACAACCACATCGACGTGGCGGGCGGGGTCGCGCAGGCCACGCGCGCCGCGATCGGCGCCTACCCGGAGCTGCCGCTCGAGGTGGAGTGCCGCACGATCGCCGAGATCGACGAGGCGCTCGGGGCGGGCGCGACGCGGCTGCTGCTGGACAACATGACCCCGGACGAGCTGCGCGCCGCCGTCGCGGCACGTCGCCGGGCGGGCCACGCTGGAGGCCAGCGGCGGCGTGACCCTCGCGACGGTCCGGGACGTGGCGGCGACGGGCGTACAATTCGTGTCGGTCGGGGCGCTCACGCACTCGGCCCCCGCCCTGGACCTCTCGCTCAAGCTGGAGCCGCTGCCATGACCTCCTCGTTCTCCCTCCCGATGGCCGGCGATCCGGAGCCGATCGACATCCCCGCGCTGAGCGCCGAGGTGCGCGAGCTGGCGGCGCAGCGCGACGCCGTGATCCTCGCCCACAACTACCAGGTGCCCGAGGTCCAGGACGTGGCGGACTACGTCGGCGACTCGCTCGGCCTCTCGCAGCGTGCCGCGGCGGTCGACAACGCCGTGATCGCCTTCTGCGGCGTGCACTTCATGGCGGAGACGGCGTCGATCCTGTGCCCCGACAAGACCGTGCTGATCCCCGATCTCGACGCGGGCTGCTCGCTCGCGGACTCGATCACGGTCCCCGAGCTGGAGGCCTGGCAGGCCGAGCATCCCGGTGCGATCACGGTGATGTACGTCAACACGACCGCCGCGATCAAGGCGCTGACGGACTACTGCTGCACCTCGTCGAACGCGGTGAACGTCGTCGAGCACATCCGGCGTGAGCACGGGGAGGACGTCGAGATCCTCTTCGGCCCCGACATGTTCCTCGGCGCGTACGTCCAGAAGACGACCGGGCACCGCAACATGCACGTCTGGAGCGGCGAGTGCCACGTCCACGCGGGCATCCGGCCCGCGGACATCAGCGACGTGCGCGCGGCGCACCCCGGTGCCGACTTCCTCATCCATCCCGAGTGCGGCTGCGTCACGTCGGTCATGGAGTACGTCGCCGCCGGCGACGTCGACGCGCAGGGCGTCCACATGCTCTCGACCGGGGGGATGCTCGACTACGCCCAGGACGCCGAGCGCGAGCATCCGGGCCGGACCGTCATCGTCGCGACGGAGACGGGCATGCTCTACCCGATGCAGCAGGCGGCGCCGGACGTGACCTTCATCCCCGCCAACCGGGCCGCGGTCTGCCGGTACATGAAGATGATCACCCTGCCGAAGCTGCGCGACGCCCTGCGCGACCTGAGCCCCGAGGTGAAGGTCCCGGCGGATCTCGCCGAGCGGGCGCGCATCCCGATCGAGCGCATGGTCGCGATCGGGCCGCGCAAGGACTGACGCAGGGCCTCCCGCCGCCCGCCCGGTGAGGGCGGCATCCTGCCGCCCTCACCGGCTCGGGCGGCTGGAGGTGGTCCAGACCCACCGAGGGGGTGAACGACGCCGGTCCATGGGCTGGGGGGGAAGTCAGCCCGCAGCGCCGTTCAACGGGTGAGACAGGCGACCGGCGCGAACGTCACGCGGGCGTGCGGATCAGGGCGCCGGCGTGGCCGCGGCGTCGGCCGCGGCGGACGACGCGCCCGCTGCCGGAGCCGGATCGGCGGCCGGGGCGGGAGCGGGTCCGGAGGCCGGACCGGCCTCCTCGGCAGACAGTTCGCGCTGGTCCTCGGCGGCGGCCGGCTGCTCCGGCAGCGCGGCCTCGGCGACGTCGTCGGGGACCCCGCCCGGCGGGATCGGGCGCTCGCCGGCCGCGAGGTCCGGCGACTCCTCGTCGACCGCGATCTCGTCGTCCTCGTCCTGGGCGGGCCGCAGCACGTCCTTGGACGGCGCGAGCGCGGTGCTGTCCTCCTCCTGGACGACGCCCGGCGAGGGCGCGGGCGTCGCCGGTGCGGGCGGCGCGGCCGGCGGATCGGCGTGCGGGAGCGGGAGCCGGCGCGGCCGGCGGCGCGTCGGCCGGCGACGCGTCCGCGCTGCGGCGATCGGTCCTGCGGTCGGCTGCGGGGGGCCGTGCGGCGGGCGCCCGGGCCGGCGGCGCGGCGCTCGGCGGCGCGACCGCGACCGCCGCCGGGGCCGGGGCGCGGGCGGATCCGGACACCTGCGCGGAGATCTGCGGGGCGGCGGTGACCGCGACGGCGGCCGTCGAGAGGACCGCGGCCGCCTTCATGCCGCCGACCGCGAAGACGCTCACGCCCGCTCCGCCGGCGCCGGCCTGCGAGCCGGAGAGCCAGGCCGCGAGCGGCCACGGGACCAGCGCGGTGGCCGCGGTGCGCATCGTCGAGCGCGCGCGGTGCAGCAGCATCCGCACGGCACCGTCGGTGACGCCCAGCTCGGCACCGACGTCGCGGTGCCGGCGGCCCTGGACGGCGACGCCGAGCAGGGCCTCGCGCTGCTGGAGCGGCAGCGCGGCGATCCCGTCGAGGGCGCGGCGCACGTCATCGCGGCGCTCGATCTCGGCGTGGACGTCACCGGTGCCCGGCGTGTCGTCGAACAGCTCGACATCCGAGGCGCTCGCGCGCTTGACCGCGTTGATCGCGCCGTTGTGGACGATGCGGAAGAGCCAGGCCCGCAGGTCGCGGACCTCGGCGCCCGCGCTGAGCCGGCCCCAGGCTCCGAGGAACGCGGCCTGGACGATGTCCTCGGCGCGGGACTCACCGGCGATCCGGCGCGCGTACCCCAGCAGCGGGCGGCGGTAGCGCTCGACGATCGCCTCGAACGCGCGCTCCGATCCGAGGGCGGCCAGACGCGCCAGACGCTCGTCGGTCTGCGCGCGGAGCAGGACGGTGGGGAGTTGTGGACTCACAGAGGCTCTTCCCGGTGGACAACCGTAGTCGGAAAACGTCACGGCGCAAAGCCGCAACCTTCGACCGGTTCCCGGTGCGACGCGGACGTCAGCCGGCGGGCACGGCGCCGGGCTCCAGACGGCGCGGCGCGGCATCCTCGCCGGTCCCCGCGACCGCCAGCACCCAGTCGTCCTCGATGCGCCACCAGCCGCTGGTGAACGCCCCGGAGGGCCACGTGACGCGCAGGCCGCGCCACGGGCCGTCGCAGCGCGGCTCCAGCTGCACGACGGCACGCCGCAGATCGAGGCGCATGCCTTCGCGACGGACCTTCGCGGCGGCCTCCTTGCCCGTCCACATGAGGTTCGCGAAGACGTCGCGCGCGAGGTCGTCGCGCGCGGCGGCGACGAGCCGCTGCTCGGACGGGGCGAGCCACTCGCGGACGAACGCGCCGCTGCGCGGCTCGATCAGCTCGACGTCGCACCCCAGCGGCCGTGCGGCCGGGCCGATGACCGCGAGCGCGCGCCCCGCGCGATGGCTCAGCGAGAGGCTGACGGGGGCGGGGCGGCCGTCGAGCCACACGTCCGGTGCGCCGTCGTCGGCCGGCAGGATCTCCACCCGCGCGGGCGCGGCGTCGAGCCATGCGGCGGCGGCGGCCTTCCCGCACCAGCGTCCCAGCCGCCAGCTGGCGCGTCGCCGCGGGATCGCGAGCCGCTCGTGCAGCGCCCGCTCACGGTCGCCGAGCCAGTCGTCCCCGTCCGGGACGTCGGCGGCGTCGCTCAGCAGGTGGGCGGCGTCGCTCATGCCGTGAAGCGGGCCATCCCGCGCTCGACCGCGTCGATGAGGTAGGGGCGCAGCTGCGCCGGGTCGATGATGCGGCTCACCGACCCCATCTCGACCGCGCGCTCGACGCTGTGGATGGCGTCGAAGCGGTCCGCGAGCGCTCCGAGCTGCTCGGAGCGGACGTCCTTCCATGCGGCTTCGCGCTCGGCCCGCAGACGCTGGCGGTCGGCGCCGTCGGCCGCGGCGAGCCGCTCGTCCAGCGCGGCGATCCGCGGGTCCGCCCGCGTCGCGGCGTCCACGTCGCGGGCGAAGACGACCGCGGCCGCGGGCGCGCCGCCGATGACCGATGCGTGCGCGCCCTCGAGCGCCACCGCCTCGAAGTGGTCGTTGAGGCGCTGGGAGAACACGACGAAGGCGCCGCCGTGGTAGCGCGAGACGACGCAGAACACGATCGGGCCGTCGAAGTTCACGACCGCGCGGCCGATCTCCGCACCGAACTCGAGCTGCCGCTCGCGCATGGACTCGGGTGAGCCGTCGAAGCCCGAGAGGTTCGCCAGGACGACGAGCGGGCGGCGGCCGGCGACGCTGTTGATGGTCCGGGCGATCTTCCGCGAGGACTGCGGGAACAGGGTCCCGGAGGTCCAGCGGTCGGGCCCGTCGGCCGGCACCGCCCCGAAGCGGGTCAGCGGCCGCGACTCGAAGCCCAGGAGCGCGACCGGCAGGCCGCCGAGATGCGCGTCCCAGACGACCGCGCCCTCGGCGCCGCGCATGGCCGACCAGCGCTCCAGCGGCTCGTGGTCGGCGTCGATCGTGGCGCGCATGACGCTGCGGATGTCGAACGGCTTCTTGCGCCCGGGGTTCGTCGCGTCGCTGAAGATCGCGCCCACCGTCTCCAGGTCCGAGCCGGGGGCATGGTGCGGGGCCGGGCGCACGTCGCGCCCGGGCGGGTCGGCGGTGGCGGCGCGGCGCGGGAAGCGCTCGCCCGGCACGACGTAGGCGTGCTCGTAGTAGCGCAGCAGCAGCCGGCAGGCACCGTCGAGATCGGGCGCCCAGTACTGCGCCTGGCCGTTCGGGCCCATGATCCGCTCGAAGCCGCCGATCCCGAAGTTGTCCTCCGCCGACACCCCGCCCGAGTAGTCGAGCGCCTGCTTGCCCGTGAGGACCATCGCGCTGTCGGGGGTCATGATCAGGACGCCGCGCGTGTGCATGAGCATCGTCGCCTCGGCGTTCCAGTACGGCTGCGCCCCGACGTTGATGCCGGTCACGACGACGTTCAGCTCGCCGCCGCGCTGGGTGAACTCGATGATCCGGCGCAGCACGTCGGCGATCCAGTCCATGTTCTCGGTGCCGCTGTCCATGGCGATCTTCGCGCCCGCCGAGAGGGCGAACCACTCGACCGGGACGCCCAGGCGGTCGGCGAGCAGGAGGGCGGCGTTGATCCGCAGGCACTCCGGCTCGGCGAGCGACCCGAGCGCCTTCGTCGGATCGCCGAGCAGGGCGACCCGGAGCATGCCCTCCGGGTGGCGCTCGGTCACGTTGCGCACGAGGCCCACGACGATCGACGCGTCGTTCATCGCGATCGGGCGGTCGACCGGGACGAGGGCGCCGGACTCGTCGAGATCGTGCTCCTGGAAGGACCCGCCGAGGAGCTTCAGCACCTCCGCCGGGTGCGGGGTGCCGCGGCGCCGCGCCGAGACGACGCGCCGCGCGCTCTCCGACAGCGGCTCCAGAGGACGGCTGGGCGGGTCGTCGACCTCGACGAGGACCCCGGTGCCGGCCGGCGAGAAGAACCGCAGCACGCGGTCGCGCACGACGCCGTCGGCCTCACGCAGGCGCCCCCGGACGAGCAGCATCTCCAGCCCGAGCCCGTCGGCGGCGGGCGCCAGGCGCGTCAGCAGCCCCTTCATCTCCTCCGGCGAGAGGTCGATCTGCGGCCAGACGTGCAGCAGCACGCGGTTCCACTGCAGCCGCCGCCCGGCGGCGCGGTGGGCCTGGTAGCGCCGCAGCCCCTCGAGCGCCTCCACGTACATGCGCTCGAACTCCGGGAGCGCGGTGAGACGCCCGTCCTCGTCGCGGACCGGGGTGAGGTCGCGCACCTCGGCGAGCGCGAACAGCCGCTCGTCCTTGGGGTTCTCGTGCGCCACGCCGTGGAGGACGTAGACGTCCTCGGCGCTCGGGAGCCGGTCGAGGGCGAAGTTCGACAGGCGCCACACCTGCAGACGGTGGGCGATCATCGGGTGCATGCCGCGCAGGAGCGCGTCCTCGCGCAGGCCGTCGGGGCCGGGGCGGAACGTGAACGTCTCGACGGCCCCGAGCCCGTGCCCGCGCCCGGGCACGGCGACCGCGACGACGATCCGGTGCACCGACGGCGGCAGCGGGACGGTGGACAGGCGGGCCAGCAGGTCGGCGGCGAGCGCCGCGGTCTCCGGCGGCTCGCCGTCCCACCGTGCGTAGAGGTCGGCCGACGCCTCCGCGCCGCTCGGGAAGCCCCTGGGCCAGGGCCGCGAACCGGGCCGCGACCGCCGCCAGGTCGTCGAGGGCGACGAAGGCCGTCGCGAGATGGCGCTCGACGCCCATGAACCGGTAGGTCGCGGTGAGCAGCTCGCCCTCGGTGCCGAATCCCTCCAGCGACGGCATCCGGTAGAAGCGGCGCGTGAGGAGCTCCAGCAGGACGCGGTCGTCGTCGCGCTGCAGGCGCTCGGTGATGAGGGTGACGAGCGGGTACGGGCAGGCGACGAGCACGCGCAGGTCCTCGGCGCGCTCCGGGCCGTCCTCGGCGCCGGCGAGCCGGTCCAGGCGCTGCTCGGCATCCGCGTACGCGGCGTCGCGGACCGCTGCCACCACGGGACCGTCGAACAGCCGCCAGCGGCATTCGCGGGCGACGTCGGAGACGACCGGGTCGCGGCGCTCGGCGACGTGGGCGACGCGCTCGAGGGTGTCGCGCATGTCCGGCGGCAGCGCGTCCTCGTCGAGGCAGCCGTCCAGGATGGCGAGTGCGACCGTGCGGGCCGCGGCGGACCGCTGCTCGGCGACGAACAGCCGGTACGCGGCGTCCTCGAGCGCGGGGGTGCGGGCGAACCCGTCGATCCCGACGTGGGCCAGCGCGCGCCCGAGCGCGGCGGTGAAGTGCGGCGGCAGGCCCTCCGTCTCCGGGTCCAGCGTGCGCAGCCAGGCGTGGAAGTGCTCCTGCGGGCTGCGCTGCACGGCGTCCTGGTCGGTCGCCTCGTGCCGCGGGCGGGTCAGCGTCTGCACGTCGGCGTAGCACTCCAGGACGTGCTGCGCGGCCGCGCCGGCCGCCCGCGGGTCCGCGGCGTGGGCCTGCGCGATCGCGCGCTCGGCCTCGGCGGGGGACACGTCGTAGCCGAGCAGCAGCCAGAAGGCGGGATCCAGCGGACCGTCGCCGATCGCGGGGGCGGCCGCGAACCGGACCCTGCCCGCGTCGTCGGCGCTGGGCGCCTCGTGCGTGAGCGGCTCGATCGCGACGAGCGGCGCCTGGGCCATCACCTGCACGTTGGGCGTCGCGTAGAGCGCCCGGACGCGCCCGGCGAACGGCGCGACGAGCGAGCTCTCCATCTTCATGCTCTCGACGACGGCGACGACGTCGCCCGCCTGCACCTCGTCGCCGACGGCGACGGGGAGGGAGACGACGACCGCGGGCCCCGGGTTGCGGACGATGCCGCCGTCGTCGCGGGCGATCCGGTGCGCCGTGCCGTCCACCTCGACGAGCAGGTCCGCGTCGAGCGGCGAGACGAGGGTGCGGATCGTCCGGCGCCCGATCGTCAGGCGGCGCTCGTAGGCGCCGCGGTGCTCGACGTCGACCTCGATGCGCGCGCCGTCGACCTCGACGCGGTGGCGTGCGGGTGCGGTCCGGGAGACGGTGAAGCGGTAGTCCTGGCCCCGGTGGCGCAGTTCGACGGTGCGGCTCGGCGGGGCGTCGGCCGTCGGGCGTCCGCGGCGCGCGAATGCGCCGAAGCGCCGCCGCTCGTGGGTCGCCTGCTCCTCGGCGACCTCGATCGCGGCCTGGATCAGCGCCGTGTCGGCGCCGTGCACGGGCGCGGTGTCGGTTCCGAGGTCGGCGGGCGTCAGCTCCGCCGGCTCGCCGGCGAGCACCGCGGGGTGCCCGGCCAGCGTGAGGAGGAGGCCGAGGTTCGTGGCGCCGCCCTCGACGACGACGAGCGTCTCGGCGAGCGCGCGGCGCAGGCGGGCGAGCGCCTCGGCGCGGCCCGTGCCCCAGGCGGTGATCGACGCCAGCAGCGGGTCGTCCGGGCGCAGCTCGTCGCCCTCGGCGACGCCCGCGTCCACCCGGACGAACGGCCCGGTCGGGAGCCGCAGCAGCGCCAGGCGCCCGGCCGGGGCGCCGGCGAGGTCGGCGCGCAGCGCCGCCTGGAAGGCGTGCCCGCGGGGCTGCGGCGCCTCGGCCGGCGCCGCGCCGTCGCCGACCAGCAGCTGCGCGACGTCCAGGCCGGTCGTCATCTCGACGACCGCGGCCTCGGGAACGAGTCCCGCATCGACGGCGACCACGGCCGGCTCGTCACCGGCGGCCAGGGTCACCGCGGCCGGGCCGGCGAGGGTGCAGGCCGCGGCGGCCTGCGCGGCGGCGGCGACGAGCCGGGCGGCGGGATCGGCGGAGGGGGCCGCGGTCTCCGACAGCAGCGGGCCGGCGTCGTCGCCCACCACGAGGTCGACGATGCCGAGCGGCACGACGGCGCCGTCGCCGTCGCCCAGGACGTGCACCTGGACGAGCCGTCCGGGCACGGGCACGGCCGCGGCGGCGGCCTCGGCGCGCCGGCGCGCCTGGCCGGAGGCGCCGATCACCGTGATGCCGGCGGCGGCGCAGCCGTCGGCGACCGCTGCGGGATCGGCGCCGAAGCCGGGGCCGATCCAGACCGCGTCCGCCGCGGCCTCTGCGAGGGCTGCGACGACGCCGGCCGCGTCATCCGGGTCGACGGTGAGCGCCTCGTCCGCCTCGCGCACGTCGAGCGCGCGCTGGTCCCGGGCCGCGTGCACCGCGATGAGCTCGATCGGGACGCCGCGCGCCGCGGCGTCCTCGCGGGCGGCGTGGACGACCCGCATCGCGGCGGGCCCGCGGCCCGCGACGGCGACCCGGCGCGTCGCCATCAGCTCATCGCCTCTCGGATCGGCGCGAGATCGTCCGCGTCGGGGCCTCCGGGCAGCTCGATCGTGCGGTAGCCCTCGAGCCGCAGGACCACGCGGCCGTCCCCGTCGACGACGTCCGCGTCGCTGACGCCGTCGCCGCGCGGGGTGACGACCGCCCAGCGCGGCCCGGACTGCACCCCGTCGCCGTCGAACAGGAGCGCTCGGTCGACGTGGGTGGGGAGGGCCATCCGGCCGGAGGTCCCGAGCTCCCAGACCCCCGCGGTCTGGAAGCAGAGCTCGATCAGCCGCGGCGTCGATCGCCAGCGGCGCGTCGCCGGCATGGTCGGCCGGGAGGTCGTCGGCCAGGCGGCCGACGACGCGTCCGTCCTCGCGCCAGGCCTCGTCGAGCACCTGGTAGGCCGGTCCGTGGAAGTACACCCGGTAGACGGCGTCGTGGCCCGACGCGCCGCGCCCGTCGGCGGGGTCGGCGGGCAGCTCGTGCTCCGGTGCCGCGACCGGGTCACGGGCGAGCCGCGCGGCGCCGGTGAAGTGCACGGTCTCCTGCTCGGCCTGGCCGGCGAGCGCGCGGCGCCCGACCAGCCGGCAGTCGGCGACCAGCGTGCCGTCGCCCCCGTCCCGCACCTGGGCGCGGAACTCGAGCGTGCGCGGCTCGTCGCGGTAGAACTTGAGCGGCGCCAGCAGGTCGACGTCCTCGAGCGCGACCACCCGCCAGCCGGGGAGCGCAGCGGCGGCGGCCTCGGCGAAGCCCTCCATGCCCATGACGCCGGGCAGGACGGGGGTGCCGTCGATGCGGTGGTGGTCGAGGAACGCCTCGCGCGCGGGATCGAGGTCCGCCTGCACCAGCGCGCCGTCCGCGACGCCGAAGGCGGTGACCCGCGTGGACAGCGGCCCGGCGGCGGCGCACGGCCGCGGGGTCGAGCCCGCCGGTCTCGTGGCGCTCGCGGAGCAGGATGCCGAGCGCGCCCGCGACGACGATCTCGCCGCCGTCGCCCGCGTCCGTGAGCTCGCGGCGCACGACGGGCACGCCGTGATCGGGCGGCAGCATGTCGATGCCCGCGACCTCCATCATCTTCGGGATCGAGCCGCGGCTCGCCATGCCGATCCCCGACCACGCGGTCCAGTCGATCGCGATGCCGCGCGTGACGCCGTCGCGCCGCATGCGGCTGACGCTCTTGCAGAGCAGGTCGTTGGCGGCGGAGTAGTCCGTCTGCCCGCCGTTGCCGAAGCGCCCGGCGATCGAGCTGAAGACGACGGCCGTGCCCGGGGTGCCGGTCGCCGAGCGCGTGGAGCAGGTGGAACCAGCCGTCGGCCTTCACGTCGAACACGAGGTCGAACTCGGCCTGCGGCTTGTCGGGCAGCAAGTGGCTGATCTCCAGCCCGGCGCAGTGCAGCAGGACGTCCACGCGGCCCGTCGTCGAGCGCCGTGTCGACGGCCGCCGCGACCTGCGCGGCGTCGGTGAGGTCGCAGCGGTGCCAGTGCGCGGTGCCGCCCGCCGCCTCGATGGCGGTGATGGCGTCCAGCGCCGCGCGGCGGCGCTCGATGCCCGGCCAGCTCGCGCTCGACGAGCTTCGGCGTCGGCCTCTCGCCGCGTCGCGCAGCCGCTGGGCGATCGTCGTCTTCAGCCCGTCACGGTCGCTGGCGATCGCCGCCAGGTCGGGGTCGTCGGGGTCCGGCGCGGGCGTGAGGTCGAGCAGGTGGAACGTGCCGCCGCCGGCTGCGGCGGCGAGGTCCGCGGTGATCGCGGACACGATGCTGCCCGCCGCACCGGTCACGAGGAAGGTCGTCGTCCGGGCTCAGCGCGCGCGCGGGATCGGGATGCGGGGGCACGCTCACGCAGCGCGACGGTCCAGCGCAGGCCGTCGGCGTGGCCGATCTCGACGGCGCCCGGGTCGCGCAGCGTCTCGTCGACGAGCGGTCGGCGAGCGCCGCGGTCTTGCGGCTCGGCGGAAGTCGACGACCTTGACGAGCGCGTCGGGGCGCTCCGGCGCCAGCGCCTTCGTGAAGCCGCTGACGGCGCCGCCCATGACGGACGTCGCGCCGGCCGCGTCGTAGCCCAGGCGCCCGCCCAGGCGCGTCGCGCTGACGAGGAACGTCCCGGGCGTCGCGAGCAGGCGCGCATCGTCGCCGCCAGGAGCTTCACGCGCAGGCGCAGGCCCTCGCGCCAGCCGGCGGGGTCCAGGTCGCTGAGCGGGCCCTCGTCGTCGAGCGCCGGCAGCCAGTAGACGCCCGTGCACGGCGCCCGCCGCAGCCAGTCGGCGACGTGCTCCTCGGTCGCCGCGACGTCGAGCGCGGTGTCGAGCGTGAGGACCTCCACGCCGAGCGCCTCCAGGCGGCTCGCCAGCGCCCCGCCGACCCCGCCCGCGTCGGGCAGGATCACCCGCGCGCCGGCCTCGAGCTGCACGCCGGTCGGCACGCAGCGGTCCAGCGGCGGGCGCACGACCGCCGTCGGCACCCGGCGGGGGAATCGACGGGTCGGGGTCCTCGTCGGCCGGGGCCGTCGTCGGGCGCGGCGGCCGTCGGCGCGGCGTCCGGCGTGCCGGCGTCGGGTGTGCCTGTGTGGTCGCGGACGAATCGGGCGACGTGGGGAGGGTGGGGTAGTCGCGGAGTTTGAGGTTGTCGTCGCGGGGGATGTCCTAGGCTTCGCGGATGGTGGCGAAGACTTCGGCCTGCTTGACGGTGTCGATGCCCAGGTCGGCTTCGAGGTCGAGGTCGGGGTCCAGGAGGTCGGTGGGGTAGCCGGTCTGTTCGGCGACCACGGCCAGGACCTGTCGAGGATCGGGTCGCCGCCGGCGCGGCGCGGCGGCCTGCGCGGGCGGCCGGCGCGGCGGGTGCGGCGCGCCGGGGCGGCGGGTGCGGGTGTGCCTGTGGGGTCGCGGACGAATCCGATGACGTGGTTGAGGGTGGGGTAGTCGCGGAGTTTGAGGTTGTCGTCGCGGGGGATGTCCCAGGCTTCGCGGATGGTGGCGAAGACTTCGGCCTGCTTGACGGTGTCGATGCCCAGGTCGGCTTCGAGGTCGAGGTCGAGGTCCAGCAGGTCGGGGGGTAGCCGGTCTGCTCGGCGACGACGGCCAGGACGCTGTCGAGGATCGGGTCGCCGCCGGCGGGCGCGGGGGCCTCGGGAGCGGCCGGCGCGGCGGGTGGCGGGCGCCGGGGTGGCGGGTGCGGGTGTGCCTGTGTGGTCGCGGACGAATTGGACGACGTGGTTGAGGGTGGGGTAGTCGCGGAGTTTGAGGTTGTCGTCGCGGGGGATGTCCTAGGCTTCGCGGATGGTGGCGAACACTTCGGCCTGCTTGACGGTGTCGATGCCCAGGTCGGCCTCGAGGTCGAGGTCGGGGTCCAGGAGGTCGGTGGGGTAGCCGGTCTGCTCGGCGACGACGGCCAGGACGCTGTCGAGGATCGGGTCGCCGCCGGCGGGCGCGGGCGGCCTCGGGAGCCGGCGCAACCGGCACCGGCGCAGCGACGGGCGCCGGCCGCGGCGGGCGCCGCGGGGGCGGCCTGCACGGCGCCGGGACCGCGGTCGACGACGCGCAGCCGGTGCGGGACGACCTCCAGCTGCGGGTCGGTCTGGCCGCTCACGCGCGCCAGCCACGCATTCCACGCCGCGCGGTCGCTCACGCGGTAGTCGAATCCCAGTTCCTCCGGGTTGCGGTGGCGTCCGTCGGCCACGGGCGTCCAGCGCAGCAGCAGCATGGCGATCTGCGAGCCGAAGCCCGCCGCGAGCCGCAGCGCGAAGCGCACCGGGTACGCCCCGCCCTTCGACAGGTTGAGCGCGCCGAGCGACGGGTCGATGTCGCGGAAGTTCGCCACCGGCGGGACGACGCCCGTCTCGAGCGTCTTCACCGCGACGACGTCCTCGATGCCGACGCCCATCGGGTGCCCGGTGATGCCCTTGGTGTTCGCGATGACGATGCTGTCGGCGCGGTCGCCGAACACCTGGCGCAGCGCGTGGATCTCCGCCGCCGCGCTGCCGCCGCGCGCGGGCGTGTAGGTCTCGTGGGAGACGAAGACCATCTCGGGGGCGATGTCCGCCCGGGCCACGCGGCCCGCGGCCTCGGCCCCGGTGACGAGCCCCTCCATGACCTGGCCGATGTGCTCGACGTCGAGCCGGGTGCCGTGGAACGCGCTGTTGGCGGTCACCGCGCCGAGCACCTCGCAGATCGGTGTGACCCCGCGCTCGCGCGCGGCCTGGGCGCTCTCGACGACGAGCGCGGCCGCGCCCATGCCGAGCAGCATGCCGTGGCGGCGCACGTCGAACGGCAGCGCCGCGTCCTCGACGGCCTCGTCGGTCGCCGCCGCGCCCGACGCCAGGAAGCCCGGAGCCGATCCAGCCGAGCATCTCGTCGGAGGTGGCGTCGTCGGCGGCGATGACGATCACGCGCCGGCAGCGGCCGGCGCGGATCCAGTCCTGGGCGACCGCGACGGCCTGCGTCGTGCTCGCGCAGGCGGCGTTGAGCTGCGTGTTGGGTCCGCGCGCGCCGATCAGCTCGGCGAACTGCGAGTGGCCCATCGACAGGACGCGGAACAGGAAGCGGCGGTCGAACGCGTACGCGTGCTCCTCGAGCTCCAGGCGCACGTCGTGGATCCGGCGCTCGATCTCCGCCCGTGCGACCTCGTCGCTCTCCGGCACGCGCGCGAGGATCTCCTCGCAGCTGGACGAGCTGCTCACGCCGGCTGCGGTCCGCCCAGAAGCGGTCCAGCTCGTCGGCGAACTCGTCGTAGCCGGGGAACGCCGAGCCGAACACGATGCCCGTGTCGTCGCGCAGCGCCTCGGGCAGCGCCCAGCGGTCGGGCAGCTGCGTGCCCGTGGTGGTGTCGCGGTAGTGCTGGACGAGCGGGATGCCCGCGTCGCGCAGCGCGTCGATGCCCGCGCGCGATCGCGAGCTGCGTCGCGCGCCCGAGCGCCGTCGATGCGGCCGGCGTCCACGCCGAACTCCGACTCCAGGTCGAACGCTCCGGCACGGGCCGCGAGCTTGATGACGTCGGCGACGTCGTCGATCTCCTCGAAGTTCGCCTGCCCGTCGTCCCCCTTGACCAGGCGCGTGATGTGGCGGTCGGCGATCGCGTGACGGATGCCCTGGGGGATGACGTCGATGAACTGCTCGCCGTGGAGGATCCGCGCGAGGTTGTGCTCGTCGAACACCTGCTCGGTGCCCGGCAGGCCGATGCCGGCGCCGGTGATGACGACCGGCTCCAGGTCCGGCGTCGCGGCCGGGCCGGACTCGCCGAGCAGCGCGCGCCCGCGCTGCAGCGTGTCCGCGAACAGGCGGCCCAGTTCCAGCAGCGTGGCGTCCGAGGAGTGCTCGGCGGGCGCCGGTGCGGGGCTCGCGGCGACGGGGATGGCGGGCGCAGGCACCGGTGCGGGCGCGGGCGGCTCCGCCGCGGCGCCGACGCCGCACCCCGCGGCGTACAGGCCGCAGAGGGCGATGTTGAACGACGGCAGGTCGCCCGTCTTCGGGTGATTCGTGTGGAGGTTCAGGGCCTCGTCGTCGCCGAGCACGTCGCTCGCGAACCCCTGCAGCGCCCGCTTCGGGCCCGTCTCGACGAACACGCGCGCGCCCTGGTCCCAGAGCGTGTGCAGACCGGTGACGAACTGCACGGGCGAGGCGACCTGGCGGCCGAGGAGGTCGACGATGCGGTCGACCGCGTCCGGGCCGGTCGGGTAGAGGCCGCCGTCGACGTTCGCGACGACCGGGATGCGCGGCGGCGCGACCTGCAGGCGGCGCAGGGTCGCGCGCAGCGGCTCGCTGGCCGGGGCGACGATCTCGGTGTGGAACGCATGGCTCACGGGCAGCGTCATGGCCTGGTGCCCGAGGCCCTGCAGCCGCTCGACGACCTCGTGCACCGGCGCGGTGGCGCCGCCGAGGACGACCTGCTGGGTGGAGTTGACGTTCGCCAGGACGACGTAGCCGTCCGTCTGCGCGATGACCTCCTCGACCGCCTCCGGCGGTGCGGCCACGGCGGCCATCGCCCCCGGATCCTCGATGTCGAGGCTCGCCATCTCGTGCCCGCGGGCGCTCACGGCCTCCAGCGCCTCGGCGAACGGCAGCACGCCGGCCGCCACGAGGGCGCCGTACTCGCCGAGGCTGTGCCCCATGACGATGTCCGGCTCGATCCCGTAGGCCGCAAGCAGCCGGGTGAGCGCGATGTCCGCGGTGAGGACCGCGGGCTGCGTGATCTCGGTGCGCATCAGCTCGGCGGTCGCCTGGGCGACCGCGTCGGCGTCGGCGGGGTCGACGAAGATGATGTCGCTGAGCGCGCGGTCGCCGAGCAGCGGCCGCATCACCTCGTCGGCCTCGGCGAAGGTCGCCGCGACGATCGGCTCCACGCGGCGCAGCTCCGCGAGCATGTTCGCGTACTGCGAGCCCTGGCCGGTGTAGAGGAAGGCGACCTTCGGCGGCGGCCCGCTCCCGCGGAAGATCCCGCGTGCCCGCAGCGCCTTCCAGGCGGCGTCGCCGCCGCCTTCGAGCGCCTTCAGCGCGAGCGCGGCCTTCGCGTGCAGCTCGTCGGCGTCGCCGTAGTCGAGCGCGATGCGCTCGGGTGCCCGCAGCGCCTCGGGGGCGGGCGGCGCGGGCGGCGGCGCCGCCGCCGTGCCGAGCGCGCGGAGCTGCGTTGCGAGCCCCGCGTCGTCGGCCGCGCCGAGCACCAGGGCGCCGCGCAGCGGCGCCTTCGTCCCGGGCGCGCCGGCGGGGGGCGCGGCGGCGGCCCGGCGATTCGGGGGGCTGGGGATCTCGGCGCCGACGGCGATGCCGTTGCCGCCTGCTGCGAAACGTCCGGGCACGTACTCCTCCAGAACCGCGTGGAAATTCGTCCCGCCGAAGCCGAACGCGCTGACGCCGACGGCGCGGGGGACGCCCTTGCGGGCCTCCCACTCACGCAGCTCGGTGCTGATCGTGAACGGGCTCGCCGACCAGTCGAGATTCGGGTTCGGCGGCTCGCCGCCGAGGCTCGGCGGCAGCACCTTGTGGTGCAGCGCGAGCGTCGCCTTCAGCAGGCCCGCCGCACCGGCGGCGCCCTTGAGGTGGCCGATGTTCGACTTCACCGAGCCGATCGGGACCGAGCCGGGGGTGAGCCCGGCGCTCGCGAAGACCTCGGCCAGCGCGGTCAGCTCGACGACGTCGCCGACGCGCGTCGACGTGCCATGGCCCTCGATCAGCCCGCACGCCTCCGGGGTGAGCCCCGACTTGGCCCACGCGCGCTCCACCGCGAGCTTCTGGCCGACAGGGTTGGGGGCCGTGATGCCCTTGCCGCGGCCGTCGCTGGAACCGGCGATCCCGCGGACCACGGCGTAGATCCGGTCGCCGTCGCGCTCGGCGTCGGCCAGGCGCTTGAGCAGCATCAGCCCGGCGCCCTCGCCCATGACGAACCCGTCCGCGCCGTCGCGGTAGGGCCGCGTCCCGGTCGCCGACAGGGCCCCGATCGCGCAGAACTTGATGAACGTCGCTGCGCTCATGTTGCGGTCGATCCCGCCGGTGAGCACGGCGTCGAACTCGCCCTCGACGAGGCCCTCGATCGAGGCGTCCATCGCGGCCATCGCCGACGCGCACGCCGCGTCGACGACGAAGTTCGGCCCGCGCAGGTTGAAGAGGTTCGCGATCCGGCCCGCCAGGCAGTTGCCGAGTTCCCCGGGCATCGTGTCCTCGGTCGTCGGCGGCAGCCACGCATCGAGGCCCGCGTGCAGCTCGGAGGAGATGGCCTCCCGCGCGTCCTGCGGGAGGGAGGCGAAGCTCGGCGCCTCCCTCAGCCGGCGGGCGAGGTCGGGGAAGGACAGGCGCATCGAGGTCAGGTAGTGCTTCTCGCCGGCCATCGCGTTGCCGAGCACGACCGCGGTCCGCTCGAGGTCCAGCGGCCGCTCCGGCCAGCCGTAGTCGGCGAGCGCCATGCGCGTGCAGGCGACGCCCCACTTCTGCGCGTCGTCCATGGCGTCGGAGACCGTCGGCGGGATCGGCAGGTGCCAGCCGAGCGGGTCCCACTGCCAGTGACGCACCCAGCCGCCGATCTTGGAGTACGTCCGCTCGGGCGCGTGCGGGTCCGCGTCGTAGTAGAGGTCCGGGTCCCAGCGGGCCGGGTCCACCTCGGAGATCGAGTACCGGCTGCCGGTGACGTTGTCCCAGAAGGCGCCGGCGTCGGGGGCGTCGGGGAGGATGGCGCCCACGCCGACGATGGCGATGGCGTGCTCGGCGGGTGTGCTCATGGTGTCCTTCAGGTCCGGCGGTAGAGGGCGTCGGCCACGAGGTCCAGGTCGGCCATGAGGCCGGCCTGCGCGGCGTGGACGGCGGGCAGGCCCATCCGGGCGGCGAGCGCGGCGGCGTCTCCGCCCTCCGCGGCACCGACCCAGCGCAGGCCGTCGGTGGTGATGGTGAGCGCCGCCTCGCGGGCGGCGATGCGGCTCATGGCCGCGAGGGCGTCCGCGCCGAAGCGCGTGGACGCCTTCTCGGCGGGGGACCCGGCGGCGCTGCGCGCCGCGCGGCGCGCGAGGGCGGCGGCGCCCTCGGCCCGGGCCTCGAGCGCCCCGAGGCGCAGCAGCACGTGCTGGTGGCGCGTGAGGCGGGCGACGCGGCAGGCCTCCAGCAGTTCCGCCAGGGCGTGGAGGGCGAGCGCGGCGATCGGCCCGCCGACGGCGGCCGGAAGGCCCTCCAGCTCGCGCGCGGTCGCGTGGTAGTGGTCGCCGCGCGTCTTGAGGTGCTGCTGCCAGCGGTCGCGCGCGATCGTCATCTCCATGATCTCCGAGGTCCCCTCGTAGATCGTCGTGATGCGCACGTCGCGCCGGATCTTCTCCACGACGTACTCGTGGGTGAAGCCGTAGCCGCCGAGCGCCTGGATCGCGGCGTCGGCGGCCGCGTTCCCGGCCTCCGACGCGAGGTACTTCGCGATCGCGCCCTCCGTGTTCAGGGTGCCCTCGCCGGCGTCGATCCGCGCCGCCGTCTCCTCGATCGCCGCCCGCCCGACCTCGAGCGCGACGGCGTGGGGAACGATGAGCTTGTGGGTGTAGCCCTGCTTCTCGCTGAGCGGGCCGCCCGCCTGCATCCGCTCCTGCGAGTAGGGGATCGCGCGGTCGAGCGCGGCCCAGCCGGCGCCGAGGCCGAACGCCGCGACCATGAGGCGCGTGTAGCCGAAGACCTGCTGGGCCTGCTGGAGGCCCTGGCCCTCGACCCCGCCGACGAGGTCGTCCACCGGCACCTCGACGTCCTCGAGGAAGAGCGCGGCGGTGTTCGACAGCCGGATGCCGTGCTTGTGCTCCGGCTTGCCCTGGGTGAAGCCCTCCGCGTCGTGCGGGACGACGAACCACGTCGGCCCGCCCGGGGCGAGCGCGAGGATCGTCGCGAGCTCCGCGACGCCGCCGTTGGAGATCCACTGCTTGGCGCCCGTGATGCGGTACCCGGTGACGGAGCCGTCGTCCCCGAGCGGCTCCGCGACGGTCTTCAGCGCGGCCAGGTCGCTCCCGGCGTCGGGCTCGGTCGCGCCGTAGGCGAAGAGGATGCCCTCCTCCGCGATGCGGCCCATCCAGCGCGCCTTCTGCTCCTCGGTGCCGCCGACGGTGATCGGGTCGCTCCCGAGGAAGGTCGCCAGCACGGACGTCGCGATGCCCAGGTCGACGCCGGCCATGCACTCGCAGACCCGGTAGACGTCCATGGCGTTCCCGCCCATCCCGCCGTACTCCTCCGGGACGAACACGAGCTGGATACCGAGTTCCTCTCCGCACATCCGGCGGACGAGCTCTTCGGGAAACAGGTCGCGCTCGTCGAGGTCGAGCAGCACGGCATCCGGGAGTTCCCGGTGTGCGAATTCGGTGATGGACTCGATCGTGAAGTCGAGCGCCTCGGCGTCCAGGCCCCTCATGGGCCCAACCTTCGCTGCGAAGCCGTACCGCGCCATCCCTCACGACTGCTGACCGGTGTGCGGGAAACTACGGCCTGTCGTGGTGCGCGCCTGCGGATGCCCGCGGGCGGCGGAGCGGCGAGGGTCGCACCTGACCGTTCGGATCACCGCGTCACTCCAGGGAGAGGACCACCCACAGATGTCCGCCGCACCAACGCGCCCGCCGGCACCCGCCTCGACCAAGCTCGTCTACGACTTCAGCGAGGGCTCGCGCGAGATGCGCACGCTGCTCGGCGGGAAGGGCGCCAACGTCGCCGAGATGACCCGCATCCTCGGGGCCGACCTCGTCCCCGCGGGCTTCACGATCACGACCGAGGCGTGCGTCGCGTACATGCGCGCCGGGCACGTCCCGCCGCCCGGCCTGGAGGCCCAGGTCGACGAGGCCCTCGCGCGCCTGGAGACCCACGCCGGGCGCCGGCTCGGCGACCCCGCCGATCCGCTGCTCGTCTCGGTCCGCTCGGGCGCGCGGGACTCGATGCCGGGGATGCTCGACACGGTACTCAACCTCGGGCTCAACGACGAGTCCGTCGAGGGCCTCGCCGCGGGTCACCGCGAACGAGCGCTTCGCCTGGGACTCCTTCCGCCGCTTCGTGCAGATGTTCGGCAACGTCGTGCGCGGCATCCCCGGGGAGCGCTTCGAGGACGCCATCGCCGAGGTCAAGCGCGAGCGCGGCGTCGACGCTCGACACCGACCTCGACGTCGACGCGCTGCGCGAGCTCGTACGGCGCTTCCGCTCGTTCTACGACTTTCCCTCCGACCCGCGCGAGCAGCTGGAGCAGTCGATCCGCGCGGTGTTCGACTCCTGGATGGGCGCGCGCGCGATCGAGTACCGGCGGCAGAACCGCATTCCGGAGGACTGGGGGACCGCGGTCAACGTCCAGCAGATGGTCTTCGGCAACAAGGGCGAGACCAGCGGCTCGGGCGTCGCGTTCAGCCGCAACGAGGTCACCGGCTTCAGCGATCCGAGCGGCGACTTCCTGCAGAACGCGCAGGGCGAGGACGTCGTCTCGGGGGTGCGCACGCCGCGCGACCTCGCCGAGCTGGAGGGCTGGATGCCCGACGCATACGCGGCAGCTGCTGGACATCCTGCGCACGCTCGAGCGCCACTACGGCGACATGCAGGACACCGAGTTCACGATCGAGGACGGCCGCCTGTACATGCTGCAGACGCGCAACGCCAAGCGCCCGGCGCAGGCGGCCGTGCACTTCGCCGTCGACGCCGTCGAACGAGGGGCTGCTCTCGCAAGGCCCAGGCGATCGCGACGATCCACGCCGACCGGCTCGACGCCCTGCTGCACCCGACGTTCGACCCGGCGACCGAGTACGAGATCATCGCGCGCGGCGTCGCCGCCTCTCCGGGCGCCGCCAAGGGCAACATCGTCTTCACGGCCGAGGGCGCGGTCGCCGCGGCGAACGAGGGCCAGCGGGTGATCCTCGTCCGGCCGTTCACCGAGGCCGAGGACGTCGCCGGGCTTCGCGGCGGCCGCCGGCATCCTCACCTCCGAGGGCGGCAAGGCCTCACACGCGGCGCTCGTCGCGCGCGGTATGGGGCGCCCGGCCGTCACGGGCGCGGCCGACCTGGACATCGACCTGCACATGCACGAGGTCCACGTCGCCGGCCGGACGCTGCGCGCCGGTGACCGCATCGCGATCGACGGCTCGACGGGGGCGGTCACCACCGACGACGTCCCGCTGATCCAGCCCGAGGTGGACGACCGCTTCGCCCAGATCCTCGAGCTGGGCCGACGAGCTGCGCACGCTCGGCGTGCGCACGAACGCCGACACGCCCGAGGACGCCCGGCGCGCGCCGGAGCTTCGGCGCCGAGGGCATCGGCCTCTGCCGCACCGAGCACATGTTCATGGCCGCCGACCGGCAGCCGAAGGTGCGCCGGATGATCATGCAGATCGACGACGACGAGGCGCGCCGTGCGACGCTCGACGAGTTGCTGCCGCTGCAGCAGGGCGATTTCGACGGCCTGTTCGAGGCGATGGACGGCCGCCCGGTGACGATCCGGCTGCTCGACCCGCCGCTGCACGAGTTCCTCCCCGATCGCTACGAGATCCGCGACGAGCTCAAGCGCGCCGAGCTGGAGTCCACGTGGGACCTGCCCGACCTCCAGCACCAGGTCGCCGTCATGCGGGCGCTCGAGGAGTCCAACCCGATGCTCGGCACCCGCGGCGTGCGGCTCGGCATCCTCTACGAGGACATCTACGCGATGCAGGTGCGGGCGATCGCGCGTGCCGCGCGGACGGTGCAGCGGCCGGACCGGCGTGCACCCCCAGGTGGAGATCATGATCCCGCTGGTCGCCTACGAGCAGGAGCTGGCGATCGTCCGCGAGATGGTCGTGCGGGTCGCCGCCGAGGAGGGGCTCGCCGAGGGCGACTACAAGATCGGCACGATGATCGAGCTGCCGCGGGCCTGCCTGGTCGCCGACGCGATCGCCGCACCATGCGGAGTTCTTCTCGTTCGGCACCAACGACCTGACGCAGACGGGCCTGGGCTTCTCGCGCGATGACATCGAGGGCGCGGATCCTGCCGACGTACATCGAGAAGAAGATCGTCGACGTCTCCCCGTTCGAGTCGATCGACGAGGACGGCCTCGGCCAGCTCGTGGAGATGGGCTGCGAGAAGGGCCGGAGCACGCGGCCGGGCCTCCACCTCGGGGTCTGCGGCGAGCACGGCGGCGACCCGCGGTCGATCGCGTTCTTCCACCGCACGGGGCTGGACTACGTGAGCTGCTCGCCCTTCCGCGTCCCGATCGCACGCGTCGCCGCGGCGCAGGCGGCGATCGCAACCGCGTCCGGGAACGACTGAGGCGCCCCCTGACGGGGACGCCTCGGTCCGTTCGCTGGGCGACCGGGGGGAACTGGCCGCCCGACGTCTGCCCTCAGGTCGCGGCGGGCGGGACGATCTTGATCTCGTCCCAGACCGGGCCGGACGCCGTCAGCTTCAGCTCCGCCTCGCGCACGATCGTGCCGGGCTTCAGGTCGTCCACGGTGCACGTGCGACGCGCGGGCAGGCCGCCGCCGGTGGGCATCCCGCCGGCCGTCGGCGCTGCGCCGGAGGTCGGCATCCCGCCGACCGTCCCGCGGTGCTCGTGGAACGGGCCGTCGTCGTCGCCGTGACGCTCCTCCTCGAAGTCGTCGTCATCGCCGCCGCGATGTGACGCGAAGCCGTGGCGGTCGTCGTCGTCGCCATGGCGCCGGTGGCCGTCACGGCCGCAGGTGCCGCAGCGGATCTCGGTGCGGGCCATGACCCTGCCGCTGACCGGCAGGCCGCCGCTGGAGATCACGAGCACGCCGTCGGCGAACGACGTCACGGTGCCGACGTTCTCGTCGCCGTCCTTGACGCCGTCGTCGTCGCTGTCGCGATCGCGCGGGTTCGTGTTCGCGGCGTACTCCATGGCGTTGTTGGAGCCGTCGCGGTCCTGGTCGCGCGAGGCCTGCTTGACGCGCAGGCTCAGCCCGTGGCGGCGCTCCCAGCGGTCGGGCAGGCCGTCACGGTTGCGGTCGGCCTTCTTCGCCTTCTTGGCGGCGCCGGACTGCCGATCGGCGCTCGCGACGACCGGCAGCGCGGCCATGAGGGCCAGGACGACCAGGGCGAGCAGGGTGCGGATGGTGAAGCGGGACATGAGGGTGGTGACACTCCTTGTCTTGCGGGGTCGTCACCTGAGACAGCGACGACGCGCGAACGTGACGGTCGCCGGACGGTCCGGCGGCGCGACGGTCAGGGGGCCTGCGGCGGGACGTCGTCGCCCGAGCCGTGCGAGTCCTCGCTCTCCGCGCGGTCGGACGAGCCCGATCCGGACCCGGAACGCCCGGAGGAGTCCTCGTCCGGCTCGCGCGGCTCGGGGGCCTCCTCGGGCTCGGGTCCCTCGGGCGCACGCGGTCCGTCGCGGTCGTCGATCTCGGGCGCGTCGTCCTGGCCGTCGCGAGTGTCCGAGCCGCGCCGCTCGCGCCGCTCGGCGCGCGGCGCATCGTCGTCATCGGGCTCGCGACCGCCCGCCGGACCGTCCTCGTCGCGCTCGTCACGCCGGTCGCGCTCGTCACGCCCGCCGCGGCGGGCGTCGTCCTCGTCCTCGAGCGGCCCGCCCGGCCCGCCGCGCTCCCCGGGGCCGGGGTCCTCACCGCGCTCGCGGCCCGATGCGGTCCGGTCATCCGTCCCGGAACGGCTCGTCCCGGACCCGCCGCCGGAACCACCGGGAGCCGACGCCGCGGGCACCGAGATGAGCGCGGCGGTCGGGCCGGAGGCGCCGGCCGGCGGCTTGGCGGTGGCCGCCCCGCGCTCGGATGCCTGCGCCGCAACCGCCGGGCGCGGGCGCTCGCGGACCACCTGGTCGACCGCGGGCACGCCGACCGCGACGGCGCCTGCTGCGGCGACGACGGCGCCGGCCTTCAGCGCGCTGCCGCCGAACAGGGTGCCCGCGCCGACGCCGCCCACGATCTCGCCGACGCGCGTCGCGGTGTCGGCGGCCTGGACCCCGCCGACCCCGGCGAGCCAGACGGCGACGGGCCACGGGGTGACGGCGGTCGCGGCGACGCGCAGGGTGGCGCGCGCACGGCTGACGAGCTGGCGGACGGCGGTGTCGTTGATCCCGAGCTCGGCCGCCGACGTCGGCGTGCGACCGGCCATCGACGGCGACGGCGAGCAGTGCCGCGCGCTGGCGTTCGGGGAGCGCGGCGATGGTGTCGAGGGCCTGGCGCACGTCCTCGCGCTGTTCGACCTCGGCTGCGGGGCCCGGACGCAGGTCCGACGCCTCGATGAGCGGGGCGTCGTCGCCCCCGGGCTTCTTCATGGCGTTCAGGGCTCCGTTGTGCACGATCCGGTAGAGCCAGGGCCGCAGGTCACGGACCGTCGCCCCGTCGCGCAGCGCCCCCCAGGCGCTCACGAACGCCGCCTGCACCACATCCTCGGCTCGGGCCTCCTCCGGGAGGAACCGTCGCGCGTAGCGCAGCAGCGGGCGACGATAGCGGTCGACGATCGCGTCGAAGGCGCGATCGTGCCCGGCGGCGATCAGGTCGACCAGCCGCTCGTCCGTCTGCGTGCGCAGCAGTGTGATGGAGACGTGTGGGGTCACCGGTGCTCCGTGTGGTGAGACAACGGTAGGGGCGAAACGTGACGGTCGTGCCTAGACGTCCAGGAGCGGCACCCCGCGCTCCGCCGCCCAGCGGACCACGGGGAGGGCCGATCGCCGGCGCTCGAACTCGGCTGCGGTGTAGCAGTGCACCTCGGCAGGGGCGCCCATCTCGCCGGCGTCCCACAGGCTCGCCGCCTCGTGCACCCGCTCCAGCCAGGGTACCCCGTCGAAGCCCTCGGAGACGAGGATCACGACGTACTCGGGGCCGCGCTCGCGCTGCGGGACGACGCCGCGCGCGTCGTCCACGCGGGCGCCGCCGACGATCGCCGTCTCCAGCTGCCAGCGCTCGCCGACGCGGCGCGCGTAGCGTGCGAGCTCGCGGTCGTTGAGGACCGGCTGAATCGTCACGGGATCATCATCCGCGCGCTCTGCGGGGGCTGTCAAGACGGCCTACCGGAAGTCGTCCGCGGTGTGCGGGCCCACGCACGCGACGGCCAGGTCCCCGGGGTCGATCCGGGCGGCGACGTCGCGGACCTCGTCCAGCGTCACCGCGTCGAGCGCGGCGATCGCGACGTCCGGGTCGATGTCCTCGTGGTGGACGACGGCGCGGCGCGCGGCGTGGCTGGCGACCGCGTTCGTGTTCTCGAACGCCAGGACGCGCCGCCCGGCCGCGTACGCCCGCGCGCGCTCGACCTCGTCCGCGCGCGGACCCTCGTCGCGCAGCTCGCCGACGATCTCGCGCATGCGTGCGTAGGCCTCGACGCACTTGGCGGAGTCCAGGCCCGCGCCCATCAGGAGCGCGCCGTGGTCGGAGGCGATGTGGTCCATCGCGAAGACCGAGTACGCGAGGCCCCGCTGCTCGCGGATCTCGTCGAACAGGCGCGAGCCCATCGAGCCGCCGAGCAGCGACCGCGTAGATGTGGAACGCGGCGCGCTCGGGCCGGGTCGTCCGCGGCGACCTGCGGGCGATAGAGCATCCGCAGGTGCGACTGGTTGGTGTCGCGCTCCTCGACGAGGATCTCGGGAGCGAATCCCGGTGCCGCGTCCGCGGGCTCGGGCGCGGCGAGATCGGGGAAGCGGCGCCATCAGCTCGTTGACGGCGCCGTTCGCCGGCAGGTGGTCGAGGTTGCCGGCGATGAACGCCCCGCCGCTGCGGCCCGACCAGCGGCGCTCGCGGAACGCGACGATCGGCCTCGCGCGTGAACGTCTGCAGGTGCTCCTCGGGGCCGAGGACGGTCCGCCCGAGCGGGTGGTCGCCGAAGCCGGCGCGCTCGATCAGCTCGCCGGCGACCGCGGCCGGCTGGTCCTTGTAGCGCTGGATCTCCTGGATGACGACGCCGCGCTCGCGGTCCAGTTCGGCCGGGTCCACCCGCGGCCGCCCGACGAAGTCCGTCAGCAGGTCCATCGCCTCCATCGCCGACCTCCGCGCGCACGGTGATGTGGAAGGCGACGAGGTCGTGGCTCGTGTAGGCGTTGAGGACGCCGCCCATCCGCTCGGCGGTCTCGTTGACCTTGCGGTAGTCGTCGTACATCTCGCCGCCCTTGAAGACGAGATGCTCGAGGAAGTGGGCCATCCCGTTCTCGTCGGCGCGCTCGGTGCGCGCCCCGGCGTCGAACGCGACGAGGATCGTCGTCGCCCGTGTCCCCGGGATCGCGATGCGGTGGACGGGGAGCCCGTTCGGGGCGGTGGACGAGCTGATCTGGGCCATGCGGCGAGGGTATCGAGCGGGGTGGCGGCGGGCTCGCCGCGGCGTTCTACCCTGCCGCACATGTGCCGCAACATCCGCACTCTGCACAACTTCGAGCCCGCCGCGACCTCCGACGAGATCCACGCGGCCGCGCTGCAGTACGTCCGCAAGGTCAGCGGCTCGACGAAGCCCTCGCAGGCCAACGCGGCCGCGTTCGAGCGGGCGGTCGACGAGATCGCCCACATCACCGCGCACCTGCTCGACGACCTCGTCGCGGCCGCGCCGCCCAAGGACCGCGAGGTCGAGGCGGCGAAGGCGCGGGCCCGCGCCGCCAAGCGATTCGCGGCCTGAGCGTCGCGGGTCGCCGCGATCGCCGTGCTCGCCTGCATTGCGGCGCTCGCGCTGGGCGCGTGCGGGGAGCGCGGAGCCGGGCGCCGGGTCCGTGGCGCTCCCCGGCACGCAGTGGGACCTCGACGTCGGCGCGCTCGGCGGCGCCGGCAGCGAGGACGTCTCCTCGTTCCTGCGCTTCGGCGAGGACGGCAGGGTCAGCGGGAACGACGGCTGCAACGACTTCACGGGCGCGTACACCGTCGACGGCACGGCCCTGCGCTTCGGCCCGCTGCGCATCGACCCGCAAGGCGTGCGCCGGTGCGGCGCAGGAGGTCGCCGACCGCGTCTCCGCCACGCTGGAGCAGGTCCGCGCGCACGAGGCCCGGCCGGACACCCTGGTCCTGCAGGACGGCGCGGGCGACCCGGTGCTGCGCTACCGCGCGAGCACGCCGGGGGTCGCGGGCGCCTGGGAGGTCACGTCCGTGCTCTACGACGACGCGATCCGCGGCGTGCTCGAGGGCACGCGGCTCGACGGCGGACTTCGAGGACGACGGCACCGTCGGCGGCGCCGGCGGGTGCAACACGTTCTCGGGGCCCTACGAGATGGACGGGGCGCAGCTGCGGCTCGGTCCGCTGGCGACGACCGAGATCGCCTGCACGGAGCCCGAGGGCGTCGACGAGCAGGAGCGCGGGTACTTCGCGGCGCTCGCGTCCGTCGTGCGGTTCGAGCAGACCGGCCCGAAGCTCACGCTCTTCAACGCGAAGGGCCAGATGGCCGTGATGCTCGCGCGCCCGCGCTGAGCGCGCCTGCACGTCCCGTTGCGCGCACCGGAACCTGCAAGGAATCCGCCGCCCCGTGGCTAACCTCGCCGAAGGCCATGGCTGCGACCGAGGACGAACTCCGCCTGCGTGACGTGCAGGCAGCACAGCGCGCCGCCCGCGATCAGCAGGCGGCGGGCGCTTCCGCGTCCGCGACCCCGGGCGATCCCGCCAACGCGATCGAGCTGCGCGGGGTCACCAAGACCTACGACGTCTCCAACGCCGGGCTGCGCAACGCCACGTTCTCCGTGCGCCGCGGCGAGTTCGTCTTCCTCGTCGGCCAGACCGGCTCGGGCAAGTCGACGCTGATGCGCCTGCTGATCAAGGAGCTCGAGCCCGACGAGGGCCGCATCCTCGTCGCCGGGCGCGACCTCGCCGAGCTGACCCACAAGCAGATCCCGTTCTACCGGCGCAACCTCGGCGTCGTCTTCCAGGACTTCAAGCTGCTCCCCAACCGGACCGTGCTACGACAACGTCGCCTACGCGCTCCAGGTGACCGGCAGCTCGCGCAAGGAGATCCGCGCCAAGGTGCCGGACATCCTGCGCCTCACGGGCCTCTCGACGAAGCTCCACAACTACCCGGACCAGCTCTCCGGCGGCGAGCAGCAGCGCGTCTCGATCGCGCGCGCGTTCGTCAACCACCCGCCGCTGCTGCTGGCCGACGAGCCGACCGGGCAACCTCGACCCCGAGACGTCGATCGGGATCATGCAGCTGCTCTACCGCATCAACCGCACCGGCACGACGGTGCTCGTCGCCACGCACGACTCGACGATGGTCGACCGCATGCGCCGCCGCGTGCTCGAGCTCGACAAGGGCCGCGTCGTGCGCGACGAGATCGGCGGGCGCTACGCCCAGACCGACATGAGCACCGCGGAGTTCGGCGCGCTGCTGCGCGAGCCGGCGCCCGAGCCGCGCCGCGGCGGGGCGCTCGCCGACGACTACGACGACTTCGACGACGCGTTCCGCGACTAGCATGAAGATCGGCTTCTTCCTCCGCGAGGCGCTGCGCAGCCTCTCCCGCAACGCCGTGCCGAGCTTCGCCGCGCTCGCATCGGTGCTCGTCACCCTGCTCGTGCTCGGCGTCTTCATCCCGATCGTCCAGGCGACGACCGGCGCCGCGAACGAGGTCCGCGGGCGCGTGCTCGTGAACGTCTACCTCAAGGCCGACGCGACCCAGGCGGACATCGGCGCGCGTCAAGGGGGTCCTCGCGGACAACCCGGACGTCGCGAAGGTCGAGTTCGTCAGCAAGGCGCAGGCCCTGCGCGAGGAGAAGGCCAAGAACCCCGAGGCCTACCAGCTGCTCGGCTCCAACCCGCTGCCCGGACACCTTCCGCGTCACGCCGAAGGACCCGGACGAGACGCGCGTCGCTGATCTCGGCGCTGGCGCCCCAGACCCCGGGCGGGGGCGGCGACGACCGTCGACCCTGCGATCGACGTCGTGAAGTCCTCCAAGGACGACACTCAGAAGATCCTCACCGCCACGAAGGTCGTGAAGTACACGACCGGCCTGCTCGCGGTCCTGCTCGTCATCGCGTCGATCCTGCTGATCTCCAACACGATCCGGCTCTCGCTGTTCTCGCGCCGGCGCGAGATCCACGTGATGAAGCTCGTGGGCGCGACCGACGGGTTCATCCGCTGGCCGTTCGTCCTCGAGGGGATCATCGTGGGCGCGCTCGGCGCGCTGCTCGCGGTGCTGCTGCTCGGGGTCATGAAGGTCGCGCTCGTCGACCCGCTCGTCAGCGACTTCGCGCTGCTCGCCGCGCCCGACACGATCGGCTTCGGCGTGCTCGTGGCCGATCCTCCTGTTCGCCGGGATCGCCGTGAGCGCCGTCGGCTCGGCGATCTCGCTGCGCCGCTTCCTGCAGGTCTGAGGACCCGGCGGGCGGGCCGGCCCGCCCGTCTACCCTCTCGGGGCGGCCTCGGCCGTACCCCCTGCAGATGCCCGCCCGTCGCCGCACCCGGCTCCTGATCGCCCTCGCCGCCTTCGCGGTCGCGCTGGCGCTGCTCGCGCTCGGCGTCGTGGATCGGCGGCCGGCACCCCGACGCGGTCCCGGGGCCGCTGCGCTCACAGCTGACGGGGAGCGAGGACCGGCGCGTCGTCAATGAGGCGCTCGACCTCATCGAGAGCACGTACTACCGCAAGATCCCGCGCTCGCAGATCGCCGACGACGCGATCGCCGGCGCCGTCGCCAAGCTGCGCGACCGCTTCTCCAACTACTTCACGCCCGAGGAGTACCAGCGCTTCAAGGACGAGCAGAACAGCCGCTTCACCGGGGTCGGGGTCAGCGTCGGCCGCGGATCCGAAGGGGCTGAAGGTCATGCGCGTCTTCGACGGCTCCCCGGCCGACGAGGCGGGGATCAAGGTGGGCGACGTGTTCGTCGCCGCCGACGGCAGGACGCTCGCGGGGATCAGCAGTGACGTCGCGAGCTCGCGCGTCAAGGGGCCGGAGGGCACCGCGGTCCGCCTCACCGTCGAGCGTGACGGCAGGCCCCGGACCCTGAAGCTCACGCGCCGCCGCGTGTCGGTCCCCGTGGTCGAGGCGCGGATGCGCCGGGCCTGCGGGAAGAAGATCGGCGTCGTCGCGCTCTCGCAGTTCAGCTCCGGCGCGCACGCCGAGGTCTACGCGTGCGCTGCGCAAGCTCGAGAAGCAGGGCGCCCAGGCGTTCGTCTTCGACCTGCGCGGCAACGGCGGCGGGCTGGTCGACGAGGCGCAGCTGATCGCCAGCGCGTTCCTCCCGGACGGGCGGATCGTCACCACCCGCGGGCGCAACGTTCCCGAGAAGCACGCTCGACGCGACCGGCAAGCCCGTGATCGGCAAGGACACCGAGGTCGCGTGCTCGTGGACCGCGGCACCGCCTCGGCGTCGGAGATCGTCGCGGGCGCGCTCCAGGACCGCGGCCGCGCGACGATCGTCGGGACGCGGACGTTCGGCAAGGGCGTCTTCCAGGAGGTCATCGAGCTCTCCAACGGCGGCGCCCTCGACATCACCGCCGGGCAGTACTTCACGCCCAAGGGCCGCAACCTCGGTGGCCAGGGCGTCTCCGCCGGCACCGGGCCTGAAGCCCGACGTGGCGGCCAGGGACGATCCGAAGACGCGTCCCGGACGAGGCGCTGCGCACGGCGCTGCGCACGGCCGGCGGCTGTGCGGCCGAGCCCGCCGGGTGAGCCGCGCCGGGCGCCGCGGCGGGGGTCGCGGACGGCCGCAGGCGGGTCGCCCGGGCGGTCATGGCGGCCGCCCGGCGCCGCGCGGCCGCGACGACGAGCGCGATCCCGAACGCCCCGTTCGTGCTCCTGCTCGAGGGCCGCGCGCGGTTCCTCGTCGGCGAGCCGTTCTTCGAGCGCGGCCGCCGCTTCACGGTCGGCCGGTCCCCGCGCGAGGCGCGGCCGGGCCGCCTGGCGCTCGTGCGTCCCGGGCGGTGGCGGGCGCGTCGACGTCCTGCGCGTCCTCGGCGAGCCGCACGTGGCGCGCGACGTCATCGAGGCGCTGATGCTCGAGCGCGGGCTGCGCCGGTCGTTCCCCGCCGGGGTGGACCGCGCGGCGCGCGAGGCGGTCGAGCATCCCGCGGCGGCCGCGGTGCGGCGCGACCTGCGCGACCTGCCGACGTTCACGATCGACCCGGCGATGCGCCCGCGACTTCGACGACGCCGTCTCCGCCGAGGACCTGGGCGGCGGGCGCACCCGCGTCTGGGTGCACATCGCGGACGTCTCGGCGCTACGTGCGCCCCGGCGACCCGGTCGACCGCGAGGCCTACCGGCGCGCGACCAGCGTCTACGTGCCGGGCGCCGTCGAGCCGATGCTGCCGACGGCGCTCTCGAACGAGGCGTGCTCGCTGGTCCCCGGCGCGGACCGGCTCGCCGTCACGGCCGAACTGGAGTTCGCGGGCGCGGAGACGGTCAAGGCGACCTTCCACCGCTCGCTGATCCGCTCGGACGCGCGCCTGGACTACGACCGCGTCGACCGCATCTTCGCGGGGGACGAGCGCGCGCAGGAGCCGTGGGCGGACCCGCTCGCGGCGGCCCGGCGCGGTCGCGGCCGCGGCTCGAGGACGCGCGGCGCGCCGCCGGCCACGCACTGGCGATCGAGTCCGTCGAGCCGGAGTTCGCCTTCGACCGCGGCGGCCACGTGACCGACGCCACGACGACGCGTGCAGACCGAGTCCCACCGGCTGATCGAGCACCTGATGATCGCCGCGAACGAGGCGGTGGCGCGGCTGCTGGCGGAGCGCGGCGTCCCGGCGCTCTACCGCGTCCACGAGCGCCCGGAGCCGGTCGCCGTCGACCGCCTGCTGGAGCAGCTCGCCTCGCTCGACGTGCCGACGCCGCCTGCGCCCGCTCCCGAGCGGATGACGTCCAGTGACGCGGCGGACGTCGTCGCGCGCGCCTCGGCCCTGGTCGACGAGCACGTGCGCCGGACCGGCCACGGGCGCATGGGGCTGACGTTCCTCGTGCTCCGCGCGCTGCAGCAGGCGCACTACACCCCGCAGAACCTGGGCCACGCCGGGCTCGGGCTGACGCACTACTGCCATTTCACCTCGCCGATCCGCCGCTACCCCGACCTCGTGTGCCATCGCGCGCTGCTGTCGGCGATCGGCGGCGGCGAGGATCCGCCGCTCGCCCGGTCGCTCGAGGAGGCGGGGATCTGGTGCAGTGCGAAGGAGCGCGGCGCGATGGTGCTGGAGCGGGACGCCGATCGGGTCGCGCAGTGCTTCCTGCTGGAGCGCGAGCTGTTCGAGGAGGGCTTCGACCGCGCGTTCGACGGCGAGGTCACCGGGCTCGTCGGCAGCGGCGCGTTCGTGCGGTTCGGCGAGCCCGGCGGGCCGGCGACCCATGAGGGCTTCCTGCCCGTCCGCCGCATCCCCGGCGGCTGGTGGGAGCTCAACGAGCCGGGGACGATCCTCTTCAGCGACGAGGGCGGCGCGATCCGCATGGGGGATCCGCTGAGCGTGCGCGTCGAGCGGGTCGAGGCGCCGCGCGGACGCGTCGATCTGGTACCGGGGGAGCACCGTCCCGGAATCTGGGAAGATCAGGCGTAATGCGCATGCGATCGGTCCTGCTCCTCGTCGTCGTGCTGCTCGCGCTGCCCTCTGCCGCGAGCGCCGCCGTCCGCCAGGCCGTCCCCGACGGCGGGGCGACGGCCGGCCCCTGCGATTCCGGGGCGCCGTGCACCCTGCAGGAGGCCGTCGCTGGCGCGGCGGCCGACGACACCGTGCGCGTGGCGTCCGGAACGTACGACCTGGCGAGCACGCTCGAGGCGACGGTCGGCGGCATCGTGATCGAGGCCGAGTCCGTCGTGGCGCCCCCGCTGCTGCAGTGGAGCGGCTCGCCGGACGCGAGCGCCGTGACGCTCTCAGGCACGGGCCAGACGCTGCGCGGCCTGCGCGTCACGGGCACGCTGAACAGCGCCGCGGTGCTCGTGCGCGCCCTCGCGCCGGGCACCGGCGCGACGCTCGACCGGCTGCAGGTGCGTGCCACCGGCGCCGGCGCGACGGGCGTCGCGGTCCAGGACGGGACGCTGCGCGATTCGACCGTCACCGCGCTCGGCGCCGGGTCGATCGCCGCGACCGTGTCCGGGTCGGTGACCGGGAGCACGCTCGTCGCCGAGGGCGACGCCGCGCGCGCGCTCTTCACCTCGACCCTGTTCTTCGGCGGCGACGCCGCAGCCACCGTCCGCAACACGATCCTGCGCGGCGACGCCAGCGGCTGGGACGCCGCCGTCTACGACACCGACGTCGACGAGGCCACGCAGGCCTCTGCCGACATCGCGCACTCGAGCTACGGCGCGCAGCGCCTGCGGCCCCTGACCGTGTCGGCGAACGGCTCCGCCACGTTCACCGAGGGCGCCGGGAACGTCACCACCGTCGGCCCGCTGCTCGCGGGCCTGCCCGGCGGGCTGGACCTGCGGCAGCTGCGCGGCTCGCCCACCATCGACGCGGGCACCGCCGACACGAGCGCGGGACTGCCCGCCGCCACCGACATCGACGGTGATCCGCGGGTCTTCGGCACTGCGATCGACATCGGCGCCGACGAGTATCTCCCGCCGCCGCTCGCGACGATCCAGACGATCGTCGTCGACGACACCGACGCCGTGATCAACGGCCTCGTCACGCCGCGCGGGTCGGACTCCAGCTGGCGGCTGGAGATCGGCCGCACCACGGCCTACGACGCGACCGTGTTCGGCGGCGCGATCGTGCCGAAGGCCGTCGAGTCGCAGTCGGTGAGCGCCCCGGTCGGCGGCCTGCGCCCGGCCACGACCTACCACGCGCGCCTGGTCGCCGTGAGCGCCAAGGGCACGACGTTCGGCCCCGACACGACCTTCCGCACGCTGGCCTCGCCCGCCGCCAGGCAGACCGCGGCGGTGCCCAAGCTGACCGGCGCGCGCCTGACCGGCACGAAGGTCCGGCGCGGCAAGCTCGCCGGGCTGAAGCTCACCTCCTCGGTCGCGGGCAACGTGCAGGTCGTCGTCTCCCGGCTCGAGCGCGGTCGCCGCAAGGGCAAGGCCTGCGTGTCGGCGACGAAGCGCTGCACCGCCGTGGTGCGCCTCATCGGCATCTCGCGCAAGGTCCTGCCGGGCGCCAACGGGCCGCTCCCGATCGCCACGACGAAGCTGCGCAAGGGCCGCTACCGCCTGACGCTCACCGTCGTCGGGTCGACGGGCAAGCGCTCCAAGCCCGTCAACCTGACGCTGCGGATCACCTGAAGCTCGCCGCGCGCTCACGGACCAGGCCCGTGAGATCCGGGCCGGCCTTCGCGGTCGACCCCGCGTCGTACGGCGGCTGCGGGTCGTACTCGATCAGCAGCTGGATCGCCTGTGCGTAGAGGTCGCCGGCGATGCGGCCCGCCAGCGCGAGCGCCATGTCGATGCCCGATGAGACGCCGGCCGCCGTGACGATCTTCCCGTCGAAGACGACGCGCTCCTGGCGTCGGGACGGCGCCCAGCTCGCCGAGCAGCTCGAGCTCGAGCCAGTGCGTCGTGGCGGGAACCCCGTCCAGGAGGCCCGCCGCGGCGAGCAGCAGGGAGCCGGTGCAGACCGACGTCGTCCACGCCGACGACGCGTGCGCGCCGCGCAGCCACGCGAGCAGCCGCTCGTCCTCGAGCAGTGCGCGCGTGCCGGTTCCGCCCGGCACGACGATGACGTCGGGCTCGGGGAGGTCCTCGAACGCGGCGGTCGCCTCCAGGGCGAGCATGCCGTTGTCGGTGCGCACGAGCCCCGGCTCGTGGGCGAGCCACGTCACCCGCGCGTCGGGCAGGCGTGACAGCACCTCGTAGGGGCCGATCGCGTCGAGCGCGGTGAACCGGTCGTACATCGGGATCGCGATGTCCATCGTCGTCTCCTCGGGTCAGGCCGCGAAGCGCTCGCGGTAGGCGCCGGGGCTCACGCCGACGCGCCGGGCGAAGGCCCGGCGCAGCGTCTCGACGGTCCCGAACCCGCACCCCGTCGCGATGCTCGCGACGGGGGCGGCGGTGGTCTCCAGCAGCAGGCGCGCGCGCTCGACGCGCAGGCGCTCGACGTATGCGGCGGGCGTCATGCCCGTCTCGTCCTTGAAGGCGCGGGCGAAGTGGCGCTCGCTCATGTGGGCGCGCGCTGCGAGCGCGGCGACCGCGAGGTCGGCGCCGAGGTTGTCGGTCATCCAGGCCTGCAGCTCGCGCAGGGGCCGGCGGGTGGCGGCCTGCGCCTGCAGCCCGGCGCTGAACTGCGCCTGTCCGCCGGGCCGGCGGACGAAGAGGACCAGGCTGCGCGCGACCTCGAGCGCGCGGGCGGGACCGAGATCCTCCTCGACGAGCGCGAGCGCGAGGTCCATGCCCGCGGTGACGCCGGCCGACGTGCGGATCGGGCCGTCCGCGACGAAGATGGGGTCGGGTTCGACGGTGACCGCCGGGAAGGCGCGGGCGAGGGCGTCGCACCACGCCCAGTGGGTCGTCGCGCGCCGCCCGTCCAGCAGCCCGGCGCGCGCCAGCAGGAACGCCCCGGTGCAGACGGAGGCGACACGGCGCGCACGCGGTGCGGCATCGGCGATCCAGCCGACGAGCAGGTCGTCGGCCGACGCCGCCCGGGTGCCCTCGCCGCCCGCGACGACGAGCGTGTCGACCGGACCGGGGACCTCTGCGAGCGCGAGGTCGGGAAGGATCGCGTAGCCGCTCCCGGTGTTCAGCGGCTCCCGCGCCGGGGCGGCGACGCGGACGTCGTAGCCGCCGGCCTGGGCGAACACCTCGGCGGGGCCGGCGACGTCGAGGGCCTGCACGTCCGGGAAGGCGACGATGACGATCCGGCGGGGCACGGGTGCATCGTGCGGCATCCGGCGGCTGGCGGCAAGGACGAGGACAGGGCGGATCCTGCCATCGGGGTCGTGGGAACTACGGACGCCACATCAGCAGCCTGCCCGTGGATCGGGCACGGGCCGTTCACATAGCGTTGACATCGTGTTCACCGTGGCCAGGCTCGTGGGGTGCATCGGGTGACCCCGGAGGATGCCCGCCGGCTCGCGGAGCGGGTCCATGCCGACAGGCAGGACCGGTACGGGGCGCCGCTGCTCGACCACATCCGCGGTGTCGTGGCGCTCTGCCCGCCGGATGCCCGGACGGTCGCCTGGCTGCACGAGATCCTCGAGTGTTCGTCACTGACGTGCGGCGATCTGCGTGCCGCCGGGGCCAGCCCCGACGAGGTGCGGGCGGTCCGGCTGCTCACGCGCGCGCCGAGCGCGGACCCCGCCGCGTACGACGCGCACGTCCGGCGGATCGCCGCCGCGCCCGGTCGCGCGGGCGAGCTCGCCCGCGCCGTCAAGCGCGCGGATCTGCGCGATCGCCTGCGCGGTCAGAGGGCATGTCCCCGGCCCGGCCCCGCCCGCCCGCCCTACCGCCGCGCGCTCACCGTGCTCGGCGCTGCACACCGCTGATCGTCACGGCCGGGGGGCGAGGACCGTGAACGGAGCGCCGGTCCCAAGCACGAGGCTCGAGCGGCTGCTGCCGCCGGTCATGACCCTGCGCGGCTACGACGCGCGGCGGCTGCGCGGCGATGCGCTCGCCGGGCTCGCCGTCTGGGCGGCGGCGGTGCCGAGCGGCCTTGCCTACGCGGAGCTCGCGGGGCTCCCGCCGATCACGGGGCTCTACGCCTCGGCGGTCGCCGGAATCGCCTACGCGCTCGCCGGGACGATCCGCCAGGCCCAGGTGGGCCCGACGTCGACGAGCTCCATCCTCACGGCGGCCGCGATCGCCCCGATGGCGTCCGGCGACGTCGCGCGGGCGACGGCGCTTGCCGCCATGCTCGCGCTGATGGTGGCCGCCATCCTCATCGCCGCGTACGCGCTGCGGCTGGGCTTCATCGCCGACTACCTCTCACGTGCCGTGCTGATCGGCTTCACCGCGGCCATCTCGCTCGTCATCATCGCCGCGCAGCTGCCCAACCTGCTCGGCATCACGGGCGTCTCCACCGCGACGTTCCAGACGACGATCCGCGGCGTCGCGGGGGAGCTCGGGGCGGTCGACGCCGAATCGCTCGCCCTCGGGGTGGGCTCGCTCGCCGTGCTGCTCGTCCTGCGCCGCGCGGCGCCGCGGCTGCCGCGCGAGCTCATCGTGGTCGCGGCGGCGACGGCGCTGGTCGCGGCGCTGGGACTCGCGGACACCGTGCGCGTCGTCGGGGACGTTCCGGCGGGGCTGCCGGCGCCCGGCCTCCCCGACGTCTCCTGGCACGAGGTCGAGACCCTGGCGGGGCCGGCCGTCGGCATCGCGCTGATCGCGTTCGTCGAGACGATGGCGCTCGGCCGCACCTTCGCCCGGTCACGGCACTACGCGGTGGAGCCGCGCCGCGAGCTGCTCGCGCTCGGTGTGGGGAACGCGGCGGCCGGCGTCTTCCAGGGGTACCCCGCGAACGCGAGCTTCGCCCAGACGGCGCTCGCCGACGGCGCGGGCGGCCGCACGGTCGTGGCGTCGCTCGTCACGAAGGGCGCGATCATCGCGACGCTCGTCGTGCTGACGCCCCTGTTCGCCGATCTGCCCTACCCGGTGCTCGCCGCCGTGGTCATCTCGGCCGTCCTCTCGTTCATCGACCTTCCGGCCTTCCGGCGCCTGCTCCAGTTCCAGCGCGCCGCGCAGCACTCCACCGGCGAGCCCGGCCGGTTCGTGCCCCGGCATCCCGAGTTCTGGTCGGCGCTGATCACCTTCTGCGGGACGCTGCTCTTCGGCATCCTCAACGGGATCCTCGTCGGCGTGATCGTGACGCTGCTGGCGGTGCTGTACCGCGGCGCGCGCCCGCGCGTGGCGGTGCTCGGGAAGGTCCACGGCGCCCGCCGCCACCGGGACGTGAGCCGCCACCCGGACGCCAAGACGTGGGACGACGTGCTGATCGTCCGCTTCGAGTCACAGCTGTTCTTCGCCAACGCCGAGTACTTCCGCCAGTCCGTGCTCGACCTCGTGGATGCGCACGACCCCACGCCGGACGCCCTGGTCCTCGTCTGCGACGCCATGACCCAGATCGACCTCACGGGGATGGACGCGCTGGTGGACCTCGTGGGGGACCTGCGCGAGCGTGGCGTCCTCGTGCGGATGTGCCGGGTCAAGGGCCCGGTCCACGACGCGCTGCAGGCCGCCGGCGTCGTCGAGCTCATCGGGCCCGACCACTTCTTCGACAGCGTCAAGGCGGCGAAGAAGGGCCGCCATCCCGACGGGCTCCCGATGTTCGGCACGCCCGGCCAGCTCGCGGACGGGCACACCGAGTTCGACGAGGGCGTCGATGCCGCGGACCTGGCGGGTGCGCTCCGGCGCCGTCGCCGCCGGGCGAAGGCCTGACCCCCGGCGGCGCCCGCCGCTACGCTCGAACGGCATGGCGAAGGCCGCGAAGAAGAAGGTCGCCCCCGGCGACGTCGCATCCAACCGCCAGGCGCGGCACCGCTTCGAGCTGCTCGACAGGCTCGAGTGCGGGATGGTGCTGCAGGGAACCGAGGTCAAGGCGCTGCGCGAGAGCGGCGCGACGCTGAAGGACGCCTACGCGCAGATCCGCAGCGGCGAGCTGTGGCTCTACAACGCGCACATCCCGCCCTACGGCCCGGCGGCGCGCGAGAACCACGAGCCCGAGCGGCCGCGCAAGCTGCTCGCCCACCGGCGCGAGATCGAGCGCCTGGCAGGGAAGCAGCAGCTCCAGGGCCTGACGCTCGTCCCGACGCGGATCTACTTCAAGGACTCCCGCGCGAAGATCGAGATCGCGCTCGCCAAGGGCAAGGACCGCTTCGACAAGCGGCAATCGATCAAGGAGCGCGAGACCAAGCGCGACATGGATCGCGCGCTGCGCGAGGCCAACCGCTAGGCGGCCTGCTCGCCGCGCTCGGCGAGGACCGCCTCCGCCGCGGCCTCGGCGTCGTCGAGCTTGCCGCGCACGAGCTGCAGCCCGCGGTCCCAGAAGCCCGGGTCCGTGAGGTCGAGCCCCGCGATGGCCGCCAGGTCCTCCGGGCTGCGCGAGCCGCCCGCGGCGAGCATCTCCAGGTAGGCGGGAACGAACTCCTCGCCCTCCTCGAGGTAGCGCGCGTACACCGAGAGCGCCAGGAGCTGGCCGTAGGCGTAGGCGTACACGTAGCCCGGGGTGCCGATGAAGTGGGGGACGTAGGACCACCAGGCGCGGTAGCCCTCGGTCAGCTCGACCGCGTCCCCGAGCAGATCCTCCTGCGTGGCGATCCAGTGGTCGCCGAACGCCTCGACCGACAGCTCCCCCGCGCTGCGGCGATGGGTGTGCACCGCCTCCTCGAAGCGGTTCATCGCCGTCTGGCGGAAGACGGTCGCGATCGTGTCCTCGAGATTCGACGCCAGCAGCGAGAGCCGCGACATGGGGGAGTCGGTGTCCTCGAGCAGGCGGCGGAAGACGAGCGCCTCGCCGAACACCGACGCCGTCTCGCAGACGGTGAGCGGGGTGTGCTGCTCGAAGATCCCGCGCGGGATCGCCAGCGCGGCATGGACCCCGTGGCCGAGCTCATGGGCGAGCGTCATGACGTCGCGCCGGCGCGAGGTCCAGTTGAGCATGAGGTAGGGGTGGACGCTCGGCGTCGTGTAGGCGCAGAAGGCGCCGCCGCGCTTGCCGGGCCGCGGCGGCGCGTCGATCCACTGCTCGTCGAAGAAGCGGCCGACGAGGTCGCCGAGGGCCGGCGAGAAGTTCGCGTACGCCTCCTGAACGGTGACGATCGCGTCCTCCCAGGGGTACTCCTCCTCGTCGGGCGCGACGGAGGCGGCGCGGTCGTAGTCCGCGAGCCGGTCGACGCCGAGGACGCGCGCCTTCAGCCGGTACCAGCGCTGCGGCACGTCGTAGGAGCCCTCGACGGCCTCCAGCAGCGCGCGCACCGACTCGTCGCTCGCCTCGTTGCTGAGGTTGCGGCTCGACAGCCACGTCGGGTACGTCGCGCAGGCGGTCGTCGGTCGCCTTGTCCTGGGCGAGCGTGTTGAAGATGTAGGCGCGGGTGCGCAGCCCGGGGGCGAGCGCGTCGCTGACCGCCTCGGCGGTGACGCGGCGGACCTCCCGGTCGGGATGCTGCAGGCGGCTCATCGCGATCTCGAGCGGCGCGGGCTCGTCGAGGTCGGGCAGGTCGACGCGGATGGCGCTGGTCTGCTCGCTGAAGAGCCGCGACCAGGCCTCGCTCCCGGTGACGGACTTCTCCGCCATGAGCTTCTCCTCCGCCTCGCTGAGCAGGTGCGGGCGGTAGCGGCGGATCGTGCGCAGGTGGTGGCGCACGTGCTCCAGGCCGTCCGCGGCGATCAGCGCGTCGGCGGTCTCGTCGTCCACCTCCGCCCACTCGAGGTCGAAGAACACGAGCTTCGTCTCGATCGCCGTCGCGAGCTCGGACACCTTGGCGACGAGGGCGCCGTTCGCCTCGTCCTCGGTGTCGGCGGCGAAGCGCAGGTGGGCGTAGTTCGCCGCGCGGGAGACGAGGTCGGCGATCGCGCCGAGCTCGGCCATCGCGGTCGCCAGGCCGGCGCCGTCGAGGCCGGCCACGCGGCCGGCGTGCGCCTGGGCGAACGCCGCGGAGCGCGCGTCGGCCTCGGCGAGCAGGGCGTCGCAGGCGGCGGGGCCGCCGCCGTCGACGAGGTCTTCGAGGTTCCAGGTGACGTCCTGGACGGCGGAGTCGGTCATCCCGACAGCGTATGCCACGCCGTGAGCGGGACCGTGCCCAGCAAAACGCCGGAGAATGCGGGATCGTCGTGCGCGGGAGTCTTGACCGGCGGCGCCGGCCGGGCCTAGGGTGAAACCAGACGCGGCGCCGAGTCGCAAAGAGCGAAGGCCAGGGATGTGAGGCCACGCCTCCCTCCTCGAAGCGCACTCCTCGGAGGCGCGCATCGGGTCGAGGGGTCCCGGAGTGACTCGGCTCCGCGTCGTTTCTGTTGTGCCGTGGGCGCGGCAATCCCCCCGATCACCCATTCGCGCCCATGATGAGCGACGCGCCCTACGGATGCAGGGCGCGTCGTTGTTTCGGAAGCCCGCTCAGGCCCGTGTCGCGTCGATGCGCTCGCCGATGACGACGTCGGCGGCGGTCACCGACCGCCGGTTGCCCGTGACGGAGGCGACGAACTCGTCGCGGTCGAGAGCGACGAGCCGCACGTCGTCGAGCGCGCGGACGGTCGCGGTGCGCGGCACCTCGTGCAGCAGCGCGATCTCGCCGAAGAACTCGCCCGGGCCCTCCTCACGCACGCGGCGGCCGTCGACGAGCACCTCGACCCGGCCCTCGTCGATGACGAAGAAGCGGTCGCCGTCCTCGCCCTGGCGGATGATGTCCTCACCCGCCGCAGCGCCGACGGCGTCCAGGCGCAGCGTCAGGTTCTCGACCGCCGCGACGGGCAGCGGGGCGAACAGCGGCACGCCGCGCAGCAGCTCGAACGGGCGCTCGGGGATCGCCGCGCCGGACTCGTAGCGCGCGAGCGCGCGCCAGCGCGCGATCGGCCAGCAGCGGCAGTGCGAGCCCGACGACGAGCAGGGCGCCGTCGACGCCGACCAGGGCGACGAGGAGCGGCGCGAGCGCCGCGCCGATGCCGGTGGCCGCCATGTAGGTGCCCTCCAGCACGCCGAAGACGCGCGCGAGGACCTCGTCGGAGGCCAGGCGCTGCATCAGCGTCTCGCCGGCGATCTCGACGAGCGCGTAGCCGACGCCGAGGACGAGCAGGCCGGCGGCGGCCGCGGCGACCGTCGCGAGCCCGGCCATCACCAGCAGTGGCGTGCCGATCAGCAGGCAGCCCAGCGATCAGCCCGACGGCGAGCCTCCCGCGGTGCAGGAGGCCGAGTGCGACGACCATCCCCAGCACACCGCCGATGCCCCAGAGCGCGTTGAGGTAGCCGACGCTCGACTCGGCGAGCCCGAGCTGGTCGAGCGCCACGACGACGATGAGCGTGTCGACGGCCCCCTCGACGAGCTTGGAGCCGGTGAGGACACCGACGAGCGTGCGCAGCCGCGGCTCGCGCAGGACGGTGCGGTAGCCCGCCAGCGCCTCGTCGCGGACCCGGGAACCCTCGATCACCTCGCGGTGCGGCGGCACCGGATCGCGTGGGATGCCCGCGATGAAGAGCGCGGAGACCGCGTACGGGAGCGCGATGATCGCGAAAGCGATCCCCGGGTCCATCCCGCCGATCACCCAGCCGCCGACGAGCGCGCCGATCACGAACGCGCCGCTCTCGATCCCGTTCCACACGGCGTTCGCCGCCGCCATCTGCTGCGGCGAACGGGCGAGATGGGGAAGCAACGCGGCCTGGGCCGGCCGGTACATCGTCCCCACCGTCGTCTTGGCGGCGGCGAAGACGACGACGGTCCACAGCGGCAGGCCGGCGAGCGCGGCCGCCGCGATGCCCATCGCGAACAGGGCGCGCAGGGCGGCCGACCCGAGCAGCACGTCCCGGCGCGCGTACCGGTCGGCGAGCATGCTCGTCACCGGCGTGAGCAACGCGGCCGGGAGCATCTTGGCGAGCGACACCAGGCCCACGGCGGTGACGCCGCCCTCGTTGTAGGCGTAGACCGACAGCGCGACGAGCCCCGCCCACTGCCCGAGCGCCACGCCCGTGAACGCGAACTGCAGGCGTCGCAGGGCGGGCGTCCCGAAGGCGCCGCGCACGACCTGCGCGATCGACGTCAGCGCGCCGCCGAGCCCCCCGGACACGGACGAGAACCTAACCGCTGGGCGGCCCGCCGGCGCGCAACGTGGCGTAGGCGCCGCCCGCCGCGGCGAGCGCCGCGGGGGTGCCCCGCTCGGCGACCCGGCCGCCGTCGAGCACGATCACCTCGTCCCAGCGCTCGAGCCCGGCCAGCGTGTGCGAGACGACGAGCATGCCGCGTGGATCGCGGCGGTCACCGCCGAGCGAGCGCAGCAGCGCCGCGGCGCCGGCGTCGTCCAGGTGCGCGGTGGGCTCGTCGAGGACGAGGAACCGCGCGTCGCTGACCAGGGTGCGCGCAAGCGCGATCCGCCGCCGCTGGCCGCCGGAGACCTCGTCGCCGTCCTCGCCGACCTGCGTGTCGAGGCCGTCCGGGAGGCTCGCGAGCCAGTCGCCGAGGCCGACCCGGCGCAGCGCGTCGGCGATGTCCTCGTCGCTCGCGTCCGGGCGGGCGAGGGCGACGTTCCGGCGGATCGTGGTCGTGAAGAGGTGCGCGTCCTGGCCGCCGAGGCGCACGGTGTGGCGCACCTGCGCCTGCGCCGCGGCGCGGACGTCCAGGCCGCCGATCGTCACGGCGCCCACGTCGGGGTCGAGGAAGCGCACGAGCGCGCGAGCGAGGGTCGTCTTGCCGGCGCCGCTCGCGCCGACGACGGCGATCCGCGCCCCGGCCTTCAGGCGCAGGCCGACGTCGCTCAGCGCCGGCTCCGCGCGCCCGGGAAAGCGGACGGTGAGCCCGTCGGCGACGAGCGCGCCGCGCGCGGGCACGGGCCGGGGGTCCTGCGGGTCGCTCACCGGCGCGGGCCGCTCGGTGATCTCCTCCAGGCGCTGCGCGGCCGCGGCGCAGACGTTCAGGCGCTGGGCCGCGTCCGGGAGGGGGTTGACGGCCTCGAACGCGCCGATGGCGACGAACACCGCGCCCGCGAGCAGGAAGCCCTCGAGCGCGCCCCGGGCGGTGGCGTCCACGCCGACGGCGGTGACGCCGACGAGTGCGGCGCCGGCGATCAGGACGCCGAGGCCCGCCGTGAGCCCGCCGACCACGGCGTCGCGGCGCTGGGCCCCGAGCAGCCGCGCGTCCGCCGCGCGTGCTCGCCCGGCCCAGTCGTCCTCGCGGCCGTAGACGGCGAGTTCGGGAGCGCCCTGGACGATCTCGACGAGTTCGGCGCTGAGCTCCGCGCGGGCGGGCGCCTGCCGGCGGCCGGACGCGGCGGTGGCCCGGCTCGCGATCGCAGGGACGAGCAGCCCGGCGGCGAGCAGCGCGGCGACGAGGATCGGCGCGGCCGCGGGCAGCACGGCGAGCAGCGCGACGCCGACGACGCCGACGACGGCCGCGGCGATCAGCGGCGGTCCGATCGCGCGCAGGTAGAGATCCTGCAGGGCGTCGACGTCGGCCACGAAGCGGCTGAGGACGTCGCCGCCGCGCATGCCCGCGAGCCCCTCGGGGACGAGCGGCGCCAGCCGCGTGAAGAAGCGCACCCGCAGGTCGGCCAGCACGCGGAACGCGAGGTCGTGGGAGACGAGGCGCTCGAGGTAGCGCAGGAGCGCGCGGCTGATCGCGAGCGCGCGGACGCTGACGGTGAACACGGTGAGCGTCAGGATCTCCGGCCGCAGCGCCGCCTTGCTGATGAGCACGCCGGCGACGGCGAGCAGGCTGACGGCCGCCAGCACCGCGCCCGCGCCGAGCAGGATCGAGGCGACGACGCGCCGGCGATGGGGGCGCACGAGGCCGGCGGCGCGCCGCAGCGGACCCCAGCGGGAGGGGGCGGCGCCGGTGCTCATGACGGCGCAGCCACCGGGGCGGGATGCAGGACGCCGCCTGACAGCCGCAGGACGCGGTCGGCCCGCCGGGCGAGTGCGAGGTCGTGGGCGATGAGGAGCGTCGTGCGCCCGGCGGCCAGGCGCTCCACCGCCGCGCCGACATCGGCCGCCGTCGTCGCGTCCAGATGCGCGGTGGGCTCGTCGAGCACGAGCAGCGGCGCGTCGCGCAGGAAGGCGCGGGCCAGGCCCACGCGCTGCGCCTCGCCGGCCGAGAGCGCGCGGCCGCCCTCGCCGACGCGCGTCGCGAGGCCGTCGGGCAGCCCGGCGACGAGGTCCGTGAGCCCGGCGTCCGCGACCGCGCGCACGACCGCGTCGTCCGGAGCGTCGGGGACGCCGAGGCGGACGTTGTCGGCGACGGTGCCGCTGAACAGCGTCGCCCGCTGCGGGACCCAGGCGAGCTGCCGGCGCCACTCCCGGGGATCGGTCCCGCGCAGGTCCACGCCGTGACACAGGACGGCGCCCGCGTCCGGGTCCAGCAGGCGCAGCAGCAGCGCGGCGAGCGTGCTCTTGCCCTCGCCGCTCGCGCCGACGAGCGCGACGAGCTCACCGGGCTCGATGCGCAGGTGCAGCCCGTCGAGCACGGGCTCGCCGCGACCGGGGTAGGCGACGCGCACGTCCTCCAGCTCGATCGCGCCGGTGCGCACGTCCGGGGCCGGGAGCGGATTCGACGGAGCGCTCACGGCCGCCGGGGTGTCGAGCGCGGCGAACAGGCGCCCGGCGGCCTCCAGCCCGTCGGTGCTCGCGTGGAAGTGCTGCCCGACCATGCGCACGGGGAGGTACAGCTCGGGCGCGAGGAGCAGCACCGACAGCCCGACGGCGAACGTGATGTTCCCGTCGATGAGCTGGACCGCGACGGTGGCGGCCACGAGCGCCGTCCCGAGCATCGCCAGCAGCTCGAGGACGAGCGCGGAGAGGAAGGCGATCCGCAGCGTCGCCATCGTCTGGCGCCGGTAGGCGTCGCCCGCCTCGGTCAGCGTCGTGACCTGGGCGGCGTCGCGGTCGTTGGCGCGCAGCGTCTCCAGCCCGCGGACGACGTCGAGGAAGTGCGAGCTGAGGAGCGTGAGCGTCTCCCAGCGCTTCTGCGTGGCGCTCTGCGCCGCGAGCCCGATGAGGATCATGAACATCGGGATCAGCGGGACCGTGACGAGCAGGATCAGGCCCGCGGCGAGGTCGCGCGGGAAGACGTACACGAGGATCACGATCGGCACGAGCACCGCGAGGACGACCTGCGGCAGGTAGCGCGCGAAGTACGCCTCGAGCGCGTCGACGCCCTGCACGGCGGTCGTCACGAGGTCTCCGGTGCGCTGCTCGCGCAGCCCGCTCGGGCGCGCGCGCAGGACGTGGAGGGTCAGGCGCTCGCGCAGCTCGGACATGACCCGGCTCGCGCCGAGGCGCCCGGAGGCCTCGAACCCCGCGGAGCAGACGGCGCGCGCCGCGATGACGCACGCCAGCGCGACGAGCGGGCCCTGCACGTCGGTGAGGCTCTCGCCGCCGGGGAAGGCCCGCGCGACGATGCGGCCGAGCAGGATCGCCTGTGCGACGACGAGCCCGGCCGTGAGGACGCCGAGGATGATCGCGACGACGAGCGGGACGCGGGCCGTGCGCGCCTCGCGCAGGAGGCGCCGGTCGACGCGTGCGCCGCGCTCGCCGGCGCTGACGGCCACGGTCAGCCGGCCGGCGACTGCGCGTCGCCCGGGCCGGCCGGCGCGCTGCCGCGCATCAGGTCGATCGGGTTCTTCGTCTCCAGGTCGAAGTCGTCGGCGGAGACGCGCTTGCGGAACACCCAGTAGGCCCAGGAGGTGTAGGTCAGCACGATCGGGACCATAACGGCCGCCACGATCGCCATCAGCGTCAGCGTCGTGTCCGAGGACGAGGTGTTCGCGATCGTGAGGTTGAAGCGCGGGTCCGTCGAGGACGGCATGACGTTCGGGAAGAGATCCACGAAGAGCGTCACGAACAGCAGGATGATCGCGAGCGTCGAGAGCGTGAACGCGACGTGGGCCCGCTGCGCGAGCTCGGAGACCGCCATCGTCGCCAGCAGGAGCGCCCCGATGCCGGCCAGCACGGCCACGGCCACTTCGACCCCGCTGCGGTCGGCCATGTTCACGACGGTCCACACGAGGAACGCGATGCCGACCGCCGCGGCCGCCGGCGATGCCCACCGCGCGACGCCCTGGGCGCGGTCGTTGATCTCACCCTCGGTGCGCATCGTGAGGAAGATCGCGCCGTGGGAGAGGAACAGCAGGAGGGTCGTGACGCCGCCGAGGAGGCCGTAGGGGTTCAGCAGCGTGAACAGGCTGCCGGTGAACTCCTGCTGGGCGTCGATCGGCACGCCGCGGACGATGTTCGCCCAGGCGACCCCGAACAGCAGGGCCGCGAGGCCGGAGCTGATGACCATCGCCCACTCCCAGGTGCTGCGCCACTGCGGCCGGTCGTCCTTCCCCCAGAACTCGAAGGAGACGCCGCGCACGATGAGCGCGACCAGCACGAGGAACAGCGCGAGGTAGAAGCCGGAGAACATCGTCGCGTACCACATGGGGAACGCCGCGAAGGTCGCGCCGCCGGCGGTGAGCAGCCAGACCTCGTTGCCGTCCCACATCGGCCCGATCGTGTGCAGCAGCGCGCGCCGCTCCTTGGGCGTCTTCCCGACGGTGCGCATGAGCATGCCCACGCCGAAGTCGAAGCCGCCGAGGACGAAGAACGCGATCCAGAGGACGGCGATCAGGATGAACCAGAGGGCCTGGAGGAAGCTGTAGTCGACGACGTCCACGGTGGTCTCCTAGTACGCGAGCGTGAGGTCGGGGACGTCCGCCGGCGGCTGCTCGGTGGTCGCCGGGGCCGCGCCGTGGCGGACCTCGCGCAGGAACACCCACAGGGCGATGCCGCCGAGCACGGTGAAGATGAGCGTGAAGCCGATGAGCGTCGCGGCGACCTGCGCGGTCGTCACCAGCGGCGAGTTGGCGTCCTTGGTCTGCAGCAGCCCCTGGACGATCCACGGCTGGCGGCCGACCTCGGTCATCACCCAGCCCGCGGTGTTGACGATGAACGGGGACACCGCCATGACCATCGCGGCGGTCTGCCAGTGGCGGCTGGTCTGCAGGCGCTTCTTGCGCGCCAGCCAGAGCGTCCACGCGGCGAACAGGAACATCAGGCCCCACGTGTAGACCATGATCCGGAACGACCAGTAGACGACCGCGACGTACGGCACGTACTCGCCGGGGCCGTACTTGGCGATGTCCTGCCGCTCGAGCGGGTTGATCCCGACGACGGTCCCGTTCCAGGTGCGGGTGGCGAGCAGGGACAGGACGTGCGGGATCTTCAGGTTGCGGTTCGTCTCACCCGGGTCGCGCGTCAGCTCGCCGGTGGCGAAGACGGAGAACGCGGCGGGCCCCTCGGTCTCGAACAGCGCCTCGGCCGCGGCCATCTTCATCGGCTGCTGCTTGACGAGCAGGTGGGCGAGCTGGTCGCCCGAGAGGAACGCGCCGATGACGCCGACGGCCAGGATCGGGAGGGCGATGCGGGTCGCGCGGGTGAACAGGTCGACCTCGTGCCCGCGGCGCAGCTGGTAGGCGGCGACGCCGACGGCGACGAGCATCGCGGTGATCGCGGCGGCGAACAGGACGTGCGCATAGGAGGCGAGCGCCGTGTTGTTCGTGACGACCGCCCAGATGCTGTCGAGCTGCGGTTTGCCGTTGACGATCTTGTAGCCGACCGGGTGCTGCATCCACGAGTTCGCGGCGATGATGAAGAACGCCGAGAGGGCCGAGCCGAACGACACGAGCCAGATCGAGACCAGGTGCGTCTTCGGGGAGACCCGGCCCTTGGCGAAGATCCAGAAGCCGATGAACGTCGACTCCAGGAAGAAGGCGATCAGGGCCTCCATCGCGAGCGGCGCGCCGAAGATGTCGCCGACGAAGCGCGAGTACTGGCTCCAGTTCATGCCGAACTGGAACTCCTGGATGATCCCGGTCACGACGCCGACCGCGAACGAGATGAGCATCAGCCGGCCGAAGAACCGCACCTGGCGGGCGTAGACCTCTTTGCCCGTCCGGTAGTGCAGCGTCTGGCAGACGGCGACGTAGAACGCCAGGCCGATCGACAGCGGGACGAAGAAGAAGTGGAAGATCGTCGTGGTCGCGAACTGCAGGCGGGCGAGATCGAGCGCGGTCACGCTGACGGACTTTAGGACCGCGTTAGGCCGGTTCCTCCGTAGTGACTACGGATCGCTCGCGTTCCGTGAGCGAGGTCACACAGCGGACGCTCAGGGGCGTCCGCTGAGGTCGACGTTCAGGACGAAGCTCGCGGCGAGGCCGCCCTGGGAGCCGGCGGGAAGCGGGATGTTCGCGACGCCGCCCGCGACCGGGAGATCGAGGAGGCCGTTCTTGCCCACCTTGCCGGTGAGCGGGAAGGTGGTCACGCCGCTGAGGGGGCCTGCCGGGCCGCAGCCGAAGAGGTGTGACGCGGCGCCGTTGAGGGTGAGGTTGAACACCGCGTCGCCGTTCGCCTTCAGCAGCAGCGTCGAGGTGGCGGGGACCGCGTCGTACGTCGCGGGCGGAAGGCTGTCGGGGCAGAGTGGGTCGGGTGGGAAGACCGCCTGCGCGAGTCCGCCCGAGAGGGGCGTCAGCGGACCCGAGATGTTCTCGACCGGGACGTCCGTGTTCGGCCTGAACATCGCGGGGATCTTGCCTCGCAGGACGCCCGTGATCTGCGCGGAGCGGTCGGCTCGTCCGGGCGCGGAGGCGGTGAGCGTGCTGCCACCGAGCAGCGTGATCTTGACCGGGACGCCGTCCACGGGCTGCGCGACGGGGATCCTGCCCGTCCCGACCGCGACGGCCCGCCGTGCCAGAACCGGCGAGTACCGAAGGCCGGGGCCGTAGCGGCGAACCTCGATGGTGGCGGGGCCGTCACACCAGCGCGAGTACGACGGCTCGGCCGCACGCGGCTTGAGGGTCGCCGTGTAGGACCCGCCGGACGTCCGTCGCAGCGCCACCTTGACGGTGTAGGCGCAGCGCAGGGCGTCCCCGGTCTCGATGTTCAGCACCGCGCCGTAGTACGGGCGTCCGGGCTTGAGCTTCGGACCCTTGAACACCACCGTGATCGGCGTCTTCACCCCGGGCTTCGCCGGCGCGACCTTCAGCGTCGGCTTGGGCTTGGGCTTGGGCTTCGGCTTCGCCGCCACGCCGGACACGCTTCCGAGTCCGGCCACCATGACGACACCGGTGGCGATGATCACCCGCTGGACGCTCCCCATGTCGGTAAGACAACCAGAGCGGCGGGATGTTTCGCAAACGCGGGGGCAGCGACTGCGCGTTTCCGTCAGTACCCGAGCGTGTGAAAACTGATCCGCGTGCAGCGGGTCAGCTTGTAGCGCTTCAGGCGCATGTTGCGGCGGCTCGTGTAGAGGATCGTCCCGCCGCGCCCGCAGTCGATCCGCCCGCGGCCGAAGTGCGCGTGGATCACGTCGCGGCCGCCGCCGCTGCGGATCACGTTGTAGCCGTGGCTCGCGTAGATGAAGTCGCGTCCCGGACCGCCGCTGAGCCGGTCGAACTGGGTGCTCGGCTGGCCGCTCGGCTTGTAGTCGCCCCAGATCACGTCGCCCCACGGGCCGGCGTGGATGCGGTCGTTGCCGTGCCCGCCGAGCAGCTCGTTGTGGCGGGCGGCGCGCGAGACGCGCACCCGCTCCTTGCAGGTGTCGTGGAAGATGCACTTGCGCGGTTGTCCGACGCACGTGGAGTCCTCGTGCAGTCCGTCGCAGGAGTAGGTCGGGTCCTCGCCGCCGAAGGGATCGTGCCCCGGCCGGGCGTCGAGCGGCCGGTCCTGGTCGAGCTTGTTCATCAGCAGCATGCCGTTGATCTCCGGCCAGCCGGCATGGCTCGTGTTGGCGGTCGCGGCGGCGGCGCCCGAGCCTCCGCAGAGGAGGACGAGCATGAAGACGATGAGGCGCGCTGCCGAGGGCATGGTCACCGGTTGTATCGGCTCCTGCGCCGGGCCCCACTAGACTTGTGCAAGTAGTGGAAGTTCCACGGGGACGACAGGCTTCGACGCGGTCGGTTCCGCTGGGACGGTTGCGAGTCGAGGTGCCGGAGGCCTCGCTAAACCCCGGCAAAACCATATGTGCGGACTCTCACGAGTACGCCCTCGCCGCTTAGTTCATAGCTAAGCCGTGAGGTCTGGCCCCCCGCCTGCCGGCCGCGGGGACCGGCCGGATCAGATGCCGGCTCACCCGGGGAGGTCCGCTCCCGCCAAGCCGGGGACATCTTCAGGGAGCTGGCTCACCGGAACCCCGTCCGCAAGGCGACCGGCGAGTGAGATCAGAGTGCGGACTACGCTCGTAGAAGTCGTCGCAGCGCGATTGCGGACGTGGGTTCGATTCCCACCGTCTCCACTGGCTGGACGGGGTCGTTCGCGGAGTACTGCGAACGGCCCTTTCTTGCTGGCGGGGTGTGCGCACACGGTCATCGATCCGCGGTCTCGTCGAGCCATGCCGTGGCCGCCTGGTACGCCGCGAGCGTCGCGTCTCCGATGGCGGACTCGGCCTCGATGATCGTGACCGTGCCGTCGACATCCACGCGGTGGGTTCGGCGCAGGTGCTCGGCGAGATCGGACGTGAGGCCGCTGAGGAACAGGTGCCCACCCGACTCCGCGATGCGGGTCGCGTAGGCGTCGAGCACGATCAGCGAGGTCGCACCGAGGGTCGTGCGTCCGCGCAGGCGCAGGACGACGACCGGCCGCGGACCGCCGACGGCGGGGAGGCGCTCCTGCAGCGTCCGGGCCCCTGCGAACTGGAGGCTCCCGTACACGTCGAGCACGGTCACCTCGCCACCGGGCAGGGTGGCCGGGGCCTCGTCCTCGACCAGGCGTCCGTCGGCGTCCGGGGTGACGCGGACGACGTGCAGGTCCGCCGCCTCCCGATTGAGCTGGAGCAGCAGCGACAGCGCGACACCGATGCCGACGGCCGTGGAGATCGGGAGCACGAGTGTCGCGATCAGGGTCGTGGCGAACGCGGCGCGCGCGGCCGCGCCGGTCCGCAGGACGGTGTCGATCCGCCCGGTGCGCAGGGACCGTGCCGCCGCATAGATCAGAAGGGCCGCGAGCGTCGGGACCGCGACCTGACCGATCGGCCCCGAGAACGCGACGACGATCAGGAGGATCGCCAGGCCGGAGATGACGGCGGCCCAGCGGGTGCGCGCGCCCGCGGAGACGTTCAACGCGGTCTGCCCGACCGACCCCCCGACCGGCTGCCCCTTGAACAGGCCGGCCAGGACGTTGCCCGCGCCCTGCGCGAGGAAGTCCCGGTCGGTGACGGCGGGCTTGCCGTCGAGGTTGGGCGCTGACTCCGCGACGCCCGCACCCTGGACGAGCACGATGACGGCGATCGCCAGGGCGCCGGTGATGACGCTGCGATCCGCGAGCAGGGCGAGGTCCGGGACGTGCGGGACGGGGATGCCCGACGGGATCGTGCCCACATCCTCGACACGCTCGATCGACTCCGCGCCGAGGGAGAGGAGCGTCGGGACGACCAGGGCGATGACGGGAGCCACGGTCGCCCAGCGCGTGCGCGCGAGACCGAACAGGATCGCCAATGCACCCAGCCCTACCAACGCGGCCTCCCAGGTGGCGTCGCCCGGATGCGTCACGACGTCGAAGGCTTTGGCGAGGGCGAACGGGCCGGAGGCCGGTGCACCGAGCAGATCGCCCAGCTGTCCGCAGACGATGTTCACGGCGACGCCTGTGAGGAACCCGGTCAGCACGGAGACCGACACGAAGCGCACGTACCGGCCGAGCCGGAGCAGGCCGGCCGCCAGCATGATCACGCCGGCGAGCAACGTGAGTGCGAACAGCGTCTCGTTCCGATCGGCGCCCGAGAGGCCGCTCAGGGCGGACCCCGCCGCGAGCGCGGCCGCCATCGTCGTGGTCACGACCATGCGCTGGGTCGACGCCACCAGCCCGCCGGCGACCGGTCCCGCGATGCTCGCGTAGAGCCCGTACACCGGGTTGACGCCGACGAGGATCGCCGCCGCCATGCCGTCCGGGACGCCGGCGACCGCCCGCGGGACCGCGGCGGTCGCGTCGGCGCGCAGCTCCCGGGTGGAGCTCACCTCCGCGGCGGCCGGCGAGTGCCGCTGGTCGGCCGCCGCTCACGCCGGAGCGTCTGCCAGCCGAGAACGACGATCAGGACGCCGGCAAGGACGAGCGCCACGGCGTACCCGATCTTGGCGACCTCGCGCAGAGATCCGAACGACCCCGTCTCAGGCGCGTTGGCCGCGATCGCGGAGGCGATGAGCAGGCCGACCACGACGAGCCCGAGCGTGAGCGTGCGCGTCATTCGCGAGAGCGACTCGAGCTTCGGCTCGAGGTCGGAGGTGTCCACATGCACCTCGAAGCGTCCTTTGCGGTACTGGCCCAGCCACATGTTCGTGGCCTCCTGCAGCGAGGGCAGCTGGCCGGCCGCCTCGCGGGCGACGTACATCGCCTGCTTCTTGGCGAAGTCGGTGACGCGTTCCTCGGTGACGTGCTCCTCCGCGAGCTCGCGCGCCATGCCGACGGCCTTCTCACCGAAGTCGCCCGAGTGTCCGGGGGGATAGAGGACCTTCATGAACTCGGATGACTGTGTGAGCGCCTTCATCGCGAGCGTGAGCTGCGGATCGGGGCGGTAGCCCGCGTCGCGCAGCAGGTCGAGCGAGACGGAGATGACCCCTGCGAGCTCAAGCTGCTTGCCCTCCGGGACATCCATCAGCGGGCCGATCCGGCGGGCGAACTCAGCGTCGAAGGCCTTCGGGTCGGTCTCACGGAACGGCTCGCTGATCGAGCGCAGCGACTGCGCGAGCGCGACCGGATCGCCCGTGGTGGTCGTGTAGAGCAGGCTGACGAGGTTCGCCCTGTGGCGCAGGCCCAGCTCGCCGACCATCCCGGCGTCGATGAACGTGAGCTCGCCGGTCTCGAGGTCGACCAGAACGTTGCCCGGGTGCGGGTCGGCGTGGAAGAACCCGTCGATCAGGACCATCTTGATCGCGGCGCGCACCGCATTGTCGGCGATCACGACCGGATCGAGGCCGGCGTCGATGATGTCCTGGCGGCGGTTGGCCTGCACGCCGCGCACGAACTCCATCGTCAGCACGCGCTGCCCGGAGAGCTCGGGGATGACGGCCGGGATGCTGACGCCCGCGATGCTCTCCAGATCGCGCGTGAGCCGACGCGCGTTGTACGCCTCAAGCCGGTAGTCGAGCTCCAGCATCAGTGTGCCGCCGAATTCCTCGACGACGCGCTGGAGCGCCGAGTCGCGGGCCCAGGCGTTGCGGTTCTCCATGACGCCCGCGGCGCGCGAGAGGATGCGGAGGTCCGCCTTGACGCGCGGCTCGATGTTCGGCCGCTGGACCTTCACGACGGCTGCGCGGCCGTCGTGAAGTGTCGCGCGGTGGACCTGGCCGAGTGAGGCGGCGGCCAGCGGGCGCGGATCGAACGCGGCGTACAGCTCGGTGACCGGCGCACCCAGCTCACCGGCCACGAGCTCCATCGCCTGCTCGCCGGGGAACGGCTTCACGTCGCTCTGCAGGCGGGCGAGCTCGTCCTCCCACTCCGTGGGCAGTGCATCCGCGCGACTGGAGACGATCTGGCCGAACTTCACGTAGGTCGGGCCGAGCTCCTGCAGCATCAGCCGCGCCTTGACGGGTGCCGCCAGCGGCTCGACCGGGACGCCCCAGAGCTTCTCCTGCAGCCAGCGGCGCGTGTCTCCAGGGAGGCCACGGTCGAATGCTGCGTCCGCGCCGTAGCGGACGAAGACGTCGTAGACCTGCATCAGCCGCAGGCGCTCGTCGACGCGTTCGCGGTAGGTCATGCGGCTCATACGGCGGTCGCCTCCTCGCGCGTGTCCGCCACGATCGGCGGCGTCAGGCCGAGCACGTTGTCGAAGATGAAGCTCAGCGCCCCGAGGACCACGCCGCCGACGACGATCCAGAGCACCTTCGTCGCCGTCAGCAGCTCCGGGGTGAACGCGTCCAGAAGCGCGAAGACGAGGACATCGATCAGGATCACGACGAGCCCCATCGAGCCGAGCAGGAACGGCAGCGCAAGGAACTGCGCGGCCGGCTTGACGAACGCGTTGATCAGCCCGAACACAACGCCGAGGATCAGGTAGCCGAGCACCGGACGGTCGGTGTTCACCTCCAGACCCGGCGTGATCAGCACCGTGAGCCACACGGCGAGGCCGTTTGCGACCACCCGCGCGGCAACGACCCTCCATGGTGTCCGGTGGAGTCTCACGGCGTTGGTCCCGGCTTGACCTCCGCCTGAGAGTCGCTCCCCGGGACGTCGCCGTCCGTCGGCGGTGTGGCCCCGGGATCGTCGGTCGGCGGGGTCGACCGCCGCCGGCGACGAAGCACCGCGATGCCGCCGACGAGGAGCGTCAGTGCACCTGCTGCGATCAGGACCCAGCCCCAGTTGGGCATGCCCGAATCGTCGTCACCCTCGTCGTCCGTGCTGCCGACCACGGCGACAGCCGCCGCGCCCTTTGCGACGGTGGTGGCTGACGAGGATTCGGTGGTCGTCGTCTGCGTCGCGGTCGTCGTCTGCGTCGTGGTCGTCGGCTGCGTCACCGTCGTGGTCGTAGCCGGTTGGGTCGTCGTGGCGGGTTGCGTCGCGGTGGTCTTCTCGGTCGTCGTTGTGGCCTTGTCGGTCGTCTCCGTGTCCGTCTCCGTCTTGGATGCCTGCTCGGTCGCGCCGGCCGTCGCGGTGGTCGCGCCGGAGGCCTGCGGGTCGGGAGCGGCTGCGTCGGTCGCCTCCTCCGGCGTGCCCGATTGCGTGGCCTTGCCTGTGGCTGCCGTGGTCGTGACTCCCGGCTCTGCAGCTGTCGTGGATGTGGCGCCCGTCGTGCTTGCGCCGGAGCCGACCGAGTCGCTCCCTGCGCCGCTGCCGCAGCTGGCGAGCGCCGCTGCGGCGGCGATGACCACAGCGAGAAGGACGAGCCGTGCGGCCCACCGAGTGGGCACGGATGTCGCGCGGGCGCGTCTGGTCATCGTCAGCTCCTGTGGGTCTGGCGTCCGCCGTCCGGCGCTCGCACATGGCGCTGGATCACTACGCGACGTCCGGTCTGGGTCGCTGACGTTAGGTGCGCTGGGAAGCACGCCCAACCGTACGAACTACGGTTAGCGACGGCGCGTCGTTAGAGAGCCACCGTCCCGAGCGAGCGACCGCGACCGCCCCTCGGGATACGCTTTCGTCCGCGCCGGAGAGGGATCGGCGCTGGTCACACGTATGAGCCTGCCCTGGACACTCGTCATCCTGCTGGCGGCCAACGCGGTCGCGATCGGGGCGATGCTCCTCGTGCGCAGGGGTGCTCCGGAGGGGAGCCGGTTCAAGGACGGCGACCGCGCATCGGGCGTCTTCGGCGTGCTCGCCGGCGGCTTCGCGATCTTCGCCGGCTTCATCATCTTCCTGGCCTTCTCGACGTACGACCAATCGCGCAGCGGCGGTGAGTCGGAGGCACTGGCGATGGCACAGCAGTTCGAGACGGCGCAGTTCCTGCCGCCGGCTTCACGTGACGTGCTCGGCGGCCAACTGGTGTGTTTCGCCCGCTCGGTGGTACATCAGGAGTGGCCGCAGATGGAGGCCGGACACAACAACGACACCATCAACCCGTGGGCGGCCAGCCTGTTCCGTGCCCAGAAGCGGGTGAACCCGGTCACCCCGACCGAGCAGGCCGCCTACGCCAAGTGGCTCGATCAGACGTCCGACCGAGAAGCGGCGCGCACCGATCGCCTCCACGGTGCGGAGGGGATCATCCCGGGCTCGATCTGGCTCGTGCTGCTCCTGATCGCCGGCGTCGTGTTCGCCTTCATGCTGTTCTTCGCCGACAGCGGCGAGGGCCCGGGCGCCCAGGCGATGTTGATGGGCTCGGCGACGACGGTCATCGTGCTCACGCTCATCGCCATCAATGCGCTCGACAACCCTTATCGCGGCGGGCTCGGGCAGATCAGGCCGGTCGCGATGGAACGAGCGCTGCGGCTGCTTGACCGGGAGCGCGCTCTGGCGGGCGCCACTGTGCCGCTGCCGTGTGATGTGCGCGGAGTCCCTGTCGCGTCGTGACCGAGGAGGCGACAGCGAGCCGCCTGCCCGGCCGCCTGGAGTTGGCGGCGACGGTGCTGCTCGCGGTGGCTGCTGTGGCGACCGCCTGGGCGGCGTACCAGTCGGCACGGTGGCACGGTCACCAGGCAAAGGCGCAGAGCGCGTCGATTGCGGCCCGGGTGGAGTCGGCGCGCGCGGGCGGCGTCGCCAGCCGCCAGGCGCAAGTCGACCTCGCGCTGTTCACGCAGTGGGTGGACGCGTTTGCCCGAGACGAGACCGACCTCGCGCGGTTCTACCGCCGGCGCTTCCGCCCGGAGTTCGTGCCCGCGTTCAATGCGTGGGTCGCGACACGGCCACGGCGCAACCCGCGGGCGCCACTGTCGCCGTTCGCGATGCCCCAATACAAGCTGGCAGCCACGGCGAAGGCCGATCAGCTCGAGCGCCGCGCGGGGACGTTCTCCAAGCAGGTGGCGCGGTTCATCCAGCGCGCCGACAACTACTCACTCGCCGTCGTGCTGTTCGCGGCGTCGCTGTTCTTCGCGGGGATCAGCACGCGCCTGCATTCGCTTCGAGCGCGCGCGGCGATCATCGCGCTCGGATACGTCCTGTTCGTGGGCACCGTGGTGTGGCTTGCGACGCTGCCCGTGAGCGTGTCGGTGTAGCCATCCGGGGGGCCGCGCGGCGCCCTTGCCGGTTCCCGGAACGTTCACAACCACCCGGGTGATTCGCGGCCCGTTCGTTGTATCCCGAGACCGCCCGAGCCATGCTCGAACGGTGGTGCAATCAGCATCTCCGGTTCCAATCGCAGATCCGTCGGCGGCGGGCAGGGCGCTGAGAACACCGAGGTCGGCCGGCCTGGCAGGCATCGTGTTCGCGGTCCTGTTCGGCATCGTGCTCGTCCTGACACGCCTGGCCGTCCCGTCGGATCCAAGCGACGCTGGGGAGTGGCTCTCGGACGGCGCGCGGCGAGACTCGGTGATGTTCGCGCTCGGTCTCGTCCCATTCGCCGGGATCGCGTTCCTCTGGTTCGTCGGCGTGCTGCGCGACCGCGTCGGTGACTCCGAGGATCGGTTCTTCGCCACGGTCTTCCTCGGCAGCGCGCTGCTGTTCGTGGCGCTGCTCTTCGTCGCGTCAGCGGTCGCGGGAGGGCTCATCGCCACCGCGGAAGCGGACGTCGACAACCTCGTTTCGTCCGGCGCGTGGGAGGTCGGGCGTCGCACCGCGCACGACCTCATGGTCACCTACGCGATGCGCATGGGCGCCGTGTTCACGATCGCCACATCCACGATCCTGATGCGCACGGGACTCGCGCCCCGCCTGCTCGTCATCTCGGGGTATCTGCTCGGAGCGACCCTGCTTCTCGCCATCGGCGTCTTTCCCTGGATCGAGCTGGCGCTCCCGGCCTGGGTCTTCGCGCTGAGCACCTACATCCTCGTCGCCGGGTATCGGCGATCCGCTCACGCGGCCACCGGCTAGCGACACGGTGTCGGTACCGTGGTTATTCCGGATGACCGGTGTTACAGCGGCACGTAGCGTCTGCTGCGCACCGGCAGAGCGGGCGGCTCGGAGGCGATCCCGGGTATGAGTTGGGCTGCATCGGTCTAGGCCTGCGGCTACGACGGCGCTGACACGAGTGCCAACTACGTGCCCTGACCGCGGTCGCCGCGTGCGGCGTCCCACACCGAACAAGAGGAGACAGGATGACTGACATCGACGTTGACGCATTGGGTCCGGTTGACTACCTGGTGGTTGAGTTCCCGGCTGGAGAAGCCAAGCTCACGGGTGAGGGACTTGAGGAACTTCTCAAGCTTGCTGAGAGCGGGACGATCCGCATCCTCGACCTGATCATGCTGTCCCGCGCTGAGGACGGGTCGGTCGACGCGCTGGAGCTCCAGGACGCCGACGAGAGCGAACTCGGGGCCCTGCGCAATCTGCTAGGCGAATTGGCCGTGCTGCTCGCCGAGGAGGACGTGGAGCAGATCGGAGCCACGCTTGAGCCGGGGACGGCAGCCGCCGTGCTGGTCTACGAGAACACGTGGGCCGCACCGTTCGGCACGGCCGTACGGCGGTCCGGCGGCCAGCTGGTCGCCAACGGGCGCGTTCCGACCCAGGCGATCGCCGCGGCCCTTGAAGCGGACGCGGCCGCCGACTAGGACGACGGATGAGCCGCCGCTCGCCCGGGGCCGGCAAGGCTTCGGGCGAGATGGCCGCATCTCAGGTCCCTCAGCTCCGCGAGCGCCGGAGCACGACCTCGTAGCGCTCCACGTCCGTCCGCACGCCCCCTGCCTGTGCCATCGCGACGTGGTCGAGCGCTGCGTCCGCGCGATGCAGGTCGTCCGCGGTGTCGAAGAAGGTCACGGCCAGCACGCGACCCTGAGCGCGGTCAGCGAGGAGGACGATCTCGCGAAGCCCCGCGAGTTCGGGGGACGGGCTTTCCAGATCACGCTCAATCATGGCCGTGAGCTGCGGCAGGTCCGCCGTCAGAGCGTCTGGGCTTGCTCCCCGGTAGGTCGCAATGCGGGCGTGCATGGGAACTCCTTCCAAGGTGGACGGGTCAGCAGCGCGGCCTGTGCCTACGCCGCAAGCGCATCGGTCGCTCTGTCGCGGTCCGCTCGCCACGAGCGCAGCAGGCGGTACACCGACACGGCGCCGACGAGCGGCTCGTCGGGCACGGGCAGGTCGACCGGGTGAAGGATGAATGGCCGGGTCTGGGAGCCGCCCATGCCTCCGTGGAAGGAGATGAGCTCCTCGAACGCGCACCCCTCGTCCGTCACCGGGTCATAGAAGCTGTTGACGAGGATGTCCGGGCAGTGCTCGAACCCGTCCGTGCGCAGCAGGTGCTGCGCGGCGCGCGGTGAGAAGGGCTTCAGCGGATCCTCTCCGGTCACCTCCCCGTCCCGCAGACGGTGCGTGCCTCGCGCGCCGAGCGCCACCGCGCCCTCATCGCCGGACCGCACGACGATGAACCCGACATGCGGGTGATTGCGCAGCGCCGGGATGAGATCCGGGTGCCGGGTCTCGATCTCCTCCAGCGTCAGCCGGTGGTCGGCCTCCATGAGGTAGATCAGGCCGAGGTTCCCGGAGCCCAGGACGACCGCGTCGCCCTCCGCCGCCCCGCTCCGCTCGCGGTCTGTGGTCTGCTGCTGCCGGCCGGTCGCCTCATCGACGGCCCGCTGCGTGCCGGTCTGGTTCTCGTCGCCTCCCAGCAGCGCCTGGACCTCGCCGGCGGCGAGCGAACGCTCGACGAGCTCGTCGAGGCCATAGCCGTTGCGCTGGAGGAAGGTCGCTCCCTGGGTCTGCCCGTGATCGGACAGGACGACGAGTCTGTAGGGCCGCGGCGCGTACGGAAGAGCTCCCTCGATCATCGCGAAGCGCTGGTCGAGCTTGCGGAGAGCCTCGAGCGTGTCGGGCCGTTCGAGGCCGGAGTGGTGGGCGACTTCGTCATAGCTCGCGAATGTCGCGTAGACCGCGGGCACACCACGGAACATGTCCTGGAGCACCGAGAACACCACGAGGTCGCGGACGAAGACGCACATGCCGGCGCGCAGGGCCGGATAGATGCCGCCGCGGTGGCCACGAGGAAGCACGTCGCGCCGGCGCTGTCGCGTGGCCGCGACAAGCTCCAGGCAGATCTCCCAGACGAAGAGCACGAATGTTCGTGTCACGTTCGTCCCGTTGGCGAGGAAGCCGCGGTAGCCCGGATTCGCCCTCTTCTCATCTGCGATGCGGCTGGCCGTGAGAATCGCCGTGTCGGCCTGGCCGGAGAGGAGGTTGCCGCGACTCGTCCCGCCGTCGGCGAGGAGACCCGGCTGATCCGAGCGCGCGTGTTCGATGGCCACGCAGTCGTCCGGGCTCGAGCAGGTCACGACTCGGCCGGAGGGCTTGTCGACCCACCGGAACGCCGGGATGTCGCTGTTGTCGCCGAGCAGGATGCCGGCCTGGCTCGCGCCCGTCTGTGACGAGAGGTCGGTCTCCCATTCGATCAGCGCATGGCTGCCCTCCGCAAGCCATCGGCCGAGCGTGGGGGCATGGCCGCTGGCGATCGCGCGCCGAAGGACCGGGAGACCCAGTCCATCGATCTCCAGGTAGATGATCCCGGGAACGTCGGTCTCGATCGGGGACCCGACCCGGCGTGCCACGCGGCGCGCCACGCGCAGGGTGTACGTGTCGTCATCGAGACCGACCACGACGCCGATCGCGGTGCTGAGCGCCGACGCCAGGAGTGCAACGCCCAACGCTGCGAGGAAGCTGTCGATGTGCAGCGCCTCGGGCACGATCTCCGATGCCAGCACCAGCATGGCGGCGTCCAGTGCGAGCACGAGAAAGAAGCCGATCGCAACCATGTACGGGAGTCGGAGTGCTGCGATGATCGGTGGCAGCAGCGCGTTGAGCACTGCGACGAGCGCCGCCACGCCGAGCGCCCCGCCGAGGCTGCGGACGTCCGCTCCGGGGATGACCCACGCGGCCAGCAGGAGTGCGATGGCCGACGCCAGCCAGGCGAGCGCGAGCCGCACGAGGTGCAGGCGGGGGGCGCTCGGGCTCCACGGCGCGGTCTGTTGTGCACGCTGTTCCGCTGGGGTATCCCGGGACATGCCGCTCTCCTCTACTCCGGGGCCTGGACGATGAGGACCGGCCTTGTGGTCTCGCGGAGCAGATCTCGGGACGTCGAGCCGAGCAGCGTCGACTTCACGCGTCCGAGTCCTCGCGAGCCGATGATGATGACGGCGGCGTCGCGCTCCTCTGCAACGGCAGCAATCGTTGCCGCGATGGCTGCCCCCGCCTGAACCGGGAGCGCCTCTGCATGCGCCCCGAGCTCGCGGACCAGCCGGGCTCCGGCCTCTGTGGCGGCGGCGGCGGCTCGCGTCTCGGCGTCGTCCGCGGCCTCCATGGCCTTCGGATCCGGCGGGATGTAGGCGAGGCCGGACGGATCGGGTGCGCTCGTCATGGCATGCACCAGTGCGGGTTCCCACACAGTCACGAGCACGACGGACCGGTCGCCGAACAGTCGCGCAGCCGTGCGCGCGGCCTGGTGGGCCTCGGGCGAGCCGTCGAACGCAACGATCGCTGGGCTTGTATCAGGGTCCATCGAACGTCAAACACCATCCTGAGCGACGGTCGCCGTCGTCATGACGGTTCCACAATCGGGATTCCGGGCAACGCGGGTTCCTCGACCGCGTCGCTGTCGGCCTCCCGCGCCGCGCGTTGTCGACCGAGTTCGCCGGCGATGTTCGCGGCGGCGGCCGTCAGCGGCGCCGACAGCACCAGGCCGACCATCCCGAACAGCGCGCCGCCGCCGATCGTGACGATCAGGACGACGAGCGGGTTCAGGCCGAGCGTCGCGCCATAGGCGATCGGCTGGACGATCTGCTGAAGCAGGCCGTTGGCGAGGAGCGCGATGACCGCCATCGCCACCGCCGTCTCGGTGTCGCCGGTCGAGAGCGCCAGCCCGACGGCGAAGAACCCGGCGATCCAAGCTCCGAGATACGGAATGAACGCACCGACGAACGTGACCACGGCGATCGTCGCGGGCAGCGGGACTCCGAGCAGCCATGCGCCCAATCCGATCACGACCGCGTTGAACGAGGCCACGATCGTCACGCCCAGGAAGTACCCGCGCAGTGCCGACAGAACCTCGTCGACGACGAGCCGCGCGACATCCTTTGGGATCCCCATGTGGCCCTCGATCCAGCGGCGCATCGACGGCCCGTCCTTGAGCAGAAAGAACGTCGTGAACGCCGTGAAGACCGCGACGGCGGCGACCGACGCAAGATCGCTCAACAGGCCGCCGACACCCTGGATGAGGGCCGACCCCGCGCCGGGGATCGCCTCTTCGAGCTCCTTCCTGACGTCGCCTTCAGACACTCCGAGGTCCTTCAGCCATCCCGCGATCTCATCGGTGGCCTGCGTCATCAGGTCGCTGATGCTCCCGCCCTCATTCGCGATCCCGCCGAGCACGAGCAGCAGCACCAGGACCGCGGCGACGACCACGGCAAGGAGGGTGATGAGCGCCCCGAGGGCGCGCGCCAGACCGCGACGCTCCATCGCGCTGACCGCCGGACCGGTCACGGCCCCGATCACCGACCCCAGGATCACCGGGATCGCGATCTCCTGTGTCGCTGCCACGAGCCACACGAGACCGACCGTCACCAGGACGACCCCGACGACCAGCCAGCTTCCGAGGCCCAGGTCCCGTAGCCAACGGGGCGGAGAGAACGAACCCGCCAAGCTGTTCACGTCGACCTCGACGATCTCGTTCACGGCCTCGGACGGGGATCCGTCGCCGGGGCCGGTCGTTCGCCGTCCTGGGACTCGCATGATTGATCCTCGGATCTACGCCGGCTCAGGCCGAGCCAGGATGAGTGCTGAAGGGTGGTAGCGGCGCTCGCCACCGGAGGACCACCGCACCACGACCTGCGTTCGCTCGCCGGTCGTCTCGACGTCCGCGACCTCGCCGATGGGATCGGTGGGGCTCGGCGGCGGAATCGCGAGCCGGACGACATCGCCCGGCGCAAACCCGCTTGCGGTGGTGGTCATGGTCTCGAGGCTAACTTAACGACGCCGTGTCGACAGCCGTACTTTCCCCGGATACCGGTCACCCAACCCCGGCTCTCGGCGGACGGAGGCCTGATCATGGAGAACCGTGACGAGTTCCTGCTCAAACGTCCGGAGTGCGACGGCGAGGCCATCCGGGATCGGCCGATCTCCCACCGCTAGTTCATGCACCCGGTGATCCAGGGCGAGAATGACCTTCCGGAGGCGGTGCTCCCGGTGACGGAGTCGGGCTTCCAGCAGTGCATCACCGATGACCGGCGCACCGGCCGTTGGGGGAGGACCGGTCTCGCCATCTACCGAAGGCCTTTGCATGTGACGGAACCTATTGACGGCAAAGCGGCGCCTGCGACCGTGCGAACTACGGTTGTCGACACTCCGTCGGTAACCGATGATCGACGCCCTCGGAGCCGAGCCTGATTGCGTGCGAAAGGAGGTGCCGCGATGGACCGTCAGAAGCGAAAGACGGACCAGCGCTCGGACGCTTCGGCCCGCCCCGCCAAGCGCATGCGCGACGCAGCCCAGCCCTTAGCGAAGCGCATCCGTCGACGTCCCGAGGAGGCCGAGAACGAGATCCTCGACGCGGCCCGCGCGTTCCTTGCGGAGAACGACTTTCGCGATCTGACGGTCCGCGAGGTCATGAAGGGCACAGGCATGCGTCGCTCGGCGTTCTACAACTACTTCGAGGACCGGTACGAGCTCGTGCTCGGCCTCGTCGAGCAGATCGAAGGGGAGTTTGCGGAATCGTCGCGATCGTGGTTCGAGGCTTCCGAGGATCACGAGTTGAGGCTCGCGACTGCGCTTGAACGCGGAGCCCTCGTCTGGACGCGACACGGACGTGTTCTGCGGGCGCTGAACGAGGCCAGTTACCACGACCATGCGATCGAGCAGTACTACCGACAGGGCCTCGTCCAGAAGTTCATCGACGCCGTTGCCGTGAAGGTGCGTGCTGAGAACCAGGCGGGACGTGCATCGGTGCCCGAGCCCCGGAGCATCGCCGAGGGGCTCGTGCTGCTCAACATCCAGCTGTACCTCGAGCATGCTGCGCGCGCGCCGGATCCTGAGCGTGCCCGCGACGTCGCCAAGGTGGTCCAGTACATCTGGATGCAGGTCATCTATCCAGGCACGCGGGGCCGGCTCCATCACGGGCAGGCTCTTAGCGACGCTGCGTCGATAACCGTACTTCCCACGGATTCCAGCACCGGGAGCCTTGATTAGCGTGAGTTAAAGAGTCGGACACATCCGGCTCCTGACCACCAACCAGGAGGGACCCCATGAGCACGCCTCAGACCTACACCCGCGATGACCGCGGGACCGACGGAGAAGGCTGGCTGACGTTCGCCGGGATCATGATCATGACGCTCGGGATGCTGAACGCCATCTGGGGTATCGCAGCGATCGGCCAGTCGGCGTTCTTCGTCGGCGAGACCCGACTGGTCATCGATGACCTGCGTGTCTGGGGGTGGATCGTCCTCGGCATCGCGCTGCTGCAGTTCGCAGCCGGCCTCGGCGTCTTCGCCCGCAACCAGGCCGCCCGCTGGTTCGGCATCGCCGTGGCGTGCGTGAACCTCGTCGGTGCACTCACGACGATCGACGCCTATCCGCTGTGGGCGCTCTCGATCGTCGCCATCGACATCCTCGTGATCTACGGACTCGCTGCCCACGGCGGCAAGCTCAAGTAGCCCGCGGATGCCGGTGCTCCCCGTCCTGGTTCGGTCGTCGCTCGGGCGACCGATGCGGGGGCCGTCGACGTCGGGCTCAGGCCCAGACGGACAGGCGGTCCCCGCGGCTTCGCCGGTCGTGAAGCCCTCCGTGGAGACGGTCGTCCTCATCGGAGGCCCGTGCAGGGGCGAGTTCCGCGAGGTCCAAGGGGGTGCGCAGCACGTCGTGGCGCGTGACGCGGAGGGTAACCGCCACGTGTATGTCCGCAGCGGACTCGCCGACGTTGACGGAAACGTCCGTACCGAGATCTTTCGAGTCGCCGTGCCGTCGACACGGCACTGAGGAGAACTTGGATGGACAAGATCGGTTGGAAGGTCTTCTGGGGGTGCCTGATCCTGGCCGGGGTGGTCTTCACGCTCGGCCTGCTGAACCCGATGTGGTGGTGGTGTGAGGTCGTCCTGATCCCACTCGTCGCGCTGGGACTCTGGGACATCCTCCAGCGGCGGCACAGCATCCTTCGCAACTACCCGATCGCGGGACACCTGCGGTTCGTCATCGAAGGCATGGGCCCGGAGATCCACCAGTACCTCGTCGAGAGCAACGAGGACGGGCGCCCGTTCAGCCGGGACATCCGCTCGCTCATCTACCAGCGGGCGAAGAACGTGGAGGACAAGAAGCCGTTCGGCACGGAACTCGACGTCACCGCGCCCGGCTATACGTGGATGACGCACTCGCTCGCAACTCGTCCCTGCGCGACGGATCCGGTGCAGGCGATGCGCACCGTCGTCGGCGGACGGGACTGTGATCAGCCCTATTCGGCGTCGATCCTCAACGTGTCGGCGATGAGCTTCGGCGCGCTCGGGGCGCCGGCGATCCGGGCCCTCAACCTCGGTGCGCGGAAGGGCTCGTTCGCCCACAACACGGGGGAGGGCGGGCTCTCCCGGCACCACCGTGAGCACGGCGGGGATCTGATCTGGCAGATCGGCACCGGCTACTTCGGATGCCGAACCGCTGACGGGGCGTTCGACCCGGAGGCGTTCGCCGGAAAGGCCGGCGAGCCCGGCGTCAAGATGATCGAGATCAAGCTCTCGCAGGGCGCCAAGCCGGGGCACGGCGGCATCCTCCCGGGAGCAAAGGTCACGGCCGAGATCGCGCAGGCGCGCGGCGTCGAACCGGGCCGCGATGTCTTCTCGCCGACGTACCACAGCGAGTTCTCGACCCCGCTCGAGCTCGTGGGCTTCGTCGGCCGGCTCCGGACCCTGTCAGGCGGCAAGCCGATCGGCTTCAAGATCTGCATCGGCGACCCGCGCGAGTTCATGGGCATCGTCAAGGCGATGATCGAGACGGACACGTACGCGGACTTCGTCGTGGTGGACGGTGGCGAGGGCGGCACCGGCGCCGCGCCGCTGGAGTTCTCCGACGCGATGGGCGCACCGCTGGTCGAGGGCCTCCTGGTCGTCCACAACGCACTCGTGGGCGCGGGAATCCGAGATCAGCTGAAGATCGGTGCGAGCGGGAAGATGGTCAGCGCGTCGGCGATCGTTCAGTCGATCGCGCTCGGCGCCGACTGGTGCAACTCGGCGCGCGCATTCATGATGGCCGTGGGATGCATTCAGGCGCAGCGATGCCACACCAACCGCTGTCCCGTCGGCGTCGCCACCCAGGATCCGCGACTTCAACGCGCCGTTGACGTCCCAGACAAGTCCGATCGCGTCCACAACTTCCACCGGAACACGGTCGGCGCGGTCGCCGAGATGGTCGCAGCGATGGGATTCGATCACCCGTCCGAGGTCGGTCCGTGGAACGTCTTCACCCGGACGAGCCCGAGAGAGGTGTCGACGTTCGCTGAGCTCTACGAGTTCGCCACGCCCGGCGTGCTCCTGGACGGGAGCGCGCACGCACGATTCCAGCAGATGTGGGACGCGGCCTCGTCGGCCGAGTTCCGACGCCCAGCCGCTTAGTCGGCTCTCACGACGCGGTCATCGATGACGTATGCCGTGATGAGCGCGGCCGGGAAGAGGAACAGGCTGAAGATGAAGTAGCCGGCAAAACTGTGGCCCTTGTGAGCCGCCACGCGGGCGGGCCAGAACGCCAGCGCGATCCAGATCGCGATGAGGGCGATCAATCCGAAAGCGGACAGGGCGATCACGGGAATCATGATGGGTGTCTCCTGATTGGGTGGCTGCGGGTCGCCTGAGGTCGCTCAGGGCGCCGTCGGCGTGAAGGGGCGCAGTTCCTCGTGTCCGCCACGGACATGCGCGATCGTCGCCTCGGGGATCTCGTTCCATGCCCCCGGAAGCTCGCGCAGGGGCTCGGAGACGATCAGTCGCATGTCCTCAGAGAGTTCCCGCAGGCGCTCATTCTCCGGGTAGAGGTCCCGCAACGTCGGGATGTCGGTCGTATAGAAGAGCGAACGCGACCGTCCCTCGCTCGAGTACCGGACGGCCCAGGTGCTCTCTCCGTCGGACGTTGCGATCGTCCCCTGAAACGGCGTGGCGATCCCGAGGCGTTCCCCGGTGGCTTCGACGAAGCCGACCGCCCGTTCGAGCGCTGACGGCGGATCCTCCGCAAGACCGAACGTCAACGCGAGATAGAACAGGGCTTCTGAGTCGGTCTGGCCCTGAATCAGCGGGAACAGCGACGGATCGACCGCGAAGACCAGGTCGCGCTTCATCAACGCGAAGTCGTTGATGAAGCCGTTGTGCATGAACAGCCACCTGTCGTGGCGAAACGGGTGGCAGTTCGTCTGCTGCACAGCGCTGCCGATCGCCGCGCGGATGTGAGTGAAGAAGTGGCCTGAGCGGACGTGGTCGGACAGCTCGCGAAGGTTGTGGTCGTTCCACGCCGGCTCGGTGCTGTGGAAGAGGCCGGGGGTCGAACCGTCCCCGTACCAGCCCACGCCGAAGCCGTCGCCGTTGGTGGTCTCGGCGCCGAGCCGGGAGTGCAGGCTCTGGTCGATCAGCCCGTGCGCGGGCGTGTACAACGCCTCGCGCAGCAGAACGGGCGCACCCGTATAGGCCATCCAGCGGCACATGCTGCCTCCCGTTCTCCTCGCGCCCTGATCCGCGATCTACGAGCCGAGGATCTTCTGCTTCTCCGCGTCGAATTCGGCCTGCGTGAGCGTCCCGCTGTCGAGCAGCTTCTTCAGCTCCCCGAGCTGTGCGTACGGATCGGCCGCGGGGGCTCCCGCCGCCGGAGCCGGAGCCGGAGCCTGGGCGGGAGCCGGAGCCTGGGCGGCCGCGGCCTCTTCCTGCTTGTTGTCGTGATGCTTCTTGGCTGCGTACGCGCCGCCGGCAACGGCCGCGACGCGGCGTCGGCGCTGCCGTCGATCTCGTCCTCCGGGCATGGTGTCCTCGCTTTCGTGGGGAACACGACGCTATTCCTCGTGAGCCACCGACAACAGCGGGAAAAGTACGGTTGTCGACACGCCGTCGCTAGTGCGGCGCTACCGCTGCCATCGGAGTGCCGTCAGGCAGGGACGGTTCCGTACACGATCCGATGCCATGCGAACTGGAGTGTCCGCTCGACTCCTGGCGAACGCTTGCCGGACGCCGTGCTCAGCGTGTCCGACAAGACGCTGATGTTCATCATGATCAGCGCGTGGGCGACGTCCTTGGGGTTCGGGACCGATGAGCGCCCTGCGCGCTTCTCCTTCCGCAGCTTGGTGGCCACAGCATCGATGAACAACTGGACCAGGCCGTAGCGGTAGTGCTGCTGCACTTCGTGGTCGTGGTAGCTGGCGTCGTGGAAGGCCCGGAGGACACGACTGTGACGCACCCAGACCGCTATGGCCGTGTCCAGGGCCACCGCCAGGCTTGTTTCAGAGCCGTCGGCGTCATCGAACCAGACCCGTGACGCTTCGAGCATCTCGTCTTCGATCTCACCGACAAGGCGCAGGACGACGTCACCGCGCCCCGTGAAGTAGTTGTAGAACGCTGAACGGCGCATCCCCGTGCGGTCCATGATCGCGTCGACCGTCAGGTCGCCGAAGTCGTCGGTCTCCAGCACCTGGCGTGCGGCGTCGAGAATCTCCCGCTGTGCGGCTTCGGGCTTGCGGCGTATGCGCTTGTGGGGCTGAGTCTGGCCTGGCATTGGGCGGGGACTATTCCAGATCGCGTTCCCAGGTCGGCTCGCCCCCGCTTCGCGGGGCCGATCAGGTGGAGCCTGCTTGGGACCTGGCTTCGAACTCCCCGAAGAACGGGCTGATCCCGCGGACCAGCGCGATCGGACTGCGCCGCTGTTTGACGCTCAGGACGCCGAGGATGACCGGCGTGACGAGGGCGTAGACCGACACCGCGAGCAGCTCGCCGACGACGCCGCTGCCGGGGATCGGATCGCCGTGCAGGCGAGCCCACGCGGCGTCAACCGTGTTGCTCGTGTGGTTCATCCATGTCATCGCTCGTGCGACCAGCTCGATGTCGCGCTGCTCGGCGACGCTGAACTGCTCGCGGAAGTTGGCGTCGATCGCAGCCGGGGCATCGACCAGATCGCTTGCGGCGAACGCATGAGCCCAGGCCACCGCTGACCACTTGCGCTCGTCGAATGCGTCGGCGTCCAGCCCCTCGAGCGCGGCCAGCTCTTCGCGCGGCAATCCCTCGGCCAGCGCCCATTCGCGATGGGCGTAGCTGCACTGACGGCACGAGTTGGCGCCGGCCACGGCGAGCATGAGCTCCTCCCGGAAGGCGGGGTCGATACGACCCTGGAACCAGAGCGCGCGCAGGTCGGGCCACCGTCGCAGCAGCGCCACGGTCATGGAGACGTACGGACGCAGCCGGATGGTCGGCTTGTGCTGCGGCCGGGATCCGCCGGTCGACGGCCGGGCGGTGCCGGCGTCGCTCGTACCCGCGCGGCTGCCTCGAACTTCGGTCATCGGGCCAGCTCCCTGTTGGCGTGTGTCTGTTCGTGGTGCGCTCGGTCCACAAAGGGGCCAAGCACGGCGGCTCGCTGATCGGGTGCGGCGGCGACGTCCAGCGTGCCTCCGCCGTGCCCGTGCAGCGTCGCGAGCACGAAGCCGTCGCCGAGGCGGTGGAGGTGCCGGACCTCCTCCGCTCCGGGGTCGCGCATGACGACGTCGGAGATCTGGTCCAGGTCCTCCCGCCAGGCCGCCGGGCTGCCGCGGAACGCGAAGACGTCGGAGACCCAGATCGCGTGCCCGCGCGTCCACCGCTTCTTCCCGGGACGCCGGACGCGCACGGGCAGGTCGCCGAACCGCTTGCGCAGCTTCCGGTTGTTCAGCACCACCATGGTGATGCCCGCCGCGCAGAGCCAGAGCGGGACGCCCAGGAGAGCAAGGATGGCCCAGACCATCTGCGATCAGTCCTCGCGGTTGCCCGGGTGGAGTTCCCCTGTCTCCTCGCGCTGTGGCAGCGCCATGCGCTCGGGATCGAGATCGTAGGTCCAGGGCAGGCCTGACATCTGCCATCCGTTCTTCCGGCGCATGCCGTCGAAGACGCTGTCGGGATCCTCGACACGGCTCCCCTCCATCCCGTCAAGGATGTTGTAGGCGTTGGTGAAGCCGGCTGTGGCTGCCAGGGCATTGATCGCCATGGCCGCGCGCCCGCCCGACCGGCACGTCACGAGGAGCGTGTCGTCGGGGGCGTACCGTGCCTTGACCTGCTCCGCGAAGTCGGGGCTCATTGACCATGGGAAGCCCTGCTTCTCGCCGTCCCAGACGTATGCCATGAAGGCCAGGGGGATCAGCGTCGCCATCGGCGCATGACCGGTGAACACCCATTCCTCGGGCGTGCGGACGTCGAGAACGTGCACGCCCTCCGGGTCCGCCTGCCACATGTCATAGGCCTCCTTCGCGGTGACGTACAGGCCGAGGCTCGTCTGCCGCTGTTCGATGACCGGCCGTCCATTGTGGGTCACGTCAGCCATGGTGGTTCTCCTGTGCTTCGTGGTTCGCGAGGTGGTCTGGGTGCCGGTTCACCGTCTTGGTCTCGAGCAAGGTGAGCCCGAGGTCCGACACGCGCTGCAGGACACCGTGGAGCTCCGCCTGGTCGCGCAGCTCGCCGGTCAGCGTCGTCGTGCCCTCGCCGCGGGCCAGCGTCATCCCGCCGAAGGCGGACGACACCTCGTCGCCGAGTTCACCTTCGACAGTCAGCTGATATGTCCGGGTGGGCACCCCTCGAGCATTTCGCCGGCCCCTCGCTCGCACAAGCGATTCAGCGTGAGTCACCCGGGTGATCCCGTTTGGTCAAGCAGGTTCAACGACACCCCGCGTGCCACCGCTGCCGCACGCGAGTGTGCCCCGAGCTTCCGATAGAGCGCACGGCGGTGGGAGCGGATCGTGTTCTCCGACACGAAGAGCTGCTCTCCGATCTCGCGCAGCGTCAGGTCAGTGGCAAGAAGTCGCAGGACACCCAGCTCGGCGTCGCTCGGCGACTCGACCACGTCACCGGCCTCGGCGCGCGCGCGGCCCTGTACCAGATCCTGTTCGACCTGCTCCACGAGCGCGTCGATCGTTCCCGCGTGGTGCAGCTCGGTCAACGCCTCACGGGCCGCACGCAACGCCTCCTGGGCTTGGTCCAGCCGTCCGCGGCGCAGGCGCACGCGGGCGAGCACGGCGAGCAGCCATGCGTGGTGGATGGTCGGGACGTCATCGCGGAAGAACCGCTCTGCGGCGGCGAGCTCACGGTCGGCCCCGACGACGTCTCCTTCTGCCGCCAGCAACGCGCCCATTGCGGCGGAGACGTTGGCCCCGAGCCAGCTCCGGCCCATTCCGAGGTCGCCGATCGCCGCCTTGGCGAACTCGGCATGGGTGCGAGCCGCAAGCAGCCGGTCCTCGGCGACGGCTGCGAGCGCAAGGGTCGCGCGAGCGTGAACGAGACTCGGAACGCGACGCGAGATATCAGGATGCTCCAGCGCTCGCAAAGCGGAGCGTCGTGCACCCGCGACATCGCCGGCGAAGTACCGCGCACGGGCCTGCGCGCAGAGCGCGCCGGTTTCGATCTCGCCGACACCTTCGCCGGCGGACTGAAGCGCCCTGTCGGCGTCATCGATCGCCCGCTCGACGCCGCGCTCCAGAGCGAGGGCGGAGAGGACCAGGCTGAGTGTCCGGGCGTAGGAGCTGGGCGACGCCGCCCGCTGGACGAGGCCGACGTAGCGGCTCCTCTCCAAGGTCCCCCCGGCCGCGAGGAGCGAGGCGGCGGCTGCTGCTGCGCAAAGGTCGGGGTGCGACAGCAACACCTCCTCGGGCAGCGTGCGCGTCCACCGGAGCAGCGTCCCACCACCACCGCCTCGGACGATCTCGAGCTGACCTTGGCTGAGCATCTCCGCGACGAGTTCATGCGCTCCGGCTGCCGAGGCGTGGCCGAGAGCCTCCATCGGGCGATCGTGTGCACGCAGCCAGTGCGCCGCACGAAGGTGGATGTCGGTCGCCGCCCCCGGATTCGACGCTTCGAGCTGGGCTCGCGCGTACTCCGCGAACAGCGGGTGGATGCGGAACCAGTCCCCGTGCTCGAGCCGTGAGGTCAGGAGATTGGCCCGCTCGATCTCGGCAAGGACATCCGCCGAGTCATGGCGGTCAAGCACCGCATCACAGAATTCCGGCGTGCATTGCCCGAGCACGGCGGCGCCGTACAGAAACGACCGGCAGTCCTCGTCGAGCGCGGCGAAGACCTCGCTGCTCAGGTAATCCGCCACGAAGCGCTGGTTGCTCCCGAAACGGGCTACGGCGGCCGAAGGGTCGGACGCGCCCCGCAGCCAGACGCCGGCCAGGATCAGCGCCGCCGGCCAGCCCTCGGTGCGGCGGACGAGCAGGTCGATCTCCTCAGCGTCGAGCTCAAGCTCCCAGCGGTCGACGAGCAGCGCGCGAGCTTCCGCCACGGTGAACGCGAGGTCGCCCGCCCGCAGCTCGATGAGCTCCTGCGCGGCGCGCAGTCGCGGAATCGCGAGTGGAGGGTCCATTCGCGTGCTGAGGATCACGCGGAGATTCGCCGGGGCGGCGAACAGCGCATGATCGAGCGACGCCATGCACGCCGGGTCGGTGACCGTCTGCAGGTCGTCCAGGACGAGGATCACCGGGCGCCCATGGCGAGCCAGGGCGGCCGTGAGCTCGTCGATGGCGCTCTCGGCCGGATTCCCCGGGACACGGAGCCGCTGGAGCGCTGCCCGTCCGAGGCCCGGATGGATCCGGTCCAGGGCGGTTGCCACGTATGTCCACAGACGGGTCGGGTCGTTGTCCTCGGCGTCGAGCGTCACCCACGCGAGCGCGTCGTCCTGTGTCGCACACCAGCTGCGGACCGCCGTCGTCTTGCCGTAGCCCGCGGGTGCTCCGACGAGCGTCAAGACGGCTCGAGCGTCGAGCGCCTGGCGGATCCGCGGTCGATCGAGTGCGCCGCCGCGTCGCCGCGGGGCTTCGAGTTTCGTCTCGATCAGCGGGACCGCCGTCCGCGGCCTGCGGCTCGAGGTCGTCACGACGTGTCCGGTTCGGCTGTCGGTGATGCCGGCGCTTGCTCGAGCCTCGTCCTGCGATGGAACGGTGCCCGGCGCCACCGAACCGGTTGCACGGACCCGCCCTCCATGGCGGGCGGTCGCGGATGCGCGCCGTACCAGCGCACGTAGCGATTCGTGAGCGGAACCGCAGAGATCCCGTGCAGCAGCACCGACAGCGCGACCGTGACCGAGATCGTGTCGATGATCGTCTGGGAGCCGGCAAGGTCAGCCTCATCGAGAATGATCACGGCGAACACGATCGAGGCGAGCCCACGCGGACCGAACCAGCCGACGTAGGCGACGGTCGGACGACGAGCGTGACTGCCGATCATCGCGACGGCCACGGGCAGCATGCGGATGATCGTGAGGCTCAGCACCGCGTAGAGGTACAGCTCCGCGTCTGCGCGGGTGAGCGCTGCGCCGAGCACCAAAGCACCGAAGAGCACGAACGTGATCGCGTCGAGGACCCCGCCGGCCTCCTCGGTGAAGAGGGTGCTCTCGTTCTCCTGATCAGGCCGCATCGCGGCGAAGACGAGTCCGCCGACGAACGCACCGATGAAGCCGCTGCCGCCGAGCCCGACGGCCGACCCGTAGGCGAGAGCGGCGGCTGCGAGCGGGATGAGCTGCTGCCACGTCGGCTCGGCGAGCCTTCCGGCGTGGCGCACGGCGATCGCGGCCAGGCCTCCTGCGACGACGCCGGCGACGAGTCCCCAGCCGATCTCCTCGACCACCAGGCGCACGGCCTCGCCTTCACCGATCGCGCCGCCGTGGGCCTCCGCGACGGCGAGCGCGATCAGCAGCAGCGGAACGCAGATCCCGTCGTTGAGGCCGGACTCGACGTTGAGCCCTTGCCGGACGCGTCCGGGCACGCGCTCGTCGGTCACGACGGCCTGGCCGAGCGCGGCGTCCGTGGGAGCAAGCGCGATTGCGAGGACGAGCGCCTCGACCAGCGACAGCTCTCCCAGGACGCCGGCGGCCAGCGCCGTACCGGCCAGGATCGTCAGCGGAAGGCCGATGCCGAGCAGTCGGCCCGGGAGGGCGAACTCGCGCCGAAGACGCCCCACGTCAAGGCGCGAGGCGTCGGTGAACAGGACGAGCGCAAGGGTGGCCTCCGCCGCGATCAGCAAGAGCTCCTGGGCCTTCGCAGGTTCGAGGACGCCGAACAGCTCGTCGCCGGCAATGAGACCGGCGGCGACGAAGAAGAGGGCGGCCGAGATCCAATGGCGAGCGAGCACACCGGAGAAGACGGCGTAGACGCCGACGATCACGGCGACCACCGCGAGCGTCCACCCGCTCATCGGGCGTTCCTTGACGATCCGGCGGGGCGTCGGAGGGGGGTCACCACGCTGAGCCTGCCTTAGTGACGCTCTGTCGCCAACCGTACTTTTCCCCCTGGGCTCGGGGCTGTCGAGTGATCTCGTCGGGGCGACTACCGACGCGCTGTCGATAACCGTGGTTTTCCCCGATGGACGGTCCCACCCGGTCGCGTAGCGTCGGTTCGAGTCCTATGGCCAGGAACTGACATCGACCTCCTCTTCCCCCTGCAGCTGCCCGAGCGGATCGTCACGCGCCTCGTGCGCGAGACCCGTGGGCTCGGCGATCGCGTGGAAGAGCTCTCCGCGCAGCTCGGGGTGGCCATCGAGGCATGGCGCGACGTTGCGCGGCTTGCGGAGGGCAGTCTCGCGCGGCTGGACCAGATCGATCGCCGGCTGGAGGAGCTCGACAGCGTGCTCGCCAATCTGGGCCCGGCCCTCGAAGCCGTGCCTCGCATCGAAACCCGGGCGGGGGAGGGAATCGAGCTCGCACGCCAGGCTCTGCCCGTGCTCGAGCGCGCAGTCGACCTGAGCGAGCCGCTGCTGGCGGTGGTCGAGGAGGCGAGCGGCAAGGTGGACGGTCTCACGACGACCGTCGATGGTGCTTCGGACAAGGTCGACCCGCTGATCGCGACGATCGAGCGGGCGCTCGAGACTGCCGATCCGCTGATCGCGACGATGCGCGACGCGCTGCCGGTGCTCGAGCGGGCGGTGCAGCTCAGCGAGCCGTTGCTCCCGGTGGTGGAGGCGGCGACCGGCAAGGTGGACGGTCTCACTGCCACCGTGGATGCGGCCGCGGAGAAGATCGACCCCCTGATCGACACAGTCGACCGCGCGATCGTCGTCGTCGATCCGCTGATCGAGACCGTGCGTGACGCGATCCCCGTCCTCGAGCGAATCGCGGAGTTGGCCGAGCCGATGGAGGGCACCGTGTCACGACTGGGCCGTCTGACGGATCGCCTGCCGGGCGGCCCTGGATAGCGGGCTCAGCGAGCCAGCAGGGTGACGACGGCGGCCGCCGGCCCGTCGCCGAGCCAGCCGCCCCCGTTCTCCGCGATCGCCACCGCCGCGCCGTCAACCTGCCTCGGACCGCAGCGGCCACGGAGTTGATCGGTCAACTCGGTGAGCTGGGCGCAACCGGTCGCGCCGATCGGGTGACCACGGCTCAAGAGTCCTCCACTCGGATTGATGGGGACCCGTCCGCCCAGCGAGGTCGCCCCGGAGCGAAGCATCCGGGGGCCGGTTCCCGGCTCAGCGATGCCGAGCTCCTCGGAGACGATGAGCTCGCCCGGCGCGGCGGCGTCATGAACCTCGACGACATCGACGTCCTCAGGTCCGAGCCCGGCGATCCGGTAGGCCTCACGCGCGGCTCGCTCGACCGCGCTGCCCCCGTCGGTGCTGAGCCGCCCTGACCGCAGAACGCTCGCCAGGACGCGCACGGGCTCGGCGTCAAGACGGCGCAGCCCTTCGGCGGAGGCGACCACCAGGCCGGACGCCCCGTCCCCGACGGGCGAGCACATCAGCAGCGTCAGCGGGGCCGTGATCATGCGGCTCCCCAGCACCTCTTCGACGGTCAACGGGTCCCGGTACTGCGCGTTCGGGTTGAGCGCACCGGCCAGGTGCGCTTTGGCGGACACCTGAGCGAAGTCCTCGACCGTCGCTCCCGACCGGCGCATGTAGTCACGAGCCATCGACGCGTACACGTCCATGAAGGCGGACTGCGTCGCCGAGGAATCGGGACCGCCGTGAAGCTCGACGTCCCAACCCGTGTTGAAGACGCCGAAGGTCTTCGCGCGATCGGGGTTGGTGAGCTTCTCGGCGCCGATCGCCAGAGCCACATCGGCGGTTCCCGAGGCCACCGCCGCGTAGGCCAGATGAAACGCCGACGAACCCGACGCACACGCGTTCTCGACGTTGACGATCGGGCCGCCGAGCAGGCCCGTGTCCTGGAGTGCAACCTGCCCCCGGATGCATTCCTGCCCGGTCAGATAGCCCTCGGCGGCGTTGGCGAAGAACACGGCGTCGATGTCGTCCGGATGCGCTCCGGCGTCGGCGAGCGCGCCGGCGACGCCTTCGGCGGCGATCGATCTGAGGTTTCGACCGGGGTACTTCCCGAACCGGGAGACGAAGGCGCCCGCGATGAAGACGTCACGCACGGTGTTCAGACCCGCCGTCCCGCCGACTGCCAGTAGCGGGCGCGAAGGTCCGCCTTCAGCACCTTGCCCACGGGACTGCGCGGGAGCGCGTCGACGACGTCAACGGTCTTCGGAGCCTTGACGCTGCCGAGCCGGGTCTTGCAGAGGGCGACGAGTTCATCCGGATCGACCTGGGCTCCTGCGTTGAGCTCGACGACCGCCTTGACCGCCTCGCCCCATTCCTCATCCGGCACGCCGATGACGGAGCAGTCGTTGACGGCGGGGTGCGACCAGATCACCTGTTCCACCTCGCTCGGGTAGACGTTGAACCCGCCCGTGATGATCACGTCCTTGATGCGGTCGGTGATGTGGAGGTAGCCCTCGTGGTCGAGATAGCCGACATCCCCGGTGTGCAGCCACCCATCGACGATCGTGCTCGCGGTCTGCTCGGGATCCTTGTAGTAGCCGCGCATGACCAGGTCGCCCGCGACGCATATCTCTCCCGTCTCACCTGACGCCAGCGGCACTCCGCGTTCATCGCGGATGGCCAGTCGGACGAGCGGGGTGGGGCGGCCGCAGGCCGAAAGTCGACTGTCATCCGCGACGCCCTCCGGTGTGAGGTATTCCTCCGGGCGGAGCATCGCGATCGACGCCGGCGCCTCGGTCTGGCCGTAGCCCTGCATCATCACCGGTCCGAAGGCGTCGATGGCCTGTCTGAGCTTGTCGACCGAGAGCGGCGCCGCCCCGGAGATGAAGTAGCGCAGGCTCGTCAGGTCACGGGCCGAGAGCGTCGGGTCGTCGAGGAGGCGGTAGATGACGGTCGGGGGAAGAAACAGCTCCGTGACGCCGTGTTCCTCGATGGCGTCGAGGAGCGCGGTCGGCTCCGGCGTGGTCAGGACGACGACGGTCCCGCCACGAGCCGTGCACGGAAGCGACAGGACACCGGCCGTGTGCGTCATGGGGGCCGCGGCGAGGTTCACGGCGGGCTCGTCGGCGCGGTAGCTGCACGTGATCATGAAGTTGGCGCAGAACGTCTGCAGGCTGCGATGCGTGTTCATCACGCCCTTGGGCTTCCCGGTGGTGCCCCCGGTGGGCATGAGCGCGACGAGGTCCTGCGGCTCGTAGTCGACATCGGGTGGCGAATCGTCCTGGGAGCCCCACTCCTCCAGGGAGGGGCATCCGGCGATGGGGCCGTCGATGCAGATCCAGTGGCGGATTGCGGGCAGCGCTGATCGCATCTCGGCGATGACCGGCTCGAACGCCGACTGGAAGAACAGCACCTCGCAGTCGAACCCGTCGAGGATCGAGATGTTGTCCGGCAGCGCGTTGCGGGGATTCACCGGCACCCACGCGAACCCGGCGCGCCACAGGCCGAGTACGCACGTCCATGCGATCGGGTCGTTTCCCGCCAGGACGGCCCCCTTCGTCTCCTTCGGGAGCCCCAGGTCGACCAGCGCATTCGCAATGCGGCACGAGAGGCGGCCGACCTCCTCGAAGCCGAACGACCGATCCCCGGCGATGTACGCGACCCCATCTGGGTTGCAGCGCCAGCCGCGGTCGAACATGTCGATGATCGCCACGTCAGATCTCCCCGGCCACGACCGCGCGGGCGAGCCCGCGCTCCTGGAGGAACGCGAGCAGATAGCGGTGGCCGAACGCCCGGCACGCGGACACGACACCCGGCTGAGCGATGTCGTCACGCAGCAGCTTCTCGATGGAGGCCGTCTGGAGCGCCCCCGTCGTGATGTAGGGGGTCACGCTGTAGACCGTCGCCCGCGCGCCCGCCAGCGGCCCGCGTCCGATCGCGCTGTCGACCGAGCGCTGCATGGCAGTGCGCTCGCGAGGCGGCATCGCCGGCGTCGTCGAGTCGACGATCTGTGCGAGCACGGCGTCCTGCTGCTCCGCCGGCAGGTGACGGAACTCGTCCTCCCACTGCTGCCACACATCGCGCACCTGGCGCATGATCTGCATGTCATAGAAACCGACGAGCGAGTTGCAGTAGCGCACGCGCGCATCCTGCTCGAAGAAGGCGGGGAGCGAGGTTCCACCCCACGGCAGCATGAAGACGGGCTGCAGGAACTCAGGCGTGGTGACGTCGTAGCCCTTGCCGGGTTCGTGCTCGACCATCTCGTTGTCCCAGAGGTGGTATTGCGGCCGGCGGAGGAGCTCGAAGATCGATGCGGTCGAGCCGACGGTCACACCCGATCCGACGCGCGGTCCGCGACAGATCGTCGACGTCTCGAGCATGTCGATGCCGGGGACCTCGAGGACCAGTTCGGCGGCGATCTCGGCGAGGGTGTACATGTACGAGGTCGACGGAGCGCACACGAGGCCCGCCCGGGCGAAGTCCGCGCCGAACGCCGAGCGGATGGCCAGGATGTGGCTCTGCTCGCCCGTCGTGTCCAGGTAGTGGCAGCCGGCCCGCAGCGCGGCCTCGACGCCCACCTGCCCGAGCGTGGCGAACGGGCCGACGGTGTTGCATACGACCTTGGCGCCCGCGAACACGTGCGCCAGATCGTCGGCCTCGTGTGAGCACTCGACGATCTCGTAGTCCGCCGACTCGAGTCGCACGACCCGCTCACGCATGTTCGCCTCGATGCGCTCAGCGGATCGGCCGACAGCCGTGAACGGAACACGCTGATCGATGAGCCAGTCGATCACGAGCATTCCCGTGTATCCGGACGCGCCGTAGACGACGACGGGGTGTTTGGCCATACCGCGACTTCTCCTTGGGTGGGTTGAGCGTGTCAGGGCAGGCAGGCATCCCTGCGCCTGCGACGGCTGACGACGCGTCGATAGTAGGGAGGTCGATTAGTCCCGTCAATAGCGAAGATACTGTACGATCCCGTACTTCCTTAGCGTTACAAACCACAAAAATCGTATCAACACTAGGTCACCATGCACGATTCTCAAGGTCGGACACGCAGCGCCGAAGGCCGGCAGCCGGACGTGGTCGTCGTCGGGTCGGGGTTCGGCGGTGCGATCGCCGCGGCACGCCTGGCTCAAGGCGGGCTGAAGGTTCTGATCCTCGAGCGCGGGCCCTGGTGGGGGCCGGGCGGGGAGGCGGCGCCCGCCGCCGAGCGCCGCCCATATCCGCGGGGGGCCTTCGGTGTGCGAAAGCTCGTGCGCGGGATGCGCTGGAACGTCGGGCGCCGCCCGATCGACGTGGTCGTCAACCGCGACGGACTGTTCGACGTGGATCGCTTTCGTCGCCTGCTCGTTCTGAGTGCGAGCGGCGTCGGGGGCGGCTCCCAGGTCTTCGAGGGCGTGCAGGTGGTCCCTGAGGAGGAGTACTTCGACGCGTTTCCGGACGATGTGACTGCTCGCGAAATGGCGCCGTATTACGACGCCGTCCGCGCGATGCTGCGCCCGGCTCCGGTTCCGGGTGCCCTCACAAAGACGGAGGTCTTCCGGACGGCAGCGGAACGAGCCGGCCTGCCGGCCCCCCGGATGGCTGAGCTCGCGATCGCGATGGGCTCTGATCCTTCGCGCCCGACAACCGTGACGAACGCTGCGGGTCTTCAGCAGTCGACGTCCACGCATGCCGGGACGTGCATGCTGGGGTCCGAGGACGGGAGCAAGACGACGCTCGACCGCACCTACCTGCAGGTGGCACTCCGTCACGGCGCGGAGATCCGGGCGCTGTCCGAGGTCCGCATGCTCGGATGCGACGATCGCGGTTACGAGGTCCGCTGGCATGACCATGTCCACGGCACGGAGCGCAGCGTGCACACGCCCCGGCTCGTGGTGGCGGCCGGGACGCTCGGCACGCTCAGGCTGCTCTTCGCTGCACGCGACGTTCACGCCACGATGCCGAAGCTTCCCCCTTCCCTGGGCCGTGGCTTCAGTTCGGGCGGCGACTCGATCGCCGTGATGTACGGGTCGGCCGCCCTCGAGGGCGCAGCATCCGGGCCTGTCACGTCATACGTCGTCGGTCGGCGAGCGGACGGGACCGTTCATCACTGCGTCGGTGAGGCGCTGGCTCCGGTGAACGGGCTTCCGCTGCCAGGGCCGGTGCGGCGGCGCCTGTCGAATACCGGCCTGCTGTTCGCAATGGGCAGGGACGCGAGTCGCGCGACGATCTGGCACGAGGAGGGCGGGTTGCGCACGGATCTCGACCGCACCGCCGACCCGGCCACGTTCGACGCGATCGAGGAGACCTGCGCCAAGCTCGCCGCCGGCTACGCCGCACGGCGCGTCTTCCTCAACGCGCCGAATGGCCGGGGAGCCCGGACCCTCGCAAGCGTGCATCCGCTCGGCGGGGCGCGCGTCGCATCCGATCCCGAGACGGGCGTCATCGACCACAAGGGTCAGGTGTTCGGCTACCCCGGGCTCTACGTGACGGACAGTTCGTTCTTTCCCGCCGCGCCCGGTGTGCCGCCGTCGATGACGGTCGCCGCATTCGCCGAGCGGGTCGCCGCCCTCTTCGACGAGAGCTCGGTTGCGGGTGCCGCCCGCGTGGGACCGCGCGCCCGAACAGCAGAACCGCTCGGCCCGGCGCCGGGTGCCAATCCATCGAAACCAGGAGCATGTCCATGACGAAGACCTCGGCTCAGCGAACCATGCGTGTCCTCGGAAGCCTGCAACTCATGATCGGGGCGGCATCGCTCGTCTCGCCCGGGCATTTCGCGGAGTTGTACGGGATGCGCAGGGACATGGACGGCGAGGCGGCATTTGCGTGGCGGATCTTTGCGGTCCGCCAGTTGATGCTCGGTACGGGCAACGTCGTGGGAGACGCCAGCACCCGTCGAGCGAACCTCGCGATCCAGGGACTGGACGTCGGACTCTTCGCGTCGACGCTCCACAGCGGATCGGTGCCACGCCGCACCTCGGTGATGGCTCTTGCGACGGCGATGGGGGCTGGAACCGCATCCGCGCTCGCGTATCCCGCTCTGCGGTGAAACCGACTCGAGCGGCACCGTGCGCCGCATATGCTCCGAGAGCGGTGCCGTCGAACGGTCAACACCAACGCGTTCGCCGCCGAGCTGCGGACGCCGAGCGATCGATCCTCGATGCCGCTGAGGAGTTTCTGTGCGCGAACGACTTCCGCGAGTTGACCGTCGAGGCGGTGATGAAGCACACGGGGATGCGACGGTCGGCCTTCTACCAGTACTTCGATGACCGCTATGGCCTGGTTCTCGGGCTCGTGCGGCGCATTGAGGCGGAGATGATGGACGCGTCGCTGCTCTGGCTCGAGGACTCGGGCGACCAGCCGACGAGCCTGGCGACCGCGCTGGATGCAGCGATCCGGGTTTGGGGACGTCACGGTCATGTGCTGCGTGCCATCCACGAGGCCGGCTACCACGACGCCCAGGTCCAGCGCTATTTCAGGGGAGAGCTCGTCGACCCCTTCATCGCAGCCGTCGCGGAGAGACTCGAGGCTGAGAACCGTGCAGGCCGAACGGCGATCCCCAGTCCGCGAGACACTGCCCATGCGCTGGTGGCACTGAATGTGGCTGTGCTGTCGGAGCGCCTCGGACGGTCGCCTGCTGAGCGCCCGAGCACCGTCTCGAAGACGCTCCAGTACATGTGGCGGCAGGTCATCTACGGAGCGACGTCGGTGGGGACGGGCGGCGATTCCCGCGTCGGAGCCGCGGAGTCGGCGCCGACGTGAGTTCCGCAATGGAGGACGTTCACCGGGGCGAGCTGGGCGACGACCAGGTGGCCCGCGCGATCCGTGCCGCCGCCCGTCGGGAAATGATCCGCTTCGGCCTGGCGCGTGCCAACGTCGACGACATTGCCCGCCTTGCAGGCGTGTCGCGGGTGACCGTGTACCGCCGGTTCGACAGCAAGGCGCAGCTTCTCCGCTCGGTGATCATGGAGGATCTCCTTGGTGCCCTGGGGAACTTCGACGGCGCGTTGTTCGCCGAGGGGTCGGTCGAGTCACGCGTGGAGGAGGCGGTGCTCGTCGCCATTCAGCACGTTCGTGACGATGCGTTGCTCAGCACCGCACTCCGCGCGGATTCCGGGCCGGCGCTGCAGTCGTTGACCATCGACGGCCAGGCCACGTTCGACTTCCTCCGCGACCAGCTCGCCGCCCGGATCGGCGAGCTCGTCGACCGCGGGGACATCGTCTGCCGCGACCGAGGACGTACGGCTGAGATCGTTCTGCGCATCGGGTACAGCGTCGTGCTGCTCCCATTCGGGCTCCTCCCGGGAGCCGGAGACGACGAGATCAGGGAGTTCGCTCGAGAGTTCATCGTCCCGCTCTTGACGCGTCCGCTCGACTGATACGCCCGGCGGTCGCAGTGGGCTCGACGTCGTAGAGACTACGGTTGTCGACGCCGCGTCGTTAGGTTTTGATCGGCGTTCGACGACGAGCGAGCGCAGGGAGCTGAGCGGGATGGTGCAGCATCTGAGTCTGGAGCAGCGTGCAGCGCTGGGCAGGGCGGCGCGCAAGGACACCCCGCGCTCTGCACATGCCGTGTGGGATCCGCCGGCCGATCGGCCGAGCCCGGTGGCGCTGCTCGAACAGCAGGCGGAGACCAGGGTGCCCGAGCTCCTGCCGATCCGCTACGGGCGGATGATGGCCACGCCGTTCACCTTCTACCGGGGCGCCGCCCTGGTCATGGCGCAGGATCTCGCAACGACGCCCACATCAGGCCTGCGCACGCAGCTCTGCGGAGATGCGCACCTCACGAACTTCGGGCTGTTCGCCTCGCCGGAACGGCGCCTCCTGTTCGACCTCAACGACTTCGACGAGACGCTTCCCGGGCCGTGGGAGTGGGACGTCAAGCGGCTGGTGGCCAGCATCGTCGTCGCGGGCCGCAGCGTCGGCCACAGCCGCAAGGACCGTGAGCGGGCTGCGATTGCCACGGCAGCCGGCTACCGCAACGCGATGCGCCGCTTCGCCCGGATGCGCAACCTCGACGTCTACTACGCCCGACTCGACGCCGACACGATCGGCGCGGAGCTCGGCGATGCGCTCAGCTCTGCCGAGCGCCGCCGGCTCAAGGCCACCCTTGCCAAGGCACGCACGAGCGACAGCCTCAAGGCGCTGCGCAAGCTCACGCACAAGGTCGATGACGAGCTGCACATCATCAGCGAGCCGCCGCTGATCGAGCCGCTCGAGAATCTCCTTCCCGAGCCCGACGCGGACGCCTGGCGGTCTGCGCTCCACGACGCGCTGGCTTCGTACCGCGCGAGTCTGCTCCCCGACCGGCGCTTCGCCCTCGAGGGCTTCAGGCTCGTCGAGGTCGCACGCAAGGTCGTCGGGGTCGGAAGCGTCGGGACACGCGCGTGGATCGTCCTGCTGCTCGGGCGTGACGACAGCGATCCGCTGTTCCTGCAGTTCAAGCAGGCCGAGCCCTCGGTCCTGGAAGCATTCGCAGGTGCCAGTGAGGCCTCGAGTCACGGCCAACGCGTGGTCGACGGCCAGCGGCTGATGCAGGCGGGGACGGACGTATTCCTCGGCAGCACGCAGGTGCAACTCGTCGACGGCGGCGGCACGAGAGACTTCTACGCGCGGCAGCTGAAGGACTGGAAGGGCTCGTTCGACCCGGACAACGCCTCGCCGACGGGGCTGCCCGTGTACGGACAGATCTGTGGCTGGACGCTCGCTCGCGCCCACGCCCGCTCAGGAGATCGCGTGGCGATCGCCGCCTACCTTGGCGGGGGTCCTGCCTTTGACCGCGCCGTGGCCGCCTTCGCGGAGGCCTACGCCGATCAGAACGAACGCGACCATGCGGAGCTTGTCGAGGCCGTCGACAGCGGCCGGCTCACTGCCGTGACCGGTCTCTGAGGCGTCGCGATGCGCCGTCAACGAGTGATGGCGCTCCTGGCGCTCGTCGCGCTGGCTGTCGGTCTCGTCGCGGCGCTCGCCGTCTCCGCCACCGCGTTCCCCCGCGGGCTGCTCACGTTCGCCTTCGTGGCGGCGGCGCTGCTGCTCGGCGGGCGGGCCTGGCTGCACCGCGGCGCCCGGCGCTGGGCCGGCCTGCTGGTCGCCGCGCTCATGGCTGCGGCGGCGGTGGCGCTCATCGTCATCGAAGGCCCGGTCGGTGGCGTCGTGGTCGTGCTCCCGCTGGTCGTTGCGCTCGCAGCGGCTCGGGCCGCCTTCACCAGCCGGGCGCACCTGCCTCGCGCGCCGCGCCCGACGAAGGCCGTGGTCTTCTGGAATCCGAAGTCCGGCGGCGGGAAGGCGACGAAGGCGAACCTCGCCGACGAGGCGAGAAAGCGCGGAATCGAGGCCGTCGAACTGCACCTCGGGGATGACCTGCACGCTCTGGTGGACGCGGCCGTGGCGGGCGGTGCGGACGCGCTCGCGGCCGCCGGCGGCGATGGCACGCAGGCGATCGTCGCAGCGGCTGCCGCTGAGCACGGCCTGCCGTACGCCTGCATTCCAGCGGGGACGCGCAACCACTTCGCACTCGATCTCGGCGTCGACCGCGACGACGTCGTCGGCGCCCTGGACGCGCTCGTCGACGGTCGCGAGCGGCGCGTCGACCTCGCCTCCGTCAATGGACAAGTCTTCGTCAACAACGTGTCGCTCGGTATCTACGCCGAGGCTGTGCAGCGGGAGGGATACCGCGAGGCGAAGCTCCGAACGATCTCGCGAGCCATCCCGGATGCACTCGGCTCGGACGGCGCGCCGTCCGACCTGCGCTGGACTGGACCCGACGGGCGAGAGCACCAGACCGGTGCCGTGATCCTCGTCTCGAACAACCCCTACCGCTTCCGCGCGGTGGGCGCGGGCTCTCGTCCGAGAATGGACACGGGGGAACTCGGCGTCGCGGTATTCGATCCGGGCGAACGTCGAGCCGAGGGCGGCCACTCTGCGACACAGTTCGCGACTCCGATCTTCGAGGTGCACTCCGCCGGCCCGGTGCCTGCCGGACTCGATGGTGAGGCCGTAACGCTCCCGGCGCCCGTGCGGTTCGCCAGCCGTCCGGGCGCGCTCATCGTCCGGATAGCGCCGCACCATCCCGGGGCGTCGCCTGCGGCGAACCTTCCAGAGTCGCTGCCTGACGCAGCGCGCCGACTCGTCGCGCTGTGCTCCGGACGGGCCGCTTGACCAGGCACGTCGCAGCGGTGGAGCGATGGGTCCCGGGGGTGCGGGTTGCTCGCACCTACGAACGCCGATGGCTGCGCGCCGACCTCGTCGCCGGTGTCGTGCTCGCGGCGATCCTCGTGCCGCAGGGCATGGCCTACGCAGAGCTCGCCGGCCTGCCGGCCGTCACCGGTCTCTACACGACGATCGCGTGCCTCGTCGGCTACGCGATCTTCGGGCCCTCACGCGTGCTCGTCCTCGGTCCGGACTCCTCCGTCTCACCGCTGATCCTCGCCGCAATCACCCCGTTGCTCGCCGGTGGTGACGCAGAAACCGCGATCGCCCTCGCCGGCATGCTCGCGATTCTCGTCGGGCTCGTCGAGGTCGCACTCGGTCTCGGAAAGCTCGGTTTCGTAGCAAACCTGCTCTCCAAGGAAGTGCAGGTCGGGTACATGAACGGGCTGGCCATCACGATCATCGTCGGCCAGCTCCCGAAACTCTTCGGATTCTCGACCGACTCCGACGGCTTCGTCGACGACTGCAAGGCCTTCGTCCAAGGTCTTGATCAGACGGACAGCACCACGCTGCTCGTGGGCCTCGCCGTACTTGCCGTGCTGCTGATCCTGCCGCGACTCACCCGCCGCGTCCCGGCCGTGCTGGTGGCGGTCGTCGGTGCGACGGCCGTCTCCGCGGCGCTCGGCCTCGCCGCAACAGGGGTCGACACCGTGGGAGCCCTGCCCCAGGGCGTTCCCAAGCCGAGCGTTCCCTGGACCGACATCAGCGACGTGGGCCCGCTCCTGCTCGCCGCGTTCGGCATCGTGCTGGTCTCCCTGACCGACACCATCGCCACGGCGACGAGCTTCGCTGCGCGGCGCGGCGACGAGGTCGATCCGGATCAGGAGATGGTCGGCATGGGCGCGGCGAACCTCGCCGCAGGCTTCTTCCAGGGGTTCGCGATCTCGACGAGCGGCTCGCGAACCGCAGTCGCCGAGCAGTCGGGCGCGAAGAGCCAGGCGACCGGGTTGGTGGGCGCCGGCATCGTCGCGCTGCTGCTCCTGTTCCTGAACGAACTGCTGGCCGATCTTCCGCAGTCTGCGCTTGCCGCTGTCGTGATCGTCGCGGCGCTGACGCTCATGGACTTCGCGATCCTCCGGCGATACTGGGCCGTGCGCCGGAGCGCCGTGGCGATCTCCGTCGTCGCGAGCGTCGGCGTGATCCTCTTCGGCGTGCTTCAGGGCATCATCGTCGCGGTCGTCCTCGCCATCCTGCTCTTCTTCCGGCGAAACTGGTGGCCGCACGGCGTCGTTCTCGGGACGCGCGAAGGGCTCCCCGGGTGGCACAGCCTCCGCTCCAACCCGGACGCACGCGAGCTGCCGGGCATCGTGGTGTTCCGCTGGGAGGCACCCCTCTTCTTCGCCAACGCCGGCATCTTCCGGCAGCAGATCCGCGAACTCGTTCGTGAGAAGGAGCCCGACTGGGTGGTGCTGCAATGCGAGGCGATCACCGACGTCGACGTCACTGCGGCGGAGATGCTCGAGCAACTCGACAATGAGCTCAACGCGTCAGGCGTGCACATAGCGTTTGCGGAGATGCGCGATCGTCTTCAGGACCTCGTCCTTCGCTATGGGCTCCTGGAGACGCTCGACCGGGACCACTTCTACCCGACCCTCGAGTCCGCTCTGGAGGCCGTCGGTACGGCTCCTGAGCACGGCGGCCAGCAGCATGCGCAGTAGCCCACGAACCAGACGAGCGGTCGGAGACGACCGGCAAGGAGACGACTGATGTTGGCATGGATAGAGAAGCTGCTCGACAAGTACTTCTTCGGATCGGGGACCTCTTCGATCAGGTCAGAGGACGAGGTCGCTGACGCGATCAACAACGGAGCGTTCATCCTCGACGTCCGCACCGGACTTGAAGCGAAGAGGGGAACCGCTCCGGGAGCGACCAACATCGATCTGCTGGTGCTCAAGCGCCACCTGGACGAGGTGCCGCGAGACAGAACGATCGTGACGTACTGCAAGACCGGCGGGCGCGCGGGCAAGGCCCGCGACATCCTCGACCGCAACGGCTTCACGGTGATCAACGGCGGCGGCTACGAGGCGATCGTGAAGATCGTCGAGAAGACCCAACCGGGCTCCTAGTCGCGGCGCGTCCCGGCCGTCAAGGCGCTGCCGACGCGCCAGCCGAGCTTTCGGCGTGGCCCGTCGCCATGCGCTCGGGGCGCCGCGCGGACCAGGTGTGTTGACGCGATGTCGTTAGTGTCTCATGCTCTCGGAGGGGTCGCCGCGACGACCGCCCCCCAACCCTGACGAATCGAGCTTGAGATGACTGTGCCGTTTGCGACCGACTACCCGTTCATGGGGATCCTGTGGTCGATGCTGATCTTCATGGCGTTCATCATGTGGATCTGGATCGCCATCGCGATCTTCGCGGACATCTTCCGCCGCCACGACATCGGCGGGTTCGCCAAGGCGCTGTGGATCATCTTCATCATCTTCATCCCGCTGCTCGGCGCGCTCGTGTACCTCCTCGCCTACCACGACGGGATCGCGGCGCGGAACCAGCAAGGCCAGGAGGCGGCCCAGGCGCAGTTCGATCAGCAGGTGCAGGAAGCCGCCGGCAAGACCGGCCCTGCGAGCGAGATCGAGACCGCGCAGAAGCTGCTGGACGCCGGCACGATCACGCAGGCGGACTTCGACCAGATCAAGGCCAAGGCCATCGCAGGCTGACGACGCCGGCGCGGCGGCTCGAACTCGCCGCCGCGTCTCGTCCGCCGCTCAATCCCGGCTCGCAGCGCAGGCGCATGGAACCGACAACCATCCGCATCCGGATCCGGGAACACGAGTACGCCGCCTGGGATGAGTTCGAGGTCAGCGCCTCGTACGCGCGAGACGCGCAGAGGGTTCCTGCATTTCGACTCTGTCGAGGGCGCCATGCTCGGCCGCGTCCACCACACGAACGCGCGGCAGCAGAACCCTGATTGGGCGCGCCGCTCACTGCGGCGGCGGTGGATCCGGTTTTCCCGGAGGAGCGCGGGACGGGAGCACGCGTCATCCTCGCGCTGAGCCAATCGCGGAGGCCGCAATGCCCGCTGTAGAGCCACCCAGCCAGAGTGCCGCCGGTCTGACGAAGCACGAGGCGGCCGTCATCCAGACGCTCGGGTGGGCCGACGAGGCGGCGGCCCGCCACGACTACTCCGGTGCGTTGCAGTGGCTCGCGGCGGTCGAGGCGGTCGGCGACCACCTGTCCGATCTGTACCTCGGCAAGCAGGCTGCTTGGACCCGGGCCGCCCGAGTCGAGTGAGACGACGTCCGTAGCTGGGCGTCGTCCACCCTTGCGCAGCGGCTCGCGGCGCCCTTCATGGATCGCCCAGGTGCCAGTGCCGACACGGTGTCGATACGGGGTTTTTCCCGGATGCCCTCCCCACTTCCCGCGCCTAGGGTCTGCAGTTGCAGGGCCGTGGCAGCAGTACCGCGAGGCGAACCAGGCGGTTGGTCCCTCGGTGTGGGGCGCAATGACCCCCAGCGGCGATGGCAAGCAGGATTCCAGGCGACCGGGTCTGGCGTTGAATACATCCGCATCACCGCCGGCCGGGTGAGGCACAAGAAGGAGCAGCACATGAGAAGCCAGTTGAGGGATATGGAGCCGGTTGACGATTACGTCACCCAGAACACTCCGGGCCTCGAGATCTTCCAGGCAGTGTGGGGCGACATGCAGTGCGCCTACCACAAGTTCGCGCCGGGCACGGACTTCACAGGTCTGCTGGCGCCGTTGCCGGGCGGTCTGTGCGGGGTTCCGCACCACGCCTACATCATCAGCGGCAGCATGACGGTCATCTACGAGGACGGGAGCACTGACGAGTGCAAGGCCGGTGACGTGTGCTTCTGGCCGGCTCCGCACAACTTCAAGTCAGCGGAGGGTGCCGAGATCATCCAGTTCAGCGGTGCCGGCGCCCTGGCAGCGCAGGCCGGGGTCATCGAAGGACTCTTGGCCAAGCAGGCAGAGGCACAGGCGTAGGCAGTCGCCGTCCGGCCGGGGTTGTCAAGGTTTCGGCTGACCCACCCTGGGTCGCCGAGCCTCGACCCCCGGACGGGGAGGCTCTTGAGCTGGCTGGAGTGTTGTGCACGTTGGTCCGAACACGATCAGGAGGACAATCAGATGGCCGCTTCCGGGAAGACCGCAGGGCGCAGCCGCACCGCCGTTCGCAGCGCTGACGTGACGAAGGCACTCGACTCGCTCACCGATGCGATCGCGCGGGCCCAGACAGCAGCAAAGGCCGTTCGCAGCGATCTGGGACGCTCGCCGCTGCGCGCGACGCTCGTTCGTGACGTCGAGCGCCTCGTCCGCGACCTGCGCCGCGACGCCGGGAAGCTGGATCGCGCCGTACGCAAAGACCTGCGCAAGGCCGTCGCCACGAAGCCCGCGGCAAAGAAGCCGGCCGCGAAGAAGCCGGCCGCGAAGAAGAAGTCCGTGGCCAAGAAGAAGACGGCCAAGAAGACGGCGGCCAGACGCACCGCTCGAGCCTAGAACCGAGGTCCCGAGACGACGTTCCAGGCTTGTACCCCGACAAGGCTGGGATGCACCGCTGAGGTCTGGCCGCGACCACGCGGGCGACGAGCGCCTTCAGTCCGGGCCAACCGCTGCTTCGCGCAACTTGCCACGGTCGATGTCCACGCTCTGGCGGACGATCCGCGCGGCGTTCGCGACGGCCTGCTCGACCTCGCCCGCGAACGCCTCCGACCCGATCGCGACGATTGCCGCCTCTCCTTCTTCGACGGCGGCGCCGAGTGCTGTCAGTTCTGGCCGCGACAGCCCGTGCCAGAGGTTTCCGGCAGCCGCGCCGATGAGGCCCGCCGCTGCCGCACCGACCACCATGCCGATGAGCGCCGGCGGGAACATCAGCCCGACGAGTGCGCCCACGATGATGCCGCCCTCCGCGCCGCGCGAGAGAGCGCGCGCGTCGTGGCGCACCACTTCGATGCGGCCGTCGCCTTTGTGCTGGAGCAGCGCAGCGTCGTCGAGATGCAGCTCGTGTGCCGTCGCGAGATCCTCGACCGCGGCGAAGTCTTCGCGCGCAGCATCCAGGTCAGCGTAAGCAGCGACGATTGCGAAGGTCGTTCCCGGCCTGTTCATCGTTCGCACCCTACGTAGACGGCTCCTGCTTTGCATGGAAGGTGGATGGGGCAGACCCACGCCTCCTGAAAGTGACCGAAGGCCCCGGTGGACTACCCGGGGCCCTCGTGTTCCTCGTCCTGAGGAGGGACGGTCAGTAGGTGCTGCGCTCGGGTGCCTTTGCGAGTTCGTAGATCACGATCACGGCGAGCGCGAAGATGCACAGCGCCCAGAACGGGGCAGCCGAGATCGACAGCAGCGCCGAGATCGCGCTGAGCGAGGCGGCGATGATGCCGATCCACCGGCCGAAACCGCCGCCCATGTAGAGCGAGACCGCGGCGAACAGCTGAAGCACGCCGATCAGCAGTACCACCCAGCCCCAAGTCTTCAGGTCGTCGAAGACGAGGTAGCGGGCGTTCTCGGTGAAGAACGTGGAGTTGTCAATGGCACCGATTCCCCAGATGATGTTCAGGGTCCCGGCGAGGCCGAGCAGCGTGCCCGCGAAGATCCACCAGCCGGTCACTCTCGTTGGGTCCTTGCTCATCGCGACACCCTCCTCGAAACGTTGACACACGAACAGTCTGATTCCAGTCCCTTCATCGACCACAGGCATCCGTGGAAACCCACAGGCCCAACACCATTGCTCATCGCCTGCTCCGATCTCAGCCGCTGTCGGCGGCCATCTTCTGTTGTGCATCCGCGATGGCGCCCTTGAGCGCCTTGACGTGGCTGCCCTCGGCTTCTCCGACGGCGCGCTCGACGGCGCGGGTTACGGCGGCCTCGACGACCTCCGCGTGCGCGTGGTGGTAGGCGACGATCAGACCGGCACCGCCGATCGGGATCGTCTCGCCCGCCTGCGCACCGAGCTTCTCGGTCGTCTTGTGGTGCAGGAGCTTGCCTGCGCCTGCACCGAGCGCGGCGCCGACCGCCGTCGCCGCGAGCAGCGGGGGTGCGAACAGGCCGACGGCGAACCCGATCGCTCCGAGGCCGGCTGCGCCCTCGGCGACCATGTGGTCGGTCTGCTCGACCGTCAGGTCGCCTTCGAGGTCCTTGCTGACGACCACGGCGCCCAGGAGCCGCGCGCCGCACTCGAGCACGGCGTTGTAGTCCTCCTCGGCGGCGTCCTTGGAGAGATAGCCGCCGATCAGGACATCGGTCGTCTCGTCATCTAGCGTCATCGGTGACCTCCAGGCTCATGCCGTGAGTGCGTGTGCTGTGTGCCCCTGATGGACGGCCGCGTGGAGTTCGTGCGCTTCATCGGCCGAGGGGTGTGGGTTGACGTCGAAGACGACCTTCTTGATCGTGCCGGTGAATGCGAACGGCTTGCGGTCCTCGTAGGCGAGATCGACGACGCCGCCGTTGTCGCGGCCGATGTCCATGCCGGCGTATCCGGAGAAGCGGATCGGCACGGTGTGCTCCATGCGCCCGCCGCCGACCTTCTGGTCGTTGATGAAGAGCGTCACCTCACCGCCGGTAGCCGGCTTGGCGGCGTCGGCGGCGAACTCCATCCGCACGTTCACCTCGCCCTCAGGCAGCGGCTCCTCCGCCACCTGGCGGAACACGAACACGCCCATCATCGAGTAGGTGTGCGTCAGCTTGCCGTCGTCGATGAACAGTGAGAAGCCGCCCAGGTGGTCGGCCTCGGCGACGATCACGCCCTCCGCGCCGCCCGACGGGATCACGAGGTCTGCGCTGATCGCGTATGAGTGGTTGTAGATGCGGGGGATCATGCCCGCGAGGACGTTCTGAACGCCGCCGCGGAACTCCTGCTTTGTCACCGCTGGGAGCGGGGGCAACATGCCGAAGAACCCGGCGAGCGGGGCCATCAGGGGGAGCACCTTGTACTTCTCGGCCTCCTCCCAGAATAGGTCCTTGAGCTCCTGGACCTTCTCGGGGTTCTCGGCGGCGAGGTCGTGCGCCTGGGTGAAGTCGTCGGGCAGGTAGTAGAGCTCCACGGGATCCTTGTCGGGGTCCCAGACGCCTGGGGCATACGGCTTGAGGGCGTCCGGCGTGAGCACCCAGGGGATGCGCTCGGTCCTCATCGCCAGCCACCAGCCGTCCTTGTACATCGCCCGGTTGCCGATGGTCTCCCAGTACTGCTGGGTGTGGCGCTCGGGCGCCTGCGCGTCGGTGAGCGAGTCGGCGAACGTCACGCCGTGCATCGGCTGCTGCTCGACCCCGTCGATGTCCGTCGGCATCGGGATGCCGGCGATGTCGAGGATCGTCGGGCCGATGTCGGTGACATGCGTGAAGTGCGAGCGCAGCGCTCCGTTCTCGCGGATCGTCTCCGGCCAGTGGATGACCATCGGGTTGCGCGTCCCACCCAGGTGCGAGCCGACCTGCTTGCCCCACTTGAACGGCGCGTTGCCCGCCCATGCCCACGCGGCCGAGTAGTGCGGCGCCATCATCTGGTTGCCCCACGCCTCGACGCCGCCGTAGCGCTCGGCGAGCTGCAGCTGCATCTCGTCCGTCAGCGGGATGCCGTTCTGCATCGTCAGCTCGTTGAACGAGCCGGTGATCGTGCCCTCCATGCTGGCGCCGTTGTCACCCCAGATCCAGATCACGAGCGTGTTGTCGAGCTCGCCGAGCTCGTCGATCGCGTCGAGCACCCGGCCGACGTTGTGGTCGGCGTTCTCGGAGTAGCCGGCGTAGACCTCCATCTGTCGCGCGTAGTACGCCTTGAGCTTCTCCGGCACGTCGTCCCAGGCGGGGAACGCGTCGTCGCGCTCGGTGAGCACGGCGTCGGCCGGGATCGACGCCGAGCGCCTTCTGCCGGGCGAACGTCTCCTCGCGCAGCTTGTCCCAGCCCTGGTCGAACTTGCCCTTGTACTTCGCGGCCCACTCGTCCGCGACGTGGTGCGGAGCGTGGCTGCAGCCGGTCGAGAAGTACGCGAAGAACGGCTTGTCGGCGTCCTGCGCGCGGATCGCGTGCAGCCAGTCGATCGTCTTGTCCGCCATGTCGTCGGGGAGGTAGTACTCGCCGTCCCCGTCGTAGAACTCGTCGGGCGTGCCGATGATCTTCTGGTTCTCCGTCAGGCACGGATCCCACTGCCCCGAACCGCCGCCCAGGAACCCGTAGAAGTAGTCGAAGCCCCAGCCGACGGGCCAGCGGTTGAACGGGCCGGAGGGGCCCTGCTGACCGTCCGGCGTCAGGTGCCACTTGCCGAACGCCGCGGTGCTGTATCCGTTGTCGCGCAGAATCCGCGGGAACGGAACGCAGTCATCGGGCACGAACGCCGTGTAGCCCGGGAACCCGGTCGAGAACTCGCCGACCGACCCGAAGCCGACCGCATGGCTGTTACGCCCCGTCAAGAGCGCCGCGCGCGTCGGCGAGCACAGCGCGGTCACGTGGAAGCGGTTGTACCGCAGCCCCTCCTCGGCGACCCGCGTGTAGTTCGGCGTCTCGATCGGCCCGCCGAAGGTCGCCGGATTGCCAAAGCCCGCATCGTCGATCAGCACCACCAGGACGTTCGGCGCCCCGTCAGGAGGCATCGACGTGCCCGATCGTCGCCCAGTCGGGCTGCGACCCATCGAGCGTCCGGTTGGCCACACCGTCGAACGACGCGCCCTGGATCGGGAGTCTGCTGCGATCCGGCTCACTCATCACACGACCTCCAGGTCGTTCGGGTCACCCGCACTCGAGGCACGCCGGGATCCTACGTCCGCCCTTCGAGCATCACAATCACCCCCTAAGGGTGGGCGCCAGTCCAGAGAGGTCGTCCTCGACGCGCGCCAGCCAGAGCGTGAGCGTCGGTCCGGGCTCGGAGCCGAGGCGCGCGCCGGCCTCCTGGACGAGCGTGCGCGCTCGGCGCGCGTCGTCAGTGAGTGCAGGCCAACGCGAGGACGACCCTGGCCTCCAGAGCCAGCCACGGGATGAATCGCGCCGCGCAAGCTGAGCGGTGTGGGAGGCGGGATCGGCTGCGAGCGAAACGAGGTCCGCGCGCGTCGCCAATCGGGCGATGGGAAAGCCGTGCGCGAGCGCAGGGTGATGCATGTGAGGACCAAGCCTGTTGCGGACCAAGCAGCCGATGGCCTGGAAGTCACGGACGTGGGTTCGATTCCCACCGTCTCCACTGCAGGCCCGGCCATCCGGCCGGGCCTCACACGTCGCAGACGGCGATCGCGGGGGCGTCGCGGCGGGCCTTCTCGGTCGCGGTCGGGAGGTCGGCGACCGGCACGTAGGTGATGCCGTCGGGGTCGAGGTCGAGGGCCGCCGCGTCGCCGGAGTCGAGGCGCTCGATGAGGCTCTTCGACGCGAGCGCGCGCCCGCCGGTGGCGCAGGCCTCGATCCGGGCGGCCTCGTTGACCTCGTCGCCCAGCGCGGTGACCTCGCTGCGCCCACGGGTGACGATCTGCCCGACGTAGAGGGTCGACCCCCAGTGCAGGCCGAAGCGCAGGACGGCGTCCGCTTCGTCAAGCCCGCTCTGCGCGGCGATCTCGGCCATCGCGCGCCGCAGTTCGCGGGCCGCGGCGATGCACGCGCGCGCCGCCGCGGACTCCGAGCCGACGGTCTCCGCGAGGAAGAACGCGACCACGCCGTCGCCGACGTGCCGGCCGACCATGCCGCCGGCGTCGATCACGCAGGCGTCCGCGGCGCGCACGAACCGCCGCCCGAGCGCGAAGTAGCTCGCGGTCGAGAGGCGCCGCGAGAGGCTCGACGAGCCCTCGAGGTCGGCGAACAGGATCGCCGCCGGCCGCCGGGCCGGGTACGCGAGCGCCTGCATCCGGTCGAAGTGGGCGAGGTCCCCCTGCGCAGCCATGGTCGAGAGCGTGGCCATGCCCGCTGCCGGCTTGTAGAGCATCGCGGTCCCGACGAGGCGGCCGTCCGCGGCGCGGATCCGTACCGCGGTCGCCGGGATGTCGATCTGGCCCTCGTTCGGCCCGGAGGCCTTCTGCCGATAGGTCAGGGCCGGCTCGGCCCGGGGGTGGAGCTCCGCCACGAGGCTGCGCAGCTCGGGGATCACGAGGTCCGCAAGGTTGTCGCGGTCGCCGCCCAGGTCCTCGAGCGCCCACGGCCCGAGCGCCGCGAACTGGATCCGCTGGTTCTCCATCGTGGTCGGGCCGGCCAGTCCGCCCAGACGCGACGCGACCGACTCAGGTCCGAAGTAGAACGCGCCGAGCGGTACCTGCGCCTGCCCGAGCAGCGCGCCGTAGCTGAAGCGCAGGTCGTCGGTCATGAAGGCCTGCCGCCACCGGTCGTCCACGATGTCGGCCCAGTAGCCGGCGTCGTTCAGCGCGCTCGCGGCAGCGGCGAGTGCCGGGTCGTCCGGCAGCGGGAGTGTCTCCTGGTCCGCGATGGCGCGACTCTAACTGCGAGGTCGGGGCCCCAATGCCAGAAGGGCTCTTCGCAGCAGCCGAACCAGTCGTCTCCATAGTCGGCCCGGTCAGACGGCCGGGCCTCACACGTCATCAGCACCTCACCCCGACGAGGTGATGGCCACCGGCGTCGACCCGCGTAGCGTCCGCCGGGACCGTGGCCGTCCGTCGCGGCACCACCCGCCAGGAGACCCTGATGACGCACGTTCTCGCACTGTCGACGCTCGGCTGGTTCGCCCTCATCGCGATCTGGATCGCCCTGGCGTTCTGGCCGGCGCGTGTTGCGGGCCGCAAGGGCCACAGCTTCATCGGCTACTTCATCTTCAGCCTGTTCTTCTTCCCGGCGGCGCTCATCGTCGCCTACGTCGTCGCCGACCGGTCGGCGCAGACCGGCTGAGGTCTCACGGCCCGACGGGCTCGGCCTACACCTCGCAGACCGCGAGCACCGCGGCGTAGCCGCGCGATCCGAGTTCTGCGGGCTGCGGCTACCGCCGGACGGTGATCGTCAGCGTCCGGGTCCTCGAGCGGTTCCCGGCCGTGTCGGTGGCGGTGGCGGTGAGCAGGTAGCGGCCGGGGGCGAGCTTGCGTTTCGCGAGTCTGGCCGGGAGGACGAGCTTGGGGGTTCCCGCGGTGGCGCGCACGGTCACTGTGCCGGTCTTGCGCTTCAGCGTGCATCGACGTCCGCTGCTCGTCGTCGTCGAGCAACGCCTCCCGGCGCGACGCCCCGCAACCAGGCGCTCCACCCTGAACGTGACGGTGGCGGCTTCGGACAGCGTTGCGCGGAGGGTCGCCGTGCGACCGCTGCGCGCCGTGCCGGAGAGCCGCAGCGGGCCGAGGGCGGGGGCTGTGCGGTCGGCGGCTCCCGCGCCGGCCGCTGCTCCGGTGCCGGTGACCGGGGTCGTGAGGCCGGCGGTGTCGTTGGCGGGCCGCGGGTCGGGCGTGGCGACGCTGACGCGGGCGACCGGGGCGAGCGTGCCCGCCGCGCCCGCGCGCAGGACGACGGTGACGCTGAGCGAGGCGCCGCGGGCGAGCGTCCCCAGTTCGCAGCGGACGGCGAGTGTGCACGTCCCGGCCGACGCGTTCGCGAGGAGGACCTGGCCGGCCCCGGTCGGCGTCACGTCGAGCGTCGTCGCGAGCGCGGCGTCGGGACCGGTGTTCTGACGCGGGCGACGTAGTCACGTCGCCGCCGGGCCGACGTCCGCGCGCGAGGCCTCGAGCGCCACGGCGAGGTCGGTCGAGAGCTCTGCGGCGCCGATGTCGACGCGCCGGACGGCTCGGGGGCACCGCGCTGGTCCAGGCCACCGCCGGGGCAGGTGCCGGCCTGGTCGCGCGCGGGACCGGCGAGCTTCGGCGGTGCGGTGTCCGTCGGTCCGCCGTGATCGGCCACCGGCTCGAGCTGCGGGTCGGTCGAGGAGAGATGGCCCGCGCCGAAGCCGCACGTCGTGCCCGAGTCGATGTTGCGCCCCGCGGGGGTGGGCTCGATGGTGCCGCCGCAGTTCTGGTAGCCCGCAGCGGCCTGACCGCCGCTGATGATCGAGTCGGTGACGGTGGCCGTGCCGCCCTGCAGATACAGGTTCCCGCCGTAGCGCGCCGAGCTGCCGGCCGACGCCGATTGTTCAGCATCGTGACGTGGCGCAGGATGACGGAGGCGTCGGTGGCGGCGATGCCGCCACCGAACGATGCCGCACCGATTCCCGGCGCGGCGGCGGAGTTGCCGGCGATCGTGCTCGCCTCGGCGGTGAGCGCGCCGCCGGTGAAGATCCTGATCCCGCCGCCCACCGCATCCACGCCGGTCGACGTCGCGGCGTTGTCCAGCACCGCGCTGCGCGTCATCAGCACCTTCCCGGTGCCCGCGATGCTCATTCCTGCGCCGTTGACCTGGCCTGCCAAGGTGAGCGTGTTGCCGCGGATCGCGACCTGGTCCAGGGCAAGGTCGGTGGCGCTCACCTGGACGCCGCGGGCGCCGCCCGTCAGTGTCAGGCCGCGCACCGTCGCCGTACCGGCGCCGTTGACGTCTAGGACCGTCGCGCTCGGAGCGCCGTCCACGATCGTCGCGCGCGCCCCGGCAGGCCCGCTGATCGTCATCGCGCTCGTGATCGAGAGCGCGGAGCCCGTCTGGTACGTGCCCGCGGGCACGACGATCTCATCCGCGCCGAAGAGGCCGTTGGCCTCCGCGACGGCCGCGCGCAACGTGCACACCCCACCCGCGGTCGCACCGATCCCGTTGCCCGGGGCGATGTCGACCGTGTCTGCGTCGCGGTGACCGGAACGGCGCGGCATGTGCACTCGCCGGGACGACGCCGGCGATCACCGCGATGGCCACCATCAGTCCGGAGACGCGTCCGTGCATACGCGGTCCGTACCGCGCATGCACCGTGCGCGCCTGGCGCCCACCGTCAGATCAGATGCGCGAGCAGGAAGGCGGTCGACCCGATGACCATCGCGAGCATCGCGACGAGTGACCAGTCGACGTCCGGGTTCTGTGGCTGATGCGGTTGCATGACGGCTCCTTTGCTGATCACCTGAACACCATACAGGATGTCTGGACAGATTGTCAAGACATGGTGTCCGCCGATCGGGTAGCGTCGTCAGATGACCGACGCACCCGCCCCCGTCACCCGTCGCGATGCCCGTGAGCCCGCCGCCCGCAACGGGGAGCTCGAGGAGGCCATCTGCGCCGCCGCCGAGCGCCTCATGGAGGAGCGGCCGTTCACCCAGCTGAGCGTCGCCGACGTGCTGACCGAAGCCGCCGTCTCGCGCGCGAGCTTCTACTTCTACTTCGCGTCGAAGTACGCGCTGCTCGAGCGCCTCGCCGAGCGCGTGACCGGCAGCGTCTTCGGGACGACCCGCGCCTGGTTCGACGCCGACGACGGCGACCCGCGGGCCCAGCTGCGCGAGGCCGTCGGCGGCGCGTTCGACACCTGGTCCCAGCACGGTCCGGTCATCCGGGCGATCATCGAGTCGGGGCCGGCCGCGGAGGAGGTCGCCGCGCTCTGGGCGCGCCTGATGGGCGAGTTCGTCGACGCGGCGGCGGACCGCATCCGGCGGGACCGCGCAAGCGGCGCCTCGGACGCGGGCGGGTCGGACCCGCAGACGCTGGCGGCCTCGCTGCTGTGGATGACCGAGCGTGCCCTCTATCTCTCGATCGCCGGCGGCGAGCCCGCGTTCGACGATCGTGAGCGCACGGTGGAGGCGCTGACGGAGGTCTGGTACCGGGCGATCTACGTGGTCAGCGCTGCACCGTGAAGCCGGTGCTCGCGGCGTGGGCGGCGGCCTAGCCCGAGGCGAGCATCGCCGCGAGCTTGTCGAGCGTTCCGTTCCAGCCGGCGTTCGCCATCGGGATCAGCTCGTCGATGCACGTCATCGTCACGTCGATGACGAGTTCGGTGCGCCCGTCGCCGAGGTCGTGGAACGAGATCACCGTGAACTGGCGGTCCATCATCGGGTGGGCGATGTCCTCCTCGGTGAACGAGAGCCGCTCCGGCGGCACGACCTCGACGAGCGTCCCGTTCCCGGGGTGCTCGGTGCCGTCGGGCCCGACCATGGTGCTGCGGAAGACGCCGCCGGGCCGCAGGTCGATCTCGACCGACTCGACCGGCGTGCGGAAGTGCTCGGGGCCGAACCAGGCGGCGAACTGCTCCGGCTCGGTCCAGGCGGCCCACACGAGATCCCGGGGCGCGTCGAGCACGCGCGTGATCGTGAATCGGTGCTCCATCATCTGCGTGGTCATGCGGGGTGGTCCTCTCGTCGGATGGTGCGCAGGTGTTCGTCGAGGCGGTCGAGCCGACCCTCGTAGAACGCGCGGTAGTGGGCGATCCAGTCGGCGGCGTCGCGCAGCGGCGCGGCCTCCAGCCGCGACGGGCGCAGCTGTGCGTCGCGCCCGCGCGAGATCAGTCCTGCCCGCTCCAGCACCTTCAGGTGCTTGGAGACGGCCTGCACGCTGATCGGGAACGGCTCCGCGAGGTCGTTGACGGTCGCCTCGCCCTCGGCGAGCCGGGCCAGGATCGCCCGCCGGGTCGGGTCGGCGAGGGCGGAGAAGGTGCGGTCGAGCTGCTCGGTCGTCATCCCGGTATTCATCCTAGCAGTTGATCAACGGGATGGTTGAATACCGAGGGAATGCGCGCCGGTGGGGTGAACCAACAGCGTCGGCACCGCGCAGCTGAAGAACAAGGCGGTCGTCTCGACGAAGCTCGGCTCCGAGGCGGTCACCTCGGCGGCGATCCGCGCGAAGGCCGTCGGCCTGGCGGACATCGCCGACAAGGCCGTGGGCCAGCGCGCGCTGGCCGACCAGGCCGTCAACGGCGCGAAGATCGCCTCCAAGGCGGTCGGCGTCAGCGACACCGCCAATCAGGCCGTCGGCAGCCGGGCGCTCGCGAGCAAGTCCGTGAGTCCCGCGAAGCTCAACGTGACGTACGTCTCGGTCTCGAAGTTCTCCGGCGTCATCGAGAAGGGCCAGACGGGCTACCGCAACGTGCGCGTCGCCTGCCCCGACAACCACCGTGTCATCGGTGGCGGCGGGGGCTGGGTCGGCCCGACGACGACCGATCCGCTCGAGTCGGCGTCCTTCATCACCGGCAGCCGGCCGTTCCCGCCGTCGGCGACCGGCAACAACCAGGATGCGTGGGAGGTCTACGGCAACGACGCGAGCCCGGGCTCCCGTCGCCTGATGGCCACGGCCATCTGCATCCCGATCTCCTGAGTCGCTTCACGACGCGAGGCCGCCGCACCGGTCGTGCGGCGGCCGTCGCATCGGGACGGCGCGCCCGGTCCCCTAGCGGGCCAGGGCGCGGCGGGCCTGCTCGCGATCGAGGCGGCCCGCCAGCGCTGCGAGCGAACGGGCCGCCTGGATTCGCAGGCGTCCCGGCGGCCCGGCGTGACGGTGTCGCGGCACGCGTTCTGCGTGCCGGCGCGACGCCGCGCGGGCCAGGTGCTCGTGGTTGAGGGAATGCATGTGCGGTGACCTCCAGAGGTCGGTTGGTGGAATGCAGTCCACCGCCCGCACAGCAGCGACAGGTGACGCTCGGACGCGGGCGATGGAGCCCGCCGTCCGGCAGCGTGAAAGGGCCTAGGACGCGAGCTCGCGGCGACGCATGACGGCGGCTCCGGCCGAGCCGGAGCGGGTCATGCGGGGTGTGAAGGGCGTCGCGAGCATCATCGTCAGGTTCCTCCTCCGCGATCGGAGGCGAGGCGATTGACCGTAGCGAACGACCGTGCGATGTCAAGCGGCGCGTCGGCTAGGGTCGCGCCCGTGAGCACCGGCAGCCCACTCCTGGCGGCACGGGTCAGCGGCGAGGGTCCGCCGCTGATCCTCGTCAACGGCTACGGGGCCACGAAGGACGACTGGGACCCGGCGTTCGTGTCGGCGCTCGCCCGCCACTCGTCGGTGCTCCTGCCGGACAACCGCGGTATCGGCGCCTCGCCCGGGCCCGTGGAGGACCTGTCCGTCGACGCGATGGCCGCGGACGTGCTGGCGCTCATGGACGCGCGCGGCGTCGCGCGGGCGGACGTCGCCGGCTGGTCGATGGGCGGCTTCGTCGCGCAGGAACTGGCCGCGCGGGCGCCGAGGCGCGTGCGGCGCCTGGTGCTGCTGTCCACCGACCACGGCGGTCCGCAGTCGGTGCCCGCCGCGCCGGACGTGTGGGCCGCGCTCACCGACCACGGCGGCACGCCGCGCGAGCAGGCGACGCGGCTGCTCGGCCTGCTGTTCCCCGCCGGCCTCGCCGCGCGGCTCGACGCGCAGGTCGGCGATCTCGTCGCGCAGGCGCGCGCCGCGCTGGCGCCGGCGACGCTGGACGCCCAGGAGCGCGCGATGGCCCGCTGGCACGCCGAGCCCGCGGACGCGCGCCTGCGCGCGATCAGCGCGCCCGTGCTGGTCGCGGCCGGCGCGGAGGACGTCGTCATCCCGCCGGCCAACGCCCGGCTGCTCGCGCAGGCGCTCCCGGGGGCGCGCCTGGAGCTCTTCGACGGCGGCGGCCACGCGTTCATGGCGCAGGAGCCTGAGCGCCTGGCGTCGCTGCTCGGCGACGCGCTCGGGCGCTGACGGCGCCCGCCGCCGGGGTCACCGTCCCGGCGGCGGCACGCTCGTCCGTGCGCGGCGCAGTTCCTGCTCGCGCAGGAACCGGATCTGCTGCTCCTGGCGGTCGCGCCGCTGCTGCTCCTCGTCGGGAGCGGGCGGGCCGGCAGGGGCGGGGGTGGAGACCGGGGCGGGGGCGCCGGCACGCTCCTCGCGCCGGCGGAGCGGGTTGCGCTGGAGCAGTGATGCCATGGCGCGCAGTATCGCCGCGCCCGGCGGGGCGCGGTATGGGGCGCGAACCCCAGATCGAGGTGCCCGGACAGGCCGCGGCGGTCAGCGCTCGGGCGCCCGCACCTCGATCGTCGGCGGGGCGGAGGCCGGCGCGTCGGCGCGGGCTGCGGGAGCGGATCCGAACGCCGCGAGGGCGGCGAGCAGTCCGGTGGCGAGGCGGCGGTTGGCGGCGGTCATGCGCAGGTCCGGGTCGAGGGGGGTGCGGGACGGCGGTAGGGTCCAGAACCCAATCGGCCTGCGACGAGCGGCGATTCAGCCGCGCTGGACGGATGACCCAGATCGATCCCACCGCCTTCGACGTCCTCACCTTCGACTGCTACGGCACCCTGATCGACTGGGAGACGGGGCTGCTGACGGCGCTGCGCGCGCAGCTCGGGGACGCGGTCGCCGACGTCGGCGACGACGAGCTGCTCGAGGAGTACGCCGGGATCGAGCACGCCGCGCAGGTGCCCTACCAGCGCTACCGGGACGTACTGGCGCAGGCGCTCGCGGAGCTCGGGCGCCGTCACGGTGTCGCGCCGGACGAGCGCCGGTGCGCCGCCTTCGGGGCGTCCGTCCCGGACTGGCCCGCCTTTCCCGACTCGTCCGAGGCGCTGGCGCGGCTGCAGACGCGCTACCGGCTGATCCCGATCACCAACTGCGACGACGACCTGTTCGCGGGCTCGGCGGCGCGCCTGGGCATCACGTTCGACGATGTCGTCACCGCGCAGGAGGCGGGTGCCTACAAGCCCGACGAGCGGCCCTTCCGGATCGCGCTGGACCGCGCCGGGGTCCCGCAGGACCGGGTGCTCCACGTCGCCCAGAGCCTGTGGCACGACCACGTCACGGCGCAGCGCCTGGGTCTCACGAGCGTGTGGATCAACCGCCGCGCCGGGCGCAGCGGCGGCGGCGCGACGCCCCCCGCCGAGGCGTCGCCGGACCTCGAGCTCCCCGACATGCGCTCGCTGGCGGACCTGCTGGTCGGCTGATCACGCGGCGCGCAGCTCGGCGGCCGGCGGCTCGCCGGCGCCCGCACAGACGACCCGGTCGCGCCCGTCCCACTTGGCGCGGTAGAGCGCGCGGTCGGTGCGGTCGAACAGCTCGCGGAAGTCGAAGGCGCCGCGCCCGTCCCACGCACCGACGCCGACCGAGACGGTGACGGCGACCGCGCCGACGGGGTCGATCGCCACGCAGCGCCGCAGCGCCTCCGCGAGGTCGGCCGCCTCGCGCTCACCCGCGCCCGGAAGCAGCACGAGGAACTCCTCGCCGCCGAGCCGGTAGGCGAGGTCGTAGGCGCGCAGCTCGCCGCGGACGCGCTCGGCGACCTCCGCCAGGACGGCGTCGCCGACCGCGTGGCCGTACTCGTCGTTGATCGCCTTGAACAGGTCGAGGTCGGCGATGATCAGGGCGACCGGCTGCGGCGTGCGGCGGGCCTGCGCCTCGAGTTCGGCGACGCGCGTGTCGAGCGACCCGCGGTTGAGCATCCCGGTCAGCTGGTCGATCGCGGCCTCGCTGCGGTGCTCGAGGTCCGAGCGCATCAGCGCGACCGAGAGCGCCGTGATCGAGACGATCAGCGTGAGCGTCATGAGCGTCGGGACCGGATCGGCGACGACGGCCGACGCATCGATGCCGACGGTGACGAGCAGCAGGATGCAGATCGTCACGCCGCTGCCCGCCAGGACGCCGCGCACGCCGAAGCGGGCCGGCAGCGTCACGGTCGGAATCGCGAGCCAGGGCAGCGCCGGGCTGTCCGGCCCGCCGGTGAGCGCGATGCTCGCGGCGATGAGTGCCTGCGAGAGCATCCAGGCGAGCGCGAGCCGGTACTCGGGCCGCGCGGCCTCCTCGAGGCCGCGGCCGAGGACGACGAAGCCGATGGCGGCGATGGCGAGCGGGGCGAGGGTCCACCACCCGACCCAGGCGCCGCTCGCCACCAGCGCCACCGCGATGGCCGCGAAGCAGAGATGCCGGACCGGCGCCAGCCGCCGCTCCATGTCGAGCATGCGCGCACGTTCCCGCGGGGTCCTGCAGAGCCAGGTCGGCCGGAAGGCGTCGGGAGTGGGCATCAGGCGGCGCGCGGGGCGGCGACCGCGCGCGCCCGGACCGCCGTCTCGAAGGCGGACACGACCGCGGGGTCGAACTGCGAGCCGGCGCAGCGGCGCAGCTCCGTGAGCGCGAGCTCGGGGTCCATGCCGCTGCGGTACGAGCGGTCCTTCGTCATCGCGTCGTACGCGTCACAGACGGCGACGATCCGGGCCCCGAGGGGGATCTCTTCGCCGCTGAGGCGGTCGGGGTAGCCGCGGCCGTCCCAGCGCTCGTGGCTGGAGCGGACCATCGCGGCGACCGGCGCGAGTCCGGGGGAGCTGCCGATGATGCGCTCGCCGATCAGCGTGTGGCGCTCCATGAAGCGCCATTCGCCCGCGTCGAGCGGCCCCGGCTTGAGCAGGATCTCGTCGGGGATGGCGACCTTGCCGACGTCGTGCAGCTCGGCGGCGATGCGCACGTGCTCGACCTCACCGTGGTCGAGCCCCAGCGTGGCGGCGACACCCTCGGCGAGCGCCGCGACGTCGGTGACGTGGTGGCTGAGCTCGGGATCGCGCTCGGCGAGGATCCGCAGCATGACCTCCTTGGTCTCGTGCCGCGTCGTCCGCCGGCCCCCGCGCTTGTGCTCGTAGAGCCGCTGGTCGGCGATGCGCAGCGCGTCGCTGGCCTCCTGCGCCTCGCCCGGGAGCAGGACCGTGCCGTGGGAACAGCCGATCGTGAAGCCCTCGCCGGACTCGTTGAGTGCCGCCGCGCACGCGGCGACGGAGAGGTCGTCCGCCCGGTCGAGCAGGACGCAGAACTCGTCGCCGCCCATCCGGTAGGCCCGCCCGCGGCCGGTGACCGCGACGGCGAGACCCTCGCCCAGACGCTGCAGCAGCGCGTCGCCGGACGGGTGGCCGAAGCTGTCGTTGTAGTGCTTGAAGCCGTCCAGGTCGAACAGCGTGAGGACGGCGGCGCTGCCGTATCCCTCGGCGTCCGGGTTGAGCGTCGCCTCCAGGTCGAGCGCCAGCGCGCGCCGGTTCCCGAGGCCCGTCAGCGCGTCGGTGAGCGCCTCGCTGCGGCTGATGCGCAGCATCCGCAGGTTCTCGTGGTGGGTGAGCAGCAGACGGGCCATCACGGCGGTCAGCGACGCCGCGGCGAGCGCGATCGCGAGCACGTTGAGGTTGCCGGCGCTGCCTACGACGAGGACCGCGAGGCCGGCCAGCGCGAACCCGATGGGGGCGAGGATGCGCGCCGCACCGGGACGGACCGCGGCCTGTGCCTGCCGCGTCGCGGGCTGCCAGGCGGCGGCGCCGAGCACGACGGCGGTCGCCCACCAGCCCGCGTCGAACGCGCCTCCGGACTCCCAGGTGCCCTTGGCGGTGAGCACGAGGTACAGCGAGTCCGACAGCCAGAAGCTGAAGACCCCGGCCAGGAGCAGGCCGAGCGTGCGGTCCACCCGCCAGCCGCGCGCGGCCACGGCCCCGACGATGAGGCCGACGAGCACGAGGTCGGTGACCGGATAGGCGAGGTTCGTGATGACCGCAAGACGGTCGCTGCCGGCGGAGGCGTCGAGCACGGTCTCCACCACGACGGCCGCGCTGACCGCGCCGACCGCGAGCGCGGCCGTGATGCCGTCGACCCACAGCATCCGCGGCAGCCCGCGCACGCGGGAGCGCAGCAGCAGGATGATGCCCGCGAACATGAGCGGCGGGAAGAGCAGGAAGCCCAGGTCGGCCGGCGAGGGGACGGGCGGCGAGGCGTCGTCCCACAGGACGAGGGTGAAGTAGGTCTCACCGCCGATCCAGCAGGCGAGCCCGGAGCCGATGAGCGTCCACGCGAGGCGCTCGCGGCGCTCGGCGACGGCGCGGGCGAAGCACAGTCCGGCGCCGATGGCCATCACGACGAGATGGATCCAGGTGGCGGGGCCGACCGGGATCCAGGAGAGGCCCAGCGCGTGGGCCTGCCAGAGGACGAGCCAGCCCGTGCAGAGGAGGATTGCGGCGCGCGCGGACCGTGGCATCAGGCGCTACATCGGCGGGCATCGCCGGCGGCTTGACCTGCCGCACGTCGCGGCTCAGCGACCGTTCGACGCCGGCCCCGGCGCGGCCGTCACTTCACGCGGGGCTTGAGGAAGTCCTCGTCCGGCGGCGGCCCGCCGCGCGCGCTGTCGCCCGGGGAGAGGAACGAGTCGTTGTGGCGCGGGCTCCACACGCCGCTCGCCGCCGTCCCGGGGATCATCGACGACGTCGGGAGACGGTCGTCGTCATGGGTTCCGTCCGGCGCGGAGGGTCCACGCCGCAGCCGCGCCCGCACGCGCGTCCAGATGCTCATGGGACCACCGTACTCCCGTACGCCGACGGGTGTGGCCACTTCTCAGCCTCCCGCGACGTCGCGCCGCACGAACACGAGCAGCCCGGCACCGAGCGCCGGGACCGCGTAGAGCGCGCAGACCCAGGCCGCGCGCACGACTGGCGCCCAGTCGACCGGCGTGCGCAACAGCCCCTGCCACGCGTCGAACTGCGTGCTCAGGAGATAGGGCCGCAGGCCGTCCAGACCGGGGATGATCGTCACGAGCTGCAGCAGGAGCGAGAACATGAGCGTCGCGACGATCGCGGCGGCGCTGTTGCGGAAGACCGTCGAGAACAGCAGGCCGATGCACGCGATCGCGACGATCGGGACGAGATAGACGAGGTGGCTGACGAAGACGAGCGCGAGCCCGCGGCCGGGCTGTACGACCGTCCCCGACAGGCTCGTGATCGGCTCGAAGCCCGAGACGAGGACGCCGAGCCCGGTCGCGACGACCCCGGCGAACAGGATCGCGGTGATCGCGTAGGTCAGGGCCGCGAGGGTCTTCCCGGCGTACACCTGGTGGCGTTCCACGGACCGCGTGAGGATCGTCTTGAGGGTCCCGTTGTGATCCTCGCTGGCGACGATGTCGCCGGCGACGAGCGCCGTGATGAGCGGGAAGAACCAGATCGAGCCGAACAGGAGCATGACGAGCGGGATCGCGAGGCCCGTCGTGTCGATGTACCGGCCGAACGGCACGTCCTCGGCCTCGCCGCCCTGGATGGCGACGGCGATGACGAAGCTCGCGGGAACGAGGGCTGCGGCCCCGAGGCCGAGGTACGTCCGCTTCTGCGAGCGCAGCTTGCGCAGCTCCCAGCGGTAGACGGTCAGCGTGCCCGGCCGGCTCACGCGGCGCCATCCTCGGCGAGGCCCGCGGCCTCGGTGATGCGCGCCGCGCCGGCCTCGCGGGCGTCGGCGCCCTCGGTCAGGTCGAAGAAGAGGTCCTCCAGCGACGCCATGCGCGGCGCGAGCTCGAGGATGAGCGCGCCGGCCTCCGTCAGCGCGAGCGACAGCGCAGCGACCGCCTGATCCCCGTCGGCGCGGAACGTGATGACGCCGTCGTCGCCGCGTACGGGCTCGGCGATCCCGCGCTGGGCGGCGCACACGACCTGCGCGCGGTCGTCGTCCGTCGTGCGCAGGCGGTACGTCGCGCCCGCGGCCAGCCGCAGGTCGTCGAGCCGGCCCTCGTACACGACGCGTCCGCGCCGGACGATCGCCACGCGGTTGCAGAGCTCCTCGACCTCGGCGAGCAGGTGGCTGGACAGGAGCACGGTGATCCCGTCGTCCGCCAGGCGGCGGATGAGTGCGCGCATGTCGCGCATGCCGCCCGGGTCCAGGCCCGTCGCCGGCTCGTCGAGGAGCAGCAGTCGCGGGCGGCGCAGCAGCGCGGCGGCGATGCCCAGCCGCTGGCGCATCCCGTGCGAGTACCCGCCGACCTTGTCGCGCCCGCGCGCCGACAGCTCGACCACGTCGAGCGCCTCGTCGATCCGACGCGCCGCGTCATCGCCGTCGAGCGCGGCGAGCATGCGCAGGTTCGTGCGTCCGTCGAGATACGGGTAGAACCGCGGCGCCTCGACGAAGCCCGCGACACCCGCGAGCGCGCGCACCGAGACGCCCGGGTCGCGGCCGAAGACCCGGACCGTGCCGGCGGTCGGGCGGATCAGCCCGAGCATCATCCGCAGGGACGTCGTCTTGCCGGCGCCGTTGGGCCCCAGATAGCCGAAGACGTCGCCGGGCTCGACCGTCAGGTCCACGTCGTCGACGGCGACGAGGTCGCCGTAGCGCTTGACCAGCCCGCGGACCGCGACGGGCGGCGCGGCGGGATCGGGTGCCGTCACCGCAGGCCGCGGGCCGCCGCCTGCGCGACGTCCGCGGTGACCGAGCCGAGGACGACCACGCGGACGCCGTCGCGCGTGAAGGTGAGACCGGTGCCGAGCGCCGTCTCGAGCTGCGTCGCCCGGAGGCCGCCGCCGAGGTCCACCGACGCGATGCCCTGATCGCGCCCGCCGCTCCCCGGCGCGCCGTCCTCCCCGGGCGTCACGGGCAGCTGGAGCACCGCGATCCCGCCGAGGCCCTCGCCATAGGTCACGAGTGCGCCGGCGCGCTCGTCGCCCTCGATCAGTGCGACCTGTGCGCGCTCCATGCCCGCGAGGGTCGCGGGGGCGGCGAGCGGGAATCCGACACGCTCGCGGACGGCCTCCAGGCCGGTGACGGGCTTCCGGCGCGCTCCGCCGTCGGCCTTGCCGGACGCATCCTTGGGACTGAGCTGCACGAGGGTCGCGCCCGGCGGCGCCGGGACGGCGAAGGTCGCGGCATCCACGGCGCCGAAGCGCACGTCGGTCGCGACGAGTTCGAGCACCGGGTCGTTGCGCTGCGTGGAGTAGATCGCGACGCGCAGCGGGGTGCCGTTCGCGGCGTCCCAGGCGAGCGATGCGCCGCCGACCAGGCCGCCGTCGCGGCGCGGGGCAAGGCGCACGGTGTACGCCTCACGCCCTGCGACGTTCGCGGGCGTCGCCTCGCCGACCGTCGCCACGCGTGCCAGCCGTGCGAGGGCGCGCTCGACGGTCGCGAGCGCCGGGACGCCGTCGTCCTTGCGCTCGCGTCGCGCCGGCTCGGGTGGCAGGGTCGCGCGGTAGAGCGTGTTCGCGGAGGAGTCGAAGACCGTCAGCTCGTCGCCGCGCAGCACGACCTGCGCGTCGCCGCCCCCGCCCTGCGACTGCAGTTCCAGGCGCAGGTCGCCGTCCGCGGAGATCCACAGGCGCCCGGTCGCGCCGGCGAGCAGCGGGTTGGTGCCGGCGGCCACCCCCGAGGCGTCGATGAGCGTGTTGGTGAAGCGCACGCGCGCGGTGACGCCCTCCGGGGCGCCGGCGGCGGCGGCGTCCCGCAGCGCCTGGGCCAGCGGCTTCGGCGGCGGCGTCGGCCCGCTGCCCGAGCCCGCCACGGCGATCGTCGCGAGTCCCGCGAGCGCGACGACGGCGGCGACGCACAGGGCGATCAGGCGGCCGGTCGAGATGGTGCGCAGGCGGGTCATCCTCCGGTCAACGGTACTCCTCGCCCGGCCCCCGCCCGCCGGGTCGGCACCGGCGCGCTCGTCAGCGCAGAAGCCCGAGCTCGCGCGCCTCGCGCTCCAGGTCGTCGCGGTGATCGGGGTGGGCGATCGAGATCAGCAGCCGCGCGCGCTCGGACAGCGACTTCCCGCGCAGCTCCACGAGTCCGTGCTCGGTGACCACGTGGTCGACGGTGTTCTTCAGCGTCGTGACGACCGACCCGGGGGTGAGCTGGGCGCGCACGCGTGAGCGCCCCTTGCGCGTCTGCGAGTGCAGGACGACGAAGGCCTGCCCGCCCTCCGAGTACATGGCGCCGCGCGCGAAGTCCGACTGGCCCCCGCTCGAGGACCAGTAGCGCCCGGCGATCGTCTCGCTCGCGCACTGGCCCATCAGGTCGATCTCGGTCGTGGCATTGATCGAGACGAAGTCGGGCTGCTCCCCGATGATCATCGGGTTGTTGACCCACTCCACGCCGAGCATCTCGACGCCGTCGTTGTCGTCGAGCCAGTCGTAGAGGCGCTGCGTGCCCAGGCAGAAGGTCGCCACGTGCTTGTTGCGGCGGCGCAGCTTGCGCGCGCCGGTGAGCGCGCCCGACTCCACGAGGTCGATGACGCCGTCGGTCAGCAGCTCGGTGTGCAGCCCGAGATGGTCATGGTCGGCGAGCGCCGACAGCACCGCATTGGGGATCGCGCCGATCCCGATCTGCACCGTCGCGCCGTTGGGGACGCGCTCGGCGATGTGCGCCGCGATGCGGTGGTCGTCCTCGCCCGGCACGGCGGGGGCCACCTCGATGAGCGGGCGGTCCACCTGGCACCACCCGGCGACGTCGCTGACGTGCACGACGTTGCCGCCCATGGTGTGCGGCATCCGCTCGTTGACCTCGAGGTAGAACGGGATGCGCCCGATCATCGAACTGACGTAGTCGGCGTTCGTGCCCAGGCTGAAGTAGCCGTGGCGGTCCGGCGGGCTCGCCGCGGCGAGGACCAGCGAGCAGCGGGTGGTGCGGCGCAGCAGCGCCGGCATCTCGGAGAAGTGGTTGGGCACCAGGTCGCACTGCCCGTCCCAGTAGGCCTGGCGGTTCGCGAGCGAGAGGAAGTAGCTGACATGCCGCAGGCGGTCGCCGAACGCGCCCTGCATGTAGCGCCGCGTGCGCAGCGGGTGCATTTGGTGGATCCGCACGCCGTCGAGCCGGTCGGCGTGGTTCTCCAGGGCGTCGATGACGGCCGCGGGCTCGCCGTTGGCCAGCGGGACGATGAGGTCGGCGCCGGCGGTCACGTGGTCGAGCACGGACTCCGGGCCGGATGCGGTGCGCAGCAGGTGCGGTCGGGTCACGGCGCGATTGTGGCTCAGCCGGGGGCGGGATGCGGCTCGGCGGCCATCAGGGTGTCGATCTCGGCACGCCGCCCGGCGCTCACGTCGCGCCAGGCCGGCAGGTACCCGAGCGCCTCCTCGGCCGTGCGCGAGCGGTAGCCCTCCTCCATCAGCTCGAGCTGGTCGGGGGTGACGAGCGACGGGTGGCCTTCGCCGCAGGTGCGGGTGAGCGCCGCCAGCTCGCGGCGCAGCGTGCGGACGTAGTTCGCCGCGCGCGCCGCCTTGATCTCCGGGTCCAGGCCGCGGACGAGCCACGGGTTCTGCGTCGCCACGCCCGTCGGGCAGCGCCCGGTGTGGCACCGCTGGGCCTGGATGCAGCCGATCGCCATCATCGCCTCGCGGCCGACGTTCACCATGTCGGCACCGAGCGCGAACGCGAACAGCGCGGTGTGCGGCATGCCGAGCTTCGCGGAGCCGATGAACGCGATTCGCTCGTTCATCCCGTTCTGGGCGAACGGCGCGTAGACCCGCGAGAAGGCGAGCTTGAACGGCAGCGCGACATGGTCGGCGAATGACAGCGGCGCCGCGCCCGTCCCGCCCTCGCCGCCGTCGACGGTGATGAAGTCCGGGCCGCCGCCCGTCGCCTCACTCCGCGTCGCGAGCTCCTGCCAGAACGCCTGCTCCCCGACCGCGGACTTGATCCCGACGGGCAGGCCGGTGACCTCCCCGAGCCGCTCGCAGAACTCGATCAGCTCGTCCACCGTCGTGAACGCCGAATGACTCGCGGGGCTGCGGCAGTCCTTCCCCGGCTGGACTCCGCGGATCGCGGCGATCTCCGGCGTCATCTTCGCGGCGGGGACCATGCCGCCGACGCCGGGCTTGGCGCCCTGCGAGAGCTTGATCTCCAGCGCCCGCACGGGACCGCGCTCGATCGTCTGCAGGAGCGCGTCGAGGTCGAACCGCCCCTCGGCGTCGCGGCAGCCGAAGTACCCGGTGCCGATCTGGAAGATCAGCTCGCCGCCGTGACGATGGTGCTCGGACAGCCCGCCCTCGCCGGTGTTCTGCAGGCACGGGGCGATCGCGGCACCGCGGTTGAGCGCCTCCACCGCCGGCGCCGACAGCGCGCCGTAGCTCATCCCGCTGATGTTCACGACCGACTGCGGCCGGAACGCGTGCCGGCGCCCGTGCGCCGCGCCGAGGACCTTCGCCGCAGGCAGCAGGAACTCCGGCTCCGACCCGGGGCCGCCCGCCGGTGGCGCAGGATGGGGACGGGCGTCCTGCTTGATGATGAGGTACCCGAGCCCATTCTCCATCTCGTTGTCGGAGCCGAAGCCGATCGTGTTCGGCTTGAGCTTCGAGGACTGGTAGACCCACGTCCGCTGATCGCGCGAGAACGGGCGCTCGTCGTTGTTGGAGGTGACGATGTACTGCCGCAGCTCCGGCCCGACCTCCTCCAGCAGGTAGCGCAGGTGCCCGATGATCGGGAAGTTGCGCAGGATCGCGTGGTGGCGCTGCGTGAGGTCGTACGCGACGACCCCGCCGAGCGCGACGGCACCGCCGGCCGCCAGGCGCCGGAGGCGGCTCATGGACGGGCCCGTCGGCCGTTGCTGGTTCCGGTCACCCCACCTCTCTAGCAGACGGGGTCAGTCGAAGACCACCACGGGTTTGACGACGGTGCCGGCCTCGGCGGCGGCGATCGCGTCGTTGATGCGGTCAAACGGGAAGGTCTCGATGAGCCGGTCGAACGGGAAGCGCCCGTCGCGGTGCAGCTCGATGAGACGGGGGATGAACACGTTCGGGTCGGCATCGCCCTCGATGACGCCCGAGAGCGACCGGCCGAGCAGCAGGTGCCCCTGGTCGATGGTGATGTCGTGCTCGAGGCCCTGGAAGCCGACCGTGACGCAGTGTCCCGGGGACCGCAGCACCTCCAGCGCCTGGCGGATCACGGGCCCGGTGCCCACCGCGTCGAGCGAGCAGTGCACGCCGGGGGCGGCGACGCCGATGATGTCCCAGACGAGGTCGTGGGAGGCGGACGGGTCGAACGTGTCGGTCGCGCCGAGCTCGCGCGCCAGCTGCAGCCGCGCGGGATTCGGGTCGACGGCGATGATCGGATCGCAGCCCAGGGCCTTGGCGGCCATCAGCCCCGCGAGGCCGACGGCGCCGAGGCCGAAGACGCAGAAGCCGTCGCCGGCCTCCGGGCGCAGGACGTTCATGACGCTCCCGGCGCCCGTCTGCAGGCCGCAGCCGAGCGGGCCGAGGAGCTCGATCGGCAGATCGTCGGGGACCTTCACGGCATTGCGTTCGCTGGCGATCGCGTAGCGAGCGAATGACGACTGGCCGAACCAGCTCCCGAAGACCTCCTCGTCGCCCTGGCTCATCGTGAGGGTCGAGTCCAGGCGCGCGCCGAAGTAGTTCACCGCGGCGAAGACCTCGCAGTAGGCGGTGCGCCCGCGGGTGCACCACTGGCAGTCGCCGCAATGGTCGTAGCTCAGTGCGACGTGGTCACCGGGCGCCAGCCCGGCGACGGCGTCGCCGACGGCCTCCACGACGCCCGCCCCCTCGTGGCCCAGAACCGTCGGCAGGGGGAGCGGAATCACGCCCTGCTGCGCGGCGATGTCGGTGTGACAGATGCCGACGCCGCGGATCCGCACGAGGACCTCGTCGGCCTGCAGGTCGTCGCAGCTCGATCTCCTCGAGCGACAGCGGCGTGTTCGTCTCGCGCAGGAGCGCGGCGGTGGTCTTCACGAGTGCTCCCGGCTCAGTCGCCCGGTGCGGAGAGCAGGACGTCGAAGAGATGACGGTCCTTGCTCCGGGTCAGGTCGACGTGGATGTGCTTGGTCTCGGTGTACTCGTCAATCGCGCCCGGCCCGAGCTCGCGCCCGACGCCGCTCTGCTTGTAGCCGCCGAACGGCAGCGCCGGGTCGATCATGTGCCAGTTGTTGATCCAGACCGTGCCCGCGCGGAGTCGCTCGGCGACCTCGAGCGCCCGCTCGTAGTCCCCGGACCAGACGCCGCGCGGTCAGCCCGTAGTCGGTGTCGTTCGCGAGCGCCACGGCCTCGTCGACGCCGTCGTAGCGCTGGACGACGAGCACCGGCCCGAAGATCTCCTCGCGCGCGATCCGCATGTCGTTCGTCACGTCGGTGAAGATCGTCGGCTCGATCCAGAAGCCACGGTCGAACGGCGCGCCCTCCGGCACGCCGCCTCCGAGCGCGACCGTGGCGCCCTCGGCCACGCCGGATCGCAGGTACTCGACGATCCGGTCCCGCTGACGCGCGGAGACGACCGGGCCCATGTCGGTGTCGAAGTCCGCGGGGTCGCCGAGCGTGATCGTGCTCGCCCGCGCGACCAGGCGGTCGACGATTTCGTCGTGCAGCGCGGAGGGGACGAGCAGCCGCGTGCCCGACTCGCAGATCTGGCCCGAGTAGAGCATGCAGGCGAAGAGCGCGCCGTCCACGGCTATGTCGAGGTCAGCGTCGTCGAGGACGATCACGGGCCCCTTGCCACCGAGCTCGAGCGAGACCTTCTTCACCGTGCCCGAGGCGAGGCGCATGATCTCGCCGCCCGACGGCCGTCGAGCCGGTGAACGCGACCTTGTCGACCTCCGGGTGCGAGGCGAGCCGCGCGCCGACCTCGGGCCCGTCCCCGGTCACGACGTTCAGGACGCCCGCGGGCACGCCCTCCTCGTGGGCGATCTCCGCGAGGCGCAGCAGGGACAGCGGGGTCTTCTCGTCCGTCTTCACCACGACGGAGTTGCCCGCGGCGAGCGCCGGGCCGATCTTCCAGATCCCCAGGACCAGCGGGAAGTTCCATGGGACGATCGCGACGCACACCCCGAGCGGCTCGTGCCGGATGCGGTTGACGGAGAGCGTCGGGTACGCCGTCGTCGGCACGTCGCGCTCGAACTCGTACGTCGCCGCCTGCTCCGCGAACGAGAGGAAGTGCGGGGCGGCCAGCCCGGTGTGGAAGCCGAGCGCCTGGCGGATCGTCGCGCCGTTGCACTGGATCTCCAGCTCGGTGATCTCCTCGAGCTCGGTGCCCAGGCGGTCGGCGACGCGCTTCATGACGGCCGACCGGTCCTCGGGCATCATCCGCGTCCACGAGCCCGCCTCGAAGGCGCGGCGGGCGGCGGCGACCGCCTGGTCGGCGTGGGCGACGGAGCCCTTGGCGACCGTGCAGACGAGCTCTTCGGTCGCGGGGTGGCGGATGTCGTAGTGCTCGTCGGAATCCACGTGGGCTCCGTCGATGAACATCTGCTGATGGGTGACGCTGACGGTGGACATGCGCTCCTCCTAGGTGGTCCCGGCGGCCTCGCGCGCGTACTCGTCCTTCAGCAGGCGCTTGTAGAGCTTTCCCGTGTCGTGCCGCGGCAGCTCGGCCCGCAGGTCGATGCTGCGCGGGCACTTGAGATCGGCGAGGTGGGCGCGGCAGTGGGCCAGCAGCTCGGCGACGAGGGCGTCGGCCGCGGCGTCGTCGGCGGGCATCGTCACCGGCTGGACGACCGCCTTGACCTCCTCGCCCCACTCGGTGCTCGGGATCCCGAACACGGCCGCGTCCATCACGGCTGGGTGGGACTGCAGGACGTCCTCGGTCTCCTGCGGGTACACGTTGACCCCGCCCGTGATGATCATGTGGGACGCGCGGTCGGTGAGATAGAGGAAGCCGTCGGCGTCGAGGTGGCCGATGTCGCCGAAGCTCTGCCAGCCGCGCTCGTCGGTCGCGGCCGCGGTCTTCTCCGGATCGTTGTGGTACTCGAAGGCGGGCCCGTCGGAGAACGCGACGGCGCCCGTCTCACCGGGATCCAGCTCGCTCCCGTCCTCGCCGACGATGTGCGCGACGCCGATCAGCGCGCGCCCGACGCTGCCCGGATGGGTGAGCCAGTCGCCACTCGTGATCCAGGTGAGCCCGCAGCCCTCGGTGGAGGCGTAGTACTCGTGGATGATCGGCCCCCACCAGTCGATCATCTGCCGCTTGATCTCCGGCGGGCACGGTGCGCCCGCGTGCAGCGCGAAGCGCAGGCTCGAGAGGTCCGCCGCGGCGCGCTCGGCCTCCGGCAGGCGCAGCATGCGCACGAACATCGTCGGCACCATCTGCGTGGCGGTCACCCGGTGCTCGGCGATGAGCGACAGCGCCTGTGCGGCGTCGAAGCGCTCCATCACGACGACGGTCGCGCCGAGCTGGTGGAAGGCCAGGCAGAAGCGCAGCGGCGCGGCGTGGTAGAGCGGCGCGGGGGAGAGGTAGACGTCCTGGGGCCCGACGCCGAGCATGTCGCGCAGCACGGGCGTGACGATCACCGGCGCCTCCTCGAGCGGCGCCGTCAGCTCCTTCGGGCGGATCCCCTTCGGCCGCCCCGTGGTGCCGGACGAGTAGAGCATGTCGCGGCCGGCGATCCGCGGCGCCTCGATCGGTGACGGGTCCAGGCCGGCGGTCAGCTCCTCGATCGCCTCGTACCCGTCGATCGGGCCGCCCGCGGACAGGCGCCGCTGGACCTGCGGCGTCGCGTCGCCGATCGCAGCGGCCAGCTCGGCGTAGCGCGGCGACATGACGACCACGCGGGCGCCGCAGTCGTCGACGACGTACTGCAGCTCCTCGGGCGTCAGGCGCGTCGAGCACGCGGTGTAGAGCAGGCCCGCGTAGTGCGCGCCCCAGAGGACCTCGAAGAAGCGCGGGCTGTTCTCCAGGCAGAGGGCGACGTGGTCACCGGGCCGCAGCCCCATCGACCGCAGCAGGCGGGCGATGTGGTTCGCCGCAGCGTCCAGCTCGCCGTAGGAGAGGGTCTCACCGCTCGTCGCCATCACGACGGCGGTGCAGTGCGGATCGTGCGCGCCGGGAAGCATCAGGCCGCTGCCCCGTCCTTCTCGGCGACCATCTCGCGGTACATGGGGAAGACCGGCCGCGTCAGCGGGACGAGCTTGAGGATCTTGTTGACGGGGCCCTTGGCCTTGACCTGCCCCTTCGCGAGCCCGACGGCCAGGTTGTACTCCCCGCGCCAGTACTTGTCGCCGATGTCCGCCGGCATGAAGAGCTTCACGTCGGCGTCCTCGTTCTCGGTGTCGTCGAACACCTCGATGTTGTCGCCGTGCATCTTGATCAGCACGCGCGTGTCGGGATCGGAGTAGTAGACCTGCAGGTCGATGTCGGCCGTGGCGAGCTTCGGCCCGACCTCGGTGTCGGCTGCCAGGCGGAAGACCCCGCCCAGATAGCGGTAGACCTCGTCGGCGTTGCTGAAGTAGCTCATCGTGTCCTCTCTATGCGGGCGTCCACGTCGCGGGCAGCGTGTGGATCCCGTGGATGAAGTTGTTGACCTGGTAGCCCGGGGTTCCCGACTCGATGTCGGGCATGCGCGTCAGCAGCTCGTGCAGGCCGTGCTTGAGCATCAGGCGCCCGAGCGCCGCGCCCATGCAGTAGTGCGGTCCCCCGCCGCCGAAGCCCAGGTGCGGCGACGCGCTCTCGCGGCGGATGTCGAAGCGCCCGCCGTCGGGGAAGACGGTGTCGTCGCGGTTGCCCGAGCAGTACCACATGACGACCTTGTCGCCGGCGGCGATCGGCACGCCCGCGATCTCCGTGTCGGCGGTCGCCGTGCGGCGGAACTGCATGACCGCGGAGGCGTAGCGCAGGATCTCCTCGACCGCGCCGTCGAGCCGCCCGTCGAGGTCCTCGAGCAGCAGCGCGCGCTGATCGGGGTTCGCGGTCAGCAGGCGCAGCGCGTGGGCGGTCGAGTGGCGCGTCGTGTCGTTGCCGGCGGCGGCCAGCAGGGTGAAGAACGACCCGATCTCCCAGTCCTCGAGCTTGCGGCCCTCGAACTCGGCCTCGACGAGCCAGCTGAGCAGGTCCTCGCCCGGCGCGGCGCGGCGCTCGTCGATGAGGTCGAAGCAGATGTCGAGCAGGCGCTGGGCCTCCTCGCCGTACGTCGTGATCGCGTCGCGGCCCTGGGCGGCCTCCGGGTCGTCCCAGGCGAGCATCTTCTCGGCGGCGTCCATGACGTTCGCGCGCGTCTCCCCCTCGGGGAGTCCGAAGAAGTCGGCGAAGATCCGGCCGGGCACCTGCTTGGCGAACAGCTCGCAGAAGTCACCTTCCCCGAGGTGGGCCATCTCGTCGACGAGCGCGTTGACGTTCTCGCGGATCCAGCCCTCGATGGTCCGCATGCGCCGGGGGGTGAACGCCTGCGAGACGATCGCGCGCAGCTGCGCGTGCTCGGGATCGTCCATGGCGAGGAACGACTGCGACATCGTCGCGACGACCTCGGGGAAGTCCTCCATGAGCATGCCCTGGCCGGAGCAGAAGAGCTTCGCGTTGCGGCTGACCATGCGGATGTCCTCGAACCGCCAGACCGACCAGAAGCCCGGGGTGTCCGCGTCCGGCGGCATCAGCTCCGACTCGTAGGGGCGGTGCCAGGAGACGGGGCAGTCGCTGCGGAATCGCGCAAAGACACGGTCGCGCGTCTCGAAGTCCTGCGCCCAGAAGTCCCGTGCCGAGATGTCGGCGTCGGGCGTGTCGATCGTCGGGCGTTCGGCGCTGAGCGTGCTCATGACGCGGGACCGTCCCACCCCGGGGCGCCGGCGACCATCACCCGTCGGGCGGATCTCTCTCCCCCGGGTGGGGGACCCGCCTACGCGACGGCCGCGCCGGCCATGCCGGCCAGCCGATCGCGCACGATCGCCTCGGCCTCCGCGACGATTCGCGCGACGAGGTCGCCGACCGTGGGGACGTCGTCGATGAGGCCCTGGACCATGCCGGCCCACCAGATGCCCAGCTCCGGGTCGCCGGTCTCGTAGACGCGGCTTCCGCGCGCGCCGGCCACCAGCTCGCGCACGTCCTCGAACGCGCCGCCGCGCGCCTCGATCTCGAGCACCTCGTCGCTGACCGAGTTCTTGACGACGCGCGCGGTGTTGCGAAACCCGCGGAAGATGAGATTCGTCGACCGCTCGTCGTTGGCGACGATCTGCGCCTTGATCCGCTCGTGGATCGGGGACTCGGCGGTGCACATGAAGCGGGTGCCCATGTTCACGCCGTCGGCGCCGAGCGCGAGCGCCGCGACGAGGCCGCGGGCGTCGGCGATGCCGCCGGACGCGACGACCGGGATGCTCAGGACCGCGGTCGCGGCGGGGATGAGGATGAGGCCGGGGACGTCGTCCTCGCCGGGGTGGCCGGCGCATTCGAACCCGTCGATCGAGACGGCGTCGACGCCGATCGCCTCCGCCTTCAGCGCGTGCCGGACCGACGTCGCCTTGTGGATCAGCTTGATGCCGTGCGGGCGCAGGTCGTCGAGGTGCTCCTGTGGGTTGGAGCCGGCGGTCTCGACGATCGTGACGCCCGACTCGATGATCGCGCGGCGGTACTCGGCGTACGGCGGCGGCTTGATCGACGGGAGGATCGTGAGGTTCACCCCGAACGGCCGGTCGGTCAGCTCGCGGCAGCGGGCGATCTCGGCGGCCAGCGCCTCGGGCGTCGGCTGGGTCAGCGCCGTGATGCAGCCGAGGGCGCCGGCGTTCGCCACGGCGGCGACGAGCTCGGCCCGGCCGACCCATTGCATGCCTCCCTGCATGATCGGGTGGTCGACGCCGAACGTCTCGGTGAATCGCGTGCGCAGCATGGCGGCGAGCGTATGCGGGGACGTGCGCCGGCGGCATCTCCTGAACGAGGGAGGTTCGTGCCTCGATAGACGGAGGGCGCCGCCGTCGGTCGGATACGCTCGGCCGACTGTGGGCGCAGGGGTCGAAGCCGAGGACACGCCGGGCATCGCCGCGTCACGCGTGCCGGACACCTCGACGTGGCTCGTCGCGGGCCAGCCGCTCGAGGACGAGGAGCTGCGCGCGCGCATCCACGACGAGCTCGCGGCCGCCGCGCGCGAGGTGCCCGGGTGCCTGCCGCCGGAGCCGGCGGACGTGGCCTCGCAGGACGCCGCCGAGCTCGCGCTCGATCGCGCGCTCGACCACATCGCCGATGCGCTGGCCGCCGGGCCGCCTGCGCCGGAGCTCGCCACGCTGTCCGAGCACGCCGGGACGCTGCACCGGCTCCAGCGAGCGCTCGGCGACGCCCGCCTCGCGCACCGCTCACTCGCGTTCGCCCGGGTGCAGGCGGCGCTGTCACGGCTGCGCGAGCTGGGCACGACCGACCAGGCCATCCGCGCCATCGCCTCGGAGGCGCTGACGCTCGGGTTCTCCCGGATCATCGTCTCGCGCGTGCGCGACGGGCTCTGGATCCCGGAGGTCTGTCTCATCGAAGGGGACCCGGAGTGGGGCGAGGAGATCGTCGCCGCCGGACGCGCGGATCCACAACGCCTGGACCACATGCTGCTCGAGACCGAGATGGTGCGGCTGCGCGCGCCGATGCTCGTGCGCGACGTGCAGAACGACCCGCGGACCCACAGGCCGATCGCGGACGCCTCGTTCAGCCGCTCGTACGTGACGGCTCCGCTGATGCCCGAGGGCCGGGTCATCGGCTTCATCCACGCCGATTGCTACGTCAATCAGCGCGATGTCGACGAGTTCGACCGCGACGTGCTGTGGATGTTCGCCGAGGGCGCCGGGTACGCGTTCGAGCGAACGGTGCTGATCGAGCGCCTGCGTGATCTGCGCGAGCGCGTGCGCGATCTGACGGGATCGATCGAGGCGGTCATCGACGAGGTGGTCGACGCCGAGGTCGAGATGGCACGGCTCGACCGGCAGACCGCCGCCGTCACCCGCGCCGCGTCAGCGGCGATCGTGCAGCCGGAGTCGCAGCTGCGCACGCTGCTCACCCGGCGCGAGCTCGAGATCGCCCAGCTCATGGCCGACGGCCTCACGAACCCCGAGATCGCTCGGCGCCTGGTGATCTCCGAGGGCACCGTGAAGACGCACGTGAGCAACCTCCTGCGCAAGCTCCATGCGAGCAACCGGGCGCAGGCGGCGTCGACGTTCATGCGGCTTGCCGCCCGCGCCGACTGACTACCGTCTGACGGGTGCTCGCCTCCCTCGCAGCGCTCGCGCTGGCCGTTCCCGCAGCCGCTCCGGAGCGCCCGCCGATCGCCTGGACGCCGATCCCGTACCCGGCCCGGCGGCGTGCGGAGATGGCGGCCTATGCGCGCCGGCACTACGGCCTCAGCCGCTTTCGCCTCGTGCGCCCGCGCGTGATCGTGCAGCACATGACCGAGGGGGCGACCTTCCGCTCGGCGTTCAACACGTTCGCCCCGGACGTCCCGGACGGCGAACTGGGTGAGCTGCCCGGGGTCTGCGCGCACTTCGTGATCGACCGGGACGGCACGATCCACCAGCTCGTCCCGCTCGGCCTCATGTGCCGTCACACGGTCGGCCTCAACTGGACCGCGATCGGCGTCGAGCACGTCGGCTTCCGCGAGTCCGACGTGCTGTCCGGCCCGCAGCGGACGGCGTCGCTGCGGCTCAGCGCGTGGCTGCGCTGCCGCGAGGGCATCGCGCTGAAGCACGTCATCGGCCACAACGAGAGCCTGCGCTCGCCCTACCACCGCGAGCGCGTCGCGCGGCTGCGCACGCAGACGCACGGCGACTGGCCCGCCGCGGCGATGCGCGCCTACCGCGCCGCGCTCGCCCGCATCAGCTGCTCTCCCTGATGCGCGCGAGCAGCTCCGCGCGATGCTCGCCGAAGCGCACGTGCTCGTAGGTCACGAGCGCGACCAGCACGGCGGTCACGAGCGCCAGCGCGGGGAGGGCGTCGATCGCGTGGACGAGCGGGATGAGCGCCACGAGGACGACCGCGACCACGAGCCGCTGCCGGTTGAGCGTCCCGACGTTGCGCAGCCGGAACGCGATGTGGCCGGCCAGGTAGAGCGCGGGGCCCAGGCACAGCGCGACCGCCGCGACGAGCTTCAGCGGCTCCTCGCTGTCGAGCAGCGTCTTCTTGATCCCGAGCGCCAGCAGGACGATCCCGGCGATCATGAAGAAGTGGATGTAGCTGTAGGAGTCGCGCGCGATCCGGGCCCGTTCCCCGCCCTGGGCCTGCTTCATCCGGTGCTCGGCGACGACCGCGACGATGTCGAAGTACAGCCACCAGAGCGTCGCCGCGGCGGCGACGCCGAGCACCGCCGCCGGCGGCCCGCGAGAGGTCGACCGTCTCCTCCGTGACGCCGGAGCCGAGCGCGACGATCGACTCGCCGAGCGCGATGATGATGATCAGTCCGTGGCGCTCGGCGAAGTGCCCGGCGTGGACGCGGAACTGCGAGGTGTCGAACACGATCGGGGTCAGGACGTCGAGGAGGATCGCGACGAGCCAGATCCACGGCTGCGCCTCGCCGCCGACGAGCGCGCCGATCACGATCAGGCCCGCGCTCAGGAGGAAGCCGGGACCCAGCCTGAGGATGGCGCCGTGGTTGGGGTCGTCGTCGTCGGTGCCGTAGGCGTACAGGCCGACCTGCATCGCCCGGACGACCGCGTAGGCGAGCGCGAAGGGGACCGCGTCGTCGCCGTAGGCGGCCGGGACGGCGAGCGCGGCGACGGTGAACGCGGCCATCGCGACGAAGATCGAGATGCGGGTTCGGACGTCGTCGAGGTCGATGCCGTTCGTCAGCCAGGAGTAGCCGACCCACGACCACCACAGCAGCGCGAGGATCAGCAGCCCGCGCAGCATGCCCGCGAGCGTCAGGTCCTCCGCGAGCAGGAGCGTGACCTGCGTGATCGCCAGGACGAAGACGAGGTCGAAGAACAGCTCGAGGACGCTGACGGGATGCTCGTCCTCCTGCTCGGCGGTCTCCTGCGCGATGGCGGAACTCATCGCTGCATCCTGTCAGGGACGCCGACGGAGCCTCCCGCGATAGCGTCGCGCCGGTGAGCGAGCGCATCACCTTCCTCGGGCACGCGACGCTGCTCATCGAGACCGGCGGGGCGCGCCTCATCACCGACCCGGTCCTGCGCTCGCGCCTGGTGCACCTGCGCCGGCACGGGCGCGCGGTCGACGAGGACGTCCAGCGCGACCTCGACGGCATCCTCGTCTCGCATCTGCACCGCGACCACTGGGACACCCCGTCGCTGAAGCTGCTCGAGCGCTGGACGCCGATCGTCGTCCCGCGCGGGGCGGGGACGCTGGCCGCCGCCGCCGGGTTCACGGACGTCCGCGAGGTCGTCGTCGGGGACTCCGTCGAGCTGAGCGGCGTGCGGGTCCGCGCGGTGCCGGCCGACCACGACGACCGCCGCGGTCCGTTCGGCGGCCCGCGCGCCGACCCGCATCGGCTTCGTCGTCGAGGGGCCCACCCGCGTCTACTTTGCCGGCGACACCGACGTCTTCGACGAGATGGCGGGCCTCGGGGGCGACGCGCCGCTCGATGTCGCGCTGCTCCCCGTCTGGGGGTGGGGGCCGTCGCTGGGCGCCGGCCACATGGACCCGCGGCGCGCCGCGGAGGCGGCCGCGCTGCTGCGCCCGCGGCTCGCCGTCCCGATCCACTGGGGGACGCTCTACCCGGTCGCGCTGCACCGCGTGCGGCCGATCCCGCTCGACCGACCCGCCGCACCTCTTCGCGCGCTTCGCGGCGAGCCTCGCGCCCGACGTCGACGTGCGGATCGTCGCGGCCCGGCGGGACGCTGACGCTCGGCGACCGCCCGCTCGTCGAGGGGTGAGCCGCTCAGTCGCCGGCCGGCGGCCGCATCGCGGCCAGCGCCCACGCGATGAACACGAGCTGCAGCGGCAGCCGCGCGAGCAGCGTCGCCGCGGCCGCCGGGAACCTCGGGGAAGTCCTCGGGGTGGCGGGCCATGTGCCAGTTGGCCGGGAAGACCGCGACGAGCGTCGCGATCGAGAACCAGCCGCCGAAACGCCGCACGCGCGGGTCCGGGCAGATGACGGCGGCGCCGCCGACGATCTCCGCGGCGCCGCTGGCGGCGTTCATCGCCTCGTGCGCCGGGCAGCCACGGCGGCATGATCCGCAGGTAGAAGCGCGGGCTGATGAAGTGGTTGAGCCCGGCGAGGATGAAGACGGGGCCGAAGAGCGAGCGGATCATGGCACATGGACGCGGACCCTAGGGGTACGTTACGCCGATGACGACCGCCATGACCGCATCCGCCCTGGCCCATCGCGATGTCCTTCCCGCCGGCGAGCCCGTCGGGACGCTGCTCTGCCTCCACGGCTACCCGGAGTCCTCGCACATGTGGCGGGCGACGCTCGACGCCGCCGCGCGCGCCGGCTGGCGGGCGGTCGCGCCCGACCTGCCCGGCTACGGTGACTCGCCGCTCGGCGACCCCGCGGACGGCGCGGGCACCTGGGAGGGGCACGTCGACGCGCTGACGCGCTTCCACGACGACCTGGGGCTCGGTCCCGTCGTGCTGTGCGTCCACGACTGGGGCGGGCTCATCGGCCTGCGCTGGGCCTGCGACGCACCGGACCGCGTCAGCGGGCTCGTGATCAGCGCCTCCGGCTTCTTCCCCGACGGGAAGTGGCACGGGCTCGCGCAGACGCTGCGCACGCCCGGCGAGGGCGAGCAGCTCGCGGACTCGATGACGCGCGAGGGCTTCACGGCGATGCTGGGGGCCGTCTCGCGGATGGACGCCGAGGCGGTCGACGCCTGCTGGCAGGCGTACGCGACGCCCGAGCGCCGCGCGGCCCACCTGGCGCTCTACCGGTCGGGGGACTTCGAGAAGCTCGAGCCGTACGCGGGGCGCCTGGCGGCGCTCGGCGTGCCCGCGCTCCTTGCTCTGGGGGAGCGAGGATGCGTTCGCGCCGCTCGCGGGCGGCCGGCGGCTGCGCGAGGAACTTCCCGGCGCGCGGCTCGTCGTCCTCGAGGGCGAGGGCCACTTCCTCTTCGACGATGCCCCCGCGCTCACCGCCGGGCTCGTCGCGGGCTTCCTCGACGAGGTGGCCGCTCAGGCCGCCGCGTCCGGCGGGTCGTCGGGCGGCTGACCGGGCGCCCGCCACTCGAACTGGTCGGCCGGGTCCTCCCCGATCGCGATGATCACCGGGTCGCCTCCTCCGGCGCGTGCGGTGATCGCCAGCGGTGCTTCGGCGCCGGTCGTCTCGAAGACGGCCATCGCGACGTTGCGCCCGCCCAGCGCGTCGGCGAGGCCGCACACGCCGGCGACGAGATGATCGAGGCCGCCGACGGTGCCGGTCACCTCGCCGCTCGCCGGGTCCACGTCGAACGGCGGGAGCTGGCGCACGTCCGGCAGCGCGGGCGTCGGCACGTCCAGCTCGATCCCGTGGGGGAGGTGCACGACGCGGTCGCCGAAGTCGACCTCGATCACCGCGAGGCGGCCGCACTCGACGACGGCGGGCCCCTCGCCGGGGTCGCGGTCCACGAGCCCGACCGCGCGCAGCGCGCCCGAGCGGTGGACGAACTCGCGCAGCGCCGCGACGGCGCCGTCGAGGGCGCCGACGCTCGCCACGAGCTCGATCCGATCGTCCTCCGGCACGGCGCGCGACGCTAGCAGCGGCGGGCCCCGAGCGCCGAACGGCGGATTCCTACGCACCGGACTTCGGGGTATCAACGGGACCAGTCGGAGAAGTCCCCACGCTCGTCCGTCCAGGTGCGGCTGGACGCGTTCAAGGCCCGCGAGGACGGGGCGATACCAGCCGGGAACCCGGTTCCCCGCATCCCTGTGCCCGACCTCGACCACTCCATGATTCCCGGCCTCGAGCCGCAGCCCGGCCTGGCTCCCGCGACGCGCCTGCTCGTGGTCGAGGGACGCCCCGGCGACGGGCGCATGATCGGCGAGCTGCTCGCCGAGGCCGGTCGCCTGGTGGACGTGCGCGCGCTGGCCCGCGCCGGCGAGGCGGCATCGGAGCTGCTCGACGCCCCCGCCGACGCGGTGCTGCTCGCCTGCGAGGACGACGCGGCGCTGACCGACGCCCTCGAGCAGCTGCGCTCGATGGTCGCCCACGTCCCCGTCGTCGTGCTCACGGCGCACGAGGACGAGGAGCTGGCGCTCGACGTGATCCGCCGCGGTGCGCAGGACGTCCTCGTGCGCGACCGGCTCGACGGGCCCGGCCTCGTGCGCGCCCTCGGATTCGCGGTCGAGCGCGAGCGCGCCGGGAACGAGCTGGCGCGTCAGGCGATGCACGACCCGCTCACCGGCCTGCCCAACCGCATCCTCCTGCGCGACCGCCTCGACCAGGCGCTCGGGCGCCTCAGCCGCCGGACCGAGACCGTCGGCGTGCTCGTCCTCGACCTCGACGGCTTCAAGGCCGTCAACGACGCCCTCGGGCACGAGGTCGGCGACCTGCTCCTCGTCGCCGTCGCCCGGCGCCTGAACGGCGTCCTGCGCTCCGGCGACACGGCGGCCCGCGTCGGCGGCGACGAGTTCGTCGTCCTCTGCGAGGACATCCGCGGCGCCCACCAGGCGGTCGCGGTCGCCCAGCGCATCGCCGCCGCCCTGGCCGAGCCCGTGTCCGTCGGCGCCGGCGAGGCCCATGTGCACGCGAGCATCGGCATCGCCCTCGCCAGCGGCCCGGGCACCGCGGCCGAGGGGCTGCTGCGCGACGCCGACGCCGCGATGTACCGCGCGAAGGCCCAGGGGGCCCTCTACGAGGTCTTCGACGACGAGATGCGCGCCCGCGCCCAAGAGCGGCTGGACCTCGAGACCGACCTGCGCCGCGGCCTGGAGGAGGGCGAGTTCACGCTGCACTACCAGCCGGCCTTCCGGCTGCGCTCCGGGTCGATCATCGGGTGCGAGGCGCTCCTGCGCTGGGGCCACCGCAGCCGCGGGCTCGTCACGCCCGGGGAGTTCCTCGATGTCGCCGAGGACGCCGGCCTGATGTTCCCGATCGGCGCGTGGGCGATCGGCTCCGCCGCGCGGCAGGCCGCGATGTGGGCGGCCGAGCGGACCGGCGACCCCGCGGTCGTGTGCGTCAACCTCAGCCCCCGCCAGGTGCTGCACAGCGACACCGTCACCGTCGTCCGCGACGCGATCGAGCGCGCCGGCGCCGACCCCGCGACCCTCTGCATGGAGTTCACCGAGGCCGCCGTGATGGCCAACCAGCTTCGCGCGGGCCGCGTGCTGCGCGGGATCAAGGACCTCGGCTGCCACCTGGCGATCGACGACTTCGGCACGACGCAGTCCTCGCTGCGCCTGCTCGAGCAGCTGCCCGTCGACACGGTGAAGATCGACCGCTCGTTCATCACCGGGATGGCGGAGAGCGAGGAGGAGGCCGCGATCGTCGCGGCCGTCATCGGCCTCGCGCACGCCTTCGGGCTGCAGGCGCTCGCCGAGGGGGTCGAGACGCTCGCGCAGGTCGACCGCCTGCGCGCCCTGGGCTGCGACGCGGCGCAGGGGCACTACTTCGCGGCGGCGCAGCCGGCCGCGGACCTCACCGGGCTGCTGCTCGCTCTCGGCTAGGCCGCACGCGTATTGTGCGCGGCCATGTCACGCCTCGATCGCAAGACCTTCGACAAGGAGCTCGAGCGCCTGCAGCGCGAGCTCGTCATCCAGCAGCAGTCCATCCGCGAGAGCGGGCAGCGCGTCGTGGTGATCTTCGAGGGACGCGACGCGGCCGGGAAGGGCGGCGTGATCAAGCGGATCAACGAGCGCCTGAACCCGCGCTGGTGCCGGACCGTCGCGCTCGGGACGCCGACCGAGGTCGAGAAGACCCAGTGGTACTTCCAGCGCTACGTTCCGCATCTGCCCGCCGCCGGGGAGATGGTGATGTTCGATCGCAGCTGGTACAACCGCGCCGGCGTCGAGCGCGTCATGGGCTTCTGCACCGATCAGCAGTACCAGGAGTTCATGCGCTCGTGCCCGGAGTTCGAGCGGATGCTCGTGCGCTCGGGGATCATCCTCGTCAAGTACTGGTTCTCCGTCAGCGACGAGGAGCAGGAGCGCCGCTTCCAGGCGCGCGTGGCGGACCCGATGCGGCGCTGGAAGCTCAGCCCCATGGACCTCAAGTCCCGTGAGCGGTGGGTCGAGTACTCGCGCGCCAAGGACGAGATGTTCCGCTACACGGACATCAAGCAGGCGCCGTGGTACGTCGTCGACGCCGACGACAAGCGCCGCGCCCGGCTCAACTGCATCAGCCACCTGCTGTCGCTGATCCCCTACGAGGACATCACCCCGGAGCCGATCACGCTCCCCGCCCGTCAGGACGACATCGCCTACGTCCGCCCGCCGATGTCCGACCAGACGTTCGTGCCGGATCTGTACTGAGGTACGGCCCCCTGGCAGGACGCGTCGGCGGGTGGCACGGCCCCCTGGCAGGACGCGTCGGCGAAGCCGACGCGATCGATCTCCGAGCCACCACCCGCGCTAGCGGACGACAAACTGCGCACGCTCGATCCGCTGCGCCACTACCTCGCCCCAGCGGTCCTCGCCGGCGATCGCGCGGACGCGGCGGGCCGAGGCGGCGTGGTCGTAGCGCACGCGCCGGTGCTCGACGGCGCCGTCGTCGTCGATGACCGCCCAGGAGGCGCGCGGGTTGCCGTCGAACGGCATGCCGACGCTGCCGGGGTTGACGAGCTCGACGCCGGGCGGGTCGGCGAAGCGCTGGAACGGGACGTGGGTGTGGCCGAAGACGAGGCGGTGCTCGGTCACGCCCGTCGAGCAGCGCGGCGTCGTCGGCCTGGGGCTCGGGCAGGAAGGACCGCACGTCGCTCACGCGGCGAGCCGTGCCACGCGCGGGTCGCCTCGCCGATCGCCGTGCTCTCGGGGAGCGCGGCGAGGTCCGCGACGTCGCGCGGGCCGAGGATCGCCACGGCCGAGGCGATCGCGCCCTGCACCACCGGGTCGTCCGGCGCGTCGCCGGGCGGCGCCGACCAGCGTTCGCCGTTCCCGCGGATCCACGTCGCGTCCGGGAGCGTGCGCAGCAGCGCGAGCGTCTCCGCGGGCCAGCCGCCGAACAGCGCGTAGTCGCCGCCGAGCACCCAGCCGTCGATGCGCAGACCCTGCGCATCGTCGAGGACGGCCTCGAGCGCCGGCAGGTTCCCGTGGACGTCGTAGAGCAGCCCGAGCATCGCGGCTGCGAATCTACTCGCGCCATGTTCGCCCTCATAGGCCCGACACTGACCTTGCGCGCGCCCGAGCCGGCCGACGCCCCCGCGCTGCTGGAGCTCGCGTCCGATCCCGGACGTGACGCGCTGGTTCTCCTGGGGCCCGTACACCGACGTCGCCCAGCCCGAGGCGTACATCGAGCGCTGCGCCGGGCAGCGCGAGCGCGGCGAGCAGCTCGACCTCCTCGTCGTGCACCGCGAGCTGGGCCCGGCCGGGCATCACCGGCCTGTCGGAGTTCAGCCCCCGCGACGGGCGCTGCATGGTCGGCACGTGGTTCGGCCGCGCCTTCTGGGGCACGGGCGCCAACCGCGAGTCGAAGGCGCTGATGATGCGCCTGGCGTTCGACCTGCTCGGGATGCACCGCCTCGGCTCGTACTCGAACCCGGCGAACGAGCGCTCCACGCGCGCGCTGCTCGGCGTCGGGTTCACGCTCGAGGGCGTGCTGCGCGACTGGCACAGGCACGGCGGACGCGTGGCTCGACGTGAACGTGTTCGGGCTGCTGGCCGACGACTGGGCGGCCGGTCCGCTGGCGCAGGTGCCGGTCGAGGTGCGGGGCATCGCTGCCGGGCGCGTTCGGCTAGTCGCGAGTCCCAGCGGAAGCCGCGGACCGCGCCCCAGACGCCGAGCCCCGTCCAGAGCAGGATCACGGCGATGTCGGAGATCAGGTCGTCGAGTCCGGCGCCCCGGTGACGAACGCCGCCCTCGAAGCCGTTGATGACGTGGACGAGCGGCAGCGCGTCGGCGATGTCGCGCAGGAACGCGGGCACCGTGTCGACGTCGTAGAAGACGCCGGAGATGAAGATCACCGGCAGGAACACGATGTTCGTGTAGGCCGGCGCGGCGTCGAAGTTCGGGATCACGTGCGAGAAGGCGACGCCGAGCGAGGCGAAGCAGGCGACCCCGAGGATCGTGAAGACCGCGAGGTCGACCCAGTTCTTCGGCCAGCCGAGGTCGAACGCGAAGCGGCTCGCGAGGACGATGATGCGCGACCTGGACGACCGCGTTCGTCGCCGCGTTCCCGAGCACGCCGGCCAGGTAGGAGGCGCCCGGGAGCGGCGTGCCGTGCATGCGCTTGAGCACGCCGGCGTCGCGCAGGAACGTCATCTGGTTGGCGAGCGCGTTGAACGTCGTCGCCATCACCGAGAGGCCGGCGATGCCCGGCACGATGATCTCCAGGTTCTCCTGCGTCGCGAGATGGCGCCGAACAGCGACGAGGAAGATCAGCGGCAGGACGAAGCTGAAGAACGCCGCGGTCGGGTTGCGCCAGAACATCCGGCGCTCGAGCCGGAAGTGGCGCCAGGCGAGCGTCGCGGCGCTCACGCCGCGGGCTCCTCGTGCGCGGGATCCTCGGCGGTGAGCTCGAGGTAGACGTCCTCCAGGCTCGGACGGGACGACCGAGATGTCGCGCAGCTGCTCGCCGCGGGCGAGCGCGCCGCTGGTGAGCTGGTGCAGGAGCGGCGTCGGATCGGGCTCCTCCCGCGTGTGCAGCTCGCCGTGCTCGTCGCGCCAGGTGACGCGGTAGCGCGAGGCGGCGGCGCCGAGGGTCGCCGGCGGGCCCTCGGCGAGGATCCGCCCGTCCTTGATGATCGCGACGCGGTCGCAGAGCGCCTGCGCCTCGTCGAGGTAGTGGGTGGTCAGCAGCACGGTCTTCCCGAGCTCCTGCAGCCGGCGCATCGTGCCCCACGCGGTCGCGGCGGGCGGCCGGGTCGAAGCCGGTCGTCGGCTCGTCGAGGAAGACGAGCTCCGGATCGCCGACGAGGGCGAGCGCGAGGTCCAGGCGGCGCGCCTGCCCGCCCGACAGCGTGCGGGCGAGCGCCTCGCGCTTGTCGGTGAGCCCGACGATCTCGATGACCTCGTCGACGTCGCGCGGATGGGGGTAGAGCCCGGCCCAGTAGGCGACCGCCTCGTGGACCTTCACGTGCCGGTACATCCCGCAGGACTGCAGGACGATCCCGACGCGCTCGCGCAGCGCGCGCGACCGCTCGCCGGGGTCGTGCCCGAGCACGGAGACGATGCCGCCGCTGCGCCGCCGGTAGCCCTCGAGGATCTCGACGGTCGTGGTCTTCCCGGCGCCGTTGGGGCCAAGGAGGCCGAAGACCTCGCCGATGGCGACCTCGAAGTCGATGCCGCGGACCGCCTCGAGCTCGCCGTAGGACTTGCGCAGGTCGCGCACGAGGATGGCGGGGGGCCCCGAGGTCACGCTGCGCGATGGTAGAGCGCCTCAGGGTCGCCGCGCGGTGAACCCCGGTGGACGGCGTGCGCGAAGGCGCAATAATGGATGGTCGGCGATGGCGAAGGCACGCGAGATCCCAGGCCTCGACGGCTCGATGACGTTCGGTGAGGCTGCGGCCCGGACGGTCGCCGTGCGCGCCCAGGAGGTCTACGAGCACTCCGCCGGCGTGCTCGACACCGGCGACATCGAGCGGGTGCACGCCATGCGCGTGGCGACGCGGCGCCTGCGCGCCGTGCTGGAGATCTACGAGCCCTGTTTCCCGCGCAAGGCCGCTGCGCCCCGTCCTCACGGAGGTCAAGGAGCTGGCCGACGCGCTCGGCGAGCGGCGCGACCCGGACGTCGAGCTGCTCGCGCTGGAGCAGTTCGCGGCGTCGGTCGGCCCCGACGAGCGCATCGGCGTCGAGCTGTTCATCGAGCGCACGCGCGCCGAGCAGTCGGACGGCAACGCCACGCTCGCGGCGGCGCTGGAGCGCGCCGACGCGTCGGACCTGCGCACCCGGCTGGGCGCGCTCGCCGACCTGGCGCGCGGCCACGAGCCCGAGCCGGAGGATGCGGAGGATGCCGACGAGGCCGAGGACGCCGGCGAGCATCCCCACGGACTCGGCGTCGTCGACGGCCCCGAGCCGGCCGGCGTCAACCAGGACACGGCGTGGTGACGTGAAGGCCCGCCGCGTCAAGCACCTGGACCCGGCGGTGCACTGGCCGACAACGCCGAGCGGCTCGTCCGCGTGCGGCTGGACGAGCTGTGCGGATTCGCGCCCGCCGTTCTCGACCCCGCGGCCGTCACCGAGCTGCACGACATGCGCATCGCGGCCAAGCGGCTGCGCTACGTGCTCGAGGTCATGTCGGAGCCGTGCTTCGGCCCGTACGCGAAGACCGCCGGCAAGCGCGCGAAGGAGCTCCAGGACCTGCTCGGCGAGATCCACGACTGCGACGTGCAGCTCCCGCGGGTCGAGGCGCTCGTCGCGCGAGCTGCGCGACGCCGACGCCGACGAGCTGCGGCTGCGCGCCGGCGATGCGCCCGACCTGGACCCGGCGCTCGCCGCCAAGCTGCCGCATGCGGACGCCTGGCGCGGGCTGCTCGCGCTCGAGGCCTACCTCCGGGCGCGCCGCGACCTGCTCTACGACCGCTTCCGCACGTTCTGGCGCGACCTCGAGCGTGAGGGCTTCCGCGCCCGCCTGGAGTACGCGATCGCCGAGCGTCCCGAGCGGGCACCCGAGCAGCGCCCGCATGTGACGCTGGCGCCCGCGCCCGCCGCCGACCCGCCCGCCCCGAGCATGGCCTCCGGCCTGCCCGAGGCCCCCGTGGGCCCGGCCGTCCCGGCGCCCGCCGGCGAGCACGCGTGAACCAGCCGTCGCTCAGCGAGGCCGAGGCCGCGCGGTTCCTGCCGAGCGCCGAGGACCCGTTCCCCGCGCCGCGCGAGTCGCTGCGACCTGGCCGACGCCGAGCTGTCGTTCAACCGCGAGGTGTCGTGGGCGGACTTCAACGACCGCGTCCTGCAGCTCGCCGAGGACGATGCGCAGCCGCTGCTGGAGCGCGCGAAGTTCGCCGCGATCTTCACGTCGAACCTCGACGAGTTCTTCATGATCCGCGTCGCGGGCCTGCACGACCAGGTCGAGGCGGGCATCACCGAGAAGCGCCGCGCGGGCCTCAACCCCGTCCCAGACGATCGACGCGCTGCGCGCGCCGCATCCAGCCGCAGATGGAGCGCCAGGCGCGGACGGTGGACGAGCGCCTGCGGCCCGCGCTCGCCGAGCACGGGATCCGCATCATCGGCCTCGACGAGGTGCCGGAGGACCAGCGCCCCGCGCTGGGCGAGCGCTTCAAGCGCCAGGTGCTGCCGGTGCTGACCCCGCTGGCCGTCGGCCTCGGGCGACCGTTCCCGTACATCTCCAACCTCTCGCTCAGCCTCGCGGTGCTCGTGCGCGATCCCGAGACCGACCAGACGGTCTTCGCGCGCGTCAAGGTCCCGAAGGAGATGCTTCCGCGCTTCGTCCCGGTCGTCGAGGGCGGCGACACGTTCGTGCTGCTCGAGGACCTGATCGCGGACAACCTGTCGGCGCTGTTCCCGGGGATGGAGATCCTCGACCACGGCCTCTTCCGCGTCACGCGCGACGCCGACTTCGAGATCTCCGACGAGGCCGACGACCTCCTCGAGGCGGTCGAGGCCGAGCTGCGCCGCCGCGCCGTTCGGCGAGGTCGTGCGGCTGGAGGTCCAGGACGGGCCTCAGCGCCGCGATCCGCGAGCAGCTCGTCGAGGCGCTGCGCGTCGAGGAGCGGCAGGTCTACGTCATCCCCGGACTGCTCGACATGAACGACCTGTGGCAGATCGCCGGGCTGCCCGGGCATCGCGGAGCTGCGCGACGAGCCGTGGACGCCGGTCACCGCGCCGCGCGCCGCGGCCGCCGAGGCCGACGAGCACGACATGTTCTCCGTCATCCGCCAGGGCGACCTGCTCGTCCATCACCCGTACGAGTCGTTCCACGACGTCCGTCGAGCGCTTCGTCACGCAGGCCGTCGAGGATCCGGACGTGCTCGCGGTCAAGCAGACCGTGTACCGCACGTCCGACGACTCGCCGCTGGTCCCGTCGCTCATCACCGCGACCGAGCGCGGCAAGCAGGCCGTCTGCCTCGTGGAGCTCAAGGCGCGCTTCGACGAGCAGGCGAACATCCAGTGGGGGCGGCGGCTGGAGGAGTCCGGCGTCCACGTCGTCTACGGCCTCCCGGGCATGAAGACGCACGCCAAGTGCCTGCTGGTCGTGCGCCGCGAGGGGGACGGCGTGCGCCGCTACGTCCACATCGGGACCGGCAACTACCACCCCAAGACCGCGCGGCTCTACACGGACTTCGGGCTGTTCACCTGCGACGAGCGCATCGGCGCGGACGTCGCCGACATGTTCAACTTCCTCACCGGCTACGGGCGCCCGACGCGCTACCGCGAGGTCCTGATGGCGCCGAACTTCATGCTCGACGGCATCGTCGAGCGCGTGCACCGGGTGATCGCCGCCCACGAGGCGGGTCAGCGGGCGCGCATCCGGATGAAGATGAACGCGCTCGTCCATCCGCGGGTGATCGAGGCGCTGTACGCGCGCGTCGACCGCCGGGCGTGCGGGTGGAGCTGAACGTGCGCGGGATCTGCTGCCTGGTTCCCGGCATCCCCGGCGTCTCCGAGAACATCCGCGTCGTCTCGATCCTCGGCCGCTTCCTCGAGCACTCCCGGATCTACACGTTCGAGCACGGCGAGGAGACCGAGGTGCTCATCGGCTCCGCGGACCTCATGCCGCGCAACCTCGACAACCGCGTCGAGCTGATCGCGCCGGTGAAGGATCCGGTGTGCCGGGACGAGCTGCTCGACACCGTCGACCGCTGCATGGCCGACAACACGCACTCGTGGGATCTGCAGCGCGACGGGACCTGGGTGCGCAACGCGCCGGCCGAGGGCGAGGAGCCGCGCGACGTGCAGCGCGAGCTGCTGGCGCTCACCGCGCGACGGGCGGCCGAGGTCGCGGCGACGTGAGCGAGGCCCCCGCCGACGACCTCTCGCTGCGCGAGCGCGTCCTCGCGGCGGAGATCAAGATCCCCGCGCGCGGGAACCGCAAGCTCGCGACGCTCGTCGAGCGCGTGAACGCCGACGAGCAGATCAAGGCGTGGTGGTACGCGACGGGCGTCAACGCGCAGCGGCTCGGGATGTCCGACCACTCGTGGGTGCACATCCAGATCGTCACGAACATCGCGCTGCGTCTCGCGCGGCTGCTGTTCCGCGGCGGCGTGGAGCCGGCGATGGTCGCCGACCACGGCATGACGGAAAAGGACGCCGAGGTCGTGATCGCGGCCGGCGCGCTGCTGCACTGCCTGGGCATGGGGATCCATCGCCAGGACCACGAGCGCTTCTCCCTGTTCCTGGCTGCCGACAAGCTGCCGGGGCTGTTGGAGGGGATCTACGACGAGCCGGAGCGCACCGTCATCGAGGCGGAGGCGCTGCACGCGATCATCAGTCATCGCTCCAAGGGACAGCCGTTCACGATCGAGGGCGCGATCGTCCGCGTCGCCGACGCGCTCGACATGGCCAAGGGCCGTGCCCGCCTGCCGTTCGAGGCGGGGGAGACGAACATCCACTCGCTGTCGGCGTACGCGATCGAGTCGGTGTCGATCTCCCCGGGCGAGGAGACCGCCGTACGCGTGGAGATCGAGATGTCCAACAGCGCCGGGATCTTCCAGGTCGACGAGGGCCTGGGGACGAAGCTGCGCGGCACGCCGCTGGAGCCGCACATCGAGGTCGTGGCCCGGATCGAGGCCGAGCACGAGAAGCGCCTCGTGCCGGTCTTCCGCCTGTGAGCTGACGCAGCCTCGCGGTTGCGCGCGCGCTGGTGGCGGCGCGACCGTTGGGGGATGGCTGGCGAGGATGACACCGCCGACGCCCACGCCCCGGTCTCCGCGGCCGCCCCGGCCGGGCGTGGCGGATGTGTTCCAGTAGTCGACACAGATCCGCCACGCACGTTTGCGCCGGTCCCCGCCCCCGGGGGCGTGGCGGATGTCTCACGAATAGCGAAACAGATCCGCCACACTGAGCGGGAACGAGCGTTGGCGGTTCTCGCCACGCGTCAGCACGGGACGATCGCAACCCGGCAGCTCCTGGCCCTGGGGTTCACGCGCGCCGCGGTCGCCCGGCGGGTTGCGCAGGGCCGGCTCCACAGGCTCCGTGACGGCCTCTACGCCGTCGGTCACACGCGCCTGTCACCCGCCGGGCAGCGCTGGGCCGCGGTCCTCGCCGGGGGCGACGGCGCCGTCGCGAGCCACCAGACCGCGGCGGCGCAATGGGACGTGCGCTCACTGCGCGGCGGCGCGCAGCACATCACCGTCCTGCCCGGCAACGGCAGCCGCTCGCGCCGCGGCCTGCGCGTCCACCGCACGAAGCTCACCGAGGACGACGTGACCGTGCGCGAGGGGCTGCGCGTCACCACGCTCGCCCGCACGCTCATCGACCTGGGCGACGTCGTTCGCGCCGAGCTGGTGCGCCGCGCGTTCATCCGCGCGGAGCAGCTGCGGCTGATCGACATGCAGCAGATCGACGGGGCGCTCGAGCGAGCGGGACGGCGCCGCGGCGCCGCGATCCTGCGCGGGCTCCTGCGCGCCTACGACCCGCGCTGGCAGGCGACGCGCTCAGGCCTCGAGGTCCGGATGCTCGACCTCGTGCGCGACCACGCGCTCCCGCAGCCGGAGGTGAACGCGTGGATCGCCGGCTGTTGGGAGGCCGATCTGCTGTGGAGCGCCGAGCGCGTCGTCGTCGAGGTCGACGGCGGTGTCGTGCACGGCACGGTGAGCTCTCGCAGCCGTGACGCCGCCCGCGATCGCGCGCTGCGCGGGCTCGGGTACCGGGTGCTGCGCGTCGCCGAGCGCGACTTCGACGCCCCGGAGCGTGTCGCCCCGCCGGGTCCGGAGCGCCGTCGAGCGCGGCGGCTGACTCAGCGGCCGATCGCGACGCCCATCGCGGCCTCGGGCGAGTCGGCGTCGACGATCATTTGCCCGAAGGGCGAGAAGACGATCGGCAGCATCTTGAATGCCGCCAGCCCGAGCGGGATGCCGATGATCGTCAGGCACAGGAGGACGCCGGCCAGGAGCGTCAGCAGCGCGAGCCACCAGCCCGCGAGGATGATCCACAGGACGTTCCCGATGACCGACGCCGCGCCCGCCTCCTCGCGCCGGACGATCGAGCGGCCGAACGGCCAGATGACGAACGTGGCGATCTTGAACGCCTGCAGCCCGAACGGGATCCCGATGATCGTGATGCAGAGGAGCACGCCCGCGACGATCCAGCCCAGGAACAGCTCCCAGCCCGCGAAGATCAGCCAGATGACGTTCCCGATGATGCGCACGGAAGCATGCCAGTCGGGCGTGCCCGCCTGCCCTCACCCCAGCCCTTCACCCCCGTCCTCCAGCACCGCCTGTGCGGCGTTGCGCCCGTTCAGCGCGATGACCGATCCCGCCGGGTGGGTCGCCGCCCCGCAGAGGTAGACGCCCTCCACCGGTGTGCGCGCCGACAGCCGGTGCTCCCACATCTGGTCCGGGGTGACCTCGCCCTGGAAGATGTTGCCGCCGGTCAGCCCGACGCGCTCCTCGATATGCGGTGGACCAAGCACCTCGTGGTGGACGAGGATGTCGCGGAACCCGGGCGCGAACGTCTCGATCAGCGAGATGAACTGCTCGGCCGCCTCGCCGCGGCGCGCGTCCCAGTCGCCGTGCGCCAGGTCGTACGGCGCGTACTGCCCGAAGACGCTGAGCAGGTGGTAGCCCTCCGGCGCCGGCGTGGGGTCGTAGCCGGTCTGGACGTAGATCTCGCCGAAGCCGACCGCGATCTCGCCGCGCGCGCACGCCTCGGCCGCGTCCTGGGCGGCGTCGAGCCCGTGCGTGACGTCGACGGTCGCCTGCGAGGGGAACCGCTCGCCGGGGGCCGCCGCGAACGACGGCAGCGCGTTCAGCACCGCGTTGAACTTCACGACGGGGCTGCGGACCTTCCAGTCGTCGATCCGCCCGCGGTAGTCGGCCGGGACGTCCTGCCCGTCCAGCAGGTCCATCGTGATCTTCGGGTCCGCGTTGGAGATCACCGTCGCGGAGCGGATGGTCGTGCCGTCCTCCAGCACGACGCCCTCGCCGGGCAGGATCTTCGCGACGGGCACGCCCGTCGCGAGCTGCGCGCCGTACTCGCGCGCGGCGTCCGCGATGGCGAAGCTGATCATCCCCATGCCGCCCTTGACGTACCCCCACACCGGCCCCTGGCCCTCGAGGTCGCCCTGGTAGTGCATGAGCTTGATCGACGCGGTCCCCTTGTCCTTCGGGCCGCCCCATGAGGCGATGACGCCCTGGCCGAACAGCGCGTCCTTCAGCCGCTGGTCGCCCATGTACTCGTCGAGGACCTCGGCGATCGAGGCGTCGAAGAGGATGTCCTGCATCATCTGCTCGCCCGCCAGCAGCTCCTCGAGCTCGGCGCGGGTCGGCGACTCGCCGATCCACGTGTCGCGGGCACCGGTGCGCAGCTTCTTGCGCGTCGCGTCGAAGACCTCCTCGTACTCCCAGTAGCCCTCGATGTCCTTCTTGGAGACGCCGAGCTCCTCGAGGCTCGCCTGCGTCTTCGCGTCGTCGAGCCACTGCGCGAAGGCCGTGCCGTCGGCGAACGGCACCCACAGGTTCGGGTCGGCGATGTAGCACTCGTATCCGCGCGCCCGCAGGCCCAGCTCGTTGATGACGAGCTCGTCGAGGAGGCCGACGACGTACGCGCACGGGCTGATGACGTACTCGCCGTCGAACGGCCGCTCGAGCGTGCATGCGCCGCCGAGTCGCTCGCGCGCCTCGAGCACGAGGACGCTCTTGCCGGCGCGCGCCAGGTACGCCGCCGCGGTCAGGCCGTTGTGCCCGCCGCCGACGACGATCGCGTCCCACTCGCGCGCCGCGAGCTCTGCGACGGGGGCGGGCAGGCCGACCTCTCCGAGTTGTGCGGCGATCTGGTTCATGCGGTGCCTCCTGAGGCGACGGGGGTGGGTGGGGATGCAGCGGACGGTGATGCCGGCGCGCTGGCGAGCGCGTCGACGGCCACGGCGCCGGCGACGCCGACGATCACGGGGTTCAGTTCCAGCAGCTCCAGTTCGGCATCGAGCAGCAGGTCGCCGGCGCGCGCGGCGAGCGCCGCGGCCGCGCCGATCGCCAGCGCGGGGCGGCCGCGGTGGCCGGTCAGCAGCGGTGCGCCGCGCAGGCCGCGCAGCGCCGCCTCGACCCGCTCGGGGGTCGCCGGGAGCGGGATGACGGCGACGTCGGCGAGCGCCTCGGTCCACACGCCGCCGAGGCCGACGACGAGCGCCGGCACCACGGCGTCGGTGCGCGCCGCGACGAGCAGCTCGGCGCCGGGCGCGGCCATGCGCTCGACGAGCACGTGGGCGCCGGCGACCGCGTCCAGGCCGCGCAGCCGCGCGTACGCCGCGCGCGCGGCCTCCGGCGAGTCGACGTTCAGCTCGAACGCGCCGAGCTCGCTCTTGTGGCGCAGATCCGGGCTCGTGAGCTTCACCGCGACCGGCCCGCCGAGCTGCTCCTGGCAGTCGGCGGCCTCCTGCGCGGAGTGCACGATCCGCCCTTCCGGGACCGGGATCCCCGCGGCGATCAGCAGCGCCTTCGCGTCGTGCTCGGACCGCCAGGTGCGCGCGCCCCCGGGCGCGACGCGCACGGCGCGCGCCGCGGCCGCGCGCAGCTGCGCGATGCGGTCCGGGTCGGGCGGCGGCGCGTCGAGCGTGCGCATCACGCGCACGCCCTCGCGCAGGCCGGCGACCGCGATCAGCCCGTCGGCGAGCAGCATCGTCGCGATCCCGTCGGGCAGCAGCTCGGGCAGCGTGGAGGCGACGGCGACGGGCGTGCCGATCTCCCGCGCGGCCCCGCGCACGACGTCGAGCACCGCGCCCCAGGTGTCCGCCGCCGCGCCCTCCAGGGCGTCCGGCTCGTCGTAGAGCACGAGCAGCCGCCCGACGAGCGGGTCGTCGGCGAGCGCCCGGACGAGCTCCGCCAGCAGCTCGGGCTCGTCCCACAGCAGCGAGGTGTAGTCGAGCGGGTTGCCGGCCGTCGCGGCGCCGGGGAGCACCTCGCGCAGCCGCTCGACGGTCGCGGGGTCCAGGCGCGGCAGCGTGACGCCGAGCTCGTCGGCCAGGTCGGCCGCGACGCTGGAGTCGCCGCCCGAGCACGTCATCACGGCGACGCCCGCCGGCGTGCCGGCCGCGCGCCGGCCGCCCGGCACCGCGAGCGCCTTGGCCTGCTCCAGCAGCTCGTGCGGGTCACGCGCCCAGGCGGCGCCCGCCTCCTCGGCGAGCGCGCGGAAGATGCGCTGGTCGCCGGCGACCGCGCCGGTGTGCGCCTGCGCGGCCGCGGCCCCGGCCGCCGAGGACCCGGCCTTCAGCACGGCGACGCCGATCCCCGCGCGGGCGCAGCGCTCGAGCGCCGCGCACCAGCGCTCGCCGTCGCCGTCGGCCTCCAGGTACAGCGCGACCGACCGCACGCCGTCCAGCTCGGCGACCGCGTCGAGCCAGTCGGCGGCCTGAGCACGGCCTGGTTGCCGCAGCGAGACGACGGTGTGCAGCCGCAGCCCGCGGCGCGAGGCGAGCGCGTTCACGGCGACGTTGCCGCTCTGGGAGATGAGCGCGACCGGGCCGGCCTCGCGCGGGGCGACCATGTCGCCCCACAGCGCCATGCGCGCGGGGAGCGAGACGATCCCGTTGCCGTTCGGCCCGCAGACGGGCAGGTCGTGGACGCGGGCCGCCGCGACGAGCGTCGTCCTGGAGCGCGCCGCCGTCGGCGCGATTCCGCGAAGCCCGCCGCGAACACGACGGCGCCGCCGCAGCCGCGCGCACCGATCGCCTCCACGGCGCCGGGCGCCGCGCGCGGCCGGGATCGCGACGACGACGGCGTCCACCGCCTCGGGCAGGTCCGCGACGCTCGGCACGCACGGGAAGCCGTGCACCTCCTCGCGGCCCGGGTTGACGCCGTAGACGTTGCCGCCGAACTCCAGGCGCCGCAGGTTCAGCAGCGCCTCGCCCCCGTAGGAGCCGGCGCGCTCGGTCGCGCCGACGATCGGCGATCGACCGCGGATGGAGGAGCCGGCCGACGTCCATGAGCGCTAGTGCAGGACCCGCTCCACGCCGCGGCGCTCGAGCGAGCGGGTGATGATCAGGCGCTGGATCTCGCTCGTGCCCTCCCAGATGCGATCGACGCGCAGCTCGCGCCAGAAGCGCTCGGCGACGTTGACGCGCGTGTAGCCGCGGCCGCCGAAGATCTGCAGGCAGCGGTCGGCGCAGCGGTTCGCCGCCTCGCTCATGAAGAGCTTGGCGATCGACGCCTTGGCGTGGATGACCTTCGGGTCGGCGCCGGCGTCGTAGAGCCGCGCGACCTCCAGGCCGAGCAGCCGCCCGACGGTCGCGTCCGCCGCGCTGTCGGCGAGCGGGAACGAGACGCCCTGGTGGTCGAGGATCCGCGAGCCGCCCTGCTCGCGCGCCGCCGCCCAGGCGAGCGTCTCGTCGAGCAGCCGCCACATCGCGCCGCCGCAGCGTGCGGCGATGCCGAGCCGCTCCTCGGCGAACCACGCGCGCTGCAGGTCGTCGCCGCCGCCGAGCCCGCCGATCACCGCGTCCTCGCCGACCTCGACGTCGAAGCGGATCGTCGGATGGCCGTGCGGGTAGTTGTGCGTGAACGGCGGGTCGTCGATCACCTCGATGCCGGGCGTGTCGCGGTCCACGAGGAACAGCGTGGGGAGGCCTCGCCGTCGACGAGCGCGTTCGCCATCACGATGTACACCGCGGCGACGTCGCCGTAGGTGACGAACCACTTGTCGCCGTTGATCCGCCAGCCCGCGTCGGTGCGCTCGGCGGTCGTCTCGGATGCCCGACGGGTCGGAGCCCGCGTGCTCCTCGGTGACGGCGTACGCGTCGTGCGACTCCCCGCGCAGCCCCGGCCGCAGGTAGCGGTCGATCTGCTCCGGCGAGCCGTGGGCGAGCACGTTGTAGCCGGTCGGCACGTGCCAGGAGATGGCGTTCGTCGAGCGCCCGAACTGCTCCTCGACGAGGAACCACTCGACGTGGGTCCAGCTCTGGCCGCCGTGCTCGGCGCGGTGCAGCCCGCCGCTGAGCCGGCGCTCCAGCGACTCCTGCTTGACGCGGGCGATCGCGTCGGCGGGCAGGCGTCCGTGCGCGCGCTCGGCCTGCTCCTCGAGCGGGATCAGGACCTCGTCGACGAACGCGCGGGCGCGCGCCTGCAGCTCGGCCTCGGCGGAGGTCAGCCCCTCGGCGGATGCGGGGGCGGGGGTGCGTGGTCATGGGTGCCTCATCTCCTGCGGGGACATAGGGTGGGGGTGTGGCGAGCGCGCGTGAACGGATCCTGGACGCGGCCGTCGCGCGCATCGCCCGTGAGGGGATCGACGACGCGCGGATCGCGCGGATCGCGACCGACGCGGGCGTCTCCTCGGCGGCCGTCCACTACCACTTCGAGTCGCGCGAGGCCCTGCTGGCCGAGGCGCTCGAGCACTCCTACGAGCGCGCCGGCGACATGCGCATGCTCTCCGGCGAGGACGGCGCCCGCGACGGCGCTCGCACGGCTGCGGGTGATGATCGACCAGTGCCTGCCGGCGCCCGGGTCGCTGCGCGACGACTTCATCCTGTGGGCGGAGCTGTGGCTGCGCGCCGCGCGCCATCCCGAGCTGCAGGCGACGAGCGCACGGCTGTACGAGCGCATGTGCGAGTGGTTCGCCGAGGTCCTGGAGGAGGGCGCGGCGGCCGGCGAGTTCGCGGCGCCCGACCTGGAGCGCGCGCCGACCGCATCCTCGCGCTCTGCGACGGCTACGGCATCCGCGTGCTGTGCGAGGACCCGGCGATGCCGCGCGAGCGTGCGCGCGCCGAGGTCTGGGCGGCGGTCACGCAGCTGCTCGGCGTGGATCCCGCCGCGGCGGGCTGAGCGGCGCGTCATCGCGCGAGCGCCTCGCGCTCGGCGGCGGTCAGCGTGCGCGGCCGCCGCATCCGGGCGTCCACGGCCACGAGGGTCGCGTCGGCGCGCACGACGAGGTCGCCGCCGGCGGTCGTGATCGTCTCGTCGGTGCCGATGCTCGACCGCCCCGCGCGGCGCAGCGCGCAGCTGACGATGACCTCGCCGTCGTCCGGTCGCAGCGCCCGGCGGAAGTCCATCGCCACGCGCGCGAGCAGCGGGCGCTCGCCCTCGCCCAGGCGCTCGTCGAGCCACGCGCCGCGCGCCTCCTCCAGGAACGCGAGCTGGACCGCGGGATGCACCGTGCCGCCCGCGTCGAGGTCCCGGCCGCGGATCGGCATGCGCAGCTCGATCGCCGTGCGCTCGGGCGACGGCGAGGCCGCCGGCGCCGGCCCCTCGGGCAGCGCGACGCCGAGCTCCAGCGACGCGACGCGGCGCGCCCAGCGACTCGCGCGCCCCGGCGGGACCTCCGCGGGGTGGATGATCGACTGCAGCCCGATCCCGTCGATCGCCGCGACGAGCAGCGCGGCCGTCTCGTCGGGGTCCTCGCAGGTCCAGTCGCCGGCGCTCGCGCCATCGGCGAGAACGTCGGCGAGCGCCGCGCGCCAGCCCTGGGCGTACCGGGCGAGCGTCGCCTGCAGGGTGTCCAGCCGCGGCGCGCCGCCCCAGGCGTCGATCCACATCGTCCAGCTCTCGCGGTCGCCCCACTCCGAGGCGTCGAGGTAGGCGACGAGCCGGTCCGTCGCGGACGCGGGCCGGCGCGCGATCTCCTCCAGCTCGGCCAGTTCCCCAAGCGCGATCTCGGCGAACGCCTCGGCGACGACCTCGTCCTTGGACCCGAAGTGGTAGTTCAGGAGTCCGAGGCTCGCGCCCGCCTCGCGCGTGATCTCGCCGACGGTCGCGGCGGCGAACCCGTCGCGCTGGATCACGCGGCGCGCGGCGGCCAGGAGCTCGGCGCGGGTGTCCGGCCGCGGCCGGGTCGCGCCCTTCGTCATGCGGGCTCCGCGGGCTCGACCGCGGCGAACTCGTCCGTCGATGCGCTGGAGGGCACCGACGCGTCCTCGGCCAGGACGCGCAGGTTCTTCGCGCGCAGGTGCACCGCGACGGCGTCGCCCTGCTCGTACTCGACGGCGTCGCCGTCGTTGGGCACGTCGGCGCGCAGCAGCGTGCCGGTCGCCAGGCGCACGCGCACGTCCTGGTGGAAACCGAGGTAGACGACCTCCTCGACCATGCCGGGGACGCGGTTCTCGCCGGCGGCACCGTGCGGCTCCAGGCGCACGTACTCGGGGCGGATCATCGCCATCGCGGCGCCGTCCGCGTGGCCGGACCCCTCGCTGCGCAGGCTGAAGCTGCCGAGCGTGAGCGTCGTGTCCTCGCCCGCGGCCCGCGCCTGCACGGGGATGAGGTTCGCGGCGCCGAGGAAGTTCGCGACGAACGCGGTCGCGGGCTCCTCGTAGAGCTCCTGCGGCGTCGCGCACTGGTCGATGCGCCCGTCGCGCATGACGGCGACGCGGTCGGACATCGTGAGCGCCTCGTCCTGGTCGTGCGTGACGTAGATGAACGTGATGCCGAGCTGCTCCTGGATGCGCTTGAGCTCCACCTGCAGGTCGATCCGCAGGCGCGCGTCGAGCGCGCCGAGCGGCTCGTCGAGCAGCAGGACGGGCGGCTCCAGGACGAGCGCGCGGGCGAGCGCCACGCGCTGCTGCTGGCCGCCGGAGAGCTGCGCCGGCTTGCGTGCGCCGAGCCCGCCGAGGCGCACGAGGTCCATCGCCTCCTGCACGCGCCGCCGGGTGTCCTCGCGGCTCAGCTTCTTGTAGCGCAGCCCGAACGCGATGTTGTCCTCGACCGTCTTGTGCGGGAACAGCGCGTAGCTCTGGAAGACCGTGTTGACGTTGCGCTTGTGCGGCGGCGTGCGCGACATGTCGACGCCGTCGAGCAGGATGCCGCCCTCGTCGGGGCGTTCGAACCCGGCGATCAGCCGCAGCGTCGTCGTCTTCCCGCAGCCGGACGGTCCGAGCATCGTGAAGAACTCGCCCGACGGGACGTGCAGGTCGATGGCGTCCACCGCGGTGACGTCGCCGAACCGCTTGCTCAGCGCTTCGAGCCGGATGTCGCCCTTGCCCTCGGTCACTTCGTTCCTCCTGCGTCGATGCCCGCCTCCACGCTCGCCAGCTGTCCGATGGCCGAGCCGCCCTTCTCGCCGCGCGTGCTGAAGCGGAAGACGAGGTAGGCGAGCAGCAGCGCCAGCAGCGTGACGGCGAGCATGATCGTGGCGAGGGCGTTGAGCGCCGGGGTCGGCGCGGCGCGCGCCTGCGCGTAGATGCGCATCGGGACGGTCGTCGTGTCGGCGCCCGAGGCGAGGTACTGGCTGACCACGAAGTCGTCGATCGAGAGCGCGAAGACGATCAGCAGGCTCGTGGCGATCGCGGGGAAGAGCAGCGGGAGGAGCACGCGGCGCACGACCTCCCACGGCGGCGCCCCGAGGTCGGCCGCCGCCTCCTCCATGTCCCCGCCGATCGTCTGCAGCCGGCCGCGCACGATCACGACGACGAACGAGATCGAGAACGTCACGTGGCCGATGATCTGCGCGGTGGTGCCGAGCCCGATGACGTCGAAGGCGGTCGTGAAGAGCAGGAAGAGGCCGACCGCGAAGACGAGCTCGGGGGTGACGAGCGGCAGCAGCGTCAGGCCGTTGGCGGTGCCCGAACCGCGCCCGCGCCAGCGCTGCAGGCCGAGCGCGAGCCCGACTCCCAGCGGCGTCGCGATGAGCATCGCGAAGAACGCGAGCGTCAGGCTCTGCTCGAGCGCCGACCGCAGTGAGGGGTCGTTGAAGACGCTGAGGGTCGGGTCCTCCCAGAACCACCGCAGCGACCAGCCCTGCGCGGTGCTGCGCGAGCGGCCCTCGTTGAATGCGAACCGGATCGCGAGGACCACCGGCGCGAGCGACCAGATGATGTAGACCCACGTGACGAGCGCCAGCCCGCGCGGGTGCCCCCAGGGGTCGCGGCGGAGCCTCACACGGCCTCCCGCTGATCGCGCCGCAGGCTGCGCAGGTAGAAGGCCATGAAGATCAGCAGGAACGCCGACAGGATCATCGTCATCGCGGCGCCGAGCGACTTGTCCGGGCCGCCCTGCACGTAGCCGTTGATGACGTTCCCGATCATGTTCGTGTTCGGGGATCCGGACATCAGGTCCTGGGTGAAGTAGTCGCCGAACATCGGCAGCGCGATGAGGACGAGGCCGGCGTAGATGCCCGGCCGCGAGACGGGAAGGATCACGCGGCGGAAGGTCTCGGCCGAGGAGGCGCCGAGGTCGCGCGCGGCCTCGATGAGCCGCTGGTCGAGGCGGTCGAGCGACGCGTAGAGCGGCAGGATGAAGAACGGCACGTAGCCGTAGACGAGCGCGAGGATGACCGTGATCGGCTGCCCGCCGAGCCAGTCGTCCCCGTCCATCAGCCCGAGCGTGTTGAACAGCGCGTCGACGACCGAGCGCGTTGAGCGCCTCCGCCGCGTAGCCGTCGGTGGAGAGCAGGTTCGTCCACGCGAACATCCGCATGATGTAGGAGATCCAGAACGGCAGGACGAGCAGGACGAGGATCAGTCCGCGCCGGCGCCCGGCGTACCGCGCCGCGTAGTAGGCGACCGGGTAGCCGATCAGCAGCGACAGGCTCATCGCCACGAAGATGTAGAGCAGCGTCCGCACGACGACCGGCCACGTCTGGCCGCCGGGCGCGAGGTCCTCGAGCGCCTGGAGGAGGTAGCCGACGTTCCAGTCGAGCGGGTTCCAGTACGGCACCGGCTCGAACAGCGTCGTGACGTTGCCCATGCCGACCGCGACGACCGCGTAGAACGCGACGAGGAAGAAGACCCCCAGGAACAGCAGCCCGGGCGCGGCGAGCACGCGCCAGATCCAGCGCGGCGCCACCTCAGCCCGCCCGGAACTCCTGCCAGCCGCGATCCCAGAGGCGCTGCCCCGGCGCCGTCAGCGCGAGGAAGGCGTTGGCGTTCGCGAACGCCTCGGGCGTGACGAGCACGTTGGCGAGGTTCGGCGGGATGACCTCGTCGCGGACCAGCGCCTCGGCGTTGATGCTCGTGATCGGCGGCTGGTAGCCGACGTAGTCGACGAAGTTCTCCAGCGCGACCTTGTCGTCCAGCATGTAGTTGAGGAACCTGTGCGCCATCACCGGCTTCTGGGCTGCGGCGGCGACGGTGATGATGTCGTTGGAGACCGGCCCGCCCTCCTCCTGGAAGGCGTACGACAGCGCGGTCGCGGGGACGTCCTCCGGCAGGTAGCTGATCGCGGCGGACAGCATGTCGCCGGACCAGACCTGCCCGAGCACGATGCGGCCGGTCGGCAGCGTCTCGTAGCCGTTGATCGCGACCTTGACGCGGACGTCGTCGTTGAGCTTGACGAGGTCGGCGATCGCCGCGTCGATGGCTTCCGGGTCCTCGGTGTTGAGGTTCGTGTTCCCGGCGCGCATGAGCGCCGCGCCGATGCCCTCGCGGGGGTCGTTGAGGAGCTGGACCTTGCCGCGGTACTTCTCGGCGTCCCAGAGCGCGTCCCAGACCGGCTCGAGCTCGGCGGGGTCGTAGCTCGACGAGGTCGTTGCGCCAGCCGATGCCGGTCGTGAAGACGACGTAGGGGACGGTGTAGCGCGGGCCGACGTCGTAGAACGGGTTCTGCAGCTCCGGCCAGACGTTCTTCCGCAGGTTGGGGATCAGGTCGTAGTTCAGCGGCTGCAGGAGCTTGCGCCCGACGAGCCGCGAGATCTGGTCGGTCGTCGAGAAGATGACGTCGAACTCCAGGCCGCCCGTCGAGAGCTTGGAGAACGCCTCGTCGAGCGTCTCGAAGGTCGTGACCTCGACCTTGACGCCGTTCTCCTGGCCGAAGCGCTTGAGGACCTCGGGGTTGAGGTAGTCGGCGTAGTTGTAGATCCGCAGCACGCCGCCCTTCTCGGGCGCGCCGGCCTTCACCGGGTCACCGATGCGCGGGAGCGTGACCGGGTAGTCGCGGCGCGCGAGCGGGATGCCGGCCGCGTCGACGGGGCCGCCGGCGGTCGGGTCGCCGAGGATGCCGCCCTCGCCGCCGCTCCCGCTCGCGGCCTGCGGGGTCGTCGTGTTCTCGCAGCCCGCCAGCCCGCCGAGGGCTCCGGCACCGAGCGCGAGCGCGCCGGCGCCGGTCAGGAGCGAGCGCCGCGAGACGCCCTTCCTGCGCTCCGCGGGGTCCTCAGACGGGTTCGGAACTGAAGGCTCGTTCAAGGTCTGAGACGAATATCCGATCGCGGCTGACGCTGTCAAGGGACAGCATCGGTCTTTGGACCGTTCGGAGAATCGCCTTGGACTGAATGGCCCTTCAAACGGCGGGCGTCAGCGGCGCAGGAGCTTCGCCTTGCGCCGCCGGCTGCGCTCGTCGTGCAGCACCCGCTGCGCGGCGTTGTGCCCCGACGCGGAGATGACGCCGCCGCCCGGGTGCGTCCCCGCGCCGCAGAGGTACAGGCCGTCGACCGGCGTTGCGTAGCGCGAGAGCTCGGGCGTCGGCCGCATGAACGCCATCTGTGCCAGGTCCTGCTCGCCCTGGAAGATCGACCCGCCCTCCAGCCCGAAGATCCGCTCCAGGTCCGGCGGCGCGAGCACCTCCATGTCGATGAGCGCGTCGGTGACGTTCGGGGCGTGCCGGGCGAGGATGTCGAAGCAGGCGTTGCCGTAGGCCTCGCGCGAGCCCTCCGGCCAGCCCTCCGCGTTCCAGGGGCCGAACTGCGTGAACATCGTGACGATCGTCGTGCCGTCGTCGGTGAGCGACGGGTCGACCGCGGTGGGGACCTCGACCTCGATGTACGGGCCGGCGGCCGGCACGCCGCGCTGGGCGTCCTGCCAGGCCTGCTCGAGGTACTGCAGCGACGGGCAGATCGCGACGCTCGCGTGCCACAGCTGCTCGCCGACCGCGGGATCCGCGTTGACGTAGCGCGGCGGCTCGGAGAGCACGGCGTTGACCTTCACCGACGCGCCGCGGGTGCGGTAGCGGCGCATGTCCTCGGCCACCTCGGCCGGGAAGTGCTCGGCGCCGACGAGGTCGAGCACCGTGCGCTTGGGGTGGGCGCCGCTGAGCACGAGCGGCGCGTAGAGCGTCTCGCCGGAGGTCAGCGTGACGCCGGTGGTCCGCCCGCCGCTGACGTCGATCGACCCGACGGGGGAGCTCGTGCGGATCGTCGCGCCGTGCGCGCGGGCGCTCGCGGCGATCGCCTCGGAGATCGCGCCCATGCCGCCGCGCACGTGGCCCCAGGCGCCCTGCACCCCGTTGACCTCGCCGAGTGCGTGGTGCAGGAGGTTGTACGCCGTGCCGGGCGTGTACGGGCCGGCCCAGACGCCGACGACGCCGCTGGACGCGTAGGCGCCCTTCAGCTCGTCGGTCTCGAAGTAGTCGTCGAGCAGGTCGCCGACGGACATCGTCATGAGCCGGAAGATCTCCGACACGTCGCGCCGGCTCATCCCGGCGGCGCGGCCCGCCTCGCGCAGCAGCTCGAAGACGTCCGTGGGGCGCTTGGAGCCCAGCGCGGGGGGCGGCTTGAGCATCAGTGGCTTGAGGAACCGGGCGGCCTTGTCGAACAGCGCGTCGAAGGCCTCGAGGTTGTCGGCGTCCTTCTGGGACACGCGCGCGACCTGCTCGTAGGTGACCTGCTTGTCGTTGGGGAGCAGGATCGGCTTCCCGTCGGCGGCGAACGTCGCGAACTCGGGGTCGAGCGGGATCGCCTCGAAGCCGAATCGCGCCAGCTCGAGGTCGGCGATGACCTTCGGCTGCAGCATCGAGACGACGTACGACGCGCGCGAGACGCGGCGGCCGGGCCACACCTCCTCGGTGACGCAGGCGCCGCCGACGAGCTCCCGGGCCTCGAGCACGCAGACGCGCATGCCCGCGCGGGCGAGGTAGGCGGCGGCGGTCAGGCCGTTGTGGCCCGCGCCGACGACGATCGCGTCGAAGCTCGAGCCGCCGGCGGCCGCGCTGCCGTTGATGCTGGGGGTGGTGGTGGAGGTGGTCATCGGCTCGCCTCCGCGGTCCGCAGGGCCTCGAGATAGCGATCGGCGACCATCCGGTCGAAGTCGTGGACGTCGTCCTCCTGGCCGGTGTACCGGCCGGCGATCGCGTCGTGGCCCTGGAGCCCCAGCTGCGTGATCCGGCAGACCTCCCAGTCCTCCCGGTTGACCTGGTCCCAGAAGTCGACCGCGTCCTGCGGGTCGAACCCCTCGGCCTCCATCGTCGACGGCTCGAAGAGCCACTCGCACACGACCTCGGTGCGGCCCGCGCCGCGCGGCCACAGGGTGTGGAGCATGACGTAGTCGGGGTGCAGCGAGACGAGCGTGTTCGGGAAGATCAGGTAGTAGAAGACCGACCGGATCTCCTGCTCGGTGAGGCCCGCGATCGGCGGGCGGTGGTTCCTGCCGCCCTCGCGCGCCATCGTCTCCGCGTCGTCGCTGAGCGTCATCGAGCCGCCGCACCAGGCGCCCGCTCCGTACATGCTCTCGCCGCTGAGGTAGTGCGAGAGCCTGTTGAGCTCCGGGTGCACGCCCGGGCAGTGCAGGCACTCGCTGTAGTTCTCGGCGATCGCCTTCCAGTTGGCCTCGACCTCGTAGACGATGCGCGCGCCGCGCCGCAGTTCGGGCAGGCGGTAGTGGCCGAGGTGGGCGGCAAGCTCGCCGACGTGCTCGGTGGGCGAGGGCGCCTCGCCGGAGAGGTCGAGCAGGACGAGGCCCTCGACGACCGCGAGGCGCACGGGCTGCAGGCCCATGCACGAGGGGTCGAAGTCCTCCAGCTCGTCCGTGAACGGCGCGTTCTTCAGCGCACCGTCGAAGCCGTAGGTCCACGCGTGGTAGGGGCACTGCAGGCGCGGCATGGTGCCCTCGGGCGTATCCACCAGGCGCGCGCCCCGGTGGCGGCAGCGGTTGCGGAACGCGCGGGGGAGGCCGTCGTCGTCGGCGACGACGATGACGCTGTCACCACCGAGCTCGACCATGACGAACTGCCCGCGCTCGCGGACCTGGTCGGTGTGGCACGCGCACACCCAGTTCGTGCGGAAGAGGTGCTCGAGCTCCCACTGCAGGACGGACTCGTCGGTGAAGGCCGCAGGCGGCAGCTGGGTCGCGCGCTCGAGCGGCAGCAGCGTGCGCTCGACGTCGTCGGCCGTGAAAGGGAGGGCTGCGTGGCCCATGTCCGGCTCCTTCGTGTCGTCGTTCTCGGCGGGGAGTGCGCGCGAAGGTAGCAGGTGCTTGTGCACCTGGCAACAAAGTCAGTTTTCGCACGAGCGCGGAACGACGAACGGCCCCGGGGAGGGGCCGATCTGGTGGTGCTCGATGGCGAGGCGCGAGGGCGGTGGCCTCAGGAGACGGACATGGTTCGCGGCTTCGCCGCGACCCCCCTTTCGAGGGCGATGTCTCCTACCAGTGCACGCCCTTCATGAGGTTCGCCATGGCGATCTGCTCCATCGACGCCTTCTCGTTGGGGTCCTTCTCGCCCTTGGCCGCCGCGGAGTCCGGGAACACCTTGTACGCGGCGTGCAGGATCTGGTCGACCGCCTTCGGCGCAAGTGCGTAGCTGACCTCGCCGAAGGTGCCCAGGCGCGTGTTGATCGACTTGGGCTTGCGGCGGATCGCCTCGCACACCAGGTCGCCGGCCTCGCCGGGCGAGAGCGTCGGGATCGAGTCGTACATCTTCGTCGGCGCGATCATCGGCGTGCGCACGAGCGGCATGTGGATCGTCGTGAAGGTGATGTTGTCGCCGACGAGCTCGGAGCTGACGACCCGCGTCCATGCGTCGAGCGCGGACTTCGACGCGACGTAGGCGCTGAAGCGCGGCGGGCTGGTCTGCACGCCGATCGAGCTGACGTTCACGACGTGGCCGAACTTGCGCTCCTTCATGTGCGGCAGCAGGCCCATCACGAGGCGGATCGCCCCGAAGTAGTTCAGCTGCATCGTGCGCTCGAAGTCGTGGAAGCGGTCGAGGCTCAGCGAGATCGAGCGGCGGATCGAGCGGCCCGCGTTGTTGACGATCACATCGATCGACGGGTGGTCGGCGAGCATCCGCTCGCACAGGTCGTCGATCGACTCCATGTCCGAGAGGTCGGCGGTGTAGATGTACGCGGTGCCGCCGGCCGCCTCGATCTCCGCCTTCGTCTCCTCGAGCTTCTCGAGGCCGCGGGCGACGAGCAGCGGGATGCCGCCGGCCGCCGCGATCTTCAGCGCGGCCGACTTGCCGATGCCGCTCGAGGCGCCCGTGATGACGACCGTGCGCCCGTTGACCGCGGCGCGCAGCGAGCGGTCCTTGAACAGGTCGGGGTCGAGGTTGCGCTCCCAGTAGTCCCAGATCTTGTCGGCGTAGCTCGTCAGCGGCGGGATCTCGATCCCGGTCCCGGCGAGCGCCTGCTCGGTGTCGCGCGTGTCGAACGAGCAGTTGAACCCGACGTGGTCGACGATCTCGTCCGGGATGTGGAAGTCCGCGAGGATCGCGCGGCGCACGTCCTTGAGCTGCGGCAGCTGCATCACCATCGAGAAGACGCCCTTGGGCAGGGCGTCGAGCAGCTTGCTGTCGATCCGCATCACGAGCTGCGGGCCGTGCGCGGCGCGGGCGAAGTTGTTCAGCGCCTCGCCGGAGGGGACCATCTTCGGGTCGGCGAGGTGGAACGCCTTGCCGTCGAGCCCCTCCTGGTGGGCGATCGCGTCCATCGCCGAGGCGACGTAGTCGACCGGCACGAGGTTCGTCGAGCCGACCTCGGGCCCGATCAGCGGGAACCACTGCGGGAGCGCGTTGCGCGCGCGCTGGATCGCCTTGAAGAAGTAGTAGGGGCCGTCGACCTTGTCCATCTCGCCGGTGCGCGAGTCGCCGATGACGATCGCCGGCCGGTAGACCCGCCACGGCACGGTCGCGCCCTCGCGCACGAGGCGCTCGGACTCGAACTTCGTGCGGTGGTAGGGCGAGGGGAGCTTCTGCCCCTCGTCGAACATGTCCTCGCGGAAGAAGCCCCGGTGGGCGCCCGCGACGGCGACCGAGGAGACGTGGTGCAGGACGCCCGGCTGCAGGTCGTTGGCGAGCGCGACGAGCTCGCGCGTGCCGCCGACGTTCAGCGCCTCGTTGACCTCGTCCGGCGCCGTCATGTCGTAGATCGCCGCGAGGTGGAACGCGTGGTCGATCTTCCCGCGGTGCGCGTCGATCCAGCCGGGGTCCACGCCGAGCTTGGGCTCGCGCAGGTCGCCGACGACCGGATGCACGCGGCCCTGGCCCTCCCAGCGTTCGATCAGCTCGTCGAGGCGCTCGCGCGATCCCTCGCGCACCAGCACGTGGACCTCACCGCCCCGCTCCAGCAGACGCTCGACGAGATTGCGCCCGATGAAGCCGGTGGCTCCCGTGACGAAGTAGGTGCTTCGGTCTCCCTCCATCGCCGCAGCCTATACGGGGAGCACACATCGGGTCGGCTTTGCCGACCCGTCCTGCCAGGGGGCCGTGCCTTCGCGGACCCGTCCCGCCGGGGGGCCGTACCTACAGCCGCACGGGCACGCTCGTCTTCGTCGTCTTCGTGAACGTGCCGACGGTCTGCGTCAGCGTGAGCGTCGCGCGCTTGATCCGGTACTTGCGCACGAGCGCGCGGTTGGCCTTGCTGAGGGGCACTGTCCTGATCGCGCCGTCGCCGCTCGGGAGCGTGTACGCGCGCGAGGCGAGCGTCACGGTCTTCGTGCTGCGCCGCTTCCCGCGCTTGGTCTTCTTGACGCGCGTGATGCGGGCGGTGAGCCTCACGCGGCCGGCGCACGTGGCGCCCGGCACGGTCTGGCAGCGCAGCGTCGCGCTCAGCACGCCCTTGCGCACACCGGCGTTCAGCACCGTCGCCTGCGCCGGGCCGGGCGCGAAGGTGACGACCCCGGTCGTGGTGACCGAGTCGCCGGCGTCGTCGGTCAGCGTCGCCGTCAGCGCGTTGGCGCCGGAGGCGAGCTTGATCGGGAGCGACCAGGTCCCGTCGGCCTTGGGCGTGACGGCCGTGCCGTTCACCAGGACGGACTTGACGCCGCTGACGGCGCCCGTCGACCCGCTGACGGTGTAGGACGGGTCGTAGCCGGAGACCTGCGTCGGGCTGGTGATCGCGATCGCCAGCCCGGCCGCGGCGCGCTGCTCCATCGTCTGCGCCTGCGCGGCGACGTCCGTGCTCTTCGTGCCGATCGTGTACCGCTGCTCGATCGTGAGCGCGCCCGTCGCGGGGACGGTGCGCTTGAAGCCGAGCTCGAACCGGTAGGTCTCGGTGAAGCGGATGAGGTCGGGCCTGGGGGCCACGGTCACCGAGCCCTGCGTCCAGCGCGGATCGTCCGCCGGCGAGTCGACGTCGGACTTGACGAAGATCGTGCTGACCCGGCCCGGCGGCGGGGCGATCTCGTCGCCGGCGGCGCGGGTCTTGGACGTCGCGCCGTCGACCCACGGGAACCGGTAGCCGTTGATCTTCCCCGACGTCGTCTCCTGGTACTGGTCGTACAGCACGTCGATCGCGTGCGCCGCGCCGTCCGTGCTGACCCAGCGGTCCGTCGTCTCGACCGAGCGCGTGGCGTTGCGGATCGCGATCGTGCGCCGGATCGCCACGCCGGAGGGGCGCAGGCTGCCGCAGTTCGCCACGGACGCGGTCGCGTCGGTGATGTTCGCGCCGCCCTCCGTCGGGCACGTCACGACCGGCTCGGTGACGACCTGCGTGATGTCGCGGGTGACGGGGTCCAGCGTCCTGCTCTCGATGGTGACCCCGGGAAGGCCGGCCGCGGTCTCGACGCCGGCGTAGAGCCCGGCGGCGGCGTGCGGCACGAAGGCATTGATGCCGTCCACGCGGATCTGCGACCGGGTCTCGCCGGCCTTCGTCGACGCCGAGTAGAGCGCGGCGTTTCCGTAGAAGAGGTACTCGGCGTACTGCGGGAGCGCCCCGGTGGCGTCGATCGGCGCCATGTCGTACGGGGCTCCGCCGTCGCCGATGCTCGTGAAGTCGGCCTCCATCGTCGGGCTCGTGGTGCCGCTGAAGTAGTTCCGCACGAGCGCCGCGTTCGGCCCGATGCCGCCGACGGTCTCGGTGCTGGTCTCCGCACCGAAGTAGACCGGCCCGGCGAAGGGGGCGGGGTCGGCCGGCGAGGCGCCGTCGGGCACCGCGGCGAGGCGGCACGTCGTCTCGCCCGGGATCCGCGCCGTCGCCGAGAACGCGCCACCCGTGACGGTGACGTCCTGCTCCAGCCCGCGGTACGCGATCTCGCCCGTCGCTCGCCGGTAGGCGCACCGGATGTCGACGAGGTCGCCGTCCGCGCCGTCGGCGGTGCCCGCGATGGTGAGCTGCCGCGACGGGTCGGTGTCCGGCAGCGACTCGTTCACGAATGGGCTGAAGAACGGGGAGGCGGACGGCGTCGTGATGCTGGACGTCGTGACGGCCGCGCCGGCGGGTGCGGCGAGCGTGAGTGCGGCGACGAGCGCGAGCGGGGCGAGCAGGATGCGGCGGGGCATGCGGGCCTTCCAGGAGCGGACGCGGACGCACGACGCGGGTCGCGCCATGCAGCCAGAAGCGCCCCGATTGTGACAAGGACCCCGGCGCGATGCGTCAGACGCCCGCGCCCGCGCCGCCGCGCCCGGCGCCGCCCGCGAAGCGGCCCGCGCCCTCCACGGCGTCGGCGAATACCTGTGGCCCGGCCTGCGACTCCAGGGCGAGCCCGTCGGCGAGCGGCAGGCCCTGCGCCTCGAGTGCCGCGCGGCGGTCGGCGAGCATGGTCGCCTGGGGGAACTCCGCGATCCCGTGGGCCATGGCGAGCGCCCGCTCGACGGCGCCGCCGTCGGCGACGACCTCGTTCACGAGCCCCATCTCGCGGGCCTCGCCGGCGTCGATGATGCGGCCGGTGAGGATGAGGTCGAGGGCGCGGCCGAGCCCGACGACGCGCGGCAGGCGCTGCGTCCCGCCGTCGATCAGCGGGACGCCCCAGCGGCGCTCGGGGAAGCCGAGGTGCGAGCCGGCGGAGGCGATGCGCAGGTCGCACCACAGCGCGAGCTCCAGGCCGCCGGCCAGGCACCAGCCCTCGATCGCCGCGATCGTGGGCTTCGTGGGCGTCAGGCGCGTGAACCCGAACGGCCCCTCGGGCGCCTCCAGGCGCGGGGCGAACGACGCGATCGCCTTCAGGTCCGCGCCCGCGCAGAAGCTGACGCCACCGGCGCCGGTCACGACGAGCACGCGCGCGTCGTCGTCGGCCTCGAAGGCGCGGTAGGCCTCCAGCAGCCGCGCGGCGGTCGGCCCGTCGACGGCGTTGCGCCGCGCCTGCCGGTCGATCGTCAGCAGCCCCGCGGCGCCGACGCGCTCGTAGCGCACCTCGTCGATCTCGCTCATGCCGCGGACCCTACGGGGCCCGAAACGACGACGCCCCGGGGGTGCGGCCCCGGGGCGTTTGTGAGCGAGGAGGGTGCTCGCGTCGCACCCTCAGTTTGTCAGCGCCCGGCCGGTGCGTTGTGAAGATCCGGCTACCAGCCGGACTGCCAGCGGCGGTCGGCCTTGAGCCGCTTGCTGATCGCCTTGCGCTCGTCCTTGCGCTTGTCGAGCCGCCACTGGAGGAGGCTCATGCACAGGATGAACAGCGGGAAGAAGAGGATGACCGCGAAGAAGTGGTTCGTGACGACCTTGTCGTCGGCGATGCCGTAGGTGCCCTCGCCGCTGACCGGCTCCTGCGGATCCGCAAGCGCGACGGGCGCGAGCAGGAGGAACAGCAGCAGACCGGTGGGGAGGAGGGCGAGCGCGCGGAACATGACGGCTCGCATCGTATAGAACCTCGCGGCATGCCCGCCCTTCAGCGTGACCGCCGCGACGACGGGATCGAGATCGTCCGCCTCGATCGTCCCGAGGTGCGCAACGCGCTCGACACGGCCACGATCGCCGAGCTCGTGGCCGCGCTCACCGAGCTCGCGGGCGATCCGCAGCTGCGGGTCCTCGTCCTGTCGACCACCAGCACCCGCGCGTTCTGCGCCGGGGCCGACGTCGGGGAGCGCCTCGACGCCGCCGGCGGGGTCGCCCGGATGGAGGCGTTCGGCGAGCTCTACGCGGCGCTCGACGCGTTCCCGGCCCCCGTCGTCTGCGTGTGCGTGGGCAACTGCGTCGGCGCGGGGGCGGAGCTCGTCGCCGGCAGCGACCTGCGCGTCGGCGGCGACAACCTGAAGCTCGCCTGGGCGGGGGCGCGGCTCGGCGTGCCGGTCGGCCCGGCGCGGCTCGCGCCGCTCGTCGGGGTGGCGCGGGCGAAGGACCTCGTGTTCACGGGCCGTGTCGTCGGGATGCAGGAGGCGCTGGCACTCGGCCTGCTAACGCGCACCGCGCCCGCGGCGCGCGCCGAGGCGGCGGCCGTCGCGCTCGCGGCGGAGATCGCCGCGCATCCGCCCGAGGGCCTGCGGCGGCTGAAGGCGATGTTCCGCGACCTGGGCGCGACGCCGGAGCGCGTCGCGCACGAGAACGAGCTCCTACTCGCCTTCCAGCGGGAGGGTGCCGGGCTCCCGCAAGGGTAGGTACGGCCCCCTGGCAGGACGGGTCGGCGTAGGTACGGCCCCCTGGCAGGACGGGTCGGCGAAGCCGACCCGATCAATCCTCCGTTTCGCGACTCACGTCGGCCGGCTCCGGCTCCGCCTCCGCCCGTGCCGCGGCTCTGCCGCTGGACCGGGCGAACAGGAGCAGGACGAGGATCGCGGCGAAGCACGAGAGAGCGAGCACGGGAATCGTCACGAACCCGAACTCCTCGATCCACTTCGTGGCGCAGGGGGCGCCGATCTTGCAGCCGGCGCTCTCGGCGTCCGGATTGATCTCGATGTACTTGTGGTACGCGCCGACGAGGAGGCCGATGATGGGGAAGCCGATCGCGTAGGTCCAGGCGGCCCGGTCGCGGCGGATCGCGCCGACGAGCAGGATGAGCACGAGCGGGTACATCGCGATCCGCTGGAACCAGCACAGCCGGCACGGGATGAAGTCGGAGACCTCGGAGAAGAACAGGCTGCCGAGCGTCGCGGCGAGGGCGATGACGAACGCGATCCACAGTTCGCTCCCGGCGAACGTGTCGCGGAGCCCGACGAGCAGGCGCCGCGCGCGCTGCGAGAAGAGCGCGAAGAACGCCAGCAGCGCGATGAGCACCACCAGGACCTGCAGGAAGATCGCCAGCGTGGCGAAGATCGTGGTGAAGGCGTCCGTGAGGTCCTGGTTGTTCATCGTCGGGTCATCTTCGCTGATCCGGGCCGATGGTCCTTCCTGGGACGCCGAACCCGTGCGTTCGTAGCATGGGGGCGTGGCCGTGCTCATCAGCTCCGATCTCGCCAAGGACATGGCCGGCGAGCCCCTGCTCCGGGGCGTCTCGTTCAAGCTCGAGCGCCGCGACCGGATGACGATCGCCGGGCGCAACGGCGCCGGCAAGACCACGCTGCTGCGCATGCTCGCGGGCCAGACGTCGGTCGACGGCGGCGAGATCGTCTTCGAGAAGGGCGCGCGGATCGCCCTGCACGACCAGCGTCCGCCGCGTGAGCGCGACCTCGCGCTGCGCGACTACGTGCTGTCGGGCTGCACCGAGCCGCTGGAGCTCGAGGCAGAGCTTGCGCGGCTGGAGCAGGCGATGGCCGAGGGCGACGAGCGGGCGATCGAGTCCTACGCCGGGGTGCAGGCGCGGTTCGAGGCCGCGGGCGGCTACACGTGGCGTGAGGGCGTCACGAACGTCGTGCACGGCCTCGGGTTCGTCGACGCCGACCTCGACCGGCAGCTCGACACCTTCTCCGGCGGCGAGCTGACGCGCGCCTCGCTCGCGCGGGTGCTCGCCTCGCGCCCGGACCTGCTGCTGCTCGACGAGCCGACGAACCACCTCGACATCGAGTCGCTGGAGTGGCTCGAGGAGACGCTCGTCGGACTCGACGCCGCGATCGTCCTCGTGGCGCACGACCGCTGGTTCCTGGAGGCGGTCGGCACCTGCGTCCTGGAGATCGAGGCGGGCCGGTCGCGGTTCTTCAAGGGCCCCTGGCACGCCTGGCGCCGCGAGCAGGCCGCCCGTGAGCTGGCGCTCGGGAAGGCGATCGCCAAGCAGGAGGCGGAGATCGCGCGGATGGAGCGCTTCGTCGAGCGGTTCTCGGCGAAGGCCACCAAGGCGCGGCAGGCGCAGGACCGGGCCAAGAAGCTCAAGAAGCTCGACGCCGGCAAGATCACCCGCGAACCGAAGGACACGCGCGAGCTGGGCTTCCAGTTCAAGAAGCCCGAGCGCTCGGGCCGGGTGATCTTCGAGCTGGAGGACGGGCGGCTGGAGGTCGGCGATCCCGCAGCGCCGCGCACCCTGCTGCACGACGCCGAGCTGTGGCTGGAGCGCGGCGAGCACGTCTCGCTCGTGGGCATGAACGGCACCGGCAAGACGACGCTCATCAAGGCGCTCGCGGGCCAGGCGCCGTTCGCGGAGGGCCGCCTGCGCACCGGCCACAACGTCACCGTCGGCTATCTCTCCCAGCACGGCGAGGAACTGGAGTTCGGCGGCGCCCGCACGGTGCTCGAGGCGGCCGTCAAGCGGACGGGCCTGACGCCGAACGAGGCGCGCGCGCTGCTCGGGCGCTTCCTCTTCTCGGGCGAGGAGGTCGAGAAGCCGCTCGACGGGCTCAGCGGCGGCGAGCGCAAGCGGCTGGGCCTCGCGATCCTCGTGACCGGCGGGGCGAACGTCCTCGTCCTCGACGAGCCGACGAACCACCTCGACCTCGAGAGCCGCGAGGCGCTCGAGGACGCACTGCAGGCCTTTCCCGGCTCGCTGCTCCTGGTGACGCACGACCGCGCGCTGCTCGACGCCGTCGGCTCGCGCACCATCGCCGTCGAGGACTACACGCTGCGCTCGTACGTCGGCGGCTGGGCGGAGTACGCCCGGGTGCGCGAGGAGCGCAAGGCCCTGGGGCTCGGGAACGGGCCGCCGCCTGCGGCGCGGGAGCGCACGTCCGTCCCCTCGGACGCGCGGCGCCCGGACGGGATGGCGGCGGAGCCCGCGGCCAGGCCGCCCGCGGCGAAGCCCAAGGGCCCGTCGAAGAACCGCCAGAAGGAGCAGGCGCGCCTCGAAGCCGCGATCGAGCGCGCCGAGACGGAGTTCGCCGCCGTCGAGGAGGACCTCGCGGATCCGGTGGCCTGGGCGACCCCATACGAGAGCGCGAAGTCCCAGGCCCGCCACACGGCGGCCAAGCGCGCCGTCGAGGACGCCTACGCCGAGCTCGAGGCGTTCGAGGCCGCCGCGGCGCAGTCCGCGCAGGCCTGAGCCGTTCTCCGGTTCTTCACCTCGGCATCACAGTGAAGAAACACCTGCAAATGGCCGGGTGTCGAAACTGCAGTCGTGTACCGAGCCGAACCTCATGACCTGGCGCTGCGGCTCGGGCTCAACGTCCCGCGTGAGCAGTGGCCGACGGGACGGGCGCTGGCGGAGCATGTCGGAGCCGGGTTCCGCTGGGTGCAGTTCCACGCCCCGCCGCGCGCCGTCCTGCAGGATCGGGACGCACTCCGCGCACACGGCCGCGCCCTGCGCGCCCTGCTGGACCCGACCGGCCTGCGGCTGGTGCTCCACGCGCCGGACGACCTGAGCGCCGGCACCCCCGGCGCCGACCGCGCCGTCACCGGGCTGCTCGAGTACGCAGCCGAGGCCGGCGCGGAGCTCGTCGCCTACCACGGACTGAACTTCCCGGAGGATCTCGGGCCGCACGCCGAGACCATCCGGGAGCGCGCTCTGCTCGAGGAACGCTCCTTGGCGCAGCACCTCCAGCGGGCGCACACGCTCGGCATCACCGTCGCGATCGAGAACCTCGCGCCGGTCTTCCCCGGCCCGCCGCGGATGTGCCACGACCCCATCGCGGTGCGCGACCTCGTCCGCCGGCTCGCCTCGCCGGCGGCCGGCATGCTGCTCGACCTCGGGCACCTGCACGTGACCTGCGCCATCGCGGGAAGCGACCCCGCGGCGCTCGCGGCGGCGTGCGCGCGCGACGTCGTGCTCTTCCACGTGCACGACAACTTCGGTGCGCGCACCGACCCGGTGAGCTCCGCGGGCATCGACCCGCTCCGCCTCGACCTCCACCTCGCCCCGGGCGCGGGGTCGTTGCCGTGGGGGAGGATCGCCGCGACGGCGTCGGGCCACGCCGCGCCGCTGCTGCTCGAGGTCCAGCCCCAGCATCGCCCGGCGCTCGCCGAGCTGCAGGGCGCGACCGCCGCGCTGCTGACACCGGCGTCCGCCGACCGGGTGGCCGCGTGAGCCGATGACGAGGAGCGGACGATGATCTCACAGCCGATCACGAAGGCCGATCTGCACTGTCACTCGACGGCCTCCGCGGTCGCCGGACTCGGCGTCCAGCGCGCCGTCGGCCTCCCGGAGTGCGCCACGCCGCCGCAGGAGGTCCACGCGCTCGCCCGGCGCCGCGGGATGGACTTCGTGACGATCACCGATCACGACACGATCGACGGGTGCCTGGAGATCGCGGACCTGCCCGGCGTCTTCATCTCCGTCGAGCTCACCGCGCAGTTCCGCGCCGAGCCGCAGGGCGTCCACGTCCTCTGCTGGGACATCACGCCCGACGACCACGAGTGGCTGCAGGCCCATCGCCACGACCTCGAGCGGTGCGCCGAGGAGCTGCACGCCCGCGGCATCCCGTGCGCGCTGGCGCACCCGTTCTACGCGGTCGCCGCGCCGCTGACGGCCGCGCACCGCAGCCGCCTGGCCCGCCTCTTCCCGGTCTGGGAGACGCGCAACGGCTCGCGCGCACCCGAGCTCAACGCGCCGGCCGCGATCTACATCGAGACGCACGGCGGGACGGGGGTCGGCGGCAGCGACGACCACGCGGGCGTGGACATCGGGCGCACCTGGACCGCGACCCCGCCGGCCGCGACGCCGCACGAGTTCCTGGCGCACGTGATGGCCGGCCGGGCCGACGCGTGCGGTGACCAGGGCAGTGCGGCGAAGTGGGCGCACGCGGCGATCGCGATCGCCGCGCGGACGCTCGGCCTCGGGACCGACGCGCCGGCGCCCGATCCCCAGCGCGTCATCAGCCTGGTCCGGCGGTTCATGGACGACGCGGACGCGCGTGGCGGGAGCGTCGACGGCGACGTCGGCCCGCAGGACGGCCGGGCGCTGCTGGATGCCTACCTCGGCGCCGTCGGGCTCGGCGACGCGGGCCTGCCCGAGCTGCTCGACCACCTGCAGGCCGACGACTTCGAGCACGCCGCGCTGTTCCGCCGCGCGCGGCGCGAGCACGAGCGGCGGCTGAGCATCGCCGTGGACCGCGTGCTCGACGCGGCCGCCTCCGGGACCGGCTACGCCGAGGTCGCGCACGGGCTCTTCGACGCGGCGCTCCCGGCGCTGCCGTACGCGCCGGCGACGGCGTTCCTCGCACGCGAGCGCCAGAAGCTCGCCGGGCGCACGCCCGGACATCCCCGTGTCGCGCTGGTCGCCGACGGCGTCGGCGGGATGCACGGCGTCACGCACACGCTCGACGAGCTCCGCGCGCGCGGCGTTCCCGGCTACGACGTCGAGGTGGTGGGGACCGACCCGCACGTGGACCGGCGCCTGTCGGCCGTCCGCGAGGTGGACGTCCCGTTCTACGCGGGGCTGGAGGTCGGGGTCCCGAGCATGCCGGCGATCGTGGGGGCGCTCGCCGACGGGCGCTACGACCTCGTCCACGTCTGCTCGCCCGGCCCGGCGGGGATCGCGGCGGCCGCGATCGGCCGCCTCATGCACCTGCCGGTCGTCGGCAGCTACCACACCGAGCTCGCCGCGTACGCCGGCCTGCGCTCCCACGACCCGCGCCTGGAGGCGGGCATGCGGTTCGCGCTGGCGGCGTTCTACGGGAGCTGCGACGCCGTGCTCTCCCCGAGCGCCGAGTCCGACGCCGCGCTGTGCGACCTCGGGATCGACGCGGACCGCATCGGCCGCTGGGACCGCGGTGTCGACATCGAGCGCTTCCGCCCGGAACTGCGCGACCCGGCCGGGTTCCCCGGCGTCCCCGACGGCGCGGTCACCGTCCTCTACGCCGGCCGCCTCACGCGCGAGAAGGGCGCCGACCTGCTCGCGAGCGCGTTCCTCGCCGCACGCGAGGCGGACCCGCGGCTGCACCTCTGCCTGGCCGGCGGCGGACCCGAGGCGGACGTGCTGCGGGAGCGCGTCGGCGAGCACGCGACGTTCCTCGGCTGGCTCTCGGGTGACGAACTGGCACGCGCCTACGCCACCGCCGACGTCTTCCTCTTCGCGAGCCGCACCGACACCTTCGGGCAGGTGCTGCTGGAGGCGCAGGCGAGCGGGCTGCCGATCGTCGCGGTCGACGAGGGCGGGCCGCGCGGGATCGTGCGCAACGGGGTCAACGGGCTGCTGCGTCCCGCAGACGCCCGCATGCTCGCCGACGCCGTGCTCGCGCTCGTGCGTGCTCCGCGCTACGCCTCCGCGCTCGCCGCGCGCGCACGGATCGACGTCGGCGACCGCACCTGGGAGGCGTCGATGCGGCGCCTGGCCGACGGGTACCGCAAGGCCGCCGGCCGCACGGAGGCCGCCCCGGGAGTCCGCGGGCGAGCGCGCGGCATGAGGACCGACCGGACCGAGATCGCCGTCGCGATCCACGACGTCGAGCCCGCGACCTTCGAGAAGGTCGCGCTCGTGCGCGACTGGCTGAGCGATCACGGCATCGGGCGGGCGACGCTGCTCGTCGTCCCGGCGCCCGACCTGCATCCGCTGCAGGATCGCGACGAGGGCCTGGTGGAGTGGCTCGCGGAGCGCCGCGCGCAGGGCGACGCCATCGCGCAGCACGGGCTGCGTGACAACTGCGAGTGGCGCACGGGCTGGTCACCGTCCTCGCCGTTCACCCTCCGCCAGCGGCAGGACGCAGAGTTCGCCCGGCTGGACCCCGACGAGACGCGGCGGGCGGTCGAGTCGGGCTGGCGCATCCTGCGCCTGGCGGGGCTCGAGCCCACGGGCTTCGTCGCGCCCGCGTACGCCTACACCGCGGCGTTGCACGCCACGCTGCCGCGGCGCTTCGCCTGGTGGGCGGGAGCCCACCGCCTCTACCGCCCGGACGGCCCCTCGGGGGGTATGGCGCTCGGCCCGACGCTCTCGCTGCCGACGGGCGCGATCCGGCGAATGGTGGCCCCGTGCCTGGCGCGGGCGCGCGCGGCGACCGCCGGCCGCGTCCTGCGGCTCGACGTGAAGCCGCGCGACCTGGAGAACCGCCGGCAGGTCGCGGCGGTCGAGCGCATCCTCGAGGCGTCACGGGGCAGGGTGCCGGTGACGCTGGACGAGGTCGCGCGCCGCGCGGCCTGACTCAGCGCCGGGCCGCCGACGCCGCGGGCTTCCAGGCGTCCCACGTCTCCCGCGGGAGGCCGGTGACCTCCTTGCGGGCGGCGTAGCCCGGAGGGCTCAGCTCGAGCCCGAGCGCGACGGTCTTCAGCAGGTCGTAGTGATCGAGCGGCGCGTCGACGACCGCGCCGCCCTTCACGAACGGCGAGAGCACCAGCGCGCCCGTGCGCCCACCGCCCGCGGTCGTGATGTCCTTGCCCTGCCAGGGGCGGGTGTCGCAGCAGGCGCTCGTGTCCGCGCCCTGCCCGCCCTGCGGGGCCTGGTCGCCGAAGATCACGATCGCCCCGCCGTCCTTGTAGGCGGGGGAGGCGAGGATCGGCGGGACGGTGCGGCGCAGGAAGGCGTCCGCCGCGGGCAGGCCGGCGGCCGTTCCGGGCGCGCACGGCGCCGTGCTGCCGTCCTCGCACGGCCCGGGGACGATGTACGAGTAGGCGGGCGTCGTCTTCGCGGCGCCGAGATCGCTCGCGAGCCGCCCCAGGCCGGTGACGCGGTCCGCGCAGGTCGCGTCCTCGGTGATCGTGCGGAAGGCCAGGAACGGCACACGCGGCGCGGGGAAGGGCGAGCCGGCGACCGGCTTGGGACACGCCCCGGACGTGTCGAGCGCGCCCGCGTAGGCCCGCCACGTCCGCGTCCGTGCCGCGAGGAGGTCGGCGACGGAGAAGACGTCGGTGGAGAAGAGGCAGCCGGTGCCGCCCGCCTGCTCGTCCTTGCCGATCGTCCCGGGGGTCATCTCGGCGACGGCCGGGCAGTCCGCCTGCGTGGCGGTGTTGGGGCCCTGGCCGGACGCGAGCGCGACGCCGTTCGCCAGGCCGCCCGTGGTGACGCCGAAGTAGCGCGAGAGCAGCGTGCCCCGCTTCGTCAGGTCCTTGGCGAGGTACGGGCCCTGGCCCTCGGGGTCGAACAGCGTCTCGTACCCCTGGCCCGTGAGGGAGATCAGCCAGACGTGCCCCAGCGGCGGCGTCGCGGGCGTGTCGGCCGCGGTCGTGTCGTCGTCGCCGCCGGCGGGCGTCGTGTCGTCGCCCGCGGGCGTCGTGTCGTCCGCGGCCGGGGCCGTGGCGTCGCCCGTGTCGCTGGCGGTGAGCGGGACGTCCTCGACGGGCACGTCGGTGAGCGGCGCCTCGGTCACGTCGAGCGACTGCGTCTCGGACGGCAGCGGCTCGCCGACGTCGGTCCCGGTCAGCGGGGCGGCGGGTTCCGCCGCCGGGGCGCGTCGCCGGTGCCGCCGCGATCGCGATCGGCGCCGGGCCGGGCCCGCTCGTCGTCTTCGCGCCCGCCCACGCCGCGAGTCCCAGCACGAACGCGAACACGCCGACCGCGAGGCCGAGCGAGACATCCCGTCCCGGCAGGAGCGCGATCCGCGGCGCGCCCGCCGCGGCGCCCGACGCGAGGGCCGGGGCCGGAGGCGGCGGAGGCCGGCGCATCGGCGAGCAGCGGCGCGCACGTCCGCGGCGGCCGCCGCGGGCGCGGCGGCGCCGCAGTTCAGGCAGTACCGCTGGTCAGCGCTCAGGTGGGCGCCGCAGGCGGCGCACGCCGAGGTGTCGGAGGACGTCGTCACGGGCGCCCCGAAGGCTGACGCCGCGCTGTGATCGTGCTGTGAAGATCTGGCGAACGCCGGTCAGCGCTGCGCGCGGACCTTGAGCTTGACCTTCACCGCGTAGCGGCTCGGCTTCAGCGGCACGGCGGGGTTCTCGATCGCGCTGAGGCGGCCGATGAGGCGGCTCCACTGGCCCGGCTGCAGGACGGCGGTCGTGGCCTTGCCGGTCTGCGCGTTCGTCGCCGAACTGCGGCTGGAACCCGACGTGGATGTGGTCGTCGTGGTCGCCCATCGCGTACGTGTTGTCCGTCCCGGCGTACTCCATGAGCGTGATGATCTGGGCCGGCTTCATCGTGCCCTGGAGCGTCAGCAGCTTGCGCACCGCGATGTCGGTGACCGAGCCCTCGCCCTGGTGGCCGATGATCGGCGTGCCGTTGATCGCGGCGATGTCCAGGGCGTCGCCGCTGGAGTGGTGGGAGACGTTGCCGCTGGCCGTGTAGTACCCGTGGCCGCAGCGCAGCGAGGTGACGGTCGGCTTCATCCCGCTCGCGGCGAGGAACTCCATCGTCGCCAGGACGCGGCGGTCGACGATCCCGGCGCGGATGTCCTGGCGGCCGCACTCGTAGATGTCGATGTCCGGGTTGGCGAGGACGCGGCGCTCCAGCGCCTCCTTGCCCATCAGCAGGATCTGCCCGATCGTGGCCTTGCCGGCGCCGGAGGACGGGTTGCGTGCGCGGAAGAGCTTCGTCGAGTCCAGGAGCCGCCACCCGTCGAGGATCGGCGTCGGGTCGATCCGCGGCGCGGCGTCCCCGGCCGGGCGGATCTCGAAGCGCACGTGGGTCTGCGGCTTCCACTGGCGCGACACGCTGCCGGCGCGGCCGAGGATCGTGCCGCTGATGACGCGCGAGCCCTTCTTCAGCGGCATCAGCGCGACGTCGTTGCGCCGCAGCCCGTACGGCTTGGCGAGGTACTGGCCGAGCGCGTCCTGCGGGACCGCCTGGGCCGCGGAGCGGTCGGGCACGTCGCTCAGCTGGCGCTGGCCGCCCGCGGCGAACGAGCGGGGGCGCGCGGGTTCGGCGAAGAGGCGCTCCTTCACCGGCTTGGGCGTGTCCGCGGACGCCGTCGCGACGGCTGCGGGCGCGCTGGCCGTGTTCGTCCCGCCGGACCCGCGCCTGCCGGCGGTGGCCGCGCGCGTCGGCGCGGGGTCCTCGTCGTGCGAGTGGCCCGCGGCGGCGGCCTTCGCCTCGGCGGCCGGGCGCTCCTTCGGGACGATGTGCAGCGCGCTGAGACTGGCCAGGTGGCCGTAGGTGTACGTGTTGCCGTACACGTCGCGGACCTGGATGAAGCGGCCCAGGCGCTCGCTGCGGCCCATCGCCACGACCCGGCCGTCCTGGACGGCGATGACGCGCGGCGCCGTCGGCGGAGGTGATGTCGACACCCGTGCGGCCGCGCGTGCCCGGCGATCGAGACCGACGCGCCGCCATCGTCCGCGCGCTTGCCCGCGGAGTACGCGCCGGCGTAGCTCGCCTCGCCGGCGACCGGGAAGCGGCCCATCGTCAGGCCGGTCAGCGCAGCCGACGACGTCGGCCGGCAGCCCGGCGAGCGCCTGCGCCCGCGCGAGGACGTCGTTGACGTACCAGTCGGCGTGGTTGTAGGCGAAGATCGCCTTGCGCAGGTCGGTGTCGGCGCCGGCGGCGCGCAGGTAGCGCGCGGCGGCGAAGATCGCGTCCACCGGGTTGTAGGGATCCTTGCGCCGTCGCCGTTGGCGTCGACGCCGTACCTCTCCCAGGTCCCCGGCATGAACTGCATCCAGCCGAGCGCGCCGGCGGAGCTCGACGCTCAGGTTGCGGCCGTAGTCGGTCTCGATCTCGTTGATCGCGGCGAGGATCTCCCAGCGCACGCCGTACTCGACGCCCGGCGGCCTGGTAGATCGGCAGGAGGAACGGCGGGATCCGCAGCGAGTCGATGACGACGTTCGGGACGCCGGTGACGGGCGGCGCGAGCAGCGGCGAGGGCAGGTCGCTGAACGGGTCGGCGGCGGGGTCGGTCGCGCTCGGGGCCAGCGGCGTGTCCTGCGCCTTGGCCTCCTGGCGCAGGAAGCGGCGGGCGCCCTCGCGACGCTGCTCCTCGGAGCTCTTCTTCTTGGCGGCCGGCGGAAGCTTGTCGACCTCGACCTCGAGGCTGCCGAGGTCGGTCGGGGCGGCGGGGTCGGCGGCGGGCGTGGGCGCGACCGGCGCGGGGGTCGTCGAGGCGGGCCCGGGCGCGGGCGTCGTGGATCCCTGGCCTCCCGTGGCCGGCGCCTGTCCCTGCGCCTCATCTTGCGCCGAAGCCGGGCCTGCCAGGGCAGCGAGAGCTGTCATGGCAGCCGCGGAGACGGCCGCTGCGTTCCTCCTGCGCATCACGTACCTACGGTTTCTACCGGAATCAGCTGAGCTCCGCACGACCAGCAGTACACCGCACCCCGGCTGTGGGCTGCGCCGCATGCCGCGCATTCCCCCGCGGCGGCTGCATCGCCGAGCCGGATCTGGCGCTCGATCTCGGCCAGTTCGGCGTCGATCTGCTGGAGGCGGGAGGCGTGCATCACGAGCACGTCGAGGCGGAAATGGTCGCGGACGGCCATCTCGTACGTCATGCCGCCGAGGTCCCACTGGCGGTCCGCGAGTTCCTGCGCGAGGTCGCGCCGGCGGGCGTGGAGATCGGTCTCCGTCGGTGGCGGCGGGGACGTCGGGGTGGACTGGGGCATCGGGTCGGCAACGCCCGCGGCGGCCACGGGTTGCGGCGCAGGCGCCACGGACGTGGGCGGGGTCCTGTTCCCGCGCGAGCGCGGGAACAGGCGGTCAACGAGGCTCATCCGATCGTCGTCCCTTCCGAACCGCCACCCGGGGCGGCTTTGTCCTTCGGCGGCGGCTTGCCACCCGTGCCGACCTTGTCCGGGAGTTTCTTGGACTTCTTCACGAAGTCCTGGGTGGACGGTGTCGGAGCGTTCGTCGCCGGCGCCGACCCCGAGGACCCGGAGCCCGAGCCGGAGGAGCCGGACGGGGAGGAGGCGTCCTCGCCCTTGGACTCCGACCCCGACCCCGACGCCGCGCCGGCCGCCGCGCCGGCGGCGGCGCCGGCGACCGCCGCCTCCTCGGCCGGCGTCCCTGCGGCGGTCGCGCCGGGTGTGCCGGCGGTGGTGGCCGCGCCGGCGGCGGGCGCGCCGACGATCACCGGCCGCTGGTCGGCGCCGTCGGTGCCGCGCCCGAGCACGGCGCCCAGGAGCGTGGCGAGCAGGAGCAGCCCGATGGCGACGGCGGCGCCGAGCGGCGAGACCGTCCGCGTCTCCGCCGCGACCGGCGCGGGCGCGGCGGCCGGGGCGGGCGCGGCCGGGACGGGCTCGGCCGGCGGGCCGGCGCTCGCAGGCAGCAGTTCGCGGTACTCGACGCGCGGGTCGGTGCGCCGCAGGCCGCAGTTGACGCAGTAGCGCTGGTCGGGCGCGAGGACCGCGCCGCAGTGCGTGCACTGCTCGCCGGGCTCGCCGAGCGCCGGGATCGGGTGGGTCTCGGTGTCGGGCGTCGACATCAGGCGGACGGGCTCGGCGTCGCGGTGACGGTGAGGTCGGCGCCCTTGGGGTCGCCGATGAAGAAGATCTGGAAGCGGGCGCGCTTGCCGGCGCGCACGCGGGCGACGACGCCGCGGCCCGCCGCGACGATCTTGTCGCCCTTCCGGGCGACGGCGGTGAGCAGGACGCGCCGCTGGTCCTTCGCGCCGGGGTTCGTGACCGCGCCGGTCGCCGCGAGGCCGCTCACGGGATCCTCGCCGAGCGTGACCCTGCCGACGCGGATGGCCGCCGCGTCCGCCGGCGCGTCGCCCTCGGCGGCGCCGACCTTGGCCTTGGCCTTCGCCGGGGGCGAGGTCGCGAACACCTGGTCGTTCACCCACACCACCTCGCCCTTGGCCGGGAGGACCGCCGCATGGGTGAGCGAGCGCTCGAGGCCTGGCGTCGTGTTCGTGAACACCGTCTTGCCGGCGTCGTCGAGGACGTCGAGCGTGACGGGCACGTCGGCCAGCGCCCGGGCGGAGTCGTTGCGCATCCGCACGACGACCGCCGACCCGTTCTCGTCGGTGATGACGGCGGCGTCGACGACCTCCACGTCGGAGCTGGAGCGGGTCACCTTGACGCCCTGCTCCTCGGCGATGCCGCCGGACTCCTTGGCCAGCCGGGCGCTCTTGTCCTGCGTGGACTCGCAGCCGGCGCCGCCGAGCAGGACGATCCCGGCGAGCGCCAGCACGAGCGGGAGCGTGCCGTGGCTCATCCGAAGGCCCCCGAGACGTACTCGATCGTGCGCTCCTCGCGGGGGGAGGAGAAGAGCTGGTCGCCGTCGCCGAACTCGACGAGGTCGCCGAGGTACATGAAGGCGACCTTGTCGGCGACGCGGTGCGCCTGCTGGAGGTTGTGCGTGACGATCACGATCGCGACCTCCTCGCGCAGGCGGACGATCAGCTCCTCGATGGTCTGCGTGGACTTCGGGTCCAGCGCCGAGCACGGCTCGTCGAGCAGCAGGACCTCGGGGTTCGCGGCGAGCGCGCGGGCGATGCAGAGCCGCTGCTGCTGGCCGCCGGAGAGGCGCAGCGCGGGGTGGTCGAGGTTGTCCTGGACCTCCGCCGAGCAGGCCGGCGCGCGCCAGCGCCTCGGTCACGGGCTCCATGAGCGCCGACTTGCGCGGCTTGCGGCTGCCCTGCTCGCGCAGCGCGTAGGCGACGTTGTCGAAGATGCTCATCGGGAACGGGTTGGGCTGCTGGAAGACCATCGAGACGCGGCGGCGCAGGTCGGTGACCTCGATCGTGTCCACGTCGGTGCCGTCGAGGAAGATGCGGCCCATGCGCGTCGCGGTCGGCGTCAGCTCGGTCAGCCGGTTGAGCGAGCGCAGGAGCGTCGTCTTGCCGCAGCCGGACGGGCCGATGAGGCCCAGCACCTCGCCGCGCTTGACGGGGATCGAGACGCCCTTGACCGCCTCCTTCCCGCCGTAGGCGATGCGCAGGTCGTCCGTGCGCATGCGCTCCACGACCTGGTCGGCCGCGAGCGCGTCGACGCGGCGGCGGACCGTCGGCGCCGTGCCGCCGGGGCCGCCGTTGGCGCTCGGGGGCGCCGGGATCGTCCCGGGCAGCGGCGGCAGCGCGACGGTCGGCTGCTCGCCGGGGACGAGCCGGCGGACGGGCGGCGGCGGGCCGGCGCCGTCGGCGACGAGTCCCGAGTCGGGCATCGGGTCGTGCATGCTCAGCGCCTCGCTGCGGCCGTCACGGCCTTCGTGGGATCCCGGCGGACGAACAGGTCGACGATGAAGTTCAGGCCGATCGCGATCACGAGCAGCACGACCGCGGCGGCGTAGGCCTTCTCCGGCGCGGAGCCCTCGCCGGCGGGGGAGTTCGTGTAGACGTAGCTCGTGAGCGTGCTGCCGGTGCCGCGCAGCGTGCTGAGGCCCGGCACCTCGCCGTAGCCCTGCAGCTGCAGCGAGGCGCCGAGCAGGATCACGACGATGGCCGTGTCGCCCGCGATGCGGCCCATGCCCAGCGCCGTGCCGGTGCTGATCGGCGCGCGCAGCGACGGCAGGAGGACCCGCCGGATCGTCGCGGCCTTCGTCTTGCCGAGCGCGTAGGACGCCTCGCGCACGTGCCCGGGGATCGCCTGCAGACCCTCACGCGTGGAGCCCACGATCAGCGGCAGCGCGATCAGCGACATCATCGCCGCGGCGGTGAAGAACGAGCGCCCGAAGACCGATCCGCCCTCGGCCTTGAACGAGAGGAAGCCCAGGATCTGCTCCTGGAAGATGATCAGGCCGAAGATCGCCAGCACGATGCTCGGCGTCCCCGCGATGATCTCGACGCCGGACTCGACGGTCCGCGCGAGCCAGAACGGACGCCCGTACTCGGTGATCCACACGGCGGTCGCGACGGCGATCGGGATCGCGATCAGCGTGCCCAGGACGGTCAGGATCAGCGTGCCGATGAGCGGATCCAGGAACCCGCCGCTCTTGCTCTGGTCGAACTCCGCGTTCGGCCGCTCGACGAAGAGGCTCGGGGAGAGGTACTGCAGGCCCTTGTAGCCCATGTAGAGGACGATCGAGAAGGCGATCAGGCAGGCGGTGACGCCGGCCGCCCAGCAGCACGCGAGCATCAGGCGGTCCACGAGCGGCCAGTTGCGGCTCGACTCGACCGCCTTCGTGCGGACCGGCGGGGTGACGGGGGCCGTGGTCATCAGCTGCGCACGCCGTACTTGCGCATCGGGCGCTTGGCGAGGTAGCCGCCGATCGACAGGATCATGCTCGAGACGAGCAGGATGAACGCGAAGGCGTAGATCGTCTGGCCGAACGGGATGACGCTGAGCCCCTCGGCGTTGTCGACGATCGCCGCGGCGAGCGGGCGGACCGGCTCGAAGAAGAACGTCAGGCCGTCGAGCGGGTTGGGGATGAACCCGATCGAGCCCGCCACCATCGCGAGCATGATCGCCTCGCCGAGCGCCCGGGCGGTCGCGAGGATGACCGCGGCGATGATCGCCGGGCGCGCCGTGCGGATCGAGATCGTCCACATCACGCGCCAGCGGTTCACGCCGAGCGCGGCGGCGCCCTCGGTCCACGACTTCGGGACCGCGCGCAGCGCGTCCACGATGATCGCGGTCATGATCGGGACGATCATCACGGCGAGGACCACGGCGGCGACCGACCAGGAGGCGCCGGTCAGCTGGACGACGTAGGCGACGGACTCCTTGCGCGACTCGGTGATGAACGTGTCCGCGACGAACGGGACGAGCACGAGGATGCCGACGAGCCCGTAGACGACGGATGGGACGGCGGCGAGCAGCCGGATGACGGGCTCGAGGATCCGGTTGAGCCACGCCGGCGCGAACTCGACGATGAAGACGGCGGTGAAGACGCTGAAGATGAGCCCCATCACGACCGCGCCCGCGGTGGTGATGAACGTCCCGATCAGCAGCGGCAGCGCACCGATCCTGCGCACGTAGGCGTCGGGGTCGGCGGGCGACTTGAAGATGTCCGCCAGCTGGGTGTCGACGTTGCCGTCGCCGAACCAGCCGAGCCCGTTCGCCGAGAACGACGGCCAGGCCTTGAGGAACACGAACAGGAACATCCCGGCGCACAGCGCGAGCACGGTCGCGGCGACGAGCCCGAGTGCCAGCTCGACCCAGTGATCCTGGCGCGTGCCCGAGCGCCGGCCGACGCCGGCGGGGCGCCGGACCGCCGGCCCGGGTGCGGTTGCCGTCGACGCCATCGGGCGCTCAGCGCAGCGAGACCCAGCCGTCGGCCACGATGCGCTGCCCCTTGGAGCCCTGCACCCAGCGCAGGAACTTGGAGGCGGCGCCGGACGGGCGCCCGCGGCTGACGAACCAGAGATTACGAGTGCCGAGGTACTGCCCGGACTTCGCGTTGCGCAGGTTGCACGGGACGCCCTGATAGGGGCTGACCGCCGTCCCGCCGACGAACTTGAAGTCGAGGTAGGCGATCGCCGAGGGGTTGGTCCGGACGGCCTGCTCGACCAAACCGTTCGACGGCTTCTGGCTCGCGTTGCCCGCGACGCGCAGGTTCAGGCCCATGAAGATGTTCTGGAAGGCGTCCGCGGTACCGGAGGCGGGCGTTCGGGTGACGAGGTCGATCGGCCCGGTCTTCTTGGCGCCCGGGACGTCCTTCCAGTTGCGGATGCGCCCGGAGAAGATGGCCTGCACGGTCGCCTGGCTGACGTTCGGCAGCTGGTTCGACGGGTGGGTCACGATGCACACGCCGTCGCGCGCGACCTTGTTGAAGACGAGGCCGCCCGGATCGGACTTCTGCGGGTCGCGCGAGGACATCCCGAAGGTCACGCGGCCGCGCGCGACGTCGTTGATCCCGATGTCCGAGCCGCCCTGGAGCAGGCGGAAGCCGGCGACGCCCCGGTTGGACTTGACGAACCCCCCGGCGAGCTTCGCGGCGAGCGGGTACACCGAGGTCGAGCCGCTCATCGTGATCGTCGTCTTCGCGCCGGCGGCGGCGGGCACGGCGAGGGCGAGCGCGGCGGCGAGGGCGGCCACCAGGAGGGGAAGCGTGCGTCGGGTCACGAGCGGGGGTCTCCGAGTCGGGGGTCGGGCGCTGCGGAGTCTGGGCGTCGCGCGACGCCGCCGCGTGACCAACAGGTGTCCGATTGGAGAAGAAATTGTGAACGCAGCCGGGTGTTCACACAAAAGACCCCACCCGTTCACAACTCCCGTCCGAAGTTCGGACACCCTGCGGCGCGTGTCCGGTCCCCGTCTCGTCGTCGCCTGCACGGTCGCGGTGCTCGCGTGCGTCGCCGGGGTCACCCCCGCGCACGCGCTCGTGTCGCCGGGGCAGCTGATCGACGGCCCGGGCTCCGCGATCCGCGATCTCGGCGGCGTCGCGATGTCGGCGGACGGCACGGGAGGCCTGGTCTACCGCAAGGACGAGGGCGGGCGCGCCCACATCTTCGCCGCGCAGTTCATCGCGGGAACCTGGAGGCCGGCGCGGCGCGTTGACACCGGCCCGACGCAGGAGTTCGACTCCTCCTGGCCCGTGATCGCCGCAGGGGACGGCGGGCGGCTGCTCGTGGCGTGGGTGCAGGAGTTCGGCGCAGGTGACCGCCTGTACTCGGCCACGCTGCAGCCCGGTGCGCGGTCGTTCGAGCGCCCGGTGCCCGTCGACCTCAATGTCGGGGACAGCGCGCTCGGGACATGGCCGTTCATCTCCGATGGCGGCGGGCGGGCAGGCGTACCTCGTGTACCGCGTGATCACGGACGCGCAGCCGTCGACGGCGCCGCCGGGATCGGTGCTGGGCGAGTACCGGCTCGCCCGGTACACCGGGCAGCTGTGGTCCGGCTTCGGAGCGCCGGTGAACCGCAACCCCGCTGCCCCGCAGACGCGGCCGTCAGCGCTCAACCGGCCCCAGATCGGGACCGACCAGCTCGGGAACGCCGTCGCCGCCTTCGAGGAGCTCGACGACGATCTGGTCCCGCGGATCTACGCGAAACGCGTCTTCCCGACGAGCCTCGGGCTGCCGCTGCAGGTCACACCCCGTGACCTCGGCACCGGGATCGTGCGCGCCGGGGCCGACGCATTCCGGCTGGACGTCGGCCGGTTCGGCGAGGCCGCGATCGCCTGGCGGCAGCTCGCCCCCCAGGGCGCCGGGGCGGCCTTCACGCGCCCGCGGCTCCTCGTCGCGCTGACGCCGGACGTGTTCTCACCCGACGCCGTACGGTTCGCTGCACCGCGCGCGTTCGACGGCGGCGGCGCCGACGGCCCGCAGGGCGGCCTGGACGGCGTCGGCGTCGCCGTCTCGGGTCCGTCGCTGGCGGCGACCTTCGGGACCGGCGGCGCGGCACTGGTGACCGATGGCTCCGAGACGGCCGTCGAGTCGCCGGTCCGCGTGGACCGGGGGACCGGGCAGGGGTCCGCCGACCTCGTGGCGGATCTGGGCGCGAGCGGCGCCGCCGCCATGGCATGGAAGCTCAACGCGGGTGCCCGAGGCGCCGCCGCCCTGCGGGAGCGCCGCAGCGACGGGGTCGTCTCCGAGCGCTCGGCCTCGGGCCCGCGCGGAGGTCAGGTCGACGACCTGCAGCTCGCCGGCTCCGGGCTGGGTGACGGGCTCGCGGCCTTCACCCAGGGAACCGGGTCCGGCCGTCAGGTCGTCGCCGCTGCCATCGATGCGCCGCCTGACGTCTTCAACGCGCAGACGCCCCTCGAGTGGGTGTCCGCACGTTCGGTCGAGCTGCAGTGGGATCCCGCCGCCAACGGGATCGGCGGGGTGCGCTACGACGTCGTCGTCGACGACGACACGGTCGCCTCGGGCCTTCGCGGTCTCACGCACCGGCTGTCGACGCGCGGCCTGGCCGACGGCCGCCGCACGGTCACGATCGTGGCCTCCGACGATGCCGGGCAGGAGACGAGCAGCGTGCCTGCCGAGCTGCGCGTCGACCGCACCGCGCCTCGCCTTCGCATCGCGGTGCGCGGGCGGACCGTGCAGGTGCAGGTCGCCGACGGGCGCGGCGGCTCCGGCGTGCGGCGCGCGTCGCTGCGGACCGCCTTCGGGGACGGCGTACGTCGCTCCGGGCAAGCGGCCGGAAGAACGCATCGCTTCTCGCGGGCCGGATCGTTCGCCGTCCGCGCCAGCGTGTCGGACGTCGCGGGGAACCGCCGGACCGTTCGCCGCATGGTGCGCGTCCGATGAGGCTCCTCGCCGCCCTCATGCTCCTCGCCGCGCTCCTGCCCGCAGGCACGGCCCAGGCCTACGTCGCGCCCGGGGCGACCATCGTGTCCGCCTCGCTGCAGCGCCTGGAACAGGGCGACGACAGCTCGAGCCAGGTCGCGATCTCGGCCGACGGGCGCTATGTCGTCTTCCAGACGCGCGCGCGGAACCTGTACCCCGAGGACGCGGTGGACCCGCCTGGGGCCTTCGCGGTCGGCGGCGTCTTCCGGCGTGACCTCGTGACGGGGTCGCTCGAGCAGGTGGCCGCCGGCGATCTGCGTCCGGAGGCCGACCCCGGGCGCCTGCTCGTCCGCGGCGCCCAGAACCCGTCGGTCAGTGCCGACGGGCGGTTCGTCAGCTTCTCCACCGGGCACGGGCTGGTCCCCGCCGACGCGAACGGACATGTCGATGTCTACGTCCGCGACATGACCCGCCCGCTCGCCGATCCCGGCGCGTACGACCTCGTGTCGGCGAGGTCGGGCGGCGACGCGCCCCCCGCGTACGAGGCGCCCGCGCCCGACGCGGATCGCCCGGGGCTCAACCCCGGCGCCGAGGCCACGGCGCGCGTCGCCATGAGCGCCGACGGCCGGCGCGTCGTGTTCCGCACGCTGGTCGCCTCCGATCTGCCGGCCGAGGGCGGCGCGTCCACGCCGGCGCGCCAGCTCTGGGTCCGCGACCGCGAGACGCGCGAGACCCGGCTCGTCACCCGCACGGTTGCGGACGGTGCGCCGGCCGGCGGGGCGATCGGCGCCGGAACGATCAGCGGCGACGGCACGAGCGTCCTGTGGGTCGGGCGCGAGGCACCGAGCCAGACGCCGTTCCTGGACGGCGAGGGCGCGAACGCGGCGCTCGAGTACTACCTGTGGCAGCGGATCGCCGACGGGCCCTCGGCGCCGACTCGCCGGATCTCGGGCATCGTCGACCTCGACGACCCGCTGTGCCCCCCGGGGTCGGCGATCGTGGACAGCCCCGGCACGCTGGGCCCGTGCTACGGGCCGCTCGGCCAGGTCGAGGGCTTCGTCGGCGGGATCGTCGGCCAGGTGCCCGCGATGAGCGCCGACGGGCGGCGGATCGCGTACGTGACGACCGCGAGCAAGCGGGCGGAGCAGTCGGCCGGCATCTCGGGTGACCTCTTCGTGACCGAGATCGGCGGGAGCCGGAAGGCGGCGACCGTGGAGCTGACGCGCGACGGCGCGGGCGACGCGACGATCAACTCGCCCCTCGAGACCGTGAGCATGTCCGCAGACGGGCGCTGGATCGCCGTGACGACGTTCCGCACGACGTTCACCCTGCCGGCGCTGCGGCTCGTCTCCCCGGTCCGACCCGTCGCGGCGGTGCGGGAGATCTACCTCGTCGATCTGCAGGAGCGGTCGATCGAGCGCGTGCTGCGGGGCTACGCCGGCGACGACGTGAACGGCTCGGTCGTCGGCGCGACGGCGCTCGCGGCGGACGGCTCGCGGCTCGCGTTCGTCTCCGACGCGTCGAACCTCTTCTTCGGCGACGCCAACGATCGCTCCGACGCGTTCGTCGTCGATCGCCGTGACGGGGCTCCGCCCGACCCGCCGGACCCGGAGCCCGTCGTCGAGGAGCCGCCGCCGGTCGCGGAGCCCTCATCCGACCCCGCACCTGAGCGCCTGACGGTGGCCGTTCGCCGTGGATCGCGCGGGTCCGTGATCCTGCGCGTGCGTGCGCCGCGCGCCGGACGGATCGCGGCCGTCGCCCGCGGGCGGCTGCCCGATGCGGCCGGGCGCCCGAGTGGGCCGGTGCGCACGCTGGCAAGCGCCGCACAGCAGGCCCGGCGCGCGGGCACCGTCGCGGTCCGCCTCACCCTGCGCTCGTCGCTCCGCGGGCGCGCCCGGCAGGCCGGCCGGCTCGTCGGGCAGGCCGAGGTCCAGCTCACCGCCTCCGGCGGCAGGCGCTACCTGCGGCGCGTGACCGTGTCGTTTATCCCCGACACGGCGAAGAGTGTGAAGAAACGGTGAACGACCCGATGCGAATTCGTGAACGGCCTGGTGCTCCGGCGTGAAGCTCGTGTGTCTTTCTGGTGAAACGCGTGAGCTTGCGGAAATCGAGCCTACGCTCGCGCTCGTCCACTGTCACTCCCTCGTGGGAAAGGAAGCACGTCCAGTCATGACCCGTCAAGCCAGAGCCGCCGCCCGCCGGCGCCTCGTCCTCGCCGCGACACTCGCGCTCGGGGCGCTCGCGATCCCGGGAGCCCTCAACGGCACGGCCTCGGCCGCCTTCACCACCGGCCAGTGCCTCGGTGATCCGATCCAGGGCCAGGGTGCGTCCTTCGCCGCCTCGCTGCATCAGCAGGTGTTCATCCCGTCGCTCTCGACCTTCTGCCTCGACGCCGGCGTCACGCCGAGCGTCATCTACAACTCGACCGGCTCGGGCTCGGGCCGGCGCGTGATGGGCGCCCGGACGAGCGGCGCTCCGGAGGGGAACAACAGCCAGGGTCTCCTGGGGCGGACCTTCGTCCCGCGCTTCGGCATGACGGAGGAGCCGCCGACGCCGACCGCACAGGCGGACATCAACAAGGGCCAGACGGTCCTCGACAACGGCACGCCGGTCGAGATCGCGGGTGACGAGGGCCAGATGCGCCTCATTCCCGCCGCGCTCGGCTCGGTCGCGGTCGCCGTGAACCTGCCCGACGGCTGCACGATCTTCCGCAAGCCCGACCAGACGACGCCCTTCCTGGGCTTCAGCGACGGCGAGAAGGCGCAGATCTCCGACTTCCCCGCCGACCCGAGCATCGAGGCGCAGCGGACGACCGCGCTGAACCGCGCCCGCCTGCAGCTCACCCGCGCGCAGCTCGAGACGATCTTCGCCGGTCGCACCGACATCGACACCTGGGGCGAGCTCGTCGGCTGGATCAATGACGGCAACGGCACCGCCGGCGAGGCGTCCGACACGCGCTGCGGGGGCTTCCCGCTCGTCCACGTCCGGCGCCTGGACGACGGGGGCACGACCTTCGTCTTCAAGGACTACCTGGGCGCACTGAACCCCGGCGAGCCGTGGAAGACGAAGTGGTCGGCCGGCGACGGCACGACGCTCTTCCCCGACACGCGCTCGTGGCCGAACAGCGACCGCACGGTGGCGTTCGACTACAACAACGACGGCGACACCGCCGACGTCGTCGCGCTGTGCGCTGCCCAGAACGCGCCGTTCACGACGACCTACCCGGCGACCACCGCCGGCGGGACGCCCGCGAGCGCCGCTGCCGGCACCTACTGCAGGGAGGACGCCGTCCCGCTCCAGCAGACGACGCCCGTCCTGGCGCCGTCCGGCAACGGCAACGACGACCTCATCAACCAGGTCGCCGACCGCGACGGGTCGATCGGCTATGGCGACCTGTCGACCGCACGCCAGCAGCGGGCGAAGGTGTTCGAGCGCCAGACCACTGGCTCCGGTGCGAACAACACCGATGACCGCTACTGGGTCAAGCTCCAGGCGAAGAACCTGACGAGCTACGTCGACCCGCAGAAGAACGCGCTGAACTACCTCGCCGACGGCGGCGGGCAGCCGAACGGCTCCTCGTGCGACACCGCCGAGCTGGTGAACCTCCCCTCGGGGAACGACCCGACCCTGGCCAACTGGGTGCAGGTGACGGGCGTCGACTCGACGCCGACGGCGTACGGCCCCTGCTCGCTCACGTACTACATCGTCTTCGACGATTACGCAGGCGTGTACTCCTCGGCGCCGGGCTACAACGCCGCCGCAGAGGAGCGCAAGGCGCGCACAGTCCGTGACTACGTCGAGGCGACGACCTCGGTGTTCGGTCAGTCGTTCGTCGGCGCGTTCGACTACGCGAAGCTCTCACCGAGCGTCCAGCAGGTCGCGCTCGCCGCCGCGCAGCAGATCGGCTACGCCAAGACCGCCGGTGGCGGTGGCGGCGGCGGCGGTGGCGGTGGCGGGAACCCCGTTCCCGTCGCGCCCGGCCCCGGAACGCCGGCGGTGACGCCGCCGGCGCCGACCGCGCCGAGCAACGCGTTCACGACGTCCAAGCCGCGCACCCGCGGGACGAGCATCGTCCTCTCCGCGAACGTGCCGGGCGCGGGCAGCCTGCGGGTCGTGGCGCGGGCCAAGGTCGGAAAGCGCACCGTGCAGATCGCGTCGGGGGCGTCGAGCCGCTCCTCCGGCGGCCCGGTGAACCTGACGCTCAAGCCGAGCCGCAACGCGCTGGCCGCGCTGCGCAAGTCCGGCCGGCTGAAGGTGTCGCTGACGTTCACGTACACCCCGAGCGGCGGCACGGCGGCCACGAAGTCCGCCTCGCTGACGCTGAAGGTGAAGAAGAAGTGACGCGCGTGGCCATCTGAGCCACGACACCCGACGGCGCGCAAGGGGCGTCCGGCGACCTCGCCGGGCGCCCCGACCGCCGTCACGACCCGGAGCACCAGTGAGCACATCGCACAAGGACCCATCGAAGTCGGTCATCGCCCAGAAGCAGTCGAGCGGGTACCAGGCGCGCGAACGCCTGAAGGACATCGGCAACCGCATGCTGCGGATCCTGCTGAAGGACCCGCTGGCCTGGTTCCTGCTCATCGCGGCGGTCGCGCTCACGATCACGTTCTTCACCCTGCTCGGCCAGATCAAGCCGAGCTCGCCGGGGCGGCAGGCCACGCTGACGGAGGTGACACGGCTGTCCGAGAAGCGCGAGATCCGAGATGCGGTCCTGAAGGACCAGGACAGCCGGCTCGTCCTGCGCACGGAGGCCGGGCAGACGCTGTGGGTCGCCTACCCGTCGACCGGAGCCAACACGGGGCAGCTGCTGACCCGGTTGCAGTCAGCCGGTGCCGCGGTCGTCGTCGACCAGCAGTCGGACATCCCGATCAAGACGATCCTCGTCCAGTTCCTGCTGCCGATCCTCCTGCTCGTCACGCTCTTCGCATTCTTCATGCGGCTCAGCGACGATGAGGGCGCGGGCGGCATCGCGTCGTTCTCGAAGTTCACGGGTCGGCGCAAGAAGAAGGGCGAGTCCAGTGGCGTGACCTTCGCCAACGTCGCGGGCAACCCCGAGGCGCTTGCGGAGCTCAAGGAGATTCGTGACTACCTCGCCGACCCGCTCAAGTACGCCGAACTCGGCGCGAGCGCGCCGAAGGGCGTGCTGCTCGTCGGGCCCCCGGGGACGGGCAAGACGCTCATCGCCCGGGCGGTCGCCGGTGAGGCGAACGCGAACTTCTTCTCGATGTCGGGCTCGGACTTCGTGGAGTCGCTCGTCGGCGTCGGCGCCGCCCGCGTGCGCGACCTGTTCGCGCAGGCGCGCAAGGTCGCCCCGACGATCATCTTCATCGACGAGCTCGACGCAGCCGGGCGAAAGCGCGGCGCCGGCATCGGCCAGGGCAACGACGAGCGCGAGCAGACGCTCAACCAGATCCTCGTGGAGATGGACGGGTTCGGCGGTGACGCCGGCATCGTCGTGATGGGCGCGACCAACCGCCCCGACATCCTCGACGACGCCCTGCTGCGACCCGGCCGGTTCGACCGGCAGGTGACCGTCGACGTGCCGGACGTCCACGGGCGCTACGAGATCCTCACCCTCCACGGGAAGGGCAAGCCGTTCGACCCGGACGTCGACCTCCGCGAGATCGCCAAGCTCTGCCCGGGATTCTCCGGCGCGGAGCTCGCGAACGTCATCAACGAGGCGGCGCTCCTCACGGTCCGCGAGGGCAGCCACCTGATCGACCAGGCGACGCTCGAGGAGGCGATCGACCGGGTCGTCGCGGGGCCGGCGAAGAAGACGCACATCCTCACCCCCGACGAGCGCTGGGTCATCGCCATCCACGAGGCATGCCACGCGGTCGTCACCCGCAGCGTCGGCCAGCGGATCAGCGCCCAGAAGCTCTCGATCGTCGCCCGAGGGCGGACGCTCGGGACTGCCGCCCACATGCTCACCGACAAGGACCAGCAGGTTCGCCAGGAGCCCGACCTGCTCAGGGAGCTCGTCTCCGTCATGGCCGGCGCGGCCGGCGAGAAGCTCGAGTTCGGCTGCCTGTCGACCGGGGTCCACGATGACCTCCACGCGGCGACGGCGCTCGCGCGCGCCATGGTCACCGCGTTCGGGATGTCCGACGAGCTCGGGCCGGTGACGATCGGCGAGAAGCAGGGGGAGGTCTTCCTCGGCAACTCGCTCCAGGACCTCGGGCAGATCGGGCCCGACACGCTGAATCTCATCGACCGCGAGGTCGAACGGCTGGTCGGCGAGTCGCTAGCCCACGCGGCGACGGTGCTGCAGGCCAACTGGCCCGCTGTCGTCGAGCTGGCGGACGCCCTGCTCGAGCACGAGACCCTGTCCGGGGTGGCGCTCGACGCGCTGCTCTCCACGGTCCGCCCCATGCCGGTCGCCGGCGACGAGCAGCCGCCTCACCCCGGCTCGCACGCCACGGATGCGTCGGCCCGCGACTAGCCGGCTCCGGTCGTCGGTCTTCGCCCTGACCGTCGCGTTCCTCGCGTCCGGCGGCGCGTCGGCGGCGGCGGCGCCGTCGTGGCGGCTCGAGCAGCCGGCCCCGCCGCCGGGGGCGCCGTTCAAGGTGTCGCTGGGAGCGCCAGGAGACCTCGCGTTCTGGGCACCCAACCGCGGGCTGCTGACCGTCGAGGGCAACAGCCTGATCCCCCGCGGCCTCTTTCTCTGGAACGGGCGGGACTGGCGGCAGTTCTCGGTGGTGTGCGGCGGGTCTGCGGACACGGCGCGGATCGCCTGGGCCGGTCCGACGGAGTTCTGGGTCGTCAGCGCTCCGAGCCGGCCCAGGATCGGGAACGGCATCGCGCTCTGCCACTTCAAGGAGGGGCAGGTGGTCGCCTCGTACGCGACCCTGCCGCAGTCCGCCGACCCCTACCAGGTGATGAACGCCGCCGTCTGCGCGGGGCCGAACGACTGCTGGTTCGGCGGGCCGTCCGCCGAGGACCCGGTCGGTGCCCGGCGAGGCGCCTTCCGCCTGCACTGGGACGGCACGAGCCTGACGACGAGCTACGGCCCGCAGGGCCGGGGCATCAGCGACCTCGAGGCGGCCCGGGGCACCGTGCTGGAGAGCGTCCTCGCGGGACCCGGCCCCGAGGATCCCCGGCGAGCGGTGCTCGGCACGCCCGAGCCCGAGCCCCGTCTGCTGCACGTGCTCGGCGCCGGCGGAACGTTCACGGCCGACCCGTTCGCCGCGGCGCCGGTTGCGGGCGCCGGGCCCGAGGCCTCGGAGCTGCTCGCGCTGGATGGGGACGACCGGCTGATGTGGGCGGTGGGCGGCGGCGCCGCGTCGGGGCCGGCGGCCCCGGCCGAGGGCGCCGTGGCACGCCCGCCGCTGGTGGTGACGCGCCGTGGCGCGGGGCCGTTCGAGGAGCTGGCGCTCGTCGGTGCTCCCCGGGACGTTCGGATCGGCCGATCGCCTCGTGGACGTCGGTGCCGTGCCCGGCACCGACACCGCGTGGGCGGCGGTCCAGCCGTTCGGCGAGCGCGGGAGCGTCAACGCGCGGGCCCGTGTCGCGTCCATCGACGCCACCACCGGCGTGGTGTCCGTTCTGAACCTCCCGGCCGCCGGAGGCGGCCGCGGAAGCGCGGTGCGGATCGCGTGCCCGGCGGCAGGCGAGTGCTGGCTCGCGACGCGTGGCGGGTGGCTCTTCCACCTCACCGACGGAACGCCGCTGCCGCTCGACACCGAGCCGTCGCTGCAGGGTCTGGTGACGTTCCGCCCGAACGAGTCGGCGGCGCAGTTCGTCCCTGACGCCGCGCCGGTAGACGACTCGCAGCTGCTCGCGCCGCCGCCGGTGGAGGTGCAGCCCACGCAGGAGGCGGCGCCGACCAGGACGCGGCGGCTCGCCGCGCTCATCAAGAACATCCGGCGGCCGACGCTCCGCGGCACGACGCTCGTGCTGCGCTTCCGGCTCAGCCGGCGCGCGTCGGTGCAGCTCGTCGCGCGCCGCCGCGGAAAGGTCGTCGCCAAGACGCGCAGTCGCCGCTACCGGCCCGGTCCGGTCACGCTGCGCCTGCGGCTCGACCGGCGCCGCTGGCCGACGCAGCTGAAGTTCGTCGTCCGCGAGCAGGCCGGGTCCCGCACACCGGACCGAGGGAGCTCGGACACCGTCACGACCGGCGGCTCGGACACGGCGACCGTCGCAGGCATGCCGGCCGCGGCCGCGAGGACCCGCTGATCCCGGTGCGGCGCGCGGGGGTCATCGCAGCGTGCGCGCTCACGGCCGTCGCCGTGCTCGCCGGGCTGGGCGCGCTGCGGCCGACCCCCGGGGAGGGGGCGCCGTCCGGCTTGCCCACGGCGCTGCCGCTGGTGGGTGCACCGGACGCCGAGGTCGTCCCGTTCGGCACCGCCGCGCAGGGCGCCGAGCAGGGCACCACCTGGGCCTACCGCCGGCTCGGGCTCGACACACCCGCTCCGCAGGTCGATGGACGCCGGCTCACGTTCGGGCCGACCGTCGGCGGATCGCCGGCGCCGCAGCTCGCCTTCCTGCGCAAGGCGCCGGGCCGGGAGTGGGAGGTCGCCGCGTTCCCGCTCGACGCCTCCGGTGCGCCGTACCGCGGCCCGGCGCCGAACTTCCGGTCGGCGCGGCTCACCCGCAGACGGTGGCGCGGTGCTCGTCGGGCAGGACGGCGCGCGCCCGGCCACGAGCCAGCTCGTGGTTCTCGCGCGCCCTGCGGGCGGTGCGTTTCGGGAGTTGCCTGCACCGCCGCCCGCCGTCCTGCTGCCGGCGGGCGTTCCGGCCCCGGGCGCGCCGGCGGAGGAGCTCGCCGGGGACCGCGGCGCCGGCCGCGTCAACGTCGCCGCGGCGGCTGACGCAGGGCGGACGATGGTCTTCGCCGTGCCGGTCGGTCGTCCCGTCGAGGACGGCGTGGTCGTCCACGACGGCACGGACGGCGACGGAGCATGGTCACGCGAGCCGATCGTCGTCGACCCCGCGGTGACGAGCATGACCGTCCAGGCCATCGCCGCACGCTCACCGCAGGACGCGTGGCTCGTCGCCCGGTCGCCGGGCCGCCCCATCCGACTCTTCCGCCGGGTCGCGGACGCGGCCCCTCGGTGGGAGGAGCTGTCGCTCGACGCCACGGTCCTTGCCGACGCGCAGGCTGCGGAAGCCTTGGGGCTCGAGGATCTCGGGCCGGTCACCGACCTCGGGCAGACGCTGACGCTGAACGGCTCCGGGCTGTGGGTCGACGTCCGCTATCGCAACGGCGGCGAGTCGCGGGACGGCACCGTCTACGTCCGTCCCGGGGCAACCGGCCAAGGTCGCGTTGAGACGTGGTGCGATCTCACGACCTGCGACCACCCGTTTGGAGCGGTCTTCTCGACGACGTTCGGGTACCGGAGCTTCGCGTGGGACGGCGCCGGCGCCGGAACGCGGGTCATCAGCAATCCGCTGCGCCTGGGCGGTGAGGGGACCTCCAACCGGGGGACGTACCTCGAGCTTCGGGGGAACGACTTCGTCCGCCGGCCGGGTGCCGGCGGCAACTTCCGCGGGGGCGCCGCGTTCTCGGATGCGGGCCAGGGCTGGCTGCAGGGGCCGGTCGAGGTCGGTGGGCCGGACCTGCCGGATCGGCTGCGCCAGTGGCCCGTCGCGCTGCGCGCGCCGCTGACGGCCGTGACGCCGCAGGCGGGCGCCCGTCCCGGCGATCCGGGCGCGGGCGCGCTGGCCGTCGGCGCCGGGGGTGCGATCGCCCGGCACGTTCCCGGACAGGGCTGGACGCGCGAGTTCCTGCTGAGCCCGAACGGCGGGGTGGTCCGTGCGGCGCTGCGCGGCGTCGCATGGCCGGAGGCCGGACGGGCGCACGCCGTCGGCGATCTCGGAGCGCTCTGGCTCTGGCGCGGTGACACGGGGCTGTGGGAGCGCGACCCGGCCGCCCCGGTGGGCTTCGAGGCGCATCTGACGGCCGTCGCGTTCGACTCCGCCGATCCGCAGCGCGGGTATGCGGTCGGGAAGGAGGGAACACTCCTGCGCTACGACAAGACCTGGGAACAGGAGGCGCTCCCCGAGGGGTTCCGGGACGCGAACTTCACGGCGGTGACGTTCGCCGGGCGTCAGGCGATCGCCGTCGGCGACCGCGGGGTCATCGTCAACGACGGCGGCGCGTGGCGCCCGGACGACGGCGTCGCGGGACTGCTCGCGGCGCTGCCCAGCGCGAATCCGTTGCTGGTCGCCGCGGCCGGGCTGCCCGACGGCGGCGCCGTGATCGGCGGGTACGAGATCGTGCTGATCCGTGACGGCGCCCGGTCCGGGTGGCGGTTCTCCGACCAGCCGCTGCTCGATCAGACCGTCGTCGCCGCCGCGGCCTACCGTGATGGCGATCGCGTCCGGGCGGTCGTCAGCACGGCGCTCGGCGGGCGCTACCCGGCGCCGGACCCGCCGATCGACGTTGACCCGAACAGCCCGACGCCGCTGCTCCCGCCGTATCCGCTTCCGGCGGACGGCTATCTGCTCCGCGAGACGGCGAGCGGCTGGCGCGACGAGCAGCGCACGTCGTTTCTCGGGTCCGGTGAGGACCGGCCCGTGAAATCCGACCCGATCCTGGCGATGGTGCTGGATGCGGCGGGCTCCGGGTGGGTCGTCGGCGGCTGGAGCGGCGAGGCGGACAACGCCGGCAGGGGTGCGTCGGGTCGCAGTGGCTCCGCGCGCGAGACGCGCGAGCGCGTGCAGACGGGAGCGGTCCAACGCTACGCGGCCGAGGGCGCGCCGACCGGTCCGCCCGGCGCCGCCGTCGCGGGCGTGCCCATGGCGCCCGGGCCGGTGCGCATCGTCGTCGGTGGTAACGCGCAGTGTGAGACGGCGTGCGCCGACCTCGCCAACCAGCGCCTCGCGCCGGACCGGATGCTCGGTGCGGCGCTCGACCTGTCCGACCAGATGGCCTCGACGCCGAACGGCCCCAGCGCGTTCGTCTACACGGGCGGCCGGATCCGGCCCGACTCCGGGCTTCAGGGTGACCTCACCGAGCTGTCGCGCTTTGCGGGCCTGCTGTCGTCGCGGGGCAACCTGCCGGTGTATAGCGCCGTCTCGGCCGGCGATGTCGGCACCAGCGGCGCCGACGCGTTCCGGTCGGTGTTCGCCGGTGCGCCCGCACCGTTCGGCTCCGCGCCGGCGCCCGCGCGGGTCACCCCCGTCGGAGCGGGGTCCGGTGGCGGCGGGGCCCGGACGCACTACGCCTTCGACACCACGGGCGAGGGCGGTGCCATCCGCGTCATCGTCATCGACAACGCGCTCGGATCGTTGGCGGCGAGCGATCCGCATCAGGTGCCCGCCGAACCGCAGGAACCCTGGCTCATCGCGACGCTCGCCGACGCCCGTGCGAAGGGGATCCCGTCCCTCGTCGTCGGGAGTCGCGACCTGAACTCGAGCGCGAGGCCGGCGCTCAACGTCGCCACGGATGCCGACCGGGTCGCCCGGATCCTGGTCGACGGCGGAGCCTCGGCGTACTTCTTCAATCGGCCCGAGGAGAATCGGCGGGCCCAGATCCCGGCCGGGGCGACCGCGACGATCTCGGAGTACGGGACCGGCACGCTCGGCTATCGGTCCGCGGTGCGCGACGCGGCGAGCGTCGGGCTCGCCGATGCGCTGTTCGGGGACGGCGGCGTCCTGCTCGTCGAGGCGACGGTCAGCGCGCGCGATCCGGCGACGAACCGCGTTCCCGTGGCCGTGCGTCTCATCCCCGTCCTCGAGGGCCTCTCGCTGCAGCCGCTCGACGGCACGCTCCTGCGGCGCAGCCGGCCGGCGCTCTTCCAGGGTCTCGGTCGCCGGCCGACGGCGGGCGACCGCTGGGGGCAGACCGGCGGTGACGGGTCGCCGAGCCCGTCCGGAGCCGATCCGTACACGGTGTTCCCGGCGGACTCCTGCCTGACCGCCGGGTGCGCGTCACGGATCAGCCCCGAGTACACCTTCAGCTCGAGCGCCCCGGACGTCCTGGACTTCGTCAGGTCGGACCCGGCGTCCGCGAACCTCCGCAAGCCGCTGCTCGCCGCCGACGACAAGGTCGTGAGCGACGTGACGTCGGGGCTCGTGTGCCCGTTCAACGCGGGCAATGCGACCGTCACGGTCGCCGCCGGCGGGCGCTCGTTCTCCCAGACGATCCAGGTGCTCCCCGGGAGCGTGCTGCGTCCGTGCGGGACCCGCCCGCTCGACCCCTCGCGCATCCGGCGCGTGGCGCCCGCCACCCCCGCGGCATCGCCGCCCCCGCCGCCCGCGAGCGCGCCCCCGACCGACATCCTCCCGTCGCTCGTCCCGCCCCCGGCGCCGCCGCCCGCGCGCGAGCCGGAACGGCGGCGCGAACCCGTGCCGGAGCCGCAGGTGCCGCTGTTCGCCGGACTCCTGGCGGCCGCGCCGCGGCTGGTCGACAGCCCGCCGGTCTCGCCTCCGCCGCCGCCGCCGACGTTCTTCGCCAACCCGATCCCGCCGGGCGGCGCCACCGTCCGCGTCCACGAGGAGAAGCGCGAGGAGGAGATCGCGCCCGAGCAGTCGCAGGCCAACGCCGTCGCCTTTCACACCGACGACCACCTGCCGGTCGAGCCGTTCCTCGTGGGCCTCGCCCTGATCGCGGCCCTCGCGGGGGTCACGATCCGCCCGGGCCGTCGCAGGCGCCCCGCGTACGCCATCAGCCGCACCCAGCACGATCGCCGAGATCATCGTCTCAGGAGGAGACAGCCATGACCCGTCCGTTCGGCGCCATCCGGCGCAACGCGGCCCCCGCCGCCCTCATCATCGCGTGCATCGCGCTCCTCGCGTCCCTCACCGGGGCGGCGGACGCCGCACGCAAGGCGGTGTTCGGAGCGAGCACCAAGCCGCGTCCGTACGGGGTGCTCAAGCTTGGGAAGAACGCCAAGTTCCCGGCCTCGGCGATCCCGACGGTCGCGGCGGCACGGCGGCTCGGGACGTTGAGGCCGGCCGACATCACCGACAACTGCGACGCGATCACGGTCGACCTGGGCACCTGGTGCCTGATGACGAACCCGTACCCCGTCCCGCCGGAGGATCAGGGCAAGAACTCGTGGTTCTACGCATCCCAGGCCTGCGCGAGCGACGGCGGGTACCTCCCGACCGCGGCGCAGCTCATCGGCGCGGCCGCACGGGTGAAGCTCGCCTCGACGATCGACGACGACCAGCTGACGGCCTCGACCGATCTCGACCCCACTGACGGCCTGCGCGACCGGCGCGAGATGAGCGCGACGCTCGTCACGACCCAGGCGGGCTCGAGCGCGGCCGGGGCGATCGGCGTGAGCGACGGGTCGAAGGGCGATCCGAAGACGGGGGAGCCCGACCCGGCGACGCTGCCCGCCGTCCCGTCCCCGGAGACACTCCAGTACGTGACGGTGTACGACAACCGCGACAAGGGCGGATTCGGGGGCAGCAGGCCGGTGTCCCAGCCGGAGAACTTCCGCTGCGCGTACGACAAGCGCCAGGGTCCGCCGCGCGGTGGGGAGGGATAGCCCGCAGTGACCATGTTATGATGACCATGGTCATGAAGGAGATCAGCGCAAGCCGGTTCAAGGCAGAGTGCCTGGCGCTCCTGGACCGCGTCGCCGTGAGTGGCGAGGAACTCGTCGTCACCAAGCGCGGTCGGGCGGTCGCGCGCGTCGTCCCGGTCGAGCCCCCGGCGCCGCTGCGCGGGAGCGTCACGTATCTCGCCGATGACGACGAACTGTGGGCGCCGCTCACCGACGCATGGGACGCCGAGCGCCCGTGATCGTCCTCGACACACACGCGTGGGTCTGGGCGCTCGATGCGCCGGAGCACCTGACCGCGGCGGCTCGCGATGCGATCGAGGCGGCCGAGCACATCATCGTCTCACCGATCAGCGCGTTCGAGATAGCGACGCTCGTCGCGCGCGGCCGGCTCGGGCTCGATCGTGATGTCGGCGACTGGCTCAGCCAGGCGCTCGCAGCACCACGCGTCGAGGAGCAGCCGGTCACCTCCACCATCGCCGCCCGCGCGGGCGTCCTGGATCGCGAGCGATTCCCGGGAGACCCGGCTGATCGGCTGATCTACGCCACCGCACGGCATCGCCGCTGCCGCCTGGTCACGCGCGACCGGGCCCTGCGTGCGTTCGATCCGGACGGCACGGTCTGGTGAGTGGCGCGATGACCACCGTCGCCATCAACGGGTTCGGCCGGATGGGTCGCCTGGCCCTGCGGGCCGCGTGGGACGGGCCCGGCCTCACGTTCGCCCACGTCAACGAGCCGCACGGCGACGCCGCGACGGCGGCCCACCTGCTGACGTTCGACTCCGTCCACGGCCGCTGGGACCGCGACGCGCACGGCGACGGCGACGCCCTGTCGATCGACGGCCGCACGCTGTCGTACTCCGGAGCCGCGGACCCGGCCGACGTGCCCTGGGGCGAGCTCGGGATCGACGTCGTCCTCGAGTGCAGCGGGCGCTTTCGCACCCCGGAGACGCTCGCGCCCTACTTCGAGCAGGGGGTGCGCAAGGTCATCGTCGCGGCCCCCGTCAAGCACGACAGCGCCCTGAACGTCGTCATGGGCGTCAACGACGACCGCTACGACCCGGCGACCCACGACATCGTCACCGCCGCCTCGTGCACCACCAACTGCCTGGCGCCCGTCGTCAAGGTCGTCCACGAGGGGATCGGCATCCGCCGCGGCTCGATCACGACGCTGCACGACGTCACGAACACGCAGACGATCGTGGACGCGCCGCACAAGGACCTGCGCCGGGCGCGCGCCGCGAGCCTGTCGCTGATCCCGACGACGACCGGCTCGGCGACCGCGATCGGCCTGATCTTCCCGGAGCTCCAGGGCCGGCTCGACGGGCTTGCCGTGCGCGTGCCGCTGCTCAACGCGTCGCTGACCGACTGCGTCTTCGAGGTCGCTCGCGCGACGTCCGTCGAAGAGGTCAACGGCCTGCTCAAGGTCGCCGCCGACGGCGCGCTCGCAGGCATCCTCGGGTACGAGGAGCGCCCGCTCGTCTCGATCGACTACAAGGACGACCCGCGCTCGGGCATCGTCGACGCCCTCTCGACGATGGTCACCGACGACACCCAGGTGAAGATCCTCGCCTGGTACGACAACGAGTGGGGCTACGCCAACCGCCTCGTGGAGCTCGCGCGCATCGTCGCCCGGAGCCTGCGCTGACCCGATGGCCGACGCCGCCACGCCGCGCGCCGAGGGGGATCTGCGCAACTACGCCCTCGTGACCGCCGCGTACTGGGCGGACACGATCGCCGACGGCGCGATCCGCCTGCTCGTCCTCTTCTACTTCTACGAGCAGGGCTACACCCCGCTGCAGCTCGCGACGGTCTTCGCGTTCTACGAGATCTTCGGGATCGTCACGAACCTCGTCGGCGGGTTCCTCGCCGCGCGGTTCGGGCTCAAGAGCACCCTCGTGATGGGCATGTCGATCCAGGTGTGCGCGCTGCTGATGCTCGCGCTGGCGCCCGACGACTGGCTCGTCGTGCCCTACGTCATGGCCGCGCAGGCGCTCTCGGGCATCGCCAAGGACCTGACGAAGATGAGCTCCAAGAGCGCGGTGAAGCTCGTCGTGGCGGAGGACCAGCCCGGCGCCCTCTACAAGTGGGTCGCGATCCTCACCGGCTCGAAGAACGCCCTGAAGGGCGTGGGGTTCTTCCTCGGCGGGCTGCTGCTCACGGTCACGAGCTTCCAGACGGCGATGATCCTGCTCGCCGTGATGGTCTTCGGCGCGCTCGTCCTCACGGTGCCGTTCATGACCGGGGGCCTCGGCCGGGCGGACGCCAAGGCGAAGTTCCGGCACATGTTCTCCAACAGCCGGGCCGTCAACCTGCTCGCGGCGGCGCGGATCTTCCTCTTCGCCTCGCGCGACGTGTGGTTCGTCGTCGGGCTCCCGGTCTTCCTGCGCACGGAGCTCGACTGGTCGTTCTGGGAGGTCGGGACGTTCATGGCGGTCTGGGTGATCGGCTACGGGATCGTCCAGGCGTCGGCGCCGCGGATCGTGCGGGAGCGCAGCGCCGGGCGCGGCGCCCCGGACGGCCGCACCGCCGCGAGGCTCGCGTTCGTCCTGGCGGCGTTCCCCGCGGCCATCGCGATAGCGCTGAGCGCCGACGTGGACCCGACGCTCGTCATCGTCGTCGGCCTGATCGCGTTCGGCGTCGTCTTCGCGCTGAACTCCGCCGTCCACTCGTACCTGATCCTCGCCTACGCCGACGGCGACAAGGTCGCGATGAACGTCGGCTTCTATTACATGGCGAACGCGTGCGGACGCCTTGCGGGGACGCTGCTGTCGGGCCTGCTCTACCAGTGGCAGGGCCTGGAGGCGTGCCTGTGGGGGTCGGTCGTCCTGGTGCTCGTGGCCGGGCTGCTGTCGCTGCTGCTCCCGCGCGAGGGGCTCGCCGGCTACGCGGCGCCGGCCATGTCGCGCTGACGCACGAGCGCGAGCGTCAGCGGGACCGCGGCGAAGGCGACGAGCGCGGCGACCAGGAAGATCTCGCGCAGCCCGGAGACGAAGAGCGCGCGCGCGGAGGCGGAGATGACCTGTTCGGGCGCCGCGCCGAGCCGCTGCTGGAAGATCGCACCGAGCGCCGCGATCCCGACGGCGATGCCGAGCTGGCGGAAGGTGTTGTTGACGCCCGAGGCGAGGCCGGTCTGCTCCTCGGAGAGCACGCCGACCATGGCGGCCGCGAGCGCGGGGGAGATGACGCCGATCCCGGCCCCGCCCACGAGGAACCCCGGGAGCAGCGCGGTCCACTCCGATGTCGCGTCGACGGCCCGCATGAGCAGCAGGCCGGCGCCGATCAGCGCCAGCCCGAGGCTCAGGAGATACCGCAGCTGGACGCGCCCGGTGAGGCTGCCCGAGATCGGCGCCGTGACGAACAGTGCGACGGTCAGCGGCAGCAGCCGCACCCCGGTCTCCAGCGGCGTGAACCCGAGCAGGTTCTGGAAGTAGATGGCGATGAAGAGGAAGAGGGGGTAGAGCGCGAACGACTGCGCGAACGCGACGATCGCGGTGCCGGTGAAGGCCGGGATCCGGAAGAGCCGCGGGTCGAGCATCGGCGACCGGCCGCGGAGCTCGGCGACGACGAACGCGACGAGCGCGGCGCCGCCGACGAGGAACGACCCGACGATCACGGGGCTGCCCCAGCCCTCGGCGTTCCCGCGGATCAGCCCGAACACGAGCAGGAAGCAGCCGACCGTGAAGGTGGCGACGCCCGCGACGTCCAGTGCCGGCCGGGCGTCGGAGCGCGACTCGCGGACCCCGGCGACGGTGAGCCACGCCAGCAGCGCGCCGAGCGGCAGGTTCACCAGGAAGATCCAGCGCCACCCGAGGCCGTCGACGATCGCCCCGCCGGCGAGCGGGCCCAGGGCGAGCGCCGCGCCGGTGATCGCGCCCCAGATCCCGAGCGCGCGACCCCGCGCCGCGCCGCGGTACTCGTTCGCGAGGATCGCGAGTGAGCTTGAGAACATCGCCGCGCCGCCGACGCCCTGCAGCGCGCGCGCGACGTCGAGCACGACGGGCGTGCCCGCCATCCCGCAGAGGAGCGAGGCTGCCGCGAAGATCGCGATGCCCGCGAGGAAGACGAGTCGGCGACCGTGGCGGTCGGCGAGGGCGCCGGTCGTCAGCAGGACGACGGCGAGCGTCAGCGCATACGCGTCGATGACCCACTGCAGCTCGGCGAAAGTCGCGTCGAGACCCTCGCTGGATGGCCGGGAGCGCGACGTTGACCGCGGTGACGTCGAGCAGCAGCAGCGCCGTCGCTCCGGACGCGGCGAGCAGCGTGAAGCGGCCGGCTCCGCGGCGCGTCGTCAGGCCGAGGGGTGGGGGCGGACACCGGTCGCATCCTCGCCGCCGGGCGTCATCGGTGCCGTGTCGGCGGGCCAGCGCCACGTGCGGCGGAGCCAGAGCGCCACGTAGACGAGCGCGACGAGCACGGGAACCTCGATCAGGGGCCCGACGACGCCGGCGAGGGCCTGCCCTGAGCTGGCGCCCCACACGCCGACGGCGACGGCGATGGCGAGCTCGAAGTCGTTCGAGGCGACGGTGAACGCCATCGTCGCGGTCTTCGGATAGCCGAACGCCATGGCGCGGCCGACCGCGAACCCGAGCACCCACATCACGACGAAGTAGACGAGCAGCGGCAGGGCGATCCGGGCGACGGTGAGCGGGTCGGCGGTGATCGCGTCGCCCTGGATCGCGAACAGCAGCACGATCGTGAAGAGCAGTCCGTAGAGCGTGATCGGCGCGATGCGGGGGATGAAGTGCGATTCGAACCACTCCCGCCCGTGGGTGCGCAGACCCCAGCGGCGGGTGAGGTAGCCGGCGGCCAGCGGGATGCCCAGGAAGATCAGCGTCGTCCGGGCGACCTCCCAGATGCCGACCTGGAAGCCCTCGTTGTCGAGGCCGAGCAGGTCGGGGAGCGCGTTGAGGTAGAACCAGCCCAGCAGCGCGTACGCGACGACCTGGAAGATCGCGTTGAAGATGACGAGGATGGCCGCGCGATCTCGGTCGCCTCCGGCGAGCTCGTTCCAGACGAGGACCATGGCGATGCAGCGGGCGAGGCCGACGACGATCACGCCCGTCCGGTACTCGGGCTCGTCGGCGAGGAACAGCCAGGCCAGCGCGAACATCAGCAGCGGCCCGAGCACCCACGAGAGGAACAGGGCGACACCGAACATCCGCCGGTCGCCGACCCCGCCCATCTTCCCCAGGTCCTCGTAGCGGACCTTCGTCAGGACCGGGTACATCATCAGCAGCAGGCCGACGGCGATCGGCAGGCTCACCGTCCCGATCTTCAGGTCGTCCAGGAAGTCGTTCAGCCCCGGGATCAGCGACCCCAGCGCCAGGCCGCCGGCCATCGCCAGCGCGATCCACAGCGGCAGCAGGCGGTCGCGGCTCGACAGCCGCGCCGCGACGGGATCGGCGCTCGAGGTCATGCGTGCGTCACGGTCGGGGCTCCGGTGGGGGACGTCCTGCACGCTATCGATTGACAGGTATCACTTCAATCGATATATATCGATGTGATGAGCGTCGATCTCGCCCTCGCCCCGAAGCAGAAGCGCGCCGCCGGCGAGCCGTGCTGTGAGCCGGTCGTGTATCCGGACGTCCAGCGCGTCGAGGCGAGCGCATGGCCGAGATCGCCAAGGCCCTCGGGGACCCGATCCGCCTGCAGGTCGTGGACGTGCTGCGGCGACATGCTGGGCAGGTCTGCGTCTGCGAGCTCGTGCCGCTGTTCGACGTCGGCCAGTCGACGCTCTCCCACCACCTGAAGAAGCTGCGCGAGGCCGGCATCGTCGATGCCGAGCGCCGCGGCCTGTGGGCCTACTACTACGTGCGACCCGATGCGCTGAAGGAGCTTGCGACGTGGCCGAGCTGACCGACGACGGGATCCGCGACCAGGTGCGCGAGCGGTACGCCGCCGCCGCGACGGCCGCCGCGCCCGGATGCGGGTGCGCGCCCGCGGCGGACGCGTCGTGTTGCGCGACGCCCGTGGAGCTGACCGACGCGCAGGGGCGCGAGGTCTTCGGCGGTTCGCTCTACGAGGCGGGCGAGCGCGACGCCGCGCCCGAAGCCGCCGTCGCCGCGTCGCTCGGCTGCGGCGGTCCCGACCGCGGTCGCCGATCTGCAGCCGGGCGAGGTCGTGCTCGACCTGGGCGCGGGGGCCGGAGCGGACGTGCTGATCAGCGCTCGGCGCGTGGCGCCGGGGGGCCGCGCGATCGGTCTCGACATGACGGAGGAGATGCTGGCGCTCGCGCGGGCCAACGCCGCCGAGGCCGGCGTCGACAATGTGGAGTTCGTCCAGGGGTACCTCGAGGAGATCCCGCTGCCCGACGCGAGCGTCGACGTCGTGATCTCCAACTGCGTGATCAATCTGGCCGCCGACAAGCGCCGTGTGCTGTCCGAGGCCGGGCGCGTCCTGCGCCCCGGCGGGCGCTTCGCCGTCTCCGACGTGATCGCCGACCCGGAGATGGACGACGCGACGCGGGCGGACATGCAGCAGTGGACCGGCTGCATCGCGGGGGCGCTGACCCGCGGCGAGTTCGAGTCGGCGCTGACCGACGCGGGGTTCGTCGACGTCGAGATCCGCGAGACGCACCGCGTGCACGAGCATGCGGGCTCCGCGATCATCCGCGCCCGGCGTCCGGCGTAACGGCGCCGCTCAGCGCGGCTCGGCCGGCACCACCGGCTCCGGCGCGAACCGGTAGCCGATCCCGAAGTGCGTGTGGATGTAGCGCCAGCCGGGCGAGGCGAGTCCGAGCTTGCGGCGCAGCTTGCGCACGAAGACGTCGACCGAGCGGTCGCGCGGGCTCATCGCGCCGCCCCACACGCGCTCGTACAGCTCCGCCCGACGGATGACGTGGTCGGGGCGCTGGGCGAGGACCCAGAACAGCTCGAACTCGCGAACGGTCAGGTTGACGCGACGTCCGTGGGCGAGCACCTGGTACTCGGCCGGCCGCACCTCGAGCGGGCCGAGTGCGAGCTCGACCGCGGGCGCGCCGGGGAGCGCGCCGAGGTCCGTCGCAGGTGCGGGCGCATCGACCGGCTCCACGGGCGACAGACGCTATTCCGGCGGGTCGGCGCGGACCGTGAACAGGGGGTGTTCATCCAGAGAACATCTGGTGAACGGGGCGCGCGGCGCTCAGCGGCGGCGCTTCAGCGCGATGCCCTCGAGCACGTGCGCGACGTGCTCGCAGGCGTCGATGCTCGCCTCGAGCGAGGCGAAGATGTCCTTCCAGCGGATGACGACCATCGGGTCGATGCCGTTGGCGAAGAGCGAGGCCATCGCCTCGCGGCTCAGCCGGTCGCCCTCGTTCTCCAGCCGGTGGATCTCCACGAGCGCGGGGCCCAGGTCGCTGCCGGTGCGCAGCCCGCGCAGCGCGTCGGCGACCTGCTCGCCGGCGCCGACGAGCACGTCACACATCCGGTCGGCCTGCTCCATCGGCGCCTCGACGTGGTAGACGCCCAGGGTGTCGGCCGTCTGCTCGGCGTAGTCGACGACGTCGTCCAGCGCGGTCGCGAGGGCGTAGCCGTCGGCGAAGTCGAACGGCGCCCGGACCTTCCCGGACCCGAGCCGGTGGATGATGTCGTGCGTGATGCGGTCGCCCTCGTTCTCGCAGATCGACGAGGTCGTTGGCGAGCTCGGCGCGCTCGGGGTAGTCGTGCAGGACGTCGCGCAGCAGCATCGTCGCGCGCTGCGCGTTGCGGCCGGACTCCTCGTAGAGGCTGAGCAGGATCTGGTCGTCGGCGCGGCGCAGGAACGACATCGTCCAGCAGACCGTAGAGGCTTTCCGGCGCGCCCGGCCCCGGGGCGCGCGTCTCTTCACGAGTCGTTCACATCGGATTCACGGCTGGGTAACCCGGCGCCGTCCTCGGACCGTGATCCTGCGCGTCGTGGAACCCGCCGGCGACACAGGCCTGAACGGGGGCGCAGGCGTCCTGCAGGTCGGCGTGCTCGAGATTCGCCCGAGCGAGGGCCTGGCCATCGCGGGCGGCCGCGCGCTGCGCCTGTCGGTCCGCGAGTTCGGGCTCCTGGCCGAACTCGCCAGGCAGGACGGGCGAATCGTCCGTCGTGAGGATCTCTACGAGCACGTCTGGGGCGTGCCGCTGCGCCACGGCGACCGGACGGTGGACGTCTACGTCCGCAAGCTGCGCGTGAAGCTCGAGCAGTCGCTTCCCGAGTGGCGGTTCATCCACACGCACGTCGGGTTCGGCTACCGGTTCCAGCCGGAGCGTTCACACGGTTTTCACACGGACGCCACAACTCGCTAACAGACTGTCGGCATCCCGCTGACAGGGTTCCGAGCCGACATGGCTTCGACCAGAGGAGATCACATGAGGTATCGGTGGCTGGCCGCCGCGGCGGCAGCCCTGCTCGCGCTCGGCGTCGCAGCGTGCGGCGGCGACGACAATGGCGACAGCGGCAGCGGCGGGGGCGACCTCTCCGGCCCGGTGGCGATCGACGGTTCCAGCACCGTCTTCCCGTTCGCGCAGGCCGCGGCGGAGGGCTTCCAGGGCGAGAACCCGGACGTCCAGGTGACGGTCGGCGAGTCCGGCACCGGCGGCGGCTTCGAGAAGTTCTGCGCCGGCGAGATCGACATCGCCGATGCCTCGCGTCCGATCGACGAGGAGGAAGAGGTCCCGGTCTGCGAGAAGAACGGGCGTGACGTTCTCCCAGATCCAGGTCGCCAACGACGGCATCGCGATCGTCTCCAACACGGACCTGAAGATCGGCTGCATGAGCACCGACAACCTCAAGGCGCTGTGGGAGCCGGACTCGAAGATCTCGAACTACAGCCAGCTCGGCGACCAGCCGGACGGCACGCCGTTCCCGGACGCCGAGGTCTCGCTGTTCGGCCCCGGCACCGACTCGGGCACGTTCGACTTCTTCACCGAGGAGATCAACGGTGAGAAGGGCGACACGCGCAAGGACTACCAGCCGTCCGAGGACGACAACGTGCTCGTCCAGGGCGTCGAGGGCGACAAGAACGGGCTCGGCTACTTCGGCTTCTCGTACTACGAGGACAACGCCGACAAGCTGAACCTCATCGCCGTCGATTCCGGCGACGGGTGCGTCAAGCCCGACAAGACGACGATCCAGGGCAAGCACCTACAAGCCGCTGTCGCGGCCGCTGTTCATGTACCCCAGCCAGGCATCCCTCACGGGCAAGCCGCAGGTGAAGGCCTTCATGGACTACACCATCGCGAACGCCGAGGAGCTCGCGACGACCGCGAAGATCATCCCGCTCACGGCCGAGCAGCAGACCGCGGCCCAGGCTGAGCTCACCAAGGCGGAGGGCCAGTAGGCACCCGCCTCGTGGAAGCCGCTTCCACATCCGTGCCCGGCGCGGCGCCGAACGCCCAGGAGGTGTTCGGCGTCGCGCCGCGTCACGTCGGCGAGAAGATCATCAGGGTCCTGCTGTTCCTGGCGGCCCTGGTCTCGATCCTCATCACCGTCGGCATCGTCTTCTCGCTCGTCGGGGAGACGCTCGCGTTCTTCCAGGACGACGCGGTCAAGCTCTCCCAGTTCCTGACCGGGAGCGAATGGTCGCCGCTGTTCTCCGACCCGGAGTTCGGCATCCGCCCGCTCGTCCAGGGCACGCTGATCATCTCGGCGATCGGCATGGCCGTCGCGATCCCGCTCGGCCTCGGCACGGCGATCTACCTGAGCGAGTACGCGAGCCCGCGGGTGCGCGGCTTCGTGAAGCCCACGCTCGAGCTGCTCGCGGGCGTGCCGACCGTCGTGTTCGGCTACTTCGCCCTCACGTACTTCACCCCGAAGATCCTCAACGACCTGCTCGGGCTCGACGTCTCCGTGTTCAACGGTCTCGCCGGCGGCATCATCGTCGGGATCATGATCATCCCGACGATCGCGTCCGTCGCGGAGGACTCGATGGCGTCCGTGCCGCAGAGTCTGCGTGAGGGCGCCTACGGCCTCGGCGCGAGCAAGCGCCAGGTCGCCTCCCGCGTCGTGTTCCCGGCGGCGCTCTCGGGGATCGTCGCGTCGATCGTCCTGGGCGCCTCGCGCGCCGTCGGCGAGACGATGATCGTCCTGATCGCCGCGGGCCAGGTCCCGACGACGTCGCTCGACCCGCGCCAGCCGATGGAGACCATGACCGCGTTCATCGGCGCGACCGGCAAGGGCGACGTGCCCACCGGCTCGACCGGCTACAAGGCGATCTTCGCGGTCGGCTTCACCCTGTTCGTGATGACGCTGATCATCAACGCGATCGCCATCCGCTTCGTGCGCAAGTACCGGCAGGTGTACGAATGACGCCCCGCCCGTCGAGGCGGTCGCGCTCGGCGCGCCGGAGCCCGCGCCGACCTTCGGCGCGCCGTCCGCCCGCGGGCGCGTGCTCGACTGGGGCTTCGTCGTCCTGCTGGCGATCCTGACGAGCGTCGGGCTGATCGTGCTCGGCGTGCTGCTCGTCGACACCGCGCGCGACGGCGTCCCGTCGCTGGACTGGGCGTTCCTCACGAGCTTCCCCTCGGCGTTCCCGGAGAAGGCCGGCATCGAGTCGGCGATCATGGGCACGCTCTGGCTCATGGCCGTCGTCGCGATGGTCATCATCCCGCTCGGCGTCGCGACCGCGATCTACCTCGAGGAGTACGCGGACCGCACGAAGTGGTGGAACCGCATGATCGAGGTCAACATCCAGAACCTCGCCGCGGTCCCCTCGATCGTCTACGGCATCCTCGGCCTGGCCTACATCGTGCGCGGGCCGCTCGACCTCGGCCGCACGGTGCTCGCCGGCGGACTGACGCTCTCGCTCGTCGTGCTGCCGGTCGTGATCATCACCTCGCGCGAGGCGATCCGGGCGGTCCCGCCGTCGATCAAGGAGGGCGCGCTCGCCCTCGGCTGCACGCAGTGGCAGGCGATCTGGCGCCAGATCCTCCCGTCGTCGATCCCCGGCATCGCGACCGGCGTCATCCTCTCGCTCTCGCGCGCGATCGGCGAGACGGCGCCCCTGATCCTCGTCGGCGCGGCGACCTTCGTCGCGTTCAACCCGACCGGCCTCGACTCGCCGTTCACGGCCCTGCCGCTGCAGATCTTCAGCTGGATCTCGCAGCCCAACGAGGACTTCCAGTCCCTGGCGGCCGCCGCCATCGTCGTGCTGCTCGTCATGCTGATCCTGCTCAACGGCATTGCCATCTGGCTGCGCAACCGCTATCAGCGGAGGTGGTAACCATGTCTGACCCCCGATCCGAAGCGAACGGAAGCACCGTGACCGAGCCCGAGAGACACCCGAACGGCAGACCGGCGACGCCGGCGTGCCCGGCCAGGTGCCCCCGATCCCGGCCGACGAGCCCCACGCGCCGGTCCCCACCGTCGTCCACCACGACGTCGTCGACCATGCGATCGAGGACGTCGTCTTCGAGACCGAGGGCCTCTCGGTCCACTACGCCGGCAAGCCCGCCGTGCTCGACGTGACCATGAAGATCCCCGTGAAGGAGATCACGGCGTTCATCGGGCCGTCCGGCTGCGGGAAGTCGACGATCCTGCGCTGCTTCGACCGGATGAACGACCTGATCCCGAGCGCGACCGTCGGCGGGACGATCACGCTACCACGGCGTGAACCTCTACGGGCCCGACGTCGACGCGGTCCAGGTGCGCAAGCGCATCGGCATGGTCTTCCAGAAGCCCAACCCGTTCCCCAAGTCGATCTACGACAACATCGCCTTCGGCCCGAAGGTGCTGGGGATGAAGGGCGACATGGACGAGATCGTCGAGACCGCGCTGCGCCGCGCGTCGCTCTGGGACGACGTCAAGGACCGGCTGAAGGACAACGCCTTCGGGATGTCCGGCGGCCAGCAGCAGCGCCTGTGCATCGCCCGCGCGCTCGCGACCAACCCGGACGTGCATCCTGATGGACGAGCCGTGCTCGGCGCTGGACCCGATCTCCACGAGCCGCATCGAGGATCTGATGCACGAACTCAAGGAGACCGTCTCGATCGTCATCGTCACCCACAACATGCAGCAGGCGGCACGTGTCTCCGACCGGACCGCCTTCTTCATCGTCGACCTGAGCGCGGGCGAGGACCAGCGCATCGGGCGCCTCGTGGAGTACGGGCCGACGGACCGGATCTTCACCAACCCGCACGACACCCGGACCGAGGAGTACGTCTCGGGCAAGTTCGGCTAGGGGGACAGGCATGGCCGATCGCACCGAAGTCCGGCTGCACTTCCACGAGCAGCTCGCCGCAGCTCGAGGACCCAGGCGCTCGGCGCGCTCGACATCGTCATCGAGCAGCTCGACCGCGCGATGGAGGCGCTCGAGCACCAGGACGTCGAGCTCGCGACGTTCGTGATCGCGGACGACGACCGCGTCGACGGCCGCTACCTCGAGGTGCACCAGGGGATCCTCTCGCTGCTCGCGCTGCAGGCGCCCGTCGCGACGGACCTGCGGCTCGTCGCCGCGCTGCTGCACGTGATCAAGCACGCCGAGCGCATGGGCGACCAGTGCGTGAACATCGCCAAGCTCATCCCGCTCGTCGGCAGCGAGCCCCCGGTCGTCCCGGAGCTGCAGGAGAAGATCCTGCGCATGGGGACCGCCGCCCGCTCGGAGGTCGTGGAGGCGAAGCTCGCCTTCCAGAGCCGCGACGTGGCGCTCGCCGCCGACCTGTCGCGGCAGGATCGCGAGGTGAACCGCCTCAACAAGGAGGTCTTCCGCCTCGCCGTCACGGTCGGTGACAACGAGGACAAGCGCGAGTGGGCGATGGTGATGACCCTCGTCGCCCGTGCGTTGGAGCGCGTGGGGGACAACGCCGTGGGCGTCGGCGAGCAGGTGATCTTCGTGGAGACCGGGCTGTTCCGGGAGTACCCGACGGAAGAGCCTGAGCCGAGCGCCTGACGCCGGACTGACGAGCCTTCTCCGCCGCCCGCGCGTTTCGCCCTGTGAAGATGTCGTGAAACGCGGCGCACTACGGTGCGCGCCGCCCTCCCGGCCCCCTAGACTCCGCCGGGTCATGAGCTCATGGACCAGCGCTCGCCCCGACACGGACCGTCCGGGCGCGACCTCCGGCAGCGCGCCGCTGCGCATCGCCGTCATCGACACCGACTCCGGGTTCCTCCAGGTTCTCGGCAAGCGGCTCGACCGCCTCGGCTGGGAGCACCGCACGCTCGCCGGCCCGGTCCCGGTCGAGGAGATCGTCGCCATGCGCCTCAGCGCCCTGATCGTGGACCTCACGGTCTTCGGCCCGCGTGCGTGGGAGGAGCTGGAGCGGCTCTGCGAGGCGCTCCCGGGCCTCGGGATCGTCGTCTGCACCGGCCGCTCGACCGTCGCCCAGCGCGTCCGCGGCCTGCGGATCGGCGCCGACGACTGGCTGACGAAGCCCTGTCACCCGGAGGAGCTCATCGCCCGCGTGGAGGCCGTCGTGCGCCGCCGCCGCCGCACCGAGTCCCGCCAGGACGCCGATCCGGTGCAGGCCGGTGAGCTCGAGATCCGCTCCGACCGCTTCCAGGCGTTCGTCTCCGGGCGCTCGATCGACCTGACGCGCCGCGAGTTCGAGCTCATCGAGCTGCTCGGCGGACGCCGACGGCCGCGTGCTCGAGCGCGAGGAGATCTACCAGCGGGTCTGGGGCTACGCGATGGCCCGCGGTGACCGCTCCGTCGACGTCTTCGTGCGCAAGCTGCGCCAGAAGCTCGAGAAGGCCTCACCCGAGTGGCGCTACATCCACACCCACTTCGGCGTCGGCTACCGCTTCGCCGCCGAGCCGGCCGCGGGCGCCATCCAGGTGCCCGACGCGCCGCCCGCCGACCTGCTCCCGGCGCCGGCTGCGGAGAGCGCGCCGCGCGCGGGTCGTACGCTTCCTGCGTGACCGTCGCCCGCAACGTCGCGATCGTCGCGGTGATCGCCGCGGCCATCGCCTTCCTCCCCGGAGGCGGTGACGTCGCCGCCGTCGTCTCGCGCACACTCACGCTCGCCTTCATCGCCACGCTCGCGTGGGCCGGCTGGTGGGCCTACCGCCGCTACGCGCTCGACCTCGACACGCTGCCGCACGGGTACCGCACGCTGCTCTACGCGGCGATCGGCGTCGTCGTGCTGGTGCTGGCCGGGGCGAGCACGCTGACGGAGACCACGCCGGGCGCGCTGGCCTTCATCGCGCTGCTCGGCGGCGCGATCCTGGCGTTCGTGGTCGTCTGGCGCGCGCACCGCGAGCTGAGCTGACCGACGCGGCGAACGTGTGCAGGTGCGCCGCAGAGTCGTGACGCAGACGCCCTAGCCCCGTGACGCGCGGCCCGGCACGCTCGGGCCATGGTCGATTCCCGGAGCGACGGCGGACAGGCGAGCGTGGAGTTCGTGGCGGTGCTGCCCCTCGTCGCGGCGCTGCTGCTCGCCGCGTGGCAGGGGGTCGTCGCGGGACAGGCGTGGTGGCTCGCCGCCGCGGCCGCCCGCGCGGGCGCGCGCGCCGACGGCGTCGGACGGGATCCGGCGGTGGCCGCGCGCCGGGAGCTTCCGGGAGGGTTGCGGACACGGGTGCGGATCCGGGTCGGCGAGGAGGAGATCGTCGCCCGTCTGCCGATCCCCGGCGTGGCCGGCATCGGGCGCCTGGGCACGGCGACCGCGCGAGCCGGGCGGGCAGGCCGGTGAACGGCGAGCGCGGGCAGGCCGGCGTCGAGCTCGTGGCGCTGCTCCCGGTGCTGGTCCTCGGCGCGCTCGTGGCCGCGCAGCTGCTCGCGGCGGGACGCTGTCGCGAGCTGGCCGGGCAGGCGGCCGCAGCCGGCGCGACGGCGCTGCTCCAGAACGAGGATCCGGTGTCTGCGGCACGCCGGGCCGTCCCGGGCTGGTCGCGCAGTCGCCTGACGGTGACGGTCCGCGGGCGCCGCGTCCGGGTCGCCCTGCGGGCGCCGGGCATCGTCCCCGGGGCGGCCGGGCTCCTGTGGACGCGCGTGCAGGCGGACGCCGGTCCGGCCGCATGACGGCGCTGTTCGACGTCGCGACGCTCGGCCGCGCCGGTGAGGCGGCGGCGCTCGCCGGCGGCGCGGCCTGCGTCCTGGCAGCCGGATCGACGACGCGGACGGCGCTCGTCGTGACGGCCGGGCCCCTGCCGGGGGGCGTCCTCGCCCATCCGGTCCGCTCCGCCGCGCGCCTGCGCGACCGGCTGCGCGCCCGCGATCTCGAGGCGCGTGCGTCGGGACGGATCGTGTGGTGTCCCGCCGCGAGCGCGGCCGACGGCGTCCGCGCAGCGGCCGTCGGAGGGCCCACGGTGCTCGCCGTCTGCCGGCCGCGCACCGACTGGGTCGACGAGCTGCTCGCCGAGGCCGGCCACGCGCTGATCGCGGGGGACGCGGGCGAGCCGGTCACGGCGCTCGTGCGGGCCGACCTGCAGGGACGCGGCCTGCGGGCGACGGTCGTCCCGCCGCCGCGCGGCGTGCGCGCGGGACTTGCACTGCTCGGGCTCGCGACGCCCGCCGCACGGCGGTCGCTCCACCCGTTCGTCGAACCGGTCGCGGCATGACGCGCGCGGCACGTGCAGACCGCGGGCAGGCGGCGATCCTGCTGCTGGCAGCGCTGCTCGCCGTCGTCGGCGGTGGCGTCGGACTCGCCTGGATCGCGGGTGGCGTCACGGCCCACGGCGCCCGCCAGCGGGCCGCCGACCTCGCGGCGCTCGCCACGGCGAGGGCGCTGCTCGACCTGCGCGCGCGGGCGCTGGAGCCGCCCGCGTCCCGCAGCCGCCTCGCGCCGGCCGCCTACCTCGCACGGGCCCGCGCGGCGGGCCGCGCCACCGCCCGCCGCAACGGCGCGCACCTGGCCGACGTCCGGCTCGCCCCGGGGCCGCTGCCGGACCGCGTGACGGTCGTCGTCGCCGATCCGATCAGGCTGCCCGGCGGCGTGGAGATCGGGGGACGCGCCCGCGCGGTCGCGGCGGTCGCGGCGGGGCTCGCCCCGACGGGCGACGGCGAGTACCGGGGCCCGCTGGCGATCCGCCAGGGCAAGCCGATGCGCCCGGACGTCGCGCTCGCCTTCGACCGGCTCGCCGCCGCCGCCCGCGCCGACGGGCACCGGCTCGTCGTCGTCAGCGGCTTTCGCACGAACGCCGAACAGGCGCGGCTCTTCGCGGCCCATCCGGACCCGCGCTGGGTGGCGCGGCCCGGGACCTCACTCCATCGCCTCGGCACCGAGCTCGACCTCGGGCCGCCTTCGGCGTACGGCTGGCTCGCCTCCCGCGCGGGCCGGTTCGGCTTCATCAATCGCTACTCCTGGGAGCCCTGGCACTACGGGTACGGCGCCTCGCCGGGCAGCGTGTCGGTGGGCTTCGGCGCGCCCGCGGGCGGCGACCGGGGCGCGGTCCCGGCCTTCGTCCCCGCCCGTTTCGCCCCCGCGCTCCGGCGGGCGTCCGCGCGCTGGGGCGTCGGGGCGGCGCTGCTCGCCGCGCAGCTGCAGCAGGAGTCGGGCTTCGATCCGCAGGCGCGGTCCGCGGCGGGCGCGCTCGGCATCGCCCAGTTCATGCCCGGGACCGCGCGGCAGTTCGGACTGCGCGATCCGACCGACCCGGACGCCGCGATCGACGCCCAGGCACACCTGATGAACGACCTCCTGCGGCGGTTCGGCTCGGTCCCGCTGGCGCTCGCCGCCTACAACGCGGGCCCGGGCCGCGTCGCGGCGTGCGGCTGCGTTCCGCCGATCGCCGAGACCCAGGCGTACGTGCAGCGGATCGTCGCGCTCGCCCGCGGGTTCGGCGCCGGCGGGGCGGGCGGGCCGCCGGTCCGGCTGATCGGATGAGCCGGCGCCCGCGGCGCGGGTTCGCAAGACTCCCGCGCGATGCCCGCCTTCTCCTGGACCTTCCGCGTGCGCTTCCACGAGTGCGACCCGCAGGGGATCGTCTTCAACGCGAACTACTTCACGTACTTCGACATGACGATGACCGAGCTCTTCCGCGCGTCGTTCCCGACGGCCGGATACACCGAGATGATCTCCGGGCACGGGGTGGACGTCGTCGTCGCCGAGGCGACGGCGCGCTTCGCCGGCTCGGCCCGCTTCGACGACGAGGTCGAGCTGCGCGCCGCGATCACGCGCCTGGGCACCACCGGGATGACGACGGCGCTCGACGTCGCACGCGGCGACGACGTCCTCGTCTCCGGCGAGCTGCGCCACGTCTTCGTCGACGCGACCACCTGGGAGAAGACCCCGATCCCCGACGCCGTCCGCGCCGCGCTCGCCGTCTGGGCGCCGGCGGAGGCCTGACCGGGCCGCGTGACGAACGCCGGCGGCGCCGGTCCAACGACGGTGGGACACACGAGGGGAGACGTGGCCGGGGGGCCGTGCAGCGCCCCGGAATGCTGCGCGGCGGCGCAACTTCCGGTGCTACCGTCGGTTCTCATCGTAGGCGTGCAGGGAACGCACGCCCCGCGATCCCCTCGGAGGAACCGACCCGTGCGCAGGACCCTCGTCGTTCTCACGAGCGCCATGATGCTGGCGCTCGCGCTCGTCCCGGCTGCGGCCCCCGCCGCCAGCCGCTGCGACCCGCTCGACAAGCGCGGCTGCCTGCTGCCGTGGCCCAGCAACGCCTACACGGTCCTCGACGCGCGGACGGACACGGGCCGCCGGCTCGACCTCAAGGCCGACGACATGCCCAGGAACGCGAAGGGCGCTCGCGTCAGCCCGGCGGAGTTCAACCGCGCCGACGGGTTCAGCCCCGGGTCGACGATCCTGACCTACGTCCCCGGCATCAACCTCAAGCGCACGGGCGCGACGCCCGTGACCGACCTGCGCCGCTCGCAGGACCGCGGGCAGCCGATCGCGCTCGTCAACGCCACCACGCAGACCCGCGAGCTGGCCTGGGCGGAGATCGATCCCGCCGCCAAGGGCAAGGATCGCCTGCTCGTCATCCACCCGGCGCGGAACCTCGCGCGCGGGCAGCGCTACATCGTCGGCCTCGGCCGCATGCGCGACGACAAGGGCCGGATCATCAAGGCCTCCGCCGCGTTCCGCGCGATGCGCGACCAGCTGCAGACCTCCGACCCCGCGCTCGAGCGCCGGCGCATCGGCTTCGAGCGGATGTTCCAGACGCTCGCCAAGGTCGGGCTCAAGCGCAAGGACCTCTTCCAGGCCTGGGACTTCACCGTCGCCAGCACGCCGAACGCGACCGAGCGCGCCGTCGACATCCGCGACAACGCCTTCGCGGTCCTCGGCGACAACAACCTCGTCGACCGCAACCCCAAGGGCGGCGCGCCGCGCTTCGCGCTCGACGCCCCGCAGGAGTTCGCCCCGTGCGGCACCGACGGCTGCCAGCCGGGGGAGAACGACCTGCTCGCCCGCACGGTCACCGGCGTCATGACGGTGCCGTGCTACCTCAACCGGACGGGCTGCCCGGTCGGATCGACGTTCCGCTACCGCAAGCTCAAGAAGACGGCGAACTTCCAGGCCGACCGCTTCGTCTTCTACCCGGAGCGCAAGAAGAACAACACGATGCAGGTGCCGTTCCGCTGCGTCGTCCCGCGCGCGGCGCTCGCCAGGCCCTCACGGCTCGTGGTCTTCGGCCACGCGCCGTACGCCGGCCAGGACGACGTGCTGCGCCCCGACGTCCAGCAGCTCGCCCAGGACGGCAACCTCACCTTCTGCGCGGCCCGCCAGGCCGGCTACGCCAGCGAGGACCTCGGCACGCTCAAGGCCGCGTTCGCCGACGTCGACACCTTCCCGCGCGTCGCCGACCGGCTGCAGCAGGGAGCGCTCAACAGCATCCTGCTCGGCCGGCTGATGCTCCATCCGCAGGGCCTCGTCCAGCAGGGCGCGTTCCGCACCCCGGCGGGGACCCCCGCGATCGACACCTTCACCGTCTACTACGACACCATCAGCGCCGGCGCGTTCGGCGGCATGGTCGCCGCGCTGTCGCCGGACAGCGTCCGCGCGTCGCTCGGCACCGGCGGGATGAACCACACGTTCATGCTGCCCCGCAGCACCGCCTACACCGAGCTCGACTCGATCTTCCGTGCCGCCTACCCGCGCCGCGTGGAGCGCGCGCTGCTGCTCTCGATGCTGCAGGGGCAGTGGGACCGCGGCGAGACGGGCGGCTACGCGCAGAGCCTCACGCAGGACCCGCTCCCCAGCACGCCGCTGCACACGCTCCTCTTCCAGGCCGCCGTCGGCGACCACCGCGTGCCGAACCTGGCGACGGAGATCGAGGCGCGGACGGTCGAGGCGGTCAAGCGCGACCCGCTCTACGACAAGGGCCGCTCGGCGGACCGCATCAGCGGCTTCGGGATCACGCCCAGCGCGCTGCTCGAGCTCGGCTCGGTGCTGACGATGTGGGACGGCGGTCCCGTCCGCGACGGGGGCCGCCTCGGCACGCCCATCGCCCCGACCGGGCCGGTTCCGCCGACCGTCGGCGTCGATCCGCACGAACTGCCCTCGCAGACGCCGGACGCGCGCAAGCAGCGCTCGGACTTCTTCAACATCGACGCGCGCTTCATCGACCCGTGCAGGCCGACGCTGGCCTGCCGCGCGGTCGGCTACTAGGCCGGCGCGACCGTCACCGGGATGCCGTTCAGCACGGCGGTCCCGGTCAGCGGCTCCAGCGTGCCCGCGTCGCCGAGCAGGTTCACGTTGACGCCCGCGTGGGCCCGCGCGACCTCGAGCTCGGCGCCCTCCAGGTCGTGGCCCCAGCCGTGGGGGATCGACACGACGCCGGGCATCATGTCGTCCGTCACCTGGGCACGCAGCTCGATCCGCCCGTGGGCGCTGGAGACCTGGGCCGCCGCGCCGTCGACGAGGCCCAGCCGCTCGGCGTCCAGCGGGTGGACGAGCACCGTGCAGCGCTCCGGCCCGCTGACGAGCTTCGGCAGGTTGTGCATCCACGAGTTGTTCGACCGCAGCTGCCGGCGCCCGATCAGGACGAGCCCGGCGTCGGGGTCGCCGGCGTCGAGCAGCTCCTGCAGCCGCGGAACGTCCGCCGCGAGCAGCGGCGGCGCCAGCTCGATCGTGCCGCTCGCCGTCCGCAGCACCTCGGGGATGCGCGGCTGCAGGGGCCCGAGGTCGAGCCCGTGCGGCGCGTCCTCGAGCGCCGCGAGCGAGACGCCGTCCGACTCTTCGCGGAACCCGTCGCCGAACGGCCCGGTGCGGAGCATGAGGTCGAGCAGGCGCTCGGGCCCGACGCGCGGGTCCAGCGCGGCCATGCAGCTCGGCCGGGTCGCGGCCCTCGACCGGGCTGCCGCTCGTCACGGTCGCGCGCCGCGCCAGCTCGCCGGCGACGAACCCGTCGATCGCCGCGATGTCGGCGTCGGGGCCCTGGCCGGTGACGATGCCCGTGAGCCGCAGCAGGATCTGCCACTCGTCCGGCGTCGCCGTCCGGCAGCGGCAGCGCCGGGGGCGAGTAGTTCGCGACGTTGCGCACCGCGAACGCGTAGAGCGCGACGTCGTAGTGCGAGCGCTCCAGCGGCGACGGCGGCGGGAGGATGACGTGCGCGTGGCGGGTCGTCTCGTTGCGGTAGAGGTCGATGCTCACCATCAGGTCGAGCGTGTCGAGCGCCTCGGCGAGCCGGTCGCCGTTCGGCGTCGAGAGCACCGGGTTGCCGGCGACGGTGAAGAGCGCGCGGATCCGCCCGTCCCCGGGCGTCTCGATCTCCTCGGCCATGCAGGAGGCGGGCAGCTCGCCGAACACCTCGCCGCGCCCGCTCACGCGCGAGGCCCAGCGGTGGACCTGCGTGCCGCGGCCGCGCCGGGCTCGCCGGCGGTGTTCGACGACCCGCTGACCGGCGTCGTGAACATCGCGCCGCCGGGGCGGTCGAGGTCGCCGATCAGGACGTTGATGACGTCGATCAGCCAGCTGGCGAGCGTGCCGAACGCCTGCGTGGTCGTCCCGATCCGCCCGTAGACGGCGGCCGGGGAGGCGGCCGCCAGTTCGCGCGCCATGCGCCGGATGTCGCCGGCGGCGATGCCGCGTGCGACCGGCGACCGCCTCCGGCGAGAACGGGTCCGCGAGCTCCCGGATCTCGTCCAGCCCGGAGAGGTGCGGGCGCAGGTGCGCCCCCGGGTCGGCGAGGTCCTCGTCGAAGAGCGTGTGGACGATCGCCATCAGCAGGAACGCGTCGGCGCCCGGCCGGATGAAGTGGTGCTCGTCGGCCTCGCGCGCGGTGCGCGAGCGGCGCGGGTCGACGACGACGAGCTTGCCGCCGCGGGCGCGGATGCCGCGCAGGCGCCCGCGGGCGTCCGGCGAGGTCATCAGCGAGCCGTTGGAGACGAGCGGGTCCGCGCCGAGGACCAGCAGGTGCATCGTGCGGTCGAGGTCGGGCACCGGGACGCTCAGCCCCGTCCCGAACATCAGCGCCGCCGAGAGCTGCTTGGGGAACTGGTCGACGGTGCTCGCCGAGAAGACGTTGCGCGTGCCGAGCGCCTTCAGCAGGACGCGCCCGTAGAGGAGCGCGCCGAGCGAGTGGGCGGCCGGGTTGCCGATGTACGCGGCCAGTGCCTGGCGGCCGTGCTCGGCCTCGATGTCGCGGAAGCGCTCGTCGATGAACGCGAACGCCTCGTCCCAGGAGACCTCGTCGAACCCGCCGTCCGGGCGTCGCAGCAGCGGCGCGCGCAGCCGGTCGGGGTCATGGTGGAGCTCGGCGATCGAGGCGCCCTTGGGGCAGATGAAGCCCTTGCTGAAGACGTCGTCCGCGTCGCCGCGGACCTTCACGATCCGGTCGCCCTCCAGCGTCAGCTCGAGCCCGCAGGTGGCCTCGCAGAGCGGGCACGTGCGGATGGCGGTGGTCGTCTCGGCGGGCATGGGCGGATGCTACCCGGCCGTATCCTCGACGAGGCATGGCTTCGCCGACCGGCAGCGCCGCAGCGGATCGCGACGAGCGCCTGAAGGCGCTGCGCCGCGGCCTGCCCGACGGCCCGGGCGTCTACCTCTTCAAGGACGAGGGCGGCGAGATCCTCTACGTCGGGAAGGCGCGGTCGATCCGCAAGCGCGTCGCCTCGCACTTCGTCAACCCCGTCACGCGCGGCGACGTCGAGATGGTCGCGCTCGCCGACGACATCGAGGTGCTGCTGCTGTCGAGCGACGCCGAGGCGCTGCTCGCGGAGAACCGGCTGATCAAGCGCCACCAGCCGCGCTTCAACATCCGCCTGCGCGACGACAAGAGCTACCCGTACGTCGCGATCTCGATGGACGAGGACTTCCCGCGCGTCTACTTCACGCGCGAGCGCCACCGGCGCGGCCGGCTGTACTTCGGCCCGTACTCCAACGCCAAGCGCACCCGCGCGACGCTCGACGTGCTCGGCAAGGTCTTCCAGGTGCGCTCGTGCCAGGGCGCCGAGCCCGGCCGCCGCTCCGGGTCGCCGTGCCTGGACTTCCACATCGACCGCTGCGGCGCGCCGTGCGTCGGCTACGTGACGAAGGAGGAGTACCGCGAGGCGGTCGACGGCGTCATCGCGTTCCTCTCGGGCCGCTACGCCGAGGTGGAGGAGGCGATCGAGGCGCGGATGGCCGCGGCCGCGGAGGCGCAGGAGTACGAGCAGGCCGCGCGCGAGCGCAACCGGTTGCGGGCGATGCGCTCGCTGCTGCGAGCGCCAGCGGATCGCCAACGACGCCGTCGGATCGCTCGACGCGATCGCGCTCGCGGTCGACGGGACGGACGCCAACGCGCAGGTCTTCCAGCTCCGCGACGGCGTGCTCGCCGACCGCCAGTCCTTCTACCTGGAGAACGGCGGCGGGCTCGGGCTCGGGCAGGCCGCCGTCGAGTTCATCGCCCAGTACTACGCGGACCGCCCGGCGATCCCGGCGCAGGTGATCGTCCAGCCGGAGGTCGACGAGGAGGAGCGCGAGACGCTCGGGCTCGCGCTCGCCGAGCGCCGCGGCGGCGCCGTCGAGGTCCGCGCGGCCGAGCGCGGGGACAAGCGCCGCATCCTCGAGCTGGCCGAGCGCAACGCGAAGCTCGCGCTCGACACCGAGCGCCTGAAGGCCGAGCGCAGCCGGCAGCAGCGCGTGGAGGCGCTCGACGAGCTCCAGGCGGCGCTCGCGCTCGACGTCCTGCCGCTGCGAGTCGAGTGCTACGACATCTCGACGCTCATGGGGACGAACACCGTCGCCTCGATGGTGGTCTTCGAGGGCGGCGCGCCGAAGAAGAGCGACTACCGCCGCTTCACGATCCGCTCGCTCGCGGAGGGGGAGAGCGACGACTTCGCCGCGATGCGCGAGGTGCTCACACGGCGCATGCGCGCGTGGGAGACCCAGCGCGACCTGAGCCCCCACGACCCCGCGTACGACGAGTCGTTCGCGACGCTCCCGAACCTCATCGTCATCGACGGCGGCAAGGGCCAGCTCGCCGCGGGGCTCGAGGCGCTGCACGAGGCGCGCGAGCGGGGCGTCGCCGTCGTCTCCCTCGCCAAGCGGATCGAGGAGCTGTTCCTGCCGGACGCGCCCGATCCCGTCGTCCTCGCGCACGACACGCCGGCGCTGCAGTTCGTGCAGCGCGTGCGCGACGAGGCGCACCGCTTCGCGATCACCCACCACCGCAGCCGCCGCGACAAGGCGATGACCGCATCGGTGCTCGACGGCTTCCCCGGGATCGGCCCGGCGCGCAAGAAGGCGCTGCTCGCGCACTTCGGCTCGCCCGACGCCGTCCTGGCCGCCGACCGCGATGCGCTGGAGGGCGTTCCCGGGCTGCCGCCGAAGGTCGCGCGGGATCTTCATGCGTTTCTGCGGAGACCGCGTGGTTAGGTACGGCCCCCTGGCGGGACGGGTCGGCGCAGCCGACCCGAGGTACGGCCCCCTGGCGGGACGGGTCGGCGCAGCCGACCCGATTCGCTGTCCCATGCGACCATCACGCTGATGGCCGACGACCACACCACCGACGCCGCACTCGAGGACCTCGTCGTGATCACCGGCGTCTCGGGTGCCGGCAAGTCGACCGCCATGCAGGTCTTCGAGGACGCGGGGTACTTCTGCGTCGACAACCTGCCGCCGGAGATGATCCGCGGCCTCATCGAGCTGTTCCTCCATGAGGGGTCCAAGGTCCGCCGTGCCGCCGTCGTCTCGGACGCGCGCGGCGGCGCGTACTTCCCGCAGATGGCCGCCGTGATCGACGAGCTGGAGAGCGCCGGCGTCGAGCCGCGCATCCTCTTCCTCGACGCGAGCCGCGAGGCCGTGCTGACGCGCTACAAGGAGACGCGCCGCCGGCATCCGCTCAGTCCGGAGGGCAGCGTCGCGCAGGGGTACGAGGCCGAGCGCGAGCTGATCGAGCCGCTGCGCGCCCGCGCCGCCGCGGTCGTCGACTCGACCGGCCTGAAGGCGCACGAGCTGCGCCGCAAGATCGCCGACGACGTCCTGCCGCGCGCGAGCGCCACCCGGATGGCGCTGACCTTCGAGAGCTTCGGCTTCAAGAACGGCCCCGCGCGCGACGCGGACATGGTCCTCGACGTGCGGTTCCTGCCCAACCCGCACTACGTCGCCGACCTGCGCCCGCTCACCGGCCGCGATCCGCGGATCGTCGAGTACGTCTCACGCGACGGGCACCTGGCGGACTTCTACGAGCGCCTGCTGCCGCTGCTGGACTTCCTGATCCCGCAGTACGTGAGCGAGGGCAAGGCCCACCTGACGGTCGCGATCGGCTGCACCGGCGGCCGCCACCGCTCCGTCGCGATCAGCGAGTTCCTGGCCGATCGGTATGCCGGCCACGACGGCGTGGTCGTCGACGTCGTGCACCGTGACGCGGACCGTACGCCCGCCTGACGGTCTGCGGGTTTCCACGGATACCGGGCACGGGATCGTCCGGCCGTCGCCGGCCGAAGCCGCTCGGATAGCCTTGGCCTGCCGCCGACCCGCCGCACCGATGGATCCGGCCGGCCTCTCCTCAGACCCCCAGCAGGAAGGACCTGACTTCCCATGTCCGTACGCGTCGGCATCAACGGCTTCGGCCGCATCGGCCGCAACGTCGTCCGCGCCGCGAAGGCCGCGGGCGCCGACATCGACATCGTCGCCGTCAACGACCTGACCGACCCCAAGTCGCTCGCCCACCTCTTCAAGTACGACTCGATCCTCGGGCGCTACCCGGGCGACGTCGTCGCGGGCGACGGCGTGATCTCGATCGACGGCGACGAGATGAAGGTCTTCGCCGAGCGCGACCCGGGCGCCCTGGACTGGGACGCGGTGGGCGCCGAGATCGTCATCGAGTCCACCGGCTTCTTCACGAACCGCGACGACGCCGCCAAGCACCTCGGCGGCAGCGTCAAGAAGGTCGTCATCTCCGCGCCCTCCAAGGGCGAGGACATCATGGTCGTCCTCGGCGTGAACTTCGACGACTACGACAAGGACGCGCACCACATCATCTCCAACGCGTCCTGCACGACGAACTGCCTCGCGCCGTTCGCGAAGGTCGCCAACGACACGGTCGGCATCAAGCACGGCCTGATGACGACGATCCACGCCTACACCGGCGACCAGAACCTGCAGGACGGCCCGCACAACGACCTGCGCCGCGCCCGCGGCGCCGCGGTGAACCTCGTGCCGACCTCGACCGGCGCCGCGAAGGCCGTCGGCAACGTGCTGCCCGCGCTGAACGGCAAGCTCAACGGCTTCGCCGTCCGCGCCCCCGTCATCACGGGCTCGCTGGTGGACCTGACGTTCGAGGCCGAGCGCGCGACGAGCGCCGAGGAGCTCAACGCGGCGTTCAAGGCGGCCGCCGAGGGGCCGATGGCGGGCATCCTGAAGTACACCGAGGATCCGATCGTCTCGACGGACATCGTCACCGACCCGCACAGCTCGATCGTCGACGGCGGCCTGACCGCGGTGCTCGACGACACGCTCGTGAAGGTCGTCAGCTGGTACGACAACGAGTGGGGCTACTCCAACCGCCTCGTGGACCTCGTCCAGAAGCTCCTCTAGTCGCCGCGATGCGGACCCTTGACGACGTCGATCTCGCCGGCCGGCGCGTCCTCGTGCGCGTGGACTTCAACGTCCCGCTCGACGAGGCGCGCCACATCACCGACGACACGCGCATCCGCGCGGCGCTGCCGACCCTGCGGCGCCTGCACGACGCGGGCTGCTCGCTGGTCCTCGCGGCGCACCTCGGACGCCCGAAGGGGGTGGACCCGGCGTTCTCGCTGCGGCCCGCCGCCGACCGGCTCGCCGAGCTGACCGGCTGGGACGTGACGCTCGCGCCCGGCGTCGTCGGGGAGGCGGAGGAGGGGCTCGCCGCCGGGCTCAACCCGGGCGAGGTCCTGATGCTCGAGAACGTCCGCTTCGAGCCGGGGGAGACGAAGAACGACGCCGAGCTGGCGGAGGCCTACGCGCGGCTCGCCGACGCCTACGTCGACGACGCGTTCGGCGTCGCGCACCGCGCGCACGCCTCCAACGTCGGCGTCGTCGCGCACCTGGCGCCGAGCGCGGCCGGGCTGCTGCTGCAGCGCGAGGTGGAGACGATCGGCGCGATCCTCGCCGACCCGCCGCGGCCGCTCGTCGCGATCGTCGGCGGGCGCGAAGGTCACCGACAAGATCGGGGTGCTCGACGCGTTCCTGGAGCGCGCCGACGCCGTGCTGATCGGCGGCGCGATGTGCTTCCCGTTCCTCAAGGTGCGGGGCCACGACGTCGGCGCCTCGCTCTGCGCCGACGAGGACCTCGAGCCCGGCGCGCCGCATCCTCGAGGACGCGAGCGGCGCAGCGCGAAGCTGCGCCTGCCGACGGATCTCGTCCTCGGCGACCGCTTCGCCGCCGACGCCGCGCGGCAGGAGCTCGACGGCGTCGACGTCCCCGACGGCTGGATGGGCCTCGACGTCGGGCCCGCGACTGCGGCGGCCTACGCGGCCGAGATCTCCGCGCGCGGGCAGCGTCTTCTGGAACGGCCCGATGGGCGCGTTCGAGCTCGAGCCGTTCGCCGGCGGCACGCGCGCGGTCGCCGAGGCGGTCGCCGCCTGCCCGGGCGTCACCGTCGTCGGCGGCGGCGACAGCGCCGCCGCGCTCGCGCAGTTCGGCCTGGAGGACCAGGTCACCCATCTCTCAACAGGTGGCGGCGCCACCCTCGAGCTCGTCGAGGGGAAGACGCTGCCGGGCGTGGAGGCCCTGACCACATGAGACCGCACACCGTTCATCGCCGGCAACTGGAAGATGTACAAGACGCAGGCCGACGCGGAGATGTTCATCTCCGGGCTGCTGCCGCAGGTCTCCTCGTCGGAGGGGGTGGACGTCGCGATCTGCGTGCCGTTCACCGACCTGCAGGCGATGGTGGACTCCACCCGCGGCTCGCGCGTGCAGGTGTTCGCGCAGAACATGCACCATGCCGCCGAGGGCGCCTTCACCGGCGAGATCAGCGCCGCGATGCTCACCGAGCTCGACGTCCACGGCGTCGTCCTGGGCCACTCCGAGCGCCGCGCAGTTCTTCGGCGAGACCGACCGCGAACTCGCGCTGAAGGTGCCCGCCGCGCTCGAGGCCGGGCTCGTCCCGATCCTCTGCGTCGGCGAGACCGAGTCCGAGCGCGAGGCGGGGGACACCGAGCGCAAGCTGCGCGCGCCAGGTCCAGGCGGGCTCTCGACCAGGTGCCGCGCGAGCGGCTCGCCGAGGTCGTCATCGCCTACGAGCCGATCTGGGCGATCGGCACCGGCAAGGTCGCGACGCCCGAGCAGGCCCAGGAGGCGTGCGCGTTCGTGCGCGCCCTGCGTCGCGGGGATCGACGCCGGGCGCCGCGCGAGGCCGTGCGCGTCCAGTACGGCGGCTCGGTGAAGCCCGACAACGCCGCCGAGCTGCTCGCGCTGCCCGACGTCGACGGCGCGCTCGTCGGCGGCGCCGCCCTCGACCCGACCTCGTTCGCGGCGATCGTCGAGGCCGCCGCGTGCATGACCGGCGCTGCCCGCTCCGAGCGCCGTCCTGGTCATCCTCGACGGCTGGGGCCTCGCGCCGCCCGGGCCGGGCAACGCGGTCGAGCTGGCGCGACACCCCGGTCTTCGACGCGCTCTGGGAGCGCTTCCCGCACACGCAGCTCACCGCCTGCGGCCGCGCCGTCGGCCTGCCCGAGGGGCAGATGGGCAACAGCGAGGTCGGCCACCTCAACCTCGGCGCCGGCTCGGTCGTGCGCCAGGACCTGACGCGGATCGACGACGCGGTCGCGCGACGGCGTGCTCGACGAGAGCCCCGTGCTGCGCGAGGCGCTGCGCGGCGCGCCGCGGGTGCACCTGATCGGCCTCGTCAGCGACGGCGGGCGTGCACTCGAGCATGGACCACCTCCACGCGCTGATCCGCCTCGCGGCCGACCTCGCGCGTGCCGGACGTCGTCGTCCACGCCTTCACCGACGGGCGCGACACCTCGCCGACCGGCGGCGAGGCCTACCTGGCGCAGGTCGAGGCTGGTGCACCGCAGGCGGGCAACGCCCGTGTCGGGAGCGTCATCGGCCGCTACTTCGCGATGGACCGCGACAAGCGCTGGGAGCGCCTGCAGCAGGCCTACGACCTGCTCGTCCACGGGCGCGCCGAGCACCGCGTCCCGAACGCGCCGCGCCGCCGCGCGCGACGCCTACGACCGCGGCGAGACCGACGAGTTCATCACCGCGACGACGGTCGGCGACCAGGCGGCGATCCGTCCCGGGCGACAGCGTCATCGCCTTCAACTTCCGTCCCGACCGGATGCGCGAGATCACGCGCGCGCTCGCCGAGCCGGGCTTCACCGATGTCGACCGCGGCGGCGGCGCGCTCGTCGAGCGCTACACGTGCCTGACCGAGTACGAGGAGGGCTGGCCGCTACCCGGTCGCCTTCCCGCCCGAGCGCCCGAGCATCACGCTGCCGCACGTCATCGCGGCCGAGGGCGGGCGCCAGCTGCACGTCGCCGAGACCGAGAAGTACCCGCACGTGACCTACTTCTTCGGCGGCGGGGAGGAGGTGCCCGAGGACGGCGAGCGCCGCGAGCTCGTGCCCTCGCCGCGCGACGTGCCGACCTACGACTTCAAGCCGCAGATGAGCGCGCGCGAGGCCGCGGACGCGTTCATCGGCGCCTGGCGCGAGGACGCGCCGCGCTTCGGGATCATCAACTTCGCCAACCCCGACATGGTCGGCCACACGGGCGTCATCCCGGCGGCCGTCACGGCGATCGAGACCGTCGACGCCTGCCTGGGCGATGTCGTCGCCGCGGTCCAGGAGTCCGGCGGCGTGCTGCTCGTCACCGCCGACCACGGCAACGCCGACCACATGCTCAACGACGACGGCACGCCGAACACCGCGCACTCGCTCAACCCGGTGCCGTGCGTCGTCACGGTCGAGGGCCTGGCGCTGCGCGACGGCGGCATCCTCGCCGACGTCGCGCCGACGATCCTGCAGCTGCTCGGCATCGCGCAGCCGGCCGGGATGACCGGCGGCTCGCTGATCGCGGGCTAGCCGGCCGCGGCAGCCCGCAGGCGCTCGAACAGGCCCCGGGCGACCGGATCGTCGAGGTGCTCGACCTCCGCGCGTCGCCCGCGGGCGACGACGACGCCGAGCGTCGCGAGGCCCGCGCGCGCCTGGAAGGGTGAGACGCGCACGCTCTCGGACTGCAGCCGCGTCGTGCGGGCGACGAGCGTCGTGCGGGTGATGCCGCGGGAGCGGAGCGTCACGTGGCCGTCGTCGAGCGACCACCCCGCGTCGCGGAAGCGGAGCAGGCCGAAGGCGGCGCCCGCCACGGCGAGCACCGGGATCAGCAGCCACGTCGGCGCCGGCACGCCGGGCACGACCGTGACGGCCGCACCGACGGCCGCGCCCAGGACCGCGGGGCGCGCGGCATAGCGCCGCCGGGCCCGCGGCGGCGGCCGGTCGAGCGGGCCGAGGCTCACCGGCAGGGACGGGACGAGCGCGGCGACGGTGGCCGCGACGCGGTCGCGCCGCACGAGCGGGACGAGCGTCTGCTCGACCGCGGCCTCGCCGGCGTGGGCGGTCGTCTCGATCCGGATCGTCGCGAGGCCGAGCGCCTGGCGGACCGGGTTCTCGACGATGCGCACCGCGTGGATGCGCGACAGCGGGATCGTCGCGATCCGGCGCTGGAGCAGCCCGCGCCGGATCCGCAGGCGGCGGCCGTCACGCCAGACCTCGAAGCCGCCGAAGACGAGGACCGCCCCGCCGACGCTCAGTGCCATCGCGGCGAGTGCCAGCGACGCGAGGGCCAGCACGACGCCGGTCGCGCCACCGGGCAGCAGGTCCGTGATCGCGTCGCCGCGCACGCCGGCGTCCGACGCGTCGCCGTAGAGGGCCACTGCGCCGGCGAGCACGGGAACGAGCACGCCGAGCTGCGGGCCGGTCACCGCGCCGACGAGCAACGCGCGGGGCGAGAGGCTCCAGTCGGCGTCATGCGCCCGGGGCGCCGCCGGGTGGCCGAGCTCCATGCGGATCGCCCGGGCCTCCTCATGCGACACGGCGCCGAGCACGACCTCGGCCGCCTCGCCGCCGCCGGACGCCTGCACGCGCAGCTCGACGACGTCGAAGAGCCGCTGCAGGGGCCCTTGGACGGTGTCGATCGACGAGATGCGCGACCGCGGGACGAGCTGCTCGGACCGCGACGCGACACCGCTGCGCAGCGCGATCCGGTCGGGGGCGACCCGGTAGGTGGTGGTCGCCCAGCGGGCGACGCCGAGCGTGACCGCGAAGGTGACCGCGACCGCGCCGCCGATCAGCGACCCGCTCAGGCCGCCGCGGTTCGCGCCCAGGACCATCACGAACACGAGCGGCAGCAGGAGATTGCTCACCGACTTCGCGGAGGCGAGCGCGATGCCGGCCGGATGGAGCCGCCGCTCGGCCGGGGGTTCAGGCGGCGAGGTCGTCATCGTCGGGCGTGCGGGCCAGTTCGGCGATCCGGTCGCGCAGCGCCTCGGCGACCGGGTCGTCGAGGGCTGGGATGCGGACGGCGCCGCCGGCGGTGTGCAGGACGAGGGTGGCGGCCGAGAACAGCCGATCGGTCAGCATCCTGCGCGTCTCCACATGCTGGATGCGCGCCATCGGGACCATCGTGCGCACGACGGTCACCGCGCCGTGCCGCAGGTCCACCTCCTCGTCGCGGACGGCGTAGCGCCAGCGGGCCCACCGCAGGTGCGGCCACACGCCCACGCCGGCGACCGCGAGCAGCGCCGCGGCGGCCACGATCGCGACGGAGATCGCGGACGCGCCGCCCGAGTCGCGGACGGCGACGGCGCCGATCGTCGCGGCGATCAGCAGCGGCACGGCCCAGACGAGCGCTTCGACGGTCCAGAGAGCGCGCGCGCTCGACGACAGGCGCGTGGCCGGGTCCGGATGGCGCGCGGGTTCGGCCGCGGTGTCGCTGGCGAGGTGCACCACGCCGGTGATAGCAGGACGCGCGCGTCAGCCGGGTGCCAGTGCGCGCTCGATCCACGCCGGCAGCTCGCCGATCGAGCGGGGATCCACGTGATGGGCGGCGTCGCTCTCGTCGTAGGTGACGTCGAGCCCGCCGCCGGTCAGCAGGTCGCGGGCCGCGCGGCCGAACTCGATGCCGATGACCGGGTCGCGCCGTCCGTGGGCGATCCACACCGGCAGCCCGGCGCGCGGGGCGAGGTCCGGGGCCCACCCGTCGACCGTCGGCACGAAGGAGGAGAGCGCGACGATCGCCGCCGGGCGCGGCCGGTCCGCCCCGAGCCCGGCCGCGTACGCCATGACGCCGCCCTGCGAGAAGCCGCCGAGCACGATGCGCTCCCACGGGACGCCGAACGCGTCCGGAATGGCGTCGAGGAAGGCGCAGAGCACCTCGTGGCTCGCGTGGAACGTGTCGTGGTCGGGGAAGCCGACCCGGGGCACGACGTACCAGTGCCGTCCGCCCGGTGGGAGGTGCAGCGGGCCGCCCGGCGTGATCCCGACGAGCCGGCGGCGGGGATCGAGCAGGTCGAGGAACGGGAGCAGGTCGTGCTCGTCCGCGCCGCGGCCGTGCAGCAGCACGAGCGCGCCCTCGGGCGCACCCGCCGCGGGGCGCACGACGTGCGGCAGCGTGTCGGGCAGGCCGTCGCTCACGCTGCCTGACGCGGGTTCGGCAGCGGTGTCAGGTGCTGCTCCAGGCGCTCCCGCAGGTGCTCGTGGCGGGGCGGCAGCCGCAGCGTCGTGCCGAGCGCGGCCACCGGCTCGTCGACGGCGAAGCCGATGTCGCGCGAGGCCAGTTCGAAGAGGACGCCGCTGGGCTCGCGGAAGTACACCGAGTGGAAGTACTGCCGGTCGATGATCGGCGTGGGGTGGGCGCCGGCCGCGGCCGCCGGGGCGCGCAGCGCGTTCAGCTCGGCGTCGTCGGCCGCCGACCAGGCCACGTGGTGGATCGTCCCGGCGCCCTGGATGCCGCGTGCGGGCGGCGGGTGGTCGTAGCACAGGCGCGCGTGGCGCTCGGCGCCGTCGAGGCGCCAGTGGGCGCCGTCGTCGGGCGCCTCGCGGCGGAAGCCGAGCGCGACCAGCAGCTCGCTGCTGCGCTCGGGCAGCGCCGCGTAGGCGCGCACGCCGTGGAAGCCCTGGAGCGCATGCTCGTCGGGGATGTCCGACGCGTGCGCCGCGAGCGGCGCGTCGTGCCCGCCCGCGACGTGCAGCTCGTGGGCGAGCCCTTCCCGGTCGCGGAACAGCAGGACGTCGCCGTCGCGGGCGGCCGGAACCCCGGCGTCGGCCAGCCGCGCCTCCCAGAACCCGATCGCCTCGGCGGTGCCGACGCGCCAGCGGATCGCGTGGACCATCCCGTCGCCGGCGCGCCCCGGCGCCGCGCCGGGGAACTCGAAGAACGTGAGGATCGAGCCGGGCGCGCCGACCTCATCGCCGTAGTAGAGGTGGTAGACGCTGGGCTCGTCGAAGTTCACCGTCTTCTTGACGAGCCGCAGCCCGAGGAGCCGCGCGTAGAAGTCGACGTTCCCGGGCGCGTCGGCGGTGATCGCGGTGATGTGGTGGAGCCCTTCGAGTGGCATACCGGCACGGTATCCTGTTATACTTGCGTACGCAATCACCTCGTCCGGGCGCGCTCCGGGACCCCTGATACGGTCGCCGCGCCGCACCCGGCACCATCGTCCATGGCCACCGCACCGACACGCCCCGCAGCCTCCACCGACGCGCTCAGCGAGCGCGAGCTGCGCGCCTGGCGCGGGATGCTGCGCGCCCACGCCGCGCTGACCAAGGCGCTCGACGCGGATCTCGAGGCCGAGCACGGCCTGCCGCTCAGCTCCTACGAGGTGCTGCTGCACCTCGGCTGCCGCGGACGGCGAGCGGATGCGGATGAGCGACCTCGCCGAGACCGTCGTCCTCAGCCGCAGCGGGCTCGACGCGGCTCGTCGACCGGATGGAGCGCGACGGGCTGCTCGGGCGCGCGTCCTGTCCGAGCGACGCCCGCGGGTCGTTCGCGATCCTCACCGACGCCGGGCGCGACAAGCTGGCCGCCGCCGGGCGCACGCACCTCTCCGGCGTGCGCGAGCGGTTCCTCGACCGCCTCACCGACGCCGAGCAGGAGCTGCTCGGCGACTGCTGGGAGCGGGTCGTGCCGAACGGGCACGAGGCCGGCCCCGCCTGCTCCGGCTGACCCGGGCCATTTCGGCATCCGGACGCCCGCCGCGCCTCGTACCATGCGCGCGATGAGCAATCTCGGTCTGTACGTCGTCTGCCTGGGGATCCCGCTGATCTTCGGCCTCTGGGCGCAGCACAAGGTCAAGAGCACCTTCCAGCGGTTCGCGCAGGTGCCCGAGGACACCGGGATGACCGGCGCCGAGGTCGCACGGCGGATCCTCGACGCCAACGGGCTGCAGAGCGTGCCCGTCGCCGCCGTGCCCGGCTCGCTCACCGACCACTACGACCCGCGCAGGCGCAGCGTCCACCTCTCCGAGCCGGTCTTCGGCGCCGCGACGATCAGCTCGACGGCCGTCGCCGCGCACGAGGTCGGCCACGCGATCCAGCATGCCAAGTCCTACTTCCCGATGACCGTGCGCTCGGCGCTGTGGCCCGTCACCGCCTTCGCGTCCAGCACCTGGACGATCCTGCTGCTCGTCGGCGCCGTGCTCGGATCGCTGAACCTCATCACGTTCGCGATCGTCCTCTACGCCGCCGTCGTGCTGTTCCAGCTCGTCACGCTGCCGGTCGAGTTCGACGCCTCGCGGCGCGCGGCCGACCAGCTCAAGGTGCTCGGGATCGCGAATCCCGACGAGGCCGTGGGCGTGCGCAAGGTGCTGACGCGGCGCCGCGCTGACCTACGTCGCCGGGGCGCTCGCCGCGCTCTCGCAGCTCATGTACTTCGTCCTCGTGTTCCTGGGCAACCGCTCCTAGCGGCTCCGCCCCGGAGCCCGCGGCCGCCGATGGCCGCCGCACTTCGACATCCTCGCCCGGGACCCCGGCTCGCAGGCGCGCGCCGGGGTCCTGCGCACCGCGCACGGCGAGGTGCGCACGCCGGCCTTCGTCCCGCTCGCGACGAAGGCGACGGTCCGCGGCCTGCTGCCCTCCGAGGTCGCGTCGCTCGGCTACGACATGGTGCTCGGCAACACGTTCCACCTGCACCTCGACCCCGGCGACGAGCTGATCGCCCGGCAGCGCGGCCTCCATCGGTTCATGCGCTGGGACGGCCCGATCATCACCGACTCCGGCGGGTTCCAGGTCTTCTCGATGGGGCACGGAACGGTCGCCGACGAGGTGAAGGGCCGCGCGGCGAGCGGGACCGAGCGGGCCGGGCCGGATCCTCGAGATCCAGGAGGACGGCGTGCGCTTCCGCTCCTACCTCGACGGCAGCGAGCAGTTCATGGGCCCCGAGACGTCGATGGCGATCCAGGCGAACCTCGGCTCCGACATCGCGCTGGTGTTCGACGAGTGCACGCCCTTCCACGTCGAGCGCGAATACACGCAGCGGTCGACCGAGCGCACCCACCGCTGGCTCGACCGCTGCCTGGACTGGCACGCCGAGCAACGGCCCGGCGGAGCAGCTCGTCTACGGGATCGTGCAGGGCGGCGTCCACGAGGACCTGCGCGTCGAGAGCGCGCAGGCGGTCGCGGCGCGCGCGTGCGACGGCATCGCGATCGGCGGCTCGCTCGGCGCCGACAAGGCGCAGATGTACGAGGTGGTCCGCTGGGCCACCGCGACGCTCGACGCGGCAGGGGACGAGCGCCCGCGGCACCTGCTCGGCATCGGCGAGATCGACGACCTCGTCGCCGGCGTCGCAGCGCGGGATCGACACCTTCGACTGCGCGATGCCGACGCGCCTCGGCGCGGCACGGCATGGCGCTCGTGCCCGACCCGGGTGAGCGCTGGCGCGTGGACCTCGCGAAGGCCGCGCACCGCGACTCCGACGAGCCGCTGATGGAGGGCTGCCCCTGCCCGACGTGCGCCATCGGCTGGACCCGCGGGTACCTGCGCTACATGGCGCACAACCGTGAGCTGACCGTCATGCGCGCGCTCACGCTGCACAACCTCGCGTTCGTGCAGCGGGTGGTCGCGCGGCTGCGCGAGGCGGTGATGGCGGGCCGGCTGGAGGAGGCGGCGGCGGAGATCCTCGGGGGCGCGGCGCCGTAGGGGGCGGGCGGCGTGGGTGGTGCGGGGTGAGATTCATCAGGACGCGCCTGCGGCGCGTCCTGTCCCGCCAGGGGGCCGTGCCTAGAGCCCGGCGAACCACCGTGCCTGATCGCCGTCGTCGAAGAACCGCGCCTCCTCGATCTGATCGCCGGGCACGTGCAGGACGACGTGGTAGATCTCGCGGTCGACGCCGTCACCGGACCACGTTCCCCGGACGAGCACGTGCTCGTCGCCGGATTCGATCCCGTCGAACGTGATCTCCATCCCGCGGGCTGCGAGCTCGGGCGCGCCCGCGCCCTCGACGGCGAAGACCAGCACCGGCGCGCCGTGCGCCTCACCGACCAGCTGGAACCCGTCCGCCATACTCCCGTCACGGGCCTCGCCGCGGGAGAACGCGTCGAGGAACGCCTGGACGATGTGGACCGGTGCCATTGCGCCGGAATCTACACCGGACGTGCGACAGATCGTCGCATGGTGTCTCGAGCACGCGCCGTTGCCGCTGACTCGGGGGAGACTGATCAGGCCGCCTCGAGGAGGTCAAGAGGGCCTCGGAGATTGATCAGGCCGCGCCTGCGGTCGGGGTGGGGGCCTGTGGTGGGACGGGGGAGATTGATCAGGCCGCGCCTGCGGCGCGGCCTGTCCTGCCAGGGGGCCGTTCCTAGCGCGTGTTCTGCCGCACGAGCTGCTGCAGCTCGGACACCGTCTGGTCGACCTGGTCGTAGACGACCTGACGCAGGCGCACCGTGTCGCTCTGGCCGCCGAGGACGCCGACGATGATCGCGCCGCCGACGAGCAGCGTGGTCAGCAGGACGAGGGCGGGCGCCAGACGCCGCTTGCGCGCCCGGCGGGCCGGCATCGGCTGCGGGGGCGGCGGGTGCGCGGGCGTCAGCGGCGGGCGGCTCGGCGGCAGCGGCTGACGCTGCTGGACCGGCGTGGCCGGGGCGGGCGGGGGCGTCACGGCGCGCGTCACGCCGGTCTCCGCGGCCGCGGGGGGACGACGCGCGTCGCGCTCGTCTCGGGAGCGACCCCGCGGGCACCCGCCACGAGCGCCTCGCGCAGCTCCTCGGCGGTCGCGTACCGATCGGCCGGCTCCAGCGCGAGTGCGCGGTCCACCGCGGCGGCGAGCTCGGGCGTGACCTCCGGCGCCAGATGGTCGAGCAGCGCCGGAGCCTCCCGCTGCTGCTTGAGCGCGAGCTCGGTCAGCGTCTGCGCCTCGTACGGCAGCCGCCCGGACAGCAGCTGATAGGTGACCACGCCGAGCGCGTAGATGTCCGAGCGCTGGGTCGCCTCCACGCCCGCGGCCTGCTCGGGCGCGAGGTAGGCGGCGGTGCCGAGCACCGAACCGACCTGCGTGATGGACGACTCCTCGCTGAGCGCCTTCGCGATCCCGAAGTCGGCGAGCTTCACGATCGCCGTCGGTGCGAGCGCAGGAGGTTCCCGGGCTTGACGTCGCGATGCACGACGCCGCCGCGGTGGGCGTAGTCCAGCCCGCGGCAGGCCTGCGCGACGATCCCCAGCGCCTCGGCGACCGGGAGCATCCCGTCGCTCGCGCAGGATCTCGGCGCAGGACTGCCCCTCGACGTACTCCATGACGATGTACTGGCGCCCGCTCGCCTCGTCGAGGCCGAAGTCGTAGACCTGCACGATGTTCGGGTGCACGAGCCGGGCGGCGGCGAGCGCCTCGCGCCGGAAGCGCGAGACGAACTGCTCGTCGTCGGCGAGGTGCTCGGCCAGCAGCTTGACGGCGACGTTGCGCTCCAGCCGGCGGTCGAACGCCAGGACGACGGTCGACATGCCGCCGCTGCCCAGGCGCTCGCCCAGCTCGTAGCGGCCCGCGAGCAGCCGGTCGCTCACGGCGTCGGCCCCGTGCCGGTCGCCTCGGGTGTGATGCCGCCGTTGGCGTCGTCCCGGTCCCCGTCTGGGTGGTCGGCGTCGTGGTCGTCGTCGGCGTCGTGGTGGTCGTCGTCGTCGGCGTCGTGGTGGTCGTGGTGGTCGTCGGCGTCGTGGTGGTCGTCGTCGGCGCCGTCGTCGTGGTCGACGGGCGCGTGGGCGTCTGCGGGACGTCCGCGCACTGGGTGGGAACCGTCCGTGCGAGCTGGTCCAGCCCCTGCTTGATGCGGGCCGCGAGCCGCTCGTCCAGCGTGTCGGGGAGGTCCGCGTAGATCCGCTGCGCCGCCGCGAGCTCGTTCAGCGCCCTGCGGCACTCGCCCGCGCGCGTCGCGTCGGCGACCTGCTGGAGCGCGCTGTCCAGCGACCGCGCCTGGTCGGCGGGGACGAGCTGCTCACCGCCTGCACACCCGCCGGAGGCGACCGCCGCCGCGGCGAGCGCCAGGCCCGTGCCCAGGAGGATCGCGCGGGGTCGGCGCATCGTCACTGACCGTACTGGAGGCGTTCGGCGAGGGAGTCCGGCAGCCGGGCCGCGCGGATCGCGGACGCCGCGGCGTCCACGTCGTAGCCCGTGCGCCGCCACGCGGCCGTCCCGGCGGTCAGGTCGAGCAGCAGCCAGGCCGCGCGCGGGTCGCCGTCGCGGGGCTGTCCCACGCTGCCGGGATTGAGGAGCTGCCGGCCGGCGGAGACGTCCGCGACCTCGTCGGCGCGGCGCGGCGACCCGGTCGCCGGCTCGCCCTCCTGCCGCTCGAACGAGCACGCCACATGACTGTGCCCGATCAGCCCGATCCGCTCCTCGAAGGCGTCGAAGCAGAGGTCGGCGAGCAGCACGCTCATGACGTACTCCCACACCGGGTCGCGGGGGCTGCCGTGGAAGAGGCCGGTCTCCGCCGCCGTCGCCGAGGGCTCCAGCGTGGACAGCCACGCCAGGCACTGCGGGTCGATGACCTCCTGCGTCCAGCGTGCGGCGAGCGCCGCGCCGGGCGAGAACTCATGGAGCGGCAGGGCGCCCGTCACGCCGAGATCGTGGTTGCCGGCGAGGCAGACCGTCGCGTGCTCCCGCATCAGGCGCACGCAGTCGTTGGGGTCCGCGCCGTAGCCGACGAGGTCGCCCAGGCACCAGATCTCGCGGGCGGCCGTCGCCGAGACGTCGCGCAGCACCGCCTCGAGGGCGTGGCGGTTGGCGTGGATGTCGGAGACGACGGCGACCTGCATGGCGCGGAAGGGAGGGTGCGACGGTAGCGTGCGGATCGTGCGGCGCCCTCTCGTTGCAGCCTCCGTTGCCGTCCTCGGCGCGCTCGCCGCGGCGCAGGCGGCAGCGCTGCTGCTCCGCCCGCGCGAGGGCGTCATCACGCCGGATCCCGTCGATCTCGGGGCGTTCTTCACGGACGCCCAGCTCGAGCGGGCCGTGGACTACCGCGGGCCGCAGCTCGCACTCTACGGCGCGACGATCGCCGTCCAGGCCGGGGTGCTCGTCCTGCTCGTCCTCCGCCGCGGACCGCTCGCGCCGAGGCTCCGCCGGACGTTCCGCCGCCCGATCCTCGCGGCCGGCGTGACCGGCGCGGGCATCTCGGCGCTCCTGGCGATCGCCGTGCTGCCGATCGACGCGATCCTGCGCGCGCGGGCGCTCGACGTCGGCCTCGTCACGCGATCCTGGCCGGGCTGGGGCTGGGACGTCGCGCGCTCGGCGGCGATCGGTGCCGTGCTCGCCGGGGTCGGCACGGCGGGCGCCATCGCCCTCATGCGCCGCATGCCCCGCCGCTGGTGGATCCCCGCCTCCGGGATCGTCGTCCTCATCGGCGCGGTCTTCGTGTTCGCCGGCCCGCTCGTCCTGGACCCCGTGTTCAACCGCTTCGAGCGACTTCCCGACGGGCCCGTGCGCACACAGGTGCTCGAGCTCGCGCGCCGCGCCGACGTGCAGGTGGGGGAGGTCTACGTCGTCGATGCCTCCAAGCGCACGACCGCCGCCAACGCCTACGTCACCGGTCTGGGGTCATCGAAGCGCGTCGTCCTCTACGACACCCTGCTGCGCGACTTCCCCGCCGAGGAGACGCGCCTGGTCGTGGCGCACGAGCTGGCGCACGTCCACCACCGCGACGTGCCGAACGCGCTCCTGTTCCTCGCCCTGGTCGCCCCGGCCGGCATGTTCGCGGTGAGCCGCCTCACGCGCGCGTGGGGGCCGGCCGACGGGCTGCCGGCGGGACCGTCGAGCGTCCCCGCACTGTTTGCGTCGATGGCGCTGGTCGTCGTGCTGGTCGGCGTCGTCTCCAACCAGCTCTCACGCCGCGTGGAGGCGCGCGCCGACAGCTACGCCCTGCAGCTGACCGGGGACGCGCCGACGTTCCTCGCCCAGCAGCGGCGCCTGGCGCTGCGCAACGTCAGCGACCCGGACCCGCCGGCGCTCGCGCGGGCGCTGCTCGGCACCCACCCGACGACCCGCGAGCGCCTGGGGATCGGGCTCGCGTACGAGCGCGGAGCCCGCGACTAGAAGTCCTCGCGCTCCTGGGGCTCCTGCCGGCCCTCGACCTCCGGGAGGCCCTTGATGCTCTCGCGGGCGCGCCAGCGGCCGTAGTTGTCCTCCATCGCGTCGACGAGCTCGCGCATGAAGCGCGGGGACAGGTTGATGCGCGAGACCACCACCCCGGGGATGACGTCGTCCTCGACTTCGTGGTCCACGCGCGCGAACGTCAGCGTGAACTCGTAGTCGGAGTGGCTCACGTTCGCGAAGTTCGCGTAGTGGCCCGCCATCTTCTCCGGCTCGATGTGGATGTTGATCTGACGATCGGGCTGTTGCGGGGTGTCGGCCATGATGCCGCCTAGTATCCCGCCTCGTGAGGATCCTCGTCGTCGCCGTCGGCCGTCTGCGCCCGCCGTACGTCGACGACGTCCAGCACTACCAGCGGATGCTCGCGCGTCATGCCAAGGTCGAACTCATCGAGGTGCGGGAGGAGGAGCAGGTCGAGAAGCGCATCCCCGCACGCGCGTTCACCTGCCTGCTCGACGTCGACGGGGTCGCCTACGACAGCGTCGGGTTCAGCCGCTTCCTCGAGGAACGGCGCATGAGCGGGCAGGACCTGTGCTTCGTCATCGGCGGGCCGTACGGGCTGACGCTCCCGCCCGGCACGAGCCACAAGATCTCCCTCGGCCCGATGACCCTCCCGCACCAGCTCGCGCGCGTCGTCATGCTGGAACAGCTCTACCGGGCGCACAAGATCCTCGCCGGCGAGCCCTACCACCACTGATGACGAACCTCGAGCTGCGCCCCTTCCTGCGGCGCTTCGCCGTCGTCGTCCTGGCGCTCGTCGTCCTGCTCGCCGGCGGCACGATCGGCTACGTCGCCTTCGAGGGCGTCAGCGTCTGGAATGGCTTCCTCTGGGCGCTCGACACGATCGCCACGGAGGGCGCGCGCAACCAGCCGGACACCATCGGCGGCGAGATCACCTGGGTCCTCCTGATCGTGCTCGGCGTCGGTACGCTGCTCTACGCCCTGGTGACGCTGGTGGAGCTCCTCGTCTCGGGGCGCCTGCGCACCCTCCTCGACGAGCGCCGCGAGCAGCGAGCCATCGACTCCCTCACCGACCACGTGATCATCTGCGGCTTCGGCCGCGTCGGCCGCCAGGTCGCCCGTGACCTGCGGGCGGCCGGCGAGCGCTACGTCGTCATCGACGCCCGCCCCGAGCACGCCGAGGACGCGCGGCACGTCGGGGTCCGGTTCATCGAGGGCAGCGCGTCCGACGACGAGGCGCTCGAGGACGCGGGCATCGAGCGCGCCCGGGCCGTCATCGCCTGCGTGGACTCCGACGCCGAGAACGTCTTCATCGTGCTGTCCGCGCGGCAGCTCAACGCCGGCATCGCGATCATCGCCCGCGCCTCGAACGCGGGCGCCGGGCCCAAGCTCCTGCGCGCCGGCGCCACCCGGGTCATCTCGCCCTACCGCACCAGCGGCACCGAGATGGCGCGCGCCGCGCTGACACCGCAGGTCTCCGGCGCGATGGAGGTGGCGCCCGAGTACCGCCTCGAGGAGATCGAGGTCGAGGCCGGGTCACCCGCGGACGGACGGACGATCGGCGACGTCCGCGGCGATGCGATCATCGTGGGCGTGCGCCACGCCGACGGATCGTTCCTGCCGCAGCCTCCCGGCGACACCGCCCTGCAGGTCGCCGACGTGATCCTCGCGCTCGGCCAGGTGCACACGCTCGAGCGCCTGGAGGCCACCCTCGGGCCGCGGCGGAGCGCCGGCACCCCGTGACCGAGCCGCTCGCAGCGCTGCGGGAGGCCCTCGACGGCGCGGTCGCGGACGTCGCCGGCGACGCGGGACCACCGGCGACGGCGCCCGCGCTCGAACGGCCACGGCAGGCGGACCACGGTGACTACGCGACGAACGCCGCCATGCTGCTCACCAAGTCGCTCGGGCGCCCTCCGCGCGAGATCGCCCACCTGCTCGCCGAGGCGCTCGCCGCGCGTCTCGGGCCGGCCCTCGAAGCCGCCGACGTGGCGGGGCCCGGCTTCCTCAACCTGACGCTCGGCGAGGACTGGTACGCCGCCGCACTCGCCGACGTCCTGCGCGCCGGCGGCGACTGGGGCGGCGGCGGCGCCGACCCCGCGCTGGCCGTCAACGTCGAGTTCGTCAGCGCGAACCCGACCGGCCCCGTCCACGTCGGGGGCACCCGCAACGCGGCGTACGGGGATGCCGTCGCGCGGCTCCTGGCGTTCATCGGCCACCGCGTCCATCGCGAGTTCTACGTCAACGACCACGGCACCCAGACCCGCCGGCTCGGCGAGTCGATCAAGGCGCGCGCACGCGGCGAGGAGCCGCCCCCGGACGGCTACAAGGGCGCCTACGTCGTCGACCTCGCCGCAGAGATCGACGGTGCCGCGGACCTGCCCGTCGACGAGGTCGCCCGGCTCGGCGTGGCCCTCATGGTCGCCCAGGCCGAACGGAGCCTCACGCGCTTTCGCGTCCTGTTCGACCACTGGTTCAGCGAGCGCTCGCTGCACGAGGGCGACCCCAGCCCGGTCGCGCACGCGTTCGACGTCCTCGAGGCGCAGGGACGCACGTTCCGCCAGGACGGCGCGCTGTGGCTGCGCACCACCGACTTCGGCGACGACAAGGACCGCGTCCTCGAGCGCTCCAGCGGCGAGCACACGTACTTCGCCAGCGACATCGCCTACCACCAGGAGAAGCGCGAGCGCGGGTTCGAGCTCCTCATCGACGTCTGGGGCGCCGACCATCACGGCTACGTGCAGCGCATGAAGGCCGCCTACCAGGCACTCGGCGGCGAGGCCGACCGGCTCGAGCTGCTGATCATGCAGTTCGTCCACCTCGTCGAGGGCGGCGAGCGCGGCAAGATGAGCAAGCGGGCCGGTGAGTTCGTCACGCTCGACGACCTCATCGACGACATCGGCGTCGACGCGGCACGCTGGTTTCTGCTCGCCCGCTCCCACGACACGTCGATCGACCTCGACCTCGACCTCGCGCGCAGCCAGTCCAGCGAGAACCCCGTCTACTACGTGCAGTACGCCCACGCGCGCATCGCCTCGGTGCTGCGCAAGGCGGGGGACGAGCGCGTCGCGCAGGCGCTCGCCGCGCCCCTCGCCGTCCCCGCGACGGGCCTGCACCCGAGCGAGCGCGCGCTCATCCGCCGCCTCCTCGACCTGCCCGACGAGGTCCGCGAGGCCGCCGACCGCCGCGCACCGCACCGCATCGCCGCGTACGCGCTCGACACCGCGCAGCTGTTCAGCGCCTTCTACCGCGACTGCCAGGTCGTGGGGGCGCCGGACGACGAGGAACTGCTGCGGCTGCGGCTCAGCGTCGCGACCCGGAGCGTGCTCGCGCGGTCCCTCGACCTGCTCGGTATCGCAGCACCCGAGGAGATGTAGGCGCCTCGACCGCGCGGCGCTCGACGGTGATCTGATCGCCGGGCGGATCCGCCTCGGGCGGCAGGCCGGAGGACCCCCGGCGGGCGAGGAGCGCGCGGAGCGCCAGGACGCCGCCCGCGGCGCCCGCGGCCGCGAGCAGCGGCAGGACCCGCAGGTTGTGCCGCGCCTGGGCGACGAAGACCGCGCTCATGAGCGTGCTGATCAGGACGGGGGTGAGGAGCAGCACGAGCTCCGCGCGGCGCGAGCGGGCGAGCGCCAGGCCGGCGACGGCGCCCGTGAGCGCCAGGCCCACCAGCAGCAGGTGCCAGGTCGTGAGCCACGAGCGCGGGTTGCGCGTGCTGCCGCGGTAGTACCCGCCCCACATGCGCGCGACCTTGCGCGCCTCCATCGCGACGAAGGCCAGCGGCTGACCGGCCGCGTACGTCTTCAGGTTCCGCCGCGCCTCGAAGCCCAGCGCCCACCGCAGCCGGTCCTCCGGGATCGCGCGGTAGGGACCGGGAACCAGCTCCGGATGGCGCTCGCGGATGTAGGCGCGCAGCACGTGCTCGCCCTTGAGGTTCGCGGTGCGGACATCCGAGAGATTCGACATGTTGCGCCGCACATACAGCTCCAGCTCACGGCGCACACCGCTCATGCGCCCGTCGCCCGGCAGGTACGTGCCCACGAACAGCGTCGACGGGCCGCTGCTCGCGACCGGGATCAGCCGCCCCGCCTGCGAGGAGGCGTAGATGCTCCACGGCGCGGCGACCAGCAACGGGAGCACCGCGAGCGCCGCCCCCTGCGCGAGCGCCGGCCCTGAACCGGCGCGCCCACGCGCGAGCAGCACCCAGACGGCGCCGAGGATCGGCGACAGCACCAGCAGATCCGCGCGCGCCAGCAGCGCCACGCCCAGCAGCCCGCCCGCAAGGGCGAGCCGCCCGGCGGACGGCCTGCGCCAGGCGCCCAGCAGCGCGAGCGCCGCGACCGCCAGCGTCAGCGCTCCGAGCGGCTCGCTCACCAGGTCGCCCGTCGCACGGATCAACGGGGGATACGTCGCGATCGCACCCGCGGCCACCAGACCCGCGAGCGGGCCCGCGATGCCGGCGGCGAGCAGGAACACCACGAGGATCAGGAGCGTGCCGACGAGTGCCTGCGCCCAGAACGCCGTGCGCAACTGCTCCGGTGAGCCGTCGCCATCCGCCGCCGGCGCGAGCAGATGCGCGGCCGCGAACAACGCCGGCGTCCCCGGCGCCCAGTGCCACGGATCCGACGAGCCCGGCGCCGCGTAGCCGTTCCCGCCCGCGATGCTCAGCGCGATCCGCGCGTACGAGCGCTCGTCCGAGGAGATGAACCGGCCCGGATCGGACGCCTGCGCGAACCGCAGGCCGCCGCCGAGCAGCACGATCGCCGTCAGCGCGACGACGACCGTGCGGCGCGCGAGGGGCCTGGCCGCGCGGCGACGACCGAACCGCGGCGCAGCAGGCGCTGCGCCGGCGGCACGGGGACGCAGAAGGTCGCCGCGGAACGTGGCCATCGGGGTGGGGTTCTTGGTGCGAGCGGGCTACCCCTTGCCTGGGCGGCGTCTTGCAGGGGCTTGGTCGCGGATCTCGGGGCGCCTGGCGCCACCCGCCTTCGGGGGGCGGTGGCTTTCGCCACAGCACCCCCTCGGCGTGCGGCGCCATGCATCCCCGATATCTCGCTCCGGTCCTGGCTGACGCTTCGGTGAGGCGTGCTGCCGGGCCTGGTGTCGTCCGCGCTGCTACTACCCCTGGCGGCTTGGCTTCGGCGGCTTGGGGTGGGACTAGATGTTGTAGAGGAAGTCGAGGCCGATGCGGTCGAGGAACTGCTGCGCTTCGACGTTGAGGCGGGTGATCTCGCCGGTGAGGATCGCGATCCCCATGGCGATGAGGATGGCGCCGGAGATGAAGGTGACGGTGAGGTAGTGGTCGCGCAGCCAGCTCCAGGCGCCGGTCATCTTGTCGAACGCGATCGCCGTGAGGAGGAACGGGACGGCGAGGCCGAGGGAGTAGAAGGCGAGGAGCACGCCGCCGTTGGCGACGGAGTCGGCGGTCGAGGCCGCGGCGAGGATGGAGGCGAGGGTCGGACCGACGCACGGCGTCCACGCGATCGCGAACGCCAGGCCGGCGATGATGGGGCCGCCGGTGCCGGCCTTGAGGATCAGCGTCTCGGGCCGCCAGTCCTTGTTGAGCTTCGGGACGAAGGGCGTGAGCATGAAGAAGATGCCCATGCCGATGATGAGGACACCGGCGATCGTGTCGAGCGTCTGCTTGTTGTCGCGCAGCGCCGACCCGATCCCGGTGGCGGTCATGCCGAGCGCCACGAACATCACGGTGAAGGACAGGCAGAAGACGATCGCGGGCGCCAGCACGTGCGAGAGCCGGTGCTCGCCGGCGCGCATCTCGGCGATGCTGATGCCGGAGATCGCCGACAGGTATCCCGGCACCAGCGGCAGGACGCATGGCGAGATGAACGAGACGAACCCGACGGCGAACGCCGCGACGACCGTCGTGTCGGCGGCGGCGAGGATCACCGGTCGTCGAAGCGCGCGAGCTCGTCGTCGAGCCGGCGCCGGTCGTCGTCGGTGAGCGCGGCGGCGGGAACGGCGAGGGCGGGCTCCCGCGCGCGGCGGCGCCAGCGCGGGAGGAGGACGAGCAGCAGCCCGACCAGGCCGAGGCCCACGAGCAGCGGGACGAGGTACGCGGTGAGGCTGAAGCCCTTGTTCTGCGGGAGGGCGAGGATCGCGGCGCCGTAGCGGTCCCGCAGCGTGTCCTTGATCTGCTGCTTCGTCTGGCCCTGCGCGATCAGCGTGCGGATCTCGCGGCGCAGCTGGTCGGCCCGCGGGGACTCGGCGACGTAGAGCGCGACGTTGCACGTGTCGCACATCACCTCGTCCTCGACGTCGGGGAACGAGGCGCGCGGCTCCGCGGCGAGCGCGCCGCCGGGGAACGCCGCGAGCAGCAGGACCAGGGCGAGCACGGAGCGCACGCCGCCGGTCATGCGGGCTCCTCGTCCTTCAGCGCCCGGTCGATCGCGTTCGTGAGGAACTCCTCCTCGAGCTGGCCGCGCGAGATCGCGACGACCCGTCCCTGCGCGTCCAGGACGAACGTCTCCGGCAGCTTGTTGGTGCCGAACTCCGGCGCCAGCTCCAGCTTGTCGTCGCGCAGCGACGGGAACGTGAGGTCGTTGTCGCGCTCGAACTTGCGCGACTCGTCGGCGAAGTCCTTGTAGGTGACCCCCAGGACCGTGCCGTCACCGCTGCGCGCGAGCCGCTGCTGGGCGCGCTCGAGCACCGGCGACTCCTCGCGGCACGGATCGCACCATGACGCCCAGAAGTTCAGGACGACGACCTTGCCGCGCAGGTCCTTCAGCGCCGTGGTCGTCTTCCCGTCCAGGGCGGGCAGGGCGACGGACGCGCCGGGCGCGACGGGGCGCTCGCCGCGCTTGACGGCGCTGTCGAGCGACGTGTCGTCACCGCTCGCCGCCACGCCGTAGACGATCAGGACGATCAGCAGGCCGGCGAGGACGACGACGGCGGTGGTGGCGAATCCGGGGCGCTTCACGGACGACCAAGGGTAGATGCGCGACCGCTTCGGGGCGCTGACGGCAGGAGATCGGACCCTTGCGCGAAACCTCTTGAGCACGTGCGCGTTCTTGCCGATGTGCCCCGAATGAAGCCTTTGAGCTCGACCCGCGCTCCGCTGCGCCGCCGTGCTCGCCGCGCCGAGACCGTCGACGCCGCGCCGCCGGCGCCGGCCCCGACGCCCGAGCAGCGCGCACGCGCAGCGGGCGGCCCCGAGGACCGCGCGCTCTACACGTGCGGCTGCGGCGCGGCGTTCCGCGCCGACGTGCAGGTCGACGTCCCGTGCCCCGCCTGCGGCGCCGCGCAGAGCTGGTAGTCGCCCGCAGCGCGGCCCGCCGTCCCACGTAGGCTTCCCGGATGACGTCCGGGGCGTCCCCCGCGATCGTGGCCTGACCGCCACCGACCGCTCAGGAGCCCCACGATGGACACGCCCGCCCAGGCACCGGCTCAGGTGCCTGCCTATCCGGTCCAGCTCGACGTCGACTACCCGGACCGGGATCTCAACCGGCTGACGACGTTCTTCCGCATCTTCACGGTCATCCCGATCGCGATCGTGCTCGCGACCGTCTCCGGTGCGACGCAGACCTACGGCGGCGAGGCGGGCTCGAACACGACCACCGTCACCCTCGCGGCCGGCGGCCTCCTGTTCGCCGGGCCGCTGCTGATGATCCTCTTCCGCGAGAAGTACCCGCGCTGGTGGTTCGACTGGAACCTCGAGCTCACGCGCTTCTCCTCGCGCGTGACGCTGTACGCGGCGCTCCTCGACGACACCTACCCCTCGACCGACGAGCAGCAGGCGCTGCACCTGGACATCGCCTACCCGGACGTCCCCGAGGATCTCAACCGCTGGCTGCCGCTCGTGAAGTGGCTCCTGGCGATCCCGCACTACATCGTCCTGTTCTTCCTCGGCATCGCGGCGTTCGTGAGCGTCGTGATCGCGTGGTTCGCGATCCTCTTCACGGGCCGCTATCCGCGCGGGCTGTTCGACTTCGTCGTCGGCGTCGGCCGCTGGAGCGTGCGCGTCGCCGCGTACGCGTTCCTGCTGACGACCGACCGCTATCCGCCGTTCTCGCTGCAGCCGTAGCATCCGGCCATGAACGACGCCGACGTCCTGAACCACATCGAGGAGCTCGTCGCCGAGGAGCACCGCCTGCTGGACTCCGCGGGCGACGGGCGGTCGCTGGACGACGCCGCGCGCGCCCGCCTGGACGAGGTCAAGGTCCAGCTGGACCGGACCTGGGACCTGCTGCGCCGGCGGCGCGCGAAGGAGGAGTTCGGCCTGGACCAGGACGCCGAGCCGGGGCGCCCGGAGGACATCGCGGAGCGCTACCGGCAGTGAGGTGACGCTGCGACCGGAGAGCGGCGGACGAGATTCGAACTCGCGACCCTCAGCTTGGGAAGCTGATGCTCTACCAACTGAGCTACCGCCGCACGGACCCGGGCGACACGTGACGTCCGGCCCGCCGGCAGCCTAACACGCGCTCGGGGCGCCCGAGGCCGGCCCGAGGCACCCGGCTACGGACACCCGCCCGTGTCTCCTACGGATGTGGGATGCCCGCACCGGCTTGAGGCTGTCTCCCCATATCCGAACGCCCCGCAGGAGGTGCAGGGATGGCCGGTGCCCTGCCGTACGACCCCGCGAAGGACTTCATCGACACGCAGGACTACGAGCGTGCCGAGATCGAGGGGCTTCTGGAACTCATCGCGATGCTGAAGGACGCCGACCGTGACGGCGCATGTCCGGAGCTGCTGCGCGACGTCTCCCTCGGGATGATCTTCGAGGAGCCGTCGACGCGCACCCGCGTGTCGTTCGAGGTCGCGATGGTGAAGCTCGGCGGGCACGCCCTGTACCTGCGCCCCGGCGAGATCCACATGGGCGTGCGCGAGTCGCTCTATGACACTGCGAAGGTGCTCTCCCGCATGTGCGACGTGATCGAGGCGCGGACGCTCGAGCACGAGACGTGCGTGGAGCTCGCCCGCTGGTCGGACGTCCCCGTCATCAACGGCCTGACGGACGTGAACCACCCGACGCAGGCGATCTGCGACATCTTCACGATGCGCGAGAAGCTCGGCGCGCTCGACGGGCGCACGTGCGTCTTCGTCGGCGACCGCACGAACGTCTGCAGCTCCACCATGTGGATCACGACGATGTTCGGCATGAACTTCGTGCACGCCGCGCCGCAGGCCTACCAGTCGCCGCCGGAGTGGGTCGCGGAGGCCGAGCGCAACGTCGAGCTGTCCGGCGGCTCGGTCGCAGTGACGGACGATGTCGCCGCCGCGGTCGCGAACGCGGACGTCATCTACACCGACCTCTGGTGGTGGGTCGACCAGGAGGACGAGATCCCTGAGCGCCGCGCGGCGTTCATGCCCGACTACCAGGTGAGCCCCGACCTCATGGCGAAGGCGCCGGCCCACTGCATCTTCATGCACTGTCTGCCCGCCTCGCGCGGCGTCGAGGTCACCGACGCGGTGATCGACTCGCCCCGGTCGGTGGTCTTCGACCAGGCCGAGAACCGGCTGCACGCCGAGAAGGGCATCCTCGTCTGGAAGACGTACGGGCGCATCAGCCACGACGTCTCCCCGGCGCTGCGCGCACACCATCGTGGCCAGGTGGAGTCGTTCCTGGCCACCGCGAAGTGGGACCGCCGGCACCCGGACCCGGCGCCCCGGAAGGAGTCCTGATGAGCACCCGGACAGCGCCGCCCACCGCGGCGACGACAGCGGCCGACGGCGCAGCGTCCGCGCCGCGCAAGCGGGTCCTGGGCCTGCGCGACGCCACCCTCTTCACGGTCTCGGCGATCGTCGTCGTCGACACCCTGACGGCGTCCGCGGCGATCGGCGTGCAGACGATCGGCTGGTGGATCGTCGCGATCGTGCTGTTCCTGATCCCGAGCGCCCTGATCACCGCCGAGCTGGGCACCGCCTACCCCGACCAGGGCGGCATCTACTCGTGGGTCAAGCGCGCCTACGGCGAGCGCTGGGCCTCGCGGACGACCTACTGGTACTACGTCAACGTCGCGCTCTGGATGCCGTCCGTGTTCCTCCTGTTCACCGGCATCTTCTGTCAGCTGTTCGTCAGCGACTGGGCGGACTGGGGCTCGGGCAAGTGGTTCCAGGTGGCGATGGGCATCGGGCTGACGTGGCTCGTCGTCGCGGTCGGGTCGATGAAGCTCGACCTCGGGAAGTGGGTCAACAACTCGGGCGCCGTCCTCAAAGCGCTGATCATCCTCGCCCTCGGCATCGGCGGCATCGTGGTCGCGGCCACCGACGGCGCGGCGAACACCATCACGGCCCGCGAGGCGCTGCCCTCGCTCGGCGACGCCAAGACCTACCTGCCCGTGATCATCTTCATGATGCTCGGCTTCGAGCTGATCTCCTCGATGTCGGAGGAGATCAGGAAGCCCGAGAAGATCATCCCGCGGACGATCTTCACCGCGGGCGCGATCCTCGCGTTCCTCTACATGTTCGCCACCGTCGGCATCCTGCTCGCCCTGCCGCTGAGCGATCTCAGCCTCGTCGAGGGGCTGATCGACACGTTCGAGCAGATCTTCGGCACGTCGGGGTTCGGGAACGTCCTCGTGTACGCCCTCGGCATCGCGGCGATGTACACGTTCTTCACGAACATGACGACCTGGAGCATGGGTGCCAACCGCTCCGCGCAGGAGGCTGCGCGCGCGGGCGAGCTCCCCGCCATCCTCGCGCGCGAGCATCCCGTGCGCCGGACCCCGGTCGCCGCCTACGTCGTGAGCGGCATCGTCGCGACGGCCGTGCTGCTGTTCGCGGCCGTCTTCGTGGAGAGCCAGGACGACCTCTTCTACGCGATCTTCTCCGCGTCCGCGGTCGTCTTCCTGATGCCGTATCTGCTGCTCTTCCCCTCGGCCTGGACCCTGCGCCGCAAGGACCCCTCGACCGACCGGCCGTTCCGCGTCCCGGGCGGCGACGGTCTGCTCGCGGTGCTCTGCACGCTGACGACGGTGACCATCTTCGCGACCTTCCTGCTGTTCCTGTGGCCGGAGATCCCCAACGCTCCGGAGTCCTGGGGGTTCACCGGGCCGCTGCTCGCCATCGTCGGGGTCACGCTCGTCGTCGGCGAGATCATCGTTGCCCGGCAGATGCGCCTGCTGCACCGCGCCGGCCCGGACCGCGAGCTGTGACGCGCCTGCACGAGACGACGCCGTCCGGCGACGGCTTCCGGATGCCCGGGGAGTTCGAGCCCCACACCGGCTGCTGGATGATCTGGCCGGAGCGGCCGGACAACTGGCGCCTGGGCGCCAAGCCGGCGCAGGCGGCGTACGCCGCCGTGGCTGCGGCGATCCACCCGAGTGACCCGGTGACGATGGCCGTCTCGGCGGGCCAGTTCGAGCATGCGCGCTCGGTGCTGCCCGAGGACGTGCGCGTCGTCGAGATGAGCACCGACGACGCGTGGATGCGGGACGTCGGCCCGACGTTCGTCGTCGACGGATCCGGTGCGCGGCGCGCGGTCGACTGGCGCTTCACCGCCTGGGGCGGGCTCGAGGGCGGCCTGTACTTCCCGTGGGACCAGGACGACCTCGTGGCGGCGAAGGTCGCCGAGATCGAGGGAGCGAGCCGCCACCGCGCGCCGCTGGTCCTCGAGGGCGGCTCGATCCACGTCGACGGCGAGGGAACCTGCCTGACGACCGAGGAGTGCCTGCTGAACCACAACCGCAACCCGGAGCTCACGCGGACGGACATCGAGGAGCACCTGCGCGCGTACCTCGGCGTCGAGCGGGTGCTGTGGCTCGGTCGCGGAATCCACCAGGACGAGACGGACGGGCACGTCGACAACATCGCCTGCTTCCTGCGCCCGGGCGTCGTCGCGCTCACGGTGTGCGAGGACCCGGGCGATCCCCAGCACGAGATCTCGCTCGACGCGCGCGCCCGGCTGGACGCTGCCACCGACGCGCGCGGGCGCTCGCTGGAGGTCGTCGAGCTGCCGATGCCGGGCCCCATCCACATCACCGAGGAGGAGGCCGGCGGCGTCGACCACGTCGCCGGCACACTGCCCCGGCGGGCGGGAGACCGGCTCGCCGGGTCGTACGCGAACTTCTACATCGGCACGAGCCGCGTCGTGGTGCCGCTGCTGGACGAGCGCCACGACGCTGCGGTGCTCGAGATCCTGGGCCGGGAGTTCCCGGGACGCGAGGTCGTCGGCGTGCCCGCGCGCGAGATCCTGCTCGGCGGCGGGAACATCCACTGCATCACGCAGCAGGTTCCCGTGGCATGACGGGACACCGGCGGGGCATCGTCGTCGTCGCGCTCGGCGGCAACGCCCTGCTCCGGCGTGGCGAGAGCCTCGAGGCCACCACCCAGCACCACGCGGCGCGCGAAGCGGCACGGCTGCTCGCGCCCGTGGCCCGCGGCCACGCGCTCGTCGTCACCCACGGCAACGGTCCGCAGGTCGGACTGCTCGCGCTCATGGGCGATGCGTACTCCGGGGTGACCCCGTATCCGCTGGACGTCCTGGGCGCCGAGACCGAGGGACAGATCGGCTACGTCGTCGAGATGGAGCTCGACAACGCGATCGATCACCAGGACACGGTCGCGGTCGTCACCCGCACCGAGGTCGACGCCGACGACCCGGCGTTCGCGGACCCGACGAAGTTCATCGGCCCGGTCTACACGGAGGCCGAGGCGCAGCGCCTGGCCGGCGAGCTGGGCTGGGCGGTCAAGCCGGACGGCACGGGATGGCGGCGCGTCGTCGCCTCGCCCGAGCCACGCGCGATCGTCCAGCTCTCCGCGATCCGCCGCCTGGTGGACGGCGGGTGGCTCGTCGTCTGCGCCGGCGGGGGCGGGGTGCCGGTGGTCCGCACCGCGGACGGCGGGCACGAAGGCGTCGAGGCGGTCATCGACAAGGATCTCGCCAGTTCGCTGCTGGCGTCGAACCTCGGCGCGGAGATCCTCGTACTCGCCACCGACGTCGACGCGGTGTACCGCGGATGGGGAACCCCGGGGCAGACCGCGCTGGGTCGGGTCACACCCGCCGAGCTGCGGGCGCAGGAGTTCCCCACGGGCTCGATGGGACCGAAGGTCGACGCCGTCTGCCGCTTCGTCGAGCAGGGCGGGGCCCGAGCGGCCGTCGGCGCTCTGGCGGACATCGACGGTCTGGTCGCCGGCACCGCGGGCACGCAGGTGTCGGCAGCGGCGTGAGACGCTGGGCGCACGGCCGCGCCCCTCGGCCTGCGATACTTCACGACGCATGGACCCTGCCCGGAAGCGCCGCATTCGGCTCGTGGTCGCGCTCAGCGCCGCACTGATCCTCGCGGGCGCGCTCGCGTACACGAGCTTCTCCGCATCGAGCTCCGCCGTCACGCCGAGCCAGTTGCTCGCGTCGTCGAACGCGTCGGAGACCTACCAGCTGACCGGCAAGGTCGTCGACGGCTCGATTCAGCGCCACGCGGACGGGATCGCCTTCCGCGTCCGCGACCGCGACGGCTCCGTCTCGGTGCCGGTGCGCTACACGGGCGCCGTCCCGGACCCGTTCCGCGAGGGCCGCGAGGTCATCGTGGACGTGCGCCGGAGCGGCGGAACCTGGGTGGGCGAGAAGGACACGCTGACGACGAAGTGCCCCTCGAAGTTCTCGGACGAGAAGAAGCAGCAGCCGTCGTCGGGCTCCATGCCCACCTGAGCCGATGGGCGTCATCGGCCAGGCCTGCCTGATCATCGCGCTGGGCCTCTGCGTCTACGGCGTCGCCGCGTCCATCACGGGCGCGCGCCTGGGCCGGGAGGCCTACGTCCTGTCCGGCCGCCGGGCGCTCTACGCGCTCGCCGCGGTCACGACGATCGCGTTCGTGATCCTCGAGATCGCGTTCCTGCGGTCGGACTTCCACTTCACCGTCGTCAGCTCGCACTCCTCGACGACGACCCCGTGGTACTACCGCGCCGCGGCCGCGTGGTCCTCGCAGGAGGGCTCGCTGCTCCTGTGGTTCTGGCTGCTGTCGGTCTGGAGCGCGCTGTGCCTCTTCCTGCTCCGCGGGCGCCTGCGCGACGTCGCGCCGTACGCGACGGCGGTCCTGCTCGGGCTCGGCACGTTCTTCGCGGCGCTGCTGCTGTTCAGCGCGCCGCCGTTCGAGCGCGTGGCGGTCGCCCCGATCGAGGGCGTCGGCCTCAACCCGCTGCTCCGTCACCCGAGCATGATGATCCACCCGGTGATGCTGTACTCGGGCTACACGCTCTTCAGCATCCCGTTCGCGTTCGCCATCGGCGCGCTGATCGTCCGCCGCGTGGACGCCGAGTGGATCCGCTCGACGCGGTTCTTCACGCTCGGAGCCTGGCTGGCGCTGGGCGTCGGCATCATCCTGGGCGCGCGCTGGTCGTACGCCGAACTGGGCTGGGGCGGCTACTGGGCCTGGGACCCGGTCGAGAACGCCTCGCTGTTGCCGTGGCTCACCGGCACCGCGTTCCTGCACTCGGTGATGATCCAGGAGCGCCGGGGGATGCTGAAGGTGTGGAACGCCTCGCTCATCCTCGCCACCGGCGTGCTCTGCATCCTCGGCACGTTCCTCGTGCGGTCCGGGATCCTCGACTCGATCCACGCGTTCGTGCAGGAGGGCAACACGATCGCCTGGGCGTTCACGTCGCTGATCTGCGTGATGATCGCCGGGTCGGTCTACCTCGTCGTCACCCGCCGCGGGGATGCCCTGCGTTCCGAGGCGCGGATCGACTCGCTGCTGTCGCGCGAGTCGATGTTCCTCGCGAACAACCTCGCGCTGGTCGGGATCGCGTTCGTCGTCTTCTGGGGCACGTTCTTCCCGCTGATCTCCGAGGCGGTGACGGGTGACAAGGCGGCGGTCGGCCCGCCGTGGTTCGACCGCTACACGGTGCCGCTCGTCCTGATCCTCGTGCTGCTCTCCGGCATCGGCCCGGTCATCTCGTGGCGGCGCGCGACGCCCTCGCGGCTGTGGCGCAGCCTCCGCGCCCCGGTGATCGCCGCGGCGGTCGTCACGGCGGCGGTGCTGCTGCTGGTGGACGGCGCGGCGGGCCAGACGCTGACGCTCATCATGTTCGCCGTCGGGACGTTCGCGATCAGCGTGGCGCTCCAGGAGCTGTGGCGCGGGATGCGCGCCCGGCAGGCGATGTCCGACGACAACGCGGCGCTCGCGCTCACGAGCCTCGTGCGCCGCAACCGCCGGCGCTACGGCGGCTACCTCGTCCACATCGGCATCTCGGTCCTCTTCATCGGCGTCGCCGCGTCGTCGGCGTTCAACGGTGAGCGCGACATCCGCCTCGCACCCGGGCAGTCCACGACGGTCAAGGGCTACACGTTCACGTACGTGAAGGCGACCGGGAAGATCGAGCAGCGCGCCGGCGAGCTCGAGCGGATCTCGCTCGGTTCGCGGATCCGGGTGACGAAGGACGGGCGGGAGGTCGCGATCCTCGAGCCCAGCCGCGGCTACTACCCGGTGAACGGCGGCATCGAGCTCGGTGTGCTCAGCCGCTACTTCGAGGGCGAGTCGACGAGCGAGATCGGCCTGAAGGCCGGCCCGATCCAGGACCTGTGGGTCGCCGAGCAGCCCGACATCGCGGCGCTGCAGAAGAAGGTCAAGCGGGCGGACGCCGTCTTCGTGCAGCTCGTGCGCTCCGGCAGGATCGAGATGACCCAGGCCGGGCAGGTCCGCGACCTGACGCTTGCGAAGTTCGTGCGCGACTACGCGGCGTCGCCCCCGCCGGCCCAGTTCCGCGTGCTCGTCAGCCCGATGGTCGGCTGGATCTGGTTCGGCTCGCTCATCGTGTTCGCCGGCGGCCTGATCGCCCTGTGGCCCGCTCCCGGGACGGTCCGGGGCCGCATGCGCGCGCGGCTGTCGGCGCGCGTCGCCCAGGATCTCGGCCGCGCCTAGGGCGGCGGCTGCTCGCATGGACATCCTCGTCCCGATCATCGTCATCCTGCTGCTGGGCGCCGTCGCGGTGTTCGTGACCGCGCCGCTGCGGTCGGGGGCGGCCGCGCGGGAACTCGAGCGCGACGAGGGGCGTCGCGCCGACCTGGAGGCCGCGCGTGACGCGAAGTACCGTGAGATCCGCGACCTGGAGATGGATCACCGGACCGGCAAGCTGTCCGACGAGGACTGGCGTGCCCTGGACCGCGATCTGCGCGCCGAGGCGGTCGACATCCTGCACGAGCTCGACCAGCTCGGCGATCCGCCCGCTACCATCGCGGGGCGATGACGTTCATCCTCTCCGCACTCTGCGTCTTCCTGTCGATCGTCGTGATCTTCCTGGTGCTCATGCACTCGGGGAAGGACGCCGGCCTGTCGGGCGCCTTCGGCGTCGGCACGGGCCAGGGCTCGCTCGGCGGCGGCTCGCTCGTCGAGCGCAACCTGAACCGCTGGACCGTGGCGCTCTCGATCGCGTGGATCACCGTCATCCTCCTGCTGGTCATCAAGCCGTACGAGTAGCCCGCGGCGCGCCCCTCACCAGGCGGCGCGGTACAGCTCCTCCAGCTCCCGTGGCCCCGCCGGCGGCGGCGTGAGCGCCAGCTCGGCCCGCTGGGACGCCGCCTGCGCGCACGCGGGCAGCAGGTCCTCCGGGACGCCGATGTCGCGCAGGCGCGCCGCCCCGGCCAGCTCGGCGAACCGGCGGGCGACGACGTCCACGGGCTCGCCGAGGATCGCCTCGAGCGCTCCGATCTGCTCGGTGCGGCGGTCGCGCAGCGCGGCGCTCGTCACCGGCAGCATCGCCGCGTTCGCCGGGCCGTGCCCGGCGCCCGCCTCACGCACCAGGGTCTGGCTCATGACGTGGTGCAGGCCGTACCAGTTGGCGTCGATCGCGTAGCCGGAGAGCAGCGCCCCGAGCGCCAGCTCGTCGCGGTCCGGCTCGCCCCCCGCGCGGAGCGCTCCGGCCAGTCGCCGCGCGGCGTCCTGCGCGGCGAGCGTCGGGACGGGGGAGGCGAGCGCCGTCGCACACCCCTCGACGGCGTGCCCGAGGGCGTTCGCGGCGCTCGCCGCGAGCTCGGGGAGCGGCTGCGAGGCGCTGAGCGCCGGGTCGTTGAGGACGATCCGCGGGCGCACGCGCGGGGTCTGCGCGTCGACCCCGCGAGCGTGCCGGTGCACCCACGTCATCTCCGCGGCGCTCAGGGTGGTGGGGACGGCGGCGACGACCGTCCCGGATCCCAGCGCCGCACCGACCGCCTTCGCGACGTCGATCACGCGCCCGCCACCGAGCGCGACGATCGCATGCGGCGTCCCGATGTCCGGCAGGAGGTCGCCGGCGAGGTCGTCCACCCGTCCGGGGGCGACGTGCAGGACGCGCGCCGCCGCGCCTGCGAGCGCCGGGGCGGCGGACGCCGAGCGCGCGGTCGTCAGCAGCAGGTACCCCTCGCCGAGCAGGCCGGGGGCGTCGTCCAGCGCGCCGCGGCCGAAGCGGATCGTGCGGTCGCCGTCGCGCCAGGTGAAGTCGTGGTCGGGCATGCCCCCAGCCTCTCACGGAACCGGCTCGGACCGGCCCGACCGTGGCTACGATCCTTGTGGTGCTGGGAAGGACCTACGAGGGGCAGAATTGCTCCATCGCACGGACGCTCGAGGTCGTCGGCGAACGCTGGACGCTGCTCGTGCTGCGCGAATGCTTCCTGGGCACGGCGCGGTTCGACGACTTCCAGCGGCGGCTGGGGATCGCCCGCAACGTCCTGCAGGCGCGCCTGGAGCGCCTGGTGGACGAGGGCGTGCTGGTGCGCCGGCCCTACCAGGAGCGCCCGACGCGCTACGAGTACCGGCTGACGCGTGAGGGGCGCGATCTGCTGCCGGTGCTGCTCGCACTGCTGGAGTGGGGCGACCGCCACCGGGCCCCGGACGGGCCGCCGGTGGCGATCGCGCACGCTCGCTGCGGGGGGCCTGTCAACTCGGCACTGCAGTGCGGCCGCTGCGGAGCGACGGTCGAGATCCGCAGCATCGACGTGCGGCCGCGGAGCGCGGCCGTCACGCCGCCCGTGCCGGCCGCCTGAACAGCCGGCCGACCCGGTGGCCGCGGTCCGCGGCATCGCTGAGGAGGGCGGCACGGGCACGGAGCAGCGCCACCAGGTCGGCAGTGGGGTGAAACGGGTCGGCGATCGCGCGAGCGCTGTGCAGGCTGAGCGCGGCGCGCAGGCGGCCGTCCTGCTCGGCGACGAGGATCTCGCCCGCGAGCGGGGCGGCGTCGTCGAGGGCGGCGAGGCGCGCGAGGGCGGGGCCGTCGGCGACTCGTGCGCGGCGCAGCACGACCGCGTCTGCGGCGGCGTCGTGATGGTCGTGGCGGGTGGTGACGAGCATGTGGGGATCGTGGCACCGGGCCGCTATCAGCGCAAATGATGCTTGTTGACACTTGGGATAAGCTCCGCTGATGCTCGACGTTCGCCGCATGCGCGTGCTGCGGGAGGTCGCCGCCAAGGGCTCGTTCTCCGCCGCAGCCGAGTCGCTCTCGTACACGCAGTCCGCGATCTCCCAGCAGATCGCGGCGCTCGAGCGGGAGGCGGGCACGACGCTCGTCGAACGCGGGGCGCGCGGGGTGCGGCTCACCGACGCCGGCCGCGCGCTGGTCGAGCACACCGACGTGATCCTCGCCCGGCTCGCCGACGCCGAGGCCGAGCTCGAGGCGATCGCGGGCCTGCGCGCCGGGCGCGTGCGGCTCGTGGCGTTCCCGAGCGCGGGTGCGACGATCATCCCGCCCGCGATCGCGCGATTCCGCGCGGCGCACCCGGACGTCGACCTGCAGCTCCTCGCAGGCGAGCCGGAGGACGGGATCGCGCTCGTGCGGGCCGGCGAGGCGGACGTCGCCCTCGGGGTCGAGACGCCGACGGCCGCGACGCCCGTGCCGGACGGCCTGCACATCGAGCCCCTGCTCGACGACCACATGTACGCGGTGCTGCCCGTCGACCACCGGCTCGCGCGCCGGCGACGGGTGCGCCTGGAGGATCTCGCCGACGACCCGTGGATCATCGGATCCAACTCGGGGACCTGCCCGGACGCGCGCATCGTCGTGCAGGCCTGCGGCGGCGCGGGGTTCGAGCCGCAGATCGTCTTCCAGAACGACGACTACCCCGCGATCCAGGGCTTCATCGCCGCCGGCGTCGGCGTGTCGCTCATCCCCGAGCTCGCGCTGCACAGCGTGCGCGATGACGTCGTCGTCCTGCCGCTGACCGGGCGGCCGCTGTTCCGGCGCATCGTGGCGGCGACGCTCGCCGACGGGTGGGACTCGCCCGCCAAGGCGCGCATGATCGAGGTGCTGCGCGAGGTGGGCGACGAGTTCGCCGGCCGGCGCGGCGAGCTGCGCCTGACGGCCTGAGAACGACAGAGGCCCCGCCGTGGCGGGGCCTGTGCAGTGCGCCGAAGAGGACTCGAACCTCCACCCGGTTATCCCGGACTAGGCCCTCAACCTAGCGCGTCTACCAATTCCGCCATCGGCGCAGAGGGCACCCGCAGCAGGCCGCGGGGACGGCGAGGATAGCAGCGGTTCTGCCGCATTCCGCTGCTCGTCCGGCGGCGCTTGCGTTCCGTCCATGGGCCGCGCTACCGTGTCGAACACGTGTTCGATTGAGCCTCGTCCCGGGAGCCCGTCAATGGACCTCACCAAGCGCCAGCAGGAGATCTTCGACTACATCAAGACGTACTCCGCCCGGTACGGCTATCCGCCGACGGTGCGGGACATCGGGAAGGCCGTCGGCCTGACGTCGTCCTCGACCGTGCACGCGCATCTCGCCAACCTCGAGAAGCTCGGGCTGCTGCGCCGCGATCCGTCCAAGCCGCGTGCCATCGAGCTGCTCGACCGCGCGACGCGCGACGCCCGGGCGGCGGTGTCGGGCGTGATCGGCCGCGTGGCGCCCACCGCCGGGCTGCCGGTCGTCGGCCACGTCGCCGCCGGCCAGCCGATCCTCGCCGAGGAGAACATCGAGGAGTACGTCGCGGTCCCGCCGGCCGCCGGCGGCGACGACGGCGAGTACGTGCTGCGGGTGCGCGGGGACTCCATGATCGACGCGGGCATCCTCGAGGGCGACTACGTCGTCGTCCGGCCGCAGGACACTGCGGGGGACGGCGAGATCGTCGTCGCGCTCGTCGGCGAGGAGGCCACGGTCAAGCGGTTCTTCCGCGAGTCCGACCACGTGCGGCTGCAGCCGGAGAACCAGACGATGGAGCCGATCCTGACGAAGGACGTGCGCGTCCTCGGCCGGGTCGTCGGGCTGTTCCGGAGCGTGTCATGACCGCCGCCACGCTCACCCGCACCCCTGTTCCCAAGAACTTCGTGCGCGGAAAGCGCCTCGCCGTTCGCGGCACGGTGCTGACCGCGCCCGGATCAGGGCGGAGGCCGACGCTCGACGACGTGCTCGTCGGCGTATGGGAGGGCCTCCGCAGCGACCGTCGTGCGAGCTGCCCGGTCTGTGCAGGCGTCATGCGCGCCTCGGTGCAGGCCGGGCACTCGCCGGTCGCGGGCCGCTGCCGCGACTGCGGCGCGACCATGACCTGAACCGGCGGGGAACCACGGTTTCGAGGGTCGGCGGGCCGCCCTAGGGTGGCCCGCATGACCTCTCGGCATCTCCGCCCGCTCACCGCGGCGCTCGTGCTCGGCACGGCGCTGGGTCTCTCCGCGTGCTCGTCGAACAGCTATGACGCCGAGACCGTCGAGTCCTACCTCAAGGACAGCCAGGAGGGACAGGTCCGCGGGCTGGCACTCGGCGACGCCGTCTGCCCGGAGGACGTCGAGCTGACCGAGGGCGTGACGTTCCGGTGCACGCTGGAGATCGCGGGCGTGAAGGCGCCGTACAGCGTCCGGCTCACGAACGTCGACGCCGAGAAGATCCGGATCAACCTCGAGCCGGCGAAGGCGCTGATCGCGACGGGGGCCGTGGTCGATCTCGTCCGCAGCGGGCTGAAGCCGCAGTACCGGGACGAGGCGTCGATCACCTGCGGAAAGGACGAGCTGCTCGTCGCCGACCCGGGGACGCGGATCGGCTGCGTCGTCGAGATCGACGGTGAGCGGCAGCAGGCGGTCGCCCGGGTCGAGAACAAGGACGGGAAGGTCGTGCTGGTCCGCTGAGTCAGTCGGACGGCGCGGGCGCCGGCGCCGGCGCGCCGCTCGCCGCAGCGTCGCCCACGCGCCGAGCGGTGTCCAGCAGGAAGGGCTCCAGGCGGCGGGTCACGACGCCCGCGGTGCCCGGCACCTTGGGCCGGAACGTCGAGCGCCACGTGATCGTCGTGCCGCCGCCGGGCGCAGGCTCCAGCAGGACCTCGCCGCGGTAGTCCCGCACGGGAAGGTTCCCGCCGACGAGCGCGTACGTCAGCCGGTGCGGCGGGTCGAACGTCGTGACCTGCTCGATGGAGCGGGTGCGCTTCAGGCGCAGGTCGCGGACCGCACCGACGCCGGGGCCGCCGTCCGGGGCGGCGGTCTTCAGGACGCTGCTGTCCCACTCGCCCCAGTCGGCCCACGTGGAGACGTCCGCCAGCAGCGCCCAGACGGCTTCACGCTCGGCCTCCGCCCGGTGCTCGATCTCGATCGTCGTCGCTGCCATGTCACTCCCGTCGCTTGACGTGCCGCGTCGGAACGCTACCGTCACCCGTGCGCGCCGGGCAGTCGCGGCGGGAGAGACAACCCGTCGAGGAAAGTCCGGACATCGCAGGGCACGGTGGTCGGGGAACCGACCCGGGGAAACCCGCGGGAAAGTGCCACAGAAACACACCGCCGATGGCGGGGTGGGCAGGACGTCCGCCCATCTCGCACAGGCAAGGGTGAAAAGGTGCGGTAAGAGCGCACCGGCGTCGTGGTGACACGGCGGCCAGGCAAACCCCACCGGATGCAAGGCCAAGCAGGACCGTTCGCAGGCTGCCCGCCGAGGTCCAGGTAGGCCGCACAGATGGATGGCTGTCCACGACAGAATCCGGCTTACAGGCGCGCTACGGAAAGGCCCCGCCCCGGCGGGGCCTTTCTATGTGCCCTACGCCCCGCGCTCCGCAGGCCCGCGAGCCTGCTTCGGATGCGGATCGTGCCCGCATGGCGGGCAACATCCGCATCACGACGTGCATCGAGCCCGCGTGGCGGATACGGCACGACCGTCGGTGCATATCCGCCACGCGAGGCGGCCCGGGCTCAGGCCGTCCGCCGGGCGGGCAGCACCCGCAGCGCCAGCGCCACCGCCGGCCCCACCAGCAGCGCGAACGCGACGGTCCCCACGCCGGCGAGGCCGCCCAGGATCACGCCCGCGACGAGCACGCTGATCTCGATCCCCGCGCGGACGCCGGCGATCGGGAAGCCCGTGCGCAGGTGGATGCCGGTCATCAGGCCGTCACGGGGCCCGCGGCCCAGCGCGGCGTTGATGTAGAGGCCACTGCCGACGCCGACGAGGGCGATGCCGCCGAGCATCAGCGCCCAGCGCGCGACGATCGAGCCGGGGGTGTCGAGCACGGCGGTCGTCGCGTCGATCGCCAGGCCGATGACGATCGCGTTGGCGATCGTCCCCAGGCCGGGCCGCTCGCGCAGCGGGATCCACAGCAGCAGCACGGCGAAGCTCACGACGATCGTGGCCGTCCCGACCTTCAGGCCGGTCTGCTCACCGACGCCGGCGGCGAAGACCGTCCAGGGGGAGTTGCCGAGCTCCGCGATGACGAGCAGCGCGTCGCCGGTGCCGAAGATCCACAGGCCGAGCAGCAGGCGCGTCAGCTGCGCCGGGCTCGCGCGCCAGCCGGTGGCGCTGAGGGCCTCGATGCGCTCGTCGACCTCGGCGAGCGCGCGCGGCTCGTGCAGGTCGGCGGGCACGCGCCCATCCTCGCAGGGTGTCTTGCATGCCCCTTGCGCAGGGTGCGAACATGTGTTCGATCGTGATCGTCTGCGTCCTTCTGCCGCGTTTCGAGCTCGCCGTCGCCGCGGGCGGGCGGGCCGTGCTCGCGCAGGGGCCGATGGCGCTGGCGCCCGAGCCGGGGCGCGAGCAGGTCGTCGGCGAGGTCTCACAGGCCGCCGAGGCGCTCGGCATCCATCCCGGGATGCGGCTGGGGGAGGCACTCGCGCGCGCGCCGCGGCTGGCGCTGACGCCGCCCGACCCGGTCGGCGTGGCGGATGCGTGGGAGCGCGTGCTCGCCCGGCTGGAGGCGGTCGGCGCGGCTGTGGAGAGCGAGCGTCCCGGGTCGGCGTGCTTCGAGGCGCGCGGGCTGCGCCGCCTGCACGGCGGATCGCTCGACGGCACCGTGGACGCGGTGCGCGCCGCGCTGCGGCTGCCCGCCCGGATCGGCGCCGGCCCCTCGCGCTTCTGCGCCCTCGCCGCGGCGGGCCGCGCGCGCACCCGCCGCGCGCACATCGTGCGCGGCGCCGAGGACCTCGCGGGCGAGCCGGTCGCACTGCTGCGCCGCCGGGCCCGGACCGCCCACCTGCCGGCCGAGCTCGAGCGCTTGGGGATCGCGACGCTCGGCGCGCTGGCGGCGCTCCCGCGCGCCGCGGTCGCCGACCGCTTCGGCCCCGCCGGCATCCTCGCCCACGACCTCGCGCACGGGCGCGACACCCCGCTGCGCCCGCGCACGCCGCGCGAGGCCCTGGAGGAGACGCTCGACCTGGAGGAGTCGGCGTCCGGCGAGCAGCTCGAGCGCGCGCTGGGCCTGCTCATCGACCGCCTGCTCGCCCGGGCCGATCGCCGCGGGCGCGTGCTGCGGGCGGCGGTCCTCTCCGCCCGCCTGGTCGAGGGCGGGACGTGGCGCGAACGGGTCGTCTTCCGCGAGCCGACCGCCGACCCGCTGCGCATGCGCCTCGTGCTCACGCAGCGGCTGCAGCTGCTGCCCGCGCCCGCGGAGTCGCTGCGCCTGACCGCCGAGCAGCTCGGCGCGCCGCCGTCGGGCGGGCCGGCGCTGTTCGAGGAGGCGCCGGCGCGCCGCGCGGAGCGCCTGCGCGAGGCGGTCCGCCAGGCGCGCGCGGCCGCCGGCCCCGACGCCGCGCTGCGCGTGCTCGCGATCGATCCCGACTCGCGGGTGCCCGAGCGCCGCGCGGTGCTGACGCCGTTCGAGGGCTGATGGTCCCCGGGGCCCGCAGGCTCGCCGAGCCCGCGCCGGCGCGCGTGTTCGCCGCGCGCGGCGGCCGGCCCGCCGAGGTGGACGGGCACGAGGTCGTCGCGATCCGCGAGTCGTGGCTCGTCGAGGACCGCTGGTGGACCGCCCGCCCGCTGCGCCGCCGCTATTGGGAGGTCGTCACCGTCGACGGCCGCGACCTGGTCGTCTTCCGCGATCTCGTCGGCGGGCACTGGTTCCGCCACCGCTGACGCGGGCTACGGCACGGCCTTGCCGGTCTGCTCGCCGCGCATGTTCTCGGCCTCGTAACCGGTGAACTGGATCGAGAGATACCCGCCCTTCGCGGCATCGCCGGTCAGTGCGCGGTCGACCTTCCAGGCGCCCTTGGCGATGGTCGCGCTGAAGACCTCGAATCCGGTGGTCCCGTCCGCGCGGTCGTACCCGAGGCGCAGCCGGACGACGCCGCGCGCCCTGGGGCTGATCGTGCCCTCGATCTTGAGGCGCCCGCCGGAGAGCGTCGTCACCTTCCGCACCAGCGAGGCCTTCACGGCGGCGGCGCGCAGGCGCACCTCGTCCGGGCTCACGACGCTGTTGCCCGCGTACGTGATCTCGACGATGCCCGTGTCCTTCGGCTGCGTGGACGGCAGCTTGCGCCGGATGGTGACGCGCTGCTCGGCGGTGCGCGCACGCGGACCGCCGCGGCGCGCGGTCGCGGCCTTCCCCGAGCTGAGCGGGACGGAGAACCGGGTCGTCTTCCCGGATGAGGAGTAGGCGACGTTGAGGTCGGCGCCGGGCGTGACCGCGCTGCTCGTGATCTCGACGAGCATGTCGAGCGTCCCGTCGTCGACCCCGGCGCGCAGCACCTTGAGCTTCGCCGGCGTCTTCGGCGTCACCGCGCCCGTCGTCGCGCCGGTGCTCGGCGCGGCCTGTGCGACGGGGGGTGGCTGCGGGGCCGGCGGGGCGTTCGGTGCGTCGACCGTGAACGCGCGCTCCGCGGGCGTCGGGTCGGTGTTGCCCACGACGTCGGTGGCACGGACCTCGACGGTGTGCGCGCCATTGGCGAGCGGTGAGCCCAGGACGGTCGTGCAGTCACCGAAGGCCCCGCCGTCGAGCGAGCACGCGAAGGTCGCGCGGGCCTCGTTCGCGCTGTAGGAGAACGACGGGGTCGTCGTCGTGATCGTCCCGGTCGGTCCGTCATCGATCGTGGTGTCGGGCGCCGTCGTGTCCGGGCACTGCGTCCCGATCGTCCGCAGGTACCCGAGCTGCACACCGGTCCCGCTCCAGTCGGGATCGAGGTTCGTCGCGGTCGACGGGAACATCAGGCAGTCGCCGTTGCCGCTGATCGACGGGCCCTCGGCGGCGATGGAGTTGCCGCCGGAGGTCAGGTCCCCACCGATGCCGCTCGCGCCGGTCGCCCGGCTGGCGAACGTGTATGTCGACGTGTTGAGGTCGTAGACGTAGACGTCGGTACTCGAGGTCGTGTCGCCGGCGGCGAGCGTCGCGTTGCTCACCAGCGCGACGCGGCGGCCGTCGTCGGAGATCGCGGGCTGCCGCTCGGCGCCGCCGGACCCGAGCGCCGTGGTGTCCGCCGTCGCCAGTTCGCGGACCGCCACGTCGGACGTGCCGCCCGGGCCGCCGAGGTTCGTGGACTCCGTGGCGAAGGCGACGGTGTCGCCGTCCCCGTCGATCGCGGGCATCGTCGATGCGCCGTCGCCCAGCGCGCCGCCCGGGCCGTCGGCGCGGCTCGCCGCGACGGTCGTCCCGGCGGCCAGGTCGCGGACGAACACGTCCTGGACGCCGTTCGCGTCGGCACCGGAGCCGACGAGGTTCGTGGCAACGCTCGCGAAGGCGACGACCGTGCCGTCCCAGTTCAGGGACGGCAGGCTCGAGGACCCGTCGGCTCCCTGCTCGTCGTCGGCGCGGCTGACGAGGATCGTGTCGTCGGTGGCGAGGTCGCGCACGTAGACGTCGTGCACGCCGTTCGTGTCGGCGGCGTCGAGCGCCGCGGTCGTCACGAACGCGGCGCGCGAGCCGTCGCCGCTCAGCGCGAGCTCGCTCCCGTCGACGAACGTCACGGCCCCGGACGGGCCGTCGGCGCGGCTGACGACCTCCTCGGTGTCGGCGTCCAGGTCGCGCAGGTAGGCGGTGCCGTCTGGCACGTACAGGGCCGAGCGTCCGTCGGCGCTCAGCGCCACGCGGACGACGGAGGAGCCCGGGTGCCCGGCGTTCAGCTGTTCGGTCGTGCCGGTGACCGTGTCGCGGACGAACGCGTTCAGGAACCCGTTGTCCTGGCCGGGGACGACGTTGTCGGCGTCCGAGGTGAAGCCGACGAAGCGCCCGTCCCAGCTCGTCGCCCCCGGGTGGATCCGCGCGTCGTCGACCTCGGAGGTCCCGGTGAAGGGCGCGGTGCCGGTCGGGCGATCCAGGAACAGCGTGGTGTTCGGGGTGGCCGGGTACGCGTTCAGGCGTCGTGCGTAGACGTGGGGCGTGCGGCTGTCGTCGTCGTCGGCCGAGTAGTCGGCGGAGGTGCCTGCGAACGCGACGGTGCGCCCGTCGCCGCTGATCGAGTTGGCGCCGGCGAAGAGCGCCGGAGCGCCGCCGCCCGTGCCCGTCGCCCGGCTCACGACCTCGGTCGTCGCGGCGTTGATCGAGCGCAGGTAGACGGTCTCGTTCGTTGTCGAGCCGTCGTCGGGCGCGACGCCCGTGCCGAAGTTCGTGAACGCGACGAGGTCGCCGTTGTCCGAGATCGACGGCAGGTTGGAGCCGCTGACATGCGTCAGCTGTGCCTCGCCGTCGCTGACGCTCACGCGCGTCGTCGCGAAGCCCGCGCTGAACGACTTGCGAAACACGTCGCGCGCGGCGTTGGTGTCCGCGCCCGCACCGATGAGGTTCGTCGACGCGCTGACGAACGCGACGCTCAGGCCGTCTCCGGCGAGGGCGGGATTGGTGGACTCCCCGTCTCCGACGACACCGCCCGCAGTGGACGCGCGGCTCGCGATCGACGTGATGTTCGGGCTGGAGGCGGTCGACAGGCTGCGCACCGCGATGTCGCTCGCGCCGTTCGTGTCGCCGGCGGCGAGCTGGGCGCTGTCGGTCTCGAACGCGACGATGGTCCCGCTGTCCGACAGCGAGGTGCGCGTCGACGCCGCGTTGAGCGCGGCGGTGTTCGCCCCGGTCAGCCGGGAGGCGAGCTCGAAGGTCGTCGTGCCGACCTGCCAGACGTAGACGTCGAGCGTTCCGTTGGTGTCGTTGACGGCGTCGTGGGCGTCGGACGTGACGTAGGCGACGTGCGAGCCGTCCGCGTCGATCGCGGGGTCCAGCGGGACGCCTGCGTCCGGGGCGAGGTAGGTCGTGTCGGTCACGAGGTCGCGGACGTAGATGTCCATCGAGTTGGCGTTCGTGTCCGTCGGGTCGAGCGGCGCCGTCGTGTCGAAGACGACGCGCGTCCCGTCGTCGGAGATCTGCGGGTGCCCGGACTGTCCGGTGGCGCCCGCCCCGTTCGCGCCGCTCGCGCGGCTGACGAGCTCGGTCTCGTTCGTCTGGGTGTCGCGCACGTAGACGTTGGTGACGGTGTCGACGTCGAGCGTCGAGAGCCCGTCGGCCTCGCTGACGAACACCACGTAGCGCCCGTCCTGACTCGTCTGGTGCCCGCCCTGGAGCGCGCCGTCGGTCGTGCCGATCAGTCCGCTCTTGCCCGACGGGATGGCGACGAGCGGCAGGTCGCCGCTCGGCCTGGTGATCAGCTCGGTCGTGTTCGCCGGAAAGGCCTGAGCGGCCCCCGGAGCCAGGGCCAGCGTCAGCAGTGCGGCGATGGCCGGGCGGAGCGTGCGGCGGCGTCCTTGGAACATGGGCGCGAGCGTAGCCGGGCGACGCGTCACCGCGCCAGTCCCGGCGCAGTCCCGTCACGGGTCCGTCACAGACCCGCCGTTGTGCCTGCTGAGGCGCTCGCCGGACAGTGCCGGGGTGCGCGGCGACCACGGCCAGTCCACCGTCGAGTACGTCGTGCTCATCCTCGTCGCCGTGCTGCTGCTCGCGGCGGGCGCCGCCGGCCTGCACGCGACGGGCCTCGCCGACGCGGTGGCGACGCAGATCCGGATCGCGATCTGCCGCGTCGGCGGCGGCGCCTGCGTCGCGGCGCCCGAGCCGTGCGTCGTGAGCGCGACCGCGACGCTCGACGACACGACGCTGCGGCTGGCCGTGCTGCGGCTGCGCGGGGGCCGCACGCTTCTGCGCGAGCGGCGGTCGGACGGCAGCGAGCGCGTCACGCTCGTCACGCGGGGCGGCGCCGGTGCGGGGGTCGGGCTCGGCGGCGACCTCGCGGTGGGTCGCTGGGCGGTCGGCGGGCGACTCGACGCGGCGCTCGAGGCACGCGGGGGGCGGGGACGCGTCTGGACGGTGCGCTCGACCGCCGCCGCAGACGCCCTCGTGGCCGCGCTCCGCCGCCGGGCGTCCGTCACCCAGGGCGGCCGCGCCGGCGTGCCGCCGCCGCGCATGCGCGGCACGCCCGTCCCCGAGCCTGACGCGGTCTTCGGCGACCGCGGCCTCTCGACCACGGCCTCGGCGACGCTCGGGAGGCTGGGACTCTCGCTCGAGGCCGAGGATCTCGTGACGACCCGCACCGACCGGCGCAGCGGCGAGCGCACGCTCGTCGTGCGGCGCCGCAACGAGGTGCTGGGGAACGTCGGCCTGCTGGGGCCGCTCGGTGCCGAAGGGGGCGCGCGGCACGACGAGCGCTTCGCGCTGGTCCTCGACGCGCGCGGACGGCCGCTGCGGCTCATCGTCGGGGAGGTGCGCCGGCTTCAGGGAGGGGTCCGGCTGCCCGGTCCGCTGCGGGCGCCGGTCGGGCGCAGCGGGCTGCCCCAGCGGCGCGGCCGGGTCGTGGAGAGCGAGCGTGTGCTCGACCTGACCGATCCGCTGAATCTCGCCGCGGCGAGCGCGTTCGTGCGGGCACTGCGCGACCCCGGGCTGGAGTTCGGGCCCGCCGCAGCGGTCTCCGACGGCCTGCGCCGCCGGCTCGATGCGGCGGGCCTGACGCGCATGCGCGTCTACGCGCTCGACGCGCGCCACAGCGGCGCGCACGGCGGGGTGGACGCGGGGATCGGCCTGGGCGGCGGATATGAGCACGCGGTCGAGCGCCTGCGACTGGTCGGCGCCACGGAGCGGGAGGGGGGCGGACGGTGGCGGGAGCGGGACGACTGCCTGCTGGCGGCGTGAGCGCCGGACGCGAACCGGGGTCCGCCCGCCCCGTATGCGAACATACGTTCGTGTCGTACACCGAGCTTCACTGCCACTCCGCCTTCTCCTTCCTCGACGGGGCATCGCTGCCGGAGGAGCTCGTGGCGGCGGCGGTGGAGCGCGGGCACACGGCGATGGCGCTGACCGACCACGACACGGTCAGCGGCTCGATGGAGTTCGCGCAGGCCGCGCGGCAGCTCGGGCTGCGGGCGATCCACGGGGCGGAGGTCACGGTCCTGGACCACGCCGGGATGGCGGACGAGGACGCGCGGCATCTGACGCTCCTGGTCCGCGACGCGCGCGGCTGGTCGAATCTCTGCCGGCTGCTCACGGGTGCGTGGGCGGCCACGCGCGAGACCGACGCGCGGCGGTCGCTCGGCGCCCCGGCGGTGACGCTCGGCGACCTCGAGGAGCACGCCGCCGGGCTCGTCTGCCTCAGCGGCTGCGCACGCCGGGGCGTGCGCGACGAGCCGACGATGCGCCGGCTGCTCGCGGCGTTCGGCCGCGACGCCTTCCGGGTCGAGCTGCAGCGCCCGTTCGCCCGGCACGACCGCGCGCTCAACCGCGGGCTCACGCAGCTCGCCGCCCGGCTCGGCGTTCCCTGCGTGGCGACCGGGAACGTCCACGCGCACACGCCGATGCGGGCGCGGCTGCAGGACACGCTGGTCGCCGTGCGCGAACACACGACGCTCGACGCCTCCGAGCCGCTGCGCCGCGGCAACCACGCGCACGTCCTCGCCACGCCGGAGGCGATGGCCGCGCGCTTCGAGGACCACCCGGACGCGGTCGCGGAGACCGCGCGGCTGGCCGACACGCTGACCTTCGACCTCACCAACGATCTCGGCTACCGCTACCCGGGGGCCGAGGACGACGGGGCGGACCGCGACCTCGCACGGGCCTGTCACGCGAGCTTCGACCACCGCTATCCGCCGGGGCACCGGCTGCGCGGGGAGGCGGCCGCACGCCTGGACGAGGAACTCGCCCTGATCGGCCACCTCGGCCTCTCCGGCTTCTTCCTCCTGCACCGCGACATGCTCGAACTCGCCCGCGAGGTGGCCGCGGAGGTCCGGGGACCGGACACCGCCCGCGCGCTGCTGCCGCCGGGGCGCGGGCGGGGCTCCTCCGTCTCCTCGATCGTCTGCTACCTCACCGGCCTCTCGCACGTCGATCCCGTCGCGAACAAGCTCTTCCTCGGGCGGTTCCTCAACGACGAGATCACCGCGCTGCCCGACATCGACCTCGACTTCCCGCGCGACGTGCGCGAGCGGCTGATCCCGCGCATCCACGAGCGCTACGGGCGCGAGCACTCGGCGCTCGTCGCCGCCTTCCCGACCTACCGCGCGCGCGGCGCCATCCGCGAACTGGGGAAGGCGCTCGGGCTGCCGCCGGGGGAGATCGAGCGCGTCGCACGCGGCTCGGAGGGCTGGTCGGCCCGCAAGGTCGGTCAGGACATCGTCACCGCGCTCGGCGCCGAGCGGCTCGAACGGGACGGGCAGGCGGGCCGCTGGCGCCACCTCGCCGCGCTCGCCGGCGAGGCGCACGGCCTGCCCCGCCATCTCTCCCAGCACTCCGGCGGGATGATCGTCGCCACCCGCCCCCTGATCGACTGCTGCCCTGTCGTCCCCGCGGCGATGGAGGGCCGGCAGATCGCGATGTGGGACAAGGACTCCTGCGCCGACGCCGGCTTCCTGAAGATCGACCTGCTCGGCCTCGGGATGCTCTCGGCCGTCGAGCGCTGCGTCGAGCAGATCGCCGCGCGCCGCGGCGAGCGGATCGACCTCTCGCGCATCCCCTACGACGACGCCGAGGTCTACGGCAGGATCCAGCGCGCCGAGACGACCGGTGTCTTCCAGATCGAGAGCCGCGCGCAGATGGCCTCGCTCATGCGCACGCGGCCCGAGAACCTCGACGACCTGACGATCCAGGTCGCGATCGTCCGGCCCGGCCCGATCCAGGGCGGCGCCGTCAATCCGTACATCGAGCGTCTCCAGCGCCTGCGCGCGGATCCGTCCTACCGGGTGCCCTACGAGCACCCCTCGCTCGAGCCGGTGCTGCGCGACACGCTCGGCACGATCATCTTCCAGGACCAGGTGATCGAGGTCGCGATGGCGTTCGCCGGCTTCTCCGCCGGGGAGGCGGAGGGGCTGCGCCGCGCGATGAGCCGCAAGCGGTCGGCGGCGGCGCTCGAGGCGCACCACCAGCGCTTCGTCGAGGGCGCCGTGGCGCGCTGGGACGACGTCGACGAGGCGCTCGCCGAGCGGATCTTCACGATGATCGCCGGGTTCTCCGGCTTCGGCTTCCCGAAGGCGCACGGGGCGGCGTTCGGCCTGCTCGCCTACCAGTCGACCTGGCTGCGCGTGCACTACGGCCCCGAGTTCCTCGCGGCGCTGCTCGACGAGCAGCCGATGGGCTTCTACCCGCCGGACGCGCTCGTCCACGAGGCCCAGCGCCGCGGCATCGTCGTGCTGCCGCCGGACGTCAACGCCAGCGCCGCGGGCGCCCTCGTCACGGCGGACGGGGCCGTCCGGATCGGGCTGGGACACGTGCTCGGGGTCCAGGCCGCGGAGGTTGAGGCCCTCGTCGCCGAGCGCGAGCGCGGCGGCCCGTTCCGCTCGCTCGAGGACCTGGCCTCCCGCGCCGGAGCCGGGCGCCCTGCCCTGTCCCGGCTCGCCTGGTCGGGGGCGGCCGACCGGCTCGCGGCCGGGCTGAGCGACGGCCGCTACGCCCGTCGCGATGCCCTCTGGCGCCTGGGCGTCGCCGCGCCGCCCGTCCCGCGGGGACGGCACGGGACCCAGCTCTCCCTGGCGCTCGACCTGCCTGCGGCACCGGCGCTCGACCCACTGCGGGACTGGGACGCGATGCTCGCCGACTACCAGACGACCGGGCTGACGACCGCGACGCACCCGCTCGGGCTGCTGCGGCCCGGGCTCCTGGCCCGCGGAGCGGCGACGAGCGCCGACCTCGGGGCGATCGCCCACGGCACCCGCGTGCGCATCGGCGGGCTGGTCGTCGCCCGCCAGCGCCCCGGGACGGCGAGCGGCGTCTGCTTCATGCTGCTCGAGGACGAGCACGGGACGATCAACCTCGTCGTCCCGCCCGCCGTCTACGAGCGCCACCGGCTCACGGTCCGGACCGAGCCGCTGGTCCTCGCCGAGGGCGTCCTGGAGCGCCATGCCGCCGGTGGCGGGGCCGTCAACGTCCTCGTGCGCCGCCTGGCGCCCCTCGACGGCGCGGAGCGGCCCGCCGCGGAGATCAAGGACTTCTCACCACTCGACGCGCGTGAGCTGGAACGCCGCGAGCAGGAGGGCGCGCCCGCGGCGGCCGCAGGCGGGGGTGCCGCCGGATTCCGCGCCGTGGCCCCGCCGGTCATGTCCTTCGCTCAGGGCCGCAGACGCTGAGAACGCCGCCTGCAGGCCTCGGCGGGACGCCGTCCGGCGTGCGCGCGGTGTAATCTGCCCCGCCGATGCTCGCCTTCGCCCTGCTCGTCGCCGCGTTCGTGCTCGTCGGTCTCGCGGTGCTCGCCTTCGCCTTCGCGTCGGGCCGGCGTCGCCAGGCGGACTCCGGGGCCAAGTCCTCACGCGGTGCGAACACCCTGCTGTACTCGGGCCTGGCGATCGTCATCGTCGGGATCGGCCTCGCACTGCCGCTCGCGCTGCTCATCGGCAACGCCGACAGCGCCGACGTCAAGGCCGTCGGCGGGGTGGACCTCACGGCCGCCCAGGCCGAAGGGCGGGAGCTGTTCGCCGAGAACTGCGGCACCTGCCACGTCCTCAAGGCCTCGAACTCCACCGGGGCGATCGGCCCGAACCTCGACGTCCTGCGGCCCCCCGAGGGTCTCGTGGAGAACGCGATCCTCGTGGGTCGGGCGCGCGGCGCCGGGAACATGCCCGCCGGCCTGCTGACCGGTGAGGACGCCAAGGACGTCGCGTCCTACGTCGCCGCGGTCGCCGGCCGCGAGGACGTCACCGCGCCGGTCGCCGCACCCGCCGCCGGCAACTAGCCGCGCGCAAGGCGACGACGACCCGTCCGACGGGTCGGCGACGCTACTCTTCGTGACGTCACACACCGCTGAGTCCCCGTGGTGCAGGCCATCGATCAGATGGCGGGCCGCGGGGAGCGGGGGACCCACGTACTGGGGCGAATCGCCGGATCACCGGTGTAGCGCTGCTCTTTCTGCGCGAGCCCGACAGCTAACCCCGCAAGCGTTCGAAAGAGGACGGAGACATGGCACAACCTGAGGCCCGCGCCTGGTGGGCTGACGTCGAGCACCTGCGGGACGGCATCGAGCAGCGCCGAGCCGCGGACCGAACGCCCCGCACACCCGCTGCGCCCGTCGCGGACCCCGCGCCTGCCGCGGCTCGCCGCACGGTCCAGATCACCGGCCGCGGCGCCGCCGCGCCCGCCCCGCGGCCGCTCGTGGTGACGCGGCAGCGCCCGCCGCGCGCCCTCGACGCGGCGACCCGCCGGCCCGACCGCATCGCCGGCTGGGCCGCGCTGCTGGGGCTCGTGCTGGTGCTCGTGTCGACCACCACGTAGGGGAAACGCCGCATCGCGGGCCCATCAGCGCCTGCGGTGGCCCGCAGGCGGCGTCCGCGCGTACTCACAGAGAGCACTCGCAGAACGGCACTTGCCCCCACCGGTACGCTTACGATCAGTAAGCAGGTCGCATGACGCACCGGAGGGCACGGACCGCTCACCCACGTCTCGAGGAACCCGCCATGACCGCCATCAGCCGCTTTCCCGTCCACGACGAACTCAGCGCCCCCGAGGGATCCGTTCCGGTACTGCGCGGTGCACTCGCCACCGCAGGGCAGCTCCCGAACTTCCTCGGCGTCCTCGCGGGCTCGCCCGCTGCACTGCGCGGCTACGCGCGCCTGCGCTCGGAGCTGCGCCACGGGGCCCTCGAGCCGCGGACGCTCGAGCGGATCTCGCTGGCCGTCGCCGAACATCACGGATCCGAGCCCGGCATCGCGATGCACAGCCGGTCGGCGCGCCTGGCCGGGCTCTCCCACGACGAGATCGCCGCGGCGCGGCGCTTCGCGTCCGCCGATGAGCACGAGCTGGCACTCCTCGTCTACCTGCGCTCCCTCATCGAGGACCGCGGACGGCCGCCCGTCCACCTGCACGAGGAGGCGCGCGAGGCGGGGTGGACCGACGAGCAGCTGCTCGAGGCCATCGCATTCGTCGCGCTGGAGACGTTCACCGCCCTCATCAACGTGGCGGGCGACGTGCCGGTGGACGGCTCCGGCGAGCAGGCCCGCCTGATGGCGGCCTGAGGGCGGCCGGGTGTCCGATCCCGGGACGGCGGGGCCCGGCGCCGGGGCCGCGCCGCAGGTCGGCTGCTGCCCGCTGTATCACGAGGCGGTCGAGCTGATCGGGCGCCGCTGGAGCGGCGCGATCATGGCGGTGCTCATCTCCTCGCCCCGGCCGCTGCGGTTCTCGGAGATCGGGGCGGCCGTCCCGGACCTGTCGGACAGGCTGCTCTCCGAGCGCGTCAAGGAGCTCGAGGAGCGAGGTCTCGTCGTCCGGCAGGTCGACCCGGGGCCGCCGGTCCGCGTCACCTACGCGGCCAGTGACATGGGACGCGACCTCGAACCGGCTCTGGAGCAGGTGGCGCTCTGGGCTCGGCGATGGCTGGCCGCGCAGCAGACCCACTAGGTTTCCAGCCATGCCCGAGCCCCAGCCCACAAGCGCCGCGGACGTCAAGGCGCTCTGCGAGGAGCGCGACATCCGCTTCATCCGCTTCTGGTTCACCGACATCCTCGGCCAGCTCAAGTCGTTCTCGATCGGCAAGGACGAGCTCGACGACGCCTTCGAGGGCGGCATGGGCTTCGACGGATCCTCGATCACCGGCTTCAACGCGATCGAGGAGTCGGACATGATCGCGATGCCGGACCCGACGACGTTCGCGGCCCTGCCCTGGCGCCCGGAGGAGCAGGGCGTCGCGCGGATGTTCTGCGACGTCCTCACCCCGGAGCGCACGCCCTACGAGGGCGACCCGCGCAACGTGCTGCGCCGCGCCCTCCAGCGCGCCACGGCGATGGGCTTCGACACGTTCAACGTCGGACCCGAGCTCGAGTACTTCCTCTTCAAGGACAAGAACGGCACCGAGGTCCTCGACGAGGGCGGCTACTTCGACCTCACGACGCTCGACGCGGGCTCGGACGTGCGGCGCGAGACGGTCCTGGCGCTCGAGCAGCTCGGCATCCACGTGGAGTACAGCCATCACGAGGTCGGCCCCAGCCAGCACGAGGTCGACATGCGCTACGCCGACGCGCTGAAGATGGCCGACGACTGCATGACGTACCGCATCACGGTCAAGGAGTACGCGATGAAGTACGGCTGGCATGCCACGTTCATGCCCAAGCCGCTCTTCGGCGAGAACGGCTCCGGGATGCACACCCACATGTCGCTCTTCAAGGACGGCCGCAACGCCTTCTTCGACGAGGGCGACGCCTACTACCTGAGCGACGTGGGCAAGGCGTTCATCGCCGGCCAGTTGCGCCACGCCCGGGAGATGAGCGCGATCTTCGCCCAGTGGGTCAACAGCTACAAGCGGCTCGTGCCGGGCTACGAAGCGCCGGTCTACGTCGCGTGGTCACGCCGCAACCGCTCCGCGCTCGTGCGCGTCCCGCTCTACCACCCCGGCAAGGAGCGGGCGACGCGGATGGAGCTGCGCTGCCCGGACCCGGCGTGCAATCCCTACCTGACCTTCGCGGTGCTGCTGCAGGCCGGGCTGGAGGGGATCGAGAAGGGCTACGAGCTGCCCGAGCCGATGGAGCAGAACCTCTACCACCTGGCCGCCGACGAGCGCCGGCGCCTGGGGATCGAGCAGCTGCCCGAGACGCTCGGCGAGGCGATCGAGCTGGCCGCCGACAGCGAGCTCGTGCTGCGGGCGCTCGGCGAGCACACCTTCAACCGCTACATCGAGATCAAGCGCCAGGAGTGGGAGGACTACCGCGTGCAGGTCACGCAGTGGGAGCTCGACCGCTACCTGCCGGTGCTCTGATCAGCGGCGGCGGAAGGTCTTGAAGACCGTCGTGCTGCCGGTGAGCCGCGGCGTGGCGTTCGGGTCGTAGGTGCGCTCGAAGTCCACCTGCACGGTCCACTTGCCCGACGGCACCGACGACCCGGGGATGCCGGGCGCCTTGCGCGTGAGCGTGCCGCACGGCCCGGTCGGGACGCCGAAGCGGTAGTTGGCGTACGTCCGGCCCCCGTGGCGGAAGTGGCCGTAGATCGGCTTGCCGGGGTTCTGGAACAGCCCGCTGAACTTCCAGGTGCGCTTGGCCGACGGGCTCTTGAAGCCCGTCGAGGTCGAGAAGACCGCGTTGGCGACGTTCACGTCGACCGTGGCCGACGTGTTCGTGGTCGAGTCCGTCGCCGTCACCGTGAACCGCTTGACCGCCGGCTTGATCGTGCCCAGCAGCGGCGCCTTCACGGTCGCGGAGAACGCGCCGTCCGGCCCGGCGTTCCCGGACAGGCCGATCTGCTCGCCGGCGACCGTGATCGGCGCCTGCGCGGCGAAGCCGCTGCCGCTCAGCTGCATGGCGCCCTCGGCCACGTAGCAGGCCTTGTCGGCGACGAGCGTCGCCGCTCCCGCGGGCGCCGCGGCGGCGAGGAGCGTGGCGCCGCAGGCGGCGACGAGGGCGATCGGCGTGGTGCGCATGACCGCGGAGCCTACCGGGACGGCCCGTCGATCAGGCCGTCTCCGGCACCTCGTCGCCGGTCTCCCGGTCCTCCTCGCGGGCGAGCTTCGAGGGCCACCACACCCGGCTCCCGATGTCCAGCACGAGCGCCGGCACGAGGGTCGAGCGCACGACGAACGTGTCCAGCAGGACGCCGAACGCGATCGCGAACCCAAGCTCGGTCAGGAACACGAGCGGGAGCACGGCCAGGACCGCGAACGTGCCGGCGAGCACGATGCCCGCCGACGTGATGACCCCGCCCGTGACCGCCAGCCCGCGCAGCATCCCCTCGCGCGTCCCGTGCTTCTGCGCCTCTTCGCGCACACGGGCCATCAGGAAGATGTTGTAGTCGATGCCCAGCGCGACGAGGAAGACGAACGCGAACAGCGGCAGTGACGGGTCGCTCCCGGGGAAGCCGAACAGGACGTCGAAGACGACGTAGCTCACGCCGAGGGCCGCGGCAAAGGACAGCACGACCGTCGTCATCAGCAGGACCGACGCGGCGATCGCCCGCAGCAGCACCATCAGCACGAGGAAGACGACGATGAGGACGAGTGGGATGATCACCTTGTTGTCGCGCACGCTCGCGGCCCGCAGGTCGCGCTCGATCGCGGTGGTCCCCCCGACGAGGACGCCCTCGCCGCCCGCCTCGCGGGCCGCGCTGCGGATCGCCGGGATGACGTCGTAGGCCTCCGTGGAGTACGGGTCGAGTTCCAGCGACGCCTGGAGATACGTCCCCGGGTCGCCCGTCTTGACGACCCGCACGTCCGCCACGCCCGGCACGTCCTCGACCGCGCGCTCGACGGCGGCGACATCGCCGCCGGTCGGGACGACGATGTCCGTCGGGGCGTTGTCGCCGCTGGGGAAGGACTTCGACAGCAGCTCCTGCCCCTGGACCGACTCCACGTCCCCGCGGAACGAGTTGCCCTGGGTGAGGCCGGTCGAGTAGTTGAGGAGGCCGAGGGTCATCACGCACAGCAGCAGCGTCGTGATCACCCAGACGCGGCGGGGCCTGCGGGCGATCCAGTCACCCCACTGGCGCCAGCGCCCGTGCGTGGCGTCGATCTTCTGCGCGCGGTCGCTGAACCGGTGCTCCGTGCTGCGGAAGCGCGCGGTGAACGGGCCGCCCGCGATGCGCAGGACGATCGCCGCCACGACCACGACCCCGAGCGTGAGCGGCGCGGGGACGCCGACGACCGCCAGGACGCCCACGAGGATGCCGACGTTGAAGAGCATCGCGACCGCGAAGCCGAGCCGCGCCGGGACGTGCGAGGGCGCGGGCGTCGCGTCCGGCGCCTCGGGGCCGTCGGGGCCGTACGGGACGAAGGGCCAGAACGCGCGGCGGCCGAAGATCGCCAGCAGCGCCGGCAGCAGCGTGAGCATCGCGATCATCGCCGTCAGGACGCCGAGCGCCCCGAGCGGCCCCAGGCCGGCGGTCCCGTTCACCTCGGCGACGGTGAGGCACAGCAGCGCCAGCACGACCGTGAGCGCCGATGCCACGACGGCGGGGCCGGAGCCGCTGAGCGCGTTCGCGAGCGCCGTGTGCTTGTCCTGTTCCTGGCGCAGCTCCTCGCGATAGCGGGCGACGATCAGCAGCGCGTAGTCGGTGCCCGCACCGAGGACGAGGATCGACATGATGGAGGACGACTGCCCGTTCACCGTCACGCCGCCGAGCTCGCTCGCCATCCACCCGAGCCCGCGGCTGACGAGCTCGGCGAAGCCGACGGTGATGAGCGGGATCCAGAGGAAGAGCGGGCTGCGATAGATGCCGGCGAGCAGGAGGAAGACGAGCGCGACCGCGGCGATCAGCAGCGTGCCGTTGATGTTCTCGAAGACCTTGATCGCGTCGGCCGAGAACCCGGCCGAGCCGGTGACCTTCACCTCGAGCCCGCCGCCCGGGTCGCTGATCCGCTTGCGGACCTCCTCGACCGGATCGAGGATGGTGTCGGACTCGCCGTCGGTCGCGATGTCGGCGAGCAGCAGCGCCGAGGTCCCGTCCGGTGAGACCCGCGGCGGGGCGAACGGCTGGGTGCTCTCCAGCCGCAGCGCGTTCAGCTCCTCACGGTCCTCGGCGATCTGGCGCTTGTCGGCCGCGGTCAGGCCGCCGTCGCGCCGGTAGACCGCGACGATCGTGACGTTCTCGGCGCCCTGGATCTCCTTCGTCGCCTCCAGCGCCTTGGTGGACTCGGCGTCGGCCGGGAGGAACGACGCGGAGTCGTTCTCCTGGATCTCCTCGAACTTCGACGGCAGACTCGCCGCCGAGAACGCGAAGACGGTGAGCAGCCAGAAGGCGACGACGACCCACTTCGCGCGCGGACCGCTGGGGAGGGTGAGGAGCTTCTTCATGGACGTTCGAGGCCTTCCGGTCGGCGGGACGCAACGGTTCTAGCAACCCGCCGACGCGTACGGCCGCGGACGGGCCGCCGGTCGTGTGCGATCGGTCACACAGGTGGGTCCGGCGGCGCCAGGAGCGCCGCCAGATCACCGGGCTCCGTCACCGGTGCGCGGCAGGCGAACCGCTCGCACAGGTACGCAGCCGCCCGACCGTCGACGGCGTGGCGGCCCTCCAGCAGCGGGATCCATGAGGGACCGGGATCGTCGCCGGCACGGCCCGCCAGGACGAGGCGCGGGCGCAGCTGCGAGCGCACCACGCGGGCGAGGTCGGCGACACCGGCGGCGGGACCGGCGAGGGCGAGCTCGCGCGCGGGGCCGACGTGCAGGTCGAGCGCCTGCAGCGCGTGCGCGAACGCCTGGGGGTGCTGGGCGCACAGCGGGTGCACGAGCAGCAGGTGGCTCACCGCCGCATCCTCGTAGCGCGCCTCGCCGGTCAGCAGCGCGAGCCGCAGCAGCCCGAGCGCCGCCGAGGAGGAGCCGGAGGGGATCGGGTGGTCCTCGATCTCCTTGCGCCGCGTGATCAGCGCCTCCGTGTCGTCGGCCGTCGAGAAGAAGCCGCCGTGCTCGGCGTCCGCGAACCGCAACAGCAGCTCGTCGGCGGTCGCGCGCGCGGCGCGGAACCACTCGCTCCTCGAACGTCGCCTCGTAGAGGGTGATCAGCGCCTCGAGGAGGAACGCGTGGTCCTCGAGGAACGCGCGCTGCTTGGCGACGCCGGCGCGCGAGGTGCGCAGCAGGCGGCCGGCGTCGTCGCGCTGCACCTCGAGCAGCACGCGCGCCGTGCGCGCGCGCGGCGTCCAGGTAGTCCGTGCGCTCCAGGGCGGCGCCCGCGTCGGCGAGCGCGCTGACCATCAGGGCGTTCCACGCCGCCAGCCGCTTGTCGTCGGTCGCGGGGCGCACGCGCCGCTCGCGCACCTCCAGCAGCCGCGCGCGGATCCGCTCGCGCGGACCTCGGGCTCGGGCTCGGGCCCGCGCGACTCGAGCACGTTGGATCCCGGAGGGCCGTCCGGGAAGTTGCCGGCGTCCGTCGCGCCGAACCAGGCGAGCGCGGCGCCCGCGTCCGGTCCGAGCGCGCTGACGCAGCTCGGACGTCGTCCACACGTAGAAGCGCCCCTCCTCGCCCTCGGAGTCCGCGTCGAGCGAGCTGAAGAACCCGCCGTCCGGCGCCTGCATCTCGCGCAGCGCCCAGTCGAGCGTCTCCTCGCACGTGCGCCGCAGGACCGGATCCCCGCTGACGAGGTGGCCGTGCAGGTACGCCCGCGCGAGGAGGGCGTTGTCGTACAGCATCTTCTCGAAGTGCGGGACCGTCCACGTGCCGTCGACGCTGTACCGCGCGAAGCCGCCGCCCACCTGGTCGTGAATGCCGCCCGAGGCCATCGAGCGCAGCGTCTGCAGCGCCATCTGCGGCTCGCCGCGCGCGAACAGGAACTCGATGACGCTCGCGGCCGGGAACTTCGGCCCGCGCCCGCGCGACCCCCAGCCGCCCTGCACGCTGTCGAAGCTCGCCGCGAGTGCGCCCTGGGCCTGCGCGAGCGTCTCGGGGCCCAGCGGATCGGCCGACGGGCGCAGGCGTGCGCCGCCCGCCAGCCGGGCGACCGCGGCGCCGGAGTCGGCGACGATCTCGGCGCGGCGCTCGCGCCAGCCCTCGGCGACGGCCAGCAGCACCTGCCGCCACGACGGCATGCCGTGGCGCGGCTCGGGCGGGAAGTACGTGCCGCCGTAGAACGGGACCTGCGCGGGCGTCAGGAAGACGTTCAGCGGCCAGCCGCCCTGGCCGGTCATGACCTGGACGGCCTCCATGTAGAGCGCGTCGACGTCGGGACGCTCCTCGCGGTCGACCTTGATGCAGACGAAGTGCTCGTTCATGAGCGCCGCGGTCTCGGCGTCCTCGAAGCTCTCGCGCTCCATCACGTGGCACCAGTGGCAGGCCGCGTAGCCGATCGAGACGAGGATCGGCAGGTCGTTGACGCGCGCGTGCTCGAGCGCCTCCGGGCCCCAGGGCCGCCAGTCGACCGGGTTGCCGGCGTGCTGCAGGAGGTACGGGGAGGTCTCGTGCGCCAGCGCGTTGGGCATCGGCTCAGCCGGCGGCGCGCAGGCCCGGGTTCGGGAACGACGGGAGCCGCAGTCCGCGCCCCCACGACCCGTCCCCGGCGTTCGCCGTGCTGGCGCTCGCCGTGGCCTCCACCCGGCGTCCGCCGAGGATCCCGCGGGCGGTGCCCGTGCCGTCGATCTCCAGGCGGCCGCGTGCCGCCCTGGGGCCGGTGACCTGCAGCTGCGACGCGGCCCCGCGTTTGATCGCGTAGGTGCCCGAGACGCGAACGCCCGGCACGTACGTGACGCGCGTCAGCTCGACGGTGTCACCGTTCACGCGCGCGACGCCGCCGCGCAGGCCACCCGTGCGTGCACCGGTGCTGATCGACCGGCCGGCGGCGATCGCGTCGCCGATGAGCTGGCGGCGCACGTCGTTGAGCGTCGCGCGGACCGCGGAGACGGTCCGCAGCGCGCGGGTCCCGCCGGACAGGGCGCTGAGTTCCAGCGGCGGGCGCGGCGTCGGCGAGATCGGGGTCGCGTTCGGCCTGCACGTGGCCGCGGTCCCCGCGGCGAAGGCGGCGAGCTCGTCATCCACGCAGCCGCTGAGATCGCTGCCGACGACGGAGTGCCCGGTGTTCGGGACGGTGACCACGCGCGCGCCGGGGATCGTCGCGCCGACGCGGCGCGCCTGCTCGGCCGGCGTCCGCAGGTCCGCCGCGCCGTCGAGGATGAGCGTCGGGACGGTCGGCACGGCCCCGAGCACGCTCGCGGGGAGCGGTGCGTCGGGCCAGGCGGCGCAGAGGTCGACGACGCTCTGCGTGAACGGGACCGAGCGCGCGAACGGGGAGAAGGCCGAGCCGGGAAGCCCGTTCAACGCCGAGCCGGCCTGTTCGAGCCGCGCGCTCGAGGAGCTGGCCGGGTCCCACGGGAACGTCGTCTCGCTGCAGCGGGTCGCGGTGAAGAGCGTCGTGTTGAGGTCGTCCGAGGACTGCAGCCCGGTCAGCCGGTTCGTCGGCACCGACCCGTTGAGGCCCGCCGCGCGGGCGCGCAGCCGCAGGATCGGCGTGCGGTCGCCGCGCAGCGCCGCGCGCATCGCCCCGGGCAGCTCGGCGCGCAGCGTCGGGTTCAGGTCGCCGGCGAGCATCGTCTGCCACAGGCCGACGGCGGTCAGGCGCAGGCTCACGCGCCGGCCGTCCGGGCCGGTGACCGAGCCGCGCACCTCCGCACGCTGCAGGCGCCGCACGAGGGTGCGCAGGTCCGCGTTCGGGCTCGTGGTCGCCAGGCGGCACGCGCCGCCGGCGCACAGCTCGCGCAGGACGCGCGGCACGGCGGCGAACGACGGCCGCGACCAGATGTCCGGTCCCTCGAGCGGCACGACGGAGTCCAGGACGAGCGCCGCGACGCGGTCGGGGTGCAGCGCGGCGTAGGTCAGCGCCACGCGCGTGCCGTACGAGACCCCGTACAGCACGAGCTTGCGGTAGCCGCCCGCGACGCGCAGCGCTTCGATGTCCTGCGCGCTGTCGATGCTCCGGTAGAAGTTCCGCGTCCCGCCGAGCGTCGTCGCGCAGGCCCGGACCTGGCCGCCCGAGCTGGGGCCCGCCTCGCCGAAGCAGCCGAGCGGCCCGGAGGCGCCGGTGCCGCGCTGATCGAAGACCAGGAGGTCGCGGCCGGGGAGCAGCGGCTTGAGCGACTCGGCGAAGTCCGTGGTGAACGGCAGCGCGGCCTGCCCGGGGCCGCCGGCGAGCGGGATCACGGCCTCACCGGCCGCCGCGTCCGCCGGCTTGCGCGCGTAGGCCAGCCCGACCGCGCCGCCGACGGCGCCCGCGCGGTCGACGGGCACGCCCAGCGTCCCGCAGCGCAGCGCGCCGGCGGTGCCGCAGGGGCGGCTCTCGAGGGCCGCGTGGGCGAGCGGCGCCGAGCCGAGCGGCGCGAGCGATGCGAGCAGCACGAGCAGCGGTGCTCGCAGACGGCGAACGGGCATTCCGAAGGACGGTAGCGGACGATCCGAAGGGAAACGCCGGGTTGCCGGACGGTCGTCCGGCGTGCGACGATCGGCCGATGTCCCACCATCGCCAGATCGTCGACGCGGCCGGCGCTCCCGCCGCCGTCGGCCCCTACAGCCACGCCGTCCGGTCCGGGGGACTGCTCTTCTGCTCCGGGCAGACACCGCTCGACCCGGAGACGGGCGTGCTCGTCGAGGGCACGGTCGGCGACCGGACGCGGCGCTGCCTGGACAACCTCGCGGCGGTCTGCACCGCCGCGGGCGCCGACCTCGCGGACGCCGTGCGCTGCGGGGTCTACGTCACCGACCTGTCGGTGTTCGCGGAGGTGAACGCCGCCTACGCGGAGTACTTCCCGGGCGAGCCGCCCGCCCGCACCACCATCGGCGTCGCGTCGCTCCCCGTGGGCGCGGACGTCGAGATCGACGCCATCGTCGCGTTCGCCGGCTGAGCCCGCCGTGTCCGGGGCGGTCACAGCGGCCGACGTCCGGCGCGCCGCGCCCGCGGTGGCCGCCGTCGCGCGCCGCACCCCCGTGCTGGACTCCTGGACGGTCACGGAGCTGACCGGCGGCGACGTCGTCCTGAAGGCCGAGAGCCTCCAGCGCGCCGGCTCGTTCAAGGTCCGCGGCGCGACCGCGAAGCTCGCCGCGCTCGGCGCCGACGCCGCACGCGGCGTGGTTGCGGGCAGCGCGGGCAACCACGCCTGGGCGGTCGCGCTCGCGGCGCGCCAGCGCGGCGTCCCGTGCGAGGTGGTGATGCCGCCGCTGGCGCCGCTCTCGAAGATCGCCGGCTGCCGCGCGCTCGGGGCCACCGTCGTCGAAGGCGACGCCTCCGTCGACGCGTGCGTGGCGCAGGCGCGGGAGCGCGCGCGGGAGAGCGGGATGGCGTTCATCCATCCGTTCGACGACCCCGACGTCGTCGCGGGGCAGGGGACCGTCGGCCTGGAACTGCTCGAGCAGGTGCCCGACCTGGCGAAGGTCGTCGTCTGCCTGGGCGGCGGGGGACTCGCCGCGGGCGTCGCGATCGCCGTCAAGGATGCGCTGCCGCACGTGCAGGTCGTCGGCGTCCAGGCGCAGGTCGTGGCCGCCTACCCGCCGTCGCTCGCCGCCGGACACCCGGTCGAGATCCCCGCCGCGACGACGATCGCCGACGGGATCGCACTGCGGCGCCCCGGGGACGTCACCTTCCCGCTCGTCCGCGACCTGCTCGACGAGGTCGTCACCGCCGGCGAGGACGACATCGCCGAGGCGATGGTGCTCCTGCTCGAACGCGCACGGCTCGTCGTCGAGGGCGCGGGCGCCGTCGGCGTGGCAGCCCTGCTGACCGGGGCCGTCAAGCCCGCCGAGCGCGGGACGACGTGCGCGATCCTCAGCGGCGGGAACGCCGATGCCGGGCTGCTCGCCTCGGTCACGCGCCTGCACGAGAGCCGCGCCGGCCGGCGGCTCGTCCTCTTCACGCGCGTCAGCGACCGCCCCGGCGGTCTCGCGCGCCTCCTCGGGGCGGTGAGCGTGGCCGGCGGCAACCTCATCGACGTCGAGCACGTGCGCGAGGGCGTCCCGCTGCACGTCCGCGAGACGGGTGTGCAGCTCGTGCTCGAGACGCGCGGGCCCGAGCACGCGGCCGCCGTCCTCACGGCGCTCCGCGCCGCGGGTTACGACGTCGCGTCCGGGGGCTGATCGCGCTCCGGGCGGCGCTGGCGGGCCTCGTCGGCGGCCAGCGCGCCCGACACCGTCTGGAGCCAGATGCGCTCCTCGGCATCGGCGTGCGCCAGCCGGCGGCGCACCCAGTCCTCCAGAGCGCGGCGCGGGCCGCGCGCGGCCCGGCGCCCCGTGACCGCGTAGCGCCCGTCCTGCAGGAGCACGAGCGTCCCGGGCTCGTCGCGCCGCATGCGCAGCGTCGTGAGCACCGGGATGTCGCGGACCGCCGTCGGCCGGCCGGGGTCGCCGTCGTCCTCCGACCAGCCCCACGAGGTGAAGACCGGCTGCCCGCCCGTGCGGCCCGGCTCGGGGATCGCGTCCGGGCCGATCGGGCCCTCGCGCCAGCGCGCCACGAGATCCTCGACCTCGCGGCGGACCGCGTCGCGGACCAGCACGTGCAGTTCGTCGCCGGGACGGATGACGGTCGCCCCGCGCGGCGGGATCGCCTCCTGCCCGCGGACGATGACGTTCACCACGGCCTCTCGCGGCAGACCGAGGTCGCGGACCCGCAGCCCGGCGATCGCGTCCGCGTCGGTCACCGGGTATTCCAGGACCTCCGCGCCGAGCCGGCGGATCGTGCCCGAGTCGGCGAGCGGGCGCGGGAGTGCGGGCTCGTTCGTCGTCAGGCCCAGGCGCCGGGCCAGCCCCTCGACGGTCGTGCCCTGGAGCAGCGTCGAGATCACGACGGCGAAGAAGACGATGTCGAAGATCTGCACGCCGCCGGGAACGTCGTCCACGACGACGAACGTCGCCAGCACCACCGGCACGGCACCGCGCAGGCCCGCCCACCCGAGGATCGAGCGTCTCCCGCCGCCCGAAGCCGAACGGCAGGACGGCGACGGCGGCGGCGATCGGGCGCGCGAGGAACGACGAGGACGAGCGCGATCAGCGTCCCCTCGATCGCGATGTCGCCCAGGCGGCCGGGGAAGACGAGCAGCCCGAGCGTCACGAACAGGACCACCTGCGCGAGCCACGCCAGGCCGTCGTGGAAGGCCTCGATCGTGCGGCGGCCCGGGAGCGCGGCGTCGGCGAGCGTCAGGCCGACGAGGTACACGGCCAGGAAGCCCGAGCCGTGGAGCGTGGCGGCGGCGCCGAACCCGACGGCCGCGGTCGCGAGCGTCGCCACCGGGTACAGCCCGGCGGACGCGAGCCGCAGGCGGCGGAACAGCGGGATCGCCAGGCGCCCCACCACAACGCCGGCGGCGACGCCGATCGCCAGCTCGCGCGTCAGCAGCCAGGCGACGTCCAGGGCGCCGGTCGCCGGGATGGTGATGAGCTCGATGAGCGCGAGGACGAGCAGGACCGCGATCGGGTCGTTGAAGCCCGACTCGCCCTCGAGCGTCAGGGCCAGCCGGCGCCGCAGCTGGGATCCGCGCAGCAGCGCGAAGACCGCCGCGCCGTCGGTCGACGACAGGACGGCGCCGACGAGCAGCCCCTCGAGCGTCCCGATCCCCAGCAGCGGGGCGGCGACGAACCCCGTGATCGCCGTCGTCACGACGGTGCCGACGACCGCGAGGCTGACCGCCGGCCCCAGGACCGGCCGGATCTCCGACCAGCCCGAGCGCAGGCCGCCGTCGAACAGGATCAGCGCGAGCGCGACGATGCCGATGTCCTGCGCGAGCTCGTAGTCGCCGAACGACACCCAGCCCGTGACGTCCGACCCGATGACGAGCCCGATGCCCAGGAACAGCAGCAGCGAGGGGATGCGCAGCCGGGCGGCGAGCAGGGACGCGATCGACGGCGCCCCCGAGGACGGCGCCGGTCACGAGGATGATCTGCGCCAGGCTCACCCGGGTACGGCCCCCTGGCGGGACGGGTCAGCGGAGCTGACCCGATGGGTCTCAGGAAGGGGTACCTGCACGCACGGACGACGCTACAAGGCTCTCGCCTCGATACAGGCCGTACCTACTCAGGCGTCACGTACGCCCCGCTGATCCCGCCGTCGACCAGGAAGTTCGACGCCGTGATGAACGACGACTCGTCGGTGGCGAGGAAGAGCACCGCGTTCGCCATCTCCTCGGCGCGGCCGAACCGGCCCATGGGCACGTGGACGAGGCGGCGCGCGGCGCGCTCGGGATCCTTGGCGAACAGCTCGCGCAGCAGCGGGGTGTCCACGGGGCCGGGGAGAGCGCGTTGACGCGCACGCCCTGGCGGGCGAACTCGACGCCCATCTCGCGCGACATCGCGAGCACGCCGCCCTTCGACGCGGTGTACGAGATCTGCGACGTCGCGGCGCCGAGCGTCGCGACGAACGACGCGGTGTTGATGACCGACCCGCGGAGCGGACCCTCGTTCTCGAGCAGATGGGGGATGCCGTGATGGCAGCACAGGTAGACGGACTTGAGGTTCACGTCCTGCACGCGCTGCCAGGCCTCGAGCCCGGTCCTGAGGATCGAGTCGTCGTCGTTGGGCGAGATGCCGGCGTTGTTGAAGAGCACGTGGATCGCGCCGCACTGCGCCTTCACCTGCGCGTACATGTCGCTGACGGCGTCGCCGTCGGTCACGTCGACGCTCAGCGACAGGTCGCCGGGCGCGCCGTCCATGAGGTCGACGCCCGCGACGGTCGCCCCCTCGCGCTGGAACGCGGCGACCGTCGCCGACCCGATCCCGCCGCTCGCGCCCGTGACGACGCAGACCTTCCCCTCCAGACGTCCGGCCATGCTCCTCAGTCCTCCTGCGTGCGGTAGTAGACGGTCTTGACCTCGGTGTACGCGTCCGTCGCGCGAGGACCCAGCTCGCGCCCGTACCCGCTCTGCTTGAAGCCGCCGAACGGCGTGGTGACCCGGACCGAGCTGTTGGAGTTGATCGAGAGGTTCCCCGCCTCGACCGCGCGGGCCACGCGCAGCGCGCGTGCGCCGTCGCGCGTCCACACGGAGCCCGACAGCCCGTAGATCGTGTCGTTGGCCAGCCGGATCGCCTCGGCCTCACCGGTGAACGGGATCACGCACGCGACGGGCCCGAAGATCTCCTCGGTGGCGGCGCGCGTCGCCCGCGCCGACCGGGTGCAGGATGGTCGGCGGGAACCAGTACCCGGGCCCGTCGGGGACGCTGCCGCGGATCGCGACGGGCGCACCGTCGGGGACGAAGGACGCGACGCTCTCGCGCTGCCCGGCGGAGATCAGCGGGCCCATCTCCGTCTCCGGGTCCAGCGGGTCGCCGACGCGGATCGCGCTGACGACGGGCTCCAGCGCCGCCAGGAAGTCGTCCACGGCGCTCGCCTCGACGAGGATGCGCGAGCGCGCGCAGCAGTCCTGCCCGGCGTTGTCGAAGACCGCCCACGGAGCGGCGCGCGCGGCGGCCTCCACGTCGGCGTCGGCGAACACGATGTTCGCGGACTTGCCGCCGAGCTCGAGCGTCACGCGCTTGATCGTGGCGGCGGCCGCCGCGGCGATCGACGCGCCGACCTCGGTGGAGCCGGTGAAGGCGATCTTCCCGACGTCCGGGTGCTCGACCAGTCGCTGCCCGCACGTGCGGCCGGGGCCGACGACGACGTTGACGACGCCGTCCGGCACGCCCGCCTCCGCGGCGATCTCGGCGAAGCGGACCGCCGTGAGCGGGGTGAGCTCGGCGGGCTTGAGCACGACGGTGTTGCCGGCGGCGAGCGCGGGGGCGAGCTTCCACGAGGCGATCGCGAGCGGGAAGTTCCACGGGGTGATCAGCCCCACGACGCCGATCGGCTCGCGGAACGTCATCGCGACGCCCGCCGTCGACGGGAATCGTGTCGCCGAGGAGCCGCTCGGGCGCTGCCGGAGAAGTAGCGGAAGGTCGCGATCGCGCCGCCGATCTCGCCGCGGGCGGCCTCGATCGGCTTGCCCGCGTTGCGCGCCTCCAGCAGCGCGAGCTCCTCGTGGGCGTCCTCGAGCGCGGCCGTGAGGTCGCGCAGGATGCCCGGCGCGCGCCCCCGGCGGCGAGCGCGCGCCAGGCGGGCAGGGCCTCGGCCGCGCGGGCGACCGCCTCGTCGGTCTCGCTCGACCCCGGCGCGGGGAAGGGTCTGCAGGACGCCCTCGGTCGCAGGCTCCAGGACGGACAGCGTCTCGCTCATGCGGCGCAGTGTGGCAAAGGACCGAGGGTCATGCCATTGCTCGGGCGCCCGTCCGGCCCGCCGCAGGGCGGGCCGGACGTCGCGCGAGTCCTGCGGGCCTACGGGGCCTCGGGGTACTTCGGCGGCTCGCCGATCTCGGCCGCCAGGGTGGCCGCGTCCTCCTCGGCGGGCGAGTGGAACGTCTTGTTGCCGCTGACCGCCCAGAGGATGGCCGCGAAGATGATCACCGCGGTCACGGTGACGGGCGCGTAGTTGAACGCCTCCCAGCGTGAAGTCCTCGTTGCCGGGCACGGCGGCGGGGACGAACGGCAGCGAGAAGATGATCACGCAGAGCACGACCCAGATGATCGCGATCGGGTTGATCCACTTGTACTTCTCGCCGAGGTTCCACGGGCCCCGCTCGTAGGCGTCGCCCTGGCGCCAGCGCAGGAACACCGGGATGACGTAGGCGATGTAGAGGCCGATGACGGCGATCGAGACGATCGCGAAGAACGCGAACGGGATGCCGCCCTCGTTGCCCTTGAGCGCCGGGAGCGTGATGACGAGCGCCCAGAACCCGATGAAGAGCACCGACATGTACGGGACGCGGTGGTGGTTCAGGCGCGTCCACGCCTTGTGCCCGGGGATCGCCCCGTCGCGCGAGAACGCGAACGTCATGCGCGAGGCGCTCGTCAGGCACGACATGCCGCAGAACAGCTGGCCGATGAGCGCGATGAGGATGACGAGCTTGGCCGCCCAGGAGTCCATGACCGCGGCGAAGATCGCCGGCGTGTAGCCGGCGGCCTCGTTGCCCACGTCGGCGCTGCCGACGGCGAACGTGATCGCCAGCAGGACGAACCAGCCGATGATCGCCGAGTAGAAGACCGACTGCCAGACGCCCTTGGCCGCCGAGACGGACGCGTTCTGCGTCTCCTCGGAGACGTGCGCCGACGCGTCGTACCCGGTGACGGTGTACATCGTCAGCAGGAAGCCGAGCGGGAGCACGTAGAACCAGAACATGCCGCCGCTGGTCGCCGCGTCGGCGAAGCCCGAGTTGTTGATGCGCTCGGTGAAGACGAAGTCCGCGCTCGCGTGCTTGTCCGGGACGATGATGAGGATCGCGATGATCACGATCACGCCGAGGACGTGCCACCAGACGGAGATCGAGTTCAGCCGCGCCACGAGCGGCGAGCTGAAGATGTTCACCAGCGGTGTGCAGGCCGAGGATCAGCACGAACAGCACGAACGTCTCGGTCGAGGATGCTTCGAGCTGTCGGCGAAGTTCATCCCGAAGATGTTCACCTCGTAGAGGCTGAACAGGAAGTTCGCGAAGCCGGCGGCGGCGTAGTCCACGGAGGCGACGACGGCGATCAGGCCGATGAGGTTGAACCAGCCCGTGTACCAGCCCCACTTGCGGCCGCCCAGGCGGGCCGACCACCAGTAGATGCGCGCCGGCGGTCGGGAAGGACGAGGCGAGCTCGGCCATCGAGAACGCCGACGAGCAGGATCAGCCCGCAGATGATCGGCCAGCCCCACGAGATCGCGATGGGGCCGCCGTTGTTCCATGCCTGGCCGTAGGTCGTGAAGCACCCGGCCAGGACCGAGATGATCGTGAAGGAGATCGCGAAGTTCTGGAAGCCGCTCCAGCCGCGATGCAGCTTCTGCTCGTATCCGAGCTCCGCGAGCCGACGTTCGTCGTCGGTCATCGCCGCGCTCTGTTCGGTGGTGCTCACCCGGTGCCCTCCTCAGGACGTCCTGCAGATTGGAACGTTCACCTCCCAGAGGGACGCGCCGCGCCGAAAGGTCTGGCGGCCGTCCTCTGGCCCGTCGCGACCATACGAATGTCGCCGGACGGAAGTCAAGCGACGAATTGCACAAAGACCCTTCGACGGCCGGTCGTTGCGACCTGCGGGGTCAGGCCTGCGGGAGCAGGCCCGCGAGCACGTGCTCGGTGCCGTGCAGGTGATCGGCGACGATGCCGATCGCCCGCGCGGCGTCCCCGGCCCGCACGGCGGCGAGGATCTGCGCGTGCTGCTCGTTGCTGTGCAGCAGCACCTCCTGCGGGTGCGGGATGTGGGAGATCAGGTCGGTCATCTCGCCCTGGGCCTCCGTCATCGCGGCGATCAGCCGGGCGCTGCCCGACGCCTCGGCCAGTCCGATGTGGAAGCGCACGTCCAGCGGGCGGAACGCGTCGTAGTCGTCGAGCAGGTCGTCCATGCTCTCGACCAGGGCGGCGAGCGGCGCGAGCGCCTCGGGGTCCGCGCGCTGGCAGGCGAGCGCGACGGCGCCGAACTCGATCGCCAGCCGCAGGTCGCACACCTCGCTGCCAGCGGGCGAGCACGTCGTCCCCGGGCTGGTCGGCCGGCGGCAGCGGGTCGGAGACGAACGTCCCGCCGCCGCGCCCGCGGACCGCGTAGAGGTGCCCGCTCTCGGTGAGCGCGGTGAGCGCCTGGCGCAGCGTCGACCGCGCGATGCCCAGCCGCGAGCACAGCTCGCGCTCGGGCGGCAGCTGGGCTCCGGGCCGCAGCAGCCCGAGCTTGATCGCGGTCCCCAGCCGGTCGACCGTCTCCTCGAACGCCGTCTGCGAGCGCACGGGCGCGAAGACCGTGTCCAGCGAGACGCTCGACGTGCCCGGTGCCGGCCATCGGCTAGAGGCGCTCGAAGCCGCGCACGCGCTCCCAGTCGGTCACCGCCGCGTCGAAGGCCTCCAGCTCGACCCGGGCGGCGTTGAGGTAGTGCTCGACGACGTCGTCGCCGAACGCCGACCGCGCGACGGCGCTGGCCGGCGAAGAGGTCGCGCGCGTCGCGCAGCGTCCCCGGCACCCGGGGTGGTCCGTCGCGTAGGCGTTGCCCGTCACCGGCGGCTCGAGCGGCAGCCCGAGCTCGACGCCGTGCAGGCCGCCGGCGATCAGCGCGGCGAGCGTCAGGTACGGGTTGACGTCCGCACCGGGCATGCGCAGCTCGACCCGGCGGCGCCTTGCCCTCGCCGAGGACGCGCAGCGCGCAGGTGCGGTTGTCCGTGCCCCAGGCGACCGCCGTCGGGGCGAACGACGCCGACGCGAAGCGCTTGTAGGAGTTGATGTTCGGCGCGTGCAGCAGCGTCAGCTCGGGCAGCGTCGCGAGCAGGCCGGCCATGAACGCGTCGAAGACCTGCGGCTCGTCGGCGAAGACCGGCGCGTCGGCGCCGTCGCGCAGCGACAGGTGGACGTGGCACGAGCTGCCCTCGCGCTGGTCGTACTTCGCCATGAACGAGATCGCCATGCCCTCCTGGTCGGCGATCTCCTTCGCGCCGTTCTTGTAGACGGCGTGCTTGTCGGCGGTCGCCAGCACCTCGTCGTAGAGGAAGTTGATCTCGTGCTGGCCGAAGTTGCACTCGCCCTTGGAGTTCTCGACGACGAGCCCGGCCTCGAGCATCTCGTTGCGGATCCGGCGGATCAGCGGCTCGACGCGGGAGGTGCCGAGGATCGAGTAGTCGATGTTGTGGAAGTTGGCCGGCTCGAGGTCGCGGTAGCCCTGCAGGTGGGCGTCCCGGTAGGAGGTGCTGAAGAGCATGAACTCGAGCTCGGTGGCCGCGAGGGCGGTCCAGCCGCGGGCGGCGAGCCGGTCGATCTGCGCGCGCAGGATCTGCCGCGGCGAGGCGACGACGGGCGTGTGGTCGTGCCACTGCAGGTCGGCGAGCAGCAGCGCGGTCCCGGGCAGCCACGGCGTGCGGCGCAGCGTCGACAGGTCGGGGACCATCACGAAGTCGCCGTACCCCTGGTCCCAGGAGGCCATCGCGTAGCCGTCGACGGTGTTCATGTCGACGTCGACGGCGAGCAGGTAGTTGCAGCCCTCGGCGCTGTGGCCGAGCACCGCGTCCAGGAAGTGCCGCGCGGTGAAGCGCTTTCCCTGGAGCCGCCCCTGCATGTCGGTCATGGCGAGAACGACGGTGTCGATCTCCTTGGCGCCCACCGCGTGGCGCAGCTCGTCGAGGGTCATCGGCGGAAGGTATCCCCGCCGGGCCTTTGCGCGCAACGCGCCGGTCCTTGACGGGAGTGCGGCCCGTCCATAGGGTCGGCGATTGGACTGGTCCAATGGAGTTCGTGATCGACATCGGCAGCCGGCGCCCCGCCTACCAGCAGTTGGAGGCGCAGGTCGCCGAGGCGATCGCGGCGGGCACGCTCAGGGCCGGCGACCGGCTCCCCCCGGAGCGCGATCTCGCCACCCGCCTGGGCGTCAGCCGCATGACCGTCCGCCAGGCCTTCGACGCGCTCGCCCGGCGCGGCCTCGTCGAGCGCGGGGTGGGCCGCGGCACGTTCGTCGCCTCCCCGCGCGTGGAGATCGACCGCACCGAGCGGGTCGCGGGCTTCACCGAGCAGATGGAGCGTGCGGGGCTGGAGCCGGGTGCGACCGTGCTCGCCGCGGAGGTGACCCGCGCGCCCGGCGCCGTGGCGCAGGCCCTGGGCCTGGAACCCGGCGCCGCGGTGGCGCGCGTGCGGCGCGTGCGCTCCGGCGGCGGGCTCCCGCTGACGCTGGAGGACTCCTGGCTGCCGGATGCGCTGTTCCCCGGGGTGACCGACCTGGACCTCGGCGGCTCGCTGTACTCGATCATGGCGCGCCGCTACGGCCACGGGCCGGTCCGCGCGGTCGAGCGGCTGGAGCCCGTCGCCGCGCGCGTCCAGGACGCGGAGGCGCTCGGCGTGCGCACCCGGACGCCGCTGATGCGGGTCGAGCGCATCGCCTACGACGCGGACGGCCGCGCGGTCGAGTACGCGGAGGACCGCCACCGCGGCGACCGCGCCCGCTTCGTCGTGGAGGTCGCCCCGCGTGGATGACCTCGCCGTCATCCTCGCCGAGCTCGAGCCCGACCTCGGGTCGCTCGCCGGTGCGCCCGAGGTCCTCTCCGGCGGCATCACGAACCGCAACGTCAAGGTGCGCCTCGGCGAGCGGGACTACGTCCTGCGCATCTGCGGCAAGGACACCGAGGTGCTGAGCATCGACCGCGAGACCGAGGTCACCGCGACGCGCGCCGCCCACGCCGCCGGCGTCGCGCCGGACGTCGTCCGCTGGCTCCCGGAGCTCGGCTGCCTGGTGACCGCGTTCATCCCCGGACGTCCGATGCTGCCCGAGGAGCTGCGCGACGCGCAGACGCTCGCCCAGGTCGCCGCGGCGCTGCGCGCGATCCACGGCGGTCCGCCGCTGGATCGCCGCTTCCCGACGTTCACCCTCGCCGACGAGTACGCGGCGACCGCCCGCGAGCGGGGCGGCGAGCCGCCCGCGGCCGACCTGGAGCTCGCCCGCGACCTGAGTGCGCGCATCGGGGCGGCGCTCGGCGCGCACGAGCTGGTCCCGTGCCACAACGACCTGCTGACCGCGAACTTCATCCACGACGGCGAGCGCGTGCGGATCGTGGACTGGGAGTACGCGGGGATGAACGACCGCTTCTTCGACCTCGGCAACCTCGCCGTGAACAACGGCCTGGGCGAGGCCGACGAGGCTGCGTCTGCTGGAGGCCTACCTCGAGCGCCCGCCCGGCGAGGCGGAGATCGCCTCGCTGCGCCTGATGCGCCTGATGTCGGACGTGCGGGAGGGCATGTGGGGCGTCGTGCAGGACGTCGTCAGCGAGCTCGACTTCGACTACCGCGCCTACGCCGCGGAGCACTTCGCCCGCCTGCGCGCGGGCGCCGACGACCCCCGACTGGAGGACTGGATCCATGCCGCGTCCACGTGACCTGCCGCGACCGGGCCCGCGTCGTCATCATCGGCGGCGGCGTCGGCGGCACGAGCATCGCCTACCACCTCGCCGAGCTCGGGGAGACGCGACGTCGTCCTCGCTCGACCGCAACGAGCTGACGAGCGGCTCGACGTTCCACTCCGCGGGGCCTCGTCGGCCAGCTGCGCTCGAGCGTCTCGCTGACGAGATGATGATGTACAGCGTCGAGCTGTACCGGCGCCTGGCGGCCGAGTCCGAGTTCGACCCCGGCTGGGTGGAGTGCGGCGGCATCCGCCTGGCCTGCACCCCGAGCGCGAGCAGGAGATCCACCGGCAGGTCGCGCTGGGCGAAGACCTTCGGCCTGCCGCTCGAGCTGATCTCCCCGCAGGAGGCGCAGGAGCGCTTCCCGCTGATGGTCACCGACGGGGTGCGCGTCGGCTCGTACCTGCCGACCGACGGCTACCTCGACCCCTCGCAGCTCACCTACGCGCTGGCCGACGGCGCGCGTCGCGGTGGTGTGCGGATCTTCACGCACACGCGGGTGGAGGGCATCGACGTCGAGGACGGCGCGGTCGCGCGCGTGCGCACCGAGTGGGGCGACATCGAGTGCGAGGTCGTCGTCAACGCCGGCGGCATGTACGCGGCCGAGATCGGGCGGCTGGCGGGCGTGCGCGTGCCGATCATCCCGTTCGCGCACGAGTACCTCGTCTCGCAGCCGTTCGCGGCGATGCAGGAGGCGCGCGCCGAGAACGGCCACCTGCCGACGCTGCGCGACCCGGACCTGCTCGTCTACTACCGCGAGGAGGGCGGCGGCCTGGTCATGGGCGGCTACGAGCGCCACAGCGCGCCGTGGTCGCTCGACGAGCGGCTCGTCGACCGCATCCCGCCGACTTCAACGGCCAGCTGCTCGAGGAGGACTGGGACCGCTTCGAGGAGATCACCGAGAACTCGCAAGCGGCGCGTGCCGTCGATGAACGACCTGACGGTGACGAAGCTCATCAACGGCCCGGAGGCGTTCACGCCCGACAACGAGTTCTGCCTCGGCGAGACCGAGGTGCCGCGGCCTCTTCGTCGCCGCCGGGTTCTGCGCGCACGGCCTCGCCGGCGCGGGCGGCATCGGCAAGGTCATGGCCGAGTGGATCCACGCCGGCGAGCCGCAGATGGACCTCTGGCACATGGACGTGCGGCGCTTCGGTCCCGCATACCGCTCGCCCGTCCTACACGCTGAAGCGGGTCAAGGAGGTCTACGAGACCTACTACGACATCCGCTACCCGGGCCACGAGCGGCAGGCCGGCCGGCCGCTGCGCGTGTCCAGCGCCTACGGCTGGCACGGCGCCAACGGCGCGGTGTTCGGGGAGAAGTCCGGCTGGGAGCGCGTCAACTGGTACGAGCCCAACGCCGAGCTCGCCGGGCCGGACGCGCCGGCGCTGCGCCCGCGCGGCTGGGCGGGGATGCACTGGTCGCCGGCGATCGGCGCCGAGCATCGCGCGGCGCGCGAGACGGCGGCACTGTTCGACGAGTCGAGCTTCGCCAAGCTCCACATCTCCGGCCCCGGGGCGGCGGCGTTCCTCGAGCGCCTCTGCGACAACCGCGTCGCGCGCGGCGTCGGGCAGATCACCTACACGCAGATGCTGAACTCGCGCGGGGGGATCGAGTGCGACTTCACCGTCACCCGGCTGGCCGAGGACCGCTTCTCGATCGTCACCGGCACCGCCTTCGGCCAGCACGACGCTGCGTGGCTGCGGCAGCACGCCCCGCGCGACGGGAGCGTCGAGATCCACGACATGACCGCCCGCTGGGCCTGCTTCGCGCTCTGGGGCCCGCTGGCGCGCGACATCCTCCAGCCGCTGACGCCCGACTCGCTCGCGAACGCGGACTTCCCCTACATGACGATGCAGGAGATCACCGTCGGCGACGTGCCGGTGCGCGCCCTGCGGGTCACCTACGTCGGCGAGCTGGGGTGGGAGCTCTACTGCCCGACCGAGTACGGCGCCGGACTGTGGGACGCGCTCGTCGAGGCCGGGCGCCCGCACGGGCTGATGGCCGCCGGCTACAAGGCGATCGACACGCTGCGCCTGGAGAAGGGCTACCGCGTCTGGGCCGCCGACATCACCCCCGACGAGACGCCCTACGAGGCGGGGCTCGGCTTCTGCGTGAAGCTCGACAAGGACGGCGGCTTCATCGGCCGCGACGCGCTCGCCGGCGGCCCGCCGACGCCGGTGAGGACGCGGTGCGCCTGGTCTGCATCACGCTCGAGGACCCGCGCTCGATCGCGCTCGGCAACGAGCCGGTGCGGATGCGGGGAGATCGCGGGCCGCGTCACCAGCGGCGGCTACGGGTACACGGTCGAGCGCTCGATCGCGTACGCCTACGTGCCGGCGGCGCTCGCCGAGACGGGGATGGCAGTGGAGATCGACATCTTCGGCGACTGGGTGGCGGGGGAGATCGCCGCGGAGCCGCTGTACGACCCGTCAGGGGACCGCGTGCGCGCCTGACTGCGCCCGCGGGCACCCTCGCGGTGCGAGGATGCCCGCGTGATCGACCGCGCCGCCATGGCCGCAGCAGGCGTCCGCGGGCGGCTGCGGTGGCTCGACCCCGACGAGCGCGACCGCGCGCGGCGGGCCATGGACGCCGTCGCGGGGCCGGCTGCGCGCCTGGACCGGCTCGCCCTGCGGCATCTGGGGCGCCATGAGCAGCGCGAGCGCTTCATCGAACGGCCCGAGGCGCAGTCCGGACGCGTGCCCGTCGCGGGAGCGGAGCACCTGCGCACCGCATACGCGGAGGGGCGCGGCGTGGTGGCGAGCTACTGCCATCTCGGTCTCTTCCTGGGAATCGGCATCACCGTCGCCGAGCAGACCGGCGCGCAGGTCCACCCCGTCGCCGGAACCTGGCTCGCGCAGGAAGCGGCCGCGGCGCAGAGCCCGCGCGCCCAGCGCTGGCGCGCCGTCTACGAGGCGGCCGGCATCCGCCTCGTGGACGCCGACGCGTCGTTCGAGCGCCTGTGCGCCCTGCTCGCCGACGGGCACATCGTGACGCTGGCGTTCGACTGGCCCGGAGCGACGGCGACGCGCTTCCTCGGGCGCCCGGTCTCCATGGCGAGCGGGACCGCGCGGCTGGCGCACCACACCGGGGCGCTCGTCGTCCCGATGCGCCGGACGGTTCACCGGTGGCGTGCGCGCGCGACGTTCGGGCCCGCGATCGACCCACGCGACCACGGCGACCGGCAGAGCCTCCACGAGCACCTGGCGACCGTCCACGAGCGCTGGATCCTCGAGGACCCGGCGGCGCTGGAGGACCCGCGGCGGCCCGGCTGCTGGGGCCCCGCCGCGACGTCGGCGGGCTGGCGGGCCGGTTGACAGAAGGTGGGGGGTGACGTAGAGAGGACGGTATGCGCCCCCTGACCGCCGGCTGGATCGCGCTGCTGTGCTGCTGCGCGGCCGCGCTCCTGCCCGCCTCCGCGTCGGCGGTCGTCACGCCGGCGCTGAACGGGACGACCCTGACCCTGACGGGCGACGGCGCGGACGACGTCGTCGCGCTCGACCAGGTGGGCCTCGACCTGGTGGTCGACCTCAACGGCGACGGCGCCGCCGACGCGTCCCTTCCCACGGCCGGCGTCACGGCGGCCACGGTGAACGCCGGCGCCGGCAACGACGTCGTGACGGCGGCGAACGACGTCGCGATCCCCCTGACCGTCAACGGGCAGGAGGGCGCCGACAGCATCGTCGGCGGGAATGGCCCGGACGCGCTCTCCGGCGGAGAAGGTCCCGACCAGCTGAGCGGCGTCAATGGAGACGACGTCCTCTCCGGTGACGCCGGCGCCGACCGCTTCGTCTGGAATCCGGGCGACGACAGCGACACGGTCGACGGCGGGACGGGCGCCGACCTGCACGTGTTCACCGGCGCGAACGCCTCCGAGGTCATGACGCTGACGCCGAACGGGACGCGCGTGACGCTGTTCCGGAACATCGCGAACGTCACGCAGGACTTGGGCGGGATCGAGAGCCTGGACGTCCGGATGCTCGCCGGCGCCGACACGTTCGTCTCGGGCGCCGGCGTCGCGGCCGCGCTGCCCGCCGTCCGCGTCCACGGCGGCAACGACGTGGACGTCCTCACCGGAGGCGACGAAGCCGACGAGCTGATCGGCGGCGCCGGCGCCGACCTCATCGACGCCGGGGCGGGCGACGACACGCTCCCGCTGAGCCTCGCGGACACCGGGGACACGGTCGACGCCGGGCCCGGGACCGACACGCTCGCCGTCACGGGCTCCGACGCGAGCGAGACCTTCACGATCGGGGTGCCGGCGGTCGCGGCCGCGCTCGTCACGGAGTCCACGAGCGGGAGCGCGCTCCCATCGCTGAACACCGAACGCGTGCGGATCGAGGCGCTCGGCGGGAACGACACCGCCGCGATGCAGGTCGCGGCGACGACGGCGCTCACCGTCGACCTGCGCGGGGGCGAGGGGGACGACATCCTCATCGGCGGCGAGGGGCTCGACCTCCTGCGCGGCGGCGCGGGCACCGACCGGCTCGACGGCGCGGGCGGTGCCGATCAGCTCTTCGGCGACGCCGGCGACGACGTCCTGCTCGGCCGCGCCGGCCCCGATGTCTTCGCCTGCGGCGGCGTCGGCGACCTGCTCGATGCGACCGCCGAGGACGTCGTCGGGCCCGACTGCGTCCCCGCACCCGCACCCGCGCCCGCGCCACAGCCCGCGCAGCCGGCGGCCGCCGACACGACGGCCCCCGCGCTGACGCTCCGCGGCCTGCCCTCGGCGATCACGCGCGCCGCGCTGCTGAAGCGGGGCCTGCGCTTCACCCTCACCCCGAGCGAGCCGAGCGCGGTGGAGGCCGACCTGCTCGTCCGCGCGCGCAGCGCGTCGCTCTCCGCGGCCGCGCCGAACCTCACGCTCGCGCGGCGGACGCTGGGCCGCGCGGCCGGCACACGGACGCTGACCCTCAAGCCGTCCCGGCGGCTCGTGGGGCGGGCCCGGCGGTTCACGCTCACCGTGCGCGTCACGGCGACCGACGCGGCGGGGAACCGCCGGACGATCACCCGGACCGTGAAGGTCCGGTAGCCGCGACGCGCCCCCGCGGAGGGTCGACCGGGCGCGTCTGCGCCGCACCGGACACCGCCCGACCGACTAGCCTTCACCCATGGCCATCACCACGCAGCTGGACCGCACCCGCATCGCCGAGCTCACCGCCCGTGAGGACGCACGGCTCAACGAGAACACGAAGGAGTCGGGGAGGACGTACGAGCGCGCGAGCGTCCACCTGAGCGGCGGCGTCGCCTCCTCCTACCAGCTGCGCGAGCCGTGGCCGATCTACCTCGAGCGCGGCGACGGTCCCAAGGTCTGGGACGTCGACGGCAACGAGTACTTCGACTTCCACAACGGGTTCGGGTCGATGGTCCAGGGCCACGCCCACCCGGTCATCGGCAAGGCGGTCCAGGACCGCTACGCGCTCGGCACGCACTTCGCCGCGCCGACCGAGGACTCGATCGCCGTCGGCAACGACCTCGCCCAGCGCTGGGGCCTGCCGAAGTGGCGCTACACGAACTCCGGCTCGGAGTCGACGATGGACGCGATCCGCATCGCGCGCGCCCACACCGGGCGCGACACCGTGATGAAGATCTTCGGCTCCTACCACGGCCATCACGACACGGTCATGGTCAGCATCGGCGTCGAGTACGACAAGATCGGCGACCGCTACCACCTCGCGTCGCTGCCCTACGGCGCCGGCATCCCCGACGCGATCGTCGACAGATGACGATCGCGGTGCCGTTCAACGACGCCGAGGCGATGGAGCACCGCATCAAGGAGCTCGACGCCGAGGGGCGCAAGCCGGCCTGCGTGATCATGGAGGCCGCGATGATGAACCTCGGAGTCGTGCTCCCCGAGCCCGGCTACCTCGAGGCCGTCCGCGAGATCACCCGGCGCCACGGCATCGTCCTGATCTTCGACGAGGTCAAGACCGGCATCTGCATCGCCGCCGGCGGCGCGACCGAGAAGTACGGCGTCCTGCCGGACATGGTCACGCTCGCCAAGGCGCTCGGCGGCGGCTTCCCCGTCGGCGCGATCGGCGGCAGCGAGGAGGTCATGGCCTGCGTCGAGGACGGCAGCGTCTACCAGGTGGGCACCTACAACGGCAACCCGCTCTGCATGGCCGCCGCGCGCGCGAACCTCGAGGAGGTCATGACGCCCGAGGCCTACGTGCGCCTCAACGCCCTGAACGACCGCATCCTCGCCGGCTGCACCGAGGTCATCGAGAAGTACAGCCTCCCCGGCTACGCCGTCGGGATCGGCTCCAAGGGCTGCGTCACGTTCTCGACGAACAAGATCGTCGACTACCTGACCTTCAAGGAGGGCCAGGACGCCGAGCTCGCCGACCTCGCGTGGCTCTTCAACATGAACCGCGGCATCTACATGACGCCCGGGCCGCGAGGAGGAGTGGACGCTCTCGGTGACGCACACCGAGGAGTCCGTCGACCGCTACGTGGCCGTCTTCGAGGAGATGGCGCACGAGATCACGCAGGGCTGAGCGCTCAGCCGTCGCCGCGCAGCAGCGCGCGGCGGACCTTGCCGCTCGCGGTCTTCGGCAGATCGTGCGCGAACTCCACGATGCGCGGGTACTTGTACGGCGCGGTCTCGTGCTTCACGTGGTCCTGCAGCTCGGCCGCGAGGGCGTCGGAAGCCTCGTGGCCCGCGCGCAGCACGACGATCGCCCGGACGACCGACCCGCGCTCGGGGTCCGGGCGCGGCCACGGCGGCGGCCTCCGCCACCGCCGGGTGGGACACGAGTGCGGACTCCACCTCGAACGGCCCGATCCGGTAGCCGGCGCTGATGATCACGTCGTCGGCGCGGCCCTCGAAGTGCAGGTAGCCGTCCTCGTCCTGCGTGACGCGGTCGCCGGTGCGCCAGGGCCCGCCGTCGCGCCGGTCGCGCTCCACGACCCACGCGCCGCCCGGCCCGTGCCGGACCTCCTCCCCGAGGTACCCGAGGAAGAACGTCGGGTCGGTCGCGGGGTCCAGGCACAGCTCGCCGCCGTCGATCCACAGCTTCACGCCCGGAAGCGGCGGGCCCATCGAGCCGGGCTTGGGGTCGCGGCCGGCGGGCTGCCCGGTGGTCTGGCCCGTCTCCGTCTGCCCGTAGCCGTCGCGGATCCAGAGGCCCGTCGTCTCGCGGAACGCGCGCAGGACCTCCGGGTTCAGCGCCTCGCCCGCCGCCACGAGGCCGCGCAGGGACGGGACCGGTCGCGGGTCGGCGCGCGCGGCGATCACGCGGTACTCCGTCGGCGCCATGCAGAGGACGTTCACCTGCTCGCGATCGAGGATGTCGAGCCGCTCGTGCGGGTCGAAGCGCGCGTCGTGCAGCAGCGCGGCGGCGCCGCGCATCCACGGCGCGATGAAGACGTTGCGCGCCGACTTGCTCCAGCCGCTCGCGGCCGTGCACCACACCAGGTCGCCGGGCCCCGCGCCGAGCCAGTGCTCGGCCTGCACACGCTGGCCGTCGAGGTAGCGCTCGCCGTGGACGACGGCCTTCGCCTCGCCCGCGGTGCCGCTCGTGAACGTGATGAGACACGGGTCCCCGGGCGCGGAGTCCGCGTGCGGCGGCGCGCCGTCCTGCATGCCGTCGGCGAACAGCTGCTCGTCGGGCACCAGGAGGACCGGGCACGCCGGGCCCGCGGCCTCGAGCTCGGCGCGGTTGCGCTCGTCACAGACGATGGCGGCCGGCCGGGCGACGTCCAGGCGCAGCCGCAGGTCATGCGCGCGCAGCTGCTCGGTGCAGGGCAGTGCGACATACCCGGCACGGAAGCACGCGACCATCGTCACGACCCACTCCGGCCGGTTGCCGATGAGGGTCAGGACGACGTCTCCGCGCCGCACGCCGTGACCGTCGAGCGCGGCGGCCATGCACGCCGCGCGGCGCGCGACCTCGCCGAACGACCACTCGCGGCGCGCGCCGTCCCGCGCCAGCTCGACGAGCGCGAGCCGATCCGGGGGCGCGGCCTCGACGACGTCGCGGGCGAAGCTCACAGAGCGGTCGCGACGAGCACGATCGCCAGCGAGTCCAGCAGGATCAGCGTCTGCAGGAGCCGGTTGGAGCCATGCACGACGAACACGTGGACGCACGTCAGCACGATCGCGACGACCACGAGGCCGAGCTTCGCGCTCATCGCCGAGTCCGACCACAGACTCGAAGTGCGAGGCCATCATCGAGCCCGTGACGAACGCGACGGCGAGCGCGCCGAGCGACGCCCAGCCGAAGCGGCGCGCGATCGGCTGCATCCACTCGTGCGCCGGACCCTCCTGCCCGCCCTGGGCGACGTACGTCGGCACGACGGCGATGCCCAGGAACAGCTGGCCGCCGACGAACAGCGCCATCGCCAGCAGGTGGATCCAGAGCACGACGTCCCATCCGGTGAGGTCCATCCCGTCAGTCTCCCAGGATCATCTGCGTGCAGACGAAATTCGCCATGCGCCGCTCGTCGCGCTCCCGGTGCACGCGCACCTCCCACACCTGCGTGCGCCGCCCGACGTGCAGCGGCTCGCCGACGCCCGTCAGCACGTCGCCCTCCGTGCCCGCGGCGAACACGTTGACCTTCAGCTCCACCGTCGTGAACGACGCACCCGGGTCCAGCAGTCGCATCGTCCCCCAGGCCGCGACGGTGTCGGCGAACCCCGCCCACACGCCGCCGTGGACGAACCCGCCCGGATGCAGGTGCCGGCGGTCCACCGGCATGCGCCCCACACAGCGGTCGTCGGTGATCTCCGTCAGCGTGATGCCCAGGTCGCCCGGGAAGGAGCCGGCGAGTGCCGTGCGGCTCAGCTCCGGGCGGATCGCGTCGTTGCCCATCCCGGGAGCCTAGAACGGCGGTTCGTCCGTATCCTTGAGGAGTCGCCCGCGCGCCGCCCGCGCCGGGCTGAGCCCCAAGCCGCACAAGGAGCCCCGAGCCATGGCCGTTGCCGTCCCCTTCGAGGACAAGACCGACGAGCAGAAGGCGATCACCGAGATGGTGCGCCAGTTCGCCGACGAGCAGATCCTCCCGAACGCCGAGCACTTCGACCACGAGGACGAGTTCCCGACCGACATCGTCGAGCAGATCAAGGAGCTCGGCCTGTTCGGCGTCACCATCCCCGAGGAGTACGGCGGGATGGGCCTGGACCTCACGACCTACGTGATGATCGTCGAGGAGCTCAGCCGCGGCTGGATCTCCATCTCCGGCGTCATCAACACGCACTTCATCGGCAGCTACCTGCTCGTCAAGTACGGCAGCGAGGAGCAGAAGCAGAAGTACCTGCCGCGCATGGCCACCGGTGAGATCCGCGCCGCCTTCTCGCTGTCCGAGCCCGAGATGGGCTCCGACGTCCAGGCGATCAAGACGACCGCCAAGAAGATCGACGACGGCAGCTACGAGATCAACGGCCAGAAGATGTGGGTCACCAACGGCCTGCGCTCGACGCTCGTCTTCGTGCTCGTGAAGACCGACCCCGACGCCGACCCGCGGCACAAGGGCATCACCTGCTTCATCACCGAGAAGGAGCCGGGCGTCGCACGAGAACACCGGCGAGTACGCCGGGCTGATCGTGCCGCCGCAGATCAAGAAGCTCGGCTACAAGGGCGTCGAGTCCACCGAGCTCGTCTACGACGGCTACCGGTGCCCGCCGGAGAACATCCTCGGCGGCGAGGAGGCCGGGCTCAACAAGGGCTTCGCGCAGATGATGGACGCGCTCGAGGTCGGCCGCGCCAACGTCGCCGCCCGCGGCGTCGGCATCGCCCAGCGCGCGCTCGAGCTCGCGCTGAAGTACTCGCCAGGAGCGCAAGACCTTCGGCAAGCCGATCGCCGAGCACCAGGCGATCCAGTTCAAGCTCGCCGACATGGCCACCCAGGTCGAGGCCGCCCGCCTGCTCACGATCCGCGCCGCGCGCCTGAAGGACGCCGGCGAGCGCTCCGACATGGAGGCCGGCATGGCGAAGCTCTTCGCCTCCGAGGCCGGCCGCTTCTGCGTGGAGGAGTCCTTCCGCATCCACGGCGGCTACGGCTACTCCAAGGAGTACGAGATCGAGCGCCTCTACCGCGACGCGCCGCTGCTGCTGATCGGCGAGGGAACGAGCCGAGATCCAGCGCATGGTCATCGGGAAGAAGCTCCTGCAGCGACACAAGGTCTGAGCCGGCCTCCGGCGGGACCGATCGCTACGGTCCCGCCGGTGTCCGGGCTGCTGTCGCGCATTGACTGGCGTCCTCGTGTGCTGCGCACCACGGGGAGTGTCACCGAGGGGATCTATGGGCTGATCCTGGCGGTGTCGGTCATCGCGATCTCGCGGGAGTACGAGTCGTCGAATGCCGGCACGGTCGCGGTGACGGTGCTGGTGACGGGCGTCGTGTTCTGGCTGGCGCACGTGTATGCGCGGATCCTGTCGCGGTCGATGGCGGGGGATCGGATGCTGACCCGGGCGGAGGCGCGGGAGGTGCTGCGCCATGACTGGCCGCTGGTCGAGGTCACGATCCCGCTGGTGCTCATCCTGCTGCTCGGTGCGCTGGACGTGGTGGGCGACGAGACGGCGATCCTGCTCGCGGTGTTCGCCGCGCTGCTGGAACTGGGGACGTCGGGCGCCTACGCGGCGCGCACCTCCGGTGCGGGCATCCCGATGACGATCCTCTCGGCCGCGGTCGCGGTCGGGCTCGGCGGCGCGGTCGTGCTGCTGAAGGTGCTGGTCCACTGAGGGATCCGGCGCGCGCCCGCTAGGGTCCGTTCATGTCCGAGGACGCACGCAGGCTCATCGCCAACGCCGTGACGGGCCTGCTGGAGCAGGTGCCGGCGCTCAAGCCGCTGAATCTCGTCGTCCGGATCGACCTGCACGGCCGCGGGGACACGCAGCAGTTCCGGCTCGCGCTGCCGGAGGTCGAGGTCACGAAGGACATCGCCGCCGACTCCAAGGTGCAGGTGGAGATGCGGCGTGACGAGTTCAACCGCCTCACCGAGCACAACCAGCTCAAGGACTGGCGGCAGGCGTTCGTCACCGGGCGCGTGAAGGCCACCGGCGTCGACCAGTACCTCAAGCTCATCCAGCAGGTCGTGGACAAGCAGGAGGAGCGCTCGCGGCTCAAGAAGGCGCGCCACTGACCGGCCGCCGGGACGCCTCCGTAGGCTGTTGCACATGCAACTTGAGGCGATCCACTTCAGCGATCCGGGATGCCCCTGGGCCTATTCGGCACGGCCCTACCACGCCCGCCTGCGCTGGCGATTCGGCGAGCAGGTGGCGTGGCGCCTCGTCGTCATCGGCCTGACCGAGTCCCACGAGCAGTACGTCGACCGTGGGTACACGCCGCAGTGGTCCGCCGACATGAATCGGGTGTTCGGCACGCGCTTCGGGATGCCGTTCTCGTACGTGCCCAAGGATCGGGTCTCGGCGACGTCGCCCGCCTGTCGCGCGATCGTCGCCGTGCGCCGGGAGCGCCCCGACCTGACTGCGACGGTCTTCCGTGCGCTCCAGTTCCAGCACTTCGTCACTCCGGGGCGTCTCGACGACCCGGATGCGCTGCGCGCCACGCTCGACGCGATCGACGGCGTGGACGGCGCCGCGATCGTCAACGTGCTCGACGACGCGGCCGTCATCGCCGACTATGAAGCCGATCGCGCGCTGGCGCGCGCTGCCGAGGGCACACCGTCCCACGCCCAGCGCAGGACTGCGGCGACGGATGGCCCGGTGCGGTACACGGCTCCCTCGGTCGTCTTCGCGCATCCCGACGGCCGCACGTCCGAGGTCGGCGGGTTCCAGCCGTTCGAGAGCTACGACACCGTCCTGGCCAATCTCGAGCCCGGACTCGCGCGCCGGGCCGATCCCGCCGGGCCACTCGAGGTCCTCGAAGCGTTCCCCGAAGGGCTGACGACGGCGGAGGTCGCCGAGGTGCTGCGCGCCGACCTCGCGGCGCCCGACCGCGACGGAACCCGCGGCGCCCTCGAGGATCTCGCGGCCGCGGGCGCTGCGACCGCCGAGCCGCTCGCGGATGACGCGCTCTGGCACGCGGCGGGCGGCTGATGGGGGCTCCGGCGATCCACGCCTTCTGGCACGACGAGTGCCTGCTGCATGACACGGGCTCCGGGCTGTTCGAGAGCGGCCCGTCGGACCTGCTGGCCGTCCCGGAGCTGCACCCGGAGAACGCCGAGCGCCTGCTGAACCTGCGCTCGGCGGTCGGCGGCGTCCTGGGCGACGAGGTCGCCTGGCACGAGGCGCCGCTCGCGACCGACGCCGAGCTGACGACGATCCACCCGCCGGCGCACATCGCGGCGGTCGAGGCGTTCGCACGGGCCGACGGTGTCGTGCACGTGGAGGGGTCGACGTTCGCGTCCCCCGCCACGCCGCGGGCCGCCCGGCGCGCGGCCGGCGCCGCCCTCGCGGCGGCCGACGCCGCCGCGCGCGGCGATGCGCCGCTGGCCTACGCCTGCACCCGACCGCCGGGCCACCACGCCGGCCCGGCGCTCATGGACGGGTACTGCTTCTACAACGGCACCGCGCTCGCCGCCCAGCGCCTGCGCGAGCACGGCGCCGACCGGGTCGCGATCGTCGACTGGGACGTCCACCACGGCAACGGCACCCAGGCGTGCTTCTGGGAGCGCGGGGACGTCCTGGCGATCAGCATCCACATGGACCACCGCTCGTGGGGCGCGAACCATCCCGAGGACGGGCTCGTGAGCGAGCGCGGCGCGGGCCCCGGCCTCGGGGCGACGCTCAACGTGCCGCTGCCGTTCGGCGTGGGCGACCGCGCCTACGCGGCGGCGCTCGACGAGGTCGTCGTGCCGGCGCTGCGCGACTTCGCGCCGCGAGGCGCTCGTCTGCGCCGCCGGCACCGACGCCTCGCAGTTCGACCCGAACGGGCGCATGTGCGTCACGGGGGAGGGCTTCCACCGGATCGGCACGGCGCTGCGGGCCGCGGCCGACGAGCTCGGGATCGGGTCGCTCGCGGTGATCCAGGAGGGCGGCTACGGCCGCACGTACGGCGCGGTGGGAACGGTCGCAGCGCTGCTCGGCCTGCTCGGGCGCGCGAACGCCGTGACGGACCCGATCGCCTACCTGCCGGACGAGGGCGACGCGCATGTCGCGGCGCTCGCGGCGGCGCGCGCCGCCTGGGAGGACGGCAGGCCCGCCCGCGGCGCGTAACGCGTCGCACCCGGCTGGTGTACTGCTCGCGCCATGGACATCGTCGGCTACTTCACGGCGCTCGGACTGGCGACCGCCGCCGGCCTCAACGCATGGATCCCGCTGCTCGCGACGGGACTGCTCGCGCGCTGGACCGACGTCATCGACCTCGACGGCACCTGGGCGAGCCTCGAGGACACGGCGGTGCTGATCGCGCTCGCCGGCGTCGCGGCCCTGGACTTCGTCGGCGACAAGGTGCCCGGCGTCGATCACGTCCTGCACGGTGCCGGGACCGTGATCGCGCCGGTGACGGGCGTCGTCGCGGCGCTCGCATCGTCCAGCGCGCTGGACGTCTCACCGGCGCTCATGACGATCATCGGGCTCGTCGCCGCGGAGACCTCGCACGGCACGCGCATGGCGATCCGCCCGTTCTCGACGGCGACGACGGGCGGTGCGGGGAACCCCGTCGTCTCGCTGATCGAGGACGTCGTCTCGTTCGGACTGAGCTTCGTCGCGATCCTGCTGCCGGTGCTCGCCCTGCTCATCGTCGTGGCGATGTTCGCCGCGGCGTGGACGGTCATCCGCCGCCTGCGACGGCGGCTGCGCGAGCGCTCGGCGCCCGCGCCCGCCTAGCGCCTACAGCTCGGCGCCGCCGTCGTAGAGCTTGAGGACCTTCACCTTGCCGGGGACCGCGTCCATGCACAGGCGGCACAGGACGCACTCGTCGAGGTTGCCCTCGACGAGCGCGAGCGCGCCGCCGTCGGCGGTGAAGATGTCCACGGGGCAGACCTCGGCGAGCTTCGCGGCGATGGCGCGCGTCGGCCGCCGCCGCGTCGTCCACCTCGACGCCGATGAACATGCCGTCGAGCCTCATGCTGCACTCCTCTCAGCGATCTTCGCCTTGATCAGGTCGGGGATCTCGTCGATCCGCTCGGCGACCGTGATGCCGGCCTCGGCGAGGCGCGCGATCTTCTCGGTCGCCGTGTCCTCCTTGCCCTCGACGATCGTGCCGGCGTGGCCGAAGCTCATGCCCGGCATCTCGTCCATGAACCGGCCGGCCATGAAGGCGACGATCGGCAGGCGCGAGTCGTTCTCGGTCACCCACTCGCGCGAGCTCGGCCTCCATGCGGCCGCCCGGCTCGGTGTAGATGACGATCGCCTGGGTCTCGGGGTCGGCCTCGAAGAACGGCATCAGCTCGGCGTAGGTGGAGCCGATGATCGCGTCGCCGCCGATCGAGACGGCGGTCGACTGGCCGAGGCCGGCGGCGGTGAGCGTCGAGGAGATCTCGGTCGTCATGCCGCCCGAGCGCGACATCACGCCGATCGAGCCCGGGCGTGTAGGCCTTCGCGGCGTCCTTCGCCGGGCCGCCGATGCCGCCCATCTTGACCACGTCCGGGACGATGATGCCGAGGCAGTTCGGGCCGATGATGCGCGCGCCGTGCAGGTCGGCGAGCTCGACCATCTGCGGCGACGTCCCGGCGCGGGATGCGCTCGGTGACGATGACGATCAGCTTGATGCCGTTCTCGAGCGCCTCGAAGACGGCGTCCTTCGTGAAGCGCGGGCGGCACCGTGACGACCGAGCCGTCGATCGGCCCGCCGTGGTGCTCGACGGCCTGCGCGACGGTGTCGAAGACCGGCACGCCGTGGACCTCGCGGCCCTTGCGGCCCGGCGTCACGCCGCCGACGATCTTCGCGCCTGCCGTAGTCCAGGCACTCGCGGGTCAGGTTGACCGCCTCGCGGCCGGTGATGCCCTGGACGATGAAGGTCGTGTTCTCGTTGATGAGGATGCGTCATCGAGGCGGCCGCTCCGATCTTCTCGACGGCGCGGCCGGCCGCCTCGTACATGGACACCGAGCGGTCGCAGTACTCGACGCCGTACTTCTCGAGGATCTTGAAGCCCTCGTCCTCCCAGGCGCCCGGGATGCGGAAGATCGCGATCTTCTCCGCCGGGTCCCTGCCGAGCTCGAGGCAGCGCCTTGATCACGCCGCGGGCGACGATGTCGACGCGCGTGTTGGAGACGATCGACATCATCACCGCGATCTTCTCCACGCCGGGCTTCTGCGAGGACCAGCTTGGCCAGGCCGCAGGCCTTGGCGACGCGACGGGTTGCCGCCGATCTCGCAGTAGTTGGCGGGCTTGCCGCCCTGTGCTGCGGACCGCGTCGAAGAGCGTCAGCGAGCCGCCGCCGGCGCCGATCACGAGGCCGAGGTTGCCGTCGAACTCGATGACGTTGCCGGCGACGCCGCGGTGGTCCGGCGGCGTCGACCGCCTCGCCGGCCAGCTCGAACGGCGTGGGCTCGCGCGCCTCGCGCGTCTCGTCGTCGCCGATGCCGAGGTCCTCGAGCAGCGCCTTGTGGCGGCCGCGCGCCTCGTCCTCCATGTCCATGTGGGCGTCGAGGGCGACGAAGCTGCCGTCCTCGAGCTTGCCGAGCGGGTTGATCTCGGCGAGCGTCATGTCGTAGTCGAGGAAGAGCTCGCGCCAGCCGCGTCACGATCGGGACGAGCTTGTTGAGGTCGCTCGCCGGTCACGCCGGTGGCGGCGATCGACCTCCTTGGCCTGAAGTCGCTGAACGGGATGAGGTTCGAGAAGTGCCGGCGCGCCGACGTGGTCGGGATGCTCCTCGGCGACCTGCTCGATGTCGATGCCGCCCATGTCGGCTGAAGATGCATCACCGGCTTCTTGGCGGTGCCGTCCCAGATGACGCCGGCGTAGTACTCCTGCGTCGATCGTCGGCCTTCGGGTCGACCAGCACGCCGCGCGGCATGTGGCCGTTGATCTCGAGCTGCAGGATCGTCGTCGCGCGTGCGCCGCGGCCTCCTCGGGCGTGTCGGCGAACTTCACGCCGCCGGCCTTCATGCGGCCGCCCGAGAGCACCTGCGACTTGATCACCGTCGGGCCCGCCGATGCGCTGCGGCGATCTCCTTGGCCTCCTGCGCGTCGCGCGTGAAGCCGTAGTCGGTGACCGGGATGCCGGCGCGCTTGACGATCTCGCGCGCCTCGTATTCGTAGAACCTCAAGGGAAACCTGCCTCTGGGGGAGTTCCGGCGGCGCCGGAGCCTAGAGGAAGGGCGCCGCCGGGGGTCGTGCGGTTCCTCCCGCGCCGGCGGTCACGGCGGTCAGCGGCGGAGCACGAGCCGGCGCCTGGGTGGGTCCGCGCGCACGCCCGCCGCGTCGCTCGCGGTGATCTCGATGAAGGCGTCGAGCCGCTGTGCCTGCCGGAGCTTCGCCCGGAACGCGCCGCGCACCTTCAGCGCCACCGGCACCGTCCCAGCGCCGCTGCCGGTGAGCATGCCGGTAGCCGATCGGCGTGGCCACCGGGAGCGTGTTCAGCCCCAGGCGCCGGGCCTCGGCCTTCGGGACGAACAGGTACGCCCCGATCGTGCAGGCGCGCGAGCAGGTGAGCGAGAAGCGCAGCGCGCCGCCCGAGAGGAGCGTCGCCGAGCCGGACCTGCCGCACCGCACCGATCCGCACGGCCATCTTCCCCAGGCCGTCGCGCCGCTCGCACTCCTCCATCGCCGCCGAGCTGTCGAGGGCGTCGGCGATGACGCTGTCGGTGCCGGGGCCGCAGCGGAGCAGGTCACCCTCACCGTCGCGGGCGAGCAGGCGGTCACCGCCGAACGCCGGGGCGGTCGGTACGCCGAAGTCGTCCAGCTCGCCGGTCAGGACGCTGTCGCCCTGCAGGTCGTCGCGTCCCGGCCCGCCGTCCAGCACATCGTCGCCGCCTTCGCCGCGCAGCTCGTCGCTCCCAGGGCCGCCGAGCAGCGTGTCGCCCGAGCGCGATCCGCGCAGGACGTCGTTCCCCGGGCCGCCGTCGACGCGGAGCGGGGGCGTGGGGGTTCCGGGTGCCGTCTCGCCGTTGTCGAGTGAGACGAAGGTGTCGTCGCCGCCGCCGAGGGCGGCCTCCACGCGGACGGCCGGCGCTCCGCAGGCGACGGCCGGGGTGTCCTCGGAGCCGCTGCGCGGGAGGCCCCGGTCGTCCAGGGTGAGACTCGCCAGCCGGACGCTCGTGCTCTCGCAGCCGGGCCCCGCGGCGATCGCCTCGCGGTCGGCGACCACGGCACCTCCCCGGTCGGCGAGGAGCAGCACCGTGTTGCGCTCGTCGCCACCCACGATCGTGACCGTGTCACCCGCGCGCGAGACCGTCGTGACGGCCGACGCGGGCGTCGCGGCGACGAAGCCGAGCGCGAGGATGCCGAGGGCGAGGACTATGCGCCGCATCGCCGGATCCTGCCACACCGTCGAGCACAGCGGACGACGGTGAGGGGCGCGCCGCCGGGCCTCAGAACCCGTACGCCTCCTTGAGCTCCGGGTCCTTCTCGGCCAGCATCGTCGCGAGCTGGACCATGACCTGGCACTGCTTCCAGGTCGCGTCGTCCTGCATCTTGCCGTCGATCATGTGCACGCCGCGGCCGTCGGGGATCGCCTCGATGACCTTCTTGGCGAACTTCACCTCGTCGGGGTCGGGCGAGAAGACCTTCTTGGCGATGTCGATCTGCACGGGGTGCAGCGACCAGGCGCCGACGCAGCCGAGCAGGAACGCCGAGCGGAACTGCGCCTCGCACGCGGCGACGTCCTTGATGTCGCCGAACGGCCCGTAGAACGGGAGGATGCCCGGCGCTCGTGCAGGCGTCCACCATGCGCGCGATCGAGTAGTGCCACGGGTCCTGCTGGGCCGTGACGCGGGTCTGGCCCTCGACGATCGCGCCCTCGCCGTCGAGCTCGGGGTCGCTCATCGAGACGTAGCCGGGGTGGCCGCCGCCGACGCGCGTGGTCTTCATGCGGCGCGAGGCCGCGAGGTCGGCCGGGCCGAAGCTCATGCCCTGCATGCGCGGGCTCGCGTAGGCGATCTCCTCGACGTTGGCGACGCCGAGCGCGGTCTCGAGGATCGCGTGGACGAGGATCGGCTTCTGCACGCCGGCCTTCGCCTCGAGCTGGGCGAGCAGCCGGTCCACGTAGTGGATGTCCCAGGCGCCCTCGACCTTCGGGACCATGATGACGCTGAGCTTGTCGCCGATCTCGGTGACCAGGCGCGTGAGGTCGTCGAGGACCCACGGCGACTCGAGCGAGTTCACGCGCGTCCAGAGCTGCGTGCCGCCCAGGTCGATCTCCTTGCCGACCGTGACCAGGCCCTCGCGGGCGGCCTCCTTCTTGTCGACCGGGACGGCGTCCTCGAGGTTGCCCAGGACGATGTCCGACTTGGCGGCGATGTCCGGGAGCTTCGCCCGCATCTTCTCGTTCGACGCGTCGAAGAAGTGGATCATCCGCGAGGGCGGGAACGGGATCTCGTGGACGGGATCGGGCGCTCCGGTGGCGAGCGGCTTGAAGAAGTCACGGGGGTGGCGCATGGGCGTCAAGATATTGACTCGCGAGTCAATCTGAGCTCCGGTTCGGCATCCTGTGGGCATGACCGACACCTCCACCGACAGCGGATTCACCACCGACCAGGCCGAGCGCGAGGCGTCCGGCGCCCACCAGTACGGGCGCTACCTCGAGGAGTTCGAGGTCGGCGACGTCTACAAGCACTGGCCGGCGAAGACCGTCACCGAGTCCGACGATCACCTCTTCTGCCTGATCACGATGAACCACCACCCGCTGCACCTCAACGACGTGTACGCCGTCGAAGTCGCAGCAGAAGCGCAACGTCGTCGTCGGCCCGCTCGTCTACTCGCTCGCGCTCGGGATGAGCGTCAGCGACGTCTCCGGCAAGGCGATCGCGAACCTCGCGACCGAGGAGCTCTCGCACCCGAACCCCGTCTTCCACGGCGACACGCTGTTCGTGGAGACCGAGGTGCTGGAGAAGAAGGAGTCGCGCAGCAAGCCCGACCGCGGCATCGTGAAGGTCCACACGAAGGTCCTCAACCAGGACGGCGTGCTCGTCGCCGAGTTCAAGCGCCTGGTGCTGGTCCCGCGCAAGCATCCCGGCGAGCCCGCGGCCTGAACCGGAAATCCGTAGTTCCCACGGATAACGGGCCGGGCGCATCCGCGACGCCGACGCGTCGTGCGCCCGGTACGCTCCCGTGGAGTTCACGGGGCGGGTCGTCACCACTCGCCCCCTCGCCGTTCCCGGCTCGGTTCGGCATTCCCCCCGTCAGCGCCGCAGGAGGCCGCCCCGCTCGTGTCCGAGGTCACCGTTCCCACCAAGAACGAGAAGCTCATCGCCTGGGTCGATGAGATCGCCGAGCTCACCAAGCCGGACGCGGTCGTACTGGTGCGACGGCTCGGCGGAGGAGTACGACCGGCTCTGCCAGCTGCTCGTCGACCACGGGACGTTCCAGAAGCTCAGCGAGGCCAAGCGCCCGAACTCCTACCTCGCCTGGTCGGACCCCGGCGACGTCGCCCGCGTCGAGGACCGCACCTTCATCTGCTCCGAGCGTGAGGCAGGACGCCGGCCCGACGAACAACTGGGAGGCCCCGGCCGAGATGCGCGAGCGGCTCGCGCGGCCTCTTCGAGGGCTGCGATGACGCGGCCGCACGATGTACGTCGTCCCGTTCTCCATGGGCCCGCTCGGGTCCGACAAGTCCCACATCGGCGTCCAGCTGACCGACTCGCCGTACGTCGCGGTCTCGATGCGGATCATGACCCGGATGGGCGCAGGGCGCCCTCGACGCGCTCGGCGAGCGACGGCGAGTTCGTCCCCTGCGTGCACTCGGTCGGCATGCCGCTCGAGGACGGCGTCGAGGACGTGCCGTGGCCGTGCAACGCACGAGAAGTACATCGTCCACTTCCCCGAGACGCGCGAGATCTGGTCCTACGGCTCGGGCTACGGCGGCAACGCGCTGCTCGGCAAGAAGTGCTTCGCGCTGCGGATCGCCTCGGTGATGGCCCGCGACGAGGGCTGGATGGCCGAGCACATGCTGATCCTCAAGCTCACCTCGCCCGAGGGGAAGGTCAAGTACATCACCGGCGCGTTCCCGTCGGCGTGCGGCAAGACGAACCTCGCGATGCTCGATCCCGACCGTCGAGGGCTGGACGGTCGAGACCGTCGGCGACGACATCGCCTGGATGAAGTTCGGCGACGACGGCCGCCTCTACGCGATCAACCCCGAGGCCGGGTTCTTCGGCGTCGCGCCCGGGCACCGGCGCAGGACACGAACCCCAACGCGATGGCGTCGATCCGCGGCGAACTCGATCTTCACCAACTGCGCGCTCACCGACGACGGCGACGTCTGGTGGGAGGGCATGACCGACGAGACGCCCGCGCACCTGATCGACTGGCACGGCGACGACTGGACGCCGGACTCCGAGCACCCGGCCGCGCATCCCAACGCCCGCTTCACGGCGCCCGCGGCCCAGGACCCGGCGATCGCCGCCGAGTGGGAGGACCCGGCCGGCGTGCCGATCGACGCGTTCCTCTTCGGCGGCCGGCGCGCGACCGTCGTGCCGCTGGTGCGCGAGGCCTTCGACTGGAACCACGGCGTCTTCCTCGGCGCGACGATGAGCTCCGAGATGACGGCGGCGGCGGCCGGCACGGTCGGCGCAGCTGCGCTTCGACCCGTTGGCGATGCTGCCGTTCTGCGGCTACAACATGGCCGACTACTTCGAGCCACTGGCTCGAGCATCGGGCGAGCAGGCCGACGCCGGCCAAGCTGCCGAAGATCTTCTACGTCAACTGGTTCCGCAAGGACGAGGACGGGCGCTTCCTGTGGCCCGGCTTCGGCGAGAACAGCCGCGTCCTGGAGTGGGTCTTCCGCCGCTGCGACGGGCGAGGTCGGACGGCGTCGAGACGCCGATCGGCCTCGTGCCCGCGGTGGGCGACCTCGACATCGACGGGCCTCGACATCGACGCCGCCGACCGTCGAGCAGCTGCTGCACGTCGACGAGGCGGCCGTCAAGCGCCGAGCTCCCGCAGGTGCGCGAGCACCTGGAGAAGTTCGGCGACCGACCTTCCGGCGCACGCTGCGCGACGAGTTCGACGAAGCTCGAGTCGCGCCCCGGCTGAGCCGCGCCCGCGCTGCGGCGTCAGCCCTGCGGGTTGACGCCGTAGTACTTCGCGCTGAAGGTCGTGACCTCGCACTCGTACTTGGCGGGGAACGTCGCGGTGCCCTTGTACTTGCCGCCGCTGTACTTCGCGGCGATCGTGACGTTCTCCACGGCCGGCTTCGCGTCCCTCGTGGTGATCCGGGCCTTGCCCTTGTAGGAGAAGCCGCCCTTGCCGTTCAGCTTGATCTTCCGGCTGACGGTCATCGAGCCGCTCCCGCTCGTCTCGCCCGTGCTGGTCTTCTGCAGGCACGGCGCCTGGATGCTCTTGATCGCCGAGACGTCCTTCGTGGTCACGATGTAGACCTGCAGCGCGGTGTCGATGTAGGTGCCGCGCTTGGGCTTGCCGGCGGCGGGCGCGATGCCCGCGAGGGCGATCAGGGCGACGGATGCGACGACGGTCGTCGCGATGAGACGGCGGGGCATCTGGGCAGGCTCCATGGTTCGGACGGCTGGACCGCCCGCGGAACCCTACCTAGTGACTCGGCCCCTGGCCCGCCGCGGCGGGCGGCCGCGACTCCTCCGCCAGCGAGGTGATCGCCAGCGGGCCGCGGGCGGCCTCCTCGAGCACCTGCGTGGCCTCCTCCAGCGAGCGCGCGTACAGCTCGACGAGCAGGTGCACGACGATCTTGTCCTCGTCGTGCTTGTGGAAGCGCACGTGGGTGAAGAACTCGCGGGTCCCGAACTCGCCGAACGCCGCGTACGAGAGCGCGTCGCCGGCGTCCGGGCCCGAGCACGTCTCGACGTCCTCGGCCTCGACGGTGACGGTGCACGAGGCGACCCACGGCGTCCCGGCGATCATCCGCTCCCAGCGGTCCTCGATCGGCTCGACGCGGCCCTCGCGGAAGCCGAGGTGGGGCTGGTCGTGCATGCAGTCCAGGCACTGCACGACGGCCTCCTGCAGCTCGTCGACGACCTCCGCGCGCTCGCCGGTCTGCGGGTCGATCTTGTGGATCCCCTCGTAGTGGACCTGCACTTCGAGGTCGCTGGACCAGCATCGGTAGCAGCGCAGCCAGGCCTTGTTCTCCGGGGGCACACGGTCATTCTAGGTGCGCCGCCTGAGTAGGCTCCCGCCATGCCCGGGACCGTGCTCTACGAGACCGCCGAGTCGGTCGCCACGCTGACGCTCAACCGGCCGGAGCGCCTCAACGCGATCACGGCCGAACTCGTCGGTGACCTGCGCGACGAGCTCGTGCGCGCCCAGGACGACGACGCCGTGCGCGTGATCCGCCTGCGCGGCGCGGGCCGCGCCTTCTGCGCCGGCTACGACATCGGCTGGGGCGCGCAGATGATGGAGCAGGCCGAGGCCGGGCGGCCGTGGGACCCGATGGCCGACCTGCGGGTCATGTCGCGGTTCGTCGACCTCTACATGGCCCTCTGGCGCTCGCCGAAGCCCGTCATCAGCCAGGTGCACGGCTTCTGCGTCGGCGGCGGGACCGACTTCGCGCTGTGCTCGGACCTCATCGTCTGCGCGGAGGACTGCCGCATCGGCTACCCGCCCGCGCGGGTCTGGGGCTCGCCGACGACGGCGATGTGGATGTACCGCGTCGGCCTGGAGCGCTCCAAGCGGCTGCTGTTCACCGGCGACGCGCTCGACGGCCGGCGCGCGGTCGAGTGGGGCCTCGCGAGCGAGTGCGTCCCGGAGAGCGACCTGGACGCCGCGACCTTCGCCCTCGCGCGGCGCGTCGCGCTGCTCCCCGCCAACCAGCTGCACATGATGAAGGTGCTCGTCAACCAGGCGTTCGAGCAGATGGGGCTCCACACCACGCAGCTCATCGGCACGCTGCTGGACGGCGCCTCGCGCCACACGCCGGAGGGCGTCGCGTTCAGCGAGGCGGCGATGGTCGACGTGCGCAAGGCGGTGCGGGAGCGCGACACGCGCTTCGGCGACTACGGCGAGGGCCCGCGGTCGGTGTGAGCGGGAAGGTCGGCGGAGAGCGCGGGCGTGGCGTCGAGCACCGGCGCGCTGCCGGTGTGAGGGGAGCGCGTCCGGCCGACGTCGTCGGGGCGGTCCTCGCGGGTGGCGCGGGCACGCGCCTGGGCGGGGCGAAGCCCGGCGCCCTGCTGGCCGGCCGTCCACTCGTGTCCTATCCGGTCGCCGTGCTGCTCGAGGTGGTGCCGGAGGTCGCGATCGTCGCCAAGGCCGACACGGAGCTTCCGCCGCTCGCCGGCGGCGTGGTCCTCTGGCGCGAGCCGGACGAGCCGCGTCATCCGCTGGCCGGCATCGTCGAGGCGCTGCGCCGCGCCGAGGGCCGGGCGGTCGTCGTGCTCGCCTGCGATCTGCCGTTCGTGACCGCCGACCTCGTGCGCACGCTCGCCACCGCGGACGCCGGCGGCGCGCCGGCGCTCGTGGCGACGACGCCCGAGCGCGGCCTGCAGCCGCTCTGCGCCCGCTACGAGCCCGCGGCGCTGGCGGCACTCGCCGCCTTCGACCGGCACGGTCGCACGATCGCCCAGATCCAGGCGCTGCAGCCCGCCACCCTCAGCGTCCCGGATGCCGTGCTGCGCAACGTCAACACCGACGCCGACCTCGCGGCCGCCGAGGCCCTCCTGCGATCGGGCTGATCCGGTCTCGCTGAGCGGGACTCGGGCAGCGCGATCCGCGCTCAGCCGCCGATGGCGCTCATCGTGCGCGGCGGCTGGATGAACCCCGGCTCGCTGACGTGGTGCTTGAGCTCCTTGCGCCAGACGGCGTCGCGGATCAGCTGCTCGAGGTCGTCGTCGCTCGCGCCGGTGCGCAGCGGCGTGCGCAGGTCGGTCTCGCCCAGGGAGAAGAGGCACGTGCGCAGCCGGCCCTCGGCGGTGATCCGGATGCGGTTGCAGTCGCCGCAGAACGGCTCGCTGACCGGGTTGATGAACCCGATGCGGCCGTGCCCGTCGGCGAAGCGGTAGACCCGGGCGGTCGCGCTGGGCTCGCGCGGCTCGGGCTCGAGCGGGAACTCGGTCTCGATGATCGCCCGGATCTCCTCCCCGCGCAGGACGCTCTCCGGCGTCCATGCGTGATCGGCGTCCAGCGGCATGAACTCGATGAACCGCACCTCGTACGGGTGCTCGCGCGCGAACCGCGCGAAGGGCAGCACCTCGTCCTCGGTGAAGCCGCGCATCGCGACCGCATTGACCTTGATCGGGTGCGCCTGCGGGAACGCTGCGAGTGCCTCCAGGCCCGCGCAGGACGCGGGGGAGCGCGTCGCGCCGGGTCATCTCGAAGAAGCGGTCGCGCTGGAGCGAGTCGATCGACACGTTGAAGCGGTGCACGCCGGCGCCGACGAGCGCCGCGGCGTCGCGCTCGAGCAGGAAGCCGTTGGTCGTGACGGCCAGGTCCTCGACGCCCGGAACCTGCGCGAGCATCGCCGCCAGGCGCGGGAAGTCGCGCCGGACGAGCGGCTCGCCGCCGGTCAGCCGCAGGTCGTGGACGCCCATCTCGGCGAGCAGGCCGACGACCCGCGTGATCTCCTCGAACGTCAGGATCGCGCTCGCGCTCCAGCCACGGCAGGCCCTCCGCCGGCATGCAGTACTGGCAGCGGAAGTTGCAGCGGTCGGTGACGGACACCCGCACGTCGCCGATGGCCCGGCCGTGGCCGTCGATGAGGGGTTCGCGGCTCACGTCACCAATTCTCGCACGGCCTCGTCGAAGACCTCCGTGTGGCGGTCCACGTCGGCCTCGGTGCTGTCGCGGGCACATCAGCGCCATGTTGTGGAACGGCGTGAGCATCACGCCGCGGTTCAGCGCGTGGAGGTGGAGGTAGTGCTCGAGATCCTCGTCGTGTGAGGCGAAGGCGATGGTGCCGTTGCGGGCCGGCTCGGGCAGGAACTGGTACTCGGCGCGGCAGCCGAGCTGCGTGACGTTCCAGGGCACGCTCGTGCTCGGTCGATCACCGCGCTGCACCCCTCGGCGAAGCGGGTCGCGAGCGGGATCGTGTGCGCAGAACGCGTCGGCGTGCAGCGTGTGCTCGAGCGTCGCCCGCATCGCCGCGCTCGACAGCGCGTTGCCGGCGAGGGTGCCGCCGACGCCGCCGGTGTCCTCGTAGTCGGCGTCCGTCGTCGGCGAACATCCGCTCGACAGTCCTCGGCGTCAGGCCCGAGCGCGCCGGCAGGGGACGCCGCCGCCGATCGCCTTGCCGATGACGAGGATGTCGGGATCGAGGTCCCACGCCTGGGTGCAGCCGCCGGGGCCGGCGGAGAACGTGTGGGTCTCGTCGATGATCAGCAGCGTGCCGTGCTTGCGCGTCAGCTCCCGCAGCGCCGTCATGTAGCCGGCGTCGGGCAGGATGATCCCCATGTTCGTCATCGCCGGCTCGGCGAGGACGACGGCGACCTCACCGGTCGCGAGCGCCCGCTCCAGCGCATCGACGTCGTTGAACTCGATCGCGATCGTGGTCTGACCGACGGTCGACCGGGGCCCCGACGTTGCCCTCGCGGGCGACCGTCATGCCGTCGCTCCTCGACGGCGAACGCCTCGTCGACCGAGCCGTGGTAGCAGTAGCTGTAGACGAGGACCTTCGGCCGCCCGGTCAGCTGGCGGGCGAGACGCAGCGCGGCGCGGTTGGCGTCGGTGGCGCTGAGCGTGAAGAGCCAGCGCGGCACGCCGAAGCGCCGGGTCAGCTCCTCGCCGACCCAGATCGCCTCCTCGGTCGGGAGCATCATCGTGATGCCGTGCGGCCCGCCTCGGTGGGCGGCCGCGCTGCCGTCGGGGCGGGCGAGTGGCCCGGCCATCGCGCCGGTGTCGCCGAGTGCGAAGTCGACGTACTCGTGCCCGTCGACGTCGACGATCCGCGCGCCCGTGGCCGTCGGCGGCGAAGACCGGGTGGCCGCCGGCCCAGCGCATCATCCACGGCATCGGCACGCCGCCGATCAGCGACGCGCCGGCGCGCTCGAAGAGCTCACGCGAACGCGGGTGCACGCCGGCGAAGTGGTCGAGCTCGCGCTGCAGCAGCGAGGCCAGTCGGTCGCGGTCGATGTCCGTCATGGTCATGCCTCCGGGGCCGCGGCGCGCAGCGTCGCGGCGACATCGGACTTGGAGATCGGGCCGACGCACGGCGACGTCGCGCCCGCGTCGAGGTACCGCTGGACGCCGGCGCGGACCGCGCTCTCGTCGCCGACGGCGGTGAGCGTGCCGAGGAAGTCGTCGGAGATCGCCGCGCCCATCGCCGCCGGGTCGCCCGCCGCGGCGTCGTAGCCGGCGATGTCCGCCTCGAAGCCGGAGCGCTCGAGCATCGCGCGGTAGAACGGCAGGCCGAAGTACGGCAGCAGGTCGCGGCGCATCACGGCGTCGACGCTGCGCCACGTCGTCGGTCAGCGCCGCGGGGACGGCCGCGATGATGTCGAAGCCGTCGAGCGTCCTCCCGGCGCGCTCGCGACCCTCGCGGACGCACGGGACGACGACGTCGCGGATGTAGTTCGGGTTGCAGAGCCAGAGGACGACCGCGTCGCCGACCTCGCCCGCCAGGCGCAGCATGTTCGGCGAGAGCGCCGCGATCCCGATCGGGAGGTCCGGGAACGGGCCGATGCCCGAGAGCCGGAACTGGGAGGTCCACTTCGCGCCCGCCGGCGGGTCCTCGCCGCGCAGGATCGCCCGCACGATCGCGGTGTACTCGCGCATCTCGGTCACGGGCTTGTCGATCGTCTGGCCGTGCCAGAACTCCACGACCGGGCGGTGCGAGACGCCGATGCCGAGCATCATCCGCCCGCCCGAGGCGTCGTGGATCGTCGCCGCCTCCTGGGCCATGGTCGCGGGGGTGCGCGAGTAGATCGGGACGACCCCCGTGCCGACGCGGATCCGCTCGGTCCGCTGCGCGTAGGCCATGGAGACCTGGAGCGCGTCGCGGCCCGCCAGATGCGTCACGTAGGCCGACGCGTAGCCGAGCTCCTCGGCGAGCTGCACCCGCTCGACGGCCTCGGGCAGCGAGCGGCCGGTGGACAGGAACGAGCCGACGGGCATGCGTGAAACCTACGTCACCGGCGCAGCAGCACGTACACGAGCGTCGCGGCGAAGGCGATCTGGCCGAACGTCATCGCGGTGCCCGTGTTGGACGCGCCGAGCAGTTCGGCGACGAGCGTGCCGGCGAGAAAGGCCCCGGCCATCAGCGCGAGGTCGACGACGCGGGCCCGGGTCATGCGGCGGCGGCCTCCTCCGCGAGGGCGTCGACCAGCGCCGGGACGTCCGCCCCCGGGTCGGCGGCATCCAGGAGCCGCTGCGCGGCCCGGGGCCCGCCGAGCGCGCGCAGGCCGCGCTCGCCGTGCTCGGCGGTGAAGTCGGCGAGCGCCGTCGCCCGCCGCGCGCGCAGCCGCCGCGCGGGAAGATCCAGGCGCTCACGGTGCTCGGCGAGGGCCGCGACGAGCTCGGGGATGCCCTGTGCGGGCGCAAGTGAGGAGACGGCCACAACCTGAGTATCCCGGTCTCCGACGGAGCGCAGCGCCGCGCTCAGGTCGCGCCGGGCGCGCAGTGCGACCTCGCCGAGGTCGGACTTCGTGACGACGAGCACGTCCGGGATCTCCATGATCCCGCTCTTGAGGAACTGGAGGGTGTCGCCGGACGCGGGCTGCACGACGACGGCCACGGTGTCGGCGACCTCCGCGACGTCCGTCTCGCTCTGCCCGACGCCGACCGTCTCCACGACGACGACGTCGAAGGCGACCGCCAGGACCGCCGCGGCCTCACGCGTCGCCGGCGCCAGCCCGCCGAGGCGCCCTGCGGCAGCGGTCGAACGGATGAAGACGCGCTCGTCGGCGGGGTCGAAGGCGATCCGCGCGCGGTCCCCGAGCAGCGACCCGCCGCTGCGCTTGGAGGACGGGTCGACGGCCAGGACGGCGACGCTGAGCCCGGCGCCGCGCCACTCGCGGATCAGCTCGGACAGCAGCGAGGACTTGCCGGCACCGGGCGGACCGGTGACGCCGACGATGTGCCCCGTGGCCTCGCGGCCGAGCGACGCGGGGGAGAGCCGGCGCAGCAGCGCGGCGATCTGCGGGCGCGCGGCGGGCGTGCGGTTCTCGACGAGATTCAGCACCGCAGGTGCGGCCGCCAGGTCGCCCGCCGCCAGGCGCTCGCCGAGTGCTGTGCCGTCGGTCAGCGACATCGGACGGGGACGCTAGCGCGCGGCGGCCGCGGCGACCTGCGAACTACGCCGGGTCCGCGCCCCGCAGGCGGCGCTGCACCTGCCGCACCGACCACTGATCGGCGGTATGGCGCTCCTCCGCCCAGGGGTCGCCGTCGTTGTGGTAGCCGTTGCGCTCCCACAGGCCGGGCTCGTCGTGGTCGAGCAGTTCCAGCGCGCTCACCCACTTCGCCGACTTCCACAGGTACCGCCGCGGGACGAGCAGCCGCGCCGGCCCGCCGTGGTCGCGCTCCAGCGGGAGGCCGTCGAACGTGTGCGCCACGAGGACGTCGTCGCCCGTGAGCGCCTCGAGCGGGAGGTTCGTCGTGTAGCCGCCGTGGGCGTGGACGAGCACGTGGCTCGCGGACGGCAGCGGCGCGGCACGCTCCAGGAGGTCCCGGACCCGCACGCCCACCCAGGTCGTGTCGAATTTCGACCACCGTGTCACGCAGTGCAGGTCGGTCGTGAGCGCGGTCTGCGGGAGCGCGAGCAGCTCCTCCCAGCGCAGCGCGAACGGCGCCGCCACCAGCCCGTGCACCGAGAACGACCAGGTCGCGGTGTCGAGCCGCGGGGTCGCACCGATCGTGAGGACCGGGAACTTCTGCGTCGGCGACTGCCCGGGCGGCAGGCGCGCCGGGTCGATCCCGAGCTTCTCCGCGCGGCGCCGCCCGCGCTCGCCGAACGCCCGCGGCGTGATCGGCACGGCGGCCGCCTACGCAGCGGCGCCCACGCCGCCGCGCTCGGCGACCAGGCGCACGATGTCGCCCATGATCTGCGTGATGTCGAAGTCCTTCGGCGTGTAGACCGCCGCGACGCCCGCGGCCTTCAGCGGCTCGACGTCGGCGTCCGGGATGATCCCGCCGACGACGACCGGCACGTCGACGCCGCGCTCGCGCAGCGCGTCCACGACCGACGGGATCAGCTCCCGGTGCGAGCCGGACAGGATCGACAGCCCGACGACGTGGACGCCCTCCTGCAGCGCGCTCGCCGCGATCTGCTGCGGGCGTCAGGCGGATGCCCTCGTAGACGACGTCCATGCCCGCGTCGCGCGCGCGCACCGCGATCTGCTCGGCGCCGTTGGAATGCCCGTCCAGGCCCGGCTTGCCGACGAGGATCTTGATGCGGCGCCCGAGCGCCTCGCTGACGCGCTCCACCTCGTCGCGCAGCGCCGCCAGCTCGTCCTCGCCCGGTCCGACGGGCGCGGCGGCCTCGCCGACGCCGGTCGGCGCCCGGTACTCGCCGAACGCCTCGCGGAGCGTCCGCGACCACTCGCCGGTCGTCGCGCCCGCCCGTGCGGCGGCGATCGTGGCGGGCATGATGTTCTCGTCCTCGGCCCGGGCGACGCGTGCGACCTCCGCCAGCGCCGCGTCGACCGCGGCCTGATCGCGCTCGGCACGCCAGCGCTCCACGGCCGCGCGCTGCTGGCCCTCGACCTCCGGATCCACCGTGAGGATCCCGCCGTCGGCGCCCTGCATGAGCGGGGAGTCCTCGCCCTCGGTGAAGCGGTTCAGACCCGACGACGGTCTGCTCGCCGCTCTCGATGCGGCGCAGCCGCTCGCGGTGGCTGTCGACGAGCGCGGCCTTCATGTAGTCCACGGCCTTGCACCGCGCCGCCGTGCTCGGCGACGACGGCCATCTCCGCGCGCGCACCCTCCAGCAGCTCGGCGACCAGCCCGTCCATCACGATCGAGCCCTCGAAGATGTCCGGATACTCGAGCAGGTCGGTCTCCATCGCCAGCACCTGCTGGATCCGCAGCGACCACTGCTGATCCCACGGGCGCGGCAGGCCCAGCGCCTCGTTCCAGGCCGGGAGCTGGATCGCGCGGGCACGCGCGTCGCGGCCGAGCGTCACCGCCAGCGCCTCCAGGACGATGCGCTGCACGTTGTTCTCCGGCTGGCTCTCGGTCAGGCCCGAGCGAGTTGACCTGGACGCCGTAGCGCAGGCGCAGGGCCTTCGCATCGGTGACGCCGTAGCGCTCGCGGCCGAGCTCCTCCCAGAGGATCCCCATCGCGCGGAGCTTCGCGTGCTCCTCGACGAAGCGGACGCCGGCGTTGACGAAGAACGAGATGCGCCCGAAGACGGCCGTCATGCGGTCCTCCGGCACCCGCTCGCGGGCCGCGTCGAGCACCGCGATCGCGTTGCTCATCGCGTAGGCGATCTCCTGCACCGGCGTCGCGCCGGCCTCCTGCAGGTGGTAGCTGCAGATGTTGATCGGGTTCCAGCGCGGGACGCTCTCGACCGTGTAGGCGATCATGTCGGCGATCAGCCGCATCGAGGGGCCCGGGCGGGAACGCGTACGTCCCGCGGGCGAGGAACTCCTTGATGATGTCGTTCTGCGTCGTGCCCTGAGAGCAGATCCTGGCTCGACGCCCTGGTCCTCCGCCGTGACGACGTACAGCGCCAGCAGCCAGGCCGCCGTCGCGTTGATCGTCATCGACGTGTTCATCTTGTCCAGCGGGATGCCGTCCAGCAGCGCCGCCATGTCGCCGCGATGGGCGACCGGGACGCCGACCTTGCCGACCTCGCCGCGCGCGAGCTCGTCATCCGGGTCGTAGCCGGTCTGGGTCGGCAGGTCGAACGCGATCGACAGGCCCGTCTGGCCCTTCGCGAGGTTCGACCGGTACAGCTCGTTGGACTTCTCCGCGGTCGAATGACCCGCGTACGTCCGCATCATCCAGGGCTTGTCGCGCTCGGGCAGGCGATGGCTCATGCCCGGATTGTATGGTCCGGCGCCGTGAGCCCGAGTCTCGTCACCGACGTGCGCCACCGCCTGGCCGACGGCCTCGACGTCGTCCTGCGGCGCCGCGACCCCTACACCCCGCCGCGCCGCCTGCGCTACGTCGGCGACGGGGACTACACCGAGGTCGGCGAGACCTGGCTCGGCCTGCTGCGCAGCCTCGCGCTCGTGCGTCCCGACGAGCGCGTGCTCGAGATCGGCTGCGGCGCCGGGGTGCTCGCGCGCCCGCTGCACCGCCACCTCGGCCCGGGCGCCCGCTACGTCGGCTACGACGACGACGCGGTCGCGATCGAGTGGTGCCAGGCCGCCTACCGCGACCGGCCCGACTTCTCGTTCGAGCTCGCCGAGGACCTCTCCGTCACCGACCTCGTCCTCCCGTTCCAGGAGGAGACGTTCGACGTCGTCGTCATGCACGACGTCCTCACGCACCTGCCGCCCGACGCCGTCGCCGCCCGCCTGCGCGAGGCGCGCCGCGTGATGATCGACGAGGGCCGGCTGTTCGCGACCGCCTACCTGCTCGACGGCGACGCGCGCACGGCACTCGCGCAGGGCACCGCCGCGATCGCCTTCGATGCCGAGGACGACGCGCCCGGAGGCGAGGGCGACCACGGCGGGGAGCCGACGTTCGCCATCGACGAGGAATGGCTCCTGGACCGCGTCGCGGAAGCCGGGTTCAAGACGGTCGGCATCCGCCACGGCTCATGGACGCCCCACGAGGACACCAAGGCGTTCCCCGACATCGTCGTCGCGCGCCTGTGACGCCCGCGCCCGACGAGCAGCTCGACGTCCTGCACCTCGGGCGCGCGAACGTCATCTGCTGCCACCGCGTCGGCGATGTCCTCGTCGACCCCGGTCCGCAATCGTGCGAGGAGGCGCTCGTCGCCGCCCTCGCAGGCCGCGTTCCGCAGGCGATCCTGCTCACGCACATCCACCTGGACCACGCCGGCGCGACCGGGGCGCTCGTGCGGCGCTGGCCGCACCTCGTCGTCGCCGTGCACGAACGCGGAGCCCGGCACCTCGTCGACCCCTCCAAGCTCGTCACGAGCGCCACCCGCCTCTACGGCGACGACATGCAGCGACTCTGGGGCGAGATCGTGCCGGTGCCGCAGGACCGGCTGATCGTGCTGCAGGGCGGCGAGCGACTCGACGGCTGGGGCGGCGACGGGCCCTGGCAGGTCGCCTACACGCCCGGCCACGCGCAGCACCACGTCAGCTACCTCCACGAGCCCAGCGGCACCGTCTACGCCGGAGACGTCGCCGGCGTGCGGATCGGCGACGGCCCGATCATGCCGCCGACACCGCCGCCCGACATCGAGCTCGACCTGTGGCGGGCATCCCTGGACACCATCACCGCATGGGCGCCGCGGCGGCTCGCGATCACGCACTTCGGCACGTACGACGACCCGCCCGCCCACCTCGCCGACCTGCGCGAGGCGCTCGACCGGCTCGGGGCGTGGGCGCGCGACCACGACGCCGCCGAGTTCGAGCGCCGCGTGCGCGACTGGATCACCGAGCGCGTCGGCCCCGAGCGCGCCGCCGCGTACTTCCAGGGCATGCCGCCCGACGCGCTGTACCCCGGGCTCGCCCGGTACTGGGCGACCGTGGGCGAGAAGGCGTCCGCGGGGGACGGAGATTGATCAGGTCGGCTTCGCCGACCTGTCCTGCCGGGGGCCGTGCCCTACCCTGTGGGACCGATGTCTCAGACGGTGGAGCTTCCCCGGGTCCAGGGACCCGGCTCAGGCCTCGGCGGGTCCTGGCACGTGATCGTCCGCAACGACGACCACAACACGTTCGACGGCGTCGCCGGCGCGCTCTCGCGCACCATCCCCGGGATCACGCTCGACATGGGCTACTCGATCGCCGACCGCATCCACAACACCGGCCTCGCGATCGTGTGGAGCGGACATCGGGAGCTCGCAGAGCACTACTGGGAGCAGCTCCGGGACCATGGGTTGACCATGGCTCCCCTCGAACAAGGCTGACGCCGGCTTGGTCGCGGGTCTCGCGGCGCCTGAGGCCCCCCGCCTTCGGGGGGCGGTGGCTTGCGCCACAGCACCCCCTCGCCGTTGGGCCTCATGCATCCGCGATCCCTCGCTCCGGTCTGCTGCTGACGATCATGGTGCCGGGAAACCTGGCGCCTGCGTCTCGGCGGTGCTCTCGGGCTCGCGTCAGGCCCTGCGGTGGCCTGTCAAGGCCGCGATGGCTCCGAGGCCGATCATGATGGTGCCGCTGATGCGGTCGAGGCGGCGGCGGGCGCTGAGGGTGCCGCTGAGGTGCTCGGCGGCGGTGCCGGCGGCGAGGGCGTAGACGGTGTCGCTGAGCATCGCGATGGTGATGAAGACGAGGCCGAGCCCGATGATCTGCAGGCCGGGGCTCCCGGCGCCGGGATCGATGAACTGGGGGAGGAAGGCGACGAAGAACATCGCGACCTTCGGGTTCAGGAGGTTCACGACGACGCCCTGGCGGAACAGGTGGGCGTGCGTGCGCGGCGGGCGGGCCGCCGGGTCCTCCTCGCCGGCGTGGCGCAGCTTCTGGATCCCGAGCCAGACGAGGTACGCGGCGCCGGCGTACTTCACGACGTTGAACGCCTCCGCGGAGGAGGCCAGCAGCGCGGACACGCCGATCGCCGCCGCGAAGACGTGGATCAGGGCGCCGGCCTGCACGCCGAGCATCGACGCCACGCCCGCGCGCCGGCCCTGAGCGATGCTCGTCCCCACGATGTAGAGCACCGACGGGCCGGGCACCGCGACGAGCGCGAGCGACGCCGCGGCGAACACCGCGAGCGTCGAGAGGTCCGGCATGGGCCGGGCGTCAGGCGGTCGCGGCGGGTGCCGGGTCCGGCGCCGGCGCGGGCGCCGTCTCGGCTGCCTCGACGGGCGCCTCGATCCGGCCCTCGCCGAGCGTGTCGTGCGGGGCGTAGAGCAGCGGGACCTGCCACCAGCCGGAGGTGATGGTCCGCATCTCGACCATCTCGTGACCCTCCCACCAGCGCTCGAAGTCGAGCTTGCTCTCGAAGTGGAGGATCTGCAGGAACTTGTAGCGGTCGTCCTTGGAGCGGTGCAGGGACCAGCCGGTCGCGCCGTACCGCAGCGCGGTCGGCGTCACGTCGAGCAGCGCCGCCTGCAGCCGGTCGCCGCGCAGGCCGGTCGCATACCAGGGAACGTGAATCGTCTGGGCCATCAGGCACCCACCTCCGCGCGGATCGCGCCGGGGCCCTCGGCGCTCGCGCCCTGGCCCTCCTCGGTCGCGCCGACGAGGATCGCGATCTTGCCGAGGTGCTTGTTCTCGTGCATCAGCTGGTGGGCCTCCGCCACCTGATCGAAGCCCATCGTCTTCCACAGCACCGGCCGGATCAGCCCGTCGTCGATCAGCTGGTTGGCCTTCGTGCACTCCCAGGCGTTGGCGAAGTGCGAGCCGATGATCTCCTTCTGGCGCATCCAGAGGTAGCGCACGTCGAAGTCGAGGTGTAGCCCGACGTCGCGCCGCAGATGACGACCTTGCCGAACGGCTTCACGGTGAAGACGGAGGTCGGGAACGTCGCCTTGCCGACGTGCTCGAAGACGATGTTCGGGCGCGTCGCCGAGCATCTCCTTGACGCGCTTGGCGAACGCGCGCGTGACGGCGAAGCGCGCCTTCTCCTCCTCGGGCGTCTCGGTGCCGGTGCGCATCATCCCGGCGAACTCGCTGCGGTCGATGTAGTCGACGGCGCCGAGCTGCTTGATCAGCTCGCCCTTCTCCGGCGAGGAGACGACGCCGACGCTCTCCGCGCCCGGCCGCCTTGACGAGCTGCGTCGCGAACACGCCGAGGCCGCCGGCGGCGCCCCAGATCAGCACGCGGTCGCCGGCCTGGAGCTTCGCGCGGTCCAGGAGCATCCGGTAGGCGGTGAAGTACGTCAGCCCGTAGGACGCGGACTCCTCCCAGGTGAGCGCCTTCGGCTTGGGCAGCAGCTGCTGGGCCTGGACCTTCGTGAACTGCGCGAACGAGCCCCAGGTCGTCTCGTAGCCCCAGATCCGCTGCGAGGGCGCGGCCATCGGGTCGAGGCCGTGGACCTCCGGATCCTCGTAGGAGGTCTGGTTGCAGTGGATGACGACCTCGTCGCCGGGCTTCCAGCGGGTCACCCCGGGGCCGACCTTCCAGACGACGCCGGAGGCGTCCGAGCCGCCGATGTGGTGGCCGTACTCGGGATGGTCGCCGTAGCCGAAGACCGAGACCGGCTTGCCGAAGCGCGGCCCAGACGTTGTTGAAGTTCACGCCCGCGGCCATCACGCGGACGATCACCTCGAACGCCTGCGGCTCGGGGACCTCGATCTCCTCGAGCTGGAAGGCGTCCATCGGCTCGCCCTCGCGCTCCTGGCGGATGACCCAGGCGGCCATCGTGTCCGGCAGCTCGCCGGGTTCGGTGGAGACGTGCGCGATCTGCGACAGGTCGACGGCCATGATGGGTGCGGTTCCTCCTGCGGGGCGGACGGTTGCGGCCGCGAATACTACGGCGCCCGGGGCGGCCGCGACGGCCGCTTGCGGACCAGGAACTCGCGGATGTCGATGTAGCCGGCACGCGTGAACCACGTCCACAGGGCGATGACGATCGCCGCGTTGACGCCCAGGCCCAGGACGAGGAAGGCCGCGGGCGAGCTGACGTTCTCCACGAGCCAGCCGAAGTTCTGGCCGAAGAACCCCGTGACGAACGTCATCGGGAGGAAGAAGGTGGCGACGATCGTCAGGACCTTGATGATCTGGTTGAGCTCGTTCGCGACCGCCGAGACGTAGAGGTCGAGCGCGTTGGAGACCGACTCGCGGACGTTGTCGACCTGCTGGGCGACCATCGACATGCGGTCGAAGATGTCGCGCAGGGACTCGCGTCCCTCGCGGTCGCGAAAGCCGGGGAGCGTCTCCAGGGCCTCGCGGCGGCCGGCCAGCACGTCGCGCTGCGCGCTGACGGTCTGCCGGATCGCGACGAGCGAGTGCTTGATCTCCAGCAGCCGCAGCCGCTGGTCGGTGTCGGCGTCCTCGAGGATCTCGTCCTCGATGCGGTCCACCTCGTCGTCGATCGACTGCAGCGCCGGGTTCCACGTGGAGACGAGCGCGTCGAGGACGCGGTAGAGCACCTCCTCGGCCGTGTCGATGTCGCTGAGGGCCACGCGCCGGCGCACGTCCTGGGCCGTGTCGGCGTTGTGGTGGCGGATGCTGACGATCCCGTGGCGCGTGACGTGGAAGTGGAACTCCACGGGGACGACGAGCTTGTCCGACGTGTGGGCGCCGTGGGTCGTCCGCGCGCCGTAGAACACGAGCAGCGCCGACTCGGGGTAGTCGTCGATCTTCGGGCGCTGGCCGAACTCGAGCGAGTCCTCGATCGCGAGGTGGTCGAAGCCGAGCAGGTCTCCGACCTCCTGCAGCACCTCCGGCTTCGGCGCGTGCAGGCGCAGCCAGAAGCGCTCGTCGCGCGCGAGCAGCGAGGTCACATGCGACCGGTCGAACGCCTCGAGCACCTGCACGCCGCGCGACGCTAGCGGCCGCGGCGGTCGGCTCCGGCCGGGCCGTTCAGGCGCGCGCGGGCTGGCGCAGCGCGGCCTCGCCCTGCGGGGCGCCGCCGGTGTCGCCCGCCTCGACGAGATCGTGCTCGATGCGGTCCTCGAGGCTCTCGCGGACGTGGGCGCGCGGCGGGATCTTCTCGATCAGCAGCCAGGCGACCACCGCGCCGACGAACGCGACGACGGCCCCGATCTTCATGCTCGTGTTGACGGCGTCCAGGAACGCGGTCTGCACCGCGAGGCCCGCCTTCCCCGGGATCCCCGAGCCGCCGGTCGCCAGGGCGTCCACGAGCCGGTCGATCTGCCCCTCCGGCGGTGCCCGGCAGCAGGTCCGTCAGCCGGCTGCGACCGAGCGTCGAGACGAGTGCTCCGGTCACCGCGACCCCGAACGTGCCGCCGACCATGCGGCTCATCGACAGCACGCCCGACGCGGCGCCCGCCTTCGTCTGATCGACGGCGTTCATCGCGGCGGTGCTCATCGGCGACATCACGAGACCCATCCCGACGCCCATGAGGACGAACGCGAGCGCGAGCGTCGAGTACGGCGTGTCGGGCGCGAGGAAGCTCTGCGCGAACAGCGAGATCGAGACGAAGCACCAGCCCGAGCGACATCAGCGGGCGCGGCCCGACCTTGTCGGCCAGGCGGCCCGCGATGGGGCCCATGAAGATGATCACGACCGTCGACGGGAGGAACCGCACGCCCGCCTCGAGCGGGCTGTAGCCGCGGACGTTCTGCATGTAGAGGGCGAGGAAGAAGAACATCGCGAGCATCGCGAAGCTCACGATGAACGCGACGAGGTTCGCGCCGAGGAACGAGCGCGAGCGGAAGTACGTGAAGTCGAGCATCGGCGCGCGCACGTGGTGCTCGATGACGAAGAACGCGGACAGGGCGAGCAGCGCGAGCGCGAACAGCCCGAGGATCCGCGGCGAGCCCCAGCCCCACGCGTTCCCCTCGACGAGGCCGAGGACGAGCGCGCCCATCCCGACGCTGAGGGCGCCGACCCCGGCGACGTCGACGGTGCGCGCCGCGGTGGGATCGCGTGACTCGCGCGTGGCCCACAGCGTCACGGCGACGGCGACGACCGCGATCGGGACGTTGATGAGGAAGATCGACTGCCACGAGACGTGCTCGACGAGGAACCCGCCGACCACGGGCCCGATGGCGAGCGCGACGGCGCTCATGCCGGCCCAGGTGCCGATCGCCTTTCCGCGCTCCTGCGGCGGGAACGCGTTCGTGATGATCGAGAGCGTCGCGGGCATCATGAACGCGGCGCCGACGCCCTGGGCCGCGCGGCCGATGACGAGCCAGGAGGCGGTCTGGGAGAAGGCGATGAAGAGGCTGGACGCGCCGAACACCGCGACGCCGACGAGGAACCAGCGCCGGCGGCCGAAGATGTCGCCCATCCGCCCGCCGGTGACGAGCAGGACGGCGAACGTCAGCGTGTAGGCGTTGACGGTCCACTCGAGGTTCGCGGTCGAGACGCCGAGGTCGCGCTGGATCGAGGGGAGCGCGACGTTCACGACGGTGTTGTCGAGCATCACCATGAACAGCGCGAAGCACATGGCGCCGAGCGTCCACCAGCGGCGGTCGGCGTCCTTGATGTCGGGGAGGGAGAGGGCCATGGGTGGGTGTCCTGGTCGTTCAGGCGGCGGGCAGGCCGGTCAGCGCGTCGGCGAGGCGCGCGCGCTGATCGTCGGTGAGGGTCGTGGCGTACTGCTCGAGCCCGCGCAGGCGCAGGGCGTCGATGCGGGCGATCGCCTCGCGACCCGCGGGGGTGATGGTCAGGCGCTTGACGCGGCGGTCGTCCGCGTCCTCGCGGCGCTCCAGGAGCCCGCGGCGCACGAGCGCGTCGACGCCGCGGCTGGAGTTGGCCAGCGAGCAGCCGAGGGACTCCGAGAGCTCCTTGACGGACGGCGCGGCGCCGTGGGCGGTGAGGGTCTCGAGGGTCTTGAGCTGTGCCAGCGAGAGGTCGAGCTCGTCGAGGAGGTCGGCGAACTGCCCGCCCGCCTCACGGGCGACGTACTTCCACAGCGCGAGGAGCTGCTCGGCGAGGGCGGTGGTCGAGGCGGTGGTCGGCGAGGATGCTTGCATCGCCGTAAGTATTAGCACGATGCAGCTGTTGCGCGAGTGTGACCTTCGTCACACGGGGCGGTCGGTGCGCACGCGGTCGTTGCGGGAAATGACCGGTCACCGGTCGGAACCCGCAGCGGGGCGGCGCTCGCTCGCGGCGGGAAATGATCACGGTCGGAACCCGCGGCGAACGCGGCCGGCGCTTGGACGTCGTGCCGGGGCGCTTCTGTGGTCGGCTTGTCGGGACCTGGAGATTGATCAGCCCGTGCCTTCGGCACGGTCTGTCCTGCCAGGGGGCCGTGCCGGGGGGCCGTGCCCTACGGCAGCATCAGGTCGTTCTGCGACGACGGGCGCTCGCGCCCGATCGCGAGGGTCGCGGGGGCGACGGCGTCGCCGCGGACGCGGACCCGGTACAGCCCCGGCTGGACGTTCGCCTGCAGCTGGGCGGTGTCGTTCGGGTTGATCGGCCCGGTCTGCTGGCGGATGCCGGGCCTGTTCGTCGACCCGGGCGCGCCGGCGGACTCGAACGTCACCTGCTGTGAGGCGCCGGTCAGGTTCGTGAAGACGAGCGTGATCGGGCCGGCGCCGACGGCCCTCGGGGAGATCGAGATCCGCTCGGGCGTGATCGACGCCCCCAGCAGGACCGGTGCCGGCGGGCGCAGGCGGTTCTCGTGCTTCTCGTTGCCGCAGCCGAGGACACCGGCCGCGAGCGCGCCGGTGAGCGCGATCGCGAGAGTCGTGCGCCGTGAGTTCTGCATTGCTCCTCCGTGCGGCGCATCCGGCGCCGCGCTGCGGACCCTACCCCAGGGCACGGCGCCAGGGAAAGGGCGGGTCGGACGGGTGCGGCGTCCGCCGTCCGGCTAGAGGCCCAGCGCCGCCTCCGCGTGGGCGTCGGCCAGCGCCTCCTGCAGCCGCTCCCAGGCATCCCGCTCGGCGGCCTCGTACTCGGCGCCGGAAAGGTCGCGCAGCTCGTCGGCATACCGCTGCCAGGCGTCGCGCGTGCGCTCGACGATGACGGGGTCCTGCGGTGCGATGGTGCTCATGCGTGCCTCCCTCTCTGGTGCGGGCACTGTACTCCGCCCATCGGCGGGTGGGCGCCGTCAGCGCGCAACGCGGCGTGCACGCCGTCCGCAGGCGCTCGTAGACCGTGGGGGATGGATCCCGCCACGCCGCTGCGCACCGCCGAGTTCCTCGTCGTCGACACCGAGACGAACGGGCTGGCCGGCGAGGCGTGCGAGCTGACCGAGGTGGGCGCCGTCCTGGTCGGCGGCGGCGAGTTGCACGATCGCTGGGAGACGCTCGTCGCGACGCGCCGCCCGCTGTCGAAGGGGATCCAGCGCTTCACCGGGATCACGCAGGCGATGGTCGACGACGCGCCGCCGGCGGAGGCGAGCCTGCCCGAGCTCGCGGACCTCCTGCGCGGACGCGTGCTCGTCGCCCACAGCGCCGCGTTCGACCGCCGGGTCCTCGCGCAGGCGTTCGCGCGCGCGGGCCTGGAGTGGCAGGACCCCGTCTCCCTCTGCACGGTCGCCCTCGCGCGGCGCCTGCATCCGCTGGCCCGCCAGCGCAAGCTCGTCCCGCTCGCCGGCTCGCTGGGCATCGAGGTGGAGACGGCGCACCGCGCGCTCGCCGACGCCGAGACCTGCGCCCGCGTGTTCTGCGCGCTGTTCCCGCGGCTCTGCGCAAGCGCCGCGAGCGTCGGGGACGCGGTCGCGCTGCTCGGGCCGCGGCGCCCGGCGCGGCGGCGGCGCTCCGGGGCGACCGACGGCGGCGCGCTGCCCCGCGGCGCGCGGCGGCGGCTCCCGGACATGACCGGCGTCGGCGACACGCCGGGCGTCTACATCGTGCGCAACGACGCCGGTCAGGTCCTGTACGTGGGCAAGTCGGTCCGCGTGCGCACGCGCGTCCGCGCGCACTTCGCGCCGTCCTCACCGTCGACCGCGTGGACCGCCCGCGCGGAGACGGTCGAGCATCAGCCCACGGCGACCGACCTCGGTGCGCTGCTGCTGGAGCAACGCACCGTGCGTCGCCTGCGCCCGCCCGGCAACGCGAAGCTCAAGCAGGTCGACGAGTGGGTCTGGGTGCGCTGCCGGCTGGACATCGGCTTTCCCGTCCTCGAGGTGGGTCCGGCGCCCGCGGCGCCCCCGGCGGTCAACGTCGGGCCACTGCGCGGACGCGCGACCGCGCTCGAGCTCGTCGAGCAGCTCGTGTCGCTGTTCGGCCTGCGCCACTGCGGCCGGCGGCTGCCGCGGCGCGTGCATCCGTCCGCCTACGGCGAGATGGGCCGCTGCCTGTCCCCGTGCCTGGGCGATCTGGATCCCAACCTCTACCGCGTGCGGCTCGACGCGGCGCTCGGCGTGCTGACCGGGTCGGGCGACGGGGGACGTCGCCTGCTGTCCCACGTCGACGGCCTCATCGCCGAGGCGTCCGCCGCGCAGCGCTACGAGCGCGCGGCCTGGCTGCGCCGCCGGCGCGAGCGGCTCGTCGTCCTCCTGAAGCGCGCCGGCCGCGGGCTCGGGGATGCGGACCGCCCGCGGCTCGTGCTCGACGAGTCGCCCGAGGGCGGGACGTTCGAGGCCTTCTGGGTCGTCCGCGGCACGGTCGCCGACTGGGGAGCGCTCCCCGCGGACCTCGAGGAGATCCGCGAGCGCACCGCGGCCGCGCTGCGCTCGCCCGGGCCGGGCGGGGCCGACGACCTCGACGAGGCGCGGATGGTGACCGCCTGGGCCGCCGCCAACGACGCCCCCGTCCTCGAGCTGGAGGGCGGCGTCAGCGGTGCCCGCCTGCGCCGGTTCCTGCGCGGGGCGGGCGTCGACGTGGCGTCCGGGCTGCCGGACGCGGCAGGCGCTGTCGCGGCCTGACCGCCGGGCGGCTCAGGTGAACGGGAGTTCGACGACGGTCGCGCTGACGCCGTCGTCGCCGACGCGCAGCTCGGCGCCGGGCTCGGCCTCGCGGCGGACGAGCGCGAGCCCGATCGGCCCGAGCGCGGGGGAGACGGCGCTGCTCGTGAGCGTCCCGACCTCACGCTCGCCCAGCAGCAGCGGCGCACCCGCCGGCGCCGGCGCCGACAGGCGCAGGCCGCGCAGGTGGCGGTTGGGCCTGCCCTTGTAGAACAGCCGCGCGACCGTCTCCTGCCCGACGTAGCAGCCCTTCGTGAAGCTCACGGCCCGGTCGTTGAGGCCCGCCTCCTGGGGGATCACGCTGTCGTCGAGGTCGACGCCGTAGCGCGGCCGGCCCGACTCCACGCGCAGGGTCTCGGCCGCGTCCGGCCCGAGCTCCGCGGCACCGCCGGTCACGAGCGCCTCGTGCACGCGCGCGGTGTCCGCCGCATCGCAGAGGACGTCGACCCCCAGGTCCGTGGCGATCACGCGCACCGGTGCGCCGGCGACGCTCGCCTGCGCATGGGCGTGCTCGGCCTCCGGCAGCTCGGCCGCCCCCGCCGCCGCCCGGGCGCCGTCGCCGACGAGGGACAGCAGGCCGCACTGGAGCGTGCGCTTGTGGAGCTCGGCGCGGTAGCCGACCAGGCCGTGGCGCACCGCGTCGAAGACCGGCTGCAGCGCCGCGCGCTCCATGTCCAGGAGCAGCTCGTCGCCCGTGTCGAGGATGCGCAGGTCCCCGAGCATCCTGCCCTTCGGCGTCAGGACCGCCGCAAGGACGCCGGTCCCGGGCTCCAGTCCCTCGACCTCGTTCGTGACGACGCCGTTGAGCGCCGCTCGCGCCTCCTCGCCGCTGACCGCGAGCTTGCCGCGGTCGCTGCGGTCGACGATGGCGAGGGGGACGGGCATGACCCCGAGGATACCCGCGCACCGGCCGCGAACTTCGGCCGTCAAGCATTCAAGTTTAGGTATGCCACAATATCGGTCATGGAGCAGCTGACTCAGCGCCCGTCGGCCGCTGTCGAGGACTACGCGAAGGCGATCTACTCGCTCGAGCGCCGGTCCGGCGGCGAGTCCGTCACGACGAACGCGCTCGCCGAGCGCCTGGGCGTCACGCCGGCGTCCGCATCCGGGATGGTGCGCAAGCTCGCCGAGCTGGGTCTCGCCACGCACGAGCCCTACCACGGCGTCGCCCTGACCGACCAGGGGCGCCGCGTCGCGCTCGAGGTCCTGCGCCATCACCGCCTGCTCGAGCTGCTGCTCGCCGACCTCGGGCTGCCGTGGGACCGCGTGCACGACGAGGCCGAGGTGCTCGAGCACCACATCTCCGAGGAGCTCGAGGCGCTGATCGCCGCGCGGCTCGGCGACCCCACCCACGACCCGCACGGTGATCCGATCCCCACCGCCGACCTCGTCATCGACGAGGGGGAGAGCGTCGCGCTCGACGCGCTGGAGGTCGGCGCGTGCGGGCGCTTCGTCCGGGTGTCCGACGCCGACCCCGAGATGTTGCGGTACCTCAGCGACCTCGGGATCGCGCCCGGCGCCACGCTGGAGGTCGTCGACCGCCAGCCGTTCGGCGGCCCGGTCTTCGCCCGCTTCGGCGCCGAGACCCACGTGCTCGGCGGCGCGCTCGCGCGGGCGATGCGGGTCGAGGTCCACGGATGAGTCCCACGCCGTCCGAGACGTCAGCCGCCGTCGCCTCGGTGGCCCCGGAGGCGCCCGTGCTGCCCGCGGGGCTCGACCCGGAGACCGCGGCACACACCGGACCCAGCGACCTGCAGCGCATTCGCGAGCGCGGGCGCGCGCGCACGTCGTTCGCGGTCCTCGGCCCCGCCTTCGTCGCGTGCATCGCCTACGTCGACCCCGGCAACTTCGCGACGAACATCGCCGGCGGCGCGACGTACGGGTACATGCTGCTGTGGGTCCTCCTCACGGCCAACCTCATGGCGATGCTGATCCAGAACCTGTCGGCGAAGATCGGCATCGCGACCGGTCGCAACCTGCCGGAGCTCTGCCGCGAGCACTTCCCCCGCCGCGTCTCCCGCGGACTGTGGGTCCAGGCGGAGGTCGTCGCGATGGCGACCGACCTCGCCGAGTTCGTCGGCGCCGCGATCGCCCTGAATCTCCTGTTCGGGATCCCGCTGTTCCCGGCGGGCCTGATCACGGCGGTCGTCTCGTTCGGGGTGCTCGGCCTGCAGCGGCGCGGCTACCGGCGCTTCGAGGTCGTGATCGCCTTCTTCCTCGGCATCATCCTGCTCGGGTTCCTGTACGACACGCTGCGGATCGGGTTCGAACCGGGTGAGGCGGCCGGCGGCTTCGTCCCGTCGTTCGACGGGACCGAGAGCGTGCTGCTCGCCGCCGGCATCCTCGGCGCCACCGTGATGCCGCACGTCATCTACCTGCACTCGGCGCTCACGCAGGACCGGATCAGGCCCCGCGACGACGACGAGAAGCGCGCGCTGCTGCGCTTCCAGCGCTACGACGTGACGATCGCCATGGGCATCGCGGGCCTCGTGAACATGTCGATGCTCATCATCGCGGCGTCGCTCTTCTTCGACTCGCCGCTGACCGGACTCGACACGATCGAGGGGGCCTACGAGGGATTCAAGGATCTCGTCGGCCCGGAGGCGGCGCTCGCATTCGGGCTCGCGCTGCTGGCGTCGGGCCTCGCGTCCTCGAGCGTCGGGACCTACGCCGGGCAGGTGGTGATGCAGGGCTTCATCGGCCGGCAGATCCCGCTGACACTGCGGCGGCTGATCACCATGGCGCCCGCCCTCGTTGTGCTCGCCCTCGGCGTGAACCCGACGGATGCGCTCGTGCTCAGCCAGGTCGTGCTCTCGTTCGGCATCCCGTTCGCGCTCGTGCCACTGATCCTGCTGACCAGGCGTCCCGACGTGATGGGCGCGCTGGTCAACCAGCGACGCACCACCGGGCTCGCCTGGATCGTGGCCGGGCTGATCATCTCGCTCAACCTGTTCCTCGTCGGCCAGATCATCCTGGGCTGACGACGGGTACCCTCCGGGCGATGGCGCTCGCCGACACCTTCCAGGAGGTCCTCGACTCGCTGCCCGACGACTGGACGGACATCGAGCTCGACCTGCGGATCTTCGACGAGCAGCGCTACGTGGAGGCCGCGACGTTCCTCGTCACCTGCAACGCCCAGCCCTACTCGCACCACGACTGGCACTGGCGGATCCTCTGCGCCCACCGGTTCGGGCACGCGGCCGCCGCGCCGGCCGTGCACCGGTCGCTCCTGTTCCTCGACGAGGCGGGCATCGCCGGGGAGCTCGCCGTCCGCGAGGTCCGCTCAGGTCGGGCGCCGGTCTTCCACGAGTGGGGTCGGCCGGAGTCGGTGCGCGAGGAGTTCCGCAAGCTGCACCACCAGTGAGCGCATGGCCCGCGTGATCGCCCTCGTGCCGGACCTGCTGTTCGGGTCCAAGGTCCACGCGGCGCTCACGGCCGCGGGCCACGCGGTCGAGCTGACGGGCGACGCCGATGCCGCGCGTGCCGGCGCCCCGGCCGCCGACGTCCTCGTCGTGGATCTGGCGACGGACACGATCGACGGCGCGGGGCTCGTCGCGGCGATGGACGGCGCCGGCGAGCTGGCGACCACGCGCACGCTGGGCTTCTACAGCCACGTCGACGTGGACACGCGCACGCGCGCGCTGGCGGCCGGCTTCGACCAGGTCGTCCCGCGCTCGCGCATGAACCGCGAGGGCGCGGATCTCGTCACCGCGCTGGCCGAGGGTGCGCCGGGATGACGGTGACGTCGGCGCTCGGCGTGCTCGCCGGGTCGTTCGGCGTGGTCATGGGTGCCAGCCCCCTGCTGCAGGCGATCCGTGCGCACCGGCGGCGGAGCTCGGCCGACGTCAGCCTGACGTTCCTGCTGATCCTCATGATCGGCGGGATGGCCTGGCTCGCCTACGGGTTGGCACTCGGGAACGCTGCGCTGATCGTCGCGAACCTCGCCGGCGTCAGCGCCTCCGCGACGGCCGTCGGCGTGACGATCTACTGGCGGCGCAACGGCGACGTGCCGGGCTCAGCCGGCGCCTGAGCCGGCGACCGCCGGCGCGAACAGCCGCGCCACGTCGGGGCGCTCGCGGACGATCCCGAAGCGCTGCTCCCAGGTCGCCCACGCCTGCAGGACGTCCGGCCGCAGGACGCCGAACGCGCCCGCGGGGCGTGGTGAACGCGGGCGAGACCGCCCGCAGCTCCCGCGCGGCGCCCGCGCGGTCGACGCCCGGCGCGCCCGCGACCAGGGCGTCGAGCGCGGCGCCGGGCTGCTCGAGCGTCGCCTCGTAGCCGCGCCTCAGCGCCGCGACCGTGCCCGTGACGAGCGACAGTCGCTGACGCAGGCGCTCCGGTGTCGTGACGAGGACGAGCTCCGGGTAGGCGGGGGCTCCGAACTCGTCGACCTTGAAGACCCGCGTCGCGGGGCGCCGGCTGCGCAGCGCCACGCCCTCGGCGTTCCAGAACCCCGTGGCGGCCGCCACCCGACCCGCGAGCAGCGCGGGAACGGCCTGGAAGCCGATGGTCACCTGGCGGACCCGGCCGGGGTCGCCGCCGTCCCCGCGGACGATCGACTCGAGCACGGCGCGGTCACTGGGCAGGCCGCTGACGCCGGCCCGCCGGCCCTCGAGGTCGCGGGGGCGCGTGACGCCGGGGTCCGCCAGGAGGGACGCCAGGGGCCGCTGGACGAGTGCCATGACGCCGACCAGGGAGCCGGGGCTGCGCTCGTCGGCGATCGCGAGGTCGTGGATGTCGAGGTACGCCAGGTCGGCCCGCCCGGCGCGCAGCAGCTTGACGGCGTCGGTCGAGCTGGACGGCGCCTGCACCGCCAGCCGCAGCCCGGCGTCGCGGTCGTATCCGCGCTCGCGGGCGAGGTACGTGCCCGCGTGGACGGCGTTCGGCGCGAAGTCCAGGACGAGCGTCGCGGGCGCGGGCGGGGGGGTCGCCGGCTCGTCCGTGCCGCCGCAGCCCGCAAGCACCCATGCGCCCACGAGCAGGATCAGCACCGCCGGAAGCGAAGGAGTGAGCGTCATCCGGGGCCGGAGCATAGGAACACGCGCCGAGCGCCCCGACACCACGTTCACCCAGGAAAGGAAGGACCCCGTGGAACCAAAGGGCGCCCGCGCATACGTCGCGGAGCTGGTCGGCACCTTCGTGCTCGTCCTCTTCATCTGCCTCGTCGTGTCGCTCTCCTCGCGCGCGGCGCTCGGCTTCACCGACTGGTCGGTCATCGGCCTCGTCCACGCGTTCACGCTCGCGCTGCTCGTCGCATCGCTCGCCGGCGTGTGCGGTGCACACTTCAACCCCGCCGTCACCATCTCGATGCTCGCCACCAAGCGCATCCGCGGCGGTGACGCCGGCGTGTACATCCTCATGCAGCTCGCCGGCGCGACGCTCGCCGCGCTCGTCTGCAAGTGGATCCTCATCGACGAGGGCAAGCCCGTGAACTACGGCGCCACGCTGCTCGCCAAGTCGTTCTTCCAGAGCGACTCGACGGGCTTCATCGCCGAGATGCTCGGGACGTTCCTCCTGATGGCGACGATCACCGGCACCGCCGTCATCGCCAAGAACAAGAGCGACATCACGCCCTGGCTCATCGGCGGCGCGCTCGGCGTCGCGGTCATGTGCATCGGCCCGCTGACCGGCGGCGGGTTCAACCCGGCCCGCGCGTTCGGCCCGATGCTCGTGTCGGACACGCTGTTCGACAACTTCGGGACGTTCCTGTTCGTCTACACGCTCGGCCCGATCGTCGGCGCATTGATCGCCACCTTCCTGGTCCAGTGGTTCTACCCGGGCGATGTCGAGGAGACCGGCATGACGCCGGCCCGCGAGGACGACCTGCTGATCACGGTCGACGACGAGGGCCTCGCCGACCCGAACTGACCTCGGATGACTCCGGCCCCCGGCATCCGCCGGGGGTCTGTGCCCGGCGGCGCACCGGTAGGCTCCGGCCGACCGATGCGCCGCCGTGTCACGTTCTCGCGGAACTTCACGCTGTCGCTGTCGCGACGGTGCCAGTGCTACTGCAAGTACTGCGCGTTCGCGACGCACAAGGCGCACCTCTACGCGCCGGACGAGGTCGAGGAGCAGCTCGACCTGGCGGTCCGGCGCCGGGCGAAGGAACTGCTCGTCCTCACCGGCGAGAAGCCGGAGGTCGACCCCGTCGTCGCCGAGCGCCTGCGCGCCTACGGCCACGCGGACTTCACCTCCTACGTCGTCTGGACGTGCGAGCGCGCGCTGGAGCGCGGGCTGCTCCCGCACACGAACCTCGGCGTCCTGAGCCGCGAGGACCTCGCGCGGCTGCGGGAGGTCACCGCGTCGCAGGGCCTGATGCTCGAATCGGTCAGCGAGCGCCTCATGCAGACGGTGCATGCGGGGTCGCCGACGAAGCACCCGGCGCGGCGGCTGGAGACGATCCGCGCCGCCGGCGAGCTGCGGATCCCGTTCACGAGCGGGATCCTCGTCGGCATCGGGGAGACCGCCGACGAGCGGATCGCGTCGCTGGAGGCGCTGGCCGCCGTGCACGCCGAGCACGGCCACCTCCAGGAGGTGATCCTGCAGAACTTCGTGCCGCACGAGCGCTACTACGGCCGCGAGCCGGCGGAGATCGCAGACGCGAGCGCGCGCGAGTACTGGGCCACCGGGATCGGCGACCGGCCTGACGTGCCGCTGCCGGAGTGGGCGTGCGAGGTGACGATCGACGACATGAAGGGCCTGATCGCGCACACGCGCCGGCTGATGCCCGACGTCGGGATCCAGGTCCCGCCGAACCTCGCCGAGTGGTGGCCCGAGCTCGTCGCCGCGGGCGCGACCGACCTCGGCGGCCTGTCGGCCAACGGCGACCACATCTCGCCCGAGCACCCGTTCCCGTCGCCGCACGCAGGTGCGCAAGCGCCTGCACGCGGACGGCGTCGCGCTGACCGAGCGGCTCTGCGTCTACCCGCAGTACCTCGACGGCGAATGGGTCGCCCAGGGCGTGCTCGACACCGTCCGGCAGCGGTACTGGAGCTTCATCCCGCGCCGCGGATCGGGCCGGCAGGAGGCGCCGTTCGCGATCAACGCGGACCTCGTCGGGCCGGCGATCGAGAAGGCCCGTCACGGCGAGCGCCTCACCGCGCAGGAGCTGACCGCGATGTTCGCCGAGACGCGCCCGGAGGCGATCGAGGCGATGCGCGTGCGCCGCCGACGAGCTGCGCGCCGAGCTCGCGGGCGAGACGGTCACCTTCGTCGTCAACCGCAACATCAACGTCTCGAACATCTGCACCGTCGGCTGCGCGTTCTGCGGCTTCGGGCAGGGCCGCCGCTCGCCCGAGGCCTACGAGCACTCCGAGGAGGAGTTCCGCGGCCGCGTCGCGGAGGCCGTCGCGTTCGGCGCGAGCGAGCTGTGCATCCAGTCGGGCATCCATCCGGACTGGGCGCTCGAGGACTACCTGCACTGGCTGCGGGTCGCGCGCGACGAGGGTGCGCGGCACGGCGCCGACCTGCACCTCCACGCCTACTCGCCGATGGAGATCGCGCACATGTGCGACATCTCCGGGCTGCCGCCCGCCGAGGTCTTCGCGCAGCTGGCCGACGCCGGCCTCGGCTCGACGCCGGGCACGGCCGCCGAGGTGCTCCACGACGGCGTGCGCGAGCGCATCAGCCCGAACAAGCTGCCGGTCGCGCGCTGGGTCGAGATCATCGAGGCCAGCCACCGACGCCGGCCTGCGCTCGACGTCGCACCGTGATGTTCGGGCACATCGAGGAGCCGTGGGAGCTGGCCGAGCACATGCGCGTGATCCGCGACCTGCAGGAGCGCACCGGCGGGATCACCGAGTTCGTGCCGCTGTCGTTCATCCCGTTCCACACGCTGCTCGGGCGCACGCACGGGATCGAGGAGATCTCGCCGCGAGGAGAACCTCAAGCACACCGCCGTCTTCCGCCTCGCGCTCGGGACGCTCGATCACGAACCTGCAGGCGAGCTGGGTCAAGATGGGCCTCGACGCCGCGACCGAGGCCCTGCGCTGGGGCGTCAACGACCTGGGAGGAACGCTGATGGAGGAGAGCATCAGCCGGCTCGCCGGGAGCTACCACGGCGTGCGACTGGATCCGCCGGATCTCGCGGCCGCGGCACATCGCGCAGGCCGGCCGGCCGCCGAGCGCTCGACGCTCTACGACGATCCGCGAGACGCTATCCGGTCGGCGTGCTGCCCGAGTCGCCGCTGGACCACGTCGCCACCGGCGACGTGGCGCTCGAGGTGGCGGCGTGACGCCGGGCGAGGCGATCACCGCGGACGGCCTGGCGTCGCTGAAGGCCGAGATCGCGGAGCTCGAGGGCCCCGTCCGCGCGAGCCTGGCCAAGAAGATCAAGGCCGCCCGCGAGGAGGGCGACCTCAGCGAGAACGCCGAGTACCACGCGCTCAAGGAGGAGCAGGGGCATCTCGAGACGAAGATCCTGCGCCTCACCGAGCGCCTGCGCAATGCGGAGGTCGTCGAGGTCGCGGCGGACGCGGGCGTCGTCACGTTCGGCAGCACCGTGCGCGTCACCGACGTCGAGGCCGGCCGCGAGCAGACGTTCACGCTCGTCGGGCCGACCGAGGCGGACCTCAAGGCGGGCAAGCTGTCCGCGGAGTCGCCCGTCGCCCGCGCGCTGATGGGCGCGGCCCCCGGCGACGTCGTCGAGGTCGAGTCGCCGCGGGGCGCCCGCAAGTGGCGGGTCGACGCGATCGGCGGCTGAGAGCCGGGCCGGTGTCGCGCCTCCCGCTGCTGATCGTCGCGCTGATGTTCGCGGGCGTGATCGCGTCCGTCGTCATCGTGAACGGCCGGCCGGGAGCCGACCCCTCGGGCAAGGACGCGATGATCCCGGCGCTCGCCGTGGTCGTCGTCGGGATGCTCGCGATCCTCGTCGTCCAGGCCCGCTCGCGGCGGCGGATGCGCGCGGACGACCTGCGGGCGGCGGAGGAGCGCGCCGCTCAATGACACGGGGGCGTGCGTCGCCGACGGCGCGCCCTTCAGCGGGGACGTCGTCCTCCTCGAGGCCGTGGCGGCACCGCCGGACGGCGTCGGGCCGCTGACGATCTCCTGACGGCCCCGCGCGGGTAGCATCGCGGCCCCTATCGCGGAGGAGCATCCATGGCCGAGTTCACCGTCGCGCGCATCGACGACATCGAAGGGATCTGGGGCGGGGCGTTCAAGCGCGCCCGCTCGGCGCTCGGGGTCACGTCGTTCGGGATGCAGGTCGTCGACCTGCCGCCGAACGCCGACCAGTACCCCGAGCACGATCACAGCTCCGACGGCCAGGAGGAGGTCTACGTCACGCTCGCCGGCAGCGGCGAGATCGAGATCGACGGTGGCCGCCACCCGCTGGACGCCGATCACCTCGTCAGCGTGAAGGCCGGGACGATGCGCAAGGTCTACGCGGGCACCGAGGGGCTGCGGATCCTCGTCATCGGCGGCGTGCCGGGCGCGGTGTACGAGACCAAGGAGTTCACCGAGGTCGGGCAGCCCGACCCGGCCGCGGCCGCCTGAGCGCGGTCAGGCGAACAGGTCCTCCTCGCGCGGGCGCAGCAGCGCCCGCGCGCCCGGGCCGTCATCGGCGGTGACGAGCCGCGCCAGCCCGCGCAGCAGCACGGCGGGCACGCGCTCGTCCTTGCCGCGAACGAGGTCGGCGGCGCCCGCAGCCTGGTCGGCGACGGCGATCCACGTCGCGCGCAGCTCCCGGCCCTCGGCGTCGGTGCGCCCGCGCCAGTCCTCGAGCGGGAGCAGCCCGGCGACGCCGATCGCTGCCTCCGTCTGGCCGTGGCGCCAGGCGCGGCCGAAGGAGTCGGAGATCACGACGGCGGGCCGGCCCGGGAGCGCGGCGCGCAGCGCGCGGGCGCTCGCGTCGGGATCGCGCGGCAGCGTGACGAGCCGGTCCGGTGCGCCCGCGTTGGAGGCGTCGACCCCGGCGTTGGCGCAGACGAACCCGTGGTGGGTGCGGCAGATGAGCACGCCGGGCCCGACCCGCACGATCTCCGCCGTCTGGTCGAGCACGACCTGGACGGCGCGCGGATCCTTGCCGTGCTCCTGGGCGATGAAGCGGGCGCGCGCGGTCGGCGTCACGCCCGCGAGGTCCACGAGCGCGCCCTCGGCCTTGGAGACGACCTTGTGGGCGACGACGAGGACGTCGCCGGGCTCGATGCCGCCGGCGCGCGCGGCGGCGCCCGCGAGCGCCGCGGCGAGGTCGTCGCCCGGGCGCGATCTCGGGGATCCCGTGGAGCGGGAGCGCGTGCAGCTCCGTCATCCCCGCTGGACGCGGCTCAGCGCGTCGCGGGTGTAGACGGCCGTGCTGCGCGGCGAGTCGGCGAGCGCCTCGGCGAGCGCGTCGAGGTCCTCCGGCGTGTCGACGTCGAGCATGAACGACGCGATCTCCTCGACGCGCACGGTCGCACCCGGCTCCTCGGCGAGCCGCTCGTGCCGGGCGCGGCTGCCCTCGCCGAAGCTCGGCTCGATCACGTCGGGCGGCGTCAGCAGCAGGGCGTTCGTCCCCGTGCCGTGCCGGTCGGGGACGACGATCACCTCGGGGTCGTCGGACAGCTCGCGCACGAGTTCGTCGATCTCGGCGGCGGTGACCGTCGGGATGTCGCCGGCGAGGACGAGGACGTGGAACGCGCCCTCGTCGAGCGCCCACGCGACGCCCGAGCGCGGCGGCCTCGCTGTGGCCGCCGGCGGCGTCGTCGGGGATGACCTGCGCGCCGTAGGTGCGGGCGAGCACCTCGGCGTTCTGCTCACGCGTGACGACGACGACGTCGTCGACGTTCGCCGTGAGCTTCAGCGTCTCCAGCACGTCGGTGAGCATCCCCGTCGCGAGCGCGACGCGGTCGGACGGCCGCAGCCCGCCGTCGCCCAGGCGGCGCTTGGCCAGATCGAACCGCTTGACGGGGAGGACGACGACGACGCGACATCCCCGGCGGCGCGGCAGCGCTCCATGTCCTGCCTCGGCATACGCGACGCGCGGCGAGATCGAGCGCCGCACGGGCCACGCGCGGCGGCCCGCGGCGTCGGCCATCAGGGTGTCGGCGACCGCGACGCGGACGCCCGCGACGCCTCGTCCTCGTCGGCGAGCAGGCCGTCGATGACGCCGTCGTAGGCGCGCGCGACGCCCGCGGCGCTCGACGGCAGCCCGGCGTGCGCCAGGAACGCGGCGGTCGGACCCTTGAGCACGGCGCCGCCGACGATCGGGGAGACGGCGACGACCGGCGCGGGCGCGGCGGCAGCGCCTCGCGCATCCCGGGCAGCGCGAGGATCGGGCCGATCGAGATCACCGGGTTCGACGGGCCGATGACGATCGCGCGCGCCGCGGCGAGCGCCTCGAGCACCTCGGCGGTCGGCGGCGCGCCGCGTCGACGCCGTCGAAGGCGACGCCCTCGACCGGCCCCTCGGCGCGCTCGCGGATCAGGAACTCCTGCAGCCCGTGCCAGACGCCGCGGGCGCGCACGCGGGTGCGCACCGGCTCGTCGCACATCGGCAGCACGCGCGCCGTCGACCCCGAGCGCCGCGGTCAGCGCGGCGTGCGCCTGCGTCGGGGTCTCCCCGTCGGCCAGGCGCCGCGCGCGCTCCAGGCACCACGCGAGGTCGCGGTCGCCGAGCGCGAACCACGTGTCCGGCGCGCCGAGGTCGCGCAGCGCGTCCATGACGTGGAACGTGTCGCCGTCGAGGCCCCAGCCGCGCTCGTCGATCGCGTCGGCGAGCCGGAAGCTCACGAGGTCGGGGTCGGGCGAGACGGCCGCGCCGTGGACCTCGACGTCGTCGCCGGTGTTGACGACGACGACGAGGTCGTCGCCGACGAGGTCGAGCATGCCGCGCGCGAGCTTGGCGCCGCCGGTCCCGCCGGCGAGGACGACGACCGGCCCGGCCATCAGACGCCGGTGATGCGGATGCCGGCGTGCGTCTTGTGCTTGATGTTCATCGAGATCAGGAGCGCGGTCAGCGACTCGGTGATCCGCGAGTGCTCCAGGCGGCCGGCGTCGAGCGGCGCGCAGCCCGTCGATCCGCGCGATCAGCGCGATCGCCGCCTGCTTGGGGTCCTTGCGGTCCCCGCAGACCAGGACGTCCTCGCCGAGCTCGTGCTCGAGGTCGGCGAGCGACGAGGCGCTGACGGTGTGCAGCGCGCTGACGACGTCGACGCCGTCGGGGACGAGCTCGGCGGCCTGCTGGGCGGCCGAGCCCTGCCAGACGCCGACCATGCGCGTCGGCTTGCCGCCGACGGCGGGCGCCAGCGGCACGGTCGCGTCGATGACGAGCGTGCCGGGCTTCAGGCTCTCGGCGATCGCCTTGTAGGTCGCGGCCGCGCCGGCGAACGGGCACCGACATGACGACGACGGGCGCGGCGGCCGCGGCGGCGGCGTTGTCGAGCCCCTCGACGGTGCGCGTCCGGGACGGCCGCGCGCACGCGCTCGGCGGCCTCCGCGGCGCGGCCCGCGTCGCGCGAGCCGATGATCACCGGCACGCCGGCGCGCGCCCAGCGCACCGCGAGGCCGTAGCCGAGGTCGCCGGTGGCGCCGAGGATCGAGACGGGGTCGGTCATGCGGCGGCGGAGTATAGGTTTCCGCGAATGCGATTCGAGGGACGGACGGCGCTCGTCACCGGCGGCGGCAGCGGGATCGGCGCGGCGACCGCCCGGCGGCTGGCCGCCGAAGGGGCGCAGGTGGTCATCGGCGACGTGGACCTCGACGGCGCGCGACGCGGTCGCCGGCGGAGATCGACGCGACGGCCGATCGAGCTCGACGTCACGGACGTCGCCGGGGCGCACGCCGCGATCGCGGCGGCCGCCGCGCAGGTCGCCGATCGACATCCTCGTCAACAACGCGGGCACCGACCGCTTCGCGTTCTTCGTCAACACCGACGAGGCGCTGTGGGACTTCGTCCTCGGCGTCAACCTCAAGGGCGTCCTGAACTGCACGCACGCCGTGCTGCCGTCGATGCACGAGCGCGGCGGCGGCGTGATCGTCAACGTCGCCAGCGAGGCGGGGCGCGTCGGCTCGCCCGGCTCGGTGACCTACTCGGCGGCGAAGGCCGGCGTCATCGGCTTCACGAAGGCGATCGCGCAGGAGTCCGCGCGCTACGGCGTGCGCTGCAACGCGGTCGCGCCCGGCCCGATCGAGACGCCGCTGCTGAACGCGGCCGAGGTCGTCTACGGCGAGATCGGCGCGCGGCTCAAGCAGGGCATGGTCGACAGCACGGTCGATGCGCCGCGCGGGCGAGCCCGACGAGGTCGCCGCCGCGATCGCGTTCCTCGCCTCCGGCGACGCCTCCTACGTGACCGGGCCAGACGCTGAACGTCAGCGGCGGCCTCTCGATGTCGTGAGCGGGCGTGACGCGGGCTGCCCGCAGGCCGTCCGCATCCGCGAGGTCGGGCCGCGCGACGGCTTCCAGAACGAGCCGGAGGTCATCCCGACCGCCGAGAAGGTCCGCCTGTCGACCTGCTGGCGCGGACCGGGCTGCGGCGCCTGGAGGTCACGAGCTTCGTGCGGCCGGACGTCATCCCGCAGCTCTCCGACGCCGCCGCGGTGCTCGGCGCGGTCGACGTGCCCGGCGGACGTCGCGATCAGCGTCCTGGTCCCGAACGAGAAGGGGCTCGACACCGCGCTGGCGCTGCTCGAGGCGCACCCGGCGCCCGCCGGGCGTTCGACGAGGTCAACGTCTTCCTGTCGGCGAGCGAGTCGCACAACCGCGCGAACGTCAACCGCTCGGTCGAGGAGTCGCTGACCGGCCTGGAGGCCGTGCTGCCGCGGGCCCGCGCGGCGGGGCTGCGCTGCGAGGGCGTCATCTCGGTGTCGTTCGGCTGCCCGTACGAGGGGCACGTCGACCCGCGAGCGCGTCGTTCGAGATCGCCGAGCGGCTGATCGCCGCGGGCGCGCAGGAGATCGGCTTCGGCGACACGACGGGCATGGCCAACCCGCTCCAGGTGCGCGCGTTCTTCGCGGCGGCGCGCGAGCGCCTCGGCGACGACGTCGAGCTGACCGCGCACTTCCACAACACCGCGCGGGCAGGGGCTGGCGAACGTGCTCGCGGCGCTGGAGGCGGGCTGCGCGAGCTTCGAGTCCTCGTTCGGCGAGCTCGGCGGCTGCCCGGTCCCGGCGGGCGCGACCGGCAACATCGCGACCGAGGACCTCGTCTCGATGCTCCACGAGATGGGGATCGCGACGGGCGTGGACCTCGACGCGCTGATCGCCGCGGCCCGCGCCGCCCGCGACGTCCTCGGCCGCGCGCTGGGCTCGCACACGCTGGTCGCCGGCCCGGTGGACTGGCACGACGCCTGACGCGGGCGGGGAGCGGGCACCGTCGGCGGCCGCGCCCGCGCTCGTTGCGGGTTTCGATCAGTCCCGGTCATTTCCCGCAGCGACGCGCGAAGGCAACGCTCGTTCGGGCTTCGACCAGTCGCTGGTCAATTCCCGCGTCGATCCCCTTGGCACGCCGGCGCGCTGCCGGCACCCGCATTTCGGGCGCTTTCGCCGCTGGGAGCGTTTGTGCGCCCGTTTCTGCGCGCTTTCTGCGCCCAGGCAGGAAAACCTCCATGCAAGGAACCGGGCGCTCGGCGGCGAAGGACGGTTCTCCATGCTCGCGCCGATCGGAACCGAGATGCTCGTCACCGGAGCAGGACCCGCCGCCCCGCCGCGCGCGCTGTCGCGCACGCGCGCGCACCGAGCTTGCCGACATCCTCGCCGAGGGTGCCGTCGAAGCCGGCTTCCAGCCCGTCGTCGAGCTGGCGACCGGTCGCGTCATCGGCTGGGAGGCGCTCGCGCGCGGGCCCGCGCGGCAGCGCGCTCGAGAGCCCCGACCGCCTGTTCGCCGCCGCCCGCGCCGCCGGCCGCCTGGAGGAGCTCGACTGGCTCTGCCAGCGCAACGCGCTGCGCGCCGCGCTCGCCGCCGGCGTGCAGGCGCCGTGCATCCTCTTCCTGAACATCGAGCCCGACACCTCCGGCTTCCTGCCGCTCGAGCTGCGCGACCTCTACGCGCGCGCCAGCGCGCAGATGACCGTCTGCGTCGAGGTCACCGAGCGCGCGCTGACGACCCGGCCCGGCGCGCTGCTGGGGCACATCGCCGACATGCGCGCGATGGGCGTCGCCGTCGCGCTCGACGACGTCGGCACCGACGCGGACACGCTGGCGATGATGAGCCTGCTCGCGCCCGAGGTCATCAAGCTCGACCTCGCGCTCGTGCAGAACAGCCCGGACGCCGACATCGCGGAGGTCGTGCATGCGGTCGCCGCGCAGGCCGAGCGCTCCGGCGCGACGATCCTCGTCGAGGGCGTCGAGACGCTCGACCAGGCGCGCGCCGGCGACGCGCTGGGCGCGAGCCTCGCCCAGGGCTGGCTCTACGGCCGCCGCGAGGTCGAGATCGAGCTTCCGCGAGCTGCCGGCCATCCCGATCGTGCTGCCCGGGCGCCACGCCGACCCGCGCGACCTCGCGCCGTTCGCGCTCGTCGCCGAGCACCGCGCGCCGCGCATCACGACCCAGCCGCTGCTGCTGGCGATGACCCAGCACCTCGAGGACCAGGCGGCGAACCTCGGCGGGACCGCGCTGCTCGTCGCCGCGTTCGACGAGGACCGCCACTTCTGCCCGCAGGCACGCGAGCGCTACGCCCAGCTCGGCCGCGACCTCGCCTTCTGCGGCGTCGTCGGCCGCGGACTCACCGGCGAGCCCGCACCCGGCGTCCACGGCGCCGAGGTCCTCACCGGCGATCCCGTCGGCCACGAGTGGACGATCGCCGTCGTCGGCCCGCACTTCGCGGCCGCGCTCGTCGCCCACGAGCGCCGCGCCACGGGCCCCGGCGGCGAGCACGTCTACGACTACGTGCTGACGTACGACCGCGAGCGCGCGACCGCCGTCGCGCCGCGCGCGCTGCACGGCCTGCGGCGTCGCGCCCGTGACGCGTCCCGGCGCCCGCAAGTGCGCTGGACGCACCCCGGCGCGAACCCTCCTAGGGTTCGGCGCTGTGCCGGAGGCGATCGCATCGGAGGGAACGCCCAGGTGACGGACATCACGAAGGTCGGCGTCGTGGGCGCCGGGCTCATGGGGCACGGAATCGCCCAGGTCTCCGCGGAGGCCGGCTACGACGTCGTGCTGCTCGACGCCGATCAGGGCGCGCTCGACCGCGGCCTGGCGGCCGTCGGCGCGCTGCTGGATCGCGCGGTCGCCAAGGAGAGGACGACCGGCGGAGGCCGCCGACGCCGTCCGCGCCCGCATCCAGGGCACCACGAGCGCCGACGACCTCGCCGGCTGCGACCTGGTGATCGAGGCGATCATCGAGCAGCTCGAGCCCAAGCTCGAGCTCTGGCGTGCGCTCGACGAGATCGTGCAGCCGTCCGCCGTCTTCGCGTCGAACACCTCGTCGCTCTCGATCATCGAGCAGGCCGCCGCCACGCAGCGGCCCGACCGCGTCATCGGCCTGCACTTCTTCAACCCCGTCCAGGTGATGGGGCTCGTCGAGGTCGTGCGGACGATCGCCGCCTCCGACGACGCCGTCGCGGCCGGGACCGCGCTACGTGACGCGCATCGGCAAGCTGCCGGTCGAGACCCGCGACCGCGCCGGCTTCCTCGTCAACCGGATCCTCGTGCCGTTCATGCTCGACGCGGTCCGCGCGTTCGAGGAGGGTGTCGGGACGATCGAGGCGATCGACGCCGGCTTCCGGCTCGGCGCCGGCCATCCGATGGGCCCGCTGATGCTCAACGACTTCGTCGGCCTGGAGACGCTCGCGCGCGCCGGCGAGGGCATGTACGAGGAGTACCGCGACGCGCGCTTCGCCACGCCCGCCGCTGCTGCGCAAGATGATCGCCGCCGGCTGGTACGGCAAGAAGACCGGCATGGGCTTCTACGACTGGTCGGGCGGCGAGCCGGTGCCCAACCCGAAGATCGACCTGCTGCGGACCGTCTGATGACCGACCCCGCGCCACCTCGCACGAGGCGATCGAGCGCGGCCTGGCCGGCGGCCCGGCGCGCCACCACGAGAAGTCCGCCGAGCAGGGCAAGCTGCCGGTGCGCGAGCGCCTCGCGCTGCTGCTCGACGACGGGCTCGTTCGCCGAGGAGGCGCTGCTCGCCAACTGGGACCAGGACGGCCTCGGCGCCGACGGCGTCGTCACCGGCGTCGGCGAGCGTCGACGGGCGGCCGGTCGCCGTGATGGCCAACGACCCGACCGTGAAGGCCGGCTCGTGGGGGCCGAAGACCGTCGAGAAGATCATCCGCATCCAGGAGCGCGCGCTGGAGCTGCGGATCCCGATGGTCTACCTCGTCGACTCCGCCGGGCGCGCGGATCACCGACCAGGTCCTGATGTTCCCCGGCCGCCGCGGCGCCGGGCGGATCTTCCACAACGAGGTCAAGCTCTCCGGGCTCGTGCCGCAGGTCTGCGTGCTGTTCGGCCCGAGCGCCGCGGGCGGCGCCTACATCCCGGCCTTCTGCGACGTCGTGATCATGCGCGACGGCAACGCGTCGATGTACCTCGGCTCGCCGCGGATGGCGGAGATGGTGATCGGCGAGCAGGTGACGCTCGAGGAGATGGGCGGCGCGCGGATGCACACGAGCGTCTCCGGCTGCGGGCACCTGCTCGTGAAGACCGACGCCGAGGGCATCGAGACCGCGCGGCGCTACCTCTCGTACTTCCCGACGCAGCTGGGAGCTGCCGCCGCCCGTCGGCGCGGCGCCGTCGCGCCGGCCTCCGACGACGCCGATCGAGGAGATCGTCCCGGCCGACGAGAACAAGCCGTTCGACATGAAGCTCCTCATCGACACGCTCGTCGACGAGGGCTCGTTCCTGGAGATCCACGCGCGCTGGGCCAAGGAGCTGATCGTCGGCTACGCGCGCATGGACGGGCGCGTCGTCGGGATCGTCGCCAACCAGCCGCGCCAGAAGGGCGGCGTGCTGTTCGTGCGACTCCGCCGACAAGGCCGCGCGCTTCATCTGGACCTGCAACGCGTTCGGCATCCCGCTCGTCTTCCTGTCCGACGTGCCCGGCTTCATGATCGGCACGCAGGTCGAGCGCCAGGGCATCATCCGCCACGGCGCGAAGATGATCAGCGCCGTCAGCGAGGCGACGGTGCCCGAAGCTCTGCGTGGTCATCCGCAAGGCGTACGGCGCCGGCCTCTACGCGATGGCCGGGCCGGCGTTCGAGCCCGACGCGACGATCGCGCTGCCGTCGGCGTCGATCGCGGTGATGGGTCCGCAGGCGGCGATCAACGCCGTCTTCTTCAACCAGCTCCAGGCGATCGAGGACGAGACCGAGCGCGCCGCGAAGACCGAGGAGCTGCGCCGCGAGTACGCGGAGGACATCGACATCCTGCACCTCGCGAGCGAGCTGGTGGTCGACGCGGTCGTCGAGCCGCGCGGCGCTGCGCGGGGAGATCGTGCGGCGGCTCGCGCACGCGGCCACCAAGGCCCGCGAGCGGCCCGCCAAGCGCAACGCGATCACGCCGGTCTGAGCCGGCGCTCAGGAGGTGCCGCTCTGCAGCGGCGCCTGCCCGGTGAGCTACGAGGTGCCCGAGCGCATCGCGGCGCCCCGGCCCTCGTCCTCGTCGTGCTCCTCGTCGAGCAGCGAGGTCGCGACGCCCAGCACCGTGTCGACGACCGACGCGTGCAGCTCCTGCTCCTCGGCCGCCTGCTGCCCGCCGCTCTCCCCGAGGGCGGGATCGTTGCCGAGCCACAGCTGGCCGGCGAGCAGCGCGAAGACGGCGGCGAAAGCGGCGGCGCTCGCGATCAGGGCCCGCTTCAGCGCGACCATCCGCGCGCGCTGACGCCCGTCACGGGTACACCTGCGTTCCCGCGTCGTCCGTGAGGATGATCGCGACGGACGGGCAGGCCTCGGCGGCGGCGAGCAGCAGATCGTCGGGGCCGGTGCCGATGACGTCGGCGACGTCGCCGGCCGAGGGCGAAGACCGCCGGAGCGACCTCGACGCAGTCGCCGTGTGCGGCGCAGGCGTCGGCATCGATGGTGGGGACGAGGGTCATGCTGCCTCCTTGGCCGTGGTGGTGAGTGGTGATTGGAGCAGGCCGCGCAGACGCGGAACCTCGCGCGGGCGCGCGACCGCGAGCGCGGCGACGGGGACGCCGGCCGCGCCGGGCGACGGCCGTGAACGACCGTGCGTCCAGGTCGCCGTCGATCTCCAGGGCGTCGGCGCCGGCCGGGCTTCCGAGCCCCTGCAGGCGAACGCCGTGGACGTCGCTCCACCAGCTCGTCAGCGGCGCGGGCCGCGGCTCGAGGCCGAGGATCGCGTGGGCCGCCGCGCGGCCCTGGTGGGCGGCGAGCTCCCAGTGGTCGCCGCCGGCGACGTCGCCCGCCGCGTGGATCTCCGGCCGGGCCGTGCAGGTCGGCGAGCGGGGCGGGCAGCCAGTCGTCGTTGGGCGCGACGCCGATCGCGACGAGCAGCTCGTCGAGCTCGACGGTCGTGCCGTCGGCCAGGCGCAGCGCCTCGAGCCGGTCGCCGGTCGCGGCGAGCGTCGTGACGCGCGCACCCGAGCCGGACCTCGACGCCCTCGGCGCGCTGCAGGTCGACGAGCCACGAGGCCAGACTCGGGGTGCAGCGCGCGCCCGAGCGGGAGCGCGCTCGGCCTCGACGAGCACGACGTCCGCACCGGCGCGGCGCGCGCGGTGGCCGCGACCTCCTGGCCGATCAGCCCGGCGCCGAGGACGGCCAGGCGGGTGCCGGGGCGCAGCGCGGCTGCGCAGGCGCGCTGCGTCCTCGAGGGTGCGGAGGGCGTGCACGTTGGCGTGCGCGCCGGCGCCGGGGAGGCTGCGCGCGCGGCTGCCGGTCGCGATCACGAGCTGGTCGTACGTGAATGCGGCGCCGGAGGCCGGTGGTCAGGCGGCGGGCGCCCGGGTCCAGCTCCGGCCGCGGCCTCGCCGAGCATGAGCTCGACGCCGTGCTCGGCGTGCCAGCCGCCGGGACGCAGCGACAGCTCGCCGGCGGCCTGGTCGCCGGCGAGGAACGCCTTGGAGAGCGGCGGGCGGTCGTACGGCGCGGTGGTCTCCGCGCTCACGAGCCGCACCGGCCCCGTCGTACCCGCCCTTGCGCAGCGCCTCGGCGCAGCGCTGCGCCGCGAGGCCGCCGCCGGCGATCAGGACGCCGCGGCTCATCGGACGGCCTCACGGCGGCGCGCGGCGATCGGCGTCGCCTCGCTCTGCCACAGGGCGCCGGACGCCGCGGCCGGGACGGCGACGGGAGCCGGCGCCTCGGCCGTGCGCTCGGACGCCGAGCCGGTCGGCGTGCTCGCCTGCGGGCGACGCTCCTGCGCGGGGAGGACGCGCAGGAGGAACAGGAAGACGATCGGCACGCCGGTGACCAGGAGGATCGCCTGCAGCCACGGCTGCGAGGCGTCGGTGCCGGCGCCGAGCGTGTGGATCACGCCGAGCGCCCAGACGGCGATCGTCGCGCGGTGCACCGAGCGCCAGCGCTTGGCCGCCGATCCAGCGCCGCGCGTAGAACGACAGGCCCAGGAACACGGCGAGCCAGCCGGCGATGATGCCCAGGCCGGTGAATCCCGGCCGGTAGTCGAGCGTGAACGGGACGGCGATCTGCGCGAGCGTCGGGTGGATGAACGCGTCCCCGAGCAGCGTCAGGCCGTGGACCGCGATGGCGACGATGCCGGCGAGGGCGGTCGCCTCGTGCACGGAGACCAGGCGCCGCTTGGTCATGCCGCCCCAGCCCTTGCGCGGCAGGCCGTTGGCCATCATCAGGCCGATGATCACGGACACGGAGACGGCGATGATCGAGACGACGCCCGCGGAGCGGGACGCCAGCCACCAGCCGTAGTCGAGGGGGTCGGGGCCGGTCATGCGGCGCTCCTCACGGGGTCGGTCGGGGATACGGGAAGACGGAGGCGCACGCGCGGGGCGGGCGCCAGGCGGCCGATGCGCTCCACGGCGCCGTCCTCGGCGACCGTGATGCCGCCGTGGCGGGCGAGGGTGGATCGCGCGCCGGCCGGGCCGCGCAGCAGCGCGGCCTTCGCGAGCGCCTCGGCCTCGACGGTGCTCGGCGCGAGCGCGGTGACGGCGACGAGGCCGGTGAAGGCGGGCGCGCCGGTCGACGGGTCGAGCAGGTGGTGGCGCACGCCGCCGTCCGGCTGCGCGCCAGATGCGCGAGCGCAGGCCGGACGTGGCGACCGCGCCGTCGCGGACCTGGATCGTGTCGAGCGTCGCGCCGGTGAACGGGTGCTCGACCTCGACGTCGCGGACCAGGCCGGCGTCGCCGCCGATCCGCAGGTCGCCGCCGCAGTCGACGGCCCAGGCGTCGTAGCCGGCGAGCAGCTCGGCGGCCAGCTCGGCCGCGTGGCCCTTGCCGCTGCCGCCGGTGTCCAGGCGCAGCCCCGCGGGACGGGTGATCGTGCCGGCGTCGTCGTCGATCGACACGGCGCGCCAGGCAGCACCGGCGTGCGGGGCGGCCGGGCGCGGCGTGGGACGCTCGCCGTCGAGGGCGGCGCGCAGGTCCAGGCGGCGCTCGGGCTCCCAGCTCGCGGTGTAGCCGGCGGACTCGAGGGCGTCGAGCACCGTCGGGTCGACGAGGCCGCCGGTCCGGTCGGCGGTCCAGAGCGCGACGCGGATCGCGTCGCGCAGCAGCTGTCGAGGCGGGGACGACGTCGCGCGGGTCGGCGTTGAGCGCGCTGAGCTCCGAATCGGGCCGGAAGCGCGAGAGGCGCGCCTCGTAGTCCTCGAGCAGGGCGACGACCCGGTCGGCCGCGGCGTCGGGGGCGCCGACGCCGGGCCGCGAGGGGGCGCCGATCACGACCCGCATGTGCGTGCCCATCAGGGGGAAGGCGCGATCGACGCTGGTGGGAGTGGGGTGGCTCATCGTGGTTCCTGGTCTACCGGCGGGTTCTGAGTGGATGCTTCGGGAATCCTGTGAGGTCTCTGAGAGACGCGCTCAGGACGTCGCCGTGGCGACGGGTGCGGGGGCCGGCGCCGGGGCCGGGGCCGGGGCGCTCTGCGCCGGGGCGACGTAGGACGGGGCGGCCGGGGCCGGCGTCGAGGCGCCGCCGGACACGGGCGTGGCCGCGCCGGCGCCGGTCTCGGCGGGCTTGACCACGACGATCCGCTTCGTCACGACGATCTTGCGCACGAGGACCTTGCGCGGCTGGGCCTGGGCGACCTTCGCCGTGCCCGCGCCGATCGCGGGGTCCTGCCCCTGTGCGAGGCGCGTGCCGAGTGAGCCGGCGACCAGCGCGAAGAGGAGCGCGGTGATCGCGTAGACCGCGACCGCGGTCCGGCGCTTGGAGCGCTGCATCTGGGCGCGCCGGTCAGTCATCGTCGCCCTCGCGCTCGTCGTCGTCGCCGTAGTCGTCGTCGCTGCGCTCGTTCTCGCGCTCCTCGTACTCGTCGTCACCGGAGCCGCTCGTGCTCGTGCGCACCGGCTCGGACGCCGGGGCCGGGGCGGGGGCGGACGCGGCGGGGGTCGCCGACGGCCTGCGACACCGGGACGCGCTGGGGCACGTTGGCCGCCGGCGTCGCCTGCTTGGGCTTCTGGCGCCGCACGACCTTCACGGTGCGGTGCTCCACGACCGTGCGGACCTCGACGGGCGCCGCCTGCTTCACGGGGGTGGTGGTGGTCTCGGGCTGGCCGGCGGCGATTGCGACGGCCGCCAGGACGCCGAGGGCGCCGACGGTGCCGCCGGCTGCGATCTGGGTTCGGGTGGGCTTCATGGACGGCATCGTGCTCCTCGGCCCCGAAACCGCCCGGCAACGCAAGGGAAAGCCTCGGTAAAACCCGCAATCGGAGGTCTGGGCGCCGGATACAGTCCGCCTGGTGGCCCAGCCGCGCATCCTGCTCGTCGAGGACGAGCCTTCGATCGCCGAACCGTTCGCCCGCCTGCTGGCGCGCGAAGGGTTCGACGCGCAGGTCGCCGGGACCGTCGCCCGCGCGCTCGAGCTGTTCGCGGCGCACGAGCCGGACCTCGTGCTGCTGGACCTGAACCTCCCTGACGGTGACGGCCGGGACGTCGCCCGCGACCTGCGCTCGCGCTCGCGCGTGCCGATCATCATGCTCACCGCGCGCGGGACGGAGACCGACCGCGTCGTCGGCCTGGAGATCGGCGCCGACGACTACGTCGTCAAGCCCTTCTCGTCGGCCGAGGTCATCGCGCGCATCCGCGCCGTGCTGCGCCGCACCGCCGATGCGAGCCGGCCGGAGGTGAGCGACGAGCCGCTGGACATCCGCGGGCTGCACATCGATCGCGCGGCGCGGCGGGTGTCGCTGGACGGGGACGAGTCGACCTGAGTCGCAAGGAGTACGAGCTGCTGCTGGACCTCGGCCGCGCACGCGGGCGCGTCGTCACGCGCGAGGACCTGATGTCGCGGGTCTGGGACGAGAACTGGTTCGGCTCGACGAAGACGCTCGACGTCCACATCGGGTGGCTGCGCCGCAAGCTCGGCGACGACGCCGCCGATCCGCGCTGGATCGAGACCGTGCGCGGCGTCGGGTTCCGCTTCGCGGCGCCCGACGGGGACGGGTCGCCGTAACCCTCCGCCGCGGCCTGCTGCTGGCGCTGGCCTACGTGCTGGTGCTCGCGATCGTGGCGCTGCTCGTGCCGCTCGGGCTGAGCCTGCGCGACCGCGTCGACGCCGAGGTCGAGCTGCAGGCGCGCTCGCAGGCCGAGGTGGTGGCGGCACGCGCCTCGCCGCTCATCGCTCCGCCGCAGGCACGGGAGCTGTCGCAGCTGGCGCGCAGCGGCGGCGCGGGACGTGCGCGGCCGCGTGATCATCGTCGGGTCGTCGGGGCGGGTCCTGGCCGACTCGGCGGGCGCGCGCGTCGGTCGGGTCCTCGTACGCCGACCGCGCCGGAGATCGCGACGGCGCTGGCCGGCGACGTCGCGCAGCAGCCGCCGCACCTCGCTGACGCTCGGCGAGGACATCCTCGCGACGGCGGTGCCGATCCTCTCGGGCGCCGCGCGGCCCGCCGGCGCGGTGCGCGTGACCCAGAGCGTCGCCGCCGTCAACCGGACGGTGTTGCGCACGTGGCTCGCACTCGGCCTCATCGGGCTGCTCGTCCTGGCGCTCGGCCTCGTCGCGGGCGTCATCATCGCCCGCCGCATCTCGAGCCCGATCCTGCGCCTCGACGAGGCCGCGCGGCGCGTCGCGGCGGGCGACCTGAGCGTCCGGGCGCAGGTCGAGGGCAGCACCGAGCAGCAGGCGCTGGCGACGTCGTTCAACGCCATGACGGCCCGGCTGCAGACGCTGCTCGCCGCCCAGCGGCAGTTCGTCGCGGACGCCTCCCACCAGCTGCGAACGCCGCTCGCGGGACTACGGTTGCGGATCGAGGAGGCGCGCAGCGAGCCGGCGACGCCCCAGCAGGCGGAGGATCTCGACGCGGCACTGGGCGAGGTCGACCGGCTCGCGCGGATCGTCACCGACCTGCTCGAGCTCAGCCGCGCCGGTGAGGACGGCCGGGTCGCCGCCACGACCGACGCCGCCGCCGCCGTGCGCCGGGCCGGCGCGCGGTTCGCGGCTCCCGCACAGGCCGCCGGGTGCGAGCTGCGGGTGGAGCCCGGCGCCGAGCCCGGCACGGTCGTCGCGGGCCATCACAGCGACCTGGACCGCATCCTCGACGTACTGCTGGAGAACGCCATCGCCTACGCGCCGGGGGCCCCGATCGAGATCCGCGCCGACGGGCCGCTGATCGTCGTGCGCGACCACGGTCCGGGCCCCGCCGAGGGCGAGCAGGAGGCCGCGTTCGAGCGCTTCCACCGCGGCGCCGCGGCGCGGGCGTCGGCGGTCCGGGGGACGGGGCTCGGGCTCCCGATCGCCCGGGATCTGGCGCGGCGCTGGGGCGGCGACGTCACGCTGCGCGCCGCCGCGGACGGCGGGGCCGTCGCCGAGGTCCGCATGGCGCCCGCGGGCTTTGCCGAACCTTCACCGGAGCAGCTCTAGCGTGCACGCCATGCCCCCCGAGACGCCGCCGGACCCCGCATCGCCCGAGCCGTCGCGCCGCCGTGGGCCGGTCGGCGTCATCGCGCTGGCGCTCATTGGCCTCGTGCTCGTGGCCGGCGTCACCTACGCGGCGAGCACGCTCGTCTCCCAGCCGATCGGGCTGACGTCCGAGCCCCTCAGCGCGGGCGAGACGCTGGCGCCCACGGCGTCGACCACGACCTCCACGACCGCGACGACGACCGCGACGACGCCCCGGACCGTCACGACCACGGTCACGACGCCGGTGCCGCCACCAGCCACGGGCACGACGACGACCTCGTCGTCAGATGACGGCGACGATCACGGCGGCAAGGGCCGCGACGACGACCGCGACGACCGCGACGACGACGACGACTGACGCGTCAGCCGGCCTGGCCGGGTGGCGGTGCGGGCGGGTCGAAGTCGCCCAGATCGGGCGCGTCCGCGGCGGCCGGCGGTGCGATCTCGGTCTCCGCGGGCGCCGGTGCGGCGGTGAGCGGCGTGAGCGCGCCGTCTCCGGCCCCACCCGGCTGCAGCGCGGCGCGGTCGGCCTCCTGGGTGAACTCCGGCCAGTCCTCCGTCAGGAGCAGGCCGTACGGCATGGCGCGGTGCTGGTAGCTGAGTCCCAGGCGCAGCATCTGGTAGATGCCCTCGGGCTCCTTGCCGGTGATGACGATCGCGAACCAGGCGATGACGGCCGCGATCTGCGCGACGATGTTCATCGCGTAGGCGATCAGGAAGACGGGGATGCCGACGATCAGCCGGAAGAGGACCTTCATCCGGCTGTACTCCTCGAGCGGCGGGCCCAGGCGCAGGTGCACCGGGTAGTCGAAGTCCGGGTCGCCCGAGAAGCCGGGCCAGCGGTCGGTCGCGAGGTAGAAGTACGAGTAGACGTAGGTCGCGTAGCGCGCGAACGAGGCGTGGAAGTCGTAGAGCCCGCCCGGATAGCGGCCCGTGAACACCAGCGCGAACCACGAGATGGGGACCGTGATCCATAGCGCGAGCGACCACAGGCTCAGCAGCAGGAGCCCGGGCAGCGCCGTGAACATGCGGAAGAACGTCGTCAGACGGCTCTGCTCCTGCTGGTAGGCCATCTCGAACAACGGCTGTCGGCTGAGCGACACGTCGGACATCTCGGCTCCTCGTCGGGTCAGGCGGTGTCGCTGGATTGAACCGGGTCGCGCGGCGGGATGCCCGCCAAGCTCGCCGTCGAGCGCGCGGACGAGCGCCGCGGCGAAGCGCGTTCCCGCCTCGGGGTCGCCGACGCCCACGGCGATCGCCGGCCAGCCGCCGGCGCGTGCGACCGCTGCGGCGGTGCCGCGGGGGCGGCGCCGCACCTGTGCCCCGAGGTCCGGCTCCGCGCCGGCCGCGGCGCTCGCCGCGCGCAGCAGCTGAGGGTGCAGCGCGCTCGTGACGACGAGGCCGTCGCGCGCCCACCAGCCGGGCTCCGGCTCCCGGACGGGTTCCAGGTGCAGCAGCGCGACGTCGGTCGGGGCCAGGCCGCGGGCGCGGCGTCCGTGCAGCCACGCCCGCAGGCCCGCGGACTGCGCGCCGCCCGCGCCCGCCAGGACGACCGCGACCGCGAGGTTCTCGGGCGGCGCGGCGTCGAGTTCGGCCGTCAGCGCGAGCGCCGCCGCGACGCGCCCCGGTCGTCCTCGATCAGGTCGGCGACCGCCTCGTCGAGGAACGCGAGCAGGCAGGCGAGCAGGACGACCGTCGGCGGCAGCTGCACGGCCCCGACCCATGTCTCCTCGAGGCCGGCCGCGCGCGCGATGCAGCAGGCCAGCACGAGCGCCGAGCGCGGCCAGCGACCAGCGCAGCACACCGCCGGGGAACCGGCGGCCCAGCCCGACCGCGCGCGGTCCGCCGCGGCCGTGACGATGAGGGTGATGGAGCCCGGCGGGACGTCGGCGGGCGCCGAGACGACGTTCTGGGTCGCGCGCGCGGGCGTCAGCCGGCGGATCGGGGTCAGCGCGGAGAGGTCGGCGAGCGCGACGCCGAGCGCGACCGCAGCCACGACGATGCCGGCGACGGGATCGCCGACGGCGAGCACGCTCGCCGTCGACGCCGAGCGCGACCGCGAGCGCCTGCGGCACCCACCAGGCGGTATGGACCCAGACGGTCTGCACCCGCACCTCGCGGCCGTCCGCGCGCAGCTCGTCCGCGAGGGCGTGCGCGGCCCGACGCTCGGCGTCGGTCCCGGCGGTGCCGCTCGGCTCGCGCATGGCCGTGTCGCTCACGCGGCGGGACACTAGTGTTCCGCCCGCACCATGGACGCCACCGATCTCGCCTATGCCGGCGCGGCGGAGCAGGCGCGGATGGTGCGCGAGGGCGAGGTCACGGCCCGCGAGGTCGTCGAGGCCACGCTGGAGCGCATCGCACGCGTCGATCCGCAGCTCAACGCCTACCGCGTCGTCTTCGCCGAGCGCGCGCTCGCCGAGGCCGACCAGGCCGACGCGCGCAGCGGCGCGGGCCAGGAGCGGCCGCTGCTCGGCGTGCCGGTCGCGATCAAGGACGACGCCGACGTCGCCGGCGAGCTCACGTGCTGGGGCGGCTCGGCGCACGCGCGGCCCGCGGCCCGTCGACTCCGACGTCGTCGCGCGCCTGCGCGAGGCGGGCGCGATCATCATCGGCAAGACCAACGTGCCGGAGCTGACGATCTGGCCGTTCACCGAGACGGTGGCGTTCGGCGCCGCCCGCAACCCGTGGAACACGCAGCTCACGCCCGGCGGCTCCAGCGGCGGCTCCGGCGCCGCCGCGGCGGCCGGCCTCTGCGGCGTCGCGCTCGGCTCCGACGGCGCGGGCTCGATCCGCATCCCCGCGGCGTTCAACGGCCTGTTCGGCATCAAGCCCCAGCGCGACCGCATCTCGCTCGGCCCCGACCACCACGACGCCTGGCACGGCCTGGCGGTCTACGGCCCGCTGGCGCGCAGCGTCGCCGACGCCGCGCTGTTCCTCGACGCGACCGCCGACGGCGCGCCCGGCCGGCGGGTTCAGCGGCGCGCTCGCCGAGGAGCCCGGGCCGGCTGCGCATCGCGATCTCGACGAAGGCGCCGCCGCCGATCGCGGGCGTGAAGCTCCACGCCGCCCAGCGCCGCGCGATCGACGAGACCGCCGAGCTGCTGCGCGAGCCTCGGCCACGAGGTGCGCGAGCACGAGGTCGACTACGGCGCCGCCGGCTTCCTCAACGTCACCGACCCGCTACCTGCGCGGCATCCACGACGACGCCGCCGGCGATGGCGCACCCCGACCGGCTCGAGCGCCGCACGAAGGCGATGGCGCGCTACGGCGGGCTGATCTCCGGACTCGCAGCTCGCCAAGGCGCGCGCCGGCGAGGCCGGCGCTCGCGGCGCGCATCAACACCATCTACGACCAGTTCGACGTCGTGCTGATGCCCGGCCCGTCGGGCCCGCCCGTTCCGCGTCGGCGAGCTGCAGGACCGCGGCGCGCTCTGGGCGCTCAACGCGTCCGCGCTGCGGGTGCCCTGGTACGGGGTCTGGAACGCGATCGGCCAGCCGGCGACCTCGCGTGCCCGCCGGCTTCGACGAGCTCGGCTGCCCCGACGGCCGTGCAGTTCGGCGGGCGCCCGGGCGACGAGGTCACGCTGCTGCGGCTCGCCGCGCAGATCGAGGCGGCGCGGCCGTGGGCGCAGCACCGCCCGCCGCTCGACGCGCCGGCGGCGTCCCGCGTGACCGGGCATCCGGACGCGGACACGCTGCTGGCGATCGCCGAGCGCGGCGGCGCGCGCGGCGGCGGCCGTGCTGCTCGAGCACCAGGCCGGCGCCGCCGACGCGCGTGCAGACGAAGAGCACGCCCGACCGACCTCGTAAGCGCGGCCGACGTGGAGGCCGAGCGCGCGATCCGCGACGTGCTGCTGCACGAGCGCCCCGGCGACGGCATCCTCGGCGAGGAGGGGCTCGACGAAGGCGCGGGGAGACGGGCCTGCGCTGGGTCGTCGACCCGCTCGACGGCACCGTCAACTACCTCTTCGACATCCCGCAGTGGTGCGTCTCGGTCGCCTGCGAGGGGCGCGCGGGCGTGATCCTCGACCCGGTCCGCGGCGAGTGCTTCCGCGTCATCGCAGGACGTGGCGGCGACGCTCGACGGCGAGCCGCGTCGTCGCGAGCACGCGCGCGGACCTCGGACGGCGCTCGTGGCGACCGGCTTCGGCTACGACGCCGCGGTGCGCGCGCGCGCAGGCCGCGCAGGTCGCCGAGCTGCTGCCGCGGGTGCGCGACATCCGCCGCGCTGGGCAGCGCGGCGCTCGACCTCGCCTGGACGGCCGCGGGCCGCTTCGACGCCTACTTCGAGCGCGGCGTGCAGCCGTGGGACGTCGCCGCGGGCCTCATGCTCTGCCACACGGCGGGCCTGCAGATCCGCCCGCTCGACAGGCCGCGGCGATCTCCCGACGGCGTGCTCGTCGCGCCGTCCGGGCTCGTCGACGAGCTGCTGGACGCTCGTCGGCTGAGCCCCGGCAGCAGTAGGTTCTGGGGCATGCTGCACACCGCGACCGGCTGGTGGATCGAGGAGGCCGGAGCCCCGGCTCCGCTGCCGCCGCTGACCGCGCCCGCGCGAGGCCGACGTCGTCGTGATCGGCGGCGGGTACCTCGGCATGTGGACCGCGTGGCACCTGCTCGAGCGCGACCCGGACACCCGGCGTCGTGCTGCTCGAGCGCGAGCGCTGCGGCCACGGCCCCAGCGGGCGCAACGGCGGCTTCGTGAACGGCTACTGGGGGCACGCGCGCGCCGTCGCCGAGCGCTTCGGCTCCGCCGCGGCGATCCGTCTCGCCGAGGAGGCCGACGCCTCGATCCGCGCGATCGGCGAGTTCTGCAGGGCGCAGCAAGGTCGACGCCTGGTACCGCGCCGCGCCCCAGCTCGAGATCTCGACGGCCGCGGCGCAGGACGGCTCCTGGCGCGAGGAGATCGAGGGGCTGCGGCGCCTGGGGCGGGCGGAGGAGCTGACCGAGCTCGCGCCGTCGCAGGTGCAGGCGATCTGCCGCTCGCCGGCGTTCCGCGGCGCCGCGATGCAGCGGACCGCCGCCACGGTGCAGCCGGCGCGCCTGGCGTTCGGCCTGCGCGAGGCGCTGCTGAGGCGCGGCGTCACGATCCATGAGGACACGCCACGTCGCGGGCGTCGAGCAGCGGCGCGGCGGCGGGGTCGTCGTCACCGCCGGCGGCCTGGCGCGCGTGAAGGCCCGCGCCGCCGTCCTCGCCGTCAACTGGCGCACGATCGCGTGGGCGCCGTTCGCGCGGGAGCTGAGCGCCGCGTCGAGCCACATCGTCCTCACCGAGCCGGTGCCCGACGTGCTCGCGGAGGTCGGCTGGTCGGGCGGCGAGGCGCTGTCGGACTGCCGGCGGATGCTCCACTACTTCCGCACGACGAAGGACGGGCGCATCGCCTTCGGCTGGGGCGGCGGCCGGATGACGCGCGGCGTCGCGGCACGACTCGCGCCTGGACATCGACACCGAGGTCGTCGACCGCGGCCGCCGCGACGCTGCGGCGCTTCTTCCCGGCGCTCGGAGCGGCCGCGAGATCACGCACGCCTGGGGCGGCCCGATCGACGTCGCGCCCAATCGCCTCCCGATCTACCGCTCGCGCGGCGACCTGCATGCCGGCTGGGGCTTCACCGGCCACGGCGTCGGGCCCTCGCACCTCGGCGGCCGGATCCTCTCGGGCCTGGCGCTCGGCGTGCGCGACGAGGTCACGACGCTGCCGCTGGTCGGCCCGCCGGTGAAGCTCTTCCCGCCCGAGCCCGCGCGCTCACCTCGGCGGCTCGCTGATCCGCGAGGCGCTGATCCGCAAGGACGCGGCCGAGGAGCGCGGCGAGGACGTCGATCCGATCACGCGCGGGATCGCGAAGCTCCCGCACCTGCTCGGGATGAGCCTCCCCCGCTGATGGCCCGGCGCTCCGCACCGGTCGCCGGACGCGTCATCGCCGTCACCGGCGGCGCGCGCGGCATCGGCGAGGCGATCGGGCGCACGCTCGCGGCGCGCGGCGCCCGCGTGGTGCTCGGCGACATCGACGAGGCGGCCGTCCGCGCGACCGCGGCGTCGATCGGGCGCGGGGCCGTCGGCCGGGCGCTCGACGTGCGCAGCACCGCGTCCGTCGAGGCGTTCCTGGACCAGACGGAGGCGACCGTCGGGCCGGTCGACGTCCTGGTCAACAACGCCGGGGTGATGTGGGTCGGGCCGTTCGACGAGGAGCCGGAGACGGCGGCCGAGCGGATGCTCGACGTGAACTTCCACGGCGTCGCGCGCGGCGTGCGCGCCGCGGCGCCGCGCATGCGCGCCCGCGGGTCGGGGCAGATCGTCACCGTCGCCTCGGTCGCCAGCCACGTCGCGCCGGCCGGCGAGGCGACGTATGCCGCCAGCAAGCACGCCGTCATGGGGTACCTCACCGCCGTGCGGCAGGAGCTCCGCGGGACGGCGGTGCAGCTGAGCGTCGTCATGCCGATCGTCGTCGACACCGAGCTCGCAGCGGGCACGAGCCCCGGCGGCATGCCCGCGCTGCAGCCCCAGGACGTCGCCGACGCCGTCCTCGGCGCGATCGAGCGCCCGCGCTTCGAGGTCTTCGTCCCCGCTCGCGTCGGCGCGCTGACGCGGCTGCTCGGGCTCCTGCCGCAGCGCGGCCGCGACCTGCTCTACGACCGGCTCGTCCCCGACCAGGCGGGCGAGACCGATCAGGAGGCGCGGCGCGCCTACGAGGAGCGGGTGCTGCGCTGAGCGCCGTTCAGCGGCGGACGGTGAGCGTCCGCGTGAGCGTCCTGGAGCGGTTCCCGGCGGCGTCGACCGCCACGACGCTCAGCCGGTAGCGGCGCGCCTTCAGCGCCCGCGCCCTGATCTTGAGGACGTTCCGGCCCTTGGCCGCGCTGAAGCTGCGGCGCACGGTCCGCGGCCTGGCCCTGCGGTCGACGGTGGTGAACGTCAGGGTCACCCGCGCGCGCTCGGACAGCGTGAGCTGGACCCGGCCGCCCGTGCGCGCCGTCAGCGCGGGCCGCAGGCGCAGGCCGGTGATCACCGGGCGGGTGGTGTCACGAGCCTGCGCCGGCGTGCCCGGGCCCGCCGGAGTGGACCCGCCGCCCGCTGGACCGGGGCCTGTGGGGGCCACGGGCGGCTGGTATTCGTGGGCGCCGAGGTCGCGGCGCGCGACGCCGTCGCCGTTCCCGTCGACCTGCCGCGGGGCTCCGGCGAGGTCCACCGGCTGGCCGGCGGGGGCGACGGCGAAGTCGGCGCTGTCGATCGCGGGCGAGCCGGGCCGGAGCCGGTAGTCGGCGGCCGCGGGGTTGAGGAACAGCGGGTCGACGTCGCTCACGCCGGCGCCGTAGGTCGTGGCGCCGTCGCCGGCGTCCGGTCCGGTCTGCGCCACGATCGTGTGGTCGAACGCGATGAACGCGTCGCCGACCCCGACGCCGAAGGGTGGGGCGGAGCGGTCGACCGAGTCGGGGTATCCGCGGATGATCGAGTCGCTGACCTTCACGGTCACGTCCTTGTGGCCGACGATGTTGGCGACCGTGGCCTGGATGGCCGCGTTGCTCGGGATGTCGCCGTAACCGACGATCGTCACGTGGCGGGCGGTGAGCGACGCGATCGCGCTCGGGGCGCTGCGGACGGAGAGGGCATAGCCGACCTGGGACGTGATGAGCGAGTCACCCATCGCGACCTTGCCGCCGTCGGTGACGTTCACCCCGTAGGCCAGCGGGTCGGTGATCGTGACGCGGTGCAGCGTGACGGGCACGCCCGGGCCGTCCGCGTTGATCCCCGACGTGGGGCTCTCGACGGTGGTCCGCTCGACCGTCAGCGGGCCGGGCACCGCGTCGTTCGTGGTGATGCCCCGGTCCAGCGTGCCGCCGGCTGTCGCGTAGACCGCGCCGTCGCGGAAGCTGCCGCCGCCGACGAAGAAGATGCCGTCGCTGCCGGGGTTGCGCACCTCGACGTCCACGTTCTCGACGGTCGACTGCTTCACCTGCGCCGCGCTGCCGAGCCCGTCGGGGAAGGACGCCGGGACGGTGATCCGCAGGTCGCGCATGGTGACGCCGCTCCGCGGCGCCAGGTTCAGGACGAACTGGTTGCCGTTGTCGCTCGAGGTGAGGATCGTGTCGGCGGGGCCCGAGCCGACGATCTCGAGCGGGTCGGTGCCGCTGGCCTCGATCGTGTCCGGGTCCGTGACGATCAGCGGGGCGACGAGCACGCGGTCGGCGCTGCCGTCGCTGCCGTTCGCGTTGATCGCGGTCTCGAAGCTGGCCTGGGCGACGTTCGCGCCGTTGTTCGGACAGGAGGCGTGGAAGGCGGGCACGCAGAACGTCGTGGCGGACGCGGGCGTGGCGGTCACGGCGAGGACGAGGACTGCCAGGACGGGCACGCTGCGGCGGGTGGTCATGCGGGCGATCATCGGCTCTGGAGGCCCCGACGGTGTGGGAAAGCGTCACAGAGCGCCTGATACCGTGGAAACCACTGCCATGGACGACCTTGACCGCGAAATCCTCGGGCTGCTCGAGCGACGTGGGCGCCTGACCTGGCGCGAGCTCGGCGACGCCATCGGCCTGTCGGCGAACGCGACCGCCGAGCGCGTGCGACGCCTGGAGGACCGCGGGGTGATCACCGGGTACACGGCGCTCGTGGATCCGTCGGCCGCCGGTCGCCGCCTCGTCGCGCTCGTGGACGTGCGGTTGCGCGGACCCGGGGACGCCGACCGGTTCGAGGCACTCGTCGGCGGGCTCGACGAGGTCACCGACGCCGCCCACGTCACCGGCCGCTCGGATTACCACGTGCGGGTCGCGTGCGCCGACGCCGCGGAGCTCGACGCGTTGATCCGCCGCCTGAAGACCGAGGGCGGCGTGCTCGAGACCGACACGCGGGTCGCGCTGCGCACGGTGGTGCCGCGGCCGTCGGGCGGCTGACGCAGGCCCACGACGCCGGTCACCGCGGCGCGGCGGACCCCAGCACCCGGCGCAGCGTGTCGAGATCCGCGGTGCTCAGGGCGGTCAGTGCCGCCGGCGGCGTGCTGAGGATCTCGTCGGCGCGCCGGGCGACGGCCTTGCCCTTGCGCGTGGCCTCGACGAGCTTCGCGCGCCGGTCCGTCGGATGCGGCCGCCGGCGCACGAGGCCGCGCCGCTCGAGGTCGTCGACCAGCACCGTCGCGTTGGGCCGGTCGATGCCGAGCGCCGCAGCGAGGTCGCCCATCGAAAGCGGCTCGCGGGCGACGCGCCGCACCGCGCGCGTGCGCGAGAAGCTCAGCCCGACCGCGTCCGCGACCTGACGGCGGCGCTGGTGGTCCAGGACGAGGTCGGACATCATCGTCCACACCTCCCGCGCGAGGTCCGACGCGGCTTCCGGGTCCGGCTGGTCGTCACGCATGGCTCGGCAGCCTAAGCGGCGAGGGCCTCGGGATTGAGCTCGACCGCCGTGCGCCGCGCCGACCGGGTCGCACGGCTCCCGGTCGCGAGCAGGCCGAGCGCGAGCACCGCCGCGCCCAGGGCCGTCAGTGTCCACCACGCGGGATCGGCCGCCGAGACGAGCCCCGAGCCCGCGTCGCTTGATGCCACGATCGCGCCGACGACCGCCACGCCGATGGCCTGGCCGAACTGCCGGGAGGTGGTCGCGATCGCCGCGGCGACGCCGGCCTGCTCGCGCGGCATCCCGGAGACCGCCGCGTTCGTGATCGGGGCGTTGACGAAACCGAAGCCGATCCCGAAGACGACGTAGGCGGCGACGAGCCAGCCGAACGGGGTCTGCGGCCCGACGCCGACGAGCATCGACGAGGCGACGATCCCGGCGACGCCGGCGATCACGAGCGGCGTCCGCGGCCCGCTGCGGCCGACGATGCGCCCGGAGACCGGCGACAGGACGACGGTCATGAGCGCGATCGGCACGATGGCGATGCCGGCCTCCATGGGGGAGAGCCCGCGGACGTCCTGCAGGTAGATCGTGTTGAGGAAGAGGAATCCGCCGAACGAGGCGAACGCCGCGACCGAGATCGCGATCGCGGACGAGAACGGGATCGAGCGGAAGAACCGAAGGTCGATGAGCGGGTCCGCGCGGCGGGGCTCGTAGCGCAGCAGGGTGCCACAGTGCGATCGCCGCGGCGCCGAACGCGGTGAGGATCGCCGGCGACGTCCATCCGGCGCTCGGCCCCTCGATGATCCCGTAGGTCACCGTCGCCAGCAGCACGATCACCAGGGCCTGGCCGACTGGGGTCGAACCGCCGCGGCCGCGGCGCCCGCGACTCGGGGACGAAGCGGAGCGTCAGCGCGATCGCGGCAACGCCGAGGGGGAGGTTCATCAGGAAGATCCACTCCCAGCCCGCCGGTGGAGACGAGCGTGCCGCCGACGATCGGCCCGAGCGCCATCGACGCGCCGAACACCGCGCCCCAGACCCCGACCGCCTGGGCCCGCTCGCGCGGCTCGGTGAACGTGTTGGTGATGATCGACATCGCGACAGGGTTGAGCATCGAGGCGCCGATGCCCTGCAGACGCGGAAGGCGACGAGCAGCTCGACGGTCGAGCGCGATGCTGCACAGCACCGACGCGCACCGTGAAGACGCCGAGGCCGATCACGAGCGTGCGCCGGCGGCCCAGGCGGTCGGCCATCGAGCCGGAGAACAGCAGCAGGCTTGCCATGACGACGCGTGTAGGCGCTGACCGTCCACTGCAGCCAGGAGATGCTCGCGTCGAGCTGCGTGCCGAGCGACGGCAGCGCGACATTCACCGCCGTGATGTCGAGTCCGACCATGAAGAGGCTCATGGAGCAGATGAGCAGGACGCGAATGCGGCCGCGGCGATCGAGCTGAGAAACTTGCTGCGTCATAATAGTGATGAAACTATCACTATCTCGACGGCGGAACGCAAGTCAGCGGTCGTCGAGGAGCTGTTCCAGGCGGTCGAGGATGAGGTCGAGCCCGAAACGGAACTCCGACTCGTAGTCGTAGCCGGCCTCGGCGACGTACCCGCCGACCACCTCGGCGAGATGGGGGTGATCGGTCAGCGTGGCGGCGTACTTCTGCATCTGCTCCTGCGCGACCGTGGCGAAGTCCTCCGGGGTCTCGGGCGACATGTCCCGTTGCTGGAGGGCGAACCCGTAGATGTAGGCGTCCATCGCCGGACAGGGCGTGGACGGTCATCTCGACCAGAGAAGCCGGCGCCGCGCAGGCACCCGAGCACGGCCTCGCGCACGCGCAGGTTGTTCGGCCCGTGGGTGCCCGCGACCCTCCATTTCGCCGATCGCCCAGCTGTGCCGGTTCAGCGCCTCGCGGGCCGAGACGGCGCGCTTGCGCAGCTCGGCCTTCCAGTCCCCGCCGGGGGAGGGGGCCTCGATCTCGCCGACGACGATCTCGACCATGCCGTCGAGGAGGTCGTCCTTGCTGGAGACGTGGTTGTAGAGCGACATCGCCTCTACGCCGAGCGTCTGGCCGAGCTTGCGCATCGTCAGCTCCTGCGCCCCGCGCTCGTCCGGCGAGGGCGATGGCGGCGTGGACCACCCGCTCGCGCGTGAGCGGCGTCCGGGCCTGGTCTTCCCGGTTCTCGTAGTCCATGTCGTTGCCTCGCCCGCGGGCCCCAGCGTACGTCGCGTACCGGGCGGCCCCTTGACGTACTTACGGCGTAAGTGTAAGACTTCCCTCCTCCAACAACTTACAACGTAAGTCTCTGCTAACTGGAAGGAAGCGCGACATGTCGGATCGCAACGCGATGAGCACCCTCACCCGTGTGGCGCTGGGCACACAGGAAGCTCGTCGCCGGGCTCTGGATCGTCCTGGCGATCGCCGGGTTCGCGCGCGATGAAGCCGGCCGGGGACGCCCTGTCGACGTCGTTCAACATCCCCGGGAGCGAGGCGTTCAGCGCCAACAGCCGAGATCGCCGAGGTCTACGGCAGCGGCGGCGACGTCGCGCCGATCGTGCCGGTCGTCACCGTCCCACGAGGGCATGACCGTCGACTCGCCGGGCGTCGCCGGCAGCTGCGGGCGGCGCTGGCCGAGGTCCGAGCTGCGCGTACCCGGCGCTCGGGTCGCCTCCTATGCCTCGACCGCGTGACCGCGCCTTCGTCTCGAAGGACGGCCGCACGACGTTCGCGCTGGTCTCGATCCCCGCGCGGGGCGGCGTCGATCCAGGGCAGGCCGAGGCGCGCGCGGCCCAGGAGGCGCTCGCCGGCGTCACCGTCGCCGGCGCACCCGTCCGACGTCACCGGCCTCGACGCCCTCGCGAGCGGCCGCCCACGGCGGCGAGGGCCGGTGCCGAGCGTCCTCGTCGAGACGCTGTCGCCGGCGTCGGCGCCCTGCTCGTCCTGTTGTTCGTGTTCGCGTTCCTCGATGGCGTTCGTCCCGCTGATGATGGCGGTCGTCGCGATCCCGACGACCTTCCTGCTGCTCTGGCCGCTGGCGACGTCACCGAGGTCTCGGTCATCGTGCAGTTCCTGGTCGCCCTCATCGGCCTCGCCATCGCGATCGACTACTCGCTGCTCGTCGTCATGCGCTGGCGTGAGGAATGCCCGCGGCCGAACGCGACGAACGAGGCGGCCATCGTCCCGAGGCCATGGAGCACGCGGGGCGGGCCGTCATCTTCAGCGGCAGCACGGTCGCCATCTCGCTGCTCGCGCTCGTCGTGCTGCCCGTCCCGTTCCTGCGCAGCCTCGGCTTCGCCGGCCTGCTGATCCCGCTCGTGAGCGTCGCCGTCGCCGTCACCCTCCTGCCGGTGGTCCTCGCGACGATCGGCCCGCGGCTCGACCGGCTGCGACAACCGGCGCGACGGACCAGCGCGGGCCGCGGCTGGTCGGCCTGGGCGCGGCTTCATCGTCCGGCACCGCTGGTCGTGGCGCGATCCGTCGACCGCCATCCTCCTCGCGCTGTTCTTCGCCGCCTCCACGATCCAGCTCGGCAGCCCGCGTGCCGAGCCGCTTTCACAGGCGGGACCGGCGCGCGCCGGGCTCGACCAGCTGGTCGGACTCCGGCATCGGAGCCGGCCCCTCTCGCCCGTTCGACACGCTCGTCGCGCGGGCGACCCGGACGTCGTCGTCCGCAGCGCTCGCCGCGGTCGAGGGCGTCCGGCGTGCCGCCGTCGGCCGCCGACTGGCGCCGCGACGACACGGCGGTCATCACGCTCTTCCCCACCGGGGACGGCAACTCACCCGCGGGCCGTGCGGCGCTCGACCGCTCCGAGCGCGGTCGAGGGCGACCTCCCCGGCGACGTCGTGACCGGCGGCGCGGCCGCGCAGTGCGCCGACTTCATCGACGCCGTCTACGGCAACTTCCGCTCTTGGTCGTGCTGATCTCCGTGCTGATCGTTCGTCCTGCTCGCGCGGGTGTTCCGCTCGCTCCTGCTCCCCCTGAAGGCCGTCCTGTTCAACCTCCTCTCCGTCGGCGGCCGCCTGGGGCTTCATGGTGGTCTTCTGGCAGCACGGCTTCGGCTCGGAGGCCTTCTCTTCGGCATCGAGCGCGACCGGGCCGCTGAACTTCTGGATCCCGATCGTCGTCTTCGCCTTCCTCTTCGGCCTCTCGATGGACTACCAGGTTTCATCCTCAGCCGGATGCGCGAGGAGTACGACCGCGAGGGATCGACGGAGACCGCCGTCGTCGCGGGCTCGCCCGCACCGGCGGCTCGTGACGGCCGGTCGCTGATCCTCTTCCTGGCGTTCGTCGCGCTCGAGCGCCGCGCCGGGCACGGACATCAAGATCTTCGCCACCGCCCTCGGCGGCGGAATCCTGCTCGACGCCACGCTCGTTCGCAGCGTCCTGCCCTGCCGCGTTCGCGCTCCTCGGCCGCTGGAACTGGTGGATGCCGCGGGCCCGGCGCGGCTCCTGCGCGTCGAGCCGTCGGGGCTGCGGCGCGAGCCCGACGTCGCGGCCGAGCCGGCGTGACCAGGACGGCCCAGGACGGGCTCACGAGGGCCCGGCGTGCGCGCCGGGCCCTCGGGCTCTGCCAAGCTCCCGCGACGTGATGGCCGATATCGAGATCGTCACCGAGCGGCTGGCGCTGCGCCGCTTCCGGGAGGAGGACCTGCCCGCGTTCGTCGCCTACCGGGCGACGCCGGAGACGGCGCGCCACCAGTCCTGGGACGCGACCTACGCGATAGCGGACGCGAAGGCGTTCCTCGCCGAGCAGCGGGGCGCCGTCTTCGGAGCGCCGGGTGCCTGGGTGCAGCTTGCGGCCGTCGACCGGGGGAGCGGCGAGCTGTGCGGCGACTGTGCCGTGCGGGTTGCGGCCGATCAGCCGGCGACGGCCGAGATCGGCGTGACGCTCGCACCCGGGTGCCAGGGCCGCGGGTTGGCGCGGCGAGGCGCTGGCGGCCGTCATCGCGACGCTCTTCGCCCACCACGGCATGCACCGGATCTACGCGGAGACGGATGATCGCAACACGCCCGTCCACCGCCTGCTCGAGCGCCTGGGCTTCCGCTGCGAGGCACGCCTGGTCGAAGCGGACTGGTTCAAGGGCGAATGGACGACGGTGCGGATCTACGCGCAGCTGCGGCGCGAGTACCCGGGGTGGGAATCGAACCCACACGTCCCGAAGGACAGCGGATTTTGAGTCCGCCGCGTCTACCGTTCCGCCACCCGGGCAGGGTGTGGTGATGCTACGCGGCGGTCAGGCCAGGACGGGTCAGACGCCGAGCGGGACGTAGTCCGGCTCTTCCTCGGGCCAGTGCTCGACCTCGACGTTCCACTCCTGGTTGAACGCCTGGGCGGCCGCGACGCAGACGACCGCCTGCAAGGCCACGAGGACCGCGGAGAGGGTGGCGAGGACTCCGGCGCTGAGGGCGGAGGGCTCGAAGCCGACGGCGTCCCGGTCCACCCACGTCGGGACGGCGATCACCGCGAAGATCAGCATGATCAGCGCGAGCGCGGCGATGACCGGCAGGACGCCCCGCCGCCAGCGCGCGATGAAGTAGGCGAACATCACGTAGAGCAGGATCCAGGCGATCGCGATGAGCTGCATGCCCATCAGCGCGTCCCAGCCGCCGATCACGATCACCGTCATCAGCGCGGCCGAGAGCAGGAGCAGGATCACCATGACCGCCCGCGAGACCTTGCTCGAGGACTTCGCCCGGTTCGGGTGCTCGATGATCACGTCGCCCTTGTGCACCTGCTTCGTCATCGCGCCGCGATGCTACCCCGCCGGGCGGTCGCGCGCGACCCGAGGGGTACGCTGACCCCCGCTGCGGGCGTGGCGGAACTGGTAGACGCGCCGGCTTTAGGTGCCGGTGGCCTTGGCCGTGGGGGTTCGAGTCCCTCCGCCCGCATGCCGTTCGGCCAGCGCCGCGCTCACCCGCGCCGCGCCGTACGTCGCCAGCACGTACGCCGCGCCGTCCACGAACGCGTAGCCGCCGACGGCGCCGGACGGCGGGTTCGCCTCTGTGAGCCCGAACAGCTCCGGCGTCCACGCCCAGACGCCGAGCGCCGAGCCGATGACCTCGAGGTAGGCGACCACGAGCCCGATCGCCGCGTAGAAGCGCTTGCCGTCGGCGGGCAGCACGACCATCCCGATGACGTACACGAGGCTCAGCACCGCGCCGACCTCGTCGTCGCGCAGCACGAGGTTCCCGAGCCCGTACAGCGCCTGCGCGCCGCCGGCGCCCCACGCGAGCGCGCGCGTGGAGATCGCCGTCGTGTCGACCGCGCGCATCGCGGTCAGGAAGACGATGCCGTGCGCGGGGATGATCCACGGCGGGATGTTGTCCAGCCGGTAGACGTACCAGCCGAGCCCGTGGCTGAGCAGCACCTCGGCGACGAAGATCATCGGCAGGAAGCACAGGAGCATCACCGCCGCGTCCGCGGCAGCTCCGGGAGGACGCCGAGCACGACGAGCCAGACCGGGATGGCGAGCAGCCACTGCTGCGCCTGGGTCAGCTCCAGCTGCGTGTCGATCGCGCAGCCGAGCGGGATGGCGAGCGCGACCGCGATGAACCAGCGATGCGGGACGCGCCAGAGCCACCGGACGGGGGACACCCCGCGGATGCTACGTCCCCGCTTCATGAGCGCACAGCTCTTGGCCTTCTTGCCCTTCTGGGCGCTGCCGCACAGGCCCTTGCCCGCGTTGGCGTCCTTCAGTGCGGTCGTGTCCGGGTTCAGCGGCACGTTCTGCGAGCCGTCGTCGAAGCGGATGACGATCACGTCGTCCTTGCGCACGACGTACGCGGCGGGGTCGGCGATGCGCTTCCCGTTGGCGTAGACGCGCAGCGTGCGCCCGTCGCCGTCCTTCAGCGTCCCGAGCTGGCCCGGCCCGAGCGTCACGCCCCAGATCTGGAAGACGTCGCCGAGGTGTGCTCGGAACGCCTTGTCGGACTCGAAGTGCAGGACGCCGGTCGCGTCGTGCGTGTGGATGGCGGAGATGACCTCGCGCCGCTCGTCGACGCCGACGTTCTTGGGGACCGGCACGAGCAGGCCGTCCTGGTAGATGCGCAGCAGCGCGTGCTTGTGGAAGGTCTCCTTGCCGGTCGGCGGCAGGCCGAGCAGCCGGATGCGCTGGGGCAGCTTGGCGTACTCCGGGGCGAACGGCGGCGCGGCGGCACGCACGCCGGGGCCGGTCACGAGCGTCCCGTCCGGGACGTCGGCGGTCGTCGGGTCGTCGGATCCGCAGCGCCGAGGCCGAGCGCGCCGAGCGCCGCGAGAGCCACGACGAGGAGGAGGGCGGGCAGCGCGCGGGCGGGATGCGGGCGGGACACGGCCATCAGGCTAGAACGCCGCCCCCGCGGCACGCGGCGGTACCATGGCCCGCGCTCCACGGGGGAGTGAGTTAACGGCTATGCGCGCGGTCTCCAAAACCGTGAATCCGGGTTCGAATCCCGGCTCCCCCGCTCAGCCGCCGCGCAGCGGCGCGGCCATCGCGTGGTAGCCGCCGTCGACGTGCAGGATCTCGCCGGTGATCGCGCGCGCAGGTCCGAGAAGAGGAAGCAGGCGGCGTCGGCGACCGGCTCGGTGTCGCGGGCGTCCCAGGTGAGCGGCGCCTGCCGCTCCCACGCGTCGAGCAGGACGCCGAACTCCGGGATGCCGCCCGCGGCGCGCGTGTGGATCGGGCCGGCGGCGATGAGGTTCGAGCGGATCCCGCGCGCGCCCAGGTCGCGCGCCGCGTAACGGCTGGCCGCTTCCAGCGCCGCCTTGCAGACGCCCATCCAGTTGTAGACCGGCCACGCGCCGGCCGCGTCGAAGTCCAGTCCGACGAGGGCGCCGCCGGCCGGCGGGGCGAGGTCGCGCAGCACGCCGCCGAGTGCGGCGAAGGAGACGCAGCTCGTCTGGAAGGCGATCGTCAGGTCGCTCGCGGGGACCGCCAGCAGGTCGCCGGCGAGCGCCGCGCGCGGCGCGAAGGCGACCGCGTGGAGCGCCCCGTCGAGGGCGTCCCAGCGCTCGGCGACGCCGGCCCGCAGCGCCGCCACGTCGTCCTCGACAGTGAGGTCGCAGGGAACGACGGGCACGTCCGCGGGCAGGCTCGCGGCCGCAGCACGGGCTCGCTCGATGTCGCGGGGGAAGGCGCTCAGCACGACCTGCGCGCCCAGGTCCTGCGCGCGCCGGGCGACGGCGAACGCGATGCTCTCCTCGCTGACGACGCCGGTGATCAGCAGCCGCCTGCCGTCCAGCATCACGCCGGCCACCTCCCGTCGAGCTCGGCGCGCACGCGCGCGTCGCCCTCGCGCGCCGTCTCGGCGAGCCGCCGCTGACCGTCGGCGACCGCCGCCCTGACCCGATCGTCGCCCGCGCCGAGGATGCGCGCGGCCAGCAGGCCGGCGTTGCGCCCGCCGCCGATCGCGACCGTCGCCACCGGCACGCCGCCGGGCATCTGGGCGATCGAGAGCAGGGAGTCGAGCCCGCGCAGGTCGGCGAGCGGGACCGGTACGCCGATGACCGGCAACGGGGTGCACGCGGCGAGCATGCCGGGGAGGTGCGCCGCGCCGCCCGCGCCCGCGATCAGCACTCGCAGGCCGCGGGACTCGGCCTCCGTGCCGTACGCGACCATGTCGTGCGGCGTGCGGTGTGCGGACACCACGCGGACCTCGTGCGGCACGCCGAGGTCGTCGAGCGCGTCGGCGGCCGGCCGCATCACCGGCAGGTCCGAGGCGCTTCCCATCACGATTCCCACCAGCGGGTCCGTCATCACCAGCCTCCTTCGAGGATCTCGGCGGCCCGTCGGGCCGTCTCGCGGGCATGGGGCAGAGTGGTGGCGCGGGCCGTCACGTGGCCGAGCTTGCGGCCGGGCGCGGGCGCCTTGTCGTAGAGGTGCACGTGGGCTCCGGGGATCGCGAGCGCCTGCGGCAGGCGGTCGCGGGGGTCCGAGCCGTCGGCCGGCCCCACGACGTTCACCATCGCGACCGCCGGGGCCGTCAGGTCCGTGATCCCGAGCGGCCAGCCGAGGACGGCCCGCAGGTGCTGCTCGAACTGCGAGGTCTCCGCGCCCTCGATCGTGACGTGCCCGGAGTTGTGCGGCCGCAGGGCGAGCTCGTTGACGAGCAGCCGCCCGCCGGTCACGAACAGCTCGACCGCCGTGATGCCGACGGCGCCCGCGGCGTCCGTGATCGCGAGCGCCAGGTCGCGCGCCTCGGCGGCCAGCGCGGGATCGATCGGGGCCGGAGCGAGCACCTCGCGGCACATGCCGTCCCGCTGCACCGTCTCCGCGACGGCGTAGGCCGCGTGCTCGCCGGAGGCGGAGCGCGCCGTCACCACCGCGAGCTCGCGCTCCAGCGGCAGCAGCGGCTCGAGCAGCAGCGTCGGCGCCATGTCGTCGAAGGCGGCCGCGGCCTGGGCCCCGTCGGCGAGGACGAGGACGCCGCGCCCGTCGTAGCCGCCCGTCGGCGCCTTGGCGACGAGCGGCCAGCCGTGCGCCGCGGCGAACCGCTCCACGTCGGCGACGGTGCGCGCGGCGGCGAACGGCGGGACGGGGAACCCCTGGTCGCGCAGGGTCACCCGCGCGTGGAGCTTGTCCTGCGCCAGGCGCTTGGCGTTCGCGCCGGGAGCCAGCCGGATGCCGTCGGCCTCCAGCTGCGCGAGCAGCTCGCCGGACGCGTGCTCGTGATCGAACGTCACGACGTCCGCGCCGGCGGCCAGCGCGCGCAGGTCGGCGAGATCGTCCGGGCTCCCCGTCACGTATGACGCCCCGGCCCGGACCGCCGCGTCGTCCGGCCCGGTCGCCAGCACCCGCAGCCGCACGCCGAGGTCGATCGCGGCGCGATGCGTCATCCGGGCCAGCTGGCCGGCTCCCACCATCGCGACGCAGGGGTCGGGCTTCGCCACGTCAGCCACCGGTCACCAGGCGCGCGAGCGCGAGATAGAGGGGGATCCCGACGATGAGGTTGAACGGGAACGTGACCGCCAGCGCAAGCGGCAGCGACAGCCCCGGGTCGGCCTCCGGCACCGCGGCGCGCATGGCGGCGGGTGCCGCGATGTACGAGGCGCTCGCGGCCAGCGTCGCCAGGAGCGCCGCGTCGCCGGCCGACATGCCGACGGCCGCGCCGAGCAGCACGCCGAGCGTCCCGCCGATGAGCGGCATGTACAGCGCGAACGCGACGAGTCGCCGCCCGGCGGCGCGCAGCGCGCCGATCCTGCTGAACGCGACGACGCCCATGTCGAGGAGGAAGAGCGCGAGCACGCCGGTGAACGGCGCGACGAAGAAGCCCTCCATGCTCTCCAGCCCCTCGACGCCGAGGACGATGCCGATCGCCGTGGCGCCGACGAGGACCAGGACGCTGCCCGTGGTCAGCGCCTCGCGGACGACGCTCGTCCCGGTCGCGGCGCCGGGAGCCCCGCGGCGGGCGAGCATGACGCCGACGGCGATCGCCGGCGCCTCCATCAGCGCGAGCACCGCGGGCATGTAGCCGGACGTCGGCTCGCCGGCGTCGTCGAGCAGCGCCACCGCCGCGCCGAACGTCACGAGGCTCACCGATCCGTAGTGCGCGGCGATCGCCGCCGCATCGACGCGGGTCACGCCCGTGAAGCGCTTCAGCAGCGCGTAGGCGATGAACGGCAGCGTGATCCCGAGAGCGAGGCCCGCGCTCAGGCCGACCACGGCGTCGAGTCCGAAGCCGGACTCGCGCAGTTGCACGCCGCCCTTGAAGCCGATGGCCGCCATCAGGTAGATGGCGAGCGTCTGGACGACCTCGCGCGGCAGGCCCAGGTCGGCGCGCACTGCGGCGGCGAACGCGCCGAGCGCGAAGAACAGGACGCCCGGGGAGAGCAGGTTTCCGACGGCGGCACTCACGCCATCGGACTATACCCGCTATGAAAGACGTGAATCAAAACACGCGTAATGCGGAGCGCTAGTCAGCGTCTCGCCGCGGTGGCGTGATCATGAGCAGCGTGTGCTCGACGACCTCGTCGAGCGTCCACGCGCCGTCGCTGACGCGGGCCGCGAGGAACAGGACCGGGGCGCCCCAGGAGACGAGCAGCTGGCGGATCGAGAGATCGGCGCGCAGCACGCCGCGGGCCTGGGCCGCCTGGAAGAGCCGGAAGGTCATGACGGTCATCTCGTCCCGGCGCGCCTGGGTCTCGCGCGTGTAGGCGGGCGCCCAGGCGAACGCCTTCCAGTCGAGGTTGACGGCGTAGACGCGGCGCGTGAGGCGCTCGATCTCGGCGAGCAGGTCGTCGGCCTCGACGTCGGTCTCGAGGATCCCGGCCTCGGCGTCGTCGAGGTAGGCCTCGTAGAGGCTCGCGACGAGCGCCTCGCGCGTGGCGAAGTGGCGGTAGAGCGTCGCGCGATGGACGCCCGCCCGCGCGGCGATGACGTCGAGTCCCGCCGCGGGGTTCTCGGCGAACACCTCGCGCGTGGCGGTGAGGATCGCGTCGACGCTGCGCTGTGCATCCGCACGGGGGGCACGGGGGCCCTCGGAGTCCGGGGTCATGGCGCCGGCGCTACGCCGCCACCTCTTCGCGGTCCGGCTGCGGGATCAGCGCGTACTCCGAGGGGTCCAGCGTGGCCGCCTTCGCGAAGTACTCGCGCATGTAGCCGGGCCAGTTCGTGACGATCCGGCCGTGCTCGTCGCGATACCACGAGTCGCACTCCAGCCACGCCGTGCCGGCGAAGCGCGCCTGCACCTCGCGGTCGCTGGCGGCCTCGACCTCGGGCCGGACATCAATCGCCGCGGCGCCGCGCTCGCGCACGAGCTGGAGCGCCTGGCGGATGTAGCTCGACTGCGCCTCCTCGTAGGCGATGATCGAGCCGCCGGACGTGTTCGTGTTCGGCCCGTACATGAAGAACAGCGACGGGAAGTCCGGGACGGCGATCCCCATGTGCGCGTGCGCCCCGTCGGCCCAGACCTCGCGCAGCGACGAGCCGCCCGCGCCCGTGATCTCCATCGGGAACATGAACGCCGACGTCTTGAACCCCGTGCCGTAGATGATGCAGTCGAGGTCGCGATGCTCGCCGTCGGCCGAGACGATCCCCGTGGCGTCGATCGCCGTGATCGGCTCGGTCACGAGCTCGGCGTGCGGCTGCTGGATCGCCGGCAGGAAGTACGACGTGAAGAGGATCCGCTTGCAGCCGAAGGTGTAGTCCGGCCACATCCGCCGGCGCAGGTCCGGGTCCTTGATCTGGTGGCGCATGAACAGCGTCGACCAGAGGCGGCCGATGCGGCCGAACGTCCGCGGGTGGCGGATCAGGAGCGTGACGGTCTCCGTGTAGTTGAAGATGTAGCGCCGCCGCAGCGCCTGGAGCCCCGGCACCCGCTCGAAGAGGGCCTTCGCGAACGCCGGGTAGGGGCGGTTGCGGCGCGGGAGGTACCAGTTGCCCGTCCGCTGGAAGACCGAAACGCGCGCCGCCTCGTCGACGACGGTCGGCACGAGCTGCGCAGCGCTCGCGCCCGTGCCGATCACGGCGACGCGCTTGCCGTGGAGGTCGTAGTCGTGGTCCCACTGCGCCGAGTGGAAGCTGTGGCCCTCGAACGTGTCGCGGCCGGGGATGCCCGGCCAGGACGGCTGGTGCAGCTGCCCGGTGGCGACGATCACCGCGCTCGCCGTCCACGAGCGCCCGTCCGCGGCGCTGACCGTCCAGCGCCGCTCGTCCTCGTCCCAGGCGCATTCGCTGACCTCGACCCCGGTCTGCACGAGCCGGTCGACGCCGTGGTCGCGCGCGACGCCCTCGAGGTACTCGAGGATCTCGTCCTGCGGGGAGCACAGGCGCGACCAGTCGCGGCGCTGCGCGTAGGAGAACGAGTACAGGTGGCTGGGCACGTCGCACGCGCAGCCGGGGTAGGTGTTCTGGCGCCAGGTCCCGCCGACGCCGTCGTCGCGCTCGAGGATCGTGATGTCGCGAAAGCCGTGGGACTGCAACTCGATCGCCGCGGCGATCCCGCCGATGCCGGCGCCGACGATGACGATGCTGAGGTCCGGTGCGTCGCGCATCTGCGACACGGTAACGCGTGTGTCGCGCGCGGGTGTCGCCGCTCGGCGGCGCCGCAGCGACCCCTTCGGCGAAGCGCGAGACGGGGCTCGAACCCGCGACATTCAGCTTGGAAGGCTGACGCTCTACCAACTGAGCTACTCGCGCGCGGGGGCCAAGGATACCGGCGCGCACTAGACTGGCCGGGCACCACGGGGAGTGGCGCAGTCTGGTAGCGCACCCGGCTGGGGGCCGGGCGGTCGCAGGTTCAAATCCTGTCTCCCCGATGTGACGAGGGCCCCGTGCGAACGGGGCTCTCGCCGTCTCTGGGTCTCGCCGGCGGGTCGCGAAGAGGCTCGTGGTACCGCCGGTGGTACCAGTGGGTGAGAGGCGGATCGTTCGCCAGGCGCTTCGCGAGCACTCCTCTGCGGGGTCAGAACTCCCGTCCCGCGCGTCCCGCGTCCCGTCAGACGCCGCTCGACGCCTGAACCCCCGACCGTCGCTCCTGCTTTGCATGGACAGCGGGAGCCGCGTTACCCCGATGGGGCTCCAGGTGGCCGGGCCAGTCTCCGCGGCGGGAGGCAGAGGCTGCTCGAGCCCGCTCACGGGCGGGCGTCGATTCGCACCTCGCCGCGCCATTCATTGCGGAGTTCGACGCCAAGCCCGGCGAGGCCGACACCGATGAACTGCTCGGTGAAGTAGCGGTTGCGATCGGCTTCGTCTTCGGTTTCGAAGAGCAGCACGCTGATCGCCTCGGCCGGGCCGGTGCGGACGACCTGATGGCCGACGAACCCGATCTGCAGTTCAAGAGCGCGCGTGTACTCATCTTCGGTTCGACGAAACGCTTCGTCGATGTCTCCGGTGGTCGTCAAGCGGCGGATCACGGCGTACATAGCTCCTCCTATTCACTCGTCTGACAGGGACCCCATCACGGTGGCAGCGCCACGCCGGACGCCTCGCCCGCATGCCTGCGGGGTGGTCTGTCCCTCGCGTCCCTTCCAAGTGCGCTACAGGACGAGTCGCCTCGGTAGGGCCGTAAGCGCCTCGCGTTGGGCCAGGCCCTCTGGGGAAGGATGAGAGTTAGGCGAGCTGGGAAATGAGGAAGATGCTCGCGGCGGCCACGAAGAGGAACATCCACACCAGCGACCAGTCCACATCATCGTGATGCTGTGGGGTCTTGGGGTTCATGGGCAAGACGATCCTGCTTGCAGCGTTGGGCGACCAGCGCAGAAGACCTCACCCGGTTACGGCAAACGCGCAGCAGCAACAGGCGCTCGCCCTCTCCGGAGTACGGACGTAGTTCGGAGCGCCGGGCACGGCGTGGCGCTTCGACTGCTCGGCGGGTGTCGGCCAGCCCGCACACGGATCAGTCGATGCGTGCGGCGTGCGCGCAAGCGGAACGGGTCAGACAAGCAGGGCGGCCGCGCTCCTGCTTGTCGTCCGTTGCGGTAGCGCGGTGTAGTCTCGCGGTACCCGAGCGTGAGGGTTCACCGTGATGCGCGTTGGTGAGGTGAGGTGGTGGCGGTCCTGGCGATGCGGGTTTGTCGCGGTGCTGCTGGCTGGTGCGAGTCTGCTCGCGCTCCTGCCTCTGTCGGCGGTGAGCGCAGGATCCGTGCGGGGTATCGCTGCGAAGACCAAGCCGAAGCCGTGTCAGAAGGGAACGATCCCGGTCACGGTGCAACGGAAGCGGAGCTGCACGGCGCTGAGCCGCGCGTTCCCGAAGCCGCGCGAGGGCGACACGCGACTGTCGTTCCTGAAGGCCGTACTCGGCAGTTCGGCGCTGAACGGTGTGCGCGATCGTCGTGGGCGAAGCGCGCCGTCCGTGCGGCAGATGTTCCGCGGGCGAGCCCGCCCCGCGCGCGCTGCTCTTGTGCGCGCACTACCGAAAGTGCTCGCGCGCTTGGACAGCCTCGCTCGCGCACCGGCCGTGGCCGCGCGCCTTGGGGGTCTGAGCCGCCGGGGCGGTGCTCACGCGGCCGCGTCTGACACGGTCACGTTCGACATCGGCGATGGGCACAGCGTCGATATTTCGGCGAACCCTGAGAGCCCAACGGCGACGATCGCGCTCTCCTCACCTGGCAGCGACGGTGGAAAGGTGGTGTTCAAGGCACGCATCGGCACAACGAATCGCGGGCGCGACGGCGGGTACGCACGAGTGGGGTACTCCCGGATCAAGTGCCCAACGGTGGACGGCGTTGTAGATGTGATGTTCGACCTCGAGCTTTCCGCTACGACCGAGGAGTTCGACGCGGATGGCGACCTCGTGTCCTACAACGAGGACACTCTTTCCGAGCATGCAGTGCTGCGAGGCCAGACCGCCGACGACGGGAAGCTTGACTTCGTCGACCTCACGGATGAGATCAGAATCCAAGAGAAGGATGGCGGCTCGATCCTCGGCACGGTCGCGCTGGACGTCCGATCGCAGCACAGGACGCGGATCAACATGCGCACCGGCCAGTACGTCCCCAGCCTCAGCAGCGCGAATGTCGCCGGCCGCCTGACCGGGGTCTTGCGGATCTTCCAGAGTCGCTACACCAGCAAAGCCACAGCACGAGCGCAGGCGAGGGTGAACGACAGCTTTGCCAAGACGGTCAGGGACACCATTGACCATTTCCGGTTTGTTGAGGACTGGTGGAACACACCGGGGAAGTGCGTCGACACGCGACTTGACCCACGGTCGGGCGACCTCATCCTGAGCGCGGGCGATACCGGGCGGCTCAACGCGCAGGCGCAAGCGACAGACGGCGGGAAGGCCATACCAACCGCCTCGTGGACGGTCATAGGGCAACAGAACGCGACGTTCACCCCCACTAACGCGAGCGCCAACCCCATCGACTTCTCCTACGCCACGACGAGCGCTGGTCCCGGCATCAGCGTGACGGCCACCTTCCGCTCAGTCTCGAAGCGCGGTGTCGGAGAGGCAACCTGGACCCAGCCGACCAAGGAACCAGCAGACCCGCCGACCCTGTCGGGCACGATCGGCGGTCACGTCAGCCTGGATGACGGCGGCTCACCGATCAGCATCACCTGGGCTGGCAGCGTCGATCTCGTTCGCCGACCCACTCAGGCGGGCACGGCCACCGTCTACGACCTGAAGTCACTTACGCTCACGGCGGTGGACTACTTCAGGGGACGTTGGCTCGTGCCTGTTCATGGGCAGGGACACGCCGACGATCACCGCCGGACCAGCACCCGGCATGGCGGGCGTCATGGTCGTCGAACCAGGGGCCTCGCCGACCTACCGCATCGGTCTGCAGGTGACGTCCGCCAGCATCAACGGTGTGCTGTCCGTCTGCGCCCAACCCTCGCTCAATGGAACGCCACACTCGTTCGACCTGACCGGGTTGCTGCTGCTGAACACCCCGACACCGCAATGCTCTGCCTCGCGCTTTGGGTTCGGCCCAGCGAACCTGATGGGCAGCACGTCGGAGTACGAGTGGACGTGGCTGCTCGGCGACGCAGCCCGCGCCGGAACCTGCGCATAGGTCAGCAAGCTTCAACTTGCAGGTTGCCGCTCCTACTTTCCATGCAAAGCGGAAGCCGGCGGTCGCTTTCGCTTTTCGTCCGAGGCGATAGCGGCGAGCAGTCAGGTGATCAGCTCGACGGAGACCAGGCCGCGCGCTTCGTCTAGCTCACGCCGGGTAGCGATGCGCTCTAGCCGTTGCAGGCCTTGCCGACAGCTGCGGCGGCGCGGGCGCGCGCCTTGATCGCGCTGGTCAGCCGCGCCTGGGCGCGCGCCTTGGCGGCCGTGGTTCCCGAGACGCGACAAAACCTCGCGTTACCAGGGGTTTCGTGAGGGGATCGAACCCCTGACCTCCTGCTTGCAGACTCAGCGCGCTCTGCTGCCGTCTGCTGCCGTTTGCCGCTTCCACAAGAGCTTCCACGCAACGGCTTGCCGGCGCTCCTGCTGTTCGTCCGGAGCGACAGCGCTCACCCGGGCGACGCGCGACGTGGTCTAGCCGCTGATCTGCTCAATGGGGCAGCATTCCTGCTTGTCACTGCTGGACTTTCGTCCGCACCGGAACATCGCGCGCGGCGGTTGGGGCCACAGGGTTCGACGTTTCGGGAGCGTCCCGGTCAGCTCGCGGGGAGGGTGACGTCTGGGCTCTTGCCTGTGATCGTGGCATCGCCATCCTGCCCGTCGAACGGATTCTCGGGCAGCTCGGCGAAGTAGACCGTGCCCGCGACCCCGTTCGAGGAGACCGAGAACGACGTCCCGTCTCCGGTCAGGTTGGTCTCAGTGACGACCTCGGTGACGCCCGAGTCGGCGAGCCGCCGCTGAATGCGCAGGATGCGCCCGGGCTGGCCCGGGTTGACCGTGCCGCTGAACGTCACTGAGCCGCCGCCCTGCGGTGTGGCCTTGAGCGTCAGGATCGCGTCGGCCTTGAGCTTGACGAAGGGCGACTGCGTGACCGCCGGGATGCTCGTCGTCGTCGCGGCGTAATACCCGAGCAGCGGCAGCGGCGGCGGGACGGTCACCGTCCAGGAGCCGTCCGCGGCCGTGACCGCGGTGCGCTGGCCCAGCGTCACCGTCTCCCCGTTGGGCCCGTTGAGATCGGTCGCCTGCAGGCCCTGCAGCGCGACGCCCGCGAGCGGCTCCGTCCGTACGAGCTTGCCCTGCTTGACCACGGGGACCGTGAGCGAGCCGGTCAGCGTCAGCGCCTGCGGCGCGAGGACGAACGGCGGCTGACCGAACGTCAGCCGCGGCGCCAGGCGCCGCTCACCGGAGCCGAACACACTCGGGTCGGCCTTCATGAGCCGGCAGGGGCGGATGTTGCTGCACGCCGTCAGCGGCGCGCCCTGGTCGCCGGGAAGGCCCTCGAGGTAGAAGGCCGTGCTGCCGTCGCGGGCCATCGGCCCGGCCAGCGGCGTCTGCGCCTCGACCTCCAGGCCCTTGGGGTCCTTGCCCTTGTTGCGCGGGAAGCGCACGAACTGCGACGGGACTCCGACGCCCGAGCGGACCGCGTACACGTACTTGTCGTCGATCTGCGGCGAGGACAGGATGTCGCTGCCGCCCTGGTAGAACTTCGAGATGGCGATGCGCGTGCCCTTGCCGCCCTTGGCGGGGACGATCCGGAGCTCGCTGTACTTCTTGACGTCGCCGT
>CAVPCS010000005.1:0-75893 GCA_963702505.1 uncultured Actinomycetes bacterium | reverse complement strand
GCCGCGCGGTCGCGACGGCCCAGCGCTGACGGTCGAGCGTCGTCACCCGGTGCGCGTCGGAGTCCAGCACGAGCTTCACGCCCGCGGCCGCCGCCGCGCGCGCGTGGAGGTCGTCCAGGTCGCGCCGGTCCGGCTGGCCGTTGATCTCCAGGAACGTCCCCGTCCGCGCGGCGGCGGCGATCACGGCGGCCATGTCCACGGCGTACCCGGCGCGCTTCCCGATCAGGCGGCCCGTCGGGTGCCCGATGACGTCCACGAGCGGATGCTCGATCGCCCGCACGATCCGGGCGGTCATCTTCTCGGCGCTCATCCGGAAGGACGTGTGGACGCTCGCGACGATCCAGTCGAGCTGGGCGAGCACGTCGTCGTCGTAGTCCAGGGATCCGTCGGGGAGGATGTTCACCTCGCTGCCCGCGAGCACGCGGATGCCCTTCACGCGCGCGTCGACCTCGCGGATCGCGGCGACGTGCCGCACGAGCGCCTCGGCCGAGACGTCGTTGCCGAACCCGTGACTCGCGGAGTGGTCGGTGATCGCCAGGTACTCGTGCCCGAGGGCCTTGGCGGCCAGCGCCATCTCCTCGATCGTCGCGTGGCCGTCGCTGGCGACCGTGTGGCAGTGCAGGTCGCCGCGCAGGTCGCCGAGCGTCACGAGCTCCGGCGGCGTGAATCCGGGCTCCAGCTCACCGCGGTCCTCGCGCAGCTCCGGCTCGACGAACGGCAGGCCCAGGCGCGCGTACACCTCCTCCTCGGTCGCGCAGCGCGTGGTCTCCCCGGTCGCGTCGTCGAGGATCCCGTGCTCGCTGACGTGCAGGCCGCGCCGGACGGCCAGCTCGCGCAGGTGCACGTTGTGCTCCTTGGAGCCGCTGAAGTGCTGCAGCAGGTTGCCGAACGTCGCGGGCGGGACGATCCGCAGGTCCGCGGAGAGCCCGTTCTGCGTGACGCCGCGCGCCCCGCCCTCCCCGCCGCGGTCGCACGCGCCGATCACGTCGAGCGCGGCGAACGCCGCGACGACCGCCGCCGGATCGCCGGACGCGACGACGACGTCGAGGTCCTTCACGCTGTCGGCGAGCCGCCGCGCCGAGCCGGCGATCTCGGCGCGCTGCACCGAGGTCGCCGCGCGCAGCCCGGCGACGATCCGCTCGGCGGCCTCGAGCGCCGCGGGAAGCGCCACGCGGGTCCCCGCGGGGCGCTCGGCGTGCGCCTGCAGCGCCGCGAGGATCGCCTCCTCGGCCTTGGGTCCGAAGCCCTTCAGGCCGCGGATGCGCCCCGCGGTCGCCGCGTCGCGCAGCGCGTCGAGCGAGTCGATCCCGAGCTCCTCGTACAGGCGCCGCGCACGCTTGGGCCCCAGTCCTCCGAGCCGCGTCATCTCGACGACCCCGGCCGGGTAGCGCGCCCGCAGCTTCTCCGCCGCCGGGATCGTCCCCGTCTCCAGCAGCGCGACGAGCTTCTCCTCGAGCGTCGCCCCGACGCCGGGGAGTTCGGTGACGCGGCCGTCGCGGACCATCCGCGCGACCGGCTCCGGCGCCTCGCGGATCGCCTTCGCCGCGTTGCGGTAGGCGACGACCCGGTGGACGATCGCGCCGTCGAGCTCGTACAGGTCGCCGAGCTCGTCGAGCGCCGCCGCGAGGTCGCTGTTCGTGGGGTCCGCCACAGCCGGGCACTACCCTACGCGCCCCTCATGCGCGGACCCGCCTGGCTCGTCCTCCCCACCTTCAACGAGGCCGAGAACCTCGAGCGGATCGTCGCCGCGGCGCGCGCGGTCCTCGCGGGCGCCGCGCCGGAGGGCTTCCGCATCCTCGTCGTCGACGACGGCTCCCCGGACGGCACGGGCGCGATCGCCGACCGGCTCGCCGCCGAGCACCCGGGCGAGGTCGAGGTGCTCCACCGCACCGTCCGCGAGGGCCTGGGCCCGGCGTACCTCGCGGGCTTCCGCCACGCCCTCGACGCGGGCGCCGGCGCCGTGATGGAGATGGACAGCGACTTCTCGCACGACCCGGCCGACCTCGCGCGCCTGCTGGCGCCCGTCCGCGACGGGTCGGCGGACCTCGCGCTCGGGTCGCGCTACACGGCGGGCGGGGCCGTCGCCGACTGGGGGCTCGTGCGCCGCGTCGTCAGCCGCGGCGGCTGCCTGTACGCGCAGGCGGTGCTCACCGCGCCGGTGCGCGACCTGACGGGCGGCTTCAAGTGCTTCCGCGCCGAGGTGCTCGAGGCGATCGACCTGCCGTCGGTCCGCTCGCGCGGCTACGCGTTCCAGGTCGAGCTGACCTACCGGGCGCTGCGCCGCGGGTTCCGCGTCGTCGAGGTGCCGATCACCTTCCGCGACCGCGAGCTGGGACAGTCGAAGATGTCCTGGCGCATCGCGGCGGAGGCGATCTGGCTCGTCCCGGCCCTGCGCGTGCGCGACCGCTCCTGACGCGCCGGGACGGCGCCCGCGGCTCATGTTCCGCCGGGGAGCCGCCGAAGAGGAGGGGGATGGACGCCGACCGCCTCGTCCTGCTCCAGGGGCTCCGAGACACCCGCGAGACGTTCGACCGCTGGGCCGCAGACCCGCGCGCGATCCTCGTGCCGTGGTTCCTCGGCGCGCTCGCGATCGCGCTTGCGCTGCTGACGTCGGTCTGGGTCATCGCCTCGACGGTGCGGCCCGACATCTCGACGACCCTGCTCGCCGGCGTCAACGCGCCTGCGGACCTGGGCGCCGTCGGCCGGATCCTCTTCCGCAACTCGCTCGTCCTGGCGCTCCACGCGCTCGCGTGCGTGGCGGGCTTCATCGCGGGCGCCTCGCTGCCGCTGCAGATCGAGCACAAGACGGGCTTCAGCCGCGTCCTGCACGAGAAGGCCGGGCCGTTCGCGATCGCCTTCGTCACCGGCGCGACGCTCTTCTCGCTCGTCACGCAGGCCTGGGTGCTGGGCAGCATCGGCGCGGACCTCGCGATGCAGCTGGCCATCTCGCCGCTGACGCTGATCCTCACCCTGCTGCCGCACGCGATCCCGGAGCTCGTCGGGCTGTTCCTGCCGCTCGCCGCCTGGCTCATCGCGAGCCGGCGCGACGAATGGGAGGAGCTGCTGGCCGCGACCTTTGTCACGGTCGCGATCGCCATCCCGCTCGTCGTCGGCGCCGCGTTCCTGGAGGTCTACGTGTGGCCGGACATCCTGCGCGCCGTCTCCCCGATCTACTAGGTTCGGCCAGGCCCGTCGCGCCCGGCGGCACCGGCGCCCGGACGACGGCACTTCACTTTGTATAGTGGATGGGGCCCGCACCCACCCGCACCACCCCTAGGAGCGCAGATGGCCCTTCCCGAGATCACCGACAGCAACTTCCAGGCCGAGGTCGTGGAGTCCGCCACGCCGACGCTCGTCGACTTCTGGGCGCCCTGGTGCGGCCCCTGCAGCATGGTCGGCCCGGTCCTCGAGCAGATCGACGCCGAGCGCGACGACATGCGCGTCGTGAAGCTCAACGTCGACGACAACCAGCAGACCGCCGCGAAGTTCGGCGTCATGTCGATCCCGACGATGATCCTGTTCAAGAACGGCCAGCCCGTCCAGCAGATCGTCGGCGCGCAGCCCAAGCCGCGCATCGAGTCGGCGCTGAACGACGCGCTGACGGCCTGATCCAAGGCTTTACCCCTGGTTGGCGGGTGCCTATCGGGCACGGCTCCATGCTGGGCCGTGCCCGATTCACCAACCAGGAGGCATCCATGCAGGACGTCGCATCCATTCTCATCGGCATGACCTGCGGCCTCGGCGTCGTCGGCGTCGTCACCGCCCTGACGCGCAGCGCCCTGCAGGCCGACGTACGCACGCCCCCGAACGTCTCGTCCTGAGGCTCAGGCCGGCGCGACCACGATCTGCAGCCCGCGACCCTCGATCGTCGCGGTCTGCGCGCCGCCGTCGAGTCCGGGGTCGATGGCGATGCTCGTGGCGAGCGTCTCCCCGGCGACGAGGTCCTCGTGCTCGCGGACGACGTCGAGCAGCTCGTCGTCGCCGCCGAGCGTCAGCGCGATCCGGTCCTCGACGGCGAGGCCGGCGGCCTTGCGCGCGCTCTGGACCGCGTGGACGACCTCGCGCGCGAGCCCGCGCCGGCGCAGCTCCTCGTCGAGCTGCAGGTCGAGCGCGACGGCGTGTGAGCCCTCGCGCTCCAGCTGGTAGCCCTCGAGCGGCTGCATCGCCAGCTGCAGGTCGTCCGGCCCGAGCGGGTGGTCCTCGCCGTCGCTCAGCACGACGCCGACGGTGCGGCCCTCGCGCAGCGCCACGGCGACGCTGCGCCGGGTCGAGCGCCGCGACGCGCGGCGACGAGCTGCGGCATCCGCTTGCCGAAGCGCGGCCCGAGCGTGCGGTAGTTGGCCTTCACCTCGTAGGAGCCCAGCTCGTCGGCCTCGTCGACGAACCGCAGCGTCCTCGACGTTCAGCTCCTCGCTCGACGATCTCCGCGAGGTGCTCGATCGCCTCGCGCTCGCGCCCGGCGGCGACGACGACGGCCTCGCGCAGCGGCTGGCGGACCTTGACCTTCGCCTGGCCGCGCGCGGCGAGCCCGAGGCGCACGGTCTCGCGCGCGGTCGCCATCGCGACCTCGAGGCCGAGGTCGCGCGCGGCGCCGGCCGTGGGCCAGTCGGTGAGGTGCACCGACGGCTCGGTCCCGTCGAGGTTGTCGTAGATCTCGTCGGCGATGAACGGGGTGAACGGCGCGAGCAGCTGCGCCGTCGTGACCAGGCACTCGCGCAGCGTCGCGAAGGCGACCGGGTCGCCCTCCCAGAAGCGCCGGCGCGAGCGGCGCACGTACCAGTTGGAGAGATCGTCGACGAACGCGGCGATCGCACGGCCGCCCATCGTGGCGTCGAAGGCCTCGAGCGCGCTCGGTGACCTCCTCGACGGTCGCCGGCCAGGCGCGAGAGGATCCAGCGATCGAGCTCGGTCTCCTCGCCGCCGGCCGGCGCTGCCGCGGCGTCGGGACCGGCTGCCGCGTTCTCGTAGAGCGCCAGGAACGAGTAGGTGTTCCAGAGCTGCTTGAGGAAGAGCCGCACGCCCTCGCCGACGGCCTCGACGCTGAAGCGGTAGCCGTCCCACGGCTGCTTGCTGGTGAAGAAGTACCAGCGGAACGCGTCGGCGCCGAAGGCGGTCGAGCACCTCCCACGGCTCGACGATGTTGCCGAGCGACTTGCTCATCTTGCGGTCCTGCTCGTCGCGGATGTGGCCGAGGCAGACGACCGAGCGGTAGGCCGGCTTGTCGAAGAGCAGCGTCGAGACGGCGAGCAGCGAGTAGAACCAGCCGCGCGTCTGGTCGATCGCCTCGCAGATGAAGTCGGCGGGGAAGCGCTGCTCGAACTTCTCCTCGTTCTCGAACGGCGCGTGGCACTGCGCGAACGGCATCGCGCCGGAGTCGAACCAGACGTCGATCACCTCGGGCACGCGCGTCATCGGCTCGCTCGCACTGCGGGCACGGGAAGCCGACCTCGTCGACGTACGGGCGGTGCGGATCGTCGAGCAGCACGCCGCTGAGCTCCTCGAGCTCCGCGAACGAGCCGACGCAGTGCAGGTGGCCGCTCTCGCAGCGCCAGACCGGCAGCGGCGTGCCCCAGTAGCGCTCGCGGCTGAGCGCCCAGTCGACGTTGCCGCGCAGCCAGTCGCCGAAGCGGCCCTCCTTGATGTGCTCGGGATGCCAGTCGATCCGCTCGTTGGCGGCCAGCATCGCGTCGCGGACCTTCGAGGTCGCGATGTACCAGGACGGCTTGGCGTAGTAGAGCAGCGGGGTGCCGCAGCGCCAGCAGTGCGGGTAGGAGTGCTCGTAGTCCTCGCTGCGCAGCAGCGCGCCCGCGCTCGCGCAGGTCGGCGACGAGGTCGGCGTCGGCGTCCTTGACGAAGCGGCCCGCGTACGGGCCGATGCGCTCGTCGTAGGTGCCGTCGAGGTTCACCGGGTTGACGACCGTCAGGCCGGCCTCCTGCCCGAGCCGGAAGTCGTCCTCGCCGAACGCGACGGCGGTGTGCACGAGGCCCGAGCCGTCCTCGGCGGTGACGAAGTCCGCGGCGAGGACGGTGTGGCCCGCGCGGCCCGTAGGTCGTCGGCCGGGATGAACGGCGAAGGGCGCCTCGTAGCGGGTGCCCGCCAGCTCGGCGCCGGGGAAGCGGTCCAGCACCTCGGCGTCCTCGCCGAGCACCCGCTCGACGAGCGCCTCGGCGACGACGAGCGCGCGGTCGTCGCCGGCGGCCCGCGCGCGCACGTACGGAAGCTCGGGGTCCACCGCGACGGCGGCGTTGGAGACCAGCGTCCACGGCGTCGTCGTCCAGACGATCAGCTCGTCGCCCGCCTGCAGCGGGCCCTGCGGGTCCACGACCGGGAAGCGGACGAAGACGCTGAGGTCCACGACGTCCTTGTACCCCTGCGCGACCTCGTGGCTCGAGAGCGCGGTCCCGCAGCGCGGGCAGTACGGGACGACCTTGTGGCCCTCGTAGAGCAGGTCCTTGTCCCAGATCTGCCGCAGCGCCCACCAGACCGACTCGACGTAGTCGTGCTGTCCAGCGTGCGGTAGGCGTCGTCGAGGTCGACCCAGAACCCGATGCGCTCGGTCAGGCGCCGCCACTCCTCCAGGTACGTGAAGACCGACTCGCGGCACTTCTGGTTGAACTCGGCGATGCCGTACTCCTCGATCTCGGCCTTGGAGGAGATGCCGAGCTCCTGCTCGACGGCGATCTCGACCGGCAGGCCGTGGCAGTCCCAGCCGCCCTTGCGCTCGACGTACTGCCCGCGCATCGTCTGGAAGCGCGGGTAGATGTCCTTGAAGACGCGGGCCAGGACGTGGTGCGAGCCGGGCCGCCCGTTGGCGGTCGGCGGGCCCTCGTAGAAGACCCACGGCTCGGCCCCCTCGCCGCCGGCGCACCGACTCGGCGAAGACGTCGCGCTCACGCCAGCGCTCGAGGACGCGCTCCTCGAGCTCGGGGAACGAGGCGTTGGGGTCGACCGGGGCGGGTGAGCGGGACACGGCCGCCCATTCTCGCAAGGTGGGGATCAGGGGCGCGCCCGACGTCACACACGGCCCTCCCCCGGCGGGTATGGTCGCTCCGCAGGCCGGTCAGGTCGAACGTGTCGCCATTCGTGCCCAGGGGGATGACAACCATGGACGGACGAGGACTGCGCCGCACCGGCGCGCTGCTCGTGCTGCTGCTGCCGCTGTTCGCCGCGCAGGCGGCGCAGGCCGCCGGCGCGCGGTTCGCCGCTGACGGCTTCGCGCCGCGCCAGTACGACCTGCGCTTCGACGGCGACCCGGGCATGATCGCGACGCTGAAGGGCGGCAAGGTCGCTGACGCGGGCGACGTCAACGGCGACGGCCTTCCCGACCTCGTGGTCGGCGCCCCCGGCGAGGGCGCCCTCGCCCCCGGCGCGGCCTACGTCGTCTTCGGCTCGGCCGAGCCCGCCTCCACGCGGCGCGACACGGCGCTCGGCGCGCTCGGATCGGCCGGGTTCGCCATCACGACGGGGGCCGACCTGAGCGCGAACCTGGGCATCACGGTCGCGGGCGCCGGGGACGTCAACGGCGACGGGCGCGACGACGTCCTGGTGTCCTCGCTCGCAGAGGTCGGGGGCGGCGGCTTCCGCGGGGCGACCTGGATCGTCTTCGGGCGGACGGCGACGACCCCCGTCGACCTGACGAACCTCGGCGCCGGCGGCTTTCGCATCGACGGGCGGACCGACCCGACCGACGCGGGCCACCCGTTCTCCGCCGACGGCGGTGAGGACGTCAACGGTGACGGCCTCGACGACGTGGTCCTGGGCTTCCCCGGGCACGACGTCCCGGGCGGGGCCGCCAACGACAACACCGGTGAGGCGTTCGTCGTGTTCGGGCGCGCTGCGACGACGACCGTCGACGTCGGAAACCTCGGCGCGACGGGCTTCCAGCTCCTGGGCGGGGCGGACGGGCACCTGGCGGGGAACGGCGTCGCGCTGACGCCCGACATGAACGGCGACGGGCGCGCCGAGGTCGTGGTCGGCTCCCCGCAATCCCCCGTGAACGGCGCTGCCTCCGGGGAGGCGGCGATCGTCTTCGGCCGCACGGCGACGACCCCGATCGCGCTCGGCGCGCTCGGCACCGCGGGCTTCCGCGTCGAGGGCGAGTTCCGCCACGCGATCGGCAGCCGCGCCGGCAACAGCGTCGCGGGCGGCGACCTCAACGCCGACGGCGTCGGCGACGTGGTGATCTCGGCGCCCTCCCTGAAGCCCACGCCGGCCGTCTCACCCTCGACGCTCTTCGCGGGCGGCGCCGTCGTCGTGTTCGGGCGTGCCGCCACGACGCCGCTCGAGGCGGACGCCCTCGGGAGCGCCGGTTACCGCATCGACGGCGCGCAGGGCTTCGAGAACACCGGCCTCTGGCCTGCGGGCATCGGCGACCTCGACGGCGACGGCCTCGCCGAGATCGCGCTCGCCTCGAACGGCGAGCCCGCGAGCGGGCGCGCGTGGGTGGTGCACGGCCGACCCGCGGGGTCGGCGGACGTGAACCTCGCCGCGCCGGGGACCGCGGCGGTGAAGATCGAGATGCTCGACGACAGCGTCAACGACCTGCATCCCCCGCTCGCGATCAACGACCGCAACGGCGACGGCCTGGGCGACCTCGCCGCGCTCTCGCCGCGCGGCGACGTCAGCGGCCCCGACGACGGGACGGTGTTCGTCTTCCACGGCCGCGCGAACGAGACGCTGCTCGATCTCGGCGCGGGCCCGTTCCCGCCGCTGCGCCTGGAGGGCCCGCTGGCGGACGCGGCCGCCGGGACGAGCGTCGCGGACGCCGGCGACGTCAACGGCGACACGATCCCCGACCGGATCGTCGGCGCGCCGGATTCGGACGTGGGCGCCGCGAACGGCGGCTCCGCGTACGTCGTCTTCGGGACGCGGCCGCTCGGCGGCCTGGACCTCGCGAGCGTCGGCACCGCCGGGTTCCGGATCGACGGCGGCGTCGCGGCCCGGGCCGGGTTCGAGGTCGACGGCGCCGGCGACCTCGACGGCGACGGGCTGGACGACCTCATCGTCCACTCGTTCGCGGGCACCACGAACGCGGGCGCGGTCAGCGTCGTCTACGGCAAGGCGAGCACGACGCCCGTCAGCCTCGCGAGCCTCGGCGGCGACGGATTCACGATCGACGGGTTCGACCCCAGCCAGCGGCTCGGCTCCCAGGTCGCGGGGATCGGCGACGTCAACGGCGACGACCGGGACGACATCGCCTTCTCGAACCCGACCGAGGGGACGGGCGGGAAGGTGTACGTCGTCTTCGGCAAGAGCCCGCGACGCACCGGCACGCAGGTCGTCGCCGACATCGACGCCCCGGACGGCTTCGCGATCACCGGCGCCACGAACGACTCCCTCGGGCAGATCGACGACCTCGGCGACGTGACCGGCGACGGACGCGCCGACATCCTCGTGACGGGTCGCACAGCGCGCGCGACGGTGATCTACGGGCGTACGGCCACGACGACGATCGCCGCGGCAAGCCCCGGCAGCGCCGGCTACACGATCGACCTCGGGAGCCTGATCAACGGCGACGACGCCAGGCGCGCCGCGGGCCTCGGCGACGTCAACGGCGACGGACGCGCCGACCTGGGATTCGTCGGCGGGTTCGGCGCGTCCGGCCGCGGCGCCGGCGCCGCCGTGCTGTTCGGCAAGGCCTCCGGCGACAGCCTGACCGACCCGGTCGACCTCGCGGACGCGATCGCCGCCGGGAAGGGCTTCCTCATCGACGGCCCGGTCGGCGTCTACTCCAACGGGGACGGCCTCAAGGACATCGCAGGCGCCGGCGACGTCGACGGCGACGGCCGCGCGGACATCCTGGTCGGCGACGGCTCCAGCGACCCGCTCGCGCGCACCGACGCGGGGTCGGCCTGGGTCGTCTTCGGTCGTCCGGGGCCCGCGTTCGTGGACCTCTCGCGTGCGGGCTACGACGCGCTGCGCCTCGCCGGCCCCGAGGCGGGCGCGAAGCTCGGCGACGCGGTCGCCGGGCTCGGCCTCGCCGACGCCGACACGCGCACCGACCTGCTCGTGGGCGCGGCCGAGGCGACGGCGCTGGGACGCGCCGGCGCCGGCGTGGCGCTCCAGCTCCCCGGCGCCGCACTGCCGCGGCCGGTGCCGCCGGGCTCGGTGCCGCCGGGGCCCGGCGACGGTGGCGGGCCCGCAGGCGGCGGGCCACCGCTCGCCCCGAGCGCGACCGCCGACCGGACCGCTCCGACGCTCTCGCGCCTCGCGCTCAGCACGCGCCGCTTCCGGGTCGGCGCCCGGCCGACGGCCACGGGCGCCGCGACGAAGCGGCGGGCGCCGCAGGGCACGACGATCCGCTGGACGCTGTCGGAGAGTGCTGCGACGACCTTCACGGTCGAGCGGCTCACCCCCGGCCGCCGCGCCGGCGCGCGCTGCGTCGCCCCGACCGCGAAGAACCGCGGGCGGCGGGCGTGCAAGCGCGCGACCCGCACGGGCGCGCTGCGCCGCACGGGCAAGGCCGGCGCCAACCGCCTCACGTTCACCGGGCGGATCGGCCGCCGCGCGCTGAAGCCGGGGGCCCACCGCCTGACGGTGCGCGCGACGGACGCCGCGGGCAACGCCTCGCGCCCGCGGACCGTGACCTTCACGGTCGTGCGCTGAGCGCCGTCAGCGCGCGACCGGCATGTCGCGCGTGCCGGTGGCGGCGCGGCGTGCGCGGCTGCCTCGCCCGCGGCCGGAACCGCGGCCATCGTGTGCTCGGCGAGCGCGGTGATCGTGAGGCTCGGGTTGACGCCCGGGTTGGCCGGGAGCGCGGACCCGTCGGTGATCAGCAGGTTCTCGTAGCCGAAGACGCGCCCGTCGCGGTCGATGACGCCGCCCGAGGGGTCGGGCGCGATGACCGCGCCGCCGAGGATGTGCGCCGTGACGGGGATGTTGAAGAGCGCCTCGGTGACCGAGCTCTGCGGCGTCCCGCCGGTGCGCTCGGCGAGCCACTCCGCGGCGCGGTTGGCGACGGGGAGGTAGGTGGGGTTCGGGTTCTCGCTGTCCTGCTCGGTCGTCAGCCGCACGCCACCGCCGAGGCGCCTGGGGACGGCCTTGAAGCGGATCGCGGCGTCGGTCGTCTGCATGACGAGCACGGTCATCGTCCGCCCGGACCAGCCGACCGGGGAGAGCGTGCGCAGCCAGCGCCCGGGGCGCCGCACGACCGCCGAGAGCCAGACGAGCCAGCGCGTCGAGCGGCTGCCGTCGCCGGTGAGCGTCGTGTAGAGCGTGGACATCGAGTCGCCGGCGGCGCCGTAGGTGACGAGCTCGACATGCGTCTCGGGGTCCGGGTACATGCTCGCGCTGATCGCGACCGACCCGTAGAGGTCGCGCGTGTCGTCGGGGGCGGTGACCGCGACGATCGACTCGCTGTTCGTGCGCACGAGATGCCCGATGCGGTCCGAGAGCCGCGGGAGCGCCCCGCTGTCGCGGCACCCGGCGAGCAGCTTGTTCGTGCCCAGCGCACCGGCCGCGACGACGACGCCGCGCGCGGTCACCCTGCGCGATCCACGGCGCACCCACGCGCCCGTGCGCTCGTGCGTCACGGCGTAGCCGCCGGAGCCGTCCGCGGCGCCGAGCGGGCGCACGTCGGTGACGGTGCGGTCGGGCTCGACCCGCACGCCGAGCTTCTCGGCGAACCAGAGGTAGTTCTTCACGAGCGTGTTCTTCGCGTTGTGCCGGCAGCCGACCATGCACTGGCCGCAGCGCGTGCAGCCGCTGCGCGCGGGGCCCTCGCCGTCGAAATACGGGTCGGGGTGCTCGACGCCGTCCTCCCCGAAGTAGACCCCGACGCGCGTGTGCCGGTAGGTGTCGCCGACGCCGAAGTCCTCCGCCATCTCCTTCAGCAGCAGGTCCGCGTCCGTGTCGAACGTGACGTCCGTGACGCCGAGCATCCGCTCGGCCGTGTCGTAGTGCGGAGCGAGCTCGCGCTCCCAGTCGGCCAGGCCGCCCCAGCCCTCGTCCTCGAAGAAGGAGCGCCGCGCGCGGTACAGCGTGTTCGCGTAGCCGAGGCTGCCGCCGCCGACGCCCGCGCCCGAGACGATGAAGATGTCGCGGAAGAGCGACATCCGCATGATCCCCCGGCAGCCGAGCTTCGGCGCGAAGAAGTAGCGGCGCGTGTCCCAGGTGCTCTTGGCGAAGTCCTCGTCGCGGAATCGCCGCCCGCTCTCGAGCACCAGCACCCGGTGGCCCTTCTCCGCCAGCCGCAGAGCGGCGACGCTGCCACCGAAGCCCGAGCCGATGACGATCCAGTCGTAGTCGTGCCGCTCGCTCATCGCCCGAGCCTAACCGATCGATGAATCACAGACAACCGGTTGTCCCAGGTGCGTCAGAATGACGGTTGTGTCGCAGGTCGGCTACGCGGCGAGCTTGCGGCAGATCTGCGCGAGCGAGCGCTTCTCCGCTTCGTCCAGCACGGCGAACGTCCGCTCCACGCGCTCGGTGTGCTCGGGGAACAGCCGGTCCACGACCTCCCGGCCCCGCGCCTCGAGCGTGACCGCGACCGCGCGGCGATCGGTCGCCAGGCGGTGCCGTGAGACCAGGCCGCGGGCGACGAGCGTGTCCACCACCTCCGTCGCGTTCGCCTTCGACGTCTGCAGCCGGCGGCGCAGCGTGCGCAACTCCAGCTCGCCGCCGGCCGTCTCCAGCACGGCGAGCACGAAGAAGCCGGTCGACGACAGGCCCTCGCGCTCGAGATCGAGCGAGAGCCGGCGCCGGACGTTGGCCTCGGCCACCAGCAGCGACTCGAGCGCGCGGTGGGCGAGTGGATCGCCAGGGATGAGGGTCATCCTGGGCGTGGATGATCCCTGGTGGGGCGGATGGGTCCGGGCGGGGGCGGGCGCACTGGCGCGCGCCCACCCGCATTCGTTGCGGGTTATGACCGGTGACTGGTCGGAACCCGCGGCGGGTGTGATCGCGCGGGCGTTCGGTGCGGGAAATGGCCAGTGACTGGTCGAAATCCGCAACGACCGTGCGCGCGGGCGCGTTCGCTGCGGGAAATGATCAGTGAGTGATCGGAACCCGCACTGCGTGTCACCGGCGTGGGTGGTGCTTGGGGAGATTGATCAGGTCAGCTCCGCTGACCTGTCCTGCCAGGGGGCCGTACCCGTGCCTACGACGCGAGCGGCTCGACCGCTTCGAGCCCCGTCGGTGCGGCGGGCCACAGCTCGCGGCCGTCGATCGCGGCGACGAGGTGGTCGGCGGCGGCGATCGGCTTGTCGCCGAGCCGCGTGACGGTGCTCGCGCCGCTGTCGGGCAGCGCGTGGCGGAAGTCGCAGATGACGAGCTGGTCGCCGCCGATGCGGCGCGCGCCGAACACGAGCCGGCCGAGCGCGTCGAGGTCGGCGCCGTGCCCGGCGAGGACGACGGCGCGCGGCTCGACCGCGTGCAGAGCCCGGGCCATGCGCGAGGGGTCGAGCGCGACGGAGATGGTCAGCGTGCGCATGCCGCGGCGACGCAGCACGAGCTCGAGCGCCTGCACGTACAGCGCCTCGACGTCGTAGGCGGTGCTCGCGTCGAAGATCACGATGCCCTCGTCACGGGTGGCGGCCGGCGTGACGCGCATGCTCGCGGCCAGCCAGGTCGCGGCCCAGCGCCAGGCGAAGCCGTGCTCCGGTCCGTCGCCGTCCTGGGCCAGCGTCTCGACCGCGGGGATCAGGACCTCCTCGACGGTGCGCTCCAGCGAGCGGACGGCCAGGCTCTCCTCGAGGATGCGGCCCGCCTCGACCTCGTCGAAGCGGTTGAAGGCGGAGCGCAGGCGCGTGTCGGAGGCGGGGCCGGTGCCCCGCTCACGCGCGATCGCGATCGCCGAGGACACGTTGTGCGTCTCCTCGAACGCCGCCCGCAGCGCCTCGATCTGCCCCAGGTCGAACTGCCGGTGCCCGCCGCTGGTGCGGCGCGGCTCAGGGAACCCGAAGCGCCGCTCCCACGAGCGCAGGGTGTTGGGGCTCACGCCGAGCATCGCTGCCGCGGCATTGGTGCGGATGACGCCCATGGGTGGAGTTGTCGACGTTTGCGCAGGTTTGCTCAACCTCCGCAAGGCCGGTTGCCGTTCGGTGGCGAGCGTGCAGAGGCAGGATCACAGCCTCTGGCCCCGACGGCGCCGGTTCATGGACGAAAAGAGGCCGGCCGGAACTGGGATCCGGCCGGCCTCGCACGCCATCAGGTGAAGGATGTCGGTCCCGGTCAGCCTTCCGGCGCAAGCACGATGAGCGCGGCGCTCGTGGCGCCGCACGGGCCCACCCGCGTGAACCAGCGGATGCCCCACTCCCCCGACGGGCGCACGACCAGCTCGCGCACCGTGCCGTCGCCGCGCGCGGCGTGGACGATGCTCGAGATGAGCGACTCCACGCCGGCCGACTCGGCATCCGCCGGGATCAGAAGATCGGTGACCTGGCGGTTGACCGCCTCGGCCTCGTCGCTGCCGAGCAGCTTCTCGCACTTGCGCGAGAGCGCACAGATCTGCAGCTTGCCGTCCACCAGGAGGAACGCGTCCCCCGGGTGCGGCGCGAGACTCTCCGGCGCCGTGACGATCAGGCCGAGATGGCAGCTGGTGCAGACGCGCGTGACCGGCGCGTCGGGGTCTGGACGGTGCGCGCAGTGGCCGCAGAACGCGACGTACGGCTCCTGCTCGCCCTGGCCGAGGCCGGGCAGCACCTGAAGTGTGGGACGAGGGCTCATGCTGTGGCGCTCCTGCGCAGCGGAACGGTGTCGAAGGCCGCCGGCCGCACGGGTGCGGCGGCGGGACGGCGCTCGTCGAGGAGCTGCTGCACCTCACGAGTCGCCTCGGCGAGCGAGTCATGCAGGATCACGGTCCCGGTGGTGCGGCCGCTTGCGCGACGCTCCCCCCTCCGGAACAACGCGACCGGCAGTGGTCCGGTCGCCGACCGGACCGCGTAGGCCCAGCGGGCGACGTCGTCGTCCGAGGCGCCCGACCCCGCGATCACGATCGCGCGGGGACGGAAGTTCGCCAGGACGTCGGACAGGCCCGTCAGGCCGGTGACCGGCAGGCTCAGCGTCGTGGCGCCGGCCCTGCCGAGGAAGAGATGGAGTGCCGCGGCGTCGAGCGCGGCGGGATCGAGCTCGCCGTCCGTGGCGTCGCCGACGAGCACCGTCAGCGGGCGCGCCGGCGACGGCGCCATGCGGCGCGCGCGGACGAGCCAGTCGGTCGCCCAGCCGGCGGCGAACGCCCAGGGGCGCTGGCGTCGCCGTGGCGGTCGGCGATCTCGTGCAGCGAGGGGAGCAGGACCTCCTCGACGGCGCGCTCCACGGAGCGCAGCGCGAGCGCGGCCTCCATCGCGGCGTCGGCTCGGTCCAGCTCGCAGGCCGTCAGGGCGCCGACGAGCATCGGCGTGTCGGCCGTGAGGTTCTCGCGAGCGCGCGAGACGGCCGACGAGATCGACAGTCCCTCCTTGAGCGCGTCGCGCAGCGCGGCGATCTCCCCATGCGTGTAGAGGCGGTGCTTGCCCTCGGTGCGCATGGGCGTCGGGTACCCGAAACGCCGCTCCCACGCACGCAGCGTGTTCGGGCTCACGTTGAGGTAGGACGCCGCCTCGGAGGTCTTGAGAGTTCGCACGACAGGAGTAGGAGACTCCTTGTCGAGCGCGTCCAGGGACCGACTGGAGCACTTGCACAACTTCTTGCCGGAATCCCGTGCAGAACCTCACGCGGATCGCTACAGTCCGCCGGGTCGGTCCCGGTTTACCATCAGCTGGAGGCGTGACCATGGCACTTGGCCGTCGCTAGACACAAGCCGGACAGCGACGTCACGCGGGGGATGTAGCGTCCTCCGCGTGACGGTCGCCAAAACCGCGCCTCGGCCCCGGCTCGCCATGTTCATCGCGGGCCCGCTCGCGGCCGCCGGATTCGTCGGTTTCGCACTCGCCGACCACAGCGATCTCACCGACCCGCTCGACGTGGGCGCTCGTCGGGATCGCAACCGCCTCGGCGCTGCTCAGCGCCCGCTTCTCCGAACAGCCGCTGAGCATCTCGCCGTCGTTCATCTGCGCGATGCTCGCCGTCGCGTTCCTCGGCCCGGCGGCCACGTTCCTGGTGCTGTTCATCTCGGAGACGGCGGCGTGGATCTACGAGCGCTACCGCTGGCGCGCGTACGTGCTGAACCTCGCGGGCATTCCGACGCCGGCGATCGCCGTCGCGTTCGCGTTCGCCGCCGCCGCCCCGGACGAGGGGTCCGCGGCGTTCTTCCTGCTGCTCGCGCTGGGCACCGCGGTCTTCCTCGTGCTCGACGTCGCGATCGTCCTCGGCGTCGGCGCGATCCTCGACGGACAGCCGGTCCGCACGGAGACGGGCGCCGCCCTGTCGCTGCTGCCGACGTTCGGCATCAGCAGCGTCCTGACCCTCGCGATCGCCGAGGGGTACATCGTCAACGGCCTCTTCGCGGTCGCGTTCCTGCTCGTGGTCATCGCGACGATCGCCTACATGTCGCGGCTCGTCACGCTCTCGCGGACGCAGGCCCGCGAGTACGCGAACCTCTCCTGGGGCATCCTCTCGAGCCTGATCCGCACGCTCGACGAGCGCGACCACCGGGCCGCCCGCCACTGCGCCGCCGTCGCGCGCTTCTCACGCGACATCGCCGGCCTCGCGCGGATGCCGCTGCGCGAGCAGGAACTCGCGCACACCGCCGGACTGCTGCACGACATCGGCAAGTTCGCGCTGTCGGACCGCGTCATGGAGCGCGGCGCGGAACTCACCGACGCCGACTGGCGCGGCATCCGCCGCCATCCCGACATCGGCGCCGACCTGCTGCGCGACATCGGCGTGTTCGGTCCCGTCGGCGAGATCGTCCGCTGCCACCACGAGCGCCTCGACGGCCGCGGCTACCCGCGCGGCCTCACCGGCGACGACATCCCCGAGGTCGCGAAGATCGTCGCGGTCGCCGAGGTCTACGACACGCTCACCGCGCCGGACACCTACCGCACGCCGATGAACTCCTTCGAGGCGCTCAACGAGCTGCGCCGCGTCTCCGGCACGCAGCTCGAGGGACGCTACGTCGAGATGCTCGCCGACCTCCTGTCCGGCACCGGCACCGAGTACCGCCACCAGGACGAGGCGAACTTCGACCGCGAGCTCAGCATGGAGCGGCGGATGAGCGAGGCGGCGGCGCCGAGCTAGCGCACGGGTAGTGGACACGGATGCGCGCCGGTGCCGCGTGCGGCGACACTGCGGCAGTCGACCGAGTGACGGGAGTCTGTATGGGCATGCAGTTCGCAGTGCGTGTGCTTCACCCACGACGACGGCGCCGACTCGGCGTTCGGCGCCGTGCGACAGCGCGATCCCGACGCCGCCTGGATCGGCGAGGCCGCGCTGCTCGTGCACCACCACAACGACCGGATCACGCTCAACGGGACCGTGCTCGGACGCTATGTGTCGGCCGACGAGCAGGATCACATCTCCCAGCCGGGAGCCGCCGTCGGCGGGATCGTCGGCGGGCTGCTCGGTCTCGTCCTGGGGCCGCCGGCGAGCGCGGCGGGCATCGTCGTCGGGGCGGCGCTCGGCGCCAAGGTGGGGCCCGCGGACGAGACCGAGCCCGAGCCCGACCAGCTCATGGACGACCTGCGCGCAGCGGTCCCCAAGGGATCCTCCGCGATCGTCCTGATCGCCGACGTGGCACACGTCGACGCGATGCTCGCGGCGCTCGGCGACGCGGGCACCGCGACCAGACGGGACCTGGGCCCCGACGAGGTCGCGGCCCTCGGCGCATCGGTCGCGTCGGCGCCGCCGGCGGGGGGCTGAGAACCGGGACGCTGAGAACCATCACGCCGCCTTCGGCGGCGTGTCCTGCCAGGGGGCCGTACCCTCAGCGGCGTGTCCCGCCAGGGGGCCGTACCTTCGGCCGCAGCGACTCCAGGAACGCATCAAGCTGCTCCTGGGTGAAGCGGCGCTGGCCGCCCGGGGTCCGGTAGCCGTCGAGGTGGCCGGCGTTGGACCAGCGCCGCACCGTCGCGATCGAGACGCCGAGTTCGGCGGCCGCCTGGGAGACGGTGAGCGCGAGGCGCGGCTTGGGATCGGTCGTGGCCATGGGAGGGACAACGGCGGACCGGGCCGTCGCCAGCACCCCGGCTGCAGCTTTGCGCAGGTTCGGCGGCGCTCCGCTGCCGGGTAGGGTCCGCCTCGTGGGACGACTCGACGACGTGGACCTGACGCAGAGCCTCGGCACGAAGGAGTACGAGCGGCTCCTCACGGCGCGCAGCTGGCGGCTGGCGCAGCTGCGGCTGGCGCTCGGCGGCAAGCTCGGGGAGGGGGGCTTCGGGCCCGGGCTGCTCGTGCTGTTCGAGGGCTGGGACGCCGCCGGCAAGGGCGGGGCGATCAAGCGCCTCGTCGCGCCGCTCGACGCGCGGCACGTGCGGGTCGTCCAGTACGCGGCGCCGACCGCCGACGAGAAGCGGCACTTCTACCTCGGCCGGTTCGTCCAGCACCTCCCCGGCCACGGCGGGATGGCCGTGTTCGACCGCACCTGGTACGGGCGCGTGCTGGTCGAGCGCGTCGAGGGGTTCGCGAGCGTCGAGCAATGGCAGCGCGCCTACGCGGAGATCGTGGACTTCGAGCGCTCCCTCTTCCTCGAGGGGACGATCGTCGTGAAGTTCTGGATCCACCTGTCGAAGACGGAGCAGCTGCGCCGCTTCACCTCGCGCGAGGCCGATCCGCTGAAGCGGTGGAAGCTCACCGAGGAGGACTGGCGCAACCGCGAGCGCTGGGACGAGTACGCGGCGGCGATCGAGGACATGCTCGACCGCACCGACACGAGCTGGGCGCCGTGGCACGTCATCCCGGGCGACAACAAGAAGTTCGCCCGCATCGCCGTCATGGACGCGGTGATCGCCGAGATCGAGCGCGGCTGCCAGCACGCCGGATTCGATCTGCCGGACGGCCGGCCCGAAGACCCCGGCACCTGATCAGCCCGGCGCCTCACCGATCCGCGCGCCGACGAGCGCCCAGCGGCCACCGGCGAAGCGCCACGCCGTCGTCGCGAGCCGGACCGCCATCAGCGCGGCCATCGCCGCCCAGATCCCGGCGATCCCCCAGTCCAGTGCGAGCGTGAGGAGCTCCAGGGCGAGCGCGACCGCCGCGGAGGCCGCCATCGCCCCGGCCAGGAAGCGCGTGTCACCGGCCCCGATGAGGATGCCGTCGAGCGCGAACACGATGGCCGCGAACGGCAGCAGCGCGGCGAAGACCGGCCACGCGATCGCGATCTGGTCGAGCACCGCGTCGTCGCTCGTGAAGATGCGCGGGAGCACGCCCGACAGCGCGAGCAGCACGACGGTCATCACGAGGCCGGCGGCGAACGACAGCTCGCAGAGCCGCCGGCCCATGACGCGCGCCTGGGCGGCGTCCGACCCGCCGAGCGCCCGGCCGACCAGGACCTGCCCGGCGATGGCGAGCGCGTCGAGCACCAGCGCGAGGAAGATGAACAGCTGGAAGACGACCTGGTTGGCCGCGAGCGCCGCGTCGCTCGTGCGCGCGAGGACCGCGCTCGCGACGGCGAAGACGAGCAGCAGCGACCCGGTCCGCACGACGATCTGCGCGCCCATGCGCGTCATCGGGCGGATGAGGTCCCAGACCGGGCGGCGCGTGGCCGCCGGTGCGCGCAGCAGCAGCCACGCGAACGCCGCGCCCATCCCCAGCTGGGCGACGACCGTGCCCCACGCCGAGCCGTCGAGCCCGAGGTCCAGCCCGTAGACGAGCACGACCTCGAGGACGATGTTGGCGGCGCTCGCGATGGCGACGATGATCAGCGGCGACCGCAGGTCGCCGACGCCGCGCAGCCACCCCTGCCCGGACGAGGGCGAGCAGCGCGCAGGGCAGGCCGATCGCCGCGATGCGCAGATACCGCGCGGCGGCGTCCGCGACGTCGCCCTCGCCGCCGAGCAGCCCCACGATCGGGCCGGCGAGCGCGCCGTCAGCGCCGTCAGCGCGACGCCGACGACGAGCGCGAGCCACAGCGCCTGGGCGCCGAGGTCGCCGGCGGCCGTGACCTGGCCCGCGCCGTGCAGGCGCGCGACCTGCGCCGTGGTGCCGTACGCGAGGAAGTTGCACAGCCCGACGATCGACGTCAGCACCGTCGCCGCGAGCGCCAGCGCCGCCAGCTCGGTCGTCCCGAGATGGCCGACGATCGCGGTGTCCGCGAGCAGGTAGAGCGGCTCGGCCGCGAGCGCCCCGAGCGCGGGCAGGGCGATGAGGACGATCTCGCGGTCGTGGACGCTGCGGCGCACGACGGTCATGCTAGGTCCGCGGCACCCGCCGCATGCGCGCATGAAGCTCCGCCTCTACCACCATCCCGACGGCGCCCGCGTGGCCTACCGCGAGCGGGGCACGGGGCCGCCGGTGATCCTCTGGCACTCCGAGCTGCTCAGCCACCGCGAGCTGACGCCGCTCGTCGAGGGCCTCGAGCACCGCCACCGCGTCGTGCTCCCGGACCTGCCGCTGCACGGCGACTCCGAGGACCGCCCGCGGCACCCGTACACGGCGGACTGGCTCGCCGAGGTCGTCGCGCGCTTCTGCGCGGACGTCGGCGGCCCGCGCCCGATCGTCGGCGGGCACGGGCTCGGCGGCGAGCTCGTCCTGCGGGCGGTCGAGCAGCGCCGCATGCGCCCGTCGCGGCTGATCGTCATGCCCACCCGGCTCCACCGCGGCTCGGGCGAGGACCGCACGTGGGAGCGCTGGCTGCGGGTCGCGCGGTTCGGCGCGACGCCCGGCCTGGACCGGGCGCTCATGCACGGGGCGCGCGTCGCGCTGCGCCCGGCACGGGGGGTGAAGCTCAGCGCGCGCTCCAACCCGGCGGCGGCCGACGTCGTCCGGCATGCGCTCGCCGATGTCGGCGGCAACGCGAACCTCGCGCGCTCGTGGGCGAAGCTCGCACGGCGCTGGCCCGCGGGCGCCCGGCGCGAGCTGCTCGACACCTATCCGGGGATCGACATCCCGGTGCTCCTGCTGTGGGCCGACGAGGACCCGCGCCATCCGCTGCGGACGGCCGAGGAGGCGCTCGACCTGCTGCCGGACGGCCTGCTGCGCGTCGTGCCGCGAACCGGGTACCTCATGGCCTACGACGACCCGGTGTCGGTCGCCCGCGAGATCGCGGCGTTCTGCGGCTGAGCGTAGGGTTGGGGAACACCCCGAATCCCCTCAGGAGTCCCGAACCCATGGCCAGGAAGCTGTACGGCGGCGAGACCGCGAAGGCTGTCGCGAACTTCAAGATCTCCGGCGAGCCCGTGCCCGCCGAGGTCATCCACTGGCTCGGCCGCATCAAGGGCGCCGCGGCCGAGGTCAACGGCGAGCTGGGCCTGCTCGACAAGAAGGTCGCCAAGGCGATCGCCGGCGCCGCCGCCGAGGTCGCCGTCGGGCGCGCACGACAGCCAGTTCCCGATCGACGTCTTCCAGACCGGCTCGGGCACCTCGTCCAACATGAACGCGAACGAGGTCATCGCGAACCTCGCCGGCGACGGGGCGCACCCGAACGACCACGTGAACATGGGCCAGTCGTCGAACGACGTCTTCCCGTCCGCCGTGCACCTCGCCGCGCTCGACGTCGCGGCGAACGAGACTGCTGCCGGCGCTGAAGCTGCTCGAGAAGTCGTTCGCGAAGAAGGCCGAGCCAGTTCAAGAACGTCGTGAAGGCCGGCCGCACGCACCTCATGGACGCCGTGCCCGGTGACGCTCGGCCAGGAGTTCGCCGGCTACGCCGCGCAGATCCGCCTGGGCCAGGAGCGCATCGAGGCCGCCCTCGTCCACGTCGGCCAGATCCCGCTCGGCGGCACCGCGACCGGCACCGGCCTCAACGCCCACCCGAAGCTCGCCGCGGGCGTGCGCGCGAAGCTCAAGCAAGGACACGGGCCTGAGCAGATCGCGCGCGCCGCCGGACCGCTTCGAGGCGCAGGCCAACCGCGACGCGCTCGTGGAGCTGTCCGGCGCGCTGAAGGTCGTCGCCGTGTCGCTGACGAAGATCGCCAACGACCTCGCGCTGATGGGCTCCGGCCCGCGCGCGGGCATCGGCGAGATCTTCCTGCCGGAGCTGCAGAAGGGCTCGTCGATCATGCCGGGCAAGGTCAACCCGGTGATCCCGGAGGTCGTGCTGCAGGTGTCGCGCGCAGGTGATCGGCAACGACACCGCGATCACGATCGGCGGCATGCAGGGCCAGTTCGAGCTGAACGTGCGCATCCCGCTGATCGCGCGCAACCTGCTGCAGTCGCTGCACCTGCTCGCCGCGACGAGCACGGCGCTGCGCGAGAAGTGCGTCGACGGCATCGACGGCGAACAAGGCCGGCGCGAAGCGGTCGGCCGGCGCGCACGCTCGCCGCCGCGACCGCGCTCAACAGCGCGATCGGCTACGACAAGGCGGCGGAGATCGTCAAGGAGGCCGCCGCGTCCGGCCGCCCGCTGCGCGAGGTCGCGCTCGAGCAGGGCGTCGACGCGAAGCTCTACGACGCGACGATCGACCTGCGGAGGATCGCGGCCGGGAACGAGTAGCGGGTACGGCCCCCTGGCAGGACAGGTCGGCAAAGCCGGTCTGATCAATCTCCAGACGTCCCGGCACCGCCCTCCACAACGCCGGTGGTCGAGGGCGGGGCACGCACCTTGCGGCGAAGTCACTCCTCAGGTGTGTCCCCCGCCTCCACAGCCTGCGGGCGCGCGGGTGCCGTGGGGACCTTGCTCTCCGGGCGGGACCAGGCCAGGCATGGCGGATATGTGCCGGGATGCGTGACACATCCGCCACGCCGGCCGGCGTACTCGCCCGGAAGGCATCTGGCGCACGGCCGGTAGCCGGCGCTGACGGCGTCGGCTTCGGTGGCGGCCGCGCGCCGGCGATGCGGATCTTGCCCGGAGAGCGGGCGAGATCCGCATCAGGAGATCGATCAGACCGGCTTCGCCGGCCTGTCCTGCCGGGGGGCCGTTCCCTAGTCGTCCAGGATCGCCACGACGCGCGCGGGGCCGGCGCTGCCGCCGACGATCCGCAGCGGGAAGCACGAGATCGTGAACCCGCTGGACGGCAGGGCGCCGAGGTTGCACAGCCGCTCGATCTGCGAGTAGGCGAGGTCGCACTGGTGGGCGGCCCAGAAGACGCCGGGCTCGCCCTTGGCCTTCGCCCACTCGGCCTCCAGGTGCAGCGGCGCGTCCCAGCCCCAGGCGTCGATGCCCATCACGCGCGTGCCGAGTTCGTACAGGCGCCGCGTCGCCTCGGCCGTCACGCCCGGGCCCTTGATCATGTAGTCCGGCGCGTCGAGGAATGCGTCGCGGCCCGTCCTGATGAGGACGATGTCGAGCGGCTGGATGTCGCGGTCCAGGGCGGCGAGCGCGTCGTCGATCTCCGGCACCGTCACCGGGTCGCCGTCGGCCTTGTGACTGAAGTCCAGGACGACGCCGGGGGCGTGGAACCACTCGAGCGGCAGCTCGTCGATCGTCTGCGCCTTCTCGCCGGCGATCGTCGAGTTGTAGTGCCACGGCGCGTCGACGTGCGTGGAGTTGTGCGTGCCGAAGCGCGTGAACTCCTCGACCGCCCAGCCCTCGCCGTCGCGCAGCAGCTCACGCCCCACGCCGAGCAGCGCCTCGATCGTCGCGGCGCCCGCCTCGTGACCCTGGAAGACGATCTCCGTCTTCAGGATGTCCGGCGTGTCGGGCGGGCTGGCGACGATCGGCGCGGACAGGTCGACGAAGCGGGGCATGGGCGGACCCTACGCCCTACCCGCTCACCGGGATCTCCACCCCGCCCCTGATCGTTGCAGTGATCCGCGGGCAGTCCGGCGTCCCCGCGGCTCCGCGCAGCCCAGGCGCAGTGAACCGCAGGCGCGCCACCAGCCGCAGCTCGCCCGGCGCGACGTACTCGAAGCCGGCCGGTGATCGTCACGCGGGCGCGCCCTCCGTACCGCGGCGGGATCGGCGAGTCGTAGTTCGTCGTGTTGTCCGTGATCAGCGGGCCCGCGTAGCGGAACTCCCAGCCCGACATGTCGATCGCCTTCGGGAAGAGGAAGCGCTTGCGTGAGCACTGCAGCTGCCCGTGGGCGAGCGGCATCCCCGGGGAGATCCGCACAGGGCGCGTGCGGCCGCGGGTGTCGAGGGCGAAGCCGACGCTCGGCTCACGCCGGCCGAACGCCCGGGTCCCGGCGCCGAAGTTCAGCGGCTCCCGGGGAAGCGCGGCGAACGGCACCTCGAACCGGCGCTCCCCCGCCAGCGCATCCTCGACGAGCTCGCCGTCCTGTGTCACCCGGAAGCGGTAGAGGCAGACGTGGGTCGTCCGCGAGACGACGGACACGCGCACCCGCCCGCCCGTGACCCCGCCGGTCAGCTGATCGCGGCGCCGGCCCGACGATGCGCTCGGGCACGGCCGGCCGGGGAGCGGGTCCGAGACGACCCGGTAGTCCTGTTCGGGAAGCGTCGCGCCCTGCAGCGCGAGGACGGCCGCGTCACCGAGCCGGGCGGACGCGGGCGCCCCCAGCGTCTCCGCCTGCGCGGGCGCGCAGGCGGAGACGCTGACGAGGGCGGCGAGGGCGACGCATCGGACCACGACGTCACCCCAGGTTCATCGCCACGTACTTCGTCTCCAGGTACTCCTGGAGCCCCTCGGGCCCGCCCTCGCGGCCGTAGCCGGACCACTTCACGCCGCCGAACGGCGCGCCGGCGTTGGAGACCATCCCCTGGTTGAGGCCGACCATGCCGACCTCGAGCGCCTCGACCACGCGGAACGCCGCGGTTCAGATTCTGGGTGAAGACGTAGGACGAGAGGCCGTACTCGGTCGCGTTCGCGAGCGCGATCGCCTCGTCCTCGTCGGCGAACGAGATGACCGGGCGCGACCGGGCCGAAGATCTCCTCGGTCTGCACGAGCGCGTCCGACGGGACGCCCGCCAGCACGGTCGGCTCGTAGAAGTACCCGGCGCCGTCGCGCGGCTCCGCCGCCGACGAGCACGTCGGCGCCCTTGCCGACGGCGTCCTCGACGAGCTTGTGCACGCCGTCGCGCGCGGCCTGGTCGATCAGCGGCCCGGTCGTCACGGCGTCGTCGGTGCCGCGGCCGAGCACCAGCCCGCGCATCCGCTCCGCGAGCCGCTCGGAGAAGTCCGCCGCGACCGACTCGTGGACGAGGAAGCGGTTGGCGCTCGTGCACGCCTCGCCGATGTTGCGCATCTTCGCGAGCATCGCGCCCTCGACGGCGACGTCCAGGTCGGCGTCCGGGAAGACGAGGAACGGCGCGTTGCCGCCGAGCTCCATCGACATCCGCAGCAGCTGCTCGGACGCCTGCTCGACGAGCATCTTGCCGACCTGCGTCGAGCCGGTGAAGGAGAGCTTGCGCGCCCGCGGGTCGGCGATCAGCGGCTCCATCAGCTCGCCGGACTTCGACCCGGTGATGACGTTGCACACGCCCGGCGGCAGGCCCGCCTCGTCGAGGATCTGCGCCATCGCGAGCATGCACAGCGGCGTCTGCTTCGCCGGCTTGACGACGCTCGTGCAGCCGGCGGCGATCGCCGGGCCGACCTTGCGCGTGCCCATCGCGAGCGGGAAGTTCCACGGCGTGATGAAGAGGCACGGGCCGAGCGGCTGCTCCATCGTGAGCACGCGGCTCAGGCCGTTCTCGGCGACCTGGAAGCGCCCGTTGATCCGCACCGCCTCCTCGGCGTACCAGCGGAAGTACGACGCCGCGTAGGCGACCTCCGCGCGCGACTCGCGCGATCGCCTTGCCCATCTCCAGGGTCATCAGCAGCGCCAGCTCCTCGGTGCGCTCGGTCATCAGCTCGAAGGCGCGGCGCAGGATGTCCCCGCGCTCGCGCGGGGCGACGTGCCGGAAGGTGCGGAACGCCTCGTCCGCCGCGGCCAGCGCGGCCTGCCCGTCGGCGACCGTCGCGTCGGCGACCTCGACGAGCGTCTCGCCGGTCGCCGGGTCCTCGACGGGGAGCGTCCGCGCCGCCGGTGGCGTCGCGCCACTCCCCGCCGATGAAGAGCTGCGTGGGGACCGCGTCGAGGACGGCGCGCTCGGCGCCGGGGCTGATCGTCGTCATGGCGCGAGCATACCCCCGGCCCGGTGCCGTCAGGCGGGGCTACCCCCGGGATCGCACCCAGGGGAGTCCGGCAGTCGACTTCCGGTGGGGATCGCGCGCCGGTCCGGCGCGTCCCGGCGGGTGCTGCGCCTACCCTGGGGACGTGCGCCGCCTGCTCGCCACCGCGCTCGTCGCAGCCTCCGTCCTCGCCGCCGCCCCGGCGGCGCAGGGAGCGACGTCAGCTCGTCATCAACGGCCGCGGCTGGGGCCACGGCATCGGCATGAGCCAGTACGGCGCGCTGGGCTACGCCCAGAAGGGCTGGACGGCCGACCGGATCCTCGCCCACTACTACACGGGCACGCAGCTCGGGCGGCTCTCGACCAGCCCGACGGTGCGCGTGCTGCTGCAGAGCGGGCGGTCCAGCTACGCGCGTCCGCGGCGCGGCGTCCGTCAGCGGCGCGCTGCTGGATCCCGGCCAGACGTACACCGTCGTCTCGCGGTGGCCAGGGCCTCGTCGTGCGCGACGGCGTCCGGCAAGGATCGCCTGACGTCGCCGGGCCCGCTCGCCTTCCGCCCGTCGGGCGGCGGCGCGGTGACGCTGCTCGGTCCCGCCCAGAACGGGACGAGCGGCGGGCGCTACCGCGGCACGATCCAGATCGCCAAGGGCGCGGGCGGCATGTCCGCCGTCAACGCGCTCGGCCTGGAGGACTACGTCGCGGGCGTCATCTCGGCCGAGATCCCCGCCTCGTGGCCGACCGAGACGCTCCGCGCGCAGGCCGTCGCGGCGCGCACCTACGCGATCACGACGAACGCCGGCGGCCGGACCGACCTCTTCACGCAGTACGCCGACACCCGCTCGCAGATGTACCGCGGGGTCGCGGCCGAGACGCCGCCGACGAGCGCCGCCGTGCGCGCGACCGCCGGCGCGCGTCGTCACGTACCAGGGCGCGCCGGTGACGACGTTCTTCTTCTCGACGAGCGGCGGCCGGACGGAGAACATCGAGAACAGCTTCGTCGGCTCGACGCCGCGGCCGTGGCTCAAGAGCGTCGCCGACCCGTACGACAAGGTCTCACCGCACCACCGCTGGAAGACGCAGCGCATGACGCTCACGCGTGCGACCGCGGTGCTCGGCGGGCTCGTCAAGGGCAACCTGCGCCGCATCAAGGTGACCAAGCGGCGGCGTCTCGCCCCGGATCGTGCGCGCCGACATTGTCGGCAGCCGCGGGACGACGAGCGTCACCGGCCCGCAGCTGCGCAAGGCGTTCGGCCTGCGCGACACGTGGATCAGCTTCCGCACCTTCGCGACGAAGGTCACCACGCAGCCCGCGCCGCCCGCCGGCGGCAAGCTCCCGAGCGTCCCCGCGATCGCCGAAGACGACGATCGACCCGACGACCGGGGGCGCCGCGCGCTCCCTCGTGACCGGCCTGCGCATCCACGGCGTGATCACCCCGGCGCGCACGGGCACGTGGGCGTCGGTCGAGCGCCGCGAGGATGACCGCTGGGTGCGCGCGGTGGACGTCCAGCTCGGCGCCGGCGGCACCTACACGACGACGCTCCCCGGGCCGGGGAGCTATCGCGTGCGGTATGCGGGGCAGACCGGGCCGGTGGTGGCTCGCTGATGCCTATCGGCCCGCCTTCGCCGGTCCGTCCTGCCAGGGGGCCGTCCTAGGTAAACAGCCGCGCGAGCGACTCCGCCACGCACACCGGCTTCTCGCCGCCCTCGACCTCGAAGGTCTGCGTGACGGTGATCTGGATGCCGCCGGGCACGTCGTCGACGTTCGTCAGCGCGGCGCGCATGCGCACCTTCTTGCCGACCGGCACCGGCGCGGGGAACCGCACCTTGCCGTAGCCGTAGTTCACGCCGAACGCGAAGCCCTGCATGTCCATGACCTCGTAGGAGAACTTGGGGCCCAGCGAGAGCGTGAACAGGCCGTGCGCGATCGTGCCGCCGAACGGCGTCTGCGCCGCCTTCTCGGGATCGGTGTGGATCCACTGGTGGTCGCCGGTCACCTCGGCGAACTGGTTGATCGTCTCCTGCGTGACCTCGTACCAGTCGCTCACGCCGAGCTCCTGGCCGACGGCCGCCTTGACCTCGTCGGGTCCGGTGAGGGTGGTGGTCATCGGGGGATCCTATGCCGCGCTGCTCAGCACGGGTCGGGTGCCCCGCGCCGCGCGAAGAACCACCAGTTCAGGATCAGGTTGAAGACGTAGAAGGCGACGAGCCCGTAGAAGAAGGCCTGCGGGTCCCCGGTCTGCGTGGTCGAGAAGCTGATCAGCACGCTGAAGATGAACGGGCCGTACGCGGCGATCGCCGCGGTCCAGCCGATGACGCCGGCGGCCTTCAGGGTCGGGAACAGCGACGGGATCTGCTTGAACGTCGAGGCGTTGCCGATCCCGGCGAAGAAGAACATCCCGACCATGCCGAGCACGAACGGCTTGAAGTCGTCGGCCGACTCTCCGGCGACGTAGAACGACGTCAGCGTGGTGAAGATGATCAGCCCGATCGCCGAGACCTGCGTGACGCGGGCGCCGCCGAAGCGGTCGGAGACCGGACCCGCCGACCACCCGCATCGATCGAGCCGACGAGCGGGCCGATGAACGCGTACGTGAGCGGGTCGTGGCCGAACTGGCCGAACTCGTTCTTGATCAGCACCGGGAACGCCGCGGCGAAGCCCGCGAACGTACCGAAGGTCATCATGTAGAGCGAGGTCATCGTGTAGGTGTGCTTCTCGCTGAAGATGTCCATCTGCTCGCGCATGTTCGCCCGCACCGGAACGCTGCGCAGACGGGCCCACGCGAGGATCGAGAGCAGGATCACCGGCGGCATCCAGATCAGCAATGCGTTCTGGAGGTAGAGGTCGCCCTTGGCGTTGACCGCGCTGCCGATCATCGAGAAGCCGATCACCCACGGCGTCAGGAACTGCACGAGGCTCACGCCGAAGTTGCCGATGCCGGCCTGGACGCCGAGCGCGGTGCCCTGGTCGCGCTTGGGGAAGAAGAGGCTCGTCGACGGCATGAACGAGGAGAAGTTGCCGCCGCCCAGGCCCGCGAGGAACGCGAGGCCCAGGAGCACCCAGTACGGGGTGTCGGGATTCTGCACCGCGAAGTACCAGCCGGTGAGGGGAATCATGAGCAGCGCGGTCGAGATCGCCACGACGTGCCTGGTCCCGTAGATCGGCGTGAGGAACATGTGGATCAGCCGGAACGTCCCGCCCGCGAGCCCGGGCATCGCGACGAGCCAGTAGAGCTCGGACTTCGACAGGTCGAAGCCCGCCTTCCCGAGGCGGGAGATGATCGCGCTGACGACGAACCAGACGGCGAACGCGACCATGAGGTTCGCGGTCGTGATGATGAGGGTGCGCGTCGCGATCGCCTTGCCGCGCGTGGTCCAGAACTCCTCGTTCTCGGGCTCCCATTCCTTCAGCCAGGTGGCGCTGCTCATGCGGATCACATCTCTCCGTGGTGTGCGTCGGCATGGATGTGCGCGACGGCGATGGACAGGAAGACGGCGCTGAGGAACGCGAGGCCGACCATCACGTAGAACGTGCTCTCGGGTCGGTCTGTGACGCCCTTCGCCCAGGCGAACAGCAGCGGCAGCACGAAGCCGCCGAGCCCCCCGATCGCACCGACGAGTCCGCCGACCGCGCCGACGTCCTTGGGGAAGTACTGCGGGATGTAGGTGTAGACCGACGCCTTGCCGATGCCCATCGAGACGCCGATGAAGAACACCACGAAGGCGAACGGGACGACGCTCATCGTGAAGCACAGCGCCGCGGAGGCCAGGCCGATCCCGCCGAAGGAGATGGCCGTGATCCGCCGCGCTCCGTACGTGTCGGACAGCCACCCGCCCAGCGGTCGCAGCAGGCTCGCGGGAATGATGAACAGCGCCGTCAGGAAGCCCGCGTCGCGCAGGCTGAAGCCGTAGACGTCGACGTAGTACTTCGGCAGCCACAGCGCGAGACCGACGTAGGCGCCGAAGACCACGACGTAGTAGAAGCCGAACCGCCAGACGCGGATGTGCTTCAGCGGCCGACTCATCTCGGGGATCGACCGGCCCTTCGACGGCTTGCGGTCGTGCCGCGGCGTGACGAAGGGGACGACGCACGCGGCGACGACGAGCGCGATGGCGTAGACGGCGGGGACGAACCGCCAACCGCCGGGGATCAGGCCGCCGAGCAGGCCGGCCGTACCCACCGCGGTCACGAGCGTCGGCGCCAGCAGCTTCGTGATCGAGGCACCGACGTTGCCGGCGCCGAACACGCCGAGGGCGAACCCCTGGTGGTCGGCCGGGTACCACGCCGACACCCAGGCGATCCCCACCGCGAACGACGTGCCCGCGAGCCCGAGGCCCAGCGCGAGGAGCAGCGCGGCCTCGTAGGTCTCGACCTGGCTCACGAACCACGTCGGGATGGCCGTCAGCACGAGCAGCCCGATCATCATGACCCGGCCGCCGAGCAGGTCGGTCGCGATCCCGACCGGCACGCGCAGCAGCGAGCCGGTCAGGACCGGGATCGCCACGAGCAGCGCGAACTCCGAGTCGCTGAGCCCGAGCTCCTTGCGCATCGGCAGCCCGACGATCGCGAACATCATCCAGACGGCGAAGAAGATCGTGAACAGCACCGTCGCGACGACGAGGACGCGGACGGCGTCCGGCGGGACGTGGGCGGAGGTCGCCTTGTCGCGGGTCGCGCGGGCCTGCGGCCCGGGCGCCGAGGGCTCCGGGGGTGCCTCCGGGAGTGACTCAGTCGTGGACACGTGCGCCTCCTTCGGCGGCGGGGCGGGCGCGGCCGGTCCCGTGCGCACCGGCGCGCACGTCCCGCGGCGCACGCGCGCGGTAGACGATGGGACGGCGCACCAGGTACGTGACCGGCACGCTCCAGGCGTGCACGAGCCGGGTGAACGGCCAGATCAGGATGAGCACCCAGCCGCCGACGGCATGCAGCTGGTAGCTCAGGGGAATCCCCGCTTCGGTCATGAGGCCGGGGTCGGGATCCAGGAGGAACAGCCCTCGGAACCAGGGGGAGACCGTCTCGCGGTAGTCGTAGCCACCGCCGATGAGGTTCTCGACCGACCGTGTTCCACATGCCGGTCACCGCCATCACGCCAGCAGCACCATCACGGCGACGTCCCAGCCGCGCGTCGTGGCGGCGACGCGACGGTTCGTCAGCCGCGCGCGCGATCAGGATCGCCAGGCCCGAGAGCATCACGAGACCGGCGAGCGTCCCCATGACCGACCGAGACGACGTGGTAGGTGTCCTCGGAGACGCCGAGCCACTCCGTGACCGACGCCGGGACGAGGATCCCGAGCACGTGACCCGCCGATCACCACGAGCAGGCCGAGGTGGAACAGCGGCCCGCCGATCTTCAGCAGCTTGGACTCGAGCAGCTGCGTCGAGCGGGTCGTCCAGGTGAACTGGTCCCGGCGCCAGCGCCAGATGTGCCCCACCACGAACGTCGCGATGGCGAGGTACGGGAGGATGACCCAGAGCAGCGTCGCGCCACGGCTGACGGCGAGCATCGTCATCGGACGCCCCTCCGCGACCGGCATGACCTCCGGCGGGGCGAACGGCTCGAGGCCGACCTCCTCGTCGGGCGGGCCCTCGCGTCGCGATGCGGCGCGCCTCGGCGATCTCCTCGGCGCGTCAGCGCCGGGAGCACGGCGACGACCGCGTCGAGCATCCCGGCGTAGGGGCTGTCGAGGTCGTGCAGCGAGGCGCGCAGCAGCTCGATGCCCGGGCGCATCCGCCCGAGGATCGCGTCGGCGTCGTCGCCCGGGGCGAGCGCCGCGAACTCGAGGATCGCCGGGCAGGTAGTCCGGCAGCTCGCCGCCGGTCAGCTCGAGCCCCGCCTCGCGATAGCGGCGCTTGAGCCCGAGCAGCGTCGCACCGCGCTGCCGGCGGTCGCCGTCGCGGTAGTAGGAGAGGTGCAGGGACGCGCGCTTGTGGAAGTCGAAGGTCGCGACGTACTCCTCGCGCGACCGCCCAGGGGTCGAGGGCCGCGCGGCGGTCGAGGAAGGCGACGCAGCGCCTCGGCGGCACCGAGCGGGGGCACGTCGCCGCCGCCTCGCGCAGACGCGGGCGTCGCGTCGAGGATCTCGCCGTCGGGGTACTCGAGCAGGATCGATGCGATCCGCAGGACGAGGTCGCGGCTCATGAGCGCTTCCGTCCCCTCGGGACCCGCGTGATCGGCAGGCCGTCGGTCGCGGCGCTCACGAGGTCGAGCTCGCCCTCCGCGGGGAGGCTCGCGGTGTCGTAGCCGGGTCCGCACGAGCCGGGGCCGCCGGCGAAGTCCAGGCCGCAGCCGCCCTGGCGCTCCTCGAGGTTGTCGGCGATCTCGCGGTGCGCGAGCGGGATGACGTAGCGGTCGTCGTACTTCGCGATCGCGCAGAGCCGGTACATGTCCTCGATCTCGACCGCGGTCATCCCGACGCGCTCGGGGATCGCTGGATCCGGCTCACCGCCGATCAGGTCGGCCCGCATGTATGCGCGCATCGCGGCGAGGCGCTTCAGCACGCCGCGGACGACGTCCTCGTCCCCGGCGGTGAGGATGTTCGCCAGGTACTGCACCGGGATCCGCAGCTCGTCGATCGCCGGGAAGACGTCGTCCGGATCGGCCAGCGGACTGCCGTCCGCGTCCACGCCCTCGACCAGCGACATCACCGGCGACAGCGGCGGGATGTACCAGACCATCGGAAGCGTCCGGTACTCGGGATGCAGCGGCAGGGCGATCCGCCAGTCCATCGCGAGCTTCCAGACCGGCGAGCGCTCGGCGGCGTCGAGCCAGTCCTCGGGGATGCCGTCGCGACGGGCCTGCGCGCGGACCTCCGGGTCGTGCGGATCGAGGAAGACGTCGAGCTGGGCGTCGAGGAGTCCCTGCTCGTCCGGCGTCGATGCCGCCGCCTCGACGCGGTCGGCGTCGTAGAGGACGATCCCGAGGTAGCGGATGCGTCCGACGCACGTCTCCGAGCAGACCGTGGGCATGCCCGCCTCGACGCGCGGGTAGCAGAGGGTGCACTTCTCGGCCTTGCCGGTCTGCCAGTTGAAGTAGACCTTCTTGTACGGGCAGCCGCTGACGCACATGCGCCAGCCGCGGCACTTCTCCTGGTCGACGAGGACGATGCCGTCCTCCTCGCGCTTGTACATCGCGCCGGAGGGGCAGGAGGCCACGCACGCCGGGTTCAGGCAGTGCTCGCAGATGCGCGGCAGGTACATCATGAAGACGGACTCGAACTCGGCGCGGACCTGCTCCTCGACGCCGTCGCGCAGGTTGGGGTCGAGCTTGCACCGTGTCGGGCCCGCCGCCGAGGTCGTCCTCCCAGTTGGGACCCCACTTGAGGTCCAGGTGGTCACCGGTGATGCGCGAGACCGGCCGCGCGACCGGCTGGTGCTTGGACGGCCCGGCGCTGATCAGCGAGCTGTAGTCGTAGGTCCACGGCTCGTAGTAGTCGTCGAGGTCCGGGCAGGTCGGGGTTGGCGAAGATCGACGCGAGCTTGCGCAGCGGACCGCCGGCCTTCAGGCGCAGCCGGCCCTTGCGGTCGAGCTCCCAGCCGCCCTTCCACCGCTCCTGGTCCTCCCAGCGCTTGGGGTAGCCCGATCCCGGGCTTCGTCTCGACGTCGTTGAACCACATGTACTCGGCGCCCTTGCGGTTCGTCCAGACGTTCTTGCACGTCACCGAGCACGTGTGGCAGCCGATGCACTTGTCGAGGTTCATGACCATCCCGACCTGGGCCATGACGCGCATCAGTACGTCACCTCGGTCTTGCGCTTGCGGATCAGCGTGAGCGCGTCGCGCTGCGATCCGATCGCGCCCGTAGTAGTTGAAGCCCCAGGAGAGCTGCGCGTACCCGCCGATCAGGTGCGTCGGCTTGATGATGATCCGCGTGACGCGAGTTGTCGGTGCCGCCGCGGGTGCCCGGAGGTCTCGCTGATCGGCACGTTCACGTGCCGGTCCTGCGAGTGGTACATGAACGCGCTGCCCTCGGGGATGCGGTGCGAGACGACGGCGCGGCAGGCGATCACGCCGTTGCGGTTGCACCGCCTCGACCCAGTCGTTGTCGGCCGCGCCGATCCGCTCGGCGTCGCCGGGTGCGATCCAGACGACCGGCCCGCCGCGGAACAGCTCGAGCATCCGCAGGTTGTCCTGGTACTCGGAGTGGATCGACCACTTCGAGTGCGGGCTGATCCAGCGCACGACGACCTCGGCGGCGCCGGGGTCCAGGTCGCCCTGCGCGTGCCGCGCGGTCGAGAGCGGCGGGCGGTAGGCCGGGCAGCCCCTCGCCGAACTCGAGCATCCAGTCGTGGTCGACGTAGAAGTGCTGGCGCCCGGTGAGGGTGCGCCACGGCACCTCGCGGTCCGACGTTCACCGTGAAGGGCGAGTAGCGGCGCGTCCGGCTCTCGATCCCCGACCACTCGGGCGAGGTGATGACCTTGCGCGGCTGGATCTGCACCTGCTCGAGCGTGATGCGGTCGTCCTCGCGATCGGTCGCCAGGTCGGCGAGCTCGGTGCCGGTCCGCTGCTCGAGCTGGCGGAAGCCCTCGACGGCGAGACGACCGTTCGTCGTCCCGGACAGGCGGAAGATCGTCTCGGCGACGTGCTTGGCGGTGCGCAGCTGCGGGCGCCCGTCGGCGACCCCGCCGCGCACGACGCCGTTGCGGCGGCGCAGCTCCTCGACCTCCTGCGCGGGCTTCCAGGAGATGCCCTTCCACGCGATGCCCGCGTTCTCGACGAGCGGGCCGAGCGCGGTCATCTTGTCGTGGACGGCGCCGTAGTCGCGCTCGACGACGATGAGCTTGGGCATCGTCTTGCCCGGGAACGGGCTCGCACTCGCCGGCCTTCCAGTCGCGCACGACGCCGCCGGGCTGGGCCAGCTCCTCCGGCGTGTCGTGCAGCAGCGGCGCGGCGACGAGGTCGCGGCGCACGCCGAGGTGCGTCTTCGCCAGCTCCTGGAACCGCTCGGCCACCGACGCCGAAGGCGTCCCAGTCGCTGCGCGCCTCCCACGGCGGCGGGACGGCCTGGTTGAACGCGTGCACGAACGGGTGCAGGTCCGTGCTCGAGATGTCGTGCTTCTCGTACCAGGTGGCGGCCGGCAGGACGATGTCCGAGTAGAGCGCCGACCCGTTCATCCGGAAGTCGATCGTCGTGAAGAGGTCGAGCTTCCCGGTCGGCGCCTCCTCGCGCCACTCGACCTCCGTCGGGCCGCAGCTCGGGGCCGGTCTCCGTCGCCGCGGACGGCCGTTCTGGTCGACGCCGAGCAGGTGCTTGAGGAAGTACTCGTGCCCCTTGCGACGACGAGCCGAGCAGGTTCGCCCGCCAGAGCGTCAGCACGCGCGGGAAGTTCGCCGGGTCGTCGGGGTCCTCCGCGGCGAAGCGCAGCGCTGCCGGCCTGCAGCTCGTCGACGGCGTGCTCGCCGGCTCCTTGCCCGCGGCCTCCGCCTCGTCGCAGAGGTCGAGCGGGTTGCGGTTGAAGCGTCGGGTAGCTCGGGAGCCAGCCCATGCGCGCCGACTGGACGACGGTGTCGGCGAAGTGCCTGCCCTTGAGCGCGCCGGACCCGAGCGGGCTCGTCAGCTCGTCGACGCCGAAGCGCTCGTAGCGCCACTGGTCGGTCGCCAGGTACCAGAACGACGTCGTCGCCTGCTGGCGCGGCGGGCGGGTCCAGTCGGTGCGCGAACGCCGCGACGCCGAAGCCGGTGATCGGGCGGACCTTCTCCTGCCCGACGTAGTGCGCCCAGCCGCCGCCGTTGACGCCCTGGCAGCCGCAGAGCAGCAGCATGCTGAGCATGCCGCGGTAGATCTGGTCGCCGTGGAACCAGTGGTTCGTGCCGGCGCCCATGACGATCATCGAGCGGCCCTCGGTGACCTCCGCGTTGCGGGCGAACTCGCGGGCGATCCGGGTGACGCAGCCCGCTGTCGACGCTCGTGTGCTCCTCCTGCCAGGCGGGGGTGCCGGGCTCGGGGTCGTCGTAGCCGGTGGGCCAGTCGCCCGGCAGGCCCGTCGCGGCCGACGCCGAGCTGCGCGCAGAGCAGGTCGAACACCGTCGTGACGAGCCGGTCGCCGACCCGCTTCGCCGGGCACGCCGCGGCGCATGATCCCGCCGCCCTCGGTCTCGCCGATGTCGAAGCGCGGCAGGTCGAGCTCGACGAGCTCGTCGTGGGCGCCGAGCAGCGAGAGCCGCGGTGCGATGTCGCCGAGCTGCGAGGTTCCAGTGGCCGGCGCCCTCCTCGCCCCAGCGGTGGCCGATGGAGCCGTTCGGCACGGCGGGCTCGCCGGTGGCCTCGTCGAGGACGACGGTCTTCCACTCGGCGTTCTCGCGACGTCCTCGCCGATGTCGCGTCGCGCGCAGGAAGCGGTCGGCGACGTAGGCGCCGTCCCGCTCCCGCAGCGTCACCAGGAACGGCAGGTCGGTGTGCTTCTTGGCGTACCCGTCGAAGTAGGGCGTCTGCTTCTCGACGTAGAACTCCTTGAGGATGACGTGCGCCATCGCCAGCGCGAGCGCCCCGTCGGTGCCCGGCTCGGCGGTCATCCAGTGGTCGGCGAACTTCGTGTGGCCGGCGTAGTCGGGCGAGACGACGACGACCTTCTGCCCGCGGTAGCGCGCCTCGGTCATGAAGTGCGCGTCCGGCGTGCGGGTCTGCGGGATGTTCGAGCCCCAGAGGATCACGTAGCCCGAGTTCCACCAGTCGGCCGACTCGGGGACGTCGGTCTGGTCGCCCCAGACCTGCGGCGAGGCCGGCGGCAGGTCGGCGTACCAGTCGTAGAAGCGACAGGCAGACGCCGCCGGTGAGCGAGAGGAAGCGCGTGCCGGCGGCGTAGGAGACCGTCGACATCGCCGGGATCGGCGAGAAGCCGACGTTGCGGTCGGGGCCGTAGCGCTTGATGGTGTGGATGTGCGCGGCCGCGATGATCTCGCTGACCTCGTCCCAGGAGGAGCGCACGAAGCCACCGCGTGCCGCGCTGGGACTTGTAGGCGCCGGGCCTTCTCGGGGTCCTCGACGATCGCCGCCCACGCGTCGACCGGGTCGCCGGTGCGCGCGAGCTCGTCGCGGTAGAGCTCGCAGCAGCGCGCCGCGCACGTAGGGGTGGCGGACGCGGATCGGCGAGTAGATGTACCAGGAGAACGACGCGCCGCGGGGGCAGCCGCGCGGCTCGTACTCGGGCATGTCGGGGCCGTTGGAGGGGTAGTCCGTCTGCTGGGTCTCCCAGGTGACGAGCCCGTCCTTGACGTAGACCTTCCACGAGCACGAGCCGGTGCAGTTGACGCCGTGGGTGGTGCGCACGACGCGGTCGTGACGCCAGCGGTCGCGGTAGAGCTCCTCCCACTCGCGCGAATGGCGCGAGTCGGTGCGCCAGCGGTCGCCCGGAGGGACGACCGCGACGGCGCCGTCGGCGGCCGCCGACGGGCTTGAAGTGGCGGGGCTCCGTGAGAAGCGCTCGGCGCCAGGATCCGTATCGGCGGGGGTCACGGGTTGACACGCTAGTTTTCACACGTAGAGTGTGAAATCCGTGGTCCACCCGGAAGGACCACGTGGAAAACTACGGATACGTTGCCACCGCGCCACGCGACAGACGACCGGATGATCGAGGAGCTCCGCTCCGCGCGACGGCGCGTGGCTCGGGACCGCCGAGCTCGCGAGCGCCTCGACCTTCACCCCAACGGCGTGCGCGTGCAGCTCCGCCGCCTCGCTGCACGCGGCCTCGTCGACCGACGACCAGGAGCACGGCGCCGCCGGCCGGCCCCGCTGACCGCTGGCGCCTGAGCACACGCGCGATCGCCGAGGCCGACCTGCCCCACGTCGGCTGGGCGATGGCACGCTCCCTGGCCCGCGCGATCCCCGCGACGCGCGCCCGGCTCGTGGAGATCGAGGCCGCCGGCGCCGATCTCGGCGTCGAGCTGGCCCGTGGCCTGGGCTCCGACGACGCCGAGGAGTCCGACCACGTGCGCCACGCGCTCGACGCCATGGGCTTCGAGCCCAGCGCGCGAGGAGACTGCGGGCGGCGTCCGCTACCGGCTGATGTCCTGCCCCGTACGCCGACGTCGTCCGCGAGAACCCGGCGGTCGTCTGCACGCTGCACAAGGGGATCGTGCGCGGCGTGCTGGAGCACCTCGGGACCGACGGACGCATGACCCGCTTCGAGCCGCGCGACCCGGCTGAGGCCGGATGCGTGATCCAGGTCGCCGTCGACGCGGGCTCGGCCCCCCGGCGGGACCGCGCCTAGTACCGGTTCGGCTTCGCCGACCCGCCCTTCCGGGGGCCGTACCCAGGTACCCCGCCTCGACCTCACCGATCTCCGTCGACGGCGGCTCGTCGGCGATGTACTCCAGCGCGAGCCGGCCCCAGTCGCCGCCGGCGCGCAGCTCGCCGAGCACGCCGAACAGCAGCCCCTCCATCCGCCGGATCAGCAGCGCCTGCGGCGGCAGGGTCTGCTTGCGCATGTAGTCGAAGTGCTCCGAGCGCGGGGAGGACCCGACCTCCATCGCGTTGCGCACGTATTCGGGGTCCAGGCGGCGGAAGCCGGTCGTGAAGTACCACTCGCCCGCGATCTGGAGCTGCTCGAGCACGCGCTCGGGGTGGAAGTCGTCGGGGTCCGGCAGGTAGCCGAGGGTCGCCAGCCAGTGGTGGACGCCCTCCGCGTCGCCGTGGATCACCGCGCGCGCGAGCGCCTGCTCGCCCTCGAGGTAGTCGTCGTCGACGTGGCGCACGAGCCCGAAGTCCAGGAAGCAGACCTTGCCGTCCGCGCAGAGGATGTAGTTGCCGGGGTGCGGGTCGCCGCGCGGCGATGTGCTCGCGCTCCAGCAGCCCGTAGAAGAAGCGGAAGGCGATCTCGCGCGAAGCGGTCGCGGCCGGCGTCGTCGAGCTTCTTGACCTCGTCGAAGCCCACGCCGTCGATGAACTCGGTGACGAGCACGCGGCGGGTCGAGAGGTCGGTGTGGACCTTGCGGGATCCGCACGAACGGGTGGTCGCGGAACGCGCGGTGGACGCGGCGCTGGTTCTGCGCCTCGATCTCGTAGTCGAGCTCGTCGGCGATCCGCTCGCGCAGCTCGGCCAGCAGCGCCTTGGCGTCCATGCCGGGCGCCATCCGCTTGAGCAGCGGGACGAGCAGCTGCACGTTGCGCATGTCGGTCTCGACCGCCTCGGCGACGCCCGGGTACTGGATCTTCACCGCGACGTCCTCGCCGTCGTGCGTCGTCGCGCGGTAGACCTGCCCGATCGAGGCGGCCGCGATCGGGCGCTCGTCGAAGGCGGCGAAGTAGCTCGTCGAGCGTCCCGCCGATGTCGCTTCTCGGCGACCTTGCGCATGTCCTTGAAGGCGACCTTCGGCGCGCTGTCGCGCAGCGCCGCCAGGCGCTCCTTGAACTCCTCGCGCTCGCCCTCGGGGATGAGGTCGAAGTCGACGGTGCTGAGCACCTGGCCGATCTTCATCGCAGCGCCCTTCATCTGCCCGAGCTGCTTGACGAGCTGGTCGGCGAGGTCGAGCGCGCGGCGCTCGTTGGCGGCCGTCGCCCGGTCCTCGGAGCGCACCTTGTTGGCGACGTTCGTGGCCGTCCACTTCACGCTCTGGCCGCCGACGAGCGAGCCGAACCGGGCCGTGCGCGCCAGACGGCCCTTCGGGACCTTGGTGGTCTTCTCGTCGTCGGGCATGAGGGGTGTGCGGACTGCGGCCACCCCCGGGGTACGGGTGCGCGACGGGGACCGGTATCACGGTACTCCCGCCGGGTACGGTGTCCAGCCGTGGCCGCCCCGCTGCTCGCCGTCGATGCGCCCTCGCTGCTGTACCGCGCGTTCTTCGCGCTCCCCAAGAGCATCAAGGGCGCGGACGGCCGGCCCGTCAACGCGCTGCTGGGCACCGCGAACCTGCTCCTCCAGGCGGTCGACGCGCACGCGCCGCGCGCGGTCGTCCTGTGCTTCGGCGCGGAGGCCGGCGCCTACCGCGTGACGGCCTTTCCGGGCTACCACGCCGACCGCCCCGAGATGCCGCCCGAGCTGGAGCACCAGTGGGCCGACGCCCGGGCGTTCTTCGCGGCGTTCGGGTGGACGTCGCTGGAGGCGGAGCCCGAGGGCCTGGAGGCCGACGACCTGCTCGGGGAGCTCGCGCGCGTCGAGACCGCGGCAGGCGGGACGGCCCTGCTCTTCACCGGCGACCGCGACATGTTCCAGTGCGTCAGCGAGGACGTCCACGTGCTCTTCCCTGCGAAGGGCGGGCCGGACGTCGTCGACGTCGACGGCGTGCGGGAGCGCTACGGGATCGAGCCGGAGCAGGTGCCGGACCTGATCGCGCTGCGCGGCGACCCCTCGGACGGACTGCCCGGCGCGAAGGGGATCGGGGCGAAGGGCGCCGCCGACCTGCTGACGCGCTTCGGGACGCTCGAGGGCGCGCTGGCGGCTGCCGCCGACCCGGCGAGCGACATGACGCCGCGCACGCGCGGTGCGCTGACGGCCGACCCGGACCTGCTGCGCACCTTCCGCGAGATCGCGACGCTCCAGCCGATCGCCGTGGAGCGCCCGGCCGACCGGCCGCTGGACGCGCCCGGGGCCGCCGCTGCGGCGGCCGCCCGGGGGATGGGCGCCCTCGCGGGGCGACTCGAAGCGCGCTGACGCGGGCCTACTGGACCGTGAAGTCCTCGTGCATGCCGGCCTGGTAGTGCCCGGGGAGCGCGCAGATCAGCGCGTAGTGACCGGTCGCCATGTCGAGCGTGAGGCTCGCCTTGTCGCCCGGCTTGAACTCGTCCGGCCCGATCTCACCGATGGATCCGGTCTCGTCGACCTCGCCGTCGGTGACCGGCAGGTCAGCTGCAGGCTTGTCGGTCTTGATGACCACCATCTCGTGCCCGAGACTGCCGACGTTCTCACCGTTGAAGGTGACCTTGCCGGCGGGGGCGGTGTCCGCAGTCAGCACGAACTTCATCTCGCTCGCCTGCACGCCGATCGCATCGGCGGCCGCGGTCGGTGCCGTGGTCGTGGCGGCCGGGGTCGACGCAGAGGTGGTGTCCTTGTCATCGCCTCCGCAGCCGATCGCGACGGCGGCGACCGTGGCGAGCGCGAGGACGGACAGGGCGCGGGGAGTGAGCATCACCCGACCTTAGGTGCACGAAGCGCGCTCCGGGTGGGGCGAACTACGGGTTCCGGCCCTACGGCGTGAACTTCACCGTCAGGACGTCCCCGTCGGCCATCACGTAGTCCCGGCCCTCCAGGCGCAGCGTCCCGCGATCACGCGCACCCGCGTAGCCGCCGGCGTCGACGAGGTCCTTCCAGCCGATGACCTCGGCGCGGACGAACCCCTTCTGGATGTCCGTGTGGATCTGGCCGGCGGCGTGCCAGGCGGTGAGGCCGCGACGCAGGTGCCAGCACTGCGCGGGCTTCGCCTCGCCCGCCGTGAAGAAGGCGTCCAGCTCGAGCAGCTCGAAGGCGCCGCGCACGACGCGCTGCAGCCCGGACTCGCTCACCCCGAGGTCGGCGCGCATGGTCGCGGCCTCCTCGTCGTCGAGCTCCGACAGCTCGGCCTCCAGGCGCGAGGAGACGGCGACGATGCCGGCCCCGTGTGAGGCCGCGTGCTCGGCGACCGCCGACGGGACCTCGTCGGTGCCCTCGTCGATGTTGGCGACGAACAGGACGGGCTTGGCGGTCAGCGGCTGCAGCAGGCGCGCGACGTCGGGGGCCTCCTCCGGCACCGGCACCGTGCGCGCGGGCTTCCCGGCCTGCAGCGCCTCGATGACCTGGCCGAGCCACTTCTCCTCGGCGATCGCGTGCTTGTCCCCGCCGCGCGCCTCGCGAACGACGCGCTGGTGGCGGCGCTCGGCCTGCTCGAGATCCGCATAGATCAGCTCGGTCTCGATCGTGTCGATGTCGCGCGCCGGGTCGACGCTGCCCTCGGAGTGGATGACGTTCGGATCCCCGTGGGCGCGCACGACGTGGACGAGTGCGTCCGTCTCGCGGATGTTCGCCAGGAACTGGTTGCCGAGCCCCTCGCCCTTGGACGCCCCTGCGACGAGGCCCGCGATGTCGTGGAAGGCGATCGTGTCCCAGACGATCTCCGACGCGCCGATCGTCTCGGCGACCTGCTCGAGCCGCTCGTCGACCACGGGAACGACCGCGACGTTCGGCTCGATGGTCGTGAACGGGTAGTTCGCGGCCTCCGCACCGGCCTTGGTGAGCGCGTTGAAGAGCGAGGACTTCCCCGCGTTGGGCATGCCGACGATTCCGACCTTCACGCGATCGACGATAGCCTTCCCCGTCCGGCCGGTCCCCCACGTGACCTATGGCGCCATTGCGAGCGCCGGACCGGGTACCGCGCCGGCTCGCGCCGGCGGACAGCCCCGGTGGTCAGGAGTGTTCAAGCCACCCAGGCGAGACACACCTTCCTGGGACGTTCTGAAGTCAGCGGGGGCTGTGATCCGGGGGCTCTGAGGCGGACCGCAAGGTCCGCCTCATCCACGTCCACGGCCCCCCGGCAGGACAGACCGGCAGAGCCGGTCTGATCAATCTCCGCCGAAGGCGGCCGTCCCGGCACCGCAAGCGTCCCCGCATGCGTTGCGAGAAACGACCAGTGACCGGTCGAAACCCGCAACGACCGTCAGCGCCCCGTCACTCGTTGCGAGAAATGACCAGTGACTGGTCGAAACCCGCAACGACCGCGCCGCGCCCAGCCGCGCCGCGCCCGTCCCTACCCCAGCCCGAAGCCCACCCGCTGCTCGTCGGTCTCGGTGCGCACGTAGACCACCTGCGAGAGGTTGATCCGCACGGGGCCGTCCGCGTCCTGCACGTCGAACCACTCGCCCCCGGAGAGCGCGTCGCGCAGCCCGTCGGCGTCGGCCTTCGTGAGCCTCAGCGCGAGACCGCCGCCGCCCTGGAAGCCCAGGGTCACGCCGTGCCGCTCGTCCTTCGAATCCTTCGCCATGTCAGTGGGCCTCCGCGGGCTCGACGATCTCGGTCAGCACGCCGCCCGTGCTGCGGGGGTGGCAGAACGCCACGCGCGACCCGCGGATGCCGATCCGCGGGGTCTTGTCGATCAGCTCGACGCCGGCGGCGGACAGGCGCTCGAGCTCGGCGTCGATGTCGGTCACCTGGTAGGCGACGTGATGGATGCCGGGGCCCCGCTTGGCGAGGTACTTCCCGACCGGGGTGTCGGGGCCCAGGGGCTGGAGCAGCTCGACGTGGTTCTCGCCGACGTCCAGCAGCACGGCCTCCACGCCCTGCTCCTCGACCACCTCGCGGTGGACGAGGGTCATCTCGTAGGAGGCGTCGTAGAGCTTCAGCGCGTCGTCGATGGACTCCACCGCGATGCCGATGTGATCGATGCGGGCGAACATGCCCGCAGCAGTCTACGACGCCGCGGGCGGCGTCGGATCGGTCGCGACGATCCGCAGGTTGCGCGCGGGGCGCCGGTCGATGCGCGGGATGCCGTCCATGATGCGATCGATGTCCGAGCGACCCGAGGACCTCCTTCTCCAGGAGCTCCTGCGCGAACTCCTCGAGGACCTCGCGGTGCGAGGTGATGAGGTCGAGCGCCTGGCGGTGCGCCTCGAAGGCGAGCGCCTGCTGCTCCTCGTCGCGGATGCGGCGCGTGAGATCCGACAGCTGGTCGGCGTCGACGTACGTGCGGCTCGTCACCTCGGAGGTGCCCATGCCGTAGACGTGGACCATCGCGTTGGTGATCTCCGCGACGCGCTGCAGGTCGTTCGCCGCGCCGGTGGTGACGGCGCCGAAGACGACCTGCTCGGCGACGCGGCCGCCGAGCAGCACGGTCAGCTGGTCGATGAGCTCCTCGCGCGTCTTCAGGTAGCTGTCCTCGTCCGGCAGGTTCATGACGTAGCCCAGCGCCTGCGCCGCGCGGGACGATCGAGATCTTGTGGGCGCGCTCGGCGGTCGCGAGCAGCTCGCGCGTGAGGGCGTGGCCGGCCTCGTGGTAGGCGACGACCTCGCGCTCGTGCGGGTTGAGCGTCGTCGAGGACTGCACGCCCGCCACGACGCGCTCGAGCGCCGCGTCGAAGTCGTCGGTCGAGAGCGCGTGGCCGCTCGCGGCGCGCGCAGCGGATCGCGGCCTCGTTGCAGATGTTCGCCAGGTCGGCGCCGGTGAGCCCGCTCGTCTGCTGCGCGATGACGTCGAGGTCGAGGTCCTCGCGCAGCGGCTTGTTGCGCGTGTGGACGTCGAGGATGCTGCGCCGCCCGCCGACGTCCGGCGGGGAGACGAACACCTGGCGGTCGAAGCGGCCCGGGCGCAGCAGCGCGGGGTCGAGCTTCTCGAGCAGGTTCGAGGCGGCCATCACGACGACCTGGTCGGTGGAGGCGAAGCCGTCCATCTCGACGAGCAGCTGGTTGAGCGTCTGCTCGCGCTCGGAGTTGTTGTCCGAGCCGCGCCGCGCGCCGACCGCGTCGAGCTCGTCGATGAAGATCACGGCCGGCTCGTGCTTGCGCGCCTCGTCGAACAGGCGCCGGATGCGCGCCGCGCCGAGGCCGGCGAACATCTCGACGAACGAGCTCGCGGACTGGGAGAAGAACTGGGCGCCCGACTCGTGCGCGACCGCCTTGGCGAGCAGCGTCTTGCCCGTACCCGGCGGCCCGTGCAGCAGGACGCCCGTCGGCACCTTCGCGCCGAGCCGGTGGAAGGGCTTGGGGTCGCGCAGGAACTCGACGACCTCGATCAGCTCGGACTTCGCCTCGTCGGCGCCGGCGATGTCGGTCCAGGCGACCTCGAGGTTCGCCTCGGGCTTGATCTGCATCGGCTTCGTCTTGGGCATGAGCTTCAGGCTCTTCCACAGGACGAAGACGAGGACGGCCATGAAGATGAGGCCCAGGAAGCCGCTCCAGTTGGTGCCGAACTCCTGGAGACGGTCGAAGAAGCCCAGCGGCGGGGCCACCTGCTCCAGCTGCGCGGAGAACGCGCTGCTCGACCTGGTCGAGCGAGGCGAGCAGGTCGAGCTTGACCTGAGTGGGATCCGCGGCAGGGGCGACCGCGGCGAGCAGCGTGGAGGGCATCCCTGCCCAGTATCGGCAGGATCGCCGGGTTTTCAAGCGTGCGGTGGCGACCGCGACCCGCTCGACGCGCACGATCTCCGCCAGCGCCGCGCGCCCCACGTCCAGCTGCTCCTCGGTGGGCTCGCGCGTGCCGAGCGCCCGCTGCAGCTCGTGCCCGGGGCGCCGCAGCGCGCGTGCGGCGCGGGTCCCGGCGTTGCGCTCGGCCCAGACGAACACCTCGACCGCGACGCCCACGCTCGGCGAGCGAGACGAGCCCGCCGTGGAGCGATGTCGGCTGCTCGACGACGCGCCGCAGCAGCGCCGCGCCCGCGAGGTTCGCCGCGAGCATCGGGGCCATGAGGTGCGACCCGCAGCGGTCGTGCTCCTTGTCCGCGTCCCGCGCGTCCTCCGAGCCCTGCTCGTAGGCGGCGATCGCCTTGTGCTCGACGCCGTGGTAGGCGGCGACCTCGCCCGCCTGGAGCGCGACGACCGACGGCAGCAGCGACAGCGCGACGCCCGCGAGGTCGCCGCTCCCGCCGCGCAGCCGGCGGCGCAGCACGGCGCCGCCGAGGCTCGCCGCGACCGCCGCGCCGACGACGGGCGCGCTCTGGAACGGCAGCCGCGCCTGCGGCAGCGCGCGCTTGACGAGCGGAATGACGACCATCGCCTCGCCGAGCTTACGATCCCGCGCGCGCCCGGGGACGCGGTCCACCGTCTTCGGCGCACGCGGCTTGAGCCCCGACGCCGTCCGGATCGACCCGTCGTCGGCGCGGATCGCGGCCGCCCACGACGTCGGTCCGTGCACGAGCAGCCCGTTGCCGAGCGCCATGCCTCCGAGCCGCAGGCGGTCGGGCTCGCCTCACCCGAGCAGCTCCTGCGTGAGGTCGCGGTAGCAGCTGCGTCGCGAACGCGAGGTCGCGCACGTCGATCCGCTCGTCCGGCGCGTGGATCAGCGGCCACATCTCGTAGAGCGACGTGTGGCGCATCGGGAAGAAGCCGTAGGCGACGCACTCCGGGAACGCGTTGCGGAACGTGCGCGAGTCGGTGAACGCCGGCAGCACGATCGGGACGACGCGGGCGCCCGGGTCCTCGCGCTCGATCCAGGCGCGGATCGCGTCCATGAGCGGCGAGTCGATCGCCGAGCCGTTGCCGATGTTCTGCTCGGTGAACTCGAGGTCGTAGCCGTCCGTCCCGAGCATCTCGGCGATCCGCGCGCGGACGACGTCCTCGCCGATGCCCGGCGGCGTGCGGCAGTCGACGTTGACGCTCGCGCTGCGAGGGGATGACGTTGATCTTCTCCGAGGCGGTCGCCATCGTCGGCGCGAACGTCACGCCCAGGCCCGGCTCGACGACGAGCGCGAGGATCGGGTCGCGCTCGCGCAGCGCCGCCAGCGCCGCGACGGGATCGGTCGCGTCGAAGCCCAGGTCCCCGAACAGCCGCATCGGCCCCTCGGTCGGGTCGTAGGCGGGAATGCCGTCGCTCATCGCGCTGATCAGCGGCGCGAGCTTCAGCAGCGCGTTGTCGCCGAGCCGCGGGTTGCTCGCGTGGCCGGCGGCGCCGTGCGTCGTGACCCGGAACTGGTGGACGCCCTTCTCCGCGACGCAGACGCCGTAGACGCGTCCCCCGTCGTAGGGGATGACCGCGCCGCCGCCCTCGTTGAGCGAGCATGTCGCAGCGCACGAGGTCCGGGTGGTTCTCCGTCAGCCAGATCGCGCCCTCGCCGCCGCCGACCTCCTCGTCCACGACGACGATCACGAGCAGGTCGCCGCGCGCCGGGGCGCCAGCCCTCCCGCGCGAGCGAGATCGCGGCCGTCACCTCGGCGGCGGTCTGCGACTTCATGTCCAGCGCGCCGCGGCCCCACAGCTCGCCGTCGATGACGTCGCCGCACCATGGGTCGTGCCGCCACTCGGCCGGGTCGGCGAGCACGGTGTCGACGTGGGAGAGCAGTCCGAGCACCGGACCGTCGGCGGCGCCGCGCAGGCGCGCCACGAGGTTCGGGCGCTCCGGCGTGCCTGCCGACGAGCGTCACCTCGAACCCCGCCCCCGAGAGCAGCGCCGCGAGCTCCTCCTGGGCGGCCGCTCGTTCCCCGGAGGGTTGACGGTGTTGTGGCGGATGAGCTGCGCGAGCAGCCGGGTCGCCTCCTCCTCCAGGTGCCATCGGACGATCGTACGGCCCCGCCTGACACCATGCGCAGAACATGGCGGGGGAACCGATCGGCCTGGGGACGGTGCTGCGGGAGTGGGGGCGCCTGGGGGTCATCGGCTTCGGCGGCCCGCCCGCGCACGTCGCGCTGCTGCGCGAGCTGTGCGTCGAGCGCCGCGGGCTGGATCGACGACGCGCGAGTTCGAGGACGCCAACGCCGCGACGCAGCTGCTCCCCGGCCCCGCCTCCACGCAGCTGTCGATCTACTGCGCGCAGCGCGTGGCGGGGCGCCCGGGCAGCGGTCGTCGGCGGGCTCGCGTTCATCCTCCCCGGCCTGGTCCTGATCATCGCGCTTGCGGCGCTCACGCTGAGCGGCGTCGCCGCCGACCTGGGCCCGGGCGTCTGGAGGCGGGCGCCGGCGCGGCGGTCCTCGCGGTGATCCTGCGCGTCGGCTACGACCTCGCCGCATCGAGCCTCGCGCCGCACGCCGGATTCCGGCTGTGGCGCGCGGTCGTCTACCTCGTCGTCGGCGCGGCCGCGGTGGTCCTCTTCGGCGCGTTCGTCGTGCTCGCGCTGCTCGTCTGCGGCCTGGCCGAGCTGTCGTTCCGCCGGCTGGAGCGCGGCGACGCGCCGGCCATGTCGGTCGGCCTGCCCGCGTTCGTCCTCGCCGTGACGACGGGCGCCGCGGCGCTGCCCGACCTCGCCTGGACGGCGCTGAAGGTCGGTGGCCTCTCCTACGGCGGCGGCTTCGTGATCGTCCCGATCATGCAGGGCGATGCGGTGGACCGCTTCGGGTGGATGACGAACACCGAGTTCCTGAACGCCGTCGCGCTCGGGCAGATCACGCCCGGCCCGGTCGTGCAGACCGTCGCCGTCGTCGGCTACGCCGCCGCCGGCCTGGGCGGCGCGCTGCTGGCCTCCGCGGTCGCCTTCGGCCCGTCGTTCGCGCTGATCATGCTGGGCGGCGCGGCGGTTCCTGGCGCTGCGCGAGAACCTCGACGCGCGCGCCTTCCTCGACGGCGCCGGCCCGGCCGCCGTCGGGGCGATCTTCGGCGCGTTCGTCCCGCTCGCGAGCGGCGTGGACCTGGCCTGGCAGTGGGCGCTCGCGGCCGTGGCCGCCGTGCTGCTGCTCGGGCTGCGACTCGGCGTTGCGCCCGTGATCCTCGCCGCGGCCGCCGCCGGCGCGCTCGCCGCCCTCGCGGGCGCACCGCTTCCCTGAACGCCCGGGTGCCCGCGGCGCGATACTGCGCACCGTGGACCGCCTGTTCGAGTCGCCGTCCGACCAGCCCGTCGCGCAGTCGCGCGCGGCGGCCGCGGTCCCGGCGGGCGAGGCGCCGCTCGCCGCGCGCATGCGCCCCGTGACGATCGACGACGTGGTGGGCCAGAGCCACCTGCTCGGCGAGGGCACGTCGCTGCGCGCCGCGATCGAGCATCACCGCCCGCACTCGATGGTCCTCTACGGCCCGCCCGGGTCCGGAAAGACGACGCTCGCGCGCATCGTCGCGGTCGCCGCCGACGCCGCGTTCGAGGAGCTGAGCGCGGTCGAGGCCGGGCGTGCCGAGGTGCGCGGGGTGCTCGAGCGGGCCGCCGAGCGCCGCGCGGCGGGCGGTACCCGCACCGTGCTCTTCCTCGACGAGATCCACCGCTTCAACAAGGCGCAGCAGGACGTGCTGCTGCCCGCCGTCGAGGAGGGACTGATCACGCTGATCGGCGCCACGACCGAGAACCCCTACTTCGAGGTCAACGCCGCGCTGCTCTCGCGCACGCAGGTCTACGAACTGCACGCGCTGACCAGCGACGACGTCGAGACGGTGCTGCGCCGGGCGATGGCGCAGGGCGGCGCCGGCGAGCGCGGCGTCGACGAGGAGGCGCTGCGCTTCCTCGCCACGCGCGCCGGCGGCGACGCCCGCACGGCGCTGCAGGCGCTCGAGCTTGCGGGGGCGACCGCCGGCGAGGGCGAGCCCGTGACCCTGGCGCTCGCCGAGGACGCGCTGCAGCGCCGGGCCGTGCGCTTCGACAAGCGCGGCGACCAGCACTACGACACGATCTCGGCCTGGATCAAGGCGACCCGCGGCTCGGACCCCGACGCCTCCCTCTACTACCTGGCGGTGATGATCGAGGGCGGCGAGGACCCGAAGTTCATCGCTCGCCGGATGGTGATCCTCGCCAGCGAGGACGTCGGGAACGCCGACCCGCGGGCGCTGCCGCTCGCCGTCGCGACGATGCAGGCGGTGCAGCAGGTCGGGATGCCCGAGGCGGCGTGGGCGCTCGCGCAGTGCGCGATCCACCTGAGCCTGGCGCCGAAATCGAAGGAGGCCTACCGCGCGATCTCCCGCGCCCGTGCCAGCGTGCGCGAGCGCGGCGCCCAGCAGCCCCCGGCGTATCTGCGCTCCTCCGCCCACCCCGGGGCCAAGGAGCCGGGACGCGGCGACGGGTACGACGACCCGCACGCGCACGAGGGCCACCTGAGCGCGCAGGAGCTGCTCCCCGACTCGCTGGTCGGCGAGCGGTTCTACCGCCCCGACGACGCCGAGGCCGCGCTGCGCGAGCGCCTGGAGGAGATCCGCCGCGGCCGTGGCCGCGCGTAGGATCGCCGCCACGATGGCCGACGCGACGAGTGTCCCCGCGCCGATCGAGGCGCGCAGCCCCGCCGGCGGCGAGCTGCTGGGATCGGTCACCCGTGCCACGGTGCGCGACGTGGCCGCGGCCGTCGACCGCGCGTCGGAGGTCCAGCGGCTGTGGGCGATGCTGCGGCTCGAGGACCGCTCGCGCTACATGGCGCGCGCCGCGCAGGCCGTGATCGACGAGGCCGACGAGCTCGTCGACCTCATCTCGCGCGAGCAGGGCCGCCCGCGGGCCGAGGTGGAGACGATGGAGCTGCTCCCGGCCGTCGAGACGCTGCAGTGGCTCGCGGACTCGGCGCCCGGAATCCTCAAGGGCGAGCGCATCGGCTTCTCGCGCACGCAGCACCCGATCAAGCGCGGGCGCTGGGCCTATGAGCCGCTCGGCGTCATCGGCGTGCTCGGCCCGGCCGCCGAGCCGTTCGCCACCCCGCTCGGCGACGTCGCCGTCGCGCTGTCCGCGGGCAACGGCGTGGTCCTCAAGCCCTCGCCCCATGCCGCGCTGGCCGCCGAGCGGATCGCCCGCGTCTTCGCGCGGGCCGGCATCCCCGAGGGGCTGCTGCGCGTCGTGCACGGACATGCGGACGTCGGCGGAGCGCTGGTGGACGCGCCCGTGGCGCAGATCCGCTTCACCGGCAGCCTGCGCGCGGGCCGGGCCGTGGCGGAGTCCTGTGCCCGTCAGCTCAAGCGCACCGTGCTGGAGCTCGGCGGGGACGACGCGATGATCGTGCTCGCCGACGCCAACGTCGGGCGCTCGGCGCGCGGGGCGACCTGGGCCGCGTTCGCGAACGCCGGGCAGTCCGGCGGCAGCGTCGGGCGGGCCGTCGTCATGGACGCCGTCCACGACCGGTTCCTGGAGCGGGTCGTGGCGATGGCGACCGCGCTGCGGGTCGGTGATCCGGCGCAGCCGGGCACCGACGTGGGGCCGCTCGTCTCGGCCGAGCGCCTGGACCGGCTCGTCGCGCTCGTGGACGACGCGCGCGAACACGGCGCCACCGTCCACTGCGGCGGCCCGCTGGCGGCGTCCACGGTGCGCGGGGCGTTCTTCGCGCCCGCGGTCGTCACGGGCGTCGGCCCGGGGATGAAGCTCTGGAACGAGGAGGCGCCCGGCCCGGTGCTCGTCGTCCATCGCGCGGACACCGAGGACGAGGCCATCCGCCTGGCGAACGCCTCGCCGCTGGGTCTCGGGGCGTCGGTCTGGACGGCCGACCGCTTCAAGGGCGCGCGGATCGCGCGCGAACTGCAGGTCGGCATGGTCTGGATGAACGACCACCTCGTCGCGCGCAGCGCCCCGCAGGTGCCGTGGGGCGGCGTCAAGGGCTCGGGCATCGGCCGCGCGCGGGGGGCCATCGCGCTGCGCACCTGCGCCGAGCCGAAGGTCGTCACCTGGGATCCGCCGGTCGGGCGGCCCGCGTGGTGGTTCCCGTACGACGAGACGCTCGAGCGCGCGGCGCGCACGGTGCTCGGGCTGCGCTCCGCGCGCGACAGCGACCGCGAGCGCGCGGTCAAGGACGGCGGCGCGGCGCTCTTCCGGCAGACGGGCCGCTGGGCCCGCGCGCTGCGCAGCGGGCGCTAGGCGGCAGCGGCGTCGGGTTCGCGCGGCGCCCGCGGTGGGGTGGGCGGGCCGGGAATCAGCCGCCCGCCGGCGACGGGCGTGTTGCGCACCATGCCGGGAAGCAGCGGCAGCAGGACGCGCTTTGTGTACTCGGCGCCGCCGCGGCGCAGCGCCTCGCGCAGCGGATCCCAGGAGAGTCCGTAGCCCTTGCGGATGTGCCGCCGGGAGCGAGCCGACGATGATGAAGTTCACGGTCTCCACGAGCCAGCGCATGTGCACCGGCGCCGGCGGGTGGAAGAACGACCGCGCGCTCCCGAGCTCGCGCGCGCCATCGGCGTCACCCACAGCTCGCCGCCGTAGACCATCCCCTCGATGTACTCGTCGAAGTCCTCGATCGTCGCGGGCATCTCGGCGTCGGCGAGCCCGAACAGGCTTGCCGACGAGCCGGTAGTCCCGCCACAGCGCGTCGCGCTCGTCGCGGTCCAGGTCGCCGACATAGAGGCGGTAGAGGAGGTCGGCCGACTGGAACAGCGGAGCCAGAGTCCAGAGCAGGTAGTGCGGGTCGTCGGCGGCATACGGCGTGCCGGCGGGGTACCGCCCGGCGGGCTCGGGCAGCTCGCCGCGGATCCGCGTGTGCACGCGCCGGACGGCCGTCGGTCATCGCGTCGGCGTCCTCGCGTGTCGCCGAAGTAGATCGGTGTTCATGACCGTCGCGGTGCGCGCCAGCCGCGCCGTGCGGTCCGAGCGTCCCGAGGTGCGGTCGTGATGAAGAACCCCTCGAACATCACGGGGTGCGCGGCCTGGAGCAGCAGCGCCCGGGCGCCGGAGAACGCGACGATCAGCTCGCGGTTGCACGCGGCGGATCAGCGCGTCGTCCTCGAAGTAGCCCTCGCCGGGCTCGGCGGCGCGGAAGGGGATCGGGGTGAACCGTGTCTCGGCTCCATACGTATCGCAGAGGCTACGATCCTCTACGCTGGAGGGACCATGCCTGCTGCCGCCTACGCCGGGAAAGAGTGCGTCTGCCAGTTCAACAGCGGGATCTGTGACCAGACCTGCGTGAAGGACATGCTCGACACGCCGTTCTACATCGCCTGCCTGAAGCTCAAGGGGCGCCGCTGCATGGTGATCGGCGGCGGCGGCGATGGGGCTGGAGAAGACCGAGGGGCTGCTCGCCTGCGGCGGCGACGTCACCGTCGTCTCCCCGGATGCCGGGACCGGAGCTCGAGGCGCTCGCCGCGGAGGGCTCGATCACCTGGGAGCCGCGCGAGTACGCGGGCCCGGCGGACCTCGAGGGCACCTTCATGGTCATCGCGTGCACCGACGGCACCGAGACGAACATCCGGATCTACGAGGACGCCGAGCAGCCGCGCGATGCTCGTCAACATCGTCGACGTGCCGCCGCTGTGCAACTTCATCCTGCCGGCGATCGTCCGCACCGGCCCGCTGGCGATCGCGATCTCGACCGCCGGCGCCTCGCCCGCGCTGGCCAAGCGGATGAAGCGCGAGATCGGCGAGCTGTTCGGCGAGGAGTACGCGCAGCTGGCGATCATGCTCAACGACGCGCGCGGCTGGGCGAAGGGGACCCTCCCCACCTACCAGGACCGCAAGGCGTTCTTCGAGGAGATCGTCAACGGCGATCCCGATCCCGTCGTGCTTCTGCGCGAGGGGAACAGCGCCGGCGTGCTCGAGCTGATCGAGAACGCCAAGGGCGTCCACGCCCCCGCCTGAGCGCAGTACGCTGGCCGCCATGCGGCGCGTCCTGATCCTGCTGTCCCTCGCGCTGCTCGCGGCCGGTGTGGCAGCGAGCCCCGCCGCCGCGACCGGGGGCTTCCGCTCGCCGTCCGGCAACATCGGCTGCGCGGGCTACGGCTCGTCGGTCCGCTGCGACATCCGCGACACGACGAACGGCACGCCCGCGAAGCCCAGGAGCTGCGACCTCGACTGGGGCACGGCCTATGGCGTCGGGCTCGCCAGCCGCAAGGGCTACCGCCTCTGCGTCGGCGACACGGTCCTCGACCCGCGGCGGCCGATCCGGCAGTACGGGACGACCTGGCGCTTCCGGTCGATCACCTGCCGGATCCGCGAGAGCGGCGTGACGTGCACGAACGCCAAGGGCCACGGGTTCTTCCTCTCCAAGGGCCGCCAGCGCCTCTTCTGAGCATGGGCGACCTCACGCACCTCGACGAGCACGGAGCGGCGCGCATGGTCGACGTCGCGGCCAAGCCGGTGACCGACCGGCGAGCCGTGGCGCAGGCACTGGTGCGGATGACGCCGGAGACCGCCGCACGCGTCGCGGCGGGGGACGCGCCGAAGGGCGACGTGCTCGGCGTCGCGCGCATCGCCGGGATCCAGGCGGCCAAGCGCACGGGGGACCTCATCCCGCTCTGCCACCCGATCGGCCTGGACCACGTCGACGTCGAGGGCGAGATCGATGCGGCCGCCGGGCTCGTGACGCTCACGGCGACCGCGCGCGTCAGTGCGCGCACCGGCGTCGAGATGGAGGCGATGACCGCCGCGAGCGTCGCGGCGCTGACCGTCTACGACATGGTCAAGGGGCTCGACAAGGCCGTCTCGATCGAGCAGGTCGTGCTGCTGGAGAAGTCCGGCGGGCGCAGCGGGGACTGGACGCGCACGCCCGCCGCCGGCGACCGGCGGTAGGGCAGGGGGGCCTTCGTGCCCACTGGATGGCGCACGGGTCGGCGCGCCGTTACTGTCCGGCGCCAACCGACCGGGGAGTGTTCGATGGGACGTGTTTTTCGGGGTCGCGCCGGAGTCGTGACCGCGTTCGTCGTCGGGATGGTGGTCGCGACCGCGGGCACCGCGACGGCGGCCAAGCTGATCACCGGCAAGCAGATCAAGGACGGGTCGATCAGCAGCAAGGACCTGTCGAAGGCCGTCCGGGCGCAGCTGGCCAAGACCGGGACGGCTGGGGCGGCGGGCCCCGCTGGGCCGAAGGGTGACGCCGGCGCGAAGGGTGACGCCGGCGCGAAGGGTGAAACGGGAGCGGCGGGGGCGGCCGGCGCACCGGGGTCCGCGCTCGCGTACGCGCGCATCAATCCCGACGGAACGTTCGACCCGGAGCACTCCAAGGGCGTGACGGCGACCGTCAAGTTCGGGACCGGGAACTACTGCATCAATTTCGCGGGCGTCACCGACAATGACATCGACGTCGCCGGCGCGACGCTCATCTCCACGGGCGGAGCCGGGCCGGGCGAAACCGAGGTCGGCACGAACGGCTGTGCGGGCGGCGGGGTCTCCGGCGACGTCTATGTCCGCACGTTCAACAGTGCAGGGACCGCCGCCGACCATCTGGTCGACGTCATCATCAACTGACGCCCTGCGCGGCAGCTTGCGAACGTCCCGCGTTCCTCCCAAGGGCAGCGCGGGACGTTCGAGCGGTCAGGCGCCGAGGATCTCCCCCGCCGCCCGCTGCCCGCTGCGCAGCGCGCCCTCCATGTAGCCGGCGTACGCGCCGGCGAGGTGCTCGCCCGCCCAGTGGAGTGGCCCGACGGGCGCCGCGAGCAGCTCCTCGTCGCCGGGCAGTGTTCCGAGCACGCCCGCGCTGTAGGCCCCGCGCGCCCACGGGTCGTCGTGCCAGGTGGCGGCCAGCGCGGACGCGGGATCGACCTGCAGGTCCGGGCGCAGGGCCAGGACGGACGCCACCCACGGCGCCGGGTCGCTGCCGGGCACGAGCCGCTCGACGGCCTCGAGCGTCCCGGCGAACGCCCCGCAGATGCGCGGCGGCGCGCCGCCGGCGCCGAGCGACGTGAACGTCCAATAGCGCTCGGCCGGCGCCATGACGCTCGCGGGCGCGGCGGGCGCGGTGAGCGCGAGGAAGAGCTTGGCGGCGTGGCCGATGCCCGCGCGGGCGAGCGCACCGCGCAGCTCACCTGGGAGCGCGGGCGTGAAGGCGACCTGGTCGAGCACCGCGAGCGGGACCGCGATGACCACGCGGTCGGCCTCGACGTCGTCCGAGCCGTCGACCGTCAGCCGCACGCCGCCGCCGGGCTCCCACGCGACCTCGTGCACGGGCGCGCCGGAGCGCAGGTCGGCGAGCGTCGACGCCAGTCCGGTCCCGATCGCCTGGTTGCCCTCGACGACCGTCGTCGACGTGTAGTCGCCGAACGACGAGCCCTCGTCGCCCTCCAGGACGCTCGCATCGAGCCGGTCGGCCGGCGTCGCGTGCGTCATCTCCAGCCGGGCGCGGACCGCGGCGCGCGCCGCGGGGTCGGCGTCGAGCCGCTCGACGGCGTCCGCGACCGAGCCGCCGCCCGCCGCCGCCGCGCCCAGTCCCGCCGCCGCGGCGACGACCTCGGCCCGCGTGGTCGGCAGGCCGCCGCGCGGCTCGCGGTCGCCGTACGGGAACCCCTTGTCGGCGAGCGTCAGCCCGAAGCGGGCGCACATCGCCTGCACCTGCTCGTGCCCGTCGAAGACGAACTCGGCGCCGCGCTCGACCAGGCCGCCCGCGAACGGGACGCTGTGCACCCGCCCGCCGACGCGGTCGCGCGCCTCCAGCACGACGACGTCGTGCCCCGCGGCGGTGAGCGCATCGGCCGCCGCGAGACCTGCGAATCCGGCGCCGACGACGGCGATCCGTCCCATGCGGGGGAGCCTACGGGGCGCGCGCGGGTACCGTCCCCGGCGATGCGCGCCGCCGTGCTCACCATCTCGACGTCGCTCGCCCGCGGCGCGGGCGAGGACCGCTCCGGCCCGCGGCTGGCCGAGCTGCTCGCCGCGACCGGGTGCGAGGTGCTGCCCGTGGAGGTGCTGCCCGACGACGCGCGCGGCGATCACCGGGCGCCTGCGCGCCCTCGTCGCGGACGACGTGCGGTTCGTCTTCACCACCGGCGGCACCGGGCTGACGCCGGACGACGTCACGCCGGAGGCCACGCGTGCGGTCGTCGAGCGCGAGGCGCCCGCCTTCCAGCAGGCGATGCTCATCGAGGGGCTGCGCCACCAGCCGCTCGCGCTGCTCACGCGCGGCGTCAGCGGGATCGCCGGGCGCACGCTGATCGTCAACTTCCCCGGCAACCCGAAGGCGATCGAGCAGCTCTTCCCGGTCGTCGCGCCGGCCCTCCCCCACGCCGCGGCCACCCTCACCCGGGAGGAGCCCGGTGCCCGCCATTGAGCTGGAGGGGCTGACGCGCCGCTACGGCGAGCGCGCAGCGCTCGACGACGTCACCGCGGAGCTGGACGCAGGGCGAGACGCTCGTCGTGTTCGGGCCCAACGGCGCGGGCAAGTCGACGCTGCTGCGGGTGCTGGCGACGCTGCTGCGCCCGAGCGCCGGCGCCGCACGCGTCCTCGGGCACGACGTGCAGAAGGCGGGCTGGCGCGTGCGCGGGCAGGTCGGGTTCCTCGGCCACGACCCGCTGCTCTACGGCGACCTCAGCGCGCGGGAGAACCTCGCCTACCACGCGCGCCTGCACGGGCTGCGCCACCCCGCCGACCGCATCGAGGAGCTGCTGGAGGCGGTCGACCTGCGGCGCCGCGGCGACGACCGCGTGCACACGTACTCCCGCGGCATGACACAGCGTCTGGCGGTGTGCCGCGCGGTCCTGCACGACCCGGACGTGCTGCTCCTCGACGAGCCGCGGGCCAACCTCGACCCCGCCGGCACCGACCTGCTCGAGCCGCTCGTCGGCCGGTCGAGCGGCCGCACGCGCGTCGTGACGAGCCACGACCCGGTCGGCGGCCTGGCCGAGGGCGACCTCGCGCTCGGGCTGCGCGACGGGCGCGCCGCGCTGCTCGGGCGCGCCGCCGACGTCACCGCCGCCGAGATCGGAGCGCTCTACCGATGAGCGCCCCGACCCCTCCGGGCACGCTCGCCGCGGCGGGCGCGGTGCTCGCCAAGGAGCTGCGCCTGGAGCGACGGGCGCCGCAGACGCTCGTCGCGATGGCGCTCTTCAGCGCCACGGCGTACGTGCTCTTCCACTTCGCGCTCCAGCGCGACTCGGTCGACGGCGACCTGGCCTCCGGCGTCCTCTGGGTGACGCTGACCCTCGCGGCGCTGCTCGGGATCGACCGCCTGTTCGTCGCCGACCGCGACGAGGGCGGGCTCGACGGCTTCCTCCTGGCGCCGGTGGACCGCTCCTCGCTGTTCCTGGCGAAGGTCTCCGCGCTGTTCCTGTTCCTCGTGGCGCTCCAGGTCGTCGCGGTCCCGCTGTTCGCGATCCTGCTGCTCGGGCCGACTCCCGGACCGGGCGCGTGGGCGCGCCTGGCGCTCGTGCTGCTGCTCGCCGACCTCGGGCTGGCGGTCGTCGGCACGCTCGTCGCCGCGATCGCCGTGCAGACCAGGGCCCGCGACCTGATCACCTCGATCCTCGCGCTGCCGCTGCTGATCCCCGTGATCATCGGCGCGGCGCGCGCCACCGCGCCCATCTTCGCCGCCGCCGGTGCAGGCGCGCTGCCGGGACGCTGGCTGGCGGTGCTCGCGCTGTACGATCTGATCTTCGCCCTGCTGGCCTGGGCGCTCTTCGACTATCTCGTCGAGGACTGACGGCATGCCGACGAGCAAGAAGCTCTATGGAACACGCCTGACGGCGCTCGGAGTCGCCACCGCGATCGTGCTGACCGCGGCGTTCACGCTGGCCGCGTTCGTCGCGCCGATGGACGCCGACCAGGGCTTCTCGCAGAAGATCTTCTACGTCCACGTGCCGCTGGCGATCGTGACGCTCGGCGGCTTCGTCTTCGGCGGGATCTGCGCGATCCAGTACCTGCGCACCGGCGACCCCCGCCACGACCTGCGCAGCTACACCGCGATCCACCAGGCGCTGATCTTCTGCATCGGCGCGCTGCTCACCGGCTCGATGTGGGCGAAGGCCGCGTGGGGGCAGTGGTGGGTCTGGGACGAGCCGACCCTCGTCTCCTTCCTGATCGTCTTCCTGCTGTACGCCACCTACCAGCCGCTGCGCTTCTCGATCGAGGACCCGGAGAAGCAGTCGCGCTACGCCGCCGTCTTCGCGATCGTGGCCGGGGCGTTCGTCCCGCTGAACTTCATGGCCGTGCGGCTGGCCGGATCCGCTGATCCACCCGCGCGTGCTGACACCTCCGGCGGCGACCTCGCCCGGCTGACATGAAGCTCGCCTTCTACACCGCGATCATCGGGATGACGCTGCTCTTCATCACCCTGTACAAGATGGAGATGACCGGCAAGCACAACCGCGCCCAGCTGAAGGCCCTGCGGCGCAGGCTCACGGGCGACGGGCCCGCGACCGGGCGGCCGCAGCGCCGCGCCCCGGGTGGCCGAGTCGTGAGCACCGACACCCTCCCCGACAACGCCGGCTACGTCGCCGCCGCGTACCTCGTCTTCGTCGCGCTGCTGCTGATCTACCTCGCGATCACGGCGATCCGCTCCAGCCGGCTCGAGCGCGAGCTGCGCCGAGCTCACTGACGCGCGAGTACGAGGAGGCCGAGCGAGGCGAGCCGCGAGGAGCCGCCGGAGAGGCCAGCCGAGTGAGCGAGCTCGCTGGCCTCGGCATCTCGCACAAGACCGCGCCACGTCGCGATGCGCGAGCGCGTGGCGCTGACCGAGCGCGAGGCCGAGCGGTTCATGCGCGAGCTCGTCGCGCGCGAGGGCGTCCGCGAGGCGGTCGCGATCTCGACCTGCAACCGCACCGAGATCTACCTCGTCGTCAGCGACCCGGTCCAGGCGGAGACGCGAGCTCCTGGGCAAGCTCGCGCAGCGCGCGCGGATCCGCCCGACCGAGCTGCTGCAGGTCGTCTACTCGCCGCGCAACTGCGACGCCGCGCGGCACCTCTTCCGCGTGACGAGCGGCCTGGACTCGATGATCGTCGGCGAGACCGAGGTCCAGGGCCAGGTGCGCCGCGCCTACGAGGCCGCGCTGGCCGCCGGGACGACCGGCCCGTTCACCAACCGCCTGTTCCGCGCGGCGCTCCAGACCGGCAAGCGGGTGCGCACCGAGACGGCCGTGAGCCAGGCGCGCGTCAGCGTCCCCTCGGTCGCGGTCGACCTCGCCGCGCGAGGCGGTCGGCGACCTGCACGAGCGCTCGGTCGCTCATCATCGGCGCCGGCGAGACCGCGGAGCTCACCGCCCGCGCGCTGCACGAGCAGGGCGTGCGGACGATGTTCGTCGCCAACCGGCGCGCCGACCGCGCGCGCGCCCTCGCCGAGCGCTTCGGCGGTCGCGTCGGCTCGCTCGACGAGCTGCCCGACCGGCTCGTGGACGCCGACATCGTCGTCGCCTCCACCTCCTCCCCGCACCCGATCGTCGGCGCCGAGCGAGCTGCGGGTCGTGATGGACGCCCGCGACGGACGCCCGATCGCTGCTGATCGACATCGCCGTCCCGCGCGACATCGAGCACGACTGCGTGGAGATCGCCGGCGTGACGCTCTACGACATGGACGACCTGCAGACCGTCGGCCGCCCGCAACCTCGGCGTGCGCGAGGGCGAGCGCGAGCAGCGCCGCGGAGATCCTGGTCGAGGACGAGATCGACCGCTTCTCGGACTGGATGGCCCAGCAGGGCGCGACGCCGACGATCGCGGCGCTGCGCGAGCACGGCTCGGCGATCGTCGAGCAGGTCCTGGCCGAGAACGCCGGCCGCTGGGAGAGCGCCTCGCCGCGCGACGTCGCCCGCGTCGAGGCGATCGCCCGCGTCGGTGATGCAGCGCCTGCTGCACGAGCCGACGATCCGCATGAAGGCGCTCGAGCAGGGCGGCGGCCACGGCCGCCTGGCGGTGCTGCGCGAGCTGTTCGGGCTCGACGAGGTGCCCGAGGAGGCCGCCGGCCGCAGCGCGGCCGCCGCCCGGGACGACCGGCGGGCGAGCCCGCCCAGGTGCGCGAGCTGCGCCGCCGCTCCTCGTCGTGAAGATCGGCACCCGCGGCAGCGCGCCTCGCGCTCGCCCAGGCCGGGGCCGTCTCGAACGCGCTCGGACCGGGCCACGAGCTCGTCCTCGATCACGACGAGCGGCGACCGCGACCGACGCCGGCGCTCGACAAAGAGCGCTGGGTCCGCGAGCTGGACGCCGCGCTGCTGCGACGGCCGCATTGACCTCGCCGTCCACTCGGCGAAGGACGTTCCGGCGCACGCTGGCCGACGGGCATCGCGATCGCCGCCGTGCCGCCCGCGCGCCGACGCGGTCGACGCGCTCTGCGGCGCCCGCTCGCTCGACGCGCTGCCGCACGGCGCGCGCGTCGGCACCGCCTCGCTGCGCCGCGCGGCCCAGCTGCGCGCGCTGCGCGAGGACCTCGGACGTGACGAGCTGCGCGGCAACGTCGACACGCGCCTGGCGACGCCTGCACGAAGGCGACTACGACGCGATCGTGCTCGCCCTGGCAGGCCTTGAGCGGCTCGGTCGCGACGACGAGGCGACGGGCACCCTGCCCGGAGCTCGTCCCGTGCGCCGGCCAGGGCGCACTCCTGCGTCGCCGCGCGCGCCGGCGACGAGGCGACGCTCGCGGCTGCGGCGGCGCTCGACGATCCGGCGACCCACGCCTGCCTGCGCGCCGAGCGCGAGGTCGTCCGCGGCCTCGACGCCGACTGCCACACCCCGATGGGCGCGCACGCGACGCTCGACGACGCGGGGACGATGACCCTGACCGCCTTCGTCGGGCGCGCCGACGGCGGCGCCTGGCTGCGCGACACGCTCGACGAGCACGCGACGGCGCGAGCACGCCCGAGACGCTCGGCGCCGAGGTCGCGGCCCGGCTGCGTCGCGCGCCGGCGCGCAACGAGGTGCTCGGCCGATGAGCGCCGCCGTCCCGGGAACCGTCTACCTGGTCGGCGCCGGCCCGGGCGATCCGGGCCTGATGACCGCGCGCGCCGCTCGAGCTGCTCGCGACCGCCGACGTCGATCCTCCACGACAAGCTGATCCCCGTCGAGGCGCCTCGACGGACGTCCGCGCCGGACGCCGAAATCGATCGACGTCGGCAAGATCGGCGGCGGCGAGCAGGTGCCGCAGGACGTGACCGAGCGAGCTGCTCGTCGAGCACGCGCTCGCCGGGCGCAGCGTCGTGCGGCTGAAGGGCGGCGACCCGTTCGTCTTCGGCCGCGGCGGCGAGGAGGCGCAGCGCCTGCGTCGCCGCGGGGATCCCGTTCGAGGTCGTTCCCGGGCGTGACGGCCGGGATCGCGGCGAGCGCCTACGCCGGCATCCCGGTCACCCAGCGCGCGCGTGTCGGCGGCCGTCGCGTTCGTCACCGGCCACGAGGATCCCGACGAAGCCGGAGACGCAGATCGACTGGCCGGCGCTCGCCGCCTTCCCCGGAACGCTCGTCTTCTACATGGGCGTCGCGCCAGCTCGGGCGCATCGCCGAGCAGCTCGTCGCGGGCGGGCGACCCGGCGAGCCAGCCGGTCGCCGTCGTCCAGCGCGGCACGTTCCCCGACCAGCGGGAGGTGCACGGCACGCTCGCGACGATCGCCCAGGTCGCCGCCGACGCCGGAGATCCAGGCGCCCGCGATCACCGTCGTCGGCGACGTCGCGGCGCTCGGGACCGAGCTGGGCTGGCGTGCGGCCGCACGCCCGCTCGACGGGCGTCAGCGTCGCCGTCACGCGCGCCCGCGCCCAGGCGAGCGAGCTCGCCGCGCGCCTGCGCGCCCTCGGCGCGAGCGTCGTCGAGGCGCCCGGCGATCCGGATCGAGCCGCTCGACGTCGTCGTCCCGCCGCTCGACGACCTTCGACCTGCTCTGCGTCACGAGCCCGAACGGCGCCGAGCAGCTCCTGTCGCGCGTGCGCGACGCCCGCGCGCTCGCCGGCCCGACCGTCGCCGCGATCGGCCCGGGAACGGCGCGCGCGCTGCGCGCCCACGGGATCGAGGCCGACATCGTGCCCGAGCGCTCGGTCGCCGAGTCGCTCGTCGAGGCGCTCGAGCACGTCCCGGTGAAGCGCGCGCTGATCGCCCGCGCCCAGGACGCGCGCGACGTGCTGCCCGACGCGCTGCGCGAACGCGGCGCCGAGGTCGAGGTGCTCGCGCTCTACCGGACGGTCGCCGAGGAGCTGACGCCGGACGCCCGCGCTGCAGCGCTCGGCGCCGACTACGCGACCTTCACGAGCGCCTCGTCGGCGCGCTTCTTCCACGACGCCGCCGGCACGCTCGCCGGCCCCCGGATCGTCTCGATCGGCCCCGTCACGAGCGAGGCGCTGCGCGCGCTCGGGACCGAGCCGGACGTCGAGGCACCCGTCCACACCCCGGACGGCCTGCTCGACGCGCTGCTCGCGGACGTCGCAGCACGCCGCTGAGCGGCGCCGGTCGTCCCACCGCCGTGTGCCCGCGGCGATAGTGTCGGCGCATGCGGATTCTCATCATCGGTGCAGGCGGCGTCGGCGTGGCTGCGGCGGCCATCGCGCGGCGGCGCGACTTCTTCGACAAGCTCGTCCTCGCGGACGTCGACCACGACCGCGCCCAGAGTGCGGTGGACCGGCTCGGCGATCCCCGCTACGCGGCGACGGCGATCGACGCCGCGAATCCGCAGGCGATCATCGACCTCGCGCGGATCGAAGAGGCCGACGTCATCCTCAACGCCTGCGATCCGCGACTGAACCCGCCGATCTTCGCGGCCGCGCTCGCGGCCGGCTGCACGTACATCGACATGGCGGCGACGCTCTCCTCGCCGCACCCCGAGAAGCCGCACGAGCTCACCGGCGTGAAGCTCGGCGACGCGCAGTTCGAGAAGGCGGCCGACTGGGAGGCCAAGGGCCAGCTGGCGCTCCTGGGCCTCGGCGTGGAGCCCGGGTTCTCGGACCTCGCCGCGCGGTACGCGGCCGACCACCTGTTCTCCGAGATCGACGAGGCGGGTGTGCGCGACGGCGCCAACCTCGTCATCGAGGGCTACGACTTCGCGCCCACGTTCTCGATCTGGACGACGATCGAGGAGTGCCTGAACCCGCCGGTGATCTGGGAGAAGGACCGCGGCTGGTACACGACGGCGCCGTTCTCCGAGCCGGAGGTCTTCGAGTTCCCCGAGGGCATCGGGCCCGTGGAGTGCGTGAACGTCGAGCACGAGGAGGTGCTCCTGATCCCGCGCTGGGTGGACTGCCGCCGCTGCACGTTCAAGTACGGCCTCGGTGACGAGTTCATCGAGGTGCTCAAGACGCTGCACAAGCTCGGGCTGGACCGCACCGAGCCGATCGACGTGCGCGGGCAGAAGGTCAGCCCGCGGGACGTCGTCGCCGCCGCGCTGCCCAACCCGGCCGAGCTGGGCGACCGCATGAGCGGGAAGACGTGCGCGGGCACGCTCGTCACGGGCAAGGGCAAGGACGGCGAGCCGAAGGCGACCTACATCTACCACGTGTCCGACAACGCCCACACGATGGAGCTCGACGGCTCCCAGGCGGTCGTCTGGCAGACCGCGATCAACCCCGTCATCGGGATGGAGCTGCTCGCCGAGGGCGTCTGGTCGGGCGCCGGCGTGCTCGGCCCCGCGGCGTTCGACGCCGCGCCGTTCTTCGACAAGCTCGCCGAGTACGGCGCCCCGCACGGGGTGAGCGAGCGCGATCCGCAGAACCCCCAGCGCCCGCTCGCCGGGTGACGCGACCGATCACGTTCCTGTCGGACTACGGCGTCGCCGACGACTTCGTCGGCGTCTGTCACGCCGTGATGCAGCGGATCGCGCCCGGCGCGACCGTCATCGACCTCACGCACGGCGTCCCGCGCCACGACGTGCGCTCCGGCGCGCTGGTCCTCCGGCGCGCCCTGCCCTACTGCCCTGCCGGCGTCCACCTCGCCGTGGTGGATCCCGAGGTCGGCGGCGATCGGCTCGCCGTGGCCGTCCGCGTAGCCGAGGACGACCGGATCCTCGTCGGGCCCGACAACGGGCTGCTCTCGCTCGCCGCGACCCGGTTCGGCGGCGCGGTCGAGGCCGTCGACGTCGCGCTCTCGCCGCACCGCCTGGAGCCCGCATCGGCCACGTTCCACGGGCGCGACATCTTCGCTCCCGTGGCCGCGGCGCTGGCCGCCGGCGCGCCGCTCGCGGCCGCCGGCGAGCCGATGGACCCGGACCACCTCGTGACGCTGCACATGCCGCTCGCGCGCGCCGAGGCCGACGAGATCGTCGCGCACGCCGTGAGCATCGACCGCTTCGGCAACGTCATGCTCGACGTCGAGCACGAGGAGCTGGCGGCGTTCGGCCTGCGGCTCGGCCACCCGATGGCCGTCAACGGCACGCGCTGCATCTACGCGAAGACGTTCGCCGACGTGCAGCCGGGCGAACCCCTGATCTACGAGGACGCCTACCGCACGCTCGCGCTCGCCGTGAACCGCGGCTCGGCGGCCGAGCTGCTCGGACTGGGCCTCGACGACGAGGTCCGCATCCGGCCCGCCGCGTGAGCGCGCTCGGCACGCCCCACCTGCACCTGCGGGCGACCGCCTCCACGAGCGACCGCGCCCGCGCGCTCGCGCTCGCTGGCGCCGTGCACGGAACCCTCGTCACGGCGGCCGCGCAGTCCGCGGGCCGCGGGCGCCAGGGCCGGACGTGGTCCGCCCCGCCGGGCACCGCGCTGCTCATGAGCGTCGTCCTGCGCGACCCGCCCGATCTGCTCCCGCTCGCGGCGGGCGTCGCCGTGGCGCGGGTCTGCGGGCCGGGCGCGCTGATCAAGTGGCCCAACGACGTGCTGATCTCCGGCCGCAAGGTCGCGGGCATCCTCGCCGAGGGACGCCCGCAGGAGGGCTGGGCGGTCCTGGGCGTCGGGCTGAACGTCGCGCTCCGCGTCGCGGACCTGCCGCAGGAGCTGCACGCCACCGCGACGACGCTCGGGCTCGAGCCGCGCGAGATCCCCTCCGTCCGCGAGCGCCTGCTGCGCGAGCTCGAGGTGGCCCTGGCGCTCGACGACGCCGCGCTGCTCGGCGCCTACCGAGAGCTGGATGCGCTGCGGGGCCGGCGGATCCGCTGGGCGGCCGGCACGGGCCTCGCCGCCGGCATCGACGGGGACGGGCGCCTGATCGTGGAGCTCGACGGCGGGGGCAGGACCGAGCTGGAGGCGGGCGAGGTGCACCTGCTGCCCGCCTGAGGCGGCCCGCGCAGGCGCCGCGCGGTCAGGCGGCTTCGACGCCGGGCTCGGGGTCCGGCGACCCGTCCGGCCGGCCCTCGTCGGTCTGCTCGGCGGCGGCCACCGGGCGCCGGCGTGAGCGTGAGCGTCGCCGGCGCTGCGTCGGCTGCTCGGCGTCGCCGTTCGCGGTCGCCGCTCCGCCGGACTGCTCCTGCGTGGTCCCGTCGTCGTCCAAGGACGCGATCTGCGCGACCGCCTCGCGGGCGGCGCCGTCGACGGCGCCGTTCTCGCCCGCGCCCTTCTTCTTGCGCCGGCGGCCGCGGCGGCCCTTGCCCTTGGGGAAATTGCGCAGCAGCTCGCGCGAGAGCGCGCCGGGCTTGCGCGAGAGCCGCGTACGCGCGCCGCGCAGGACCTCCTCGGCCTCCGGCGTGTGGGCGACGGCGGCGGCGAGGATCGCCGCCTGCAGCCGGCGGTCCTGGTTGCGCGAGGACTGGACGAGCCGGCGGGCGTTGCGGGCGTGCGCGTGGCCGGAGGAGTTGACGAGCAGCCCGAGCAGCCGCTTGGTCTCCGGCCAGCGCTGGACGGCGTACTCCTCGTGGACCTCGCGGGTGTACTCGGCCAGGCGCCAGATCCACGCGTTGGCCTGGTCGCGGCGGCCGATCCGCTTCTCGGCGAGCGCCAGCAGCAGGACCTTCGTGCCCTCGCGGCGCTCGTCGCGCGACCAGGTGCCGACGAGGTCGCAGGCGAGGTCGAACGCCTCGGGATCCTTCAGCGCCGCGATCTCCTGCAGCGCGCGGATGCGCAGCTGCGAGTTCTTGTTGCGCTCGACCGCGGTCAGCAGGAAGCGGCGCTTGAGCTCCCCGGTGCGGTCGAAGTGGAGCATCGCCCGGGCGCGGCGCCAGCCGCTGGGCTGCACGCGCGCGCCGGCGAGGGCCGCCCACATGTGCTGCTCGCCCCAGTCGAGGTGCTCGACGGCGATCCGCCACAGCTCGCGCTCGAAGATCTCGTGCCGGCGCTCCTCGTCGCGGCGACCGGGATCACCCGGCGCTCGACGCGCACGCGGCGCCCGCGGCCCCGGCGCACCGGCCCGACGACGATCGCGCCGCCGCGGTAGACGTCGCGGTCGAGCAGCGAGTGCAGCGTCACGACGGGCTCGTCATGCCGCGTCGCGGGATGGACGAAGTCGACGACGACGCCCGCCTCCTTGCCCGGATGGCGGCGCGTGACGCGGCCGACGCGCTGCTGGTAGATGCGCCTGGAGGCGGTCGGCGCGAGGTGCATGCAGACGGTCGCGCGCGGGGAGTTCCAGCCCTCGGCGAGCAGCTGCGCGTTGACGAGGACGTCGATCTCCCCCGCCTCGTAGCGGGCGAGGATCTCGGCCAGCTCGCGCTTGGGCGTCTCACCGGACACGCCCTCGGCCTTGATCCCCATCGCGCGGAACGCCTCGGCGACGTTGTAGGCGTGCTTGACGCCGGCGGTGTAGATGACGCCGGGAACGCCGTTGAAGCGGGTCTTGTAGAGGTCGGCGATCGCGAAGTTGAACGGCGCCTGGTCGAGCAGCTCGGCCAGCATCTCCTGGTCGAACTCGACGTCGACCTCGCCCTTGCGCAGCGGGACCTTCGCGATCGTCCGCACGCCCGGGCCGGGCGGGATGCGGATGCAGCGCAGCGGCGAGATGACGCCGCGGCGCGCGGCCTGCGCGAGGTCGAAGCGCGAGGTCTGGGTCGGGAACAGGTCGGTGACGTGGCGGGCGATCAGCGCGCCGGTCGCCGTCATGCCGATGAAGATCGGGCCGGTCCACTCGCGGATCGCGGCGCTCGTCTTCTCGCCGAGCGCGGTGTGCGCCTCGTCGCAGATGACGATCGTGTAGGCGCTCGAGATCTGGCCGGCGTTGCGCACGAACCACTGGTAGGTCTCGACGGTCACCGGGCCGTCGGCCGGGCCCGTGTCGTCGCCGAGCAGCGGCGGCGTGCACGCGGTCGGCGTAGCCGCGCGTGCGCAGCTCGTCGTTGAACTGGTCGACGAGGTTGCGGCGGTGCGTGAGGATCAGGACGCCGCCGGTGCGGGAGGCCTCGACGAAGCCCATCGCGGCGACGGTCTTGCCGGCGCCGGTCGCGTGCTCGAACCAGAAGCGCTTGTGGGCGTTCGGGTCGTCGAGGACCGCGGCGTCGATGTCCTCGTCGGTCCCGTCGTCCGGCTCGTCCTCGTCGGCCGGCTCCGCCTCGGCGGCGGCCTCCTCGGCGTCGTCGTCCTCGTCCTCCTCGTGCTCCTCGTCGAGGGCCGCGAGCTCGGCCGCGACCTCCTCGTCGTCGGAGGGCGGGACCTCGGTCGGCTCCTCCTCCACGGCGAGCACCGGCGCCGCCACGTCGAGGTCCGCGTCGTCGCCGGCCTCGTGGGCGCGCAGGCGGTCCGCGAGCAGTGCCGTGAGCGTGCCGGACAGCGCGTCGACCTGGTGCGGGTTGAGCGTGGTCCCGTCGGCGAGATGGGGCTCCTCCTCGCTGAGGACGCGCTCGAGGCCGAGCATCAGCGACCAGGAGCGCCGCCAGCGCGTCGAGGGGACCTTCAGCCCGCCGTCGAGCTCGCTGAGCGCGTAGTCGAGCGCGAGCCGCCGCGGGGTGCCGGCGGCGAGCGCCGCGTCGGCCGACTCGCCCTCGTGCAGGAACGGCTCGCGGGCGAACGCCTCCGCGCGGGCGATGTCGCTCGCGGACGGAACGGGAGCGGCCTCGACGGCCGTCGTGTGGTCAGCCATGGTGGCCAGAAGCTCTCAAGCGGTGGAGCCGGAGCGCGGGATCCTGCAGCGCTCGAGCCCGGGGCCCGGCCGGAGCCGGACGTGTCGCCGGGAGGTCCTCCCTGGGGGCGCGGCCCAGCGACGTAGCGAGGAGGATACCGCACCGCTGTGCGATCCTCACGCCCATGCGGACGGTTGTCCTCTTCGCGGTCGTGATCGCCGTCGGCGCCGCGATCGGCATCGGTCTCAAGCAGGCCGCGAGCGGCGACGACCCCGCCTCGGGGTCGCGCGCGCTGCAGCCGACCGCGCAGGAGACCGCGAAGGCCCTCGCCGGCGCGCCGGCCCGCGCTCGCCGCGCTGCACGCGCAGGCCAACGAGCTGCTCCCCGGTGCGCAGCGCACCCTGCGGCGCGAGCTGGCCGCGGTCAAGGGGCACCCCGCCGTCGTGAACGTCTGGGCCTCCTGGTGCGGCCCCTGCCGGACCGAGATGCCGGCGTTCCAGCGCGCCGCGCTGAGCCGGGGCCGCGAGTCGCCTTCCTCGGCGTGAACCTCAAGGACAATCGGGAGGCCGCGCAGCGCTTCCTCGCGACCGTCCCGTTGAGCTACCCGAGCGTCGAGGACCCCGACGGGCAGATCTACAACGCCTACGGGCTCGCCGGGGCGCCGTCGACGATCTTCTACGACGCGAAGGGCCGCGAGGTCTTCACCCACCAGGGCCCGTACGACTCGGCCGAGGAACTCGAGGAGGACATCGATCGCTACGCCGCCGGGAAGACGGTGGCCGCCTCGTGACTGCGGACGTCCGTCGCGCGGCCGGCCCGGACGAGGTCGCCGCGGCGCTCGCGCTGCGCGCGGCCGTGTTCATCGACGAGCAGGGCGTCCCGCTCGAGGAGGAGCTCGACGGGCGTGACGGCGAGGCGCTGCAGCTCGTCGCGGTCGACGGGGACGGCACCGTCGTCGGCACCTGCCGGCTGCTCGCCGAGGGCACGGTCATGAAGCTCGGTCGCCTGGCGGTCGCGCCGGCGGCGCGGCGCAGCGGGATCGCCCTGCGCCTGCTCGCGCTCGCCGACGCCGAGGCGCAGGCCGCGGGCGCCGAGGCGACCGTGCTCGCCGCGCAGGTGCAGGCGCTGCCGCTCTACGAGCGCGCCGGGTACGCGGCGCGCGGGGACGTCTTCCTCGACGCGGGGATCGAACACGTCAGGATGCTCAAGCTCCATGCCTGAGGTCCGGGTCGATCCGCTCAGCGGACACAAGACGATCATCGCCGACGAGCGCGCCGCCCGGCCCGGGTCGGGCCTGCAGGCGCCGCCCGCCGACCCGCCGATCGATCCCGAGCGCGACCCGTTCCTCGAAGGCCACGAGGACCGGACGCCGCCGGAGCTCGACGCCCTGCGCCCCGACGGGTCCGCGCCCGACACGCCGGGCTGGGCGGTGCGCGTGGTCCCGAACCTCTTCCCCGCGCTCACCCCCGACGCGAGCGCCCCGCCGCGCGAGGCGCGCGTGGACCTCTTCGCCTCCGCGGCCGCGGCCGGCCACCACGAGGTGATCGTCGCGACGCCGCGGCCGGTCGGCTCGCTCGCCGAGCTGGACGCGGCCGAGCTGGAGCTGGCGATGACGATGTGGCGTCGGCGGATGGCGCATCACGCGGCGCACGGCGCGGCGTGCGTGCACCTGTTCGTCAACGACGGCCGCGCGGCGGGCGCCTCGCAGCCGCACACGCACGCCCAGCTCGTCGCGCTCGACGCGGTGCCCGTCCTGGTCGCCCGCGAGCGCGAGCGCTTCGGCGCGTACGCGACGAGCACGATGGGCGGCAACCTGCTCGGCGACCTCGTGCAGGAGGAGGTGCGCCTCGGCGAGCGGATCGTCGCGATCGACGACGAGGCGGTCGTCCTCGCGCCGTACGCGTCGGCCTCCCCCTACCAGCTGCTGATCGCCCCGCGGCGCCCCGTGATGCGCTTCGAGGACGAGGGCCCGCTCGGAGCCGGCGCCGTGCACGACGCGCTCGCGCGCCTGGCGCGGCGCTTCGGCCGCCCGCCCGCGCTGAACCTCTGGGTGCGCACCGCGCCGCGCGGGGCCGAGCACTTCTGCTGGCGGATCGACATCCGGCCGCGGCTCGCCCAGCAGGCGGGCCTGGAGCTCGGCACGGGGATGGACCTGAACCCCGTCGCGCCCGAGCGCGCGGCACGCGAGCTGCGCGACGCGTGATCGCCGTCGCCCTCGTGATCCTCGCGTCGGTGGGCATCGGCGCGGGCGCCGAGCGCCGCTGGGGCGAGCCCGCGCTGCGCGCCGGCCGCCGCGCGCTGGACATCCTCATCTACGTCCTGATGCCGGTCGTGACGTTCTTCACGGTCACGCACGTGGAGATCACCGCCGGCGTCGGCGCCGGCCTGGCATTCGGGTTCGCCGAGCGCGGCATCGCGACCCTTGCGGCGTATCTCATCGGCACGCGGGTGCTGAAGCTCGCGCGGCCGAGCACCGGCGCGGTGATGGTGTGCGCCGGCATCGCGAACACCGGCTACCTCGGCGTGCCGCTCGCGCGCAGCCTGTTCGACGAGTCGCAGGCGGTCGGGCAGGCGATCACCTACGACGTCGTCGTCAGCGCGACGTTCCTCCTGCTCGTCGGCTTCGCGATCGGCGCGGGCTTCGGGACCCGCGCGGGCGACACGCCGCGCGAGCGGCTGCGCTCGTTCTTCGTGCGCAACCCCCCGTTGCTGGCCTTCCTCCTCGCGCTGGTCGCGCCGCAGGCGCTGAGCCCCGACTGGGCGCGCGACGCGGCGCAGGTCGCGGTGCTCGCGGTCGCGCCGCTCGGCTTCTTCGCCCTCGGCGTGAACCTCATGCAGGAGCAGGACGAGGGGGTGCGCGTCTTCCCGCCGCCGCTGACGGCGCCGGTCGCGACGGCCGTCGCGCTGCGGCTGCTCGTCGCGCCCGCGGTGATGGCGGCGCTCTCCCTGACGCTCGTGAGCGTGCCGCCCGTCTTCCTCATGCAGTCCGGGATGGCGTGCGGGATCAACAGCCTCGCCGTGGCGCACATCTACGGGCTGGACCTGCGGATCACGGCGGCCGCCGTCGCCTGGAGCACGACGATCGTCCTGATCGCGGCGAGCGTCGTCGCGGCGGTCGGCGGGCTGTAGCGTCCGCGTCGTGCGTGCGCTCGTGCAACGCGTCTCCCGGGCCGCCGTGCGGGTGGACGACGAGGTCGTCGGTGAGATCGGCGCGGGCCTCCTCGTCCTCCTGGGCGTCACCCACGGGGACGACGATGCCGTCTGCGACCGGCTCGCCGACAAGGTCGCGGCGCTGCGGGTCTTCGAGGACGCCGACGGGAAGATGAACGAGGCGGTCGGCGACCGCGGCGTCCTCGTCGTCAGCCAGTTCACTCTCTACGGGGACACGCGCAAGGGGAACCGGCCGAGTTTCGTCGCCGCCGCGCCCCCGGAGGTCGCCGAGCCGCTCTACGAGCGCTTCCGTGCGCGGCTGGGCGCCGCGGGCGGGCGCTTCGGCGCGCACATGGACGTCGAGCTCGTCAACGACGGCCCGGTGACGCTGCTGCTCGAGCTGTCCTCGTAGGCTGCCTCGTCATGCCGCCCGAGATCCGCGTCGTCCCCCGCTTCGCCGCCGAGCCCACGCAGGAGCTGCTGCCCTACGGCCGCTGGGCCGAGCGCCTGCAGGAGGAGCTGCTCGCCGCGTGCCTGCGGATCGACCCGGGCGAGACCGACGAGCTCGGGGAGCTGGGCGAGATCACCTGGTACCCGGACCGCACCTGGCACGGGCGCACGTACGTCCCGGCGACGGCCACGACGACGAGCGGCCTGGAGGTGTTCGGCTTCGTGAGCTACGCACGCGCCGAGGCCGACCGCGAGCCGTCGGCCTTCCACGCGGTCGCCGACGCGACGAGCGAGACGGCGGACGCCAACCCCGACTGGACCATCGACCTCTGCGACGAGGTCGTCGGCACCTGGCGCGGCGAAGAGGGCAACGTCGCGGCGATGACGCTCGTGTGGGGCCGGCCCCTCGTCGCGGGCGCGGCGATCGCGACCGCCGAGCTGGCCGCGCTGTGCGTCGACCAGTGCCCCGTCCTCGAGGGGCGCTTCACGCTGCTGGCGCCCGACGACTACCGCGCCGACACGCTCGAGGTCGCGCTGTTCGAGCGCGGCGGGCGCGAGGTCGCGCGCGAGTCCCTCTACGCCGAGGACGACGCCGAGGACGCCGAGGACCTGACGGCGATGGACGCCGAGGAGGCCATCCGCACGCGCCGCACGCACAAGGCGTACGCGCCGGAGCCCGTCGACCGCGCGACGCTCGAGGCGCTGCTCGACCTCGCCCGCTGGGCGCCGAACCACCACCTGACGAACCCGTGGCGCTTTCGCGTCCTGGGGCCGCGGACGCTCATGCGTCTCAAGGAGGCGGCCGGGGCCGAGACCGCCGTGAAGCTCGACCGCGCGCCGACGCTCGTCGCGGTGAGCGTCATCACCGCAGCGGACCCCGTCGAGGCGGCCGAGGACCGGGACGCCGCCGCGGTCGCGGCCTACATCGTCCTGCTGGCGGCGCACGCGCGCGGGCTCGCCGGCTACTGGCGCACGCCCGGGATCCTGCGCGCCGACGCGGGCCGCGCGGCGCTCGGCATCCCGGCCGAGGAGCGCGTCCTGGGCCTCCTGCACCTCGGCACGGCGCGCCAGGAGCAGCGGGTCCCGGAGCGCACCCCGCCGGAGGACTTCGTCACGTGGCTCGACTGACGGGGTAGGCTCGGTCGCTCACGGAGGAGCAGACGTGCGGATCCGACTCATCAGTCTCGCGATCACCCTGCTGGCCGGCCTGGCGCTCGCGCCCGCGGCGCTGGCGGCGCACGACGTTCACGGTCGACAACAACGGCGACGGTGCCGACGCGGCGCCCGGCAACGGCGCCTGCGCGGCGAGTCCGTCCCCGGTCTGCACGCTCCGTGCGGCCATTCAGGAGGCGAACGCGCCGCCGGCGCGCCCGGACACGATCCTCACAAGATCATCTTCTCGGTGGCAGCGAAGACCATCACGATGGGCACGGACCTCCCCGCGGTGACGCGGGCCGGCACGATCATCGACGGCTGCGCCCCTGCGACTCCCGCCGGCCCTTGTGCTCGTCTTCAACGCGCATCGCAGACCGGTCGCGGCCTCATCGTCGCTGGCAATGGCATCACCGTCCAGGGACTTGCCTTCTCCGGTCACGCCATCGGTCTCTATGTGATCGGCGGCGATGGCACGCGCGTTTTCGACAACTGGTTCGGTGTCAATGCAGGCGGCGAGGCCACGACGAGTTCGCGAAACCTCGTCGGTATCCGCATCGCCGGCAGCGTCGACACGCCCGACGACAACGCCGAGCGGACGGTCATCGGGGACGCGGGACACGGCAACCTGATTGCGAACTCTGCGGGTGTCGGCATCGACCTGGCCGGAACCGCCTCCGACGAGCTCCCGTGCTGGCCCGATACCACGATCACGGCAAACGTGATCGGGCCCGACGCGAGCGCATCTCGGAGTGACCAGGCCGTCGGGATTCAGGTCGGCGAGGCCGACGTGACGACGATCGGCGGCCCGCTTGCGGTGGACGCAACGTCATCGGGGGGAACGACCTCGGCATCGACCAGAGCGGCGCGGGCGACATCACGCTCCTTCGGAACATGCTCGGGTACGACCAGAACGACGACCAACTGGTCAATGCGAACGGCAACGCGCCACCTGAAGGGTTCGCCCTCGAAGTTCGCCCTGGTCATGGCAAATCAGTTCGGGCCGGCGCCCGAGGGGCTCCGCCTCAATGGCTCCGGCGCAGCGGTGTACGGGAATCTGTTTGACGGACCAGGCGCCGGGGTTCGTGAACGGGGCGATCGTTCTAGGGGCCGGGGCCGACGACGTCTATATCGGCTCCGTTCCGCCGCTTGATCTCGACGCCTTCCCGGGGTTCTGCGGCAATGGTGGCGACGGCCGCAATGCCGTCTTCGGGGGCGTCACTGCAGACAGCCCCGGGATCGTCCTCAACGGCAATGAGCGCGTGACCATCCAGAACAACGTGATCGGTTCGCAGTTCGGGGCTCCGGTCACCGGACCGGCGATTCGGGTCCAGGGCCCCAGTCAGGACATCATCGTGGGTGGCGACGACCCCGAAGATCGCAACGTGCTGTGGCGCGCATCGTCCGCCGTATTCGAGGTTGGGCCCGACGCCCGCAAGGTCGTGGTGCGCGACAACGTCGGAGCCTCCAATGCGGACTTCGCGGGCGGGTCAACGCCGTTCTCGGACCTTCTGCCGCTCCCCGGCTTCGGGAACAGCGGAACGGCGAACAACGGCATCCAGGCTCCCGTGATCACGGTGGCGTCCAGGGACGGCGTTGGGGGGACCGGCGTCCCCGGTGCACTCATCCGAGTTCTCCAGCAGCAGCGAGCTCCCACACCCACCGACCCGGAGCCGGGGGCACCACCACGGGGATATGTCTTCCCCACGGTCCCGGCAAGAGCGACGGTGGGAGCCGACGGGATCTGGGGTGTCTCCTTCCAGACCCAGCTCAGAGTCGGCCAAGGGTTGATGGCGTCCCAGACCACCGCCGACGGCTCGTCCGAATACGCCTCCCCGCTGGGCGCCTCCGAGAGCAACCCGCCGCCGCTCATCACCTTCCAGAGCGGCCCGTCCGGCGTCGTGGAGTCGCGCTCGGCGACCTTCACCTTCTCGTCGAACAAGCCGGGGACCCGGCTGACTGCAGCGTCGACAGCGGGGCGTTCGTCCCGTGCGAGTCCCCGTTCACGCTGAACGGCCTGGACATCGGCGGCCACCAGCTGCAGGTCAAGGGCACCGACCCGACGGGCAAGGTCGGGCCGCCCGCCTCGCGCACGTGGATCGTCCAGTTCCCCGAGCCGGTGAACACCGGCGGGGGCGCCGGCACGCCGCAGGCCGCCGCGAACCCCGTGCGCTTCGCCTCCGTCGTCTCGCTCCCGTCCGCGAAGTCCTGCATCAGCCGGCGCACCCTGCGCCTCACGGTCCGCGCCCCCAAGGGCGCGACGCTGAGGAGCGCGGAGGTCCGGCTCGGCAAGCGCAAGGTCAAGACGGTGCGCAAGGCCGGAAAGGTCACGGTCAGCCTCAACACGATCCCGAGCAGAAGATGTCGAAGAGCGCGGGCGAAGGGCACTTTCTGGCGATGGACGCCACCGAGGCCGAAGCGCGCGACATGATCAAGCGCGCGGTCACCGATGTCGGTCCGCGGCCCGAGGGCGAGATGAGCCCCGGCGTGGCCAACCTCTTCGTCATCGTCAAGACGCTCGGCGATCCCGCCGTGTACGCCGGACTGATGAGGGATTACGAGGGGGGCAAACTTCGGTATGTGGAGCTCAAGGGAGCCGCCGCCGACTCGGTGTGGGCCACGATGGCCCGGATCCAGGAGCGCAAGGCGCAGTTTCCGATCGAGAAGGTTCGGGAGATCCTGCGCGAGGGCGCGGCGAAGGTGAGGCCGCAAGCCCAGGCGAAGATCGCCGATGTCCGCCGGCGGGTGGGGCTGATTACCATATAGTTGATTTTTTCCGATGTAGTCCGGTTGCCCCCGTCTCCCCGCGGCCGGTACACTTTTTCTCTTGCTGGCGGCCTGCCGAGGTTCCCGGAACCCGACCGCGGCGACGAGGAGAACGATGCAGAGAAGGATGTTCCTGGCCAAGATCCACAGGGCGACGGTCACCCACGCCGACCTCGACTACGAGGGGAGCGTATCGATCGACCGTGACCTCATGGATGCCGCCGGGATCCTCGACCATGAGGAAGTTCACGTCTGGAACGTGACGAGGGGCACGCGTCTGGTGACCTATGCGATCCCCAGCCCCAGCGGGTCCGGGGTCATCTCCATCAACGGCGCCGCCGCCCATCACAACAAGCCCGGCGACATCGTGATCCTCGCCACCTTCGGCGAGTTGACCGACGAGGAGGCCCGCGCCACACAACCCCGGGTGATCCGCGTCGATGCCAAGAACCGGATCGTGA
>CAVPCS010000004.1:0-33815 GCA_963702505.1 uncultured Actinomycetes bacterium | reverse complement strand
GGAGGCGATCGGCGCGATCGCGCGCTCGGGCCTGCCCGTCGTCGCCTGCGACGTCCCGAGCGGCGTGGACGCGGCGACCGGCGAGATCGCCGGCGAGGCCGTCCGCGCGGTCGCCACCGCGACGTTCCATGCCGCCAAGCCCGGGCTGTACGTCAACCCCGGCAAGGAGCACGCCGGCGCCGTGCGCGTCGTCGACATCGGGATCCCCTCCGGCGGGCAGGCGCCCGAGCCGGACGTCGGCCTGCTCGACGACGACGCCCTGCTGGCGACGCTGACGCCGCGCGGACCGGGGTGGACGAAGTTCACCAGCGGGCATGTCCTCGTCGCCGGCGGATCGCGCGGGCTGCTCGGGGCGGCGATCCTGGCGAGCGAGGCCGCCACGCGCGCCGGCGCCGGCTACGTCACCGCCTGCGTGCCCGAGTCCCAGCAGCCGCTGGCCGCCGCGCACCTCGTCGAGGTGATGCAGCTGCCGCTGCCCGACGAGGACGGTCACCACGTCGCGGCCGGTGTGCGCGTGGTCCTCGCCGAGGCGCATCGGCGCGGCGGCGCGCTCGTCCTCGGTCCCGGGCTCGGGCGCAGCGACGCCGCGGCGGGCTTCGCGCGCGCGGCGGCCGCGCAGGCGCCGGTCGCGCTCGTCCTGGACGCGGACGGGCTGAACGCGCATGCGGGCCTGCTCGAGGATCTCGCCGCGCGTCCGGCGCCCACCGTCCTGACGCCGCACGAGGGCGAGCTGGGCCGGCTGCTCGGCGTTCCGGCGGACGAGGTTCGGGCCCGGCGCCTTGCGCACGCCCGTCAGGCTGCTCGCCTGTCCGGCGCGGTCGTGGTGCTCAAGGGCGACGACACGCTCGTCGCCGAGCCCGGCGGTGACGTCCTCGTCAGCCCGGGGGCGACCCCCGCGCTCGCGACGGCGGGCACCGGCGACGTCCTCAGCGGCGTGCTCGGAGCGCTGCTGGCGCGCGACATCGAACCGGCGCGCGCGGCGGCGGCCGCGGTCCGGCTGCACGCGCGTGCCGGCCTGCTCGCCGCACGTCGGCTCGGGGTCGACGGCGTCACCGCCCGCGACGTCATCGCCGAGCTTCCACGCGCGCGGCGGCGGGGCGGCACATGATCCGGGCGCTGGCGCGGGTCGACCTCGGCGCGATCGAGCGCAACACCGCGCGGATGGCCGCCGCGGCGCCGACTGCGGCGGTCTGCGCCGTCGTCAAGGCCGATGCCTACGGCCACGGCATGGTCCCCGCGGCCCGGGCCGCGCTCGCCGGCGGCGCCGCATGGCTCGCGGTGGCCACCGCGATGGAGGCCGCGGAGCTGCGGGCGGCGGGCATCGGCGGCCGGGTGCTCGTCCTCGGGGCGCTGAGCGACGAGGAGCTGCCGGTCGCGCTGCGCGCCGACGCGGACGTCGTCGCCTGGCACGAGGAGACGGTGGCCCGCGTCGCCGCGCAGGGCGGGGGACGTGTGCACGTGAAGCTCGACACCGGGATGGGCCGGCTCGGAACGCGCGATCCCGCGCGCGCGACCGCGGTGGCGGACGCCGCGGCGCGGACGCCGGGCGTCGAGCTCGCGGGGCTGATGACGCACTTCGCGACCGCGGACGACCCCGGCGACGCGTTCTTCGGCGAGCAGCTCGCCCGCTTCGCGGCGTGGGCCCGGCCGCTCTCCGAGCACCATCCCGGGGCGCTGCTCCACGCCGCCAACAGCGCGGCGACGCTCCGTGACCCCGCCTCGCACTTCGATCTCGTCCGCCCGGGCGTCGCGCTGTACGGGCTGGACCCCTTCGGCGTCGACCCGTCCGCGCACGGGCTCGAGCCGGCGCTGGAACTCGCCTCCTATCTCGCCGCCGTCAAGCCGATCGCGCCGGGGGAGAGCGCCGGCTACGGCCGGCGGTTCATCGCGCGGGAGCCGACGCTGATCGCGACCGTGCCGATCGGCTACGGCGACGGCTGGCGGCGCGGTCTCACCAACGACGCCGACGTGCTCGTCGCGGGCCGGCGCACGGCGCTCGTGGGGACCGTCAGCATGGACAACGTCACGCTCGACGTCGGTGCGCTGGGGGATGCCGCCGTCGTCGGCGCCGAGGCCGTCCTGATCGGCGCCCGCGGGGCGGAGCGCATCCTCGCCGAGGAGCTCGCCCGCCGGCTGGGGACGATCAACTACGAGGTGACCTGCGGCATCGGCGCGCGGGTTCCGCGCGAGCACCTCGGGGCGGCGTGAGCGCGAGCGACGCTCCGCTCGACCTGCTCGCGCGGGGCGCTCGCGGGCCGCGACGCCTGGCTCGTCGGCGGGGCGGTCCGCGACCGCCTGCTCGGACGCCCCGGCGCGGGCCTCGACCTCGACCTCGCCGTCGCCGGGGACGTCGCGGCGGCCGCGGGGGCCGTTCGCGCCGCAGCCCCGCGCGGAACGGCGGCCTTCCCGCTGTCCGAGGAGTTCGGCGGCTGGCGGCTCGTCGGGCCCGGCGGGGCGTGGCAGGTCGACCTCAGCCCGCTCCAGGGCGCGAGCATCGAGGACGACCTGCGCGGGCGCGACCTCACCGTCAACGCGCTCGCCGAGCCGCTCGCCGGCGGGGACCCGCTGGACGTCTGCGGCGGCCTGGAGGACCTGGCGGCGCGGCGTCTGCGCATCGCCGGCCCGCGGGCGTTCGCCGACGACCCGCTGCGGGTGCTGCGCGTCGCGCGGCTCGCGGTCGAGCTCGGGTTCACCGTGGAGGACGGCACCGTGACCGCGGCCCGTGCGCACGCCGCCGGGCTGGCGGACGTCGCCGGCGAGCGCGTCTTCGCCGAGCTGCGGCGCATCGTCGGCGCCGACGACGCGCTCGCCGGGCTCGCGCTCCTGGACGAGCTGGGTGCCACGGGCGTCGTCCTGCCGGAGCTCGAGGCGCTGCGCGGGGTCGAGCAGACCGTCTACCACCACCTCGACGTCCACGGGCACACGCTCGAGGTCCTCGCCGCGACGATCGCGCTCGAGCGCGACCCCGCGAGCGCCGTCGGCGCCGACCTCGCCGAGGCCGTCGCCGGCCTGCTCGACGAGCCGCTCGCCGACGACCTGACGCGCGGCGGCGCGCTGCGCTGGGGCGCGCTGCTGCACGACATCGCCAAGCCGCTGACGCGCACCGACATGGGGGAGGGGCGCATCGGCTTTCCCCACCACGACCGCGAGGGCGCGGCGATGTCGCGGGCGATCCTCGGGCGCCTGCACACCAGCGAGCGGCTCGCGCGCGCACGTCGCCGCGCTCACGCGCCACCACCTGCGCCTGGGCTTCCTCGTCCACGAGCGGCCGCTCGGGCGCCGGCAGGTCCACCGCTACCTCGTCGCGTGCGACCCCGTCGCCGCCGACGTCACGCTGCTCGGCATCGCCGACCGGCTCGCCACGCGCGGCCGCAAGCACGAGGAGGCGATCGCCCGCCATCTGGAGGTCGCCCTCCCGATGCTCGGCGACGCGCTGGCCTGGCACGCGGACGGCCCGCCCGCGCCGCTGGTGCGCGGCGACGACCTGGCCTCGGCGCTCGGCATCGACCCGGGGCCGCGGCTCGGCGAGCTGCTGGCCGCGATCGCCGAGGCGCAGTACGCCGGGGAGGTCGTGACGCCCGCGCAGGCGGTCGACGAGGGCCGGCGGCTGCTCCTGGGCGACGCCGGCGTCTAACGCGACGCCAGGCGCCGGATCGCGCCGTCGCAGACCCGGATGCAGTCGACGACCGTCTCGTGGATGACGTTCTCCGCGGTGTCCGTCGGCCAGTGGTAGTTCGACGGCGCCTTGAACTCGTTCATCGAGCCGAGCATCACCGTCGGGTAGCCGGCCTTCATCGCGATCAGGCCGTCCGTCGCGTTGCGGAACCGGATGCCGCGGACCAGGTCGATGCCCGCCGCGTCCGCCACGTCGGAGACGAGGTCCTTGAAGTCGGCGGGGTAGTCGCGGATGACGAGCATGCCCTCGCCCTCGAGCTGCATGAGCGTGGGGGACCCGACGGTGTCCACGCAGATGACGTGGGTGCGATCGACGGGGAGCGAGGGGAAGTGCCGCGCGGCGAAGGCCTGCATGCCCTCCATGAACGACTCCTCGGAGCCGGTCGAGACGAGCAGCACCCGGACGCCCGCGACGGGCTCCTCGGCGAGCGTGCGCGCGAGGCCCAGGACGGTCGCGACGCCGGTCAGGTTGTCGTTGGCGCCGGGGACGGCCGAACGCGACCCGATCTCCGACCATCGTCGCCGCCGTGCCGAGCGAGAGCAGCGCCGCCGAGTCGCCGCAGCACGCGCGATCCGAGCAGACCGCTGAGGGCGACGAGCAGGGGCCCTCCGACGACCGGGAACATCACGGCGGGGTCGTGTTCGACCGCTCGATCAGGCCCGGGAACCGCCGCGCGAAGAAGCGCGGGATGTGCGGTGCGAAGAGCAGGCTCCAGTTCGCGGCGTCGTGGTGGGCGACGACGACGACCGTGCGCTCGGCGTCCGGCGTCGCCCGCCTCGGCGACGACGTTCCACGTCGGGTGCTGCGGCAGCGCGGCGCGCCGGAACCACAGCCGCCCGCCGGACATGTCGTCGGCGATGCCCGCCGCCGCCGCGCCCCCGACGAGCAGCCGCAGCCAGCGGCGCCGGCTCAACGACGCGAGCCCGCCGCCCAGCGCGAGCAGGCCGAGCGGCCACCAGTAGGTGCCGTGCGCGCGCTCCTCCTCGATGCGGACCTCGCGCGCGCCCTCGGCGTCCAGCCGGCCGCGATCCACTCGGCCGCGCGGCGCTCACCGTCGGAGGCCGACGGGCGGTCGAACGAGGCCAGGTGGCCGATGGCCTCCTCGGCCTGGGCGTGGAGCGCCTCGTCGGTCACGGCGGTCGTCGACATGGCCCGCAGACTAGGCCAGCCGCGCCGGCGCCACCATCCGGGGGGCCGCCGTCCGCCGGTAGGGTGCCGCCATGGCCGACCGTGATCCCGACTGCCTCTTCTGCCGGATCCTCGCCGGCGAGCTCCCCGCGCAGATCGTCGACGAGGACGAGCGGACGGTGTCCTTCATGGACATCAACCCGGCGACGCGCGGCCACGCGCTCGTGATCCCGCGCGCGCACAGCGTCGACCTGCACGACACGCCCGCCGGAGGACGTCGCCGCCACGGCGGTCGCCGCACAGCGTCTCGCCGAGCGCGCCCGCGACCGCCTGGGCGCCGACGGCGTGAACCTGCTCAACGCCTGCGGCACGGCGGCCTGGCAGTCGGTCTTCCACTTCCACGTCCACGTGATCCCGCGCTACGCGGACGATCCGCTGCGAGCTGCCGTGGGTCCCGCGGGCCCGGCGACATGGACGAGATCACCGCGGCGGCGGCGGTCCTGCGCGGCGACGGCGCATGAGCGCCGGTGTCCCGGTGCGGCTGGAGCACGACGGTCCGCTCGCGGTCCTGACGCTCGACGCGCCGCCGCTCAACCTCTTCGACCAGGCGATGATGGACGGCCTGCGGGCCGCGGTCGCCGAGCTGGCCGCCGCGCCGCCGCGCGGCCTGCTGATCCGCGCCGAGGGGCGCGTCGTCAGCGGCGGCGTCGACGTCCACCGGTTCGTCGGCGTGACCGCGCGAGGAGGGCGCGGCGCTGTGGCGCGAGCTGCTCGAGACGATCCACGCCGTCGAGGACCTGCCCTGCCCGGTCGTCTTCGCTGCGCACGCGCTGTGCCTCACGGCGGCGTTCGAGCTGGCGCTCGCGTGCGACGTGCTGCTCGCGGCGGAGTCCGCCCGCTTCGGCCTGGTGGAGATCGTCGTCGGGCTCACGCCGTCGATGGGCGGTCCGCAGCGGCTCGCCGAGCGGGCCGGTCCTGCGCGCGCAAAGGAGCTCGTGATGACCGGCGAGCTGTATGACGCGGCCACCCTCGAGCGCTGGAACGTCGTCAGCCGGGTGCTGCCGGACGACGGGTTCGACGCCGCCGCACGTGCCTTCGCCGCACGCCTGGCGCACGGCCCGACGCGGGCGCACGCGGCGACCAAGCGCCTCGTCGCGGCCCAGAAGGAGGGCGGCGCCCGCGCGGCGGACGCGCTCGTCCCGGAGGTCGGAGGCGCGCTGTTCGGGACCGAGGATCTGCAGCGCGCGGTGCGCTCGTTCCTGGACGAGGGGCCGGGGAAGGCGACGTACGAGGGACGCTGAGGCGCACGTCGCGCTGCAGGGCGAACCCCGCCGGAAGCCCGTTGCATCCGATGGTCCGGAATATGGTGCGGCTGAACCGCAACATTCCGGCGCCCCACCGTGTTCAATGGATGTGATGCAACGACGCCTCTTCCGGGCGGCCGCGGTTTCCTGCGGCCTGGCCCTCACCCTCCCCGCCGCCGCCTCCGCCGAGATCATCGAGATCGGCAAGCTCGACCCGCAGGTCAAGTCGAGCTGCCCCGGTCCGGTGCCGAAGTGCTTCGCCGTGGCCCGGCTGACCGGCTACCAGGCCAAGGTCGGCACGAACCGCGGTCTCATGACCGCGACGAAGGACGGGCGCATCGTCGCCTTCTCCGTCGGACTGGGCAAGCCCGGTCCCAAGCAGGCCCTCTTCTTCTCGGGCGGCAAGGGCGCGCCGGCCAACTCCCCGCAGTACGGGGAGCCCGAGGTGCAGGTGACGGTGCTCAACCCGCGCAGCAAGCTGCGCTCGCGCGTCGCGGCGCAGAGCGAGGCGTTCAAGGTCGCCGACTACTTCGGCGCGACCGTGCAGTTCGCGCTCGCCAAGAGCATCCCGGTCAAGAAGGGGCAGATCATCGCGATCACCTCGAAGACCTGGGCCCCGATCCTCGCGGTCGGCCTGGGCAGCGACACCTCGTGGCGCGCGAGCCGTGAGAAGGGCACCTGCCAGGACTCCGTCCAGCAGGTCGCGCAGACCAAGGAGAACCAGCTCGCGCAGTACTACTGCCTGTACCGCACGGCGCGCCTGAACTACAGCGCGACGATGGTCACCGACCCGGTGAAGCCGAAGAAGTAGCCGGTCGCGCGGCCCGGCGTCGCTAGCAGGCGCCGGGATTCGCGTCGCAGAAGCCCTGGAAGGACCCTGCGCCCGCGGTGGCGTCCGGCGTGACGCCGCCGGGGTTGGGGGCCGTGCCCCCGGTGTCGGTGTCGCCTCCGGTCCCCGTGTCCGTGCCGCCGGTGTCCGTCCCGGCGCCCGTGTCCGTCCCGGCGCCGGTGTCCGTCCCGTCGTCGGTCGTGCCGCCCGTGTCCGCGCCGGCCGTCGTGTCGGTCGTCGTGGTGGGCGTCGTGGACGTGGTCGTCCCGGTGCCGCCGGACGCGAGGTCGTTCGCGTCGTCGGGGGGCAGCAGGGCCGGAGCGCTCGTCGGGATCTTGTCGGTCGCCTCGTCGCCGCCGCCGCAGGCGGACAGGCCGAGGCTCGCCGTCAGGACGAGAGCGCAGGTGGTCACGACGAGTGCGGAACGCATCACGCGGGCAGGGTACCGCGGCGGGTGGCCGGTGCGCGCAGGGCGGCGTTCAGCCGCCGAGCGGCGCCATGCGACGGCCGCAGGTGGGGCAGTCGTTGAGGTCGCGCTGCGCGGGCTGGTCGCACCAGTTGCAGAAGCGCAGGTTCTCGACGGCCCACGGCAGGCGCGACTGGCTCGGAGCGAGCGGCAGCACCGTCCCGACGACCTCCAGGCGCTCGCCGGTCTCCTCGTCGAGGTAGATGCGGTCGGGCTCGGCCTCCATGATGATGTCGCGGCCGGTGGAGGGATTGCGCAGGCGGTAGCGCTGACTGGACGCCATGCCGCGGATGCTAGCGGGGGGCGCGGGCGGCTGTCGGCACGCCCGGACGACCGAGGGAGGTGGCATCCGGTCCGCGACTCCAGATAGGGTTCGTGGCGCTCATGGGGAGGAAGAACCACGCTGTGACCAGAGTGGCGCGCGCGGCGGTACCCGCCGCGCTCGCGGCCGCCGCCATCGCCGTCTCGGGCTGCACGAATTCGGGCAGTCAGGAGAGCGCCGACCTCGTGAACGGCAAACAGCAGTTCGTCGAGAAGTGCGGCTCGTGCCACGTCCTGAACCGGGCGGGCACGAAGGGCGTCACCGGCCCGAACCTCGACGAGGCGTTCGCGGTCTCCCGCGGCGAGGGCTGGGGCTCGGAGGCGATCCGCGGCGTCGTGCTCGGCCAGATCGCCTACCCGGGCAAGGGCTTCGCCATGCCGGCGGACCTCGTGACCGGTGAGGACGCGCAGGACGTCGCGGCGTACGTGGCGGCGACCGCCGCCGTCCCCGGGAAGGACGAGGGCATCCTCGCCGAGGCCGTGAAGGCCGCCAGCGGACCGCAGGCGAACACCGCCGGCGGCAAGCTCTTCGCCGAGAACTGCGGCTCGTGCCACGTGTTCACGCCCGTCGGCACGACGGGCAAGACGGGGCCGAGCCTCGACAAGACGCAGCTCGACGCCGCCGCGATCGACGCGCAGGTCACCAACGGCAAGAACGCGATGCCGGCCTTCAAGGGCCAGCTGTCCCCGGCGGACATCAAGACGATCGCGGACTTCGTCGCCGCCGAGGCGAACAAGTAGCCCTGCGGCCCGCCCGCGTCGTCAGCTGACGGCGCGGACCACGACGACCACGGCCGCGAGCGCGAGGGCCGCGCCCGCGGCCCACAGCACGGCCCGGAACGCGGCGTGCTCGCTGCGCACGGGCCCGATCAGGCGCATCCACGCCGGCTCGTCGGGCGTGCGCGGGATCAGCTCCTGCTCGGCGGGTTCCCCGCCGTCGGGGCGCTCGGGAGCGCCGGGCGCGTCCTGCGCGTCGCTCACCCGAGGATGTAGACCGTCGTGAAGACGACGACCCACATGACGTCGACGAAGTGCCAGTAGATGCCGGCGACCTCGAGGCCCTTCCAGTTCTCGGGCCCGACGCGGCCCTTGAAGATCCGCACGGCCGAGACGAAGAGCAGGATCAGGCCGATGACGACGTGGGCGCCGTGCAGGCCCGTGAGGGCGAAGAACGACGATGCCGAGGCGTTCGTCTTCGGCGTGAAGCCCAGGTGCAGGTACTCGTTGATCTGGATGAACAGGAACGTCGAGCCGAGCAGGAACGTCGTGACGATGCCCGCGCGCATGGCGAACACGTTGCCCCTCCGGGCGGAGATGTCCGTCCAGTGCATCGTCACCGAGGACGAGAGCAGGACCGCGGCGTTCGTCGCGGCGATGGCGACCGGCAGGTCGCCCTTCGGGGGCCACGTCGTCGCCCGACACGACGCGGATGAAGAACATCGCCGCGAAGAAGGCGGCGAAGAGCATGAGCTCGGAGATGATGAAGAGGAGGATCCCGAGCTGCTCGGGGTGCACCTTCGAGCTGTGATGGGCCGCCGGCGGGCCGTGGTGGTGGTCGTCGTGGGCGACGGCGGCGGGGATCGCTGCGGCTTCCATGGGTTCCTCTTCGCTCGGGCGCCGCCGCTAGGCGGTGACGCCGGCGTCCTCGGGCTGGGAGACGATGTGGGTCACGGGCTTGCCGGACGCCTTGCGCACACGGTCGATGAGGTCGGCGCGCAGCCATCCGGAGCGGGTCTCGGGGTACGTGGAGATGACGATGTCGTCCACGTCGAAGAAGTTCAGCGCGTTCATCGTCGCCGTGTACGGGTCGGGATCGCCCGTCATGCCGGCCGCCAGCAGGTCGGCGCCGCGCGCGCGGTCGACGACCTGGTCCAGGCGCGCCCGCGCGCGCTTCTGCGCCATGCCCTCGCCGCCCTCGAGCGGGACGACGAAGACGAACAGGCGCGCGCGGCCCTCGGGCTCGGCGTCGGCCTCGCGGCGCAGCTCGGCGATCAGGGCGTCGCTGTTCGTCGTCCGGTTCGCGACGACGAGGGTCGTGTCGAAGGGCGAGGTCTCGTCGCTGAGGTCGGTGACCAGGTGCTCCACGGAGATCCCCGTGGCGTCCTCGATGCGCTCGACGAGGTCGCGGCGCAGCCAGCCGGACGTGGTGCTCGGGAGGGTCGACACGATGATGTGGTCGGGGTGGTACTCCGCGACCATGTCCATCGTGGCGCTGTAGGGGTCCGGGTCGCCCACCTCGCCGACGGCGTTGATACCGAGCTCGCGCAGCACGCTGCGGGCGAGGTCGACGCGCACCTGTGCGGCCTCGTACACCGCGTCCGCGTAGATGATGTTGCCGTGCGTGGGGTTCTTGCGCGGGACGCAGATGACGACGCGCGCGTCGCCCTTGGACGCCTCCTCGCGGGCGCGGGCCACGAGCTTGGGCGCCGGCGAGCGTTTCGTTGGCGACGACGAGAATGGTGCGCACGGTCACTCCTCCTTGTCGAGGACGGCGGTCGCGGTGCCGGCCGAGGACGCCTCGGCACCGGCCGGGACGTGCGGCTCGGCGTCCTGGAACACCGCGTGCACCGCGCCGGGGACGCCGTACTCGTACGGCCCGCCGACGACCGACGGGATCGCGTCGAAGTTGAAGATCGGCGGCGGCGACGACACCAGCCACTCGATCGTGAGGGCCCGCCAGGGGTTCGCGACCGCCTGCGGCCCGCTGCGCCAGGACGTCATCACGTTGTAGAGGAAGATCAGCGCGAGAGGCCGAGGACGAACGAGGCGACCGAGACGATCATGTTCCAGGTCGCGAACTCCTCGGCGTAGTCGTAGACGCGGCGCGGCATGCCCTGGATGCCGATCAGTGCATCGGCATGAAGGTCGCGTTGAAGCCGACGAACGTCAGCCAGAAGTGGATCCGGCCCAGGCGCTCGTTGTACATCCGCCCGGTCATCTTCGGGAACCAGTAGTAGATGCCGGCGAAGATCGTGAAGCGCTGCCGCCGAAGAGCACGTAGTGGATGTGGGCGACGATGAAGTAGGTGTCGGTGACGTGGATGTCGAGCGGGACCATCGCGAGCATCACGCCCGAGATCCCGCCGAGCATGAACATCGTCAGGAAGCCCGACCGCGAACAGCATCGGCGTGTCCATGTGCAGCACGCCCTCCCACATCGTCCCGAGCCAGGAGAAGATCTTGATGCCGGTGGGGATCGCGATGAGCTCGTCGTGATCATCATCGGGATGCGGAGCCAGTCCGGCATGCCGCTGACGAACATGTGGTGCGCCCAGACGGCGAACCCGAGGACGACGATCGCCAGCGAGCGAGAACGCCATCACCCGGTAGCCGAAGATCGGCTTGCGGGATTAGATCGCGATGACCTCGCTGATGATCCCGAAGCCCGGGCAGCATCATGATGTAGACGGCCGGGTGCGAGTAGAACCAGAAGATGTGCTGGTACATGAGCACGTCGCCGCCGTTGGCCGCGTCGAAGAAGTTGAAGCCCAGCGCGCGGTCGAGGAGCACCATGAACTGCGAGGCCGGCGATGAACGGCGTCGCGATGACGACGAGCAGGGACGTCGAGAAGTTCGCCCAGACGAGCAGCGGCATCCGCCAGAACGTCATCCCGGGCGCGCGCATGGTGATGATCGTCACCAGGAAGTTCAGCGCGGTGGCGATCGAGGAGGCGCCGGCGAACTGCACGCCGATCGTGAAGAACGTCTGCCCGATCGGCGCCGCTGGTCGAGAGCGGCGCGTAGGCCGTCCAGCCGGAGGCGAACGCGCCGCCCGGGGCCAGGAAGCCGAGCATCAGCATGACGCCGGCCGCCGGGAGCATCCAGAACGACAGCGCGTTCAGGCGCGGGAACGCCATGTCCGGCGCGCCGATCATGATCGGCAGGACGTAGTTCGCCATGCCCGCGAAGACGGGGATGATGAACAGGAAGATCATGATCGTCGCGTGCGCCGAGAAGAGGCCGTTGTAGGTGTTCGCGTCGACGAACTGGCGACCGGGCGCGGCGAGCTCGGCGCGCACGAGCATCGCGAGCAGGCCGCCGACGAACATGAAGAAGAACGAGAGGCAGACGTACTGGACGCCGATGACCTTGTGGTCGGTGTTGACCTTGAAGTAGTCCTTCCAGGAGTGCGCGCCGTGGTCCGAGTGGTCGTCCACGACGTGCTTGCCGCGCGCCCACCGCAACCAGTAGTCGAAGCAGCCCATCCCGACCAGGAACCAGATCGGGACCGTCAGCAGCGCGATCTGGAGGATGCCCTCGCCGTCGTAGACCGGCGTGGCGTCGAACGCCCACCGCAGGCTGCAGAGCAGGGCGAACGAGAACCCGATGCCGACTGCGATGAAGAGGATCGCCCGGTACCACCCCGGGGCACGAAGCTTCGCTGCCATTCCTAGTTCCCTCCGTGCACGCTCTTGTCGATGTACGTGACGAGCGCGTCGAGCTCTGCCGGCGTGAGCGTCTGGCCGTAGTTCGGGGGCATGATGTTCGCCCCGTAGCCCTTGGCGATCTCCTTGCCGGGCTCCACGATCATCTCGCGGATCTTCGCCGCGTCAACCGTCTTCAGGGACTCGCCGAGATTCGGGCCGGTCTGCGCCGACGTCCCGGCGGCGGCGAGGGTGTGGCAGCTGCCGCAGGCGACCGCGCCGGTCTGCGGGTTGCCCGCCACGAACAGCTTCTTCGCGTCGATCGCGCCGCCCGCGGCGGGCTTCGCGCCGGCCGCGGGGGCCGCCCTGCGGGTCTGCGAGCGGACCCAGGCGGCATACGCGGTGGGCGTCACGACGCGGACGTACTGGCGCATGAAGGCATGGCCCAGGCCGCAGAGCTCGGCGCACACGACCTGATAGCGCCCGACGCGGTCGGGCGTGACCGAGTAACCCGTCGTGATGCCGGGGACGGCGTCGACCTTCAGGCGCCACTCCGGCACCCAGAAGTCGTGGATGACGTCCTTGGAGGTCACCTTGAACTCGACGGGCTCGCCGACGGGGAGGACGAGCCGGTCGCTGACGATCGGCCGCCCGCCCTCGCGGGTCTCGAACTGCCAGGCGAACTGCTGCCCGACGACCTTCACCACGCGCGTCCCGCGCGCCGGTGACTCCTGGATGTCCAGGAGCAGCACCGTGGCGTAGGCGCACAGCGCCGCGATGATGACGGTCGGGATGGCGGTCCAGATCACCTCGAGGCGCGTGTTGCCGTGGGTCGGGGGGCCGTCGAGGTCCTCCTCGCCGGGCTGCACGTGCCAGCGCCAGATGCTGAACACGATGATCGTCGTGACCAGCACGAAGACCGGGACGGACACGATCAGGAGCACGTCCCAGAACGTGTCGATGTCGCTCGCGATCGTCGATGCCTGTGCGGGGAACCAGTCGATGGCCAGCCCCAGGACGATGCCGACCGCGCTGGCGACAAGCACCACCACAGCGAGCATCACCCACGTGCGGCCCGTGACGGGTCCTCGCCGTGTCTCCTCACCCATTGCCCGGCAACTTATCGGTTCCCGGGGACGGCGCGCAATGACGTCACGGGTCCCGGCGCGCGCGCCTCGGTCGGGCGCCCGCGAGGGGAGGCGCGCCGGCCGGCGCCCGGGCTATGCGGCCTGGAAGGCGGGCGCCACGACCATGCCGCGCGCGGCCGCGAAGCGGACCTGGCTGCGGTACGCCGAGGGGGCCGCCCCGTGCCGGCGGCGGAACGCCTTGGCGAACTGCGCCGGCTGCCGGTAGCCGACGCGCTGGGCGACCTCGCGGACGGTGAGGTCGCGCTCGGTGAGCATGTCGGCGGCGCGGTCCATCCGCACCTCGGTCAGGTGCTCGCGGAACGTCGTCCCGCCGATCTCGGCGAAGGCGCGCTGCAGCTGGCGGCGCGAGGAGGCCACGCGGCGCGCGATGTCGTCGAGCGAGAGGTCGTCGGCGTACTCGGCGTGCACGATCGCCGAGGCGTCTTCGAAGAGGCTGGTGCGGAGGCTGACGGTCGTGGGTCGCTGCATGGTGACCCGTATACGCGGCGAGCGGGCAATTCGGATGACGAATCCGCGGGGAACGTGCATTGCACCGGTTGTCACAACGGCTCGTGCGATTCGTTACGATCAGGCGCGAGTCCACGACGACGACGGAGAGGAGCCGAGAGGCGATGCGGGTACGGGACGGGATGAGCCGGGTGGTCCTCGTGGTGGGGCCCGGTCACACGCTGCGCGAGGCGACGCGCCTGATGGCCGAGCGCCGGGTCGGCGCCGCCGTCGTCATGGATCCGGACGCGCCGGCGCCGGGGATCCTCACCGAGCGTGACGTCGTCCGCGCGATCGGCGAGTCACGCGACCCCGACACCGCGCTCGTCGGCGATCACATGTCGACGGACACCGTCTTCGCGGCGCCCGACTGGTCGCTGGAGGAGGCGGCGGTCACGATGGTGCGCCACGGCTTCCGCCATCTCGTCGTGGTGTCCGGCGGTGAGATCGCCGGCGTGCTGTCGATGCGCGACGTGGTCCGGTGCTGGACGGACGACGGCTCGAGCTGCGAGCTGCCGGCGTCGGTCGCGCTGCCGTCGGCGCCGGCGGGGGACAGCCGGCGCGGCCTGCGCTCGGTCGAGGTGACGAGCGTGCAGGTCGCGAGCTGGGAGACCTGAGCGGGCCGGTCAGTGACCGGGCGGCAGCTCGCGGAACTCGCGGGCCGCCGCGGCGATCCAGGACACGCTGGCGCCGAGCAGGATCAGCAGCCCGAGGATGGCGACGGGCCACATGTCCACGAGCCCGAGGAGCAGCAGCACCAGGCCGAACGTGGCGATGGCCGGCTGGACGCTCGGCCCCGGGATGTGCAGCTCCTCGCCGACCGGCGGGACGTCGCGCTCGATGTCGGCCGGGCTCATGAGATGTAGAGGGCCGCGGCGACGAAGGTCAGGCCGAACAGGAGGAAGCCCAGCGCCGTGATGACGAGCGCTCCGCGGATGTTCTTCCTGGCGAGATTGCGGTCCATGTGATCCGTGGGGTCGGGGTCAGAAGAGCTGAACGTCGGCCACCATAGCGGCGAACAGCGCCGCGAGGTAGGCCAGGGAGTAGAGGTAGACGCGCAGGGCGGCCGGGCGGTCGGCGCGGCTGCGCAGCCGTACCGCCAGCACGATGAACACCACGCCGAGGCCGAGCGAGGCGACCAGGTAGAACGCGCTGAGCCCACCCGCGCAGAACGGCAGCTGCGTCACGGCGTAGAGGAGCACCGTGTAGAGCAGGATCTGCCGCCGGGTCTCGTCCTCACCGCGGACGACGGGCAGCATCGGGATCCCGACCTTCGCGTACTCGTCCTTCATCAGCAGGCTGAGCGCCCAGAAGTGCGGGGGCGTCCAGAAGAAGACGATGAAGAAGAGGAAGAGCGCCAGGCCGGTCAGCCGGCCGTCGACGGCCGCCCAGCCGACGAGCGGCGGGACCGCGCCGGCCGCGCCGCCCCAGATGATGTTCTGCCACGTGTGGCGCTTGAGCAGCATCGTGTAGCCGACGGCGTACCCGACGAAGCCCAGGAACGACAGGCCGGCCGCGAGGGGGTTCACCAGCACGGCGAGCCACACGACCGACGTCGCGCCGAGGACGAGGCCGAAGGTCAGCGCGGCGCGCGGGGAGACCCGGCCGCTGGCGACCGGGCGGTCGGCGGTGCGGCCCATCCGCACGTCGATGTCGCGGTCGTACCAGTGGTTGATGGCTCCGGAGCCGCCCGCGGACAGGTAGCCGCCGATGACGGTCGCGAGCACGAGCCAGGCCGACGGGGTGCCCGCGATGAACATCGCGCACACCGTGGTGAAGAGCAGCAGGCTCTGGACCTTGGGCTTCGTCAGCGCGACGTAGTCGCTCGCGACCTGGCGCGCGCCCGCGAGGGCGGGGTGCTCAAGTGCCGGTGCGCGTGTGGCGTCCATGACGGAGGCCGCCGCTCCTCGATCAGACGCCGGCCGACGCGGGCTCGCGCTCGCGCGACTGGCGGTCGATCTGCCGGCGGATGTCCTTCATCGGCTCGACGGAGCGCACCCGCGGGACGGTGTCGAAGTTGTTCGCCGGCGGGGGCGAGGTGGTGAACCACTCGAGCGTGTTGGCCTTCCACGGGTCCGGTCCGGCGACGGCGCCCTTCTTCAGGCTGCGGACGACGTTGTAGCCCGTGAGGAGCACGCCGGCGGCGAGGATGAACGACCCGATCGTGGAGATCAGGTTGTAGGTCTCGAGGTTGTTGACGTCGGCGTACTCGTACACGCGCCGCGGCATGCCCTCGAGGCCCGCGGAGTGCTGGATCAGGAACGTGATCCAGAACCCGGCGAGGATGAGCCAGAAGCTCGCCTTGCCCATGCGCTCGTTCAGCATGCGGCCGGTCATCTTCGGGAACCAGAAGTAGATGCCGGCGAAGAACGCGAGGACCGCGCCGCCGACGATCGTGTAGTGGAAGTGCGCGACGACGAAGTACGTGTCCTGCAGCTGCCAGTCCACCGGGAAGGTCGCCAGGAAGATGCCGGTGACGCCGCCGAGCAGGAACGTCGCCAGGAAGCCGGCCGCGAAGTACATGGGGACCGTGAACTCGATCTGGCCGCGCCACAGGGTGAAGATCCAGTTGAAGATCTTGACGCCGGTCGGGATCGCGACGAGGTAGGTCGCGAGCGTGAAGAACACGAGCAGGAAGTACGGCATCGGGATCGTGAACATGTGGTGCGCCCAGACGAGCGAGCCGATGAACGCGATGCCGAGCGTCGCCGCGGCGATCGCCTTGTAGCCGAAGATCGGCTTGCGGGCGAAGACCGGAAGGACCTCCGAGATCACGCCGAACCCGGGGAGGACGAGGATGTAGACCTCGGGATGCCCGAAGAACCAGAACAGGTGCTGCCAGAGGATCGGGGAGCCGCCGTTCGTGGCGTCGTAGAAGTGGGTGCCGAAGTGGCGGTCGGTCAGCAGCAGCGTGACCGCGGCCGGCGATCACCGGGAGGCTGATGATCAGCAGGATCGACTGCGTCAGCATCGCCCAGCAGAACAGCGGGAGCCGGCCCCAGCCCATGCCGGGAGCGCGCATGTTGGCGATCGTGACGAAGAAGTTCAGCGCGCCGACGAACGAGCCGACGCCGAGCAGGTGGACCATGAAGATCCACGCGTCGACGCCCGCGGTCGGTGAGTACGCCTTCTCCGACAGCGGTGCGTAACAGGTCCAGCCGCACTCGGGCGGGCTCCAGAGGATCGACCCGCAGAAGACCACGCCGCCCGCGACGAACAGCCAGAACGACAGGGCGTTCAGGCGCGGGAAGGCCATGTCGCGCGCGCCGATCATCAGCGGCACGAGGTAGTTCGCCGAAGCCGGCGATCATCGGCATCAGGAACAGGAAGACCATCGTCGTCCCGTGCAGCGTCACGAGCGCGTTGTAGGTCTGCGGCGTGATGAGCGTGTTGTCGGCCTGCGCGAGCTGCAGGCGCATCATCAGCGCCTCGACGCCGCCGACCATGAAGAAGATCCACGAGCCGACGAGGTACATGATCCCCAGCCGCTTGTGATCGGTCGTCGTCAGCCAGGAGATCCAGCCCCGCTGCGGGCGCGGAACCTCGTGGGTGACGATCTGGGGGATCGGCGTCGCGGTCTCGGTGGGGGCGATCTGCGTGGTGGCCATGCGTGGTCCGTGGTCGCTCGGTGCGTGGGGTTACGGCGTCGCGGGCGCCTCTGCGCCGCGAAGAAGTGCCTTGTTCTGGGCGGCCCGCCGGGCGGTCCCGGCGGCGGCGGCCTTGTCGGCGAAGACGATGTTGCGCTTCTGGCGCGCGAACCATGCCTGGTACTGGGCCGGGGTGACGACGGTCACCCGGGCGGTCATGTTCGCGTGGTTGCGGCCGCAGAGCTCGGCGCACTGGCCCGTGTAGGTGCCGAGGCGCTTGGCCTTGAACCAGGTGAAGTTCGTGTACCCCGGGACGGCGTCGAACTTGCCGCCGAGGGCGGGAATCCACCAGGAGTGCTGGACGTCCTGCGCGCGGATCCGCAGCGTGACGGTCGTGTTGACCGGGACGACCATCTCCTCGTAGGAGAAGACGTTGTTGAGGTTGTTCCCGTCGCCGTCCTCGTAGGTGTAGCGCCAGAGGTACTGCTGGCCGTTGACGTCGATCGACAGCGACTTGCCGTTCGGCGGGACGCGCTGCTTGGCGCCGTTGCTCTCGTAGCGGATCGTCGCGGAGACCGGGGCGCCGTCCGGGCCCGAGTTCGGCGGGTCGTCGATCTGGCCGAGCTTGGCGAACGTGACGACCGAGATGACGACGAGCAGGAGCGCCGCGCCGACGGTCCAGGAGACCTCCATGCGCGTGCTGCCGTGGATCTGCGCGGCCTCCCCGCCCTTCTTGCTGCGGAAGCGGAACAGCGTGTAGGCGAGCAGTCCGCCGACCCCGAAGAAGATGATGGCGCCGAGGGCGAAGATGATCAGGTAGAGCTGCCTGATCCCTTCGGCGTTCGGCGAGCCGCTGGCGTCGCTCGGCGCGATCGGCCCGGCGAACGCCGGCGCGGCGCTCAGGGCGAGCACGGTCAGGGCGGACAGGCCCAGGGTTGCTGCCAGACGACGGCGTCGCTGGATGGGGAGGCGCAGGAGGACTCGCACGACGGCCGGGATCCTATCTGGGATGAAGGCGGGATGAAGCGCGGCTCAGCGCCCGGTGAACGCCGCGGGCCGCTTGGCGAGGAAGGCTCCGACCCCCTCCGCGAAGTCGGCGGACCCCGCCATCTCCTGCTGGACGGCGGCCTCGAGCGCGAGCTGCGCGTCGAGGCGGTCGTAGGCCCAGGCGTTGAGCTGGCGCTTGGATCCCGCGTACGACCGGGTGGGGCCGCAGGCGAGCCGCTCGGTCAGGGCGTCGACCTCCGCGTCCCAGTCGGCGTCCGCGATCACGCGGTTGATGAGCCCCCAGTCGAGCGCCTTCTCGGCGCCGACGCGCTCGCCGAGCATCGCCATCTCCGCGGCCCGGGCGACGCCGATCCGGGCCGGGACGAACGCCGACGACCCGCCGTCCGGGACGAGGCCGATGTTCACGAACGCGAGCAGGAAGTACGCCGACGGCCGGGCGACGACGATGTCGGCGGTCAGCGCGAGGCTCAGGCCGACGCCCACGGCGGGCCCGTTCACGGCCGACAGCACCGGCTTCTCCAGCCGCCGCAGCCCGGTGAGGACGGGGTGGTAGCGCTCGTGCAGCCCGCGCTCGAGGTCGGGTGTCCCGTCCTCCTTCATGCAGCACGCGGTCGCCCATGCCCTTGAGGTCGGCGCCCGAGCAGAACGCCCGGCCCGCGCCGGTCAGCACGACCGCGCGGACGTCGTCGTCGTCGCGCACGAGCTCGAACGCGGCCCACAGGTCCGTGCTGAGCTGGTCGTTCCAGGAGTTCAGCGAGTCGGGGCGGTTCAGCTCGATCTTCGCGGCGCCGCCTGCGCGCCACAGGGTGACGGTCTCGAAGGCGGTCGCGATCTCGTAGGTCAGCGGCATGCGCCGGATCCTAGGGGCGCCGGCCAGAGGTATGCTCGCCGCACCAATGCGGCCCGTCATCGGCATCTGCGGTGCGATCGAGTCCGCCCGCTGGGCGGTGTGGGACGCGCACGCCGTGCTGACCCCCCTCGACTACGTGCGCGCGGTGCAGGAGGCCGGCGGCCTGGCGGTCATCGTGCCGCCCGATCCGGCGTTCGGCACGGTGCCCGAGCAGCTGCTGGCGCAGCTCGACGGCCTGATCCTCGCCGGGGGCGCCGACATCGATCCCGTCGTTCTACGGCGCCGTGCCGCATCCGGCGACGACCGGGACGACCCCGGCGCGCGACGCCTCGGAGATCGCGCTGGCCCGCGAGGCGATCGCCCGCGACCTGCCGCTGCTCGGCATCTGCCGCGGGATGCAGCTGCTGAACGTCGCCCGCGGCGGGACGCTGATCCAGCACCTCCCCGAGAGCCACGGGCACGACGGCCACCGCCCCAACCCGGGCTCCTTCGACGGCTCCGACCTGGACGTGCACCTGGCGGACGGCTCGCTCGCCGAGCGCGCGGCGGGGGAGACCGTCCACCTGACCAAGCAGCACCACCACCAGGCGGTCGACGCGCTGGGCGAGGGGCTCGTCGTCACCGGGCGGTCCGCGCTCGACGAGCTGCCCGAGGCGATCGAGCTCCCGGGGCGGCGCTTCGTCCTCGGGGTCCAGTGGCACCCGGAGGCCGACCCGGACTCCGGCGTGATCGCGGCGTTCGTGGCGGCGTGCCGGGAGGCGCGCGAGGGCGAGAGCTAGATCAGCGCTTCGGCACGCAACCAGTCCTCGGTGCGCCGCATGCCCTCGTCGAGGTCGACCTGCGGCTCCCAGCCGAGCAGCGTCCGGGCGCGATCGTTCGGGTAGACCGCGCGGCGCGTGATGTAGCGGATCGCCTCGCGGGTGACGTCCGCGGGCTCGCCGGTGATCCGGGCCCGCAGCTCCATCACCGCGGCGGCGCCGCGCAGCAGCGGGGCGGGCGCGCAGCGCACCTCGCCGCGGCCGAGCATGCGCGCGTAGCGGTCGAAGTAGTCCTTCGCCGTGACCGGGACGCCGTCCCAGGCCGTCACCGCCTGACCGCCGGCCTCTGCGGTCGTCAGCGCGCGGACGATGCAGTCGACGAGGTCGTCGATGTACACGAGCGTGAGCAGGCCCTCGCCGCGCCCGGGGAGGACGAACGTGCCGTTGCGCAGCGCCTCGACGGGCCGGATCGTCCACGGGACCGAGCGCGGCCCGTAGACGTCGCCCGGGCGCACGACGGCGGCGCCGCGGTCCAGCGCGAGCTCCTGCGAGGCGGTCTTCGTGTCGACGTAGGGCGCGCCGCAGACCCGCGCGGGCGCGTCCTCGGTCGGCAGGTCGCGCGCGAAGTCGTAGCCCCAGGTGGCGACGGACGAGAGATGCACGACCGGCGGGGAACCCGCCCGCTCCGCTCCGTCGAGCACGTTCACCGTGCCGCGGACGTTCACGCGCACCTGCTCGTCCATCCCGCCGCGGTCACCGAGGATCGCCGCCGTGTGGACCACGCCGTCGACGCCGTCGAGGGCGCGGGCGACCGCGCCCGCGTCGGTCGTGTCGCAGCGCGCGAAGGACGCGCCGGCGGCGGTCGACGGCCCGCTCGGCCTGCGGGGCCACGTCGAGCCCGACGACGTCGGCGCCGTCGCCGACGAGCCGCTCGCAGACCGCCCGCCCGATGAAGCCGCCCGCCCCCGTCACGGCGATGCGCGCTCCGGCCGGCTGCACTAGAAGAGGAGCTCCGTGGTCTCGTCGCCGACGGTGAGCGTCGCGGACGTCAGCTCCGGCACCGCGGGGGGCGCGCCCTGCCAGTCGAAGGCCACGCTCCACTGGCTCGTGCCCTTGGGTGCGTTCAGCGTGATGGCGGTGGGCTTCCCGGCGGGGAGGTTCACGAGCCGCGGCGTCTGCTCCCAGTTGCCCTGGACCTGCACGACCTGGTCGTTCGGCCCGCCCTGGAAGCGCAGCACGACCTTGCCGGGCTCGTCATCGAGGTAGAGCACGCCCTGGGTCCCCGTCGCGCACGTCGCCTGCGGCGGGTTGATCTCGCCGGTCGTCAGGTTCTGCGTGGGGAACGGCGTGAGGCAGGGCGGGTTGATGACGGCCTTCAGGCGCGGTGCGCCCTCGACCTCGACGACCCGCCCGATCCCGGGCTTCTCGGCGACGACCCGCTGGCGGTAGAACGTCGGCTGGGAGATGTCGTCGTTGAGGAAGAACGCGGTCGGCGGCGGATCGCAGGCGGGGCCGAAGCTCAGCGTGCCGTCCGGGCCGATCACCCAGTCGCACTTGAACCCGGTGACCGGCGCGCCGCCGGGCGTCTGCCCCGGCGTGACGTAGGTGCGCGTGATCCGCCGGTTGAAGATCTCGGTCTGCGGCGTGCGGTAGGAGTTGAAGAACGTGACCAGGCGGGCCAGGTCCTTGTCGGTGGCCTCGTCGACCCACTGGAGGTCGTCCGGGAAGCCGTCGCGCCAGACCTGCGACTGCTCGCGCTGCCAGTCCCAGCCGGCCTGGTTCTGCACGGCGAAGACGCGTGCCGCTGAGGAGGACGACGGCCGTCAGCAGGCCGACGCGGGTGGCGCGGCCGCTGCGCAGGACGAGGAGCAGCACGCCGCCGAGGACGGCCGCGGTGAGCGCCATGGCGACCCCGGGGGACAGCCCGAGGACCTGGTCGGCGCGGCGAATGATCCCGAAGCTGCCGCGCTGCTCCTGGATGTTCTGGATCTGCGGCGTCAGGAGCAGCACCGCCGCGACGAGCGCCGTCACGAGCGCGACGAGGCGCGCGGCGATGAGCCCCTGCCAGATGCCCGCCACGACGAGGACGTACAGGACCGGCAGGCTGTACTCCACGTAGCGCTGGATGCTCCAGTCGACGGACTCGAATGCCGTCGTGAGCGAGCCGGTCACGAGCACCAGGACGACGGTGGTGACCCAGAACACGATCAGCAGCGGACGCAGGCGCTGCTCGTCCCAGGCGCGGCGGCGCGCCGTGATCGCCAGCGCGAGGATGAAGGGCAGGATCGCGGACATCGCGATGAAGGCGAGGGACTGGCGTCCGACGAGCGGCAGCGCGCGCCCGAGATCGCTCTGTGACTGTGAGGCCGACGTACGAGCCGAGGACCGACGGCTTCGCCAGGATCACGATGCCGCCGATGACCGTCACGGCCGCGGTCAGCCCGAGCAGCCAGCGGTTGGGCCGCAGCCGCTCGCGCCACCCGGACCTGCCCTGCGCGGCGATGTCGACGACGAGGACGAGCAGGATGATCGGGATCAGGACCAGCAGCTGCGCCCGGGACCAGGCGGCGAGCACCGCGAAGAGGAACGACACCCAGAGCCACCGCGAGCCCGGTCGGGCCAGCGCACCCACGAGCGCCGCGAGCGCGGCCGCGGCCAGCGGCAGCGCGAGGTTCTCCATGATCAGCTGGCTCGAGCTCGTCATCCACGAGCCCGCGACCATCAGCGCCGCCGGCACGAGTGCGACGAGCGGCGGCATGTAGCGGCGGGCCAGCAGCCACGTCGGGAAGACGACGGCGCAGATCATGAAGGCGCTCATCGCCTTGGCGATCGCGTAGGACTGCGTGAGCGAGTCCGTCACGATCCACGCCGGGGCGATGGCGTAGATGTACAGCGCGGCCCGCAGCCCGCCGCGGAATCGGGCCGCCGTTGTACGTGAGGCCGTTGCCGTCGGCGACCGAGCGCGCCATGCGCCGTGTACTGGTACTCGTCGGGCGCCACCTGCGGGAGCGCCTGGCCGCGCCCGAGCAGGATGTAGATGAGGACGGCCAGCGCGTAGAGCGCGAAGAGGAGCGCGACGCGGCAGCCAGGACGGGCCGCGCGCGGCACCCTCGTCGGCGGACTCCTCGTCGAGCCGCGCGTCGGCCTCGGGGTCGGCGATGCCCGACCACGTGACGAACCGGCGCCACGGACTCTCCGCCGGCGCGGCGACGGCGGCCGCCTTCGGCGGCTGCTTCCCCTTCGCTCCCATCCCGGCGCGGACCGTACCTTGTCGCGCCGTCGCGTGCTTCGGTCCGCTGCGGTCCGGACCCGAACCTATACTCGCCGCACTGTGCGCCTGTCGAGAGCCCTGCGAGCCTCGGCGTGGGCGCTCGTCGCCGCCGGAGTCGCCGCCCCGGCCGTGCGCCGGCGGCTGCGCCTGCCGCGTCCCGCGGTCGCCGCCGCCGCCTGGACGGCGCCGGTCGCGCTCTGCGTGGCGATGCCGCGCTCACGCGCGCGCGACGTCGGTGCGTGCGTGCTGCAGATGTGGGCGTACGTCGCGATGTACGAGATGCCCAACGACGATCCCGAGCGGCTCGAGGCGCGGGTGAAGGTCGACTACCCGGTCGCGGTCGATCGCGTCCTCGGGCTGGGCGAGCTGCCGGGGGTGCGCCTGCAGCGGCGCTTCGCCGACCCGCCGAACATCCGCGTGCCGGAGAAGGTCCTGGTGTGGGCGCACTGGATCTGGTTCACGGTGCCGCACGGGACCGCGCTCTATGTCCTGCTTCGCGACCGCGACCGCTTTCCGCGGTCGGCGGCGCTGATCTACGCGACGTTCGACCTCGGCGTGCTCTGTTACTGGCTGATCCCCACGGCGCCCCCGTGGTACGCGGCCGAGCACGGGCGCCTGGGGCCCGAGGGCGACGAGGAGGTCCCGCGGCTGCGGCGGCTGATGCTCGACTACGGCGAGGAGTTCTGGGGCGACCGCTGGGACGGGCTTTACGATGGCCTGGCCGGGAATCCGCTGGCCGCCATGCCCTCCCTGCACTTCGCCACATCGGTGATGGCCGCGCACGTCCTCGCGGACGTGGGCCCCGCCGAGGGCGTCGCCGGGCTGGGCGTACGCGGGCACGCTCGGTTTCGCGCTCGTGTACCTCGGGGAGCACTACGTCGTCGACCTCCTCGCAGGGCTCGCGCTCGCCGAGGGCGTGCGCGCGGCCGAGCCCCTCGCCGCACCCGTGTTCCGGCGCGTCTCCGGCGCGGTGCAGGCCCTCGAGCGACGGGCGCGCCCGACGTGACAGCGCGTCATTGCTCGACGGTCGTCCTGGTGCATCCGAGACGGGAGCCCTCGCGATGAGCAACGCCCCCATCGACGTCGCGAACCTCACCGAGGAGGACGCCGACGAGGGGGAGATGCCGCGCGCGCTGATCGGGCGCCGCCAGGCGGTGCTGTTCGGCGTCTTCACCGTCGTCGTCGTCGCGTTCCTGTACTTCGGCCTGCCGCGACTGGCCGGCCTCGACGACACGCTCCAGCGGATCCGCGAGGGCGACCCGGTGTGGCTGTTCGTCTGCGTGCTCTTCGAGGTCGCCTCGTTCGGCGGCTACATCTGGCTGTTCCGCGCGGTCTTCGTCCACGGCAGCACGCGGATCGGCTGGCGCGCCAGCTACGAGATCACGATGGCCGGCCTCGCGGCGACGCGCCTGTTCGCGGCGGCCGGCGCCGGCGGGGCGGCGCTGACGGCGTGGGCGCTGCGCCGGTCCGGCATGCGCGCCCGCACCGTCGCCTCGCGGATGGTCGCCCAGTACGCGCTGCTCTACGGCGTCTACATGCTGGCGATGATCGTCGCGGGCTTCGGGATGTACTTCGGCCTCTTCGCCGGGCAGCGACGACTTCGCGCTGACGATCGTGCCGGCGATGTTCGGGATCGCTCGTGCTGACGGTCGCGCTCGGGCTTCACCCTGATCCCCGGGCAGATCGACCGGCGGCTGGCGCGCTGGGCGCAGGGCTCGGGGCGGATCGCGCAAGGCGATCGCCGAGACCTCGAAGGTCCCGGCCGCGGTCGGCGACGGCGTCCGCGAGGCGCTGCGGCTGATCCGCGCCAAGGAGTGGGGCGTCCTGGGCGCGCCGCTCTGGTGGCTCTTCGACATCCTCACGCTGTGGGCGGCGTTCCACGCGTTCGGCGAGCCGCCGCCGTTCGCGGCGCTCGTGATGGCCTACTACGTCGGCATGCTCGCCAACCTGCTGCCGCTGCCCGGCGGCATCGGCGGGGTCGACGGCGGCATGATCGGCGCGCTGATCGCGTTCGGCGTGCCGAGCAGCCTGGCGATCGTCTCCGTCCTGACCTACCGTGCGTTCGCCTTCTGGCTCCCGACGATCCCCGGCGCCATCGCCTACCTGCAGTTGCGCAAGACCGTGCAGGTGTGGGGTGACGAGCGGCGGGAGGAGACGCGCCGCGCTGGAGGCCGCGCCCGCCGCGTCGAGGACGCGCCGGCGGAGCCGGTACTATACAAAGTGAAGTGACCCTTCCCACGCAGAGGACCCCATGACCGAGATCGAGAACGTCGTCATCGTCGGCAGCGGCCCGGCCGGCTACACGGCCGCGCTGTACACGTCGCGCGCCAACCTGAAGCCCGTCGTCGTCGAGGGCTACCTCTGGGGCGGCCTGCTGCAGCAGACGACCGACGTCGAGAACTTCCCGGGCTTCCCGCAGGGCATCATGGGCCCGGAGCTCATGCAGCAGATGCGCGACCAGGCCGAGCGGTTCGGCACGCGCTTCATCACCGACCTCGCCACCGGCGTCGAGCTCGCGACGCAGCCGGGCGGCGTGCACCGCGTGCAGGTCGGCGGCGGAGGAGATCCTCACGCGCTCGGTCGTGCTGGCGATGGGCGCCGAGCACAAGAAGATCGGCGCCCCCGGCGAGGACGCTGCTGAGCGGCCGCGGCGTCTCCTACTGCGCGACCTGCGACGCCGCGTTCTTCGCCGGCAAGGACTGCATGATCGTCGGCGGCGGCGACTCGGCGATGGAGGAGGCGATCTTCCTCGCGAAGTTCGCCTCCAAGGTCACGATCGTCAACCGCCGCGACGAGTTCCGCGCGTCGAAGATCATGCAGGAGCGTGCGCGCGAGGCGGCCAACATCGAGTGGCTCACCCCGTACGTCGTCGACGAGTTCGCGGCGGGCGAGAGCGGCGCGCTCGAGAACGCCGTGCTGCGCAACGCGCAGACGGGGGAGACCCGCGACCTGCCGGTCGCGGGCGCGTTCGTCGCGATCGGGCACGTCCCGCAGTCGGAGCTCGTCGCCGGGCAGGGCGTGGAGCTCGACGCGGAGGGCTACGTCGTCGTCGAGGGGCGCTCGACGCGCACCGGGCTGCCGGGCGTCTTCGCGGCCGGCGACCTCGTGGACCACACCTACCGTCAGGCGATCACGGCCGCGGGGTCGGGCTGCCAGGCGGCGCTGGACGCCGAGTGGTACCTGCGCGACACGCCGCAGGTGCAGCACTCCGTTGCAGATGATGCAAGCGCCCGGAGTGTGAGGTAGGCTCGCGGGAGAGGTCCGGCGCAGGGAGGCGCGCGATTCCATGACCACCGTTCCCGGAGCACCAGCTCACCAGGCCACCGAGGCGGACCTCGCGTCCCGCCTGCGGCAGGTTCACCAGACGGTGCTGCGGCTTCCGTCGGTCGGCGGCCTGGCGGACATCGTCGCCGGCGCGCCGCGGCTCGCCTGCGAGGCATGCGATCTCGACCGCGCGATGGTCAGCCACGTCCGCGACGGGCACATCGCCGTCGCGACGAGCCTGAACCGCCGCGACGCGGACCAGACCGAGCGGTTCCGCCGGCTGGCGCGGACGGTGCGCGCGGAGCTCGTCGACGCGCCGCCGGAGCTCGAGGCCGTAACGACGCAGCTTCCGGTGCTCGTCAGCGAGCTGCCCCGGCACGAGTCGCCGCTGATGCAGGCGGTGCTCGAGACGCTCGAGCCGCGGGAGTACATCGTCGCGCCGATCGTCCACGTCGGGCGCGTCGTGGGCCTCATCCACGCCGACCGCGACCGGTCCGGCCCGCCGCTCACCGAGCTGGACGCCGAGCTGCTGTGGCTGTTCGCGACCGGCCTCGGATGGGCGCTGCGCGACGCGGCGGTCGCGCACTACTACGACACGCCCTCCGGCATCGCCGGCACCCCGAGCGACGTCATCGAGTCACGCCTGGCGAGCCTCGTGCACGACCTCGCCACGGGTCCCGGCGGCTGGGCCGAGGGCGAGCTGCCGCCGGTGCTCGACGATCGTCTCGCGCAGCTCACGCCGCGCGAGCGCGAGGTGCTCGTGCTGCTCGCGAGCGGCGCGAGCAACAACGCGATCGCGGCGACGCTCGTCGTCAGCGAGGCGACGGTGAAGACGCACGTGCGCGGGGTCCTGCGCAAGCTGAGCGTCGCGAACCGCACCGAAGCGGTCGCCTGCTACCACGCGCTCTCGACGTAGGCCGCGGGCGGCCCGGCCGCGCTACTTCTTCTTCTTGGCCTTCTTCTTGGCCTTCGGCGTCGCCTTGCGCTGCAGCTTCAGCGTGTACGTCGTCTGCGGGTCGACCTTGTTGCGCGAGGTCAGGTCGTCCTTGGGGTCCGGGAGGTCCGGCGCCTCGATGCTGACGTAGTACGTGCCGGTCTTCGTGACCTTGAGGCTCGAGCGCGGCGACGTCGAGAGCCCGTCGCTGGCGTCGGCGAGGAAGGTCGTGCGGCCGCTGCCGATGTCGAAGGAGCCGGTCTGCGGGCGCCAGATGCCCGAGATGACCTCGCCGTTCTTCGACTCGCCGGAGACCGTCAGGGTCTGGCCGCGCTTGACGTAGACGGGGAAGACGTCGCCCGGGTCCTTGCCGACCGAGACGGCGCTCCTGATCGTCGCCTTGGTGGCCTTCCGCAGGAACGCGGGATGCTTCTTCGGGTCGGCCTTGAGCCAGTAGACGTCGTCGTCGACCTCGGTCGTCTGCTTGACCGGCGCCGCGGCGCTGAGGCCCGTCGCGACGTCGAGCAGGCCGAAGCCGGAGTCGTCGTCGCGGCCGCTCTGGTAGAGGTCCTTGACCGCGCCGGTGCGCATGACGTCGTAGAGCTGCTGGGCGTTCAGGCCCGGACGCGACGCCCAGATCAGCGCGGCGGCGCCGGCGACGGCCGGGCGCCGAGAAGGAGGTGCCCTGCGCGAGCCCGTAGCCGCTCGTGCAGACGTCGAGCGGGGACGGGAGGACGAGGTTGCCGCCGGGGCTGACGACGTCGATCCACGGGCCGAAGTTCGAGAAGGCGTCGCGCGTGCCCTCGGCGCTCGCGGAGCCGACGGTGAGCACGCGGGTCAGGTTGCCGGGGACGGCCGCGTCGCCCTTGCCCTCGTTGCCGGCCGAGACGACCGTGATCGTGCCCTTGGCGAACGCGGCGGTGATCGCCTGCTCCAGAACGGCTGCGTCCTTGGGGTCGACGTCGGCGGCGGGGTTGCTGCTGGAGAGGTTGATGACGCCGGCGCCGCGCGCGACGGCCTCCTCGATGCCGCGCACGACCCAGGCGACCGTCGTCTCCGACGAGCGGTTGTAGACCTCGATCGGCAGGATCGGCGATGGTGGGCGAGACGCCCTGGAAGCGCCCGGCGCGGGCGGCGGCGACGGCGGCGACCTGCGTGCCGTGGGCGTCGATGTCGGACGTGTCGGTGGACCCGGTCGCGGCGTTGAAGCCGGGCAGCACGCGGCCGCGCAGCTCACTTGCGTTGGGGTCGACGCCGGTGTCGAGGATGGCGATCGGCTTCGTCGTGTCCGGCGCCACGACCGCGGCGGCCGCGACGGCGGTCGCAAGTCCCTGTGACTGGTTGGCGTTCGGCACGTCGGCGCAGGCCTGGGCCAGGCCGGTCGCCTTCATCCGGCGGTCGACCTGGGTGGCGAACACGCCGGTGCGCCGGCCGAGCCGGTCGGCGTAGGCGTCGGCGGTCGTCCCGGAGGGGGTCTCGAGCGCGTAGACGCGCAGCCCGGGGCCGAGCTCGGAGATGAGCTTCGGCTCACCCGGCAGCGCCGCGGCGCTCGCGGCCGTCGCGAGCACGCGCGGCGTCGCGGCGGCGGCGCTCAGGGGAGCCGCCAGCGCGACGCTCGCCGTGAGCGCCGAGATGAGCAGGCGTGCGCGCATCAGCTCTTGCCCGAGAGGTCCACGTTCACCGTCGTCTTGACGCTGATGAGGATCGGAACCGGAACCTGGAAGCCGTTGCACGGCTGGGTCGGGATCCCCGGCGTCAGGCAGGCGATGACGCTGATGGTGTCCGGCGGCGAGCTGACCTGCAGCGCCAGCAGGCCCTTGGGCCCGACCTTCCCGCGGAAGAAGAACGTCTGCGTGAACTCGCCGTAGCCGGTCGTGACGTACGGGTCGTTGCAGCCGGTGTCCTCGTTGCGCAGATCGAGCGGGACCTGCACCGCGGACGTTGACGATCGCCGTGGCGGTGCCGCTGGCGAACAGGGTCGTGGTGCTCGTCTTGCCGCTGTCGAGCAGCACGCGCGTCGGGTTGCCGGTGCGGATCGCGGCGGAGACCTGGCCGTTGCACGCGTCGTCGATGAAGACGTTCGTCGTGCCGATGCCGATGGTCGCCTTCGTGAGCGTCACCTGGACGTCCGTGTTGGGCTTGAAGCGGCCCGGGATGAACCCGCGCAGCACGCCGTTGATCGGCGCCTGACGCGTGAACGAGCCGAAGTCGAGCAGCGCGTAGCTGCCGGCGAGGACGCTGACCTTGACGGGGACGCCCAGCTCCTCGGCGCTCGGGAGGTTCTTGCAGCTGCCGAACTTGTAGACCTTGCGGCGCGCCTTGGCGGTCACGATGCGGCCGCGCTTCTTGACCTTCACCTTGACGCGCTTGATCGAGTAGATCGAGACGTACTTCTTCTTGACCTTCTTGACCTGCACGCACTGCTTGGAGCAGGCGATCTTCTTGGCGACCTTGACCTTGACGATCTTGCGCTTGAACTTGCCGCCCTTCACGCGGACGAAGCGGTACTTGTACGTCGACTCCCTGAGCGTCACGAGCTTGCCCTCGCGGCTCAGGATCAGCGCCTCGCAGTTGCCCTCGGTCGCCGCGATGCCGGCGATGGCGTCCGCGTCGCGCGGATCCTGCTTCGGCGCTCCGGCGGCGTTGCCGAACAGCGTCTTCGCGTCGGAGGCCACGCGGTCCTTGCCCGAGAGGCCGAGCGGCGACTCCGCGGCGGCCGTCGAGACCATGGCCGTGGCGAGCGACAGGGCGGCGATGAGAGCGGCGGCGACGGATCGCGCGCTGAAGATCGAGTAGCGCATCACTGGTGAAGACAACCTTCGAGGTCAGAAGTTTCGGTCCCGTGGAAACGACTCGCAATCAGGGGACGGCGGGTCGCTGCTGACAGATGATGCCGTATCGCGGCGTCGCCGTGTGGCGGTTGCCGTGCAGGTGCCGGTTGTCGCCCGGTGGCGGGCCGTGTACGCTGAGCGGCGAGGGAGGAGAAGGGATTCATGCATCCTGATCGCAGGGACGCAGGTCGTAGGCAGGGTCGCCTGAGGCGGCTGGCCGTCATCACCGTCGGCTCGTCGTCGGTGCTGAGCGCCGTGCCGTCGGCGTTCGCGGGCGGCAAGCTGCTCGTCTACACCGGCAACGGCGGCATCAACGAGGGGTACGCGAACTTCGCGAACGCCGCCGGGCGCACGGTCACGACCGTCGCCGGTCCTCCCGCTCACGGACGCTGAGTGGGACCAGTACGCGTGCGTCCTGCTTCCGGTCAGCACGGTCGGGTACACCGCCGACCCAGCGGACCGCGTTCAACTCGTACATGGCGCGTGGCGGCACGGTCGTCGCGATCGCCGAGCACCTGAACGCCGATCCGAGCCAGCAGGTGGGACCTGCGTCCGTCACGACGATGAACAACCTCGCCTCGGGCACGGGCATCCAGGCGCTGAACACGTCGCGTCAACCAGGGCCCCACCGTCACGACGAACCCGGCGCTCGCCGGTCTGCCCGTCGGCGGCACGGCGGCGAAGTACCGCAAGGACGTCGTGAAGGTCGGCTTCGCCGCGACGACGACGCTGACGGTGACGGCGCCCGCGGTGGCGCTGTTGAGCACCGTCAAGACCGAGATCACCGATCCCGATCCGGCGCCGTTCCTCGCGATCCGGGAGATCGGGACCAACCAGGGCAAGTTCGTCTACACCGGTGACTCGAACCTCTTCTCCAACGGCGGCGGCGGCTACTACGCGGGCAACGACAACGACAAGCTGGCGCGCAACATCTGCGGCGACATCAACCCGCCGACGATCACGATCACGACGCCGCAGGACGGTGCGCGGTACGCCAAGGGCGCGAACCTCCCCGCAGCCGTGGACCTGCACCGACCCGGACAGCGACATCAACGCCGCGCTCACGACGGCGCACGACCGCGGTCGGCCAGCCGGTCGACACGAACGTCCCGGACGGGACGACCGCTCACGAAGACCTTCACCGTGACTGCACCGACAACGTCGGGAACAGCGCGACGAAGACCGTGAACTACGTCGTGGACGACAGCCCACCGACGCCGATCATCGACACGCCCGATCGACGGCGGCACGTACAACCGCAGTTCGATCGTGCCGGCGGCGTGGAGCTGTCTGGACGCCGACGGCCCGGCGGACATCGATACGGCGCCGGGCAAGACGTTCGGCACGGTCGCCAACGGCGTCGTCGATCGACACGGTGATGCCGCTCGGCGGCGCGCCGCTGGTGAAGACCTTCAGCGTCACGTGCACGGACAAGGCCGGGAACACGGCCACGAAGACCGTGTACGTACACGGTCGCGGACTCAGAATCCGCCGGCGGTCGTCGATCACCTCGCCGCTTGACGGCGCGCGATTCACGATCGACAAGGCCGTGATCGCGGATTGGGGCTGCTCCGATCCGGACGGGCCCCAGGACATCGATCCGGACGAGAACAAGACCTTCGGGACGCGTCCCGGACGGCCAGCCGATCGACACGACGGGCGTCGTGGGGCAGACGATCGCCAAGACCTTCACCGTCGTGTGCACGGATCTCGCGGGCAACACGACGACGAAGACCCACACGTACTACATCGACGGGAACCCGCCGGTCGTCACGATCAGCGTCCCGGTGGACGGCGGCACGTACCCGCGTGGGTCCAGCCAGCCCGCGAACTGGGGCTGCACCGATCCCGACGGCGATTCCGACATGAAGAGCAAGGTCGCGACGCTGCCGGTCGGCACGCCGATCAACACGGGCACGCTGGGGACCGAAGACGTTCACGGTGACGTGCACCGACCAGGCCGGGAACGTCGCGACGAAGGTCGTGACGTACACCGTGATCGGCGGCCCGCCGGACATCACGATCGTCATCCCGGCCGAACAGCGCGACGTTCACGCAGGGCCAGGTCGTCTCCGCCGAGCTACTCGTGCAACGACCAGACGGCGATCTGAAGTCGTGTGTGCGCGAGGGCGGCGCGACCGGTCCGCTCGACACCTCCAAGCCCGGGACCTTCAAGTTCACCGTCAACGCCGCGGACGCGCGCCGGCAACACGGCCACGAAGACCGTGACGTACACCGTGAAGGCGAAGACGACCGTCGCCGCGGGCACCTCGCCGTCGACGACCGAAGTCGCCGAGCACCAAGGCCTGCACGAGCCGCCGGCAGTTCCGCATCCGCGTCAAGAAGCTCAAGGGCGGCGTGACCGCCAGGTCCGCGACGGTGTTCGTCAACGGCAAGAAGACCGTGACCCGCAAGGGCAAGCGGATCACCGCGATCGTCACGCTGAAGGGCCTCAAGAAGGGCACCTACCGCGTGAAGATCAACGTCAAGTACTCCAACGGCCGCACCCTGACGCTACAACCGCAAGTTCCGCACCTGCGTGCCCAAGGGCAAGTAGGCGCGCGAACGACTTCGATGTGCTGCGGCTGTTCGCCGCGGCGCTCGTCGTCTTCACGCGGACCTCAGGTCGTGATGACGCCCGAGCCGATCGCTCGAGGCCCCGGCATGGACTGCCGGCAGCTCGAGGGTGCTCATCTTCTTCTCGTGTCCGACTAGCGGCAGGACGTCAACGCGAAGTTCTACGTGCTGTTCCACGCAGGATCTGCAGCGCTGTCGAGCTGGTTCCCGGGGATTCCCCACCAGAGGCTCGTCAACGCCCCGCTGTGAACCCTGGAGGTCGAGTTCAAGGCCCACATCCTGATCGCGGTCATCGGTCTGCGCGGCTGCTTGCGTCGCGGGCCGTGGTGGATCCTCATCCTCGCGGTCTCCGGGCGTGTGCTCGGCAACTCCATCCGCACGGCCTGCAGCTGGCGAACACGGGTCGACGCTCACCGAGGACATCCAGATCGGCGATACCTGGGTCCAGGCAGGCAGCGGGACCACGCCCTCGGCGGCCTCATGCCGCCGACGCAGTCCCGTCGGAGCGACTGGCACGCACAGCGCTGCTGGATCGGGCAGCGCATGGCTCTGGAGGCACTGACTCGGCGCCGCCGATCTGCCCGGGAAGACCCGGCTCCGGCCGGCGCCCTGCCGGGCTGAGCCGACCTACTTGACCCGGACGGCGACGCGCTTGGTGATCGTGAAGCCGTCGGTGCCCTCGACCGCGACGTCGATCACGAGGCGGCCCTTGCGCGAGCGCGCGCTTGCCCTTGCGGCCGACCCGGAGCCGCACGGTCTTGGTGCTGGTCGCGGTGACGGTGGAGCGCGCCGCGACCGTCTTCTTCCCGTTGAGCAGCTTGGCCTTGATGCCGTCGCCCTTGGTCAGGCCGCTGATCTTGACGCTCAGGCCCTTCCTGCGCAGCACCGACATGCGGATGTTCTTGACGGCCTTGAGCTTGACGTTCGCCTTGGAGAACTTCACGCCCGTGGGGCTCAGCCTGTCCCGGCCCGTGTCGGCGATCGGGTTGGGCTCCGGGTTCGGGTTGCCGTCGA
>CAVPCS010000003.1:0-114343 GCA_963702505.1 uncultured Actinomycetes bacterium | reverse complement strand
AGACCGCTGACGGTGCCGGTCAGGCCGGACTTGCGGATGATGTCCGCCAGCTCAGGCGTGGTGTCGGCGTTACACGGAACCGTGCTCGGGGCGTTGCCCTCTGCCAGGTTCGGGTAGCGCTCTGCCGACGAGACCGGAGCGCTGGTGTTGCCGTCGCCCAGGAGGACCGGGGCCGGCACCGAAGAACGACGCCACCGGCAACGACCTGCGCCGACGGTCGGGATCTTCGCCGCCGACGTGTCGTCGATGCCGGCCGTGTACGCGTTGTACGGCTTCGCCGGGAACAGGCAGGCGGAGAGCGCAACGCGGTCGGGGTTGTTGACGTCAGAGGAGACGGTCGCCTTGGCGATCCGGACCTTGCCGTCCTTGGTGATCGCCGGAGCGATCCGCAGGGAGCCCGTCAGACGGACGCCCGGGATGTAGTTCTGCACAGCGCCCGTGACGATCTGGCGGCAGTTGAAGATGCCGGCCGGGTAGTCCTCGCCCTCGATGAGGGACGGCTGCTTGAACACATCCTGGTCCATGATCCGCACGATCGAGTTGATCTTCGTCGCGAGGTTCACGGTGACGTCGATGCCGACGTTCTTGCCCGGGATGTTCCCGAACAGGTTCGCCTGGCCACCGGAGTAGCCGAGCGTGACGTCCTGCGAGCCCTGAGCGGTCGTGAGACCACCCGGAGTCGTCGGAGTACCCGTGCTCATGTTGACCGACACGCCGCCCGGGGCGATGCCCAGGGACAGTGCGTTGGTGCGGAGCACGGTGTCACGCGCGTTGCCGTACGACGCGGGGCTCGACGTCGGAGCGCCGGAGCCCGTGGTCGGAGCCGAACCGGTCGGGAACGGGTTCGGGTTCGTACCGATCCAGTTGTTGTTCCCGATCACGCCACCGGCCTGTGATGTTGTACGGATCCCCACCACCGCGGAGCACCGGCAGGAACACGCCGTTCGGCGAGCCACCGGCGCGTGTACACGGTGTAGCCCGGGGAGACCGTGCACCCGTGCCGAAGCCGAGGTTGGCCGGCACGTTGTAGAACAGCGCCGAGTACGCGTCGGCGCGCCGAGCGCGTGCGGCCGCGTACCGGAGCGCCGGAGCCCGGAGCACCGGGCCGCCACCGGCGGTCGCCTGGTTCCAGTCGCCACAGCCCTGCTGTCGAACGTTGCCGCACGCCGGAGTCGACGAGGGGCTGCAGCGCCGCGAGAGCGCCGCCCGGACGAGCGACCGACTTGAGCGAAGTTCGCGTCCGAGCGCGTGGCCGGGTCGGTGATGTCGTTGTTCCAGAGCAGCGGCACCGACGAGGTCGTCAGCGTCTTGTTGCCCGGGAGGATCTTCAGGTTGACGTTGCCCAGCGCGCCACCGTCGTAGGTGTCCTGGAACTCGACAACCGCGGCCAGCGCGCCACCGATGGCGACCGAACGCGTACCGAGCGACGGGCCGAGGTTGACGTTGGCCGTCGGGATCGTGCGCTGGTTGAGCGCCGTGCCCTGCGTCAGGCAGTTCGTGCTCGAGCGCGACACCGACGGGGTTACCGCCGACGGTCGGCGCGGGTTCTGCCCGTTCTCCGTCGTGCACGGGTTGCGCAGACGGATGGTGACCGGAAGCTTGAAGTTGACAAGCGCTGCACGCTTGAGGAAGGACTTCCTCTTCACGGCACCCGGGTTCTTCTTGACCTGCTTCCGGAGCTCTGCCCGGACCTTGGCCTTCTGCCCCTTAGTCATCTTCTTCGCGACTGCGGAACCCGCAAACGCGCCGAAGACCAGGGCAACGGCCGTGACGATCGCCACGACCTGAAGGACGTGCCTTCTCAGGGACACGCTACTCCTCCTTGATGGATGGACCTTTCCCCCCTGCCGTGGCACAGGGTACAGGGTTCTCAGCGCGATGCGCCTCATCCTTTCGGATGATCTTGCGCCACGATGGGCCGGGAATGCCCTGACCAAGGGATTTGGGATGCGCGGCGCAACTCTCGCGGTGGGCGGTGGTTTGGGGTACCGTGGCCCATTGGACACAGCTCCAGGTTCGGGGACCTCGACGTCGCAAGGGGTCGGGGACAACGGAGCCGGGGCGCACGGAGGCGACTCGGTGAGGGAACAGCAGCACAGACAGACACGTGGAACATGGGTGACCCCGGTCGCCCGTCGCGGCGTGGTCGCCGCCGTGCTGTCCGCGCTCCTGCTCTCGCTGGCCCTGCTCGCCGGGCCGCGCGCGCAGGCCGCCGCGCCCGCGGCCGCCGCGGCCGCCGACCAGACGACGCGCGCCTCCAAGCAGCGCTGCCGCCGACCGCCGGCGCGAGGCGCGCCGGGCGCGGGAGCGCGCGCGCATCCGCGCCGCGCTGCGCCGCAATCCGAAGGCCACGCTGCGCAAGCGCGGCTTCCTGCGGCGCGCCGCCATCGCCGGCCTGCGCATGCCCGCGACCGTGCGGCTGCGCGAGGGCACGGAACTCGGCGTCTCCTGGGTGCCGACGCAGTTTCCCGCTGGACGGCGCGCTGTTCCCGGCGCCCTCGGGCGAGCAGACCCTCGCGCTCGCGGGCACGTTCCCGATCGTCATCGACTTCGGCGCCGGCCCCGGCTACGGCGGCCCGGGCAACATCCAGGGCCGCAGCGGCCCCGGGCGGCACCATCACCGCCGCCGGGCCCGCTCGTGATCGCCGAGCCCGCGGGCTGCGCCGGCGTCCCGCCCGCGTTCGTCGAGGCCGCGACCACGACGAGCGGCGGCGCACCGATCGTCGCGAGCGCGGCGACGCAGACCTGGGTCGACATGAACCCCTTCAACGGCGTCTCGGACGGATATCTCGACCTGAAGTTGAGCGTGAGGTCGAGGGTTCTCGGGTCGGCCGCCACCTGTGCGACCCCGGGTCCGACCGCCGACTACGACGTCCCGGTCACGACGCCGAGCCACCGATCCGTGGAACGCGCCCGTCCGCATCCGCTGGGACGGCAGCTTCCGGATCGCGCCGGCGATCACGTCCGACGGCGCCATCCGCTTCGGCAAGATGACGGCCGACGCGGCCGTCCAGCCGCAGGGCACGACGTCGGGCAACCTCTGGGGCTGCGCCGCCGATGCGGCGGTCACCGGCGCCGGGCTGCCGCTGAGCACGCCCTGCACGTCGTCCGCGCCGCTCGGGGAGCCGGTCAGCCCGGCGCCGTTCCCGGCGACGCTCGTGATGAAGCGCTTCTCGGCCGACCTGCTGCTCGGCGACCGCAACTGAGCTCCGGTCGCGGTGCGAGCGCCGGGGCGCGGGTGCGCCCCGGCGGTTGAGCGCTCGGCGCCTACTGCGCCTTCGGCAGCTTCCAGGTCGCCGACTCCGAGCCCTTCTCGGTCGTCAGCGTGATGGTGATCGACTCGGGCGTGGCCTTCTTGGGGATCTCGAAGCCGATGCAGCCCGTCGCGGGCTTGCCGACGGCCTGGAGCAGGTCGCCGGCCGAGAAGCCGCCGCCGCAGTCGCCGTCGGCGATGATGCGGATGCCGGTCACCTTGCCGTCGCTCGTCTGGAGCGTCGTGATCGCGCCGGTCTTCGCCGCCTCGATCTCGCTGTCGGCCTGACCCTCGACGAAGACGCCCACGAGCTTCTTGCCCGGCTGCGCGCGGTCGACCGACGCCGCGGCCGGGTCGAGGACCTTCAGGACCTTCACCGTCGAGGCCGTTGTCGCCGACCTTGAGCGTCCTCCTTCTTGCCCGGCACGACGGCCTCGCGCTGGACGGGCTCGGTCGACGTCGGGGTCGTCTGCGTCGCGGTGGCGGTCGCGGTGGCCGTCGCCGTGGCCGTGGCGCCGGGCGTCGTGCCTGCCGACGTCGTCGACGGCTCGTCGTCGCCGCCGCAGGCCGCAAGGGCCGTGACGGCGGTGAGCGCGGCGGCCGCGAGGGCCGTGCGCGTGATGAGATGATTCACCGGATCTCCTCCGTGGTCGGTGCTGCAGATGTCATGCGACGCGTGACGGCCTCCCAACCAGACCGCGCGGCGGCGCTGATTGAAGCACAGAGCGCCCGCGATTCGCGCCGATCCGGCCCGGCGGAGTTGGCGCGCCGACATCGCACGGCAAGGTGGACGGATGTGCGATGATCACCCGCATCCGGAGGGGAGAGCGGGGCATCGTGCGCCGCGTCAAGGAGGAGAGTCCAGTCGTGCTCGCATCAACGCGCCCGTGGCGCCGTGTCCTTGCAGGGGTCGTCATCGCGTCGTTCGCCGTCGTCCCGGCGTCCGCGCCGCGCGGCGCAGAAGCTCAGCCCGAAGGCCAAGAAGGCCATCCGCGCCGAGCTGCGCAAGACGGTGAAGAAGAACCCGGGCGTCGTCGCGCCGCAAGTCGTTCCTCAAGCGCGCCGCGCTCGTGAACTTCAAGCTCCCCGTGACGATCCGTCTGCGCAACCCGTGCACGACGGAGAACGGGCAGAACCCGGCGCCGACCGTCGGCGGCAACCCCGTCGGTCGTCGCGCTGAGCACGAACTGCCTCACGCAGGGCACGGCGCTCAACCAGCGCACCGTCCCGTCGGCCAACGTCAACCTCGGCCCGTCGCTCGGCACGCGTTCGGTCGCGATCGGCGGCTCGCTGCCGGCGGTCGTCGAGTTCCAGGACACCTACGACGGCGGCGCGCTGGGCAACGTCAACATCAAGATCCTCCCGTCGTCGACCCGCTTCCTCAGCACGTCGTCGGTCCCGCTGCTGTGGAACGACGACATCGCCGACCCGGCCAAGCGCAACGACGCGAACTTCCTGAAGGCGACCTCGTTCCTCACCGGGCTCTCCGAGTCGGGCGTCGAGCAGGGCTGCGGCGATTTCGCCAGCACGACGACGTCGACCGGCGGCATCGTGCCCGCCGGCTACAACTCGCTCTTCCACGGGACTCACGCCGACCTTCAACCCGTCGTTCGCGACGGGCGCCGGCATCCCGGGCTTCCCGATCTACGACCCGGCCGTCGGCACCATCGGCGGCGCGCCGATCGGCTACCTGCCGATCTTCCCCGGCGTCGATGCGATCGACCGCATCCAGACCGGCGGCTTCGTCGGCGACAACGACTGGATCGGGCACGAACCCGGCGCCGTTCCCGACCGGGCTCGGCGCCGACGAACTCCGGCAACCCGGCCGCGCCGCTGCCGTTCAACTACAACGCGGCGAACACCGTGCTGCGCACGAACGCGCTGCACCTGAAGATCGCTCCCGGCGGCGTCTCGGTGAACATGAGCACGGGCACGCCGGTCACCAGCGGCGCGCTGCCGACCGCTCAGGGGTCGCAGGACATCACGCTCGGCTACTCCGGTGGCCAGGCGAACCTGTTCGGCAACATCCCGGGCAAGAACGTCGGCATCGACGTCACCGTGAACCTCGCCGCGGAGATCGCGGGCATCGCGCGGATCATCGACCAGGACATGTTCTCGGTGCCGCTGATCTCCGGCAACGCCTTCCCGGCCGGCGTCTTCAACTGCCACCAGGTCTGGACCGGCACGGTGCAGAACTACATCCCGGGTGTGCGCCTGACCGGCTCGCTGCGGATCGCCCCGGCGATCACCAAGGACGGCAAGGTCCGGATCGCCAAGGCGACCGTGTCCTCGGATCCGAACAACCCCGACCGCGTCGCGCTGACCGCGTGCCTGTCGGCCCGCTCGGCCTACCTGAAGTACAACAACGACAACCCGGGCCCGGCCAACCCCGGCTTCTCGAACGCGAGCGTCGTCTCGAAGATCCCGACGATCGGCGGCATCGCGGCCGCCGGCGGCGACCCGCAGCTCGGCTCGGGCCTCCTGCCGATCCGCAACCTGACGCTGCCGATCTTCTACGACGAGGCGTTCTACGACCCGGCGACGACCCCGGGCTACTACACGACGTTCAACGCGAACCACCCGTCGCCGGGCTTCCCGGCGCCGTACGGCTCGCGCGCCATCTGCGGCACCGACCCGTACCCGCTCGTGCGTGACGCCGGCCTCACCGGCACCGTCGGCGGGCTGCCGGTGCCGACCGATCCGGCGTACGCGGGCGTGACCTACAAGGGCGACCAGGCGACCGTCGCCGGCGACATCAGCGTCAACCCGCTCGACGTGGACGTGCTGCTCGGCGAGCAGCCGTAACCGCGCGCAGCGACGCGACCGTTCCTCGGGCGGCCCACGGGCCGCCCGAGCTCGTTCCGGGCCCGGCCGTCCTACAGCTGGACGAACACCGAGGTGTTCTCGAGGTACGCCGAGAGGCCCTCGCGGCCGTGCTCGCGGCCGATGCCGCTCGACTTGAAGCCGCCGAACGGGGCGCTCGGGTCGCCGACGCTCCAGCAGTTGACGTAGACGCTGCCGGCGCGCAGGAGCGAGGCGAGGCGGTGGGCGCTGGAGACGTCGCGCGTCCACACGCCCGCGGCGAGGCCGTACTCGCCGGCGTTCGCGCGCTCGGCGACCTCCTCGAGGCTGTCGTACGGCTGCGCGACGAGCACCGGCCCGAAGATCTCCTCGCGCACGATGCGCGCGTCGTCGTCGGTCGTGGTGAACAGCGTCGGCGTCGACGAAGTAGCCGTTCTCGTGGCCCTCGAGCGTGCGTGGCGCCGCCGGCGACGAGCTCGGCCTCCGCGCGGCCCGCGTCGATGTAGCCGCTGACGCGCTCGTGCTGCTCGGCGCTGACGAGCGGGCCGACGAACGTGTCGGGCGCGAGACCCGGGCCGGTGACGGTGGCCTCGGCGGCGGTGGCGAGCGCGCTGACGACCTCGTCGAACATCGGCGCCGGGACCATCAGCCGCGATGCGGCGTTGCAGGCCTGGCCGCTGTTGAAGTAGAGCCCGGCGAACGAGCCCTTCACCGCGGCCTTGACGTCGGCGTCCGGCAGGACGATGTTCGGCGACTTGCCGCCGAGCTCGAGCGTCACGCGCTTGAGGCCGCGGCCCGCGACCGCGGCGATCTCGCGGCCGACCGCGGTCGAGCCGGTGAAGGCGATCTTGTCGACGCCCGGATGCTCGACGAGCGCGGCGCCCGTGCGGCCGTCGCCGGTGAGGACGTTGAGCACGCCCGGCGGGATGCCGGCCTCGAGCGCGAGCTCGCCGAGGCGCAGCGCGGTGAGCGGCGTCTGCTCGGCGGGCTTGAGGACGATGGTGCAGCCGGCCGCGAGCGCCGGGGCGATCTTCCACGCGGCCATGAGCAGCGGGAAGTTCCACGGGATGATCTGGCCGCAGACGCCGACCGGCACCTGCCGCGTGTAGGCGTGCACGTCCGGCGCGGAGATCGGCAGGGTGGCGCCCTCGATCTTCGTCGGCCAGCCGGCGAAGTACCGCAGGTGCGCGACGCTGCTCGCGACGTCCACGTGGCGCGCGAACTTCACCGGCTTGCCGTTGTCCAGCGACTCGAGCTGCGCGAGCTCGTCGGCGTGCTGCTCGAGCAGGTCGGCGAGCTTCCAGATCGCGCTGCTGCGGCCCGCGGCGGGCATCGTGCGCCACGGGGCGCCGGGCGCGAACGCCGCGCGCGCGGCGGCGACGGCGGCGTCGACGTCGGCGGCGCCCGCCTGGGCGACCACGGCGATGACGTTGCCGGTGGCGGGGTCGAGCGTCTCGAAGGTCGCGCCGTCGGCGGCGGGGACGCACTCGCCGCCGATCAGCAGGCCGTGGTCGCGCTCGCAGAACGCGCGGGCGTCGGGGGACAGGGCGTCGGGCAGGACGGGGGTGGTGGCCATGGCGGGAGTCTCTCACGCGATCGCGCCGGGAAAGTCCCGGCTGGCGGGATCGACACAGCGCGATCGTGTGCGGGGGCGCGGGTGGCGCGCGCGGTACCGTCTGGCGTGCCGATGCCCGTGCGCTGCCTGCTCATCACACCCGCTGCTGCTCGCTGCGCTGCTGCTGGCGCCGGTCGCTGGAGGCCCGCGCGGCCGAGAAGGCGACGCCCGAGCAGCTGTCGGTCGCCGACCGCGCGATGCGCCTGGCGATCACCGCCGGGACCGACCGGTACCCGAAGGGGCTGCGCAAGACGCTGCGTCGCGGACTCGCGCATCGTCGTGCGCTGCCGCGCCTCCTGGCGCGACTCGCGCTACGCCTACGCGGGGCGCTTCTACGTCATCGACGACACCGAGGCCGTCAGCGCGGTCTTCGCCGGGCTGCGCACCGACCGGCGCTGCGCCGCCGGCCGGCGCGGCGCGCAGCTGAAGGCGTGCCGCGACGCCGTCGCGTTCTGAGCGCTACGGGACGAGGACGATCTTGAGCGCCTCGCGCGCCGCGTAGCGGCGGTAGGCCTCGGGCGCCTCGCGCGAGCGGCATGTGGGCCGTCACGAGCGGCGACGGGTCCAGGCGGCCGGTCTGCAGCAGCTCCAGCACCGGGTCCAGGTGCCGGATGACGTTCGCGTGGCCCGTGCGGATCGTCAGCGCCTTGATCCAGGCCAGGCCCATGTGGACCTCGGCCCGCTCGGCGTAGACGCCGACGCACTGCACCGTCCCGCACGTGCGCGCCAGGCGGATCGCGAGCTCGAGCGCGCGCGGGTCGCCGACGCAGTCGATCGCGACGTCCACGCCGCGCCCGCCGGTCGCCGCCTTCGCGGCGGCGCGCGGGTCCTCCTCGGTCAGGTGCACGGCCTGCGCGCCGAACGAGCGCCGCCATCGCCAGGCGGTCCTCGACGGTGTCGATCGCGATCACGCGCGCGGCGCCCGCGAGCACCGCGCACTGCACCGCGCACAGGCCGACGGGCCCGAGGCCGAGCACGGCGACGCGTCGCCGGGCGTCACGCCGCTGTCGACGACCGCGTGGTAGCCGGTGCCCATGACGTCGCCGGCGAACAGCGCGACGTCGTCGGAGAGGCCCGTCCGGGCACGCGCCGCAGCGCGAGGTTCGCGAACGGGACGAGCGCCAGCTCGGCCTGCGTGCCCTGCAGGTCGCCCAGCCCGCTGCCGTGGCCGAACGTGCGCGAGTGCTCGCACTTGTGGAACAGCGAGCGCCGGCAGAACCAGCACGTCCCGCACGCGACCTGGAAGCAGCCCAGCACGCGGTCGCCGACCGCGGCGCTCGTGACGGCGTCGCCGGCGGCGACGACCTCGCCGACGAACTCGTGGCCGATCGTGAAGCCCTCCTCGATCCGCACGCGCCCGTGGTAGATGTGCAGGTCCGACCCGCAGACCCCGCTGGCGAGCACGCGGACGATCGCGTCGTCGGGGGCGATCAGCTCCGGATCGGGCTTCTCGACCAGCTCGACGTGTTCGGGACCCTGGAAGGCGACGGCCTGCATGCGGCCGGACGCTACCGGCCCTTCTTCGCCAGTGCCTGCTTCTTCGGCACGCGCCGGCTCGTGCGCCCGCGCACGGCGCGGCGCGCGGCGAGCTTCAGGTACTCCGCGAGCGAGCCCGTGAACCCGTCGGCGAGCACGTCGATGTCCGCGAGCGCGTCGTAGTCGCCGATCAGGCCGAAGCCGACGCACGCCGTTGTAGGACATGACGGCGACCGCGACCGCGCGGTCCCCGGCGAGGAACGCGAGCGGGTAGATCTCCTCGCAGCTGGCGGCCCATGAGGTACAGCGGCATCTGCGGGCCGGGGATGTTCGTGACGAGGATGTTGTAGGCGCGGGTGGAGAAGTTCAGCCGCGTGGACTGGGCGAGGATCGTCGGCGGCGCGAAGTCCTGGGCGCCCGCGATGATCTCGGCGCCGAGCGCCTGGCGGCTCTCCTTCAGGCCCGTCATCGCGTCCTGGACGATGCGCAGCCGCGCGACCGGGTCGGCGACGTCGACCGGCAGCGGCGCGACGAGCTGCGTGAGCTGGTTGCCGAGCGTGCCCTCGCTCGTCGCCGGCGCGGGTGGACACGGGGACGCCGGCGCGCAGCTCGGTGCCCTCCGTCTTCAGGCCGCGCGCGTGCATCCAGCTGGCGGATCGCGCCGCGGTGACGGCGAGCACGACGTCGTTGACGGTGCCGCCGAAGACGTCCTTGATCTGCTTGAACTGCCTCGAGGTCGGTGCGCACGAACGCGACGCGCCGGTGCGGGCCGATCTTGACGTTCAGCGGGGAGGCGCGGGGCGGGGCGCACGCAGCGTCATCGCCGCCTCGCCTCACGCCCTGCGCGGCGCGGCGCAGGCGCAGGCGGTCGCCGAGCGTGCCGGCGGCGCGCAGCGGCAGCTCGCCGACGTCGCGCAGCGTGCCGTTGACCGACATCGCGGCGAGCTCGGCGGCGCTCGGCTCCGGGCGCGCGCACCCAGGCGCGCGATCCCGGGTCGGGCTCGGGCGTGTTCGGCGGTGATGTCGAACAGGGCGGCCGTGATGTCCACGCCGCTGATGCCGTCGACGACGCTGTGGTGGGTCTTCGTGAGCAGCGCGAAGCGGTCGTCCTCCAGGCCCTCGATGAGCAGCAGCTCCCAGAGCGGCTTGGCGCGGTCGAGCCGCTGGGAGTAGATCCGGGCGATGAGCCGGCGCAGCGCGTCCTCGTCGCCGGGGCTCGGCAGCGCCTTGTGCAGGACGTGGTACTCGAGGTTGAAGCTCGGGTCGTCGATCCAGCGCGGGCGGCCGAGGCCCAGCGGCGGCTCGGCGAGCTTCTGGCGGTAGCGCGGGACGCGGTCCAGCCGGGCGCGCACGTGCTCCAGGAAGTCGTCCCAGTCCGGCGGCGGGCCCTCGAAGATCGCGACGCCGCCGATGTGCATGTGCGCGTTCGGGCGCTCCTGGAAGAGGAACGCGGCGTCGAGCGCGCTCAGCGGGTCGAGGTGCTCCTGTGTCTGGGCCATGTGCGGCGTCGAGGCTACTACGGGGGCGCCGCCGCTCAGTGCGCCGGGCGCATGCCCGCGACGAGCGTGCGGACGATCTGCGCCAGCCGCCGGCGGAATGCGCGCGGCGCGACCGCAGGCCCGGTCTTCGCCGCCTCGGCGCAGTCGAGCAGGACGGCGGCGGCGGTCGCCTCCGACAGGCCGACGGCGGCGGGGTCGAGCTCGCCGGACGCGGTGCCCTCGCGGACCAGGCGCCGCAGGATCCGCAGGGACGCGGCATGGGACGCCGCGGCGATGTCGCCGCAGACGCGGCTGTGCTCGTCGAGCAGCTCGTCGCCGTGGGGCGAGCTGTGCGTGATCTCGACGAAGCGCACGAGCCGCGCCTCCAGTGCGCCGCGGATCCGGTCCTCCAGCGGCGCGTCCGTGTCGGCCGCAGCGTTCATCGCTGCGAGGTTCTGCTCGTGCAGGCGCTCGGCGAGCGCGCGGAAGACCTGGTCCTTGGCACCGAAGTGGAAGTAGATCGACGCGCGCGACACACGCGCCTCGCGCGCGATGTCCTCCATCGACGTGCGGCGCAGGCCGTAGCCGGCGAAGCGCACGAAGGCGGCGTCGAGGATGGCCTCGCGCGCCGCGTCGCCGCGGGCGGTGGTGGTGCTGCGCGCGCCGGTCGTCGTCACGTGCGGAGCCTATCGCGTGACCGGACGACTTGACAAATGGCGTCCAACTTGTTCAAGTGCACGCTCATGACGCCAGATCCCGCCAATCCGTCCAAGGCCGTCCTCGTCACCGGATGCTCGTCGGGCATCGGCCACGCCACCGCCAGGCGGCTCGCCGAGCGGGGTGGACGGTCTACGCGACCGCGCGCCGGCCCGAGGCGATCTCCGACCTGGAGGCAGGCCGGCTGCCGCACGCTCGCGCTCGACGTCACCGACGAGGACTCCATGACGGCCGCGGTCGCCGCGATCGAGGCCGAGCACGGCGCGGTCGGCGTCCTCATCAACAACGCCGGCTACTCGCAGTCGGGCGCGATCGAGTCGGTCGGATGGACGACGTCCGCCGCCAGTTCGAGACGAACGTCTTCGGCCTGGTGCGGCTGACCCAGCTGGTCCTGCCGGGGATGCGCGCGCAGCGGTACGGCAAGGTCGTGAACGTCAGCTCGATGGGCGCGAACTTCACCTTTCCCGGCGGCGGCTTCTACCACGCGACGAAGTACGCCCTGGAGGCGATCAGCGACGCGCTGCGCTTCGAGGTCAAGGCGCTTCGGCATCGACGTCGTCGTGATCCAGCCGGGGCTCATCAGGACCGGGTTCGGCGACGCGGCCGTCGCCTCGATCGACGAGGGCGCGGAGGACCCGGCCCGTACGACGAGTTCAACGCCGAGGTCGCCGCAGGCGACGACACGACGTCTACGAGAAGGGCCCGATGGCGAAGCTCGGCGGCGGGCCCGAGGACGTCGCCAAGACGATCGAGCGCGCGATCACGACCCGCCGGCCGAAGATCCGCTACCGCGTCACGCCCAGCGCGCACATGCTCGTCACGCAGCGCGCGCTGATGACCGACGGCATGTGGGACGCGTTCCTGCGCACGCAGTTCGACCAGCCCGGCAAGGACTGAGCGTCACCGCGCGGCGGCGGCCGCTCGGCACGCGCGGGCGAGCCGGTCGTAGACGCCGTCGCCGCAGGTGCGCCGCAGCTCGGGCTCCATCGTCTGCCAGACCGGCCGCTCGGCGGTCTGGGCGATCGCGGCGGACGTGCACCACCAGTCGATCGCGCCGGGTGAGCCCCAGTCGCTGCGCCGCACCGCGCGGACGGTCCAGCGGCCCGCGTCCTCGTCGTGCTCGACGTGCAGCGGCACCGTCCAGCAGGCGCGCGGCTTCCAGTCGCGCGGGTCCTCGCCGCGGCGCATCGCCGCCTGGTGCAGCGCGCAGCCGGGGCCGGCGTGGTGGTCGTCGCGGTTGAAGAAGATGCACGCGCCGCGATGGACGCGCGTGTGGATGCTGCCCTGCTCGCGCTCGCGCTGCCAGCCGCCGAGGTGGTCGGCGACGCCGTGGTTCTGCCACTCGCTCGGGCGTCAGCATGCGCCGCGCGGGCGTCGACCTCCGCGCCCTCGCCGCGGTCCTCCTCGCTCCAGTCGGCGCCCTCGACGTAGACGCCGTGGCTGCAGCAGCCCTGCGAGGAGCCGTCGCCGCGGACCGAGCGGCAGCCCTGGCCCCAGATGCAGTGGTAGTGCGAGAGCAGGAAGCGCAGGTCGAAGCGCCAGACGGTGCCGGGGTCGTCGGGGTCGTCGATCGTCGACGGTGCGCTCGCGGCGGCGGCCGGGCCATCGGCGCGGGACGCTACCGCGCTAGGGCGCCGGCTAGTCGCGCAGCGCGGTGGCGACCTTCACCTTCGTGAATCCGCTCCGGCTCGGCGCCGCGCCGCGGTGCCGAGGAACTCCGCGCGGAACCGGAAGCGCCCGACATACGGCGGGCGTGAAGCCCGACGCTCACCGGCCGCGGGAGACGGTGCGCGCCACGTCTGCAGGTAGAGCCAGCCGAACAGCGGATCCAGGCGCTGCGCGACGATGCGCACCGGGCCCGAGGCGCCGGGCGAGACGCGGACGGTGACGGGCACGGTCGCGCCGGGCGAGGCCTTGCGCTGCACGCCGATCCGGGTGCGCGTGATCGCCTCGCGAGACGCGCCTGCAGCGTGTAGCGCTCCTGCTGGTTCTCGAAGGCGAGGACCGGCGGCGAAGTAGCGGCCGGGCCGCAGGCGTCGCGTTGACGTCGCCCTCGCCGTCGTTGCCGCGCCACGTAGTCGCCGCGGTCGTTGCGGACCGTCATGCCGAGATCCTTCGTGGCCGTGAGCGACGAGCGTGAGCACTGCTGCGCTTGGTGACGTCGAACCGGTACAGGTCGACGACGTCCAGGCGCTGGCCGTCCACCCGCCCGCGGACCGTCTCGAAGTTGCGCAGGAACTGCCCGGGCGCGGTGTCGTCGGCGAGCGCGCGGCCGACCTGCAGGTGGTAGCGCTGGACGCCGCGCACGCCGCGCGGCGCGGTCACGAGCAGGCTGTAGCGGCCGCCCTCGCCGGCCGCCGGCGTGAACAGCCCGTAGCCGGAGCACGCCGAGGCGGTCCTCGACGGGGTCGTCGAAGTCGCGAGCCTCGGTCCGTACAGCTCGAGGCTCGCGCAGCCCTCGCCGGCGAGCGCGAGGTTGATCCGGTAGGTCACGCCCGCTGCGCAGGACGACCGAGTAGGCGTCCTGCCGGTTCTGGAGCACGTCGACCTTGCCGGCGAGGCCCTTCGACGGGATGCGCGGGCCGGGGAACAGCGGCGGCGCCTCCGGGATGAAGACGTCGAGCTTGAAGTCGCCGCTGGCGGAGTTCTGGCGCTCGCCGACGCGGATGAGGTAGCTCTGGCCCTCCTTCACCTTGAAGCTCAGCTCCGAGCGTCCGTCCTTGTCGGACTGGTCGCACTCGAGCTGGCGCGTCTGCGAGCGCTGGCGCAGGTACGCGTCGACCACGGTGTCGAGGTCGCCGCCGGCGTCGAGCTTCACGCTGATGCGGCCGTCGCGCGGCGCCTTGACGAGCGTACCAGACCGATCGCTTCGCGAAGGTACAGCCCGAGGACGGCTCGGTCTCGGCTCTTCCAGCGTGGCGTCGCTGCGTCGTGCCGTCGACGCTCGCCGGGAGGGTCAGGACCCGCGCGTCGGCCCGGTCGTCGTTGGCGGGCTTCGCCGCCGCCGGCGACCGCCGGGGAGCGCGACGAGCGCACAGGACGGTCAGCACCGCTCGTGACGGCGTGACGCGGCAGCATGAAGCGACCATACGTCGGTAGTCCCCGGCCCGCGACCGTGGTGATGCGGACCCGCTGCGTGCGGCCCCCGGCGCGGTGCCGGAGGCTGCTGAGGCCACCGGGCGCGCCCGCGCTCGACCCCCAGCAGCAGCTCCTTGCGCGCCACGCCGCCCGTGTAGCCGCCGAGCGCGCCGCCGCTGCGCACGACGCGGTGGCAGGGGATGACGATCGGCACGGGGTTGGAGCCGAGCGCGTTGCCCGCTGCGCGCGAGCCGCCGGGGCTGCCGGCGCCCGCGGCGACGTCGCCGTAGGTGGCGACCTCGCCGTAGGGGATCCGCGCGGTCGCGCGCAGGACGCGCCGCGCGAACGGCGTGACGAGCGCCCAGTCGATCGGGAGGTCGAACGCGGTGCGCCGGCCGGCGAAGTACTCGTCGAGCTCGCGGGCGACGGGGTCCAGCGCGGCGGGCTGCTCGAGGATCCGCGGGGAGATCCGCTCGGCAAGTGCCTCCACGACCGCGTCCACGCCGCCGTTCCAGTCCTCGTACGCAAGCCGGACGAGGCCGCGACCGGTCACGGCGCCGACGACAGCGCCCGCGGGCGTGTCGAGGACCGCGTAGCGCACGTCGGGTGCCGCGCTCGCGGCGAAGCGCGCGGCGGCCTCCGCGGCGTCACGTGGGTCGGTCCTCGGGGCGGGAACAGCGGTGCGGGTCATCGGTCGTCCTCCATGGTCCGGCGCAGGGTCCGCAGGCCGTCGCGCTGCGCCTGGCGCGAGGCCTCCTCGGAGCAGCCCAGCGCCGCGGCGACCTGGGCGTGGGTGAGATCGCCGGCGAAGCGCAGGGTCAGCACGGCGCGCTGGCGTGGCGGCAGGTGCCGCACCGCCGCCCACGTGCGGTCGGCGTCGAGCGCGGCGGCCGGGTCGTCCGCGGCAGCCGGCCGATCGGGAACGTCCTCGACGGGCACCGGCCGGCGCGCCCGCGCCCGGTGATGGTCGAGCGCCTTGCGGTGGGCGATCGTCAGCGCCCAGCCGCGCAGGTTCCCGGCGTCCCGCAGCCGCGGGTACGCGCGCATCGCCGCCAGGAACGTCTCCTGGAAGCAGTCGTCCGCGTGCTCGCGGCCGACGGACGCGACGAGGAAGCGCCAGACCGGCTCGCGCTGCTCGTCGAGGAAGCGCTGGAAGGGGGGCGGGCTCACCGGACGTCCAACGGGCTCGGGGCCGCAAGCGTGAGGTCGGGCCTACGCGTCGGGGTGCTCGTGGAAGCCGTGCCCGGTCTGCACGCCCAGGCGCCCCGTCAGGACGAGCTCGCGCAGCAGCGGGGCCGCACGGTAGGCGGGGTCGCCGCGCTCGGCGCGCAGCGCGTCGAGGACGGCGAGGACGTGGTCGAGCCCGATCGCGTCGCCCCAGGCCAGCGGTCCGCGCGGGTGGTTCAGGCCGAGGACCATGCCCGCGTCGACGTCGTCGGCCGATCCCACGCCCTCCCCGAGCGCGAACGCGGCCTCGTTGACGAGCTGGCAGACGATCCGCCCCAGCACGAGCCCGGGCGCGTCGCCGACGTGGGCGGTGTGGAGCCCGAGCGTCGCGAAGAACCGCTCGGCGCGCTCGGCGCTGTGCGCGCTCGTGCCGGACGTCCGCGTGAGCTCGACGAGCCCGCCCGCCGCCAGCGGCGGCAGCGCGTGGAACCCGGCGGCCGCGCCCCCGCCGTCCAGCGCGGCGAGTGACCCCTCGGCGCAGAGCACCGCGACCGGCCCGCCCTGGAGCGGATCGTCGCCGGGCGCCCCGCCGCAGTCGACGATGAGGTCGGGCACCTCGCCCGCGGCGTCGCCGGGGTCGCGCACGTCCCAGCCGGCGTCGATCGCCAGGGCGCGCAGCTCGTCGGCGACCTGCAGGTCGCCCGCGATCACGACCATGCCGCCGTCGGGCACGCCGGCTCCGGCCGCGGGAGCGGGGCCGTCCTGCTCGCGGGCGATCGCGCCCGCCGCGTCGTAGGCGTACCACCCGCGGCCGGTCTTGCGCCCCAGGCGGCCGCTCGCGACCATCCGCGCGCTGAGCGGCGACGGGCGCCAGCGCGGCTCGCCGAAGCTCAGCTCGTAGAAGCTGCGCGAGACCGCGAAACCGGTGTCGATGCCGACGAGGTCCTGCAGCTCGAACGGGCCCATGCGGAAGCCGCCGCCCAGGCGGGCGATGCGGTCCACCTGCGTGCGGCTCGGCGAGGCCCTCGGTCACGCAGCGCAGCGCCTCCAGCCCGAACGGGCGCCCGCAGCGGTTGACGAGGAACCCGGGCCCGTCGGCGGCGTCGATGACGCGGCGGCCCATGCGGCGCCGGTCGCGCGCGCGACGCGCGAGCGTGCGCTCGTCGGTGTCGACGCCCGCGATGACCTCGACGAGCTTCATCACCGGGCGCCGGGTTGAAGAAGTGCATCCCGACGACGCGCTCGGGGTGGGCGACGGGCCCGGCGATCGCGGTGATCGGGATCGATGAGGTGTTCGAGGCGAGCACGCACGTCTCGGCGACGACGCCGGCCAGATCGGCGAACAGCGCGTGCTTGAGCGCGGGCTCCTCGGGCGCGGCCTCGATCACGAGCTCGCACGGCGCCAGCTCGGTGACGTCGTCGACCGCCTCCACGCGCTCCCATGCGGCGCGGACCTCGTCGGCGGTGAGCTTGCCGCGCGCCTTCGCGCCCTCGAGGCCCTCCAGGACGCGCGCCGCGCCGCGCTCCGCCGCGCCCGGGACCGGGTCGTACAGCAGCGTCCGCGCGCCCGCCGCGGCGGCGAGCTGCGCGATGCCGGTGCCCATCGTCCCGGCGCCGGCGATGCCGATGACGGCGGGCATCCCGCCCGCGTCGCTCACGACCTCACGCGGAGACGGGCTCCGCGTCGCGCTCGATCACCATCGGCTTGAGCGCGTCGATGCCGGTCGCGTCGCGGCCGATGATCAGCTGCTGGATCTGGCTCGTGCCCTCGTAGATCGTCGTCACGCGCGCGTCGCGGTAGAAGCGCTCGACCGGATGGTCGTCGACGTAGCCGGCGCCGCCGTGGATCTGGATCGCCGCGTCCGAGCACCACTTCGCGGCCTCGGTCGCGTAGTACTTGGCAGATCGAGGTCTCGACGCGTGCTCTTGCGACCGGCGTCCTTGACCGCGCCCGCCTGGAAGACGAGCAGCCGCGCGGCGTGCGTGCGCACGACCATGTCGGCGATCATCGCCTGCACGAGCTGGAAGCCGGCGATCGGGCGGTCGAACTGCGTGCGCTCCTGGGCGTAGCGGACCGACTCGTCGAGCGAGGCCTGGCAGATGCCCACGCAGCCGGCGGCGACGCTGTAGCGCCCGGAGTCCAGGGCGCTCATCGCGACCTTGAAGCCCTCGCCGACCTCGCCGAGCATCGAGTCCGGGCCGACGCGTCGACGTCGTCGAGCGCGATGACCGCGGTGTCCGACGCCCAGAGGCCCATCTTGCCCTTGATCGGCTCCGGCTGGAAGCCCGGCTGGTCGGTCTCGACGAGGAAGCACGCCAGGCCCTTGTGGCCGAGCGACGGATCGGTCTGGGCGAAGATCAGCGCGAGCTTGGCGTTGTTGCCGAGCGAGATCCACATCTTCGCGCCGTTGATCGTCCAGCCGTCGTCGGTCTTCTACGGCGCGCGTCTTCTGGTTGCCGGCGCCGGAGCCGGTGTCGGGCTCGGTCAGGCCGAAGCAGCCGAGCCACTCGCCGCTGCAGCAGAGCAGCGGCAGGTAGCGCTGCTTCTGCTCCTCGGTGCCCCACTTCAGGATCGTCGAGCAGACGAGCGAGGTCTGCACCGAGATGACCGTGCGCATCGCCGAGCAGCCGCGGCCGATCTCCTCGCAGATCAGCGCGTAGGTGATGTAGTCCAGGCCGGCGCCGCCGTACTGCTGCGGGACGATCGCGCCGAGGTAGCCCTGCGCGGCGATCTTCGCGACGAGTTCGGTGTCGAAGCGGGTGCTCGCGGCTGTTGCGCCCGGCGACCGGCGTCACCTCGTTGTCGGTGAACTCGGCGGCCGTCTGCTTGATCAGCCGCTGCTCGTCGGTCAGCTCGAAGTCCATGGCGACAGCCTACGCTCTCGCGCGACCGCGGCGAGGAGGAGCGCCTGGCCGATCGTCAGCAGCGCGAGCGCACCGCCGGCGATGCCCCAGAACGCGTACGGGTAGAGGAGCCGGAGCGTGTCCGTGCTCGGGAACCGCCACGAGTCGCCCTCGAAGAAGATGCCGTGGAACGCCGTGAAGAACGCGTCGAAGTCGACGAGCATGAACAGCGCCGACAGGCCGAGCAGGGCGATGGCGGCGAACGCGCCCCACCACAGCCCGCGGTGCAGCGCGGCGCGCGCCTCGGCGCGCCCGCGGGTGGCGATCCAGGCCACCGCGAGGAGCAGCACCGCCACGGCCCAGGCGATCAGCAGCGCCGTCATGACGCTGCGCACGTCGTCCATGTGCGTGACCTCGCGCAGGTTGAAGGCGGCGGAGCCGTCGGGCAGCAGCGCGGCGCGCAGCCCGTCCATGCCGCTCGCGTCCCACGGCTGGATCGAGTCGACGCCGGTCGTCGCGAGCGCCAGCCGCTCGCCGGAGGTGAACCCGGAGTCGTCCGGGAACCCCGGCAGCGCGTAGATCGCGCGCGGGAGCCAGCCCCAGGCGAGCACGAGCAGCGCGTTGCCCGCCAGGACGATCGGGACGGCGCAGGCGACCGCGCCGGAGAGGAGGGCGCGCGCCCTCACGCCGTGGCGTCCGAGCCGAGCACGAGCGTCGCCTGGCTCGACAGGACGCCGCCGTTGCCGTGGGCGACCGCGACCTCGCAGCCGGCGACCTGCCGCTCGCCGCCCTCGCCGCGCAGCTGGCGGACCGCCTCGACGATCGCGTGCAGCCCGTACATCCCGGGATGCATGTACGAGAGCCCGCCGCCGTTGGTGTTCACCGGCAGCTTCCCGCCCGGCGCGATCGCGCCGCTCGCCGCGAACGGGCCGCCGTCGCCCTTGGCGCAGAAGCCGAGGTCCTCGAGGAAGAGGATCGGGGTGATCGTGAACGCGTCGTAGAGCTGGCGACGTCGACGTCGGCGGGCGTGAGGCCGGCCTCGGTGAACGCGGTCGCGCCGGACCGCACCGCGGCGGTGCCCGTGAGCGACGGCATGCTGGAGATGTGCCGGTGGCTGTGCGCCTCGCCGGCTCCGAGCACACAGACCGGGTTCGCTTCGCAGCGTCCTCGCGCGCTCGGCGGAGGTCAGGACGACCGCGCCGCCGCCGTCGGTCACCAGGCAGCAGTCGCGGACCGTGAACGGGTCGGCGACCATCCGCGCGTCGAGCACCTGCTCGATCGGTCAGCGGGTCGCTTTACCACGCGCCCGGGTTCATCGCGGCCCACGCGCGGGCGGCGACCGCGACGCTCGCCAGCTGCTCGCGGGTCGTGCCGTACTGCGTGCATGTGCCGGGCGGCGGCGAGCGCGTAGGCGGTGACGGGGATCGCAGGGCCGGAACGGCGCCTCCCAGGGGTTGAGCTCGTGCGGGCTCGCGCCGGACGCGGCCGACGAGGCGCTGCGTGCTGCCGTAGGCGATCAGCGCCACGTCGCACACGCCCGCTGCGATCGCCGAGCGGCGCGTGCGCGACGTGGGACATGAACGACGAGCCGCCGACGTTCGTCGCGTCCGTGCAGCGGGCTCGATGCCCGAGCTCGAGCGCGAGGTTCAGCGGGGCCATCGGCAGCTGCGTCGTCGCCGCGAACACGCCGTCGACGTCCTGCAGGCGTCAGGCCGGCAGTCGTCAGCGCGCGCAGGGTCGCCTGCGCCATCAGGTCGACGGGGCGGGTGCCGGGCGCGGCGCCGAGGTCGGACTCGGCGGCGCCCGCGATCGCCGCGCTCCCGCGCAGGGCGCTCGTCACGCGCCGGCCTCCGGCACGAACACGGGCAGCCGCTCGCCCGTCTCGGGGTCCGGGTCGGTGAACCGCACCCGGACGCGCAGGCCGATCGGCACGGCGTCGCCGGGGAGCCCGTCGACGCGGCTCATCATCCGCAGTCCCTCGTCCAGGTCGATCAGGGCGACGTTGCGCGGCGGCGCGTCGCGGCCGTGCAGCGCGGTCGTCGCGTAGACGGTGCCCAGGCCCGCGCTCTCGCGCCAGGTGAGCGCGGCACCGGTGCCGGGCGCCGCGATGCGCGGAGGCCAGACCGGCTCGCCCGCGGCCGTGCAGGGGTACAGCAGGCGACCCTCGCGCCAGGCGGCCTGCACGATCGCGGCGGGGGAGACGGGGTCGCTCACGCGGGGCGACGCTATCGCAGCGGCTGCGCCGACCATCGCCGGCGCACGTAGGCTGGAGGCAGCATGGACCCGTTCGCCGTCGTCATGATCGTGCTCGTCGGAGGCCTCTTCGTCGGCGTGGTCCTGCTCGGGGTCTTCTATCCGGGCTCCGGCGCCGACCAGGTCGACTGGCGCCCGACGCGGTCCGCCGAGGTCGAGTACCAGAACGACGTCGACGACCTGGAGCAGATGACCGAGGCGGTCAACCGGCGCCGCCGTGCGCGGGGCGCGCCCGAGCTGACCGAGCACGGCCTGCGCGCGGAGGTGCAGGCGGACCTCGCCGCGACGGTCGCCCGGGGGGAGGACGAACTCGCCGACGAGGACATCGCGCAGATGCTCGACCTGAAGAACCGCCGCCGGGCGAAGAAGGGCCTGGCGCCGCTGACGCGCGAGGACTTCGAGCGCGACCTGCTGGGCCCGGGCGGCGGGGATCCGGCATGAGGGCGCTGATCGTCGGCGGCGGCTGCCGCGGCCTGGACCTGACGCGCGCACTCGCCGCCGAGGGGCACGCCGCGCGCGTGGTCACCCGCACCGAGGCCGGCCGTGCCGCGATCGAGGACGCCGGCGGCGAGTGCTGGATCGGCGACCCCGACGTGATCGGCACGCTGCGCTACGCCCTGGAGAACGTGACGCTCGTGTTCTGGCTGCTGGGGACGGCGAGCGGCTCCGACGCCGAGCGGCTCGCCGCGCTCCACGGCTCGCGCCTGAAGATGATGCTCGAGAAGACGACCGACACCACCGTGCGCGGCGTCGTCTACGAGGCGGCGGGGACCGTCGGCCCGGACCTGCTGGCGTCCGGGGTCGCGGAGATGGAGCACGCGCGCCGCACGAACCGCATCCCGTTCGCGCTGATCGACGCGGACCCGCGCGGCGACCGCGCCGTGTGGCTGGCGCAGGCCCGCGACGTGGCCGCGCAGCTGCTCGCCGGACCGCGCCGCGTGTCGGCCTGAGCGGCGGCTCAGGCGGCGGCGCCGCAGACCGTCATGCCGTACTGGCGCATCAGCTCCTGCAGCTTGGGCGTGATCTGCTGCAGCGCCTCGGTGGCGATGCCGAACTGCTGCGGATCGTCGGCCTCGGCCGCTTCCAGGAGGAGCTTGTTGCCCGTCGCCTGCGCCTTGAGGGCGCGGCCGATGAGCGCGGCCTGCGCCTCGTCGCCGGCCGGGGGGTCGACGGCGTCGAACCGCTTGCTGGCGCGCTCGGCCGCCTTCGTGGCGCGCTTGAGTGCCGGGGCGTACACGTCGACGTTCCCGGTCTTCCCGACGGACTGCAGGTCCTTCTGCACGTCCTGGACCTCCTCGTTGTAGTCCTCGCAGACCGGATTGACCTTCTTGAGGAACGCCTTCCGCGCCGTGGCGGGGTCGACCGCGGTCGTCGTGGTCTTCGACGTGGTCGTCGCGGCGGTGGTCGCCCCCGGCGCGACGGCCGTCGTGGCGGACGTGCTGGCCGGGTCGTCGGATCCGCAGCCGGCGGCGGCCAGCAGCACTGCCGCGCTGAGGGCGGCGCAGAGGAAGAGGCGCATCGGCCTCAGTCTTCCAGAATGCGGGCTGCGGGCGTGCCGGTCCGCGCGCGCTCAGGCCAGCCCGGCGGCGTCCACGCGCTCCAGCAGGTCCGCGAGGATGCGTGCCGTGGCGCCCCACACGAGGTGCTCGCCGACCACGTACGTGTCGGTGCGGAACGGGACACCGCGGCGCAGCAGGCGGCGGCGCTCGTAGCCGGTCCGCAGGTCCGCCAGCGAGAACTCCAGGACGCTCTCGACCTCGAAGGCGCTGGGCGCCCACTCATGGCCGGCCTCGATCAGCCCGACGAAGGGATAGACGGCGTAGTTCGTCGCGATCGTCGGCGTCGGCTGCAGCGCGCCGACCAGGAAGACGGCCTCGCCGGGCAGGCCGATCTCCTCGCGCGCCTCGCGCAGGGCGGTCTCGCGCAGGTCGTCCTCGTCGAGGTCCTGCCGGCCGCCGGGGAACGAGATCTCGCCGGCGTGCCGGCGCAGGTCCTCGCGCCGCTTGGTGAGGACCACGCCCAGACCGCCGTCCGACCAGAACAGCGGGACGAGCACGGCCGCGTCGATCCGGCCGTGGACGTCGAGCGCCGCCGCCTCCTCGGGATCGAGGAGGACGGGCGCCAGTGCCTGCGCGAGCTCAGCTCGCGAGCGTGACGCGCTCGACACGCTCGTCGAACATGACCTCGCCCTCGAGCGTGCGGTGGACCGGGCACTTGGCCGCGATCACGCGCAGGCGCTCGACCTGCTCGTCGGCGAGGCTGTCGGGAAGGCGCAGCACGATGTCGAACTTCGTCGGCGCGCCGCGCTCGGCGGCCGTGAACGAGCACTCGACCTCGAGCGTGCCGACGTCCCAGCCCTTGCGGGTCGCGTACATCTCGACCGTGATCGCCACGCAGCTCGCGAGGCTCGCGGCGAGCAGCTCCTGCGGGCTCGGGCCCTCGTCGGTGCCGCCCTTGTCCGGCGGTTCGTCCACGGTCACCTCGTGCTGACGCATCGTGACCGTATGGCGAAAACCGATTGGCGGGTTGCGGTTGCCTGCTTCATCGTCCTCCGATTATGACAACGCGTTGAAGAGGAGCCCCGTGGGGACCTTCGGGACGAAGAACGTGGACTTCGGCGGCATGTTCACGCCGGCGGCCGCGATCTCCCCGATCTGCTCGACGCTCGCACCGGGCAGGAAGAACGCGGCGTCGAACGCGCCGGACAGGACCTGCTCGACCGCCTCGGCGTCGCTGCGGGAGTAGCCGAGCCCGTTGAAGTGGGAGATGTCGTCCTCGGTGAGGCCGAGCGGGCCGGTGAGGATCGAGGCCTTCGACGATCGCCGTGTCGAGGTGCCGGTAGGGCTCGGGGAAGTCCGCGAGCGCGCGGTCGGCGATGCCCTGGTCCTTGAGGGTCAGCCGGAACGGCTTCTTGACATGCCCGTCCAGGTAGCCGAGCTGCAGCGCGGCCCGCCGGTCGGCGGCGGGCCCCGGCGGCAGGTCGTCGGTGCTCGCCAGCTCGGTGATGTCGAAGCACTCGCGCAGGGTGGCGGCGAGCGCCTCCTGGCGGGCGGTGTCGCCCGCGAGGCCGCTGATCAGCCGGTGGGTCGGGAAGACCATGAGGCCCTGGGTCCTCGAGGGCGACGAGGTGCATGAGGACGTAGCGAGTGCTCGCCCTCGCCGCCGACCTCCTCGGCGTAGACGCGGGCCGTCTCGTAGCGGTGGTGGCCGTCGGCGATCAGCAGCTCGGCGGGGTCGAGCGCGGCGTGCACGGCGGCGATCGCGTCCGGGTCGGCGATGCGGAACAGCCGGTTGCGCGTGCCCTCGGGGTCGGTCTGCTCGCCGAACGGCTCGTCGTTCGCCACGTGCGGGGCGAGCGCGCGCCAGGCCGCGCCGGCGGGATCGCCGTAGAGCGAGAAGATGGGGGAGAGGTTGGCCTGCGTGGCGCGCGTGAGGCGCAGCCGGTCCTCCTTGGGGCCCGGGTGCGTGCGCTCGTGCGGGCGGATGCGGCCCGGGCCGTAGTCCTCGACCCGGACGCGCGCGAGGAAGCCGTTGCGGGTGCGCGTCGCGCCGTCGGGCCCGGTGTAGGTCTGGGTCAGTGCCCAGAGCGCGGGCTCGTCGTCGCGGACGACGGCGCCCGCCTCGCGCCAGGCGGCGAGCTGCGTGCGCCGCGTGCGCGTACGGGTCGCCGCCGGGCTGTGCGGGCTCAGGCAGGTCGATGCGGACGACGTTGTAGGGCGAGCGTGAGGCGAGCTCGGCCCGCTGCTCGGGGTCGATCACGTCGTAGGGCGGCGAGCACACCGCGTCGAGCGAGCCGACGGTTGCGAGGTCGTAGTGGAGGGCCCGCAGGGGCTGGACGTCGGCCATGGCCCGCACGCTAGAGCAGCGCCGGGCCGTGCGCGGTGCGGCGGGCTACTTCGTCAGAAACTGGCGCGCGCGCACCGTGGCCAGCACGTCGCCGAACTGCGGCCCGAGCGTCTGCCGGTACGTGCCCGAGTGGCACTCGCTGCCCGGCCGCGCCAGGCCGTCGAGCCAGACCTCGAGCCAGAGCGACTGCCCGGTCGGCAGCGTCACGACGGACCGGGTCGACGTCGCGAGCGCGCTGACGGCGCGCACGTGCGTGCGACCGGGCTGCTCGGGGCGGGTGACGCGCCACGCGAAGCTGTTGCGCGTGCCGTTCTCGAGGACACGCGGGCCGACGGCGGGCAGATCCTGCGTGACACGGGCGGACGCCGTGGACGACGGGCCGACCGACAGCGTCGCCTTCGTGGTGACCCGGTAGAAGCACGAGCCGTGGCCGGCGAACCACACCGGGCGGCCGTTGGACGACTTCTGGCGCTTCCAGCTGTTCGGGACCAGGAGCGTCGTCGAGATGTTGCCCGTGACGCCGGAGAGGCCGGCGACCGTGACGGTGGACTTGAACGGGACGCGGACGGAGCCGGTGGTGGACGCCGCGGTCGCGGCGGTCGGTGTTGCGATGAGGGACGCGGCGGCGAGCGCGGCGGCGACGAGGGGAGGGTGCCGGAAAGGTGCCATCACCTTCTGGAACGTCTGGCGTGGCCGAACGTTGCGGGTCTGGATCCGGAACGCAGGAGTTCGCGGCGTGGTATCGCCAGCTCAAGAATGCTCCCTGCGCGGACTGCGGCGGGCGCTTCGATCCTGTCGTGATGCAATGGGACCACCTCCCAGGGCATCAGAAGGCCGCAAGCCTCAGTGATCTCGCGCGAGCCGGCAGGCGCCGGCGCCTGCTCGACGAGCTCGAGAAGTGCGAACTCGTCTGCGCCAACTGCCATGCACTGCGTACAGTTCGCCGCCTCGGGGCGTAGCTCAGCCTGGTAGAGCGCCGCGTTTGGGACGCGGAGGTTTCGCCGGTTCGAATCCGGCCGCCCCGATTGGGATCGCGCGTCGCGGGCGGTTCAAGAGGTGCGAAGCGGTGCGAACTGGTGCGCAACGGTGCGCAGTGGTGCGAACGCGCATACCGGTCGCATACCGCTGTCGCTTTGGATGGGAAGCGACAGTCGGGGCGAGATCGGATTCGTGTCACGCCTGGGGTGGCGAACTCATCTCTCGGCATCGGGTGCTCGACGAGATCTGACTTGTGCCCTGCCGAGCGGGGCGAACCCGGCGCTCGTCGCTGCGTGCGCCCCGCCCTCGCAACGGACGAAAAGCAGGAGCCGTCCTGCGCCTCGGATTTCGGTATGCGGGCCGGTATGGGCCCGCGCCGGCGCCCGATGATCACTGGCCGTTTCGCACCTGCTGAACCGGCCGCCCCGATTGGGAGGCACGACACGGCCGGTTCAAGAGGTGCGCAACCGTGCGAACTGGTGCGCAGCGGTGCGAAGTGGTGCGAACGCTCATCCCGAGCGCACCCTCTCACCGTCGCACTGATGCATGGGAAGCAGGAGCCTTCGCGTAGCCGCTGGGGCTCTATTGGCGCGCCATGTGCGCCTTCAGTTCGGCCTCCGGGTCTTGGATGAGGTCGCCGCTGACATCGACGGTGACCTTGTTGATCTGGCCGGTGAACTTGAACGGGCTGGGGTAGTCCGGAGTCACGGGCGACCCGGGATTGGAACCGCACGCGAGGCTGCCTGGGTTGAGCACGAACGGCACCGTGACTGGCGCGTGGCCTGCACCGACGAGCTTGCCGTCGATGTAGAGCTGGAGGTCGGCGGGGGTGCCTCTGCCGTTCGGCATGTCGGGCGGGCCGGTGGGCTCGAACTCGAAGCGCAGTTCGTGCTGGCCAGGCTGGCACGTTCTCTTCGGAGACGACGCGCGAATAGGAGCGTCCGACGTAGTTGTGGACGTACTGCAGCTTGCCGTCCTTGAGGAACAGCGTGCTGCCGCCTGCCGCGCTGCCTTGCGAGAGCAGGACCCCTTCCGCCCCGTCGGCGGGGATGACCACCTCGGCGGTGAAGCTGTGCGGGCGGTTCATGAGGCGCGGGCCGGCGAAGAACGGGATTGACTGCGTCCCGGGGTAGATCGTGTAGCGGTCGCGGGGCGCGGCGACCATCGGCTTCTCGGAGATCATGCGCTCAAGCGCGCTGCCGTCGATCGGCAGCACGCCGTACTTGCCGGCCTCGGCGTACCACATGGCGATCAGGGCGATCAGCTTGTCGCGGTGCTGCTCGGCGAGATTGTGATTCTCGGCGAAGTCCTCTTCGACGTGGTAGAGCTCCCATCCGGTCGCATCGAGGTTGGTTAGCGCCTCCGCGGAGATCGCGTTCCCGAAGCCCGTCCCCGCCTCCGCGAATGACGGCCCGGGCCACGGGCACACCGCGCGCCAGCCGTCGTGGTACATCGCCCGATGGCCGAGCATCTCGAAGTACTGAGTTCGCCGCGTGGTCGGCGCCTCGGCGTCGGTCAGCGCCTGCGCGAAACTGACCCCGTGCAACGGCGACTGGGTGACGCCGCGGATTGCCGCCGGCGGCTGCACGTCGAGCAGGTCGAGGACCGTGGGGACCATGTCGATGATGTGCGCGTACTGCGAACGGACTTCGCCCCTGGCCTCGATGCCCTTGGGCCAGGAGACGATGAACGGGTCGCACGCGCCGCCGCGGTAGGTCTCGCGCTTCCAGCGACGGAACGGGGTGTTGCCCGCGAACGTCCATCCCCACGGGTAGTGGTTGAAGTGGTTGGGCCCGCCGATCTCGTCGATCTGGGCCAGGCTCTCCTCGATCGGCTCCTGGGCGTTGTTGAAGAACTGCGCCTCGTTCGTCGTTCCTGTCGGCCCGCCCTCGGCGCTCGCGCCGTTGTCGGAGATCACCATGATCAGGGTGTTGTCGAGCTCGCCGAGGTCGCGCAGGAAGTCGAGCACGCGCCCGAGGTGATGGTCGGTGTGGCTGAGGAACCCTGCGTAGACCTCCATCATCCGCGCGAACAGCCGCCGCGAGTTCTCGGGGAGCGAATCCCAGTCCGGTACATCGGGGTCGTGGCGTGAGAGCTCCGTGTCCGCGGGCACGATGCCGAGTTCCTTCTGGCGGGCGAACGTCTTCTCGCGGTAGGCATCCCAGCCGTCGTCGAACGCGCCCTTGTACTTGTCGGCCCACTCCTTCGGGACGTGGTGCGGGGCGTGCGTCGCGCCGAAGCACAGGTGCAGGTAGAACGGCTTGTCCGGGTCGACCTGCTTGGCGTCGGCGATGAACTCGACGGCCTTGTCGGCCAGGTCCTCGCTGAGGTGGTAGCCCTCCTCGGGCGTTCGCGGCGGCTCGACCTGATGGTTGTCATAGACGAGGTCCGGATACCACTGACTCGTGTCGCCGCCGAGGAAGCCGTAGAAGCGCTGAAAGCCGCGGCCCAGCGGCCAGCGGTCATAGGGTCCGGCGGCGGTCTCGTGGCTGCTCGGCGTCAGGTGCCACTTGCCGACCATGAACGTGCTGTACCCCTGCTCGACGAGCATCTCGGAGAGCATCCCGTTCTCGAACGGCATCACGCCGTTGTACCCGGGGTAGCCGGTGGCGAGCTCGGTGATGGCGGCCATGCCGCTTGCGTGGTGATTGCGGCCCGTGACGATGCACGACCGGCTGGGAGAGCAGAGCGCCGTCGTGTGCATGTTGTTGAAGCGCAGCCCGTCGGCCGCGATCGCGTCGAACGCCGGTGTGTCGATCGGACTGCCGTAACAGCCGAGGTTGCCGAAGCCCGTGTCGTCGAGCACGACGAACAGCACGTTCGGCGCGCCCTTCCTCGGTTTGGGAGTCGCCGGCCACGCAGGGCTCGACTCGTCGACGGTGCGCCCGATCACTCCCGCGAACGGCGTGCCGTCCCTGTATTCCGTCAGCGGCATCGAAGAGGCTCCTCAGTCGGGGTGTGGTGTAGGCGGGTGTGCCGACCCGAACGGGAGCAAGCCGACCTCGCTCGGACGAACCGGGCAGCGTCATCCGCGTGCAAAGCGGTACCGCGTCAGCATGGCGCATCGCGCGCTCAAGCACGTACGTGGAGACTACGAGGGAACGCCATCACGCAGCGCCCGCATTGGACGAGGCGCAGGAGTCGGCCTGCGCCTCGGATTTCGGTATGCGGACCGGTATGCGCCCGCGCCGGCGCTCGATGATCACTGGCCGTTTCGCACCCGCTGAACCGTTCGCCCCGATTGGGACCGTGCGTCGGGGCCGGTGCAAGAGGCTCACGGACTTCCGGTCGCCGAGTGGGGCGGGGGAGCCTCAACGACGCTTCCTGGCGGCCTCCAGCGCCTCGCCGATCTTCGCGCCGGCCCTCCAGTCGCTCGTCATGCGGGCGCGCCAGGCCGCGTCGGCCGCGGCCCACGCACCCGCCGGAACACCGTGGGTCTGGGCGTACTCGTCGTACTTGGCCGGCGGTACGCGGTCACGGGCGGTGCCCACCTCGACCGCCGCCCACATATCGAGCGTGACCCCGTCGATCGGACCCAGCACGGGATCGGCCTCGGAGTCAGACCCGGTGGCGGCGCCGGCGGCTGCCGAAGCCCCATCGCCGGAGGCCATCGCCTCGTGTTCCGTAGCGCGGTCGCGTTGCAGGACGTCGGCGACGCTGCCCGGTGGCGGCGAGTCGTTCATGCCCCCCGCGATCCCGGCCGCCGCGTTCGCTGCGGCCGGCCAGTCGACCGTCGCGCGATCGGGGTTCTTCGCGTCGAGCGCGACCGGGACCTCGGCGCCGGGAACGGCGAGCCATGCGGCGTAGAACGGGACCTCGTCGCCAAGCGCCGCGACCTGGCGGCCATCGGCGAGCTCCAGCCCGACGTCCCAGTTCTGCGTGGCCAGCCCCAGGACGGTCTTGCGCTCGAGTCGCCGGATCGTCGCTGCCGCCCGCGTGCCCTTCGTCAGTCGTCGTTGGACGCGCATGTCGAGCGCGCGGTCCTTCACGCCGTCGTCAGGCGCCGAGCGCAGAGTCTTCTGCGATGCGTCGCCGTGTCCGAAGCCCCAGCCCGAGCTCATCGCGCTCCAGTCGAGCACGACGTTGCCGTCGTCGTCGCCGCGCAGAAGGACCGCCATCCCCAGCCTCAGGCGCTCCATGCGGTCGGCGCGCACCCGCGCGCCCGCGCGCAGCGGCCCGCGCGTGGTCGTCGCATCGAACGCGAACAGCTCGAGGTCATTGCCGCCGTCGAGCTTGCGTTCGATGCCGACAAGGCGGCCGGTGATCTGCTCCCCGCGCGCCATCAGGCGGTCACCGCGCTCGAACGCCCGGTCGGTGATGACGGTCGGGTTCACGACCTCGCCGGCGACGCGGTTGAGTCGATCGAGGAATCCCATGACGGCAATCCTCTCAGCCGCCCCGACAGCTCGCGCCCCGGATGCCGGTATGCAGATCGGTATGCGCACGCGCCAGCGCCCGATGATCACTGGCCGTTTCGCACCTGATCAACCGGCCGCCCCAGCGCGGGGCCGGCGGGCGTCAGCGTCGGGGGAGGACGGCGAGGGAGATGGTGGTGCTGGTGCCGCCGGGTCCGGTGGCGGTGGTGCGGCAGGCGATGACCTTGCCGAGGTCTTTCTTGGTGATCTTGTAGGTGGTCTTGCGGGCGCCCTTGATCGTTCGTGCGGCGCGCAGCCAGCTGGTGGTGCGCTTGGTCGCGCCGGTGAAGGTGGCGGGCTTGCAGCGCAGGGTGCGTCCCAGGCGCGCGGTGCCGGTGATCTTCGGCAGCGACCGTGCGTTCGGTGGCGTCGGTGCGCTGGGCGGCGTGGGCGGCGTTCCTGGGCCGGGGATGCTCAGCGGGGTGCTGAGCGCTTCGGCGCTGCCGTACTGGTTGCTCGCGCGGGCGCGGCAGGAGAGCGCGTTGGCCTGGTCGGCAGGGGTGGTGGTGTAGCTGGGTCCGGTGGCGATCTGACTGGCTGCGCGCAGCCAGTCGGTCGTGACCTGTGCGGCGCCGGTCCAGCTTCCGCCGTCACAGCCCAGCGTCGCGCCGAGCAGCGCGCTGCCGCTGATCTGCGGCGCGGCGCGCAGCGCTGGCGGATTGGCGGTAACTGCCGCCTGGACGATCGTGTTCGTGCCGTTGTTGCGGTACCAGACCGCGGTCGTGGAACCGTCCACTCCCACCGCCAGCTGCGAACGACTTGCGCTCCCGCCGGTGGCGGACAGGTCGACCGGGTTGGCGAACGTGCCACCCGGCGGCCGCGTGCTTGCCTGCACGATGTTGCTCGCGCCGTTTGAGCGGTCCCAGACCACGTTCGTGGTGCCGTCCGCTGCCACCGCGACCTGCGGGTCAAACGCGGTCTGGCCGGTGGCGGACAGGTCGACCGGAGCGGCGAACGTGCCGCCCGGCGGCCGCGTGCTCGCCTGCACGATGAAGTCCGTGCCGTTGGAGCGAAGCCAGGTCGCGGTCGTGGAGCCGTCCGCTCCCACCGCCACCTGAGACTTCTTCGCGTTCTGGCCGGTGGCGGACAGGTCGACCGGAGCGGCGAACGTGCCGCCCGGCGGCCGCGTGCTCGCCTGCACGATGTTGTTCAGGCTGTCGAAGCGGTCCCAGACCACGGTCGTGGTGCCGTCCGCTGCCACCGCCACCTGTGGGTTGTCCGCGGGCTGGCCGGCGACAGACAGGTCGAACGGCGCGCTGAACGTGCCGCCCGGCGGCCGCGTGCTCGCCTGCACGATGCTGCTGGGGCCCTCCCAGGTCACGGTCGTCGTGCCGTCCGCTGCCACCGCGAGCTGCGGGCGATACGACTGGCCGGCGACCGACAGGCTGACCGGCGCGCTGAACGTGCCACCGGGCGGCCGCGTGCTCACCCGCACGATGCTGTTCGCGCCGATTTCCCGCCTCCAGACCACGGTCGTGGTGCCGTCCGCCGCCACCGCGAGCTCCGGGTCATACGCATCTTCGCCGGTGGCGGAGGCGGAGAGGTTGACCGGCGCGCTGAACGTGCCGCCCGGCGGCCGCGTACTCGCCTGAACGATCTGGCTCGTGCCATCGAAGCGATCCCATGTCGCGGTCGTGGAGCCGTCAACTCCAACCGCCACCTCCGGGGGGCCCGCGTCCTGGCCGGCGACAGACACGTCGACTGGAGCGGCGAACGTGCCGCCCGGCGGCCGCGTGCTCGCCTGGACGCGGTAGTTCGCGCCGTCGAAGCGCCACCAGACCACGGTCGTGGTGCCGTCCGCTGCGACCGCCACCTGAGGGATGGACGCGTCCCGGCCGCTGACTGACAGGTCGACCGGCACCACCCACGGACCCTGGAACGCCACCGCGGACGGCACACCCACCAGACCAGTGGCCATCACCACACCCGCGACCCAACCAGCCACACGCAACACGCCGAACCCCCCGATCGCTTACCCCGACCCTAGACCACGACGACACCCAGACCACCGTGGCGCCACCACACCACTCCAACAACGGGCGACAAGCAGGACCGTTCGCCCCGATTGGGACCGTGCGACGCGGGCGGTTCAAGAGGTGCGCAGCGGTGCGAACTGGTGCGGCAAGTGCTCGGTCAGGCCTCGGGCTCGTCGGCGGGGCTTGCTGCCCGGCCGGGGCGCCAGAGGCTTACGAGGCCCGCGACGAGCGTGACGAGGAAGACCTGTCCGACGAGCATCTCCAGGACGGCGAACGACTGACCGACGGTTCCCGCAGGTACGAGGTTTCCGTACCCCGTCGTCGTCAGCGTCGTGTAGCTGAAGAAGAGGTAGTCGCTGGATCGCGCGTCCGGGACGCCCGTGAAGAACTCGGTGTGCGTCCAGCGGCTGAAGGCGAAGTAGAGGAACGCGAAGAGCAGGCCGATCAGTGTGAAGACGCTGATGGCTCCGAGGATCGTGCGGAAGTCGACCGTCGTCGCGCTGAGCACGACGCGGCGGAGGATGGTGGCTGCCGCGATGGCGAGCAGGACCGTGACGACGGCGAACGCGACGCCGAGCAGGTCCTGGGAGTCGATGACCCTGGCGGTGATCGCGGCGATGAGCGCCGCGATCGCTGCGACCGCCGCCAGACGGACCCGGGCGGGGCGCACGTCGGAGCTCGTGAGCGCGATGACCGCGGTGAGGCCGGAGACGGCGACGGCTGCGGCGCGACCGCCCCAGCCCTCCGGCGGGAGCGTCATCGTCACGACGAACGTGACCGCGATGAGGAACAGGACGAGCCCGTAGGCGTCGCCGATGCGCTCGGCGAGCTCGATCGGCGTCTCACGACGACCTGTCCCTCGGGCCCGCCTTCCGCGGTGGGCTGCTCGCTCGTCCGGCACTTGTCGGGATTCGCGGTCGGCCGCCGCTGCTCCTGCACGTGCGCTCGTGACCCCGCTGCTCCGGAGCGCTCGCGCGTATGGTCCCGGGCCACGTGTCCGTGCTCGTGATCCTGCTCTCGCTTCTCGCCGCGTTCTGCCTGGGCCTGCTCGCCAACCGCTGGGTGCGGCCGTTCGCCAAGAGCGAGGTGCAGGGCGTCAAGCTCGAACTGCTGGTCGCTCCGCTGATGACGTTGACGGTCGTGCTGCTCGCGTTCCTGCTCGTGCAGGTGTACGGCTCGTTCGTGAAGACCCGCGATGCGGCGGGGGAGGAGGCGGGCAAGATCGCCTTCGAGTACGACGTCGCCGGGTATTTCCCGGCGCGCTACGCGCTTCCACTGCAGACATCCCTGGTCTGTTACGCGCGGGCGATCGCCGCCGTCGAGTGGCCCACGCTTGCCGAAAAGCGGGTGCTGACGGCGGAGCCGGCGTACTGGGGTGGCAGGATGGACACGGTCTTCGCGCGGCTGGCGGAGGAACGCAACGGCCAGCCCTACGGGACCATCCTCGGGGTCGACAAGGAGCGGGCCGAAGCGCGACGCAAGCGCCTGACGGAGGCGCAACCAACGATTCCGGACGGCCTGATGGTGCTGATGCTCGCCATCGGGTGCGCGGCGATCTTCGCGGTCGCCACGTTCACGCTTCCGTACGTGTCGCGGCGCGTGCAGGTCGGCGCGCTCGCGGTCCTGGTCCTCGCTCTGAGCGGGCTGCTGCTGACGATCCGGGACCTGGACGGCAAGTACGACGGCTGGAGCAAGGTCGAGCCCACCGACCTGCGACGCGTCGACGAGGTCATCACCGCGAAGTTCAAGCGCGACCACCCGACCGTGAGGCTTCCGTGCACCGCGGACGGGCGTCCGCGCGGCTCAGCTCCCGCTTGAGGGGACGGCCCCTCGGCTTTCGGTGTGCGGGCCGGTAAGCGCCCTGGTCGGCGCCCGATGGTCACCTGTTGTTACGCACCTGCTGAACCGGCCGCCCCGATTGGGACCGTGCGGCACGGCGGGTTCAAGCGGTGCGCAGGGGTGCGACGTGGTGCACAACGGTGCGCAGTGGCGCGAACGCGCACACCGGTCGCATACCGGTGTCGCTTTCCTGGGAAGTGAGACGTGTTGGAGTCTGATGCCTGCTGGGCCCGGCGGAACCTCAGGGGGTGGCCATCCGCGCGACGGGGGCGGGATTCCACGTGGTCCAGCCGACCAGGTCACGCACGGCGCCGCTGGCGAGGACGGGGTCCCCGCCGTACCGTGGCCCTTGAACCACGGTGGTGCGCGAGCCGAACCGGCCGTCACGCGCCATTCTGACCGTGTCGAGGGCGCCACGTGTCGGGATGTAGAAGCGAAGGGCGCCATTGGTCGCGGGCGCCACGTCGGGTTCCTGGGTGATGCTCGCGTCGGGGGGCAGCCTCAGGCGCCGGACGGCGCCCAGGCGCGACGTGCCGACACGGACCGCGGCGAGCATGGTCGGCCGGTAGGTCGCGCCCTCAAGCCATGCGAGCCAGGTGGCGCCGCCGGAGGTCACGATCGCGGGCATCTTGGCGAAGTTCGCCGTGCTCGGAGCGGTGGGGACCCCGGGTCCCTGCCGGTTGGCCGGCCAGCGCCACACCTGGACCGTTGAGTCGATGATCTTGTTGCATTCGCCGGCCAGGTCTCCCGTGCCGATCGTGCACCGGAGGGTCGAGTGGGCGGCCACCACGTCGCCGCGCGGCCCGAAACCGACCGCGAGAACACCCTGTATCGACTGCTGCCCGGGCGGGGCGGGAGGCGGCGGCAGGAGAGCGGCGGCCCCGAACCCGGTTCTCGGCCCTGGCGAGACGGCCACCGCCATCCCCACCAGGGTCTTCGGCCCGTCGGGGACCCGCGCGTATCCGCCCGCGGCGAGCCCGTTCGCCGGTGAGAATCGCAGCGCACCGGGGTAGACGGACTGCAGGCCGCCGAGATCCTGCCGACGCGAGCTCAGCCCGTCACGGAAGGAGCCGCGCCGCACCCAGGCTGCGGCCTCCGTGCCCGAGGTCGTGCCGTCGGTCACGGCGACCGCGAGGTCGCCGCTCGGGTTCACGGCCAGCGCGACCTCCGAGTGGCGGGTGCCGTCCGTCAGGGCGCGGACGCGGCCGCCCGTCCAGAGGTACGCGCGCCGGAACCGGCCGCCCGGCGGGATCGTCGTCCAGGCCACGGCGACGTGGCCCTTGGCATCGGTCCCGAGCAAGGTGGTGTCGAAGGTGTGCGTGCCGGTCATGAGCGTCAGGGCCCGCTCGTCCGGCCGCTGAAGGGCCAGGCGATGGCCGGTACCGCGCCGCTCGTCGAACAGCACGGCGGTGTGCCCGCCCGGCAGCGCAGCGAGGCCGCCGAGCACGGCGTGCCGTCCCCCGTCGAGTGTCCGCACGTGCCATGCGGCGGACGCCCCTGTGGGTACGAGGACCGCCGACAGCAGGAGCAGCGATGCACAGGCGGCAGATCGGAGGATGCGCCGGACCGGCGTGCTCCGGCGGTGGGCCGCTGATCGGGCCGGCGTATCCGGGCAGCGGGTCGGTCCAAGTGCCGGCGCGATGCCGAGTCCTCTCGCAATCGAACTCACGCTCCTACCCCTGCCCCAGGTAAGCCTGAACAGCATCGGTGACCGCCCCGATAGCCCGCGGTAGAACCCCGGTGACGTCCCGCACTCGCAACGGACGAGAATCAGGAGCCGGCCTGGGCGTCGGATCTCGGCATGCGGACCGGCATGCGCCCGCGCCGGCGGCCGATGATCGCTGGGCGTTTCGCACCTGTTGACCCGTTCGCCCCGATCGGGAGGTTCGCGGGCTCGGTTCAAGAGGCGCGAAGCCAGGACTTGTCGCACGGGCTGCCCGGCTTCGAGGGTCTGTTTGACGCTCGGACGCACCCGGCGGATCCCGGTAGCGAGTCGACGTGGCCTGTCGCCTGCGCGCGAGAACTACGATCAGTGGCCATGTCGCAGCAGACCGAGCCGCACAAGCACCACGAGGTTCGGATCGTGATCGCTGATGATCACGAGCTCGTTCGATCCGGGCTGCGCCTGCTGTTGGAGGCCGAGCCCGGCTTCGAGGTCGTCGCTGAGGCCGGTGATATCGACGGGGCTGTGCGCTACACGCTCGGTCACAAGCCGCACGTGCTCGTCCTGGACCTGAACATGCCCGGCACCCTCACCGCGTTCGAGGCGATCCCCAAGGTCCATGAGGTATCCCCCGGAACGCGCGTCGTCGTGCTCACGATGCAGGACGACCCCGCGTTCGCGCGCAGCGCTCTGCAGGCCGGTGCACTGGGCTACGTGCTCAAAGAGGCCGCGGACGACGAGCTGATCGAAGCCGTCCACCGCGCCGCTGACGGTGACTCCTACCTCAACCCGCGCTTGGGCGCGGCGCTCGCCTCGATGGGCCCAAGCGCTCCGGCCGACGGCCTCACCGAGCGCGAGACCGAAGTGCTGCGTCTGATCGCGCTCGGCCACACCAATGCTGAGATCGCCGGACAGCTGCAGCTCTCCGTGCGAACCGTCGAGTCCCACCGCTCCCACATCCAACAGAAGCTGAACCGCACCACCCGCGCCGAACTCGTGCGCTACGCGCTCGACCGCGGCCTCATGACCTGACCACCGGCGCGGGTTGCCGCTGGGCAGACGACTGGTCGCCAGACCCCGCTCTTCGTCTGCTGGAGATCCCGTCGTCGAGTCGGCCAGCGCAGGGGGAGAACCCTGATGTGCGGAGCTCCTCCCGGATCTACCGTTGGTCTCATGGATGTCGCCGTCCTGATCATCGTGCTGATCGCAGTGGGAGCGCTGTTGCTGCTTGCTGCGGCGATCCGGATCATCAAGCACTACGAGCGTGGCGTGCAATTCCGGCTGGGGAAGCTGCATGACGGGCCACGGGGACCAGGGCTCGTCCTGATCATTCCGGTGATCGATCGGCTGCGGCGCGTGTCGCTGCGCATCGTGACGATGCCGATCCAGTCGCAGGGCATCATCACCAAGGACAACGTGAGCGTCGACATCGCCGCGGTCGCCTACTACCGCGTCAAGGATCCGATCCGATCCGTGGTCGCCATCGAGGACGTGGCCGCCGCGATCAACCAGATCGCGCAGACCACGTTGCGCGCGGTCGTCGGACAGCACACCCTCGACGAGACGCTTGCCGAGACCGACAAGATCAACCAGGACATCCGTCAGATCCTCGACGTGCAGACCGAGGAGTGGGGCGTGGAGGTCACGCTCGTCGAACTCAAGGACATCCAGCTTCCCGAAGCGATGAAGCGGGCGATGGCCAAGCAGGCGGAGGCAGAGCGCGAGAAGCGGGCCAAGATCATCGCCGCCGAGGGCGAGGCGCTCGCCGCCGGCCAGCTCGCCAACGCGTCCGACATCATGATGGCCCACCCGCTCGCGCTGCAGTTGCGAAACCTGCAGACGCTGATCGACATCTCCGTCGACAAGAACTCAACGATCGTGTTCCCATCGCCGCTGATGAGCACGATCGAGGAACTCGGATCATTCCTGGCGCGCGAGAAGCGGGCCGCAGACGAGGGCTCGCCACCAGAACACTCGTGACTCGCTCGCCAGCCGCTCGTGGGGGCTGGATCGAGCGTCGGTCAGTCGGTGCCCGAAAGGGCGAACCAGAATGCCTGAGTTCCTGACCGGCCCAACACGCGGTACCGCCGAGGGGCGGTGATTCGGAACCGTTCGACCGTCGTGAGGCTCGGCGTTGCCATCCACTTGGCGATGATTCGCTTTGCCTTTGCGCAGGACATCCCGAGCACGCGGATCCCTCTGGCGGCTGTGCCGAGCGGTCCTTGAACGTCGGCGTTGCACGCCGTCATCGAGTACTCGGGACGGCCGAGGCAGTCCTTTGAGCACGCCCAGCGGCGGCGCGCGGGGTTGTAGGTCCAGCGTTCGCTGTGGGACTTGCCGTCGCTGGCGTGCGTCGCCTTCACGAGTGCCGTGACGTAGGCGGCCGCCCCGGCGGGGCGCGTCATCGTGACGGTGTCCGCGGCGATCGTCTGCACACGCGCGAACGTCAGCGGCCGCTTGCTGGACTGGCGCACGATCACGAGCTCCTCGCCCGCGGAGGGGGTTACGGCGTTGCGTGCCGCGACCTCGACGCGGCCGTCGGCCCGGTCAAGGTCTCCGACCCACGCCCCGCGCAGCCCGCTGTCGCGGCTTCCGGGACTCGGCCCCCAGATCGGCTGGAGACTCGCGCGCACGAGCTCCCCCTTCACGGAGTTGCAGACCATCAGCTCGGTCACCGGCGTCGCGGCTCCGTCGAAGTTGAAGACGTCGACCAACTCCTTCGCGCGATCTCCGTCGAGGTTGATCCACGTGAGCTTGTGACGGTTGGTCTCAGGGACCTGACACGGCAGCGCCGCCGCCCGTGCCGACGCCGGCGCGGCGATGGCGATCACGAGTGCGAGGGGCAGGGCGCGGGCGAGACGGGACGCGCAGTTCGTCGTCATGAAGAGATCTCCACTGGGGGACTCGTCCCACGGTAGGTCGCCACCCGTCGTGCCTCATCCGTGCCGCACCGCAGTGCAGATGCACGCTTTCACGGGGGTATCGGCATCTGGGAGGCGGGAGAATCCGGGCCATGTCGCTTCCCGCGAACTCACGGCTGCGCCGGTCCGGCGGCATCGCGCTGGTCGCCGCTCTTGCTCTGGCGGGTTGCGGTTCCGGCGACGAGAAGGCCGGCTCGGCCAGTGGTTCCGGTGACCAGCTGACGCTCGACCGCGGTGCGCTGACCGCTAAGGCCGACGCGATCTGTGCGACCTACCGCAGCAAGTTCGTCGACATCAGGTTGCCAAGCGACTTGACCGACCTGACGAGCGTTGCGAAGTACGCAGCGGCCTCCCATGATCTGTTCCAGCAGCGACATGCCGAACTGGCCGCGCTGATGCCCGACGACACGATCACGTCGCAGTGGGATGCGTTCATCGTCGCCGACCGAAGGAACGTCGACGTTGTCGGACGGTTGGAGGCGGCCGCCAGGACCAAGGTCGTTGCCAAGATCGCGCAAGTCACGGGGGACTCCCAGCCCGTGCTGAAGAAGGCCGTGGCGGCTGCCGACGCCATCGGCGCGACCGGCTGCGGAAGCGGTCCGGGCTGAAGACCCCGTCGGACGGGCGACCGCGACTCGTGCCCGGCGGATCGGAGCGGCGGCCGGTCGAGGCCCGTCCCGCTAGCGCCAGCTCGGTGAAGGCTCCGCACCGATGGCTCAGCCCGGAGCCGGATCGTCCCAGGTCTGGAGATAGGAGACCGAGATCGACCGAGCCTTGCCGTTCTCGACGCTGACCCCGGTATAGAACTCCCTGGCGTTCGTCGGGCCGGTGCGGCCACCCTGGACCGAGCACATGGTGCTTCCGGCGAACCCCGCCTTGCAGGTTGCCCCGGGGAGCTTCCTCTGGACGTCGGCCAGTGATGAGCCGACACGGAGTCCGTTGCTCGTGTGCTCGATCGTGCCGAGGATGTCGAACATCATGACCTTGAAGCTCGTGCTCGGCGCCTCCTTGTACAGCGTCACCGTGAGCTTGCGCTTCTCGTACCGCCACGTCTGATAGCTGACGGCGCCGCTCTGGGAGTTGCCGGGGACCGTGCGCCTGGAGATGTATGTCGGCTTGCCGAGGCGGCGCTTCACCACGGTCGGCGATGCCAGGAGTCTGATCCCGTCGACGCTCTTGTTGACGACGATCAGGTTGTTCGCAGCGGGGGCTGCAGAGGCCGGAAGAAACGCGCCGAGACCGGCGATCAGCAGGACGATCACGAGCGGGGAAACCGTGGGAACTTGACGGGAGACAGGCATCGTCGCCCACGATCCCACCACGTGGGCATCGAGACATCCGCGCAAACCCGCCCCGAAGCTCCGCGGATGTCCCGCAGGCCACTGCTCTGAACGCGAAGCGACACTGCCGCTCTGCATGGCAGGCGACGGTCGATGGCGTGAGGCGCGCCGGTCGGCGCACGCCTCTGAGGTCGGGATGCGGACCGGTATGGACGCCCCGCGCTCGCCCATGATCACTCGCCGTTCGCCCGTCGCCCTGCGGCGCGAAGCCGTGAACCTCGTTCGGTTCAGTCGTTGAGCCGGTGGCCGGTCGCCTGGGTTTCCGCGGTCCGGAGGTCGGCGTCGAAGAACGATCCGCCGACGAGCCGCACGGCCTCGTACCGGCCGGTCCCCGTGAGACAGCTGTAGCGCGCGAGGCGCGCCCGCTTGGGGATGTCCCTGAGGCAGATCTTCTTCATGTCGGCCTGGAACTTGTCGTCGACCTCGCGCCTGCTCCACTTGCGGAAGTTCACGATCGGCCGGTTCCCGCGCCGGCCGGCGAGGATGTCCCGCACGGTCGCGCCGCCGTAGCCGGCGTCGTGGATGTTGCAGGCGTCGCGGAAGTCGACGGTGAAGCTCTCACCGAGCCTGTTGTCGTAGAAGTTGCTGCGGTTTCCGACCCAGTTCTCGAAGGCGACCACCGAGTCCCACCCCGCTCCGCCGCACTCGTTGGAGACGTTCTTGATCGGCACCAGCACGTCGAGCCACGAGCACGAGCTCTTCGGGGCCCGGGCGCTCCTGTTGCCGGCGGCGTCCCGCGCGTAGACGCAGAACTCGAGCGGCCCCTTGCGTTTGCTGCCCGGGGTCACGTCGGCCCACCCCGGCGTGCCGTTGGCGGCCGTCAGGCCCCTGCTCTGCGCATGGTTGATCTTCGTGCCGGCGTCGTAGAGGTCGGCGTAGACGTACGCCTTCTGGGAGTCATCCTTGACCCAGTACCGCTGCTTGTAGCGGGTCCCGATCCGCAGGACCTTGCCGATCGGGATCGCCCGCACGGTCGGCGGGGTGGTGTCGGCCGTCGTCGGCGTGGTGGGCTGCGACGTCGGCGGAGTCGCGGGCTCCTTCGGCATCGTGAAGTCGAAGCCGACGCCGAGCGAGGCGCAGATGCCGCCGCACAGGGTGACGTTCGCACCGCCGTAGACGAAGCCGCGCACCGAGTCGAACGCGACCGGCGTGTAGGTCAGCGAGAACGTCTGCGTGACGGTCCGGCCGTTGATGTCCTCGCTGCCGCCGCCTGCCGGCCACTCCCACTTGGCGGTCCCGGCGATGTCGGCCGACATCGACACTCCCGACACATGGCCGGCGCGCCCGCGTGACGGTGATCGTCCCTGAGATCGTGATTGGCCCGCCCGAGTAGGCACCCACGTACCGGTTCGTGTAGCCGGGCTTCAGGGTGATGTTGCTCGCGCCGGTGATCGTGTACGCCAGCGTCGCGTCGCCGGGCGTCCCGAACGTTCCGCTCGACCGACCCTGCCGACGCCGGCTGCGCGGCACCCAGCAGGACCGCCGCGACGGCGAGCGGCAGGGCGACCGCGGCGCGGCGACGGCGCCGCGCGCGGGTGGGGAAGATGTCCGAGAACTGGGCCATTGCCACAACCGTACGCCCGCGGCGGCCGCAGGAACCGAGGGAAGTACGAGCGTTCGCGGGGGAAACACCTCGTGCCGCGCTCGGGCGGCGTCGAGTTCGCCGCCGTGTACTTCCCGAAGCCCGTCTGGAAGCGCTGACGCTCCGTGCCGGAGCGCCCCCCACCATCATCGTCGCTGGTCGTTTCGCACCAGTTGAACCGGCCGCCCCGATCGGGCGCGCGGAGCCGAGGTGGGATAGCGTTGCCGCGATGTCGGGCGTGACCCCCACCGTGCAGGACGCGCTCGCCGCGGCGGACTATGCCTACGGGACGCATCAAGGCCACCGGGCGCTCCACGCGAAGGGCACCGTGCTGACGGGCACGTTCACACCGACCCGCGAGGCGGCAGCGCTGTCACGGGCGGTGCACCTGCAGGACGGCACGTGTCCCGTCACCGTGCGCGTCTCCAACGGCTCGGGCAACCCCGCCGATCCCGACTGGAGCCCGGGAGTCCGGGGGCTCGCGGTCAAGTTCCACCTGCCGGACGGGTCAGTCACCGACATCCTCTCGCAGACCATCGAACGCATCCCGGCGCACGATCCGGCGCAGTTCCTTCAGCTCATTCTCACGGAGCGACGCCGCGCGACCGCCTGGAGGATGCCGCTGTTCGTCGCCAAGCATCCGAGTGCCGCAGGGGCGATGCCGAAGGTCCTGTACGGACTGGTCCCGCCGCTGAGCTACGCCACCTGCAAGTACTTCGCGATTCACGCTTTTCGCTTCATCGATGCTGATGGCGAATCGCGGTACGTGCGCTACACGTTCGTGCCGGAGGCAGGCGTGCGACATCTCCGGCCCTGGGAGCTGGCACGCCGGAGTCCCGACTACCTGCAGCACGACATCCGCGCGCGGCTGGAGCGCGGGCCGGTCCGCTTCAGGCTCGAGCTCCAGGTGGCGGCCGATGGCGATCCCGTCGATGACCTCGCCATCGACTGGCCGAAGGATCGCCGCCGCGTGACGGCGGGAATGCTCGAGCTCACGGGAATCGACGCGGAACGCGATCGGGGCCCTGATGTGCTGACGTTCGATCCGACGCGCCTGACCGACGGGATCGAGGTGTCCGGCGACTCGGTGCTCCGATTCAGGCCGTCCGTCTACGCCGCGTCGGGCGCTCGCCGGACGCTCTGACGCCAGGCCGCAATTTGGGGTCGTAGTTCGCCGCAGCCGTCATGCGTCGCGGCGCGGATGTGGGCGGCCCAGTCGGGACCTAGCGTTCAAGTGATGCGCCTCCTGCTCCTCATCGTTGCTGTCACAGCACTTGTCGGCGGTGCCGCGCCGATCGCCGGCGCGACGACCGCCCCGCTCCGTCAGGCCGGCTCGACGGTCGATCATGGCCGAGCGGGAGGCACGTGGACGGCCTGGAGGGTCAAGGGCGTGCAGGTTGGGCTGCGCCTGTCCGCCGTCACGTTCGTGGACTTCTCGGCAGAGTGGTTCGAGGGCCACTCGTTCACTTCGCGTATCGGCCTGAAGTGCAAGTCCCGCTATCGGGGCGTCTACATCAACGGCTTCCGGTCAGCCGTCGTTGTGAAGAATCCGCTCACTCCCGGAGTCCCGGTGTCGGTCACGGTGCCTCGCCAGTCGGCCCGCTGCCTCCCCCCCGCCAAGTACGTGGGGTACTCCTTCATCGGTGGGGTCGTCAAGCCGTACTTCCACCCGCAGTACGACGCGCGCTTCGCGGGGACCGGCACGTCCGTTCTGGGCTGAGAGGCGCAGAACGGCCGCCGTCCGAGCTTCTCCCAACGGACGAGGAGCAGGCGCCGGCCTGAGCCTCGGGTCTGGGTACGCGGGCCGGAATGCGCCCGCGTTGTCGCCGCGAGTCTCGCTAGCCGGGCTGCGACCGGGCGGCGCTGACGATGAGCTCCGCTGCCGCCATGGGGTCGAGGCGGTCGGTGTCGATCACGATGTCGTAGTGCGTCGGCAGCTCTGAATCGACGTCGTAGAAGCGCTTCAGGTAGTCGGCGCGGCCGGCATCGCCGCGAGCGACCGCCTTCGCCGCGTCGGACTCGCTCCAGCCCTTGGCCTCGGCGATGCGGCGTGCGCGCGCCTCGGGCGGCGCGCTGATCAGGACGCGCAGGACGTCGGAGCGGTCGGCGAGGGCATAGGAGGCAGCGTGGGTCACGATGACGGCGTCCCCGCGCTCGCCGGCCTCCCTGATGGTCGCCCGGATGAGATCGCGAAGGGCTTCGGGATCGGGTCCGGCGTCATCGCCCGCGGCCGCGTCGCCCGTGGCCCCGGCGGCCCCGGACGGTCCCGCGTCGGTCAGGCGCCCGATCAGCCGGGCCGCCAGCGACCGGCGCCCTTCCGCGTCCATGACGGCCGTCGGGTCGACCCCCGCCTCCTGCGCGGCGCGCGTCACGATCTGCGCGTTGAGGAGCTGGAAGCCGAGCGCCTCGGCGACCATCGGCCCGACGAGCTCGCCGCCCGAGCCGTCGGTCGGTGAGATGCACACGGAGCGGTAGGCCACGACGCGAACCTACCGCGCGCACGGCCGGTGGGTCGCCGGACCCTTCACCCGGCGCTCAGGAATCGCTCCTACGATTGCTGCATGAACTTCAAGAAGCTCACCGACCAGGCCAAGAAGCACGCCGACAAGCTGATCGAGCAGCGCGGCGGGCAGGATGCGCTCAAGCGCGACGCACAGCAGGTCAGCGAGGTGTTCAAGGGCAAGGGCAAGCTCACGGACAAGGCCAAGCAGGCCGCCGACGCGATCAAGAAGCCGGGCTGAGGAGAGCGTCGACAGCTTCGTCCTGGATCCCGCCCCCGCCGGCCTTCCGGACCAGCTGGGACGACACCGTCGCCTGACGTGCGGCGGCGTCGAGCACGCCGTCGAGCTCGCGGGTCGCGGCGCGCCAGGTGAAGCGGCCGAGCACCTCGCGCCGGGCGAGGGTGCCGCGGCGCCGGCGCTCCGCGCCGTCGGTCGCGGCTTCGAGGATGGCGCGCTCGAGCGCCTCGACGTCGTCGGGGGAGACGAGCCAGCCGGTGTCGCCGTCGTCGACGATCTCGGCTGGGCCTCCGCGGTCGACGGCGATCGGCGGCAGTTCGCAGGCCATGCCCTCGACGAGCACCTGGCCGAAGCTCTCCTTGACGGATGGCAGGACGACGACATCGCTCGCGCGCAGGAGGTCGGGCAGCTCGTCCTGCTCGTGCCAGCCGGCGAGCAGGACGCCGTCGGCGTCGAGCCGGTCGATGGCGTCGGCCGGATGCTCGCCCTCCCACTCGCCCGGGTGGCCACCGACGATGACGAGCGAGATCCCGCCGGCCAGCCGGGAACGCGCGCGGGTGAACGCCTCGATCAGGAGCGGCACGCGCTTGACGTCGGTGAACCGCCCGACGTACAGGAAGGTCACGTCGCGCGCGAGCGCGTCCACGGCGGCGGGGTGTGCGCGCCAGCTGCCGGGCGCGCCGCCCGGTCGCCATCCCAGGGGGCGATCCGTGAGCACGCGGCGCCAGAGCGCCGCGCGGTCCACCGCCGCGGGGGCGAAGCGGGTGGCGTCGACGCCGTTGGGGACGACCTCGAGGCGGTCGGGGTCGACGCCGAGCACGTCCCGGGCGCGGCCGCGGCCGCCCGGGGTGGCGACGACGAGCCGCGAGGAGCGCGCCGCCCAGGTCCGTAGGCGCTCGGCCCAGGCGCCGGCGTGCGGCCAGCTCGCGCCGAGCCCGTCGTCGATCGCCTCGAGCATCAGCAGCTCCGTGCCGTGCAGGTGGGTGACGACCGGGACGTCGGGCGCGACGCGCGCGGCGGCGGCGTCGATCGGCGTGAGGTGGTGGAGGTGCAGGACGTCGGCGGTCGCCGCGCGCACCCGGAGCAGGGCGGCGCTCCAGGCGCTGACCTGCCGCTCGAACGCCGCGTCGTCGAGCGAGGCGAAGACGCGGTCGGGCGCGCCGGAGCGGTCCTCGAACGAGGGGTGCATCGGGGGCACGCCGGGCGGCGGCGACATCGGGTCCGCGCAGGCGAGCGCGGGCGTGAAGTCCACGACGCTCAGGTCGCCGAGCGGGCGGTAGAAGGCGCCCGCGTCCTGGGCGGCGACCGGCGTCGCGGCGCGAGCCGCTGACGAGCGACACGTCCCAGCCTTCGTCGGGCAGCGCGGGCGCCGAGGGCGCGCGCGGCGTGCGCGGACCCGCCGCGCGGCGAGAAGAGGATGCCGCTGACGACCCGTCGTCGGTCCGTCATGGGTTCCTCTCTGTTGCGCGCCCGAGCGGGGCGCGAAACGCGGCGGATCAGTCTGCGTCGAACGCGATCACCGTGGTGACCGCTCGTCCCCCGGCGAGGTCGACGCCGTGGCGCTCGCGGGGACGGTTGCGCAGCTGACCGTCACAGACGAGGCTAGCGGAGCCCCCGCCGTCGAGGTTCATCGCCGCGACCGCGCCGAGGTCCGCCATCGCCGTCGCGAGCTCCTCGAGCGTGAGCCCCGCGTCGTCGTCGGAGCGGCCGTCGGCGACGACGGCGAGCACCTCGCCGTCCGCGAGGCCGATCGCCGCGCGCGGATGACGCCCGTCGGTGATGTCGGAGTCGAACTGGCCGTTCGCTGCGGAGAATCCCTCGCTGTCGATGCCGTCGCGGTAGACGATCTCGCTCCCGGCGACCAGCAGCGGCCCGGCCTGCAGCAGGTCGCCGGCGCCGGCGTCCAGCTCCTCGCGGCGGTCGATCCGGGCGACGGCGCCGTCGACGTGCAGGCACGCCCGCAGCGTGTGCCATGGAGCGGTGAAGGCCACGTGCGGGACGGGCCGGCCGTCGAGCCGCAGCTCGCCCAGCGGTGATCCCCGGGTCGCGTGTAGAACCCGCCGACGACGGCGTCCGCGCAGCCGGTCGCCGCGCACCAGTCGACGACGCGCTGCTGGGTCGCCAGTCGCCTGACGCGCACGCGCGTGCGCGTCAGATCCCAGCGGGCGACGTGCACCGTGGTCGCCCGGCCGTCCGCGAGGCGCAGCCGCAGGAGCGAGTCGGCGCGCGCGGGCGCCGGTGCAGGGGAGCTGGAGAGACGCCAGGCCATGGTCCGCTGCACCGGGCAGCACGCCACAGATACTCCATCGCCGCCCGGCTGTCACGCGGCGTCACGGGTCGTTCACCGGCGCGTGACGCCGGTGGGCTGGTCAGCCCGCGCTCACCGGCAGCGGCGCCAGCGCGTCCATCCCGGTGTCGCGGCACGCCGTGGCGAGCGCCTCGCGCAGCTCGGGCAGCGCAGCGCGCGCGGCGGCGGTGCGGCCGCGGCCGGTCCCCTTCTCCACGAGCGTCACCGCCTCGTCGGGGTCGGCCCGCAGGTCGTAGAGCTCGTACTCCGGCGCGCGGCGCCCGGTCGGGTCGACGTAGGCGGCGTACTTCCAGTGCTCGCTGCGGATGGCGCGGATGCGGTTGGGCTGCGGGGAGGTGTCCTGCTGGGCGGTCGCCGCCTGGTGGTCGTCGAACGTGAAGAGCGAGTGCTCGCGCACGCCGTCCGCCGGAGCGGCGTCGAGCACGCCGCCGAAGTCCGTCGCGCTCACGCGCACGGCTTCGGGCTCCGGTGCGGCGTGGCGTGCGAGGACGCCGTTCAGGCTCGCTCCGTCGAGGGTCCCGTCGAGCGGTGCCCCGGCCAGGGACAGCAGCGTCGGCACGACGTCGACGAGCGACGCGGCGGTCGCCGACTCCGCACCGCCGGGAAACAGCAGGGGATTGGAGATGATCAGCGGAACCCGGACCGTCTCCTCGTAGGCGTTGAACATCTTCTGCCGCAGGCCGCCGTGGGAGAGCCCCATCTCGCCGTGGTCGGAGAAGCGCGTGATGACGGTGCGCGCGCGCAGCGAGGTCGGGTCGTCCGCGTCGCCGAGCGCCGCCAGCAGCCGGCCGATCTTCGCGTCGACGAGCTTGTGCAGGTAGGCGTAGAAGCGCACGTAGTCGAGCTGCTCGGCGCGGCCGTGCAGCGGCCCCAGATACGACGTCTGCCCGAGCTTCAGCATCGCGTGCGCGGTCGGCTTGCTGCGCAGATCCTCGTCCACCGTCGCCGGCAGGTCGATCGGCAGGTCCGCGAACTGCTCGCGCGTGTAGCCGCCGGCCGCGTACGACGACGGGTAGCCGAGCACGTCGTGCGGGTTGACGAGCGAGACGATGAGGCAGAACGGCTCGGGGAGGTCGGCGTTCGCGAGGAACCGCTCGGCCTGGCGGACGTAGTCCTCGTCGAAGCCCTCCTGCGAGGGGCCCGCGTTGCCGCCGCCGAACCCGGCCGGATCGGTGTTCTCGCCCGCGTCCGGCGGCTCCCAGCCAGGGAAGCCGAACTCGCGCTCCAGGCGCTCCGTGTCCGCGGGACCCCAGTTGCCGTGTCCGGCGAGCGGCATCGTGAGGTGCCACTTGCCCTTGTAGGCGACCGTGTATCCGGCCTCGCGAAGGCGCGATCCGAGCGTGGGGATGTCGGCGGGCAGCTCGGGCTCGCCGCCGCCCTTGGGCCCGAGCCGCAGGGCGCCGCGGGCGAACGACCGGGCGAGGGTCGCGCGCGGCGCCTCGCCGCTCACGGCGAGACCCGCGACCTCGCGCAGGGTCGGCACGAGGTTCGCCGGGTCCGGATAGAGGTTGCCCTCGGTCAGCGTGAGCGACACGCCGTGCCGCGAGGGGTAGGTGCCGGTGAGGAAGCTCGCGCGGCTCGGGGAGCACATCGCGGTCGCCGTGCACGCGCTGGTGAACGAGACCCCCGTCCGCCGCAGCTCCGCGTCGGCGGGGGTGAGGTCGTCGAGCCACCCGGGCTCGTCGGGCCAGTGCATCGGCGCGCGCTGCTGGTCGGTGACGATGAGGAGCAGGTTCGGGCGGGTCATGGGCGCGAAACCCTAGATCATGGGTCTTCGTGTCCCGGCGTCAGGCGCTACCGCGGGTGGGTCCGGTAGTAGTCCTTGATCGCCTTGCTGATGGTCTTGGCCCTGCCGTCCTCCTGGGCCCGCAGGCGCGCGTCCGTGCGGGCGGCGGCCACCTCCGCCTCGCGTCTGAGCTTCTGGTACCCGGCCAGGCGATCGGCGGGCAGGGTCCCGGCGTCGACGGCCGCGAGCACCGCGCATCCGGGCTCGTCCTGGTGGCTGCAGTCCCGGAAGCGGCACGCGTTCGCCAGCTGCTCGACGTCCGCGAACGTGAGCGCGATGCCCTCGTCGGATCCGGTGAGGCCGAGCGCCCTGAGCCCCGGGGTGTCGATCAGCACGCCGCCGCCCGGCAGGGCGATGAGCTCGCGCGCGACCGTGGTGTGACGCCCGCGGTGGTCGCCGGCGCGCACGGCGCCGGTCTCCTGTCGCCGCCGGCCCAGCAGCGCGTTCGCGAGCGTCGACTTCCCGGCCCCGGACGGCCCCAGCAGGACCGCGGTGCGGTGCCCCGAGACGAATCCCAGCAGCGGCGCGACGCCCTCGCCGGCGAGCGCGTCGACCGCCAGGACGTCGACGCCGAGCGCGATCGACTCGACGTCCAGGCAGGCCCCTTCGGGGTCGGTGGACAGGTCGGCCTTCGTGAGGACGACGACAGGGGCGGCGCCGGAGTCCCAGGCCAGCGCCAGCTCGCGCTCGATACGGCGCAGGTTCGGCGGGTCGGCGATCGGGTGGACGACGAACACGGTGTCGACGTTGGCCGCGAGCACCTGGACGTCCGAGCTCGCTCCGGGGTCTCCCCGCGTGATGGCACCGGCGCGGGGCAGCACCGCCTCGATCAGCGGGACGTCGATCGCCTCGCCGTCCATCAGTGCCACCCAGTCACCGACGACGGGCAGATCGAGTGCGCCTGTGGCGGCCTTCAGCAGGCGCGCGGACGGCGTCGCGCGTCGGACGTCCGTGGCCGTCGCGACCAGCGCGCTGCCGCGGTCGCTGCGGATCACACGCCCCGGGGTCAGCCCCTGGAGGGCGTGCGGCTCGAAGAGCGCCTGCCACCGTGCACTCCAGCCCAGATCGTCGAGTGCGTGCACCATCGCCGGGCAGACTACGCGCGCCGGCGCCGCGGGCAGCGGTCACCGCCCGGCGGCGGGCCGGTAGCGTCGGCGCATGCACGCGGAGTCCGACGCGGCCGGGCCGCCGGTGATGGCGCCCGAGGCCCGCGCGGTCGCCGAGCGCCTCGCGACCGACGTCCCGGGTCTGGCGGACAGCATGTTCGCGTACCTCACCGCGCGGATCCCCGAGGTCGACATGGACGCGGAGGCGCGCGCCCTGACGCTCGCGAGCTGCGCGTCGAACCTCGAGGGCGCCCTGGCGATGTTGCGCCTCGGGATCCCCGCCGACCGGGCCGAGCCCCCCGTCGCCGCGCTCGAGCACGCGCGCCACATGGCCGCGCACGGCGTGAGCATCAACGCCACGCTGCGCTTCTACCGTCTCGGGCACGCCTGGTTCTGGGACCTGTGGGTGGCGGCACTCGGCACGGAGGTCCCGAACGGCGCGCGCCTGGCGGCGGTCCTCCAGGAGACCTCGGCCTTCAGCTTCGTCTACCTGGACGCGATCTCGACCGCGGTGAGCGTCGAGCTGCTCGCCGAGCGCGATCGCCGCGAGCGCCGGATCACGGCACAGCGGGAGGAGCTCGTGTTGCGGATCCTCGCGGGGGAGGCCGTCGACGCCGCGCACGCGGAGCGCACGCTCGCCTTCGCCCTCACCGCGCCGCACCTCGCGTTCGTGTGCTGGGCGGAGGGCGACACGGCCGACCTGGAGCGCACCGCCACGGCGTTCGCCGCGCTGCTCGGGACGGGGCGCCCGCTCCTCGTCGCCCAGGGCGGCGCGGAGATCGCCGGCTGGCAGCGGCTGGACACCGACGCCCCCGACGCGGTCCGGCAGGCGGTGGCGGCCGCGGCGGAGCTGCCCCCGGGCGTGCGCGTCGCCGTCGGGACCGTCGGGGCCGGCGTGGACGCCTTCCGCGCCGGTCACCAGGAGGCGCGGCAGGCGCAGCGCTGCGCGCGGATCGCCGGGCCGCGGGCCGCGACCGTCACGAGCTTCGACGACGTCCGCTACGTCGACCTGCTCTCCCGCGACCTGCCCGCCGCGCGCGCGTTCGTCGCGGCGGAGCTCGGCGCCCTGGCGGGCGGGGACGAGCGCAGCGAGGCGCTGCGGGGGTTCCTCGCGGTGCTGCTCGCGAAGGAGGGCGACGCGACGGCGACCGCCGCCGCGCTCGGCGTCCACCGCAACACGGTCCGCCAGCGACTCGCCCGGGCGGAGGCGCTGCGCGGTCGCCCGGTGACGCAGAACGGCGCGGAGCTGCGCGCCGCGCTCGCCCTCACCGCCGCCCTCGGCGCGGCGGTCCTCCACGACGACTGAGTGTGCACGGTGCACATGCGCGCGTGCAGATCGGCCATCGAATCGGGCGGATCCCGCGTCTACGGTGGCCGTCATGACCAGTTCTCGCACGCTCCCCGCTGACGCGCCCGTCACCGTCACCCGCATCCCGGACCCGGCCGAGCCGGTCCCGCAGGTCGCCTGGCCGACGCTCGCGCTGCTGATCGCCGGGGTCGCGCTCTTCGCGGGCTCGACCGCCGCGGCCGTGGGCGGCCTGTGGCCGTGGCCGATCTCGACGTTGCTGAACGCCGTGGCGATCTACGTCCTCTTCACGGTCGCCCACGATGCCGCGCACCACTCGGCCTCGAGTGGCAGCACGCTGAACACCTGGATGGGCCGCATCTCGATCCCGTTCCTCTCACCCGCGTTCGGCTTCGGCGCGTTCCGGTTCATCCACATGCAGCACCACCGGTTCACGAACCACGACGACGGCCGGGACCCCGACCACTACACGATGGAGGGCCCGTCCTGGCAGCGCCTGCCGCGCTTCGCGACGCTCGACCTGAGCTACCTGCGGTTCTATTGGGGCCACCACGCGCAGCGGCCGCGGCGCGAGTTCGTGGAGGTCGGCGTGCAGCTGGCGATCTGCCTCGCGCTGGTCGCGTGGATCCTCGCCGCCGGGTACGGGCTGGATCTCGTCGTGCTGTACCTCGTGCCACAGCGCATGGCGATCATGTACCTCGCCTGGGCGTTCGACTACCTGCCGCACAGCCGGCTGCACCACCGTCCGGCCGAGGACCGGCTGAAGACCTCGCGCAACCGCATCGGCGGCGAGTGGTGGGCCTCGCCGATCCTGCTCTACCAGAACTACCACCTGGTCCATCACCTGCATCCGGTGGTGCCGTTCTACCGCTACCTCGCCGTCTGGCGCCGCAACGAGGAGGCCTACCTCGAGGGCGACCCGGCGCTGTCGACGCTGCGCGGGCGGCCGATCACGGCCGAGGAGTACCGGCAGATGCGTCATCTGGTGGAGGAGCACGGCTGACCGGCGCGGGCGCCGAAACAAGATCGAGGCGCCCTCGGTCCGGACCGGAAAGCGCCTCATCTGCTGGTGGTCCGTGACGTCGATGGACCAGCCGTGCCTCACTCCTCGGCGCCGAGCCGGCGCGGCTCGAGCGCTGCAGCGAGCGCTCCCGGCTCTGGGCGCGTTGCCCGCTCTCGATGCGCGCAGCAGGTCAGTAGCGCAGCAGCGCGGCGATGCCGCCGGCCTCCGCGAGCGCCGGCGCGTGCTCCGCGGCGAGGGCGGTGACCTCTGCGCCGGTCGCCACCGCCGCCTCGACGGCGCGCTCACCGAGCAGGTCCGCGGGACCGCCGATGCTCTCGGGCGCCATGCCGGCGACGTGCGAGAAGTCGGCGTCGGGGTCCAGGACGAGGTGCTCGACCCGGCCCTCGGCCAGCGCGGTGAGCGTCTCGAGCGCGCCGACCGCACCCGCCCCTCCGGCCTGGGCGCGCTCGCGGGCGAGATCGGCGAGGCGGGATGCACGCAGGAGCCACGCGTCGTCGATCAGCGGCTCTAGAGCCTCGGCGAGCGCGTGCTGGTCCTCTCCGACGAGGTTGAGGTCGCTCTCGGCGACGACGCGCTCGCTGACGATCGGCGGGAGGGCTGCGCGGAAGCGCGCCGCGACCTGCGTCTCGGAGACGAGCACGATGCGCTCCCAGCCCAGCTGCTCCAGGCGCTGTCCGGTCGCGGTGGCCGCGGCGGCGAACAGCTGGTCGCGCTGGGCCTCGACGCGCGCCTCGTAGCTCTCCTGGTGGGAGGTTCCCTGGACCCCGCGCCCCGGGCTGCCCGCGGCGGTCCCGCCGAATGGGCGCCAGTCGCCGAGCTCCAGCTCGAAGGTCGAGTCCTCGGGCTCGCTCGGCTCGGCCTGCTCGATCGCCAGCAGCCGTACGACGTCGCCGCTCACGAGCACGATGCCGGTCGGCGCGCCGCGGTCGGCGATGTCGACGAGCGGTGAGACGAACGGCCTGGCGTCCAGGACGACGCGATCGGCGCGCAGCGGGAGCTGGAGCGTGAAACGCTCCGACGAGTCCCCGTCGGCGTCGAGGAACCACGCGACGCTCCGGCCGCGCTGCGCGGGCTCCAGGGCCGTCAGCTCCGCGTCGATGCGCTCGCGCAGTTCGCGGAACCCGAGCCGCGCGTCGCGATCGTCCCCGGCCTCGAGGCGCTCGGCGATCTCCGCCAGGCCGTTGCGCACGGCGATCTGCCACGCGGGGGTGCTGCTCGTGTTCGCCGGGTCGCGCGGGTCGGTGCGCGCGTAGACGCTGACGATCGGCCGGGTCGGCGCCGCCGAGGCGAGCCGCTGAAGGACATCACGGGTGACCATGGGAGGACCCTAACGAGCGCGAAGCCTGACCGCGGCGGCGCCGGTCAGGCCCAGGGGGTCGTCGCCTGGAGCACGGCGGCCTCCAGGCCTGCGCTGCGCAGCTCGGTGATCGCCTGGTACTCCGGGTCGCCGACCATCTGCAGGAACGCCGTGCGGCTGGGGTAGCGGACGACGAACATCGCGTCCCAGCGGTGCTCGTCGGGGGCGACGAGCGCGGTGGAGCAGGAGCCGGCGTAGACGACCGTCGCCCCGACCGCGTCGAGGAAGGGCTGGACCTTCCCGGCGTAGCGCCCGTAGGACTCGCGGCCCGCCTCGCCGGCGAATCGCAGCAGGTTGAGCATCACCACGGGCCCGCCGTCGTCCTCGTCGCGGAACCTGCGGATGTCCTCTCCGGTGGGATCGACGGTCATGTCGGCGGCCTTTCCGGCTCGGGCGTCAGAACGACGCGGTCTCGGCGAGCGCTGCGGCGACGTCGCCGTACATGCGCTCCTTGATGGTCTGGACGGTGGCGCGCGTCTTGCCCGCCAGCGCCTGCGCCCGCGCGACGGCCGCGGGCAGGACCTCGTCCTCGGGCACTGCGGCGTCAACGAACCCTGCGGCGAGCGCCTCCTCGGCGGTGAACCGGCGGCCCGTGAGCATCGCCTCGTACGCCGCGGCGGGCGTGAGCTTCGCCTGCACGAGCTTCGCCATCCCGTTGGTGAACGGGATGTTGATGTCCACCTCAGGGAGGCAGAAGAAGCCGCGGCCCGCGCGCATGACGCGCTGATCGCACGCCAGCGCGAGCATGCCGCCGCCGGCGAACGCGTGCCCGTTGACCGCGGCGACGGTGGCGACCGGGAACGTGACGAGCCGGCGGTAGAGCGCCTGGAGCCCGTTGGCGACGAGGGCCGGCCCGCCCTGCTCGGCGTTGGCCATCATCCACTCGAGGTCCAGCCCGTTGGAGAAGAACTTGCCCTCCCCGGTGAGAACGACGGCGGCCGGGCCCTCGCTCGCCTCGACCTCGCCGAGCGCCGCGTCGAACGCGTCGAGCATCGTGGGGTTGAAGCGGTTCTCCTCGGCGACCATGCGCAGGACGAACACGTCCTCGTCGCGGGTGATGTCGATCATCGGCGTCCAGTCTCGGGGGCGTTCGGGCGCGCCAACCCTATCCGCGGTGACGCGTCGCAGGCCTCACCCCGTGTGGCGGATCCGTTGCGGATGCGGGTGGCCGCCTCAGGGTGCGAGCACGTGGAGCACCTCTCCGCTGGTGAGGTTCGCGGCGTTGTCGGAGCTGTCGCGGATGCGGACGACGGCGTCGGTGCCCGAGACGCCGGTGCACGACGTTCCGGGGCCGTCACCGGCGCTCACGAAGCGCCCGAACGGGCTGTCGACGGACGCGACGACGTGCACGACGGTGGCCGGCAGCCCCGTCAGGCAGTAGACGCCGTTCGCCGGCCGGGCGACGTCGCCGGCGGCGCCGGCGTTCCAGCTCGCGGCCGTGACCAGCTGGGGGGAGCCGGTGGTGAAGGTGATCGTCGCGTAGGCGTCGGCCACGCCGCTGGAGGTCGGCCCGGTCGCCCCCTGGGGGCCGGTCGGGCCCTGCGCGCCCGTGTCGCCGCGCGGGCCCTGAGGCCCGGCGAGGCCGTCGGCGCCGGTCGCTCCGGTGGGTCCGGCCGGGCCGGTCTCGCCCTGCGCGCCGGTGGCGCCGTGCGGGCCGGCGGGACCGGTCGGACCGCCGTCGCCCTGCGGGCCGCGTGGTCCGGTCACACCGCCGTCGCCCTGCGGGCCGATCGCCCCGGCGTCCCCGACGGGGCCCTGCGGCCCCGCAGGCCCGCCGGCGCCGGGTGCTCCCGTGGCACCTTGGGGGCCGGGCGAGGGGGCGGTGGGCACGGCGAGGCGCCGCAGGCCGCGGGGACAGCGCGGAGCGCTGGTGTACACGCGTGCCGCCCCACGGGCGCCCACGCAGAAGTAGACCGTCCTCGTCGATGTCGCCTGCGGGCGCGCGTCCGCGTGGTCGGGTGCCGCGGCGAGCACGGCCGCCGCGAGCGCGGAGGGCAGCATCACCGTCCCGATGCGGTGGAGATCGGGTCGGGGTCGCACGGCAGCGCATCGCATGGCCTCCGCCTGGGTCGGGGCGGGAGCGCGGCGCTCCCGGATACCACCAGAGATCGGATCCCCGGCATTCGGCGGCGACCGTAGGCGCTACGCCGTCACGCCGGTGGTTGGCGGAGAGCCGGGGTTCGGAGAGTCAGCGAAGCGCCTGCACTACCCCGGTTCCTGGTCGTCCAGGTCGCCGCCGGGGATGCTGAAGCCCTGGGGGTCGCCGTCGTGGTGCACCTGGCGCTCGTAGACGTACTCGGGCATTCCCTCGCCGTCGGCGTAGCTCACGAGTCGCAGTTCGTGACGGATCCCGTCCACCTCGACGACGGGGCGCAGGTCCACGCCCTCCCCGGTGACGGCGACCTCGACCTCGCGCTCGCCGAGCGGGTTCTCGGGTCCGTGCCGCAGCCGTGCCGTGCTCGTGCGTGCCTCCATCGTTCCGCGCTCCTCGTCGATCGTGTCCAGTGGCGATGTGCGCCGAGTATCACCCGGGCCCGCCCCGCGGGCATCCGCAGTCCGCCGAAGATGCAGGGTTGCCGTCGAACATGAACGTGGTGTACGTTCTCGTTCATGACACCCGCCCGCACGTTCCTCGGCGTCACGCGCGCCCTCATCGGCGTCGGCGCCTGGACGGCGCCCGACCTGACGGTCCGGGTCTTCGGCCTGGACCCCGAGCGGTCCGACCGCTTCGTCGGGCGCCTGTTCGGCTCGCGCGAGCTCACGCTCGCGGCCGTGCTGCTGGCGGCCCCGCCGTCCCTGGTGGCGCCGGTGGCGCTGGTCGGCGCCGCGGTCGACGCGGCCGACTCCGTCGCCGGGTTCGACGAGCTTCGTCGCGGGAACCTCTCGACGCAGGCCACGATCCTGGGACCGATCGGCGCGATCGGGTTCACGGCGCTCGGGCTCCACATCGCCCGTCGGGCCGCGGCCGCCGCCGAGTGACCGATCCGGTCCCCTACGCACACCTCCTGAAGCGCCGCCCGAGGCAGGTCCGCAGTGCACAGCGGATCGAGCGCCTGCTCGATGCCGCCTCCGACCTGCTGCGCGACCGCGAACCCGAGGAGATCACCGTGCGTGACCTCGCGTCGGCCGCGGGCGTCCCGACCGGGACGCTCTACCAGTTCTTCGATGACAAGGACGCCGTGCTCCAGGCGCTGGCCGTGCGCTTCCTCGCGGCGATGCCCGGGGTGCTCGACGCGGCCGCCGGCCGGCCCGGCGCCGACTGGCCCGCAACCGTCGACGGGGTCGTCGACGCGTACGCCGCGATGATCCGTGAGCACCCGGCGATCCGACGGCTGTGGCTGTCCGGCGTGCTCGACAGCGCCACCCGGCGCGTCGAGCGCGAGACGGACGTCACCATCGCCGCGCGCCTGGGTGCCCTGCTGCGCGAGCAGGCCGGGACGCGACGCGGAACGCCGGAGCAGTGGCGCACGCTCGTCGCCCTGATCGACGGGCTCCTGCGGCACGCCTTCTCGGAGGACCCGGCCGGGGACCCCACGGCGCTGCGCGAGGCGCGCCGCGCCGCGCGCGCCTACGCGGCGTCGATCCTCGGCGTGGACCCGGCGGCGTCAGCGGCCGGGTAGGCCGAGCGCACGCCGCATCGCGGCCCGGGTGCGGTCGAGCGCGGCGGCATCGCCCAGGAGTCGCCCGGCGACGCCGCCGCCCGACGCGAGGCTGTGCAGTTCGAACGCGACGTCGGCCGGATCGCGGCCGGGGGCCAGGTCGCCGGCGGCCTGGGCCTCCCGCGCCTCGGCCTCCAGCACGCCGAGCCAGCGGCGGACCGCCCGCGCGACGTCGTCGTGCAGCGCGCCGGGGCGGGCGTCGTACTCGACCGAGGCGGTCGTCACGAAGCAGCCACCCGGGAAGACGCCGTCACGCAGGTGCGCGATCCACGCGTCGACGATCGCCTCCAGGCGCGGGAGGCCGGACGGCATCCGGGCGGCCGGACGCCACACCGCGTCCGTGAACCGCTCGACCGCCGCCGCGAGCACCGCGCGCTGGAGCGCCTCCTTGTCGCCGAAGCGCCCGATCAGCCCGCTCTTGCTCATCGACAGGTCGGCGGCCAGGCGCCCGATCGTGATGCCCTCCAGGCCCTCGACGCTCGCCACGTCGATCGCGGCCTGCACCGCGGAGGCACGGCTGTCGGCGACGTCGGCGACGGAGCGGCGGGGCACGACGGGCATGATACAGAACGAACGATCGTTCTGTATAACTCGCGGAACACCGACGAGGAGGGGACGATGCGACTGACATGGCTCGGCTGGGCGGGAGTGGAACTGGAGGCGGACGACGCGACCGTCGTGATCGATCCGCTCGACGACGCGGCCGCGGTCTTCGCGCCGCTGGGTGAGCTGTCCGCCGGGACGCCGGTGCCGGACGTCGTGCCGGCGACGGCCGGAGCCGCCGTCGCCGGACTCGTGACGCACCTGCACCGCGACCACGCCGACGCACGGGCGCTCGCGGCGGCGCTCGCGCCCGGCGCCCAGGTCCTGACGCCGCCAGCCGGCGGGGGCGGGCCACTCGAGGAGCTGGCGCTCGCGCAGGCCGAGCACGAACTCGCCGCCGCGGAGCTGACCCGTCGCGAGGTCGCGCCGTGGGACGCGGTCACGGCGGGACCGTTCACGCTCACGGCGCTGCCGGCGGTCGACGGCGTCGGCGACCCCCAGGTCGCGTGGCTCGTGGAGTCCGGCGGCGTGCGCGTCCTGCACCTGGGGGACACGATGTTCCACGGGTACTGGTGGCGGATGGCCCTGCGGCACGGGCCGTTCGACGTCGTCCTTGTCCCCGTGAACGGCGCGGTCGTCGGCTTCCCGCACCGCACGCCGGCGAGCCCGCTCCCGGTCGCGCTCGACCCCGCGCAGGCGGCGCTCGCGGTCGAGCTCCTCGGCGCGCGGCTCGCGATCCCCATCCATGCCGAGGGCTACGAGGTCGACGGCGTGTACCGGCCGGTCGCGGATGCCGCGCACCGGTTCGCGGACGCGGCCGCCGAGCGCGGTGTCGCCGTGCGGATCCTGGAGCCGGGGGAGGGGATCGACGTCAGCGCGGTGGGCGCGCCGGCCTGAGCGCCGCGGGGCGGCTCGCGCCCGGCGTCAGCCCGGGGCCTCGCGGTCACCCGGCAGGATGCGGACGTCCTCGCCCGGGAACACCATCGACTCGTGCGCCGCGCTCCAGCGCACCTGGAAATGCGTGTGGTCGGGGTGCCCGAGGACCTCGACGATGTCCCCGCGCGCGAGCGACCCGTCCAGTCGGCGAACCTCGATGAGGTCTCCGGCGCGAGCGGTCTGCGGAGTGCGGGTGGAGGCCACGTCGGGAGTGAAGCGCGCGTGTGCCCCGCCCGCATCCGGGTGGACCCGCGGCCCGGGCGCGGCGAGCTACGCGCGCCGCACCCGGGCCGTCCTGGGAGATCGGCCTACCGCGGCTCGATGCGATGACTCGCGACGAACCGCTCACCGGGATCCCACGCTGCGCGCGCCGCGCGCAGCCGCTCGTAGGAGGCCGGCGGGAACGCGGGTGCGGCGGATCCGCCGCGTTCGGCGAAATTCACGTACACGGTCCCCGTCGCCCACGGGCGCAGCGCGCCGAGCACCTCCTCGACGCGACGCTCGATCTGCTCGCCGAGCTCCGGCGTCATCGGGACGCCGACGCAGAACGCCTGGAAGGCGCCCTCGAGCGTCGAGCGCGCGCCGGCCCCGGCGGGCTCGCGCTGCAGCGCGCCGCCCAGCTGGCGCAGCTCGACCATCAGCAGCGGGCTCACCTCGTCGGAGCGGCCGGCGGCCAGCAGCGCGTCGATCGCCGCCGCGTCGAGCGCCTCGAGGAGGATGCCGTCGCCGATGCCGGGGACCGGCTGCGGCGGGTCCATGTGGATCTCCACGAGCCCGGCCGGCGGCATCATCGCCCACGTGTCCATCATCGGCGTGCCCGTCCCCAGCACCGGAGCGAGCAGCTCGCGCGCGCGGTCCGGGTCCTCGCCGAGCACGGCGCCGTCGACGACCACCAGCGGCGTGTCGCGCAGGGGCTCGGGGATCTCGGGGAGCGGGGGCAGGCGCAGCAGGCGGAAGGCCGTGGTCACGCTCTCGGGTGCGGTCGCGCACCACGCCGTCCACGCCTCGAGGACGGCACGCGCATCCGCCGCGGGCCAGATCGTCATGCCGGCGAACACCTCACCGATCTCGAAGAGCTCGATCTCGATCGCGGTCACGACGCCGAAGTTCCCGGCGCCGCCCCGCAGCGCCCAGAAGAGCTCCGGCTCGGTCTCCGCGTCGCAGTGCACCAGGCGCCCGTCCGCGGTGACGACCTCGATGGCCAGGACGTGGTTCGCGCCCAGGCCCTTGGCCCTGCCCAGCCACGAGAGACCGCCCCCGAGCAGGTAGCCGACGACGCCGACGTCGTGGGTCGATCCCGACAGCGCGGCCAGGCCGTGCGGCGCGACGGCGTCGATGACCTCCTTCCAGATCGCGCCGGCGCCGATGCGGGCACGGCGCGCACCGGCGTCGACCTCGACGCCGCCGATCATCGTGCGCACCAGCAGCGCGTCACCGAGGTCGGGCAGCGGGGCCGCGAGATGGCCGGTCGTCTGCGGCGCGACGCGCAGGCCGCGCTCGGTCGCCAGGGCGACCGCGCCGACGACCTCCTCCGCGCTGCGCGCCAGCACGACGCCGGCGGGGCGCAGGTCGACGGCGAGGTTCCACGAAGCTCGCGCCTCGTCGTATTCGGGGTGGTCGGGCAGGATCACCTGCGGCTCGGCGGATGCCTCGGCGGCGGTCGTCATGCGTTCTCCTTTCGGACGGCGGGTCTGAGTGGCCACGTGCCACGTTCACGTCGGCGTGCACCCTTGCGGATTCCGTGCGTTCGCGCCACCCGGAACCTCGCGTCGGTTGCACGTTCTCCGCGTCCGCGCTGCGTGATTTCCCCGCTGTGGGCGTGGTCCCGCGCGCGGGACCATGTGTCAATGCAGCACGCCTCACATCACAAGGGAAGCGACGGCGACCTGGACTTCTCGCTCGTGGCGATGGCGATCGTGATGTCCCTCGCGATCGTCTTCCTCGTCGCGCAGCTCACCTGAGTCCGGGGAGCACCGGCGCACGGCGACAGCGCACCACCAGGTGCGCTCCGAATCGCGCTCGGCCGCGTTCCAGCACCCGATGACGCATCTGCGATCGACAGCCTTCGCGACCACGGCACTTCTCGTGCTGGCCGTCGCGGGATCCGCCCGCGGCGCCGACTGGTCGCCGCCGCAGAACATCTCCGCAAGCGCGAACGACCTCGCCGGATCCGACGTCTCCGTCGACCGCACGGGCCGCGCGTTCGCCGCATGGCCGTCGTTTCGCTGGCAGAGCGGCACCCCGCGTGGGCGATACGTCTCGGCCGGGTGGCACACCGCGACCCGCGCGCCGGGCGCCGCGGCGTTCGCGCTGCCGCGCAGCGCCCCGAGCTACGCCGCGGGCCCGGTCCTCTACGGCGTCTCGCGCAGCGTCGGGCTGGATCAGCGGTCGCTCGGATGGCAGCGGTGCGGGCAGCGGACGACGCTGCGTGCGCGGTTCGGCACCTCCGCGGGCGACGCCGGCACGCCGAGGACGATCACGACGTCGACCGGTCCCGGCGGTGACGGCGGGCCTGCGGTGGCGGCGAGCGACGCCGGAAAGGTCGTCGCCGCGTGGGCGGCCGTCACCGCCCCCGACTGCCGGCGGTCGAGCGTGCGCATCGCGGTGCGGCGCCCCGGCGGCAGTGCCTTCGGGTCGCCGGTCACGCTGCGCGGGCGCGGGCTGCCGCAGTCGCCGAGCGTCGCGATCGGCGCCGGCGGCGACATCCTCGTCGCGTGGGCCAGGCGGCTGGGCGAGGGCCGGACGGCGATCGAGGCGCGCATGCGCCCGGCCGGCCGCGGCTGGAGCCCGGTCGCGTCCCTGGGCACCGGGAGCGTCGCGGGTCCGCTGACGACGGCCGTCGCGCAGAACGGCCGCGCCTACGTCGCCTGGGGGTCGCAGTCCATCTCCGAGTCCACGGGCCTGCGCGCCGACTTCCGCGTCGCCGTGCGCCCCGCCGGCGCCGCGGGCTTCCGCACAGCGCAGACCCTCGAGCGGGTGAGGACGCCGGTGGCCTACCTTCCGCGGCTGGGGCCGGTTCTCGCGCTCGCAGGGACCGACGCTCTCGTCGCCTGGACCGGGCACGACGGCGACTGGCGCGTGCGCGTCGCCGCGACCGACCCGCGCGGGCGCTTCGGCGCCGCGCAGAGCATCTCTCCGGCCGGCTCGGGCGCGGTGCTCGGCGACCTCGCCGCGCTCCCGGACGGGACCGCCGCCGTCGCGTGGTCCGGCCTGGACGCCGAGAACCTCGTCAGGAACGTCGTTGCGGCGGTGCGGCCCTCCGGCGGCGCGTTCGGCGCGCCGGAGCAGGTGAGCGACGGCGCGCTGCGGCAGCCGGCGATCGCCCTGGACCCGACGACGCGGCGCCCGACCGTCACCTGGCCACAGCGCCTGGGGGCCGTGACCAGCGTCGCGACGATCACCGCCTACGTGCGCGCCTCGACGCGCGCGCAGACGCCCTAGCCGGCGACGAGGCGCTCGGCGCGCTCGCGGATCCCGAGCAGCATCCGCCGCTCCATGATGAGCGAGCCGGGCTCCATCGGCAGCATCGCCAGGCGCGTCGCGAGCGTCGGCAGGCGGTAGCGGTTGCGGCTCAGCAGCCGCGTCCGGCCGTCCTCCTCGCGCAGCACGAACGTCCACGCCCAGTTGCCGTCGTCCGAGCGCCAGGCGAGGACGCGCTCCGGCTCCAGCCGGGCGATCCGCATGGTGTTGGGGCCGAGCGCGATGGCGTCGCCGACGCGCGGATCCTGGAACTCCGGCAGGACGACGTCGACGCTGTGGATGTCGAGCCCGAGCAGGTTCTCGATCCAGTCGTACGTGTAGACGCCACCGCGCGGCGACGGTCCCATCTGCGCGAGCCACGGCCAAACGGCGGACGCCGGCGCGTCGATCCAGATCGCGCGCGTCGCACCGCCGTCGGCGTCCGGCACGAGCTCGTCACCGGGCATCGCGGACGCCGCCTCCCCGGGACTCGCGCCCCAGGTCAGGACGACGCGCCGCAGCCGCGCGGCGTACAGCGCGCAGCCGGCGACGACGAACGCGCCCGCTGCGGCTGCGCTGCGGGCGGTCAGCCCGACAGCCCGCCCCACTTCAGCTCGATCTCGAGCTCGGTCTCGTCCTCGCCGACCTCGAACTCGACCTCGAGGTCGACCTCGGCGGGGACCTTGGCGACGATGCGCATGCCGTCGCGCTCGAACACCACGTCGTTGCCGGACGCGAGCTCGTCGGCGATCGCGCGCAGCCGTGCCGCGGCCTCCTCGCGCGTGACGCGCTCCTTCTCCTTGATCTTCAGCAGGTCGTCGCTCATGCCGTGGGTTGTACCACGGTTCCACGGCTTCAGCGTGAAGATCGAGCAGCTGGCGATCGCAGTGAGCAGCAGGCGCCCGTCGTCGGCCATGACGGTCGCACGCAGCGCGGCCGCGGTGCGGTTGCGCCCGTCGACGTGGGCGTGGCACACGAGGTCGCCCGCGGTCGCACTCGCACGTCCTCACTCTGAGAGGCTCCGGTGCGATGCCGTCCGGTGCACGCCTGCGTCCGAAGAGTTCCGCGCGCTGATGGGGGAGACGATCCTCCAGGTCATCCCGCTCGGCATCGCCGCGGCGTTCAGTCCACTGCCGATCATCGCGGTGGTGCTCATCCTGGCGACGCCGGCCGGCCGCCTGAACGCGCCGGCGTTCGCGGCCGGCGGGGTCGTCGCGGTCGCGCTGATCACGGTGGTGGTGGCGGTCGCCCTGGGCGTCGCGGGGGCTGAAGCGGGATCCGGGAGCGACCCGAGCACCTGGGTGAGCATCGGCAGGATCGCGCTCGGCTCGCTCCTGCTGTGGTTCGCCGCGGGGCAATGGCGCGGGCGCCCGCGCCAGGGCGATCCCGAGCCCGAGAGCCCCGCCTGGATGCGCAGGGTCGAGACGCTGACGCCGATGCGGGCGGCCCGCATGGGCGTGCTGCTGTGCGGCGTCAACCCGAAGAACCTCATCCTCATCGTGGCGGCGGCCGCTGCGATCGCGGCCGGCGGCGGGAGCGGCGCCGATCAGGTCGCCGCGATCGCCGTCTTCACCGGGCTGGCGATGCTCGGTGTGCTGTTGCCGATCGCCGCGTCGGTGCTGCTCGGCGAGCGCGCGGACGCGCGCCTCGACGACCTGCGCGCCTGGATGGTGCGTCAGAGCGCCGCGATCGTCGCGGTGATCGCGGCGCTGATCGCCGTGAAGCTCGTCGTGGACGGAATCGGCGGCCTCACCGGCTGAAGGGCGGTGACGTAGGCTCGGCCCATGCGCGGCGCGATCGTCACGGGAGCGGGCACCGGGATCGGGCTGGCGTGCGCCCATCGGCTGGCCGCCGACGGCTACGGCGTCGTGCTGTCCGGCCGGCGCCCCGGCCCGCTCGAGACGCTGGCGGGCGAGCTGCCGCACGCGGTCGCCGTGCCCGGCGACGTCGCCGACCCCGCGCACGGAGACGCCCTGGCGCGCGTCGCGCGCCAGGCCTTCGGCGGGATCGACGCCGTCGTGCTCAACGCCGGCATCGGCGACTCCGCGGCCGCCGCGGACGACACGCCCGAGGGGTGGGACCGCACGATCCGCACGAACCTCACCGGGGCCTTCCTCGTCGCCCGCGCGGCGCTCCCGTCTCTGCGCGAGCGCCGCGGGGCGCTCGTCGGGGTGGCGTCCGTCAACGCGCTGCGGGCCGGCCCGGGCTGGGCGTCCTACTGCACGTCGAAGGCCGGGCTGGTGATGCTCTGCCGGACGATCGCCGCCGACGAGGGGCCGCACGGCGTCCGCGCGAACGCCGTCTGCCCGGGCTGGGTGCGCACCCCGATGGGGGATGCCGACATGGACGGCCTCGCCGCCCTGCGCGACACCGATCGCGAAGGTGCATACGCGCTGACGCACCGGGACGTCCCGCTGCGCCGGCCGGCGGAGCCCGAGGAGGTCGCGGCGGTCGTCGCGTTCCTGCTGTCGGACGCCGCCTCGTACGTCAGCGGCGCCGACGTCCCGGTGGACGGCGGCGCGCTCGTCGTCGACGTCACGAGCACGGCGTGGCGGGTGCCTTAGGCTCCGCGGTCGCCGCCACCGCCTCCGAACCGAAGGGTCAGCCATGGACGTCTTCCGCACTCCCGACGAGCGCTTCGCCGATCTGCCCGGCTACGACTTCGAGCCCCACTACACCGAGATCGACGGGCTGCGGCTGCACCACATCGACGAGGGTGAGGGGCCGACGGTCCTGTGCTTCCACGGTGAACCGACCTGGGCGTTTCTGTACCGCCACATGCTGGGCCGCCTCGTCGGCGCCGGTCACCGCGTCGTCTGTCCCGGATCTCGTCGGGTTCGGCCGCTCGGACAAGCCGACCGATCGCGGCTGGTACACGTACGAGCGCCACGTCGCGAGCGTCAGCGCGCAGCTCGCGACGCTCGACCTGCAGGACGTCACCGTCGTGGTCCAGGACTGGGGCGGGCCGATCGGCCTGCGCTGGGCGGTCGAGAACGCCGATCGCGTCGGCCGGCTCGTCGTCCTCAACACCGGCCTCTTCACCGGGCGCGTGAGCAAGGGGTTCCAGGCGTGGCGGGACTTCGCCGAGCGCACGCCGGACCTGCCGATCGGCATGATCGTCCAGAGCGCGACCACGACCGACCTCTCGCAGGAGATCGTCGCGGCCTACGAGGCGCCCTTCCCGAACCCCGAGAGCAAGGCGGGCGCGCAGATGTTCCCGCTGCTCGTCCCGATGAGCGCGGACGACCCGGGCGCCACGGAGATGGCCGCCGTGCAGGATGCGCTGCGCGCGTGGAACAAGCCGGCGCTCGTCGCGTTCTCGGACAGCGACCCGGTCTTCCCGTACCCGAACGCCGGACAGGTGTTCGTCGACCTGCTGCCGACGGTCGGCGAGCAGCTCTGCATCGAGGGCGCGGCGCACTTCCTCCAGGAGGACCGCGGCGTTCAGGTCGCGGACGCGATGATCGCCGCGTTCGGCTGAGGCCCGCGCGGGCGTCCCCGGGAACGACCGGGGCCGGGATCGCTCCCGGCGACGAGCACGAGCGTGCTCACAGCACCAGTCGCCCGCGCTTGCGGCTCTCGATGAAGATGCGCTCGAAGGCGAGCTTGGCCCAGTGTGCCTGTGGTCCGCTCATGACATGCGCGTGCTGGGAATCCCCGAGCACGTGGTCGGCCTTGAAGATGATGCCGTTGTTCCCGGCGTCCAGGATGCAGATGGCCTCCATGTCCGTCATCGGCATGGACCGGCGCTCGCCGCCCTGGATGTCGGCGGCGATGTTCTGCGCGGCGACCTTCGCCATGACCTCGCTCATCTGCCCGGTCTTCGGAACGCCGGCGGGGACGAGCGTCTCCTGCGGGGGCTTGATCGCGACGTCGACGCCCGCCGCGTAGACGGTGTCCAGGTCGGTGTGGCGGAACTCGTCGGTCACGGGGATGAAGCCCATCGGATTGCCGAGCCCCTCGGCCTCCCGGATCACGTCGACACCGGTGAACGGCGGGACGATCATCGAGAAGGCGAACGGGAGCACACGGCCGCCCTCCAGCTCGATCTCGCCGTCGCGCACCTCGTGGATCACGTTGTTCGGGATGCCCTCGATGCCGAGCTTGTCGAAGAACTTCTCGACGCGCTGCTGGGAGTCGGAGACGCCGCCAAGGCCGAAATGCCCGAGGAACGGCTCCGCCGTGACGAACGTCAGCGGCGCGACGTCCTGGAGCCCGGCCTTGGCGATCCGGTGCCGGGTGTTGAGCAGGAACTCGTAGGACGCGCCGAAGCACGACCCACCCTGCGCGGTGCCGACGACGACCGGCCCCGGGTTCTCCAGGAAGCTGTTCCAGGCATCGCGGGTGAGCAGCGCGTGCTCGAGGTTGCAGACGGACTGGGTGTGGCCGCCGTGCGGACCAAGGCCGGGCACCTTCTCGAACGCGAGCCGCGGGCCGGTCGCGAGCATGATCCGGTCGTAGGGGATCTCCTCGCCGGAGCCGGTGGTGACGACGCGGGCATCGAGGTCCAGGCGCGTCGCCGCCTCGTTGACGAAGCGGATGCCCTGCTTGGCGTACATCGGCGCCAGCGGGAACGTCACGTCCTCGGGATCGCGCATGCCGAACGGCACCCAGATCAGTGAGGGGATGAACGTGAAGTCGGCGCGCGGATCGAGGACGACCACCTCGTGTCGGGCATCGAGGCGCTTGCGCAGCTCCAGCGCGGCGGTCATGCCGGCGAAGCTCGACCCGACGACGACGACGCGCGATGCGGTGGCGGGGCTGGTGGACAAGGTGCGGCCCTCCGGGTTCGGACAGCGGTGATCACCGATTGTCGGGTGCGCGGACCGGGGGGTCATCGGCCGTTTCCACGCCCACGGGACCGTAGTCCACCCGTATATGCGTATACAACGGTGAAGTGGTACACTGCTCGGCATGGATGTTCCACACCCCCTGCCGGATGCCCTCACGGACCTGATCGCCCAGCGCTTTCGCGTCCTCGGCGAGCCCGATCCGGATCAGGCTGCTCGACGCGCTGCGCGACGGCGACAGCGACCGTCGGCGAGCTGACGGAGCGGCTCGGCGCCTCGCAGCAGAACGTCTCCAAGCACCTCGGCGTGCTGCACCAGGCCGGGCATCGTCCGCCGCAGCAAGCGCGGGACGTTCGCCTACTACGCGATCGCCGACGACGGCGTCTTCGCGCTCTGCGACCAGGTCTGCGGCGGGCTGCGCGCAGCAGATCCACGAACTCGACCAGATCCTGACAGGAGGCACCGCGATGACCACCACCACGACCTGCACCACGGAGTCGCGCGGGTGGCCGCTCGAGCGCGTCCTCTTCGCCATGGCGGGCACGATGACGCTGCTCAGCGCCGCTGCTCGCGGCGGTCGTCTCGCCGTGGTTCCTGCTGCTCACGGCGTTCGTGGGCCTCAACCAGTGGCTCTACGTCGCCTTCGGCGCCTGCGGCGCCTCGCTCATCCTCAAGCGGGTCTTCGGCCTGCGGTCTCGTCCTCTACCCCACGGAGCAGACTCGATGACCAAGTTCGGTCCGATCGGCCGCCTCGGCCACTACACCGCCACGCACTTCCGCACGCGTCGCGATCGCCTGGGCGCTCGTCGCCGTCGTCCTCGGCTTCTTCGCCCCGAGGGTCGAGCACGCGCTCTCCGGCGCCGGCTGGGAGGCGACCGGCTCGGAGTCCGTGACGCCCGCAAGACGATCGACCAGAACTTCGGCGGGCTCTCATCGAGCGCCCTGATGGTCGTCGTGCACTCCGACACCAAGACCGTCCAGCGACCCCGCCTTCCAGCGCGCGATCGCCGCGGCGACCGCGACGCTCGAGGCCGACGCGCGCGTGAAGTCCGTCGTCCCGCCGCAGCCGGGCTGCTCGATCTCGCGCGACGGGCGCACCGCGATCATCCAGGCCGGCGCGGCGTCGGACTCCAACACGATGGTCCGCGCCGCCGACGACCTGAAGGAGGAGCTGCGCAAGCTCCAGGGCGACGGCGTGCAGGTCTCGCTCACCGGCGCCAGCGGGATGTGGTCGGACTTCAACAACGCCAACCGCGAGGCGATGATGAAGAGCGAGCTGATCTCCTGGCCGGTCACGCTGATCATCCTCGTGCTGGCGTTCGGCTCGCTCGTCGCCGCCGGCCTGCCGCTGATGCTCACGATCATCGGCCTGATCGCCTCGGCCGGGTCGCTGTACCTCGGCACGCAGGTCCTCGACATCTCGATCTGGGCGATGAACTTCGCGCTGATGTTCGCGCTCGCGCTCGGGCATCGACTACGCGCTCTTCATCGTCTACCGCTTCCGCGGCGCGCTGTTCGGCTCCGAGCGACCGGTCGAGCATGCCGTCGCCGAGACGATGGACACGGCCGGCAAGGCGGTGCTCTTCAGCGGCATCACCGTGCTGATCTCGCTGACGGCCGTGATGCTCGTGCCCTCGCCGGCGTTCCGCTCGATGGCGCTCGGGATCATGATCTCGGTCGTCTTCATCCTCGCGGCGATCGCTCACGCTGCTGCCGGCCGTGCTCGGCAAGCTCGGGCCGCGGGTCGACAAGCTCGCGCTGCCCGTGGGTGCACCAGGGCGAGCACCGCTCGCCGAAGTTCGCCGCGTGGGCGGAGCGGCTGTGGCGCCATCCGTACGCGTTCGGGCTCGCTCGCGCTGATCGTGCTCGTCGCGCTGATCGTCCCCGTCTTCGGCGCTGAAGACCGGCATGCCGTCGATCAAGGTCGTGCCCGAGCAGGACAGCTCGCGCGTGGGCTACGACCAGGTGCAGAAGGCCTTCGGCGAGGGCGCCCCCGGCGCGCTGCAGGTCGTCACCGCCCAGGGCGACGCCGCCCGCGTGACCGCGGTCGCCAAGGCCGACCCGGGCATCGCCCAGGTCATGCCCGCCGATGCCGGGCGCCGACGGCAAGGCGCTCGTGCAGGTCGTCCCGACGAGCGATCCCGTCCGAGTCCGGCGCACCGGCGCGACGGTCGACCGGCTGCGCGCCGCGCTGCCCGCCGAGCGCGCTCGTCGGCGGCTCGGTCGCCGAGAACCACGACCTCGAGACGCTGCTGTCCGACAAGACGCCGCTCGTCGTCGGGCGTCGTCCTGGTGCTCGGGTTCCTGCTGCTGCTGGTCGCGCTCCAGGCGCCGATCATCGCGGCGTTCGGCGTGCTGACGAGCCTGCTGGCGACCGGCGCGGCGTTCGGCGTCGCGCGGCTGATCTTCCAGGAGGGCCACGGGAGCGGGCTGCTCGGCTTCGAGTCGCAGGGCTTCCTCGACGCCTGGGGCCCGGTGTTCTTCTTCGCGATGATCTTCGCGATCTCGATGGACTACACGGTGTTCCTGCTCTCGTCGGCCAAGGAGCACTGGGACAAGACCCACGACGCCAAGGAGGCGATGGTCGGCGGCGTGGCCCACAGCGGCCGCGTGATCTTCGCCGCCGCCGGCGTGATGGTCGCCGTGTTCTTCACCTTCGCGCTGTCCGGCCCGCTGCCGCCGAAGGAGATGGGCATCATCCTCGGCGTCGCCGTGCTGCTCGACGCGTTCCTCGTGCGGCTGCTGCCTGATGCCGGTGATCCTGCGGCTCCTCGGCCCGTGGGCCTGGTGGCTGCCGAAGCCGCTGGCCCGCATCCTGCCCGACGTCCGCTTCGGTCACGCCTGATGTTCGGCCGGCGCCCCGTCGAGGGGATCACCGTGCGCGAGGCGTCCGACCGGTTCTTCGCGGGCGAGCTCGTGCTGGTCGACGTCCGCACGCACCACGAGTACGAGCAGGTGCGCGTCCCGGGGTCGGTCCACATCCCGCTCCACGAGATCGGCGGCCGGCTCGCGGAGCTGCGGGCCGATCACGCGGTCGCGTTCGTGTGCCGCTCCGGGCACCGGAGCAAGGTCGCGGCGCGGCGCGCGGCCAAGCACCGGGCCGACGTCCTGAACGTCAACGGCGGGATGAACGCCTGGCTGTCCGCCGGACTGCCCAGTGCCGACTGCCCGGCATCCCGATCCCGCGGGCGCTCACGATGAGCGCGCCCGCCAACACCCTCCCGAAGGAGTCCCTCATGCACAACGTCAACGCCGAAGCGGTCGAGCGGACCGCCGCCGCGGCCGCCGCCGACCCGGCTGCGGTCGTGCAGCCCGTCGCCTTCACCGGCGAGTGGCAGACGACCCCCGGCGCGCCCCAGTTCCGCACGGAGATCCCGCTTCCCAACGGCTCGAGCGTGGTCTTCGAGGCCGACTTCCCGCCGCCCATGGGCGGCACCGGGTCGGCGCCGAACCCGCTCGCCTACTGCTTCTGGGGTGGCCTGGCGTGCTACGCGATGAGCTATGCACAGGAGGCCGCGCGCGCCGGCGTCGAGCTGCGCGCCCTGCGCGCCCGGGTCGAGGCGCAGGTCGACATGAGCCGCGCGCTGGGCGTCAGCGACCGCCCGCCCGTCGAGCGCATCGACTGGCGGCTCGACGTCGACGCCGACGCCACGCCCGACCAGCTCGAGGCGATCAAGCGGCTCGCCGACGACCACTGCCCCGGCGCCTACTGCATCCGCAACCCGATCGACCTGCACACCCACCTGGCCGTCGGCGCGACGGCCTGACCCGGAGAACGACCATGAGCTTCACCGCAAGCGCCCGCAGCATCAACGGAACGATGCGCCACGAGGTCGACGTCAACGGCCGGCACACGATCGTCACGGACGAGCCCGAGAGCCTGGGCGGGACCGACACGGGGCCCGCGCCGCATGAGCTGCTGCCGGCGACGCTGGCCTCGTGCATCTCGACGATGATCGTGCTGTATGCCCAGCGCAAGGGCTGGGAGCCTCGGGGACGTGCGTGTCGACGTGGACTACGACTACGAGTCCGAGCCGCGGCGCTTCGAGGTCGCGGTGCACCTGCCCGGCGGGCTGACGGACGATCAGATCGTCCGTCTGCGCCGCGTGGCGGACACCTGCCCCGTGCGCCGCGCGCTCGAAGGGACGTTCGAGTTCGAGGAGCGGGTCCTGACCGCTGTGTGAGCGCCGCGCTCAGCCGAGCGTGGCGCGCGCGGTGCAGACCTCGCCGGACGGGCTGACCGCCCTGTGCGGTGACCGTGTCGGCGCCCGAGGTGCCGCTGAGCAGCCGCCGGACGGTGAACGATCCGCTCGGGGCCTTCGTCGTCGCCCGCGTGGACGTCACGAGCCTGCCGTTGCGCCGCAGGTGACCGACCAGCGGACGCCGTTGCGGTTCTGATCGACCTCGAGCTCCGTCTCGATGCGGCCGTTCTCCGGGCTCAGCTTCAGCTCGACGGTCGAGGCCTTCGAGCAGGTGCCGCGCTTGCGGACGTCGCCGTCCTTGGCGAGGGCCGACGCCGGGGTCAGCGCTGCGGCGGCGGTGATGAGGCCGACGGCGGCCGTGCGGGTCAGGGACATGGGGAACCTCCGTGTCATAGCGGGATGATGGACCGGGCCGCGAACCTACGCCCGCGATCTGCAAGAGACGGTGAAGAGCGATCCAAGGCTAGGCTCAACCGCCATGTCCGCGCCCCGACCCCGTCACCGCCGGACTCCAGGTCGTCCTCGACGAGGTCGCGCCGCGCACGGAGGGTGAGCTCGCGACGTACATCCCGGAGCTCGCCGGCGCCGACCCGGACCGGTTCGGCATCGCGCTCGTCAGCATGGACGGCCATGTCTACCGGGCGGGCGACAGCGACGTCCCGTTCACCATCCAGTCGGTCTCCAAGCCGTTCGTCTACGCGCTCGCGCTGGGCGACGTCGGCGACGACGAGATCCTGGCGCGGGTCGGCGCCGAGCCGAGCGGCGAGGCTTTCAACGCGATCAGCCTGCGAGCCGGACTCCGGGCGCCCCGCCAACCCGCTCATCAACGCGGGCGCGCTGCTGACGACCTCGCTCGTGGAGGCGGCGGACGCGGCGAGCGCTTCGAGCGCATCCTGGGCTGCCTGTCGGCGTTCGCCGGCCGCCCGCTCGGCGTGGACGAGGAGGTCTTCCGCTCCGAACTCGCGACCGCGAGCCGCAACCGCGCGCTCGCGTACCTCATGGCGAGCGCCGGGCTCGCTGCGCGGCGACGTCGAGGAGACCGTCGCGACGTACTGCCGGCAGTGCGCGGTGTCGGTCACGGCGCGCCGACCTCGCGGTCATGGCAGCGACGCTCGCGCGCGGCGGGGTGAACCCGGTGACCGGCGTGCGCGTCGTCGACGAGGACGTTGCCGTGCGCACGCTCAGCGTCATGGCGACCTGCGGGATGTACGACTACTCGGGCGAGTGGCTGCTGCGCGTCGGGCCTGCCGGCCAAGAGCGGCGTCGCGGGCGGACTGATCGCCGCGAGCCCCGCGGAGTTCGGGATCGGCGTCTTCAGCCCGCGCCTGGACGAGCGCGGCAACACGGTTCGCGGCGTCGCGGTCGCGCAGGAGATGGCGCGGCGGTTCGACCTGCACCTCATGCACCACCCTGGTCCCACAGCGCCCGTCGTCTACGACACGCAGGGCGTCGAGGCGGGGGAGGGACGGCGGATCGCGGTGATCGCGGCACAGGGCGACGTCGAGTTCGCGGCCGCCGAGCGCATCGTCGACGCGATGCTCGCCGAGGTCGCGAGCGGGGCGACCGCCGTGCTGCTGGACCTGCACCGCGTCACCCGCATCCAGCACGTCGCCGACCGCATGCTCGACGTCCTGCTCGCGGGGCTGATCGAGGACGGGATCGCGGTCGCGCTCGTCCAGCAGGGCGAGGTCGCCGCGGACGTCGCCGCGGGCGCGAAGCTCGGCACGCGCGAGGAGGCCCTCGCCTGGTGTCACGCGCAGGGCGCGTGAGCGCGCGCGGCTATCGTCCATCGGGTTCCCGACGCTGACGCCACACCCCTCGATCTCACCGTCGGATGCACGTTCGGCGTGCAGACCCCGCAGCCGGTCTCGGCGATCCTGCAGGTCGCCCCGTCGGGCCCCGACCACACGCTGATGTCCGAGCGCTGGGACACGAACGCCGTCCACCACGGGTACGTGGACGGCTTCGGCAACCGCTGCGAGCGCTTCACGATCCCGCGCGGGCGACTCGCGGATCGTCTTCGACGCGAGGTCGTGGTCGACGCCCCGCACGACCTGATCGCTCCCGGGACGCCGGAGACGCCGATCATGGCGCTGCCCGACCGCGACATCGCCTACGTCCTGCCGAGCCGGTTCTGCCTGCCGGACGAGCTGGGCCACGAGGCGTGGCAGCGGTTCGGCTCGCTCGATCCCGGCTGGGAGCGCGTGCAGGCGATCGTCGACTTCGTGCACGGGCACCTGGAGTGGATCCCCGGGACGTCGAACCCGTGGACGACGGCGGCCGACGCCTTCCTCGCCGGGCCAGGGCGTCTGCCGCGACTTCGCGCACCTGGCGATCACGCTTCTGCCGCGCGCTGAACATCCCCGCGCGCTACGTCGTCGGCTACATCCCGGAGATCGACGTGCCGCTGCCCGCGCGAGCCGATGGACTTCGCCGCCTGGTTCGAGGCGCGTCTGGACGGCACGTGGCACACGTTCGACGCGCGCAACAACCGCCGCCGCGTCGGGCGCGTCGTCGTCGGCCGCGGACGCGACGCCGTCGACGTCGCGCTGATGACGAGCTTCGGACCGCTGACGCTGACGGAGTTCGAGGTCCGCGCCGCGTAGCGCTCAGTCGCGCGCGACGTGCGGCGGGGCCGCCGGCAGGTCGGCGATCGCCTCGAACAGGTGCCGGGTCCAGACCTCGTCGAGCTCGTCCAGGAACGGCGACTCCGCCTCGATCCGCACCTCGTCGAGCTCGAGCGAGCCGTTGCTGTAGACGGCCAGGTCGTAGGGCGGGCCGACGGAGAGGTTGGCGCGCGCAGTCATGAGCATCGACGTCAGCGCGATCTTCGCCGCGGCCTCCAGCTCCACGTGCGCCTGCACGGCGAGCTCGAGCATGAACTTGCCGTACTTGCTCTCACCGATCTGCAGGAACGGGCGCTCGTCCGACGCGCGGATGTAGTTGCCCTCGGGGTAGACGAGCAGGACGTCCGGGCGCCCGCCGCTGATCTGCCCGCCGAGGATGAACGTCGCGGTTGCGTCCGCGCCGAGCGCCTCGGCGTGCTCGGCGCCGACCTCGCGGCTGAGCCGGCCGACGTAGAGCGCGGCCTCGTAGAGGTGCGCGACGGTCGCCAGGCTCTCGCGGTCGTCGCCGGCCTGCAGGTCGGACTCGATCCGGTCGAGGACCTCGTGCGTCGTCGCCAGGCTGCCCGCGGACTGCAGCACGAACAGGCGGTCCGCGGCCGGCTGGAGCACGTGGACCTTGCGGAAGGTGCTGATGTTGTCGACGCCCGCGTTCGTGCGGGTGTCGGCGAGGAAGATGAGCCCCTCGTTGAGGCGGAAGGCCAGGCAGTAGGTCATGTCGGCCGGAGGGTAGGGCGTGCAGCGTCAGACGGCGAGCATGCGGCGCAGCGCCGCCGCCTGGGCGCGCGTGAGCCGCGCCGCCTCGCCGCGCAGCCGCGGCACGAGGTTGCGTGCGGGGTCCTCACGGCGCTCGCGGCGCAGGTCCTCGATGCCGGCGGCGACCGCCGTGCGCACCGCGTCGCGCAGCGCGGCGGCTGCCGCCCGCGTCCTCCCACGCCGAGCCGAAGTCGCGCGCGTCGATCGGCGCGCCGATGCGCCCGTAGATGCGCTGCGGGCGCGGGAGCGGCGTCGGGCCGAGGCCGCGCAGATCGGGAACAGCAGGTCCGGGTCGATGTCCAGCCGCGCGGCGAGCGCGCGCGCCGGCGCGTACAGGCGGTCGTCGGCGTCGACGACCACGTCCCACATGTCGTCGACGCCGATCATCGCGAACGGGACGACCGGGTACCCGAACTCGAGCGCCAGGCGCGCGAACCCGATGCGCTCGCGCCAGACGAGCGGGTAGTGGTCGCCGCGGCGCCGCGCGACCTCGCGCCCGCCGCCGGGGAAGACGAGGACCGGCGCACCGGTGCGCATGAGCCGGCGCGTGTCCTCGCGCGTGCCGCTGATGGTCCCGAAGTGGCCGAGCAGGTCGCGCCAGACGGGAACGCGGAAGTGCTGGCGCTCGCCGAGCGCGCGCACGAGGACGCCGGTCTCGTCGTGGATGTCGAGGACGAGGAACGGGACGTCGAGCAGCCCGAGCGTCGTGTGGTTGCCGACGAGCAGGTAGCGCCCGTCGGCGGGCAGGTGGCTCGAACCCGTCGATGCGCGGGTCGGTCAGCGCGCGCCACGGCGCGAGCAGCGCCTTGGCGGCGGCGAACTCGGCCGGCCCGGGCGGTGCGTAGTCGGCGACATCCGTCACGTCCCGATGTAGGAAACCGGACCGACGCGCTCGATGTCGATCGCCAGGATGACGCGCCCGGCCTCGGCGAGCGCGGCGTCGGTCTGCGGCTCCGGCGGCTCGGCGAGCCCCATCACCTGCTGGGCGACGCGCGCCGTCTGCATCCCGATGCCCTCGCGGTGGACGCTCGCCGGCCCGGCGAGCGTCGCCGAGGGGTACGGCGGCTCGTCGCCGCGCACGCAGAGCGACGCCCAGCCGGTGCGCTCGGCGTCCCGCGCCTTCCAGCGCCCCTCCACGGTGGAGATGAGGAGCCGGTCACCCTCGCGGGCGACGTAGACGACGGACTGGCGCGGGCGCCCGTGCGTCGCTGACCGTCGCCAGCACGCCGAGCCGCTGCGCGTCGATGAACGCCGCGACCTGCGGGTCGAGGACGCTCATGCCGCGCGCACCGGGTTGGAGACGGCGCCCAGGCCCTCGACCTCGACCTCGACGGTGTCGCCGTCGCGCAGGAAGAGGCCCTTGAAGCCGCCGACGCCGGCGGGGGTGCCCGTGGCGATGATGTCGCCGGGGACGAGGGTCATCGTGCGCGAGAGCCAGGCGACCGTCTCGGCGACGCCGAAGATCATGTCCTTCGTGCTGCCCTCCTGGACGACCTCGCCGTTGATGCGCGTGCGCAGCGTCGAGGTCGACCGAGGTCGCCGGCCTCGTCGAGCGTCACGAGCGCGGGCCCGCACGGCGCGAACGTGTCGATCGCCTTGCCGCTCGTCCACAGCGGGTTCTGGAGCTGCAGGTCGCGGGCGCTGACGTCGTTGAGCGGCATCGCTCCGGCGACGTGCGCGAGCGCCTCGGACGCTCGCTCACGCACGTGCGCCGGGCGGCCGATGACGACGGCCAGTTCGGCCTCGTAGTCGACGAAGTCGGCGTGCGCGGCCGGGAGGACGACATCCGCGCCGTCGCCGACGAGCGAGTTCGCGAACTTCGCGAACCAGCGCGGGTGCTCGGGGATGTCCTGATGGGCCTCCTCCGCGTGGTCGCGGTAGTTGAGGCCCATGCAGATGATCTTCTCGGGGTCAGGGACCGGGGGGAGGAGCCGCACCGCGGAGACCGCGATGCGCCCGGCCGCGTCGCCGGCCGCCTGCGAGCCGAGCGCCGCCAGGCCGGCCGCGTCGAGCGCCTCCAGCAGGCCGCGCACCGTGGTCGCAGGCGCGTCGAGCGCCGCGAGCGGGACGATCTCGCTCGCCGACGTCAGCACGCCGGCCCTGCGCGCCGCTGCCGTCGTCGAACGTGACGAGGCGCATGGTCAGCCCTCCGTGGGGATGTCGACGGGCGGCTGGGCCGGGGCGAACTCGCCCGCCATCGCCCGCTCGTGGATGTCGTCGAACGTGGCGCCCGCGGCCGCCGCGTCGGCCACCTGCGCCGGATCGACGAACACGCCGATCGGGTTCGCGTGGAACTCGGGGCTCGTGCGCATCCAGTCGCTCGACTTCGCCCAGTCGCCGAAGTTGTCGACCTGCAGCTCGACGTGATTGCCGTCGGGGTCCTTGTAGTAGTAGGAGAACGTCATCCCGTGGTCGAGGCACAGCGTCCGGCTCGATGCCCGCCTCGCGCAGCCGCAGGTAGCTCGCGTTGAGGTCCGTCGAAGCTGTCGTACTCGAAGGCGCTGTGGTGCAGCCCGGTGCGCATCTCCTTCTCCGGGTCGTCGACGAAGCCCGGGAACGCCAGCAGGGCGATCCGGTGGTTGGCCGCGTCATTGGAGAGCCAGGCGCCCACGGCGTCCTGGAGCAGCACCTGCGCGCCGACGAGCGTCGAGTACCAGTCGATCATCTCCTGCAGGCGGGTCGTCTTGAGGTTGAAGTGATGGAACTTCGGATGGATGACGGCGGTGTCGGCCATGGGGCGGGTGCTCCTTCGCGGGTCAGGGTGCGGTCGTGATCGGGACGGACAGGCACTCGCGCAGGTCGCGGACGAGCGCCGGGATGCCGGCGGGCGCCGCGGCGCTGCCGAAGACGTAGAAGTCGGGGCGCACGAGGACGGCGTGGACGTCGTGCTCCTCGAGCCAGGCGGTCATGCGGCCGTCGGCGTCGCGCACGCCGCCGGGGGCGGCGGGGTCGAGGCTCACGAGCGAGGCGTCGAGTGCGTCGAGGAGGTCCCGGTCGGCGGGCTCCAGGCCCGCGGCGGGGTCGCCCGCGCGCGTCACGAGCGTGAAGCCGCCACCGGTGAGGTCGTCGAGGAGGGCCTCGCGGCCGTCCCGCTCGATCCGGCCCTGCACCGAGAGCAGCCCGGCGAGCGGGTCGTCCTCGCGGTGCAGCGCGCCGGCGGTCCCGAGCGGCGGGTGGGCGAGCACCGGGGGAGGGCCGGCGGCGCGCAGCGTCGCGTCGCGCTCGGCCGCCCGCTCCGGGTCGCGCTCGCAGAGCACCTTCCCGAGTTCGATCGCGAAGGCGATGAACCACTCGGTCTGCGGCTGGCGCTCGGGCTCGACGGTGTCCAGCAGGGCCTGCGGCGCGACGCCCCGCAGGACGAGGTCGAGCTTCCACGCGAGGTTCGCGGCGTCGCGCAGGCCCGCGCACACCCCCTGGCCGAGGAACGGCGGGGTCAGGTGGGCGGCGTCGCCGACGATCAGCACGCGGCCGCTGCGCAGGTCGTCGGCGAGCATCGAGCGGAACTCGTAGACCGCGTGCTGCGTCAGGCGGCCGTCGCCGGGCGCGAACCACGGCGCCAGCAGCTCCCAGGCGCGCGCCTCGTCGAAGTCCTCGAGCTGCTCGCCGGGGAGCAGCATGAACTCCCAGCGACGGTGACGCAGGCCGCTCTGCACGTGCGTCGTCGGGCGCCGCGGGTCGCACCACTGGCACCCCGCGGGGAGCTCGAGCGCCGCCATGTCGTCGGGCTCGACGTCGACGACGAACCAGCGTTCGCGGAAGCCGAGGTCGCGGCGCGCGATGCCGAGCGTCTCGCGGACGAGCGAGTTCGCGCCGTCGGCGCCGACGACCCACGCGCGCGCGGACCGTGCGGACCGCCGCCTCACGTCGCACCGTGAGCGTCACGCCGCCCGCGTCCTGCTCGACGGCCTCGCGCGACCCAGCCGCGCTCGACCTGACACGCCCGTGTGCGTGCTGGGCGCAGGCGTCGAGCTCGCGCCTCGAGCGCCGGCTGGAAGAAGAGGTAGTCGGACTCCCACCCCGAGGCGGCCGGGACCGGGGCGGTGAGCGTCATCAGCGGCTCGCCGTCGGCGCCGAGCCAGTGGTACTCGCTCGTCGCGAGCATGTCGCCCGCGACGGCGCCTGCGACGCCGAGCCCCTGCAGCAGCCGCATGATCTCGTGGTCCAGGTGGACCGCGCGCGGCAGCCGGTAGATCTCGTCGTGGCGCTCGAACGCGGCCACGCGGTGGCCCGCTGCGCCGAGCAGCGCGGCGAGCGCCTGGCCGACCGGCCCGAAGCCGACGATCGCGACGTCGACGTCGGTGTCCGGGTGTGGACGTCATGCCGGGACCGCGCTGGTCACGGGACGGGCGAGGATCTGCGCGAGGGCGGCGGCGAGCGCGCCGCGGCGGGTCTCGGCGCCGCCGAGGCTGCGCCAGGCGACGAAGCGGTCGGGGCGCACGAGGATCGCCCCGTCCGGCCCGATCTCGCGATGCCGCAGCCACGTGCAGCGCGGGTCGAACAGGTCGCCGTCGATGTGGCCGATGCGGACCGCGTCGAGCGGGATGCCCGCGTCTCGCGGCCACGCTCGCGGGCCGCCGCGCACCATGCGTCGCCCTCCTCGCCGGCGACGAGCAGGAAGCGCCCGGGGGCGACGAGGTCCTTGATCGGCGCGCGCGGTCCCCGTCCGCGTCGTCGATCCACGCGTGCGGGAGCGGCGCGCCCGGGCGGGTGGACGGCCGGTAGATCCGGACCTCGTCCGGGTTCTCGGGTGCCGGGCTGCCGTCCGGCACGATCGCGGCGGACTCGTAGGTGTACCCGTACTCGACGTTGTGCTCGTTGAACTCCATCGACTGCGAGCGGATGGCGCGCAGGACGGCGGCGCGGTGCTCGGCGTCCTCCGGGCAGCCCGCTCCACAGGCGCCGGAAGGCCGCGAGGTTCTCCTCCTCGGTCTGCTCGTGCGAGACGCCGATCGCGGGGTGGATGACGCCGAAGTGGTTCACGGCGTTCTCCAGCGACCGCTGCGCGTTGCGCTCCAGCGACGGGCGCCGCTCGGGCTCGTAGGTGTCGAGCAGCGCGGGTCGGCGTGCCCGTGCAGCGACGGCCGCGAGCTTCCAGGTCAGGTTGTGCACGTCCTGGATGGCGCTCGTCAGCCCCAGCCCGCCGGTCGGAGGATGGCGGTGCGCCGCGTCGCCGGCGAGGAACACGCGACCCTCGGTGTAGCGGTCGGCCATGACCGCCTCGACCGACCAGCGGGTGATCTTGTGGACCTCCATCGGGAGGTCGGGGATGCCGAGCGACGTGCGCACGTCCGACTCGACCTGCTCGTCGGACTGCGCGCGCGGGTCGTCGACGGGGTAGTTGAGGTGGATGACCCACTCCTCCGAGTGGCGGCCCCAGCGCTCGGGTCCCATCGGCACCATCACGACGCCGACGCCGGTCTGCGGGGACATGAGCCAGCGCAGGAGGACGTCGTCGTCCTGCGCGAGTTCGCGGAAGTCGGCGGAGACGTGCATCGTCGCGGTCTGCGTGACGACGCCCAGCCCGACGTGCGAGATCCCGACGAGCCCCGGGACGGTGCGCCCGCCGTCGGCGCCGATGAGGTAGCGGCAGCGCACGACGGAGTACTCGCTGCCGGCATCCAGGTCGCGGATCGTCGCGGTGACGCCCGTCGGCGTCCTGCTCCAGCGCGGTCAGCTCGTGGCCGAAGCGGATCCGGCCGGGCGCGAGCGTCTCGGCGTGGTCCTTGAGGATCGGCTCCAGGCGGATCTGGGGGAGGTTCAGCTGGTGCCAGGCGCTCGCCGCGCGCCAGTTCTCGTCGTCGCCGCCCGCGCCCCAGCACTCGATCCTGGCGATCAGCCGGCCGTGGTCCTCGGTCGGGCCGGCGAGGCCGGCGTAGAACGCGCTGGCGGCCATGTTCTCCGCCGGCGTGCTGCGCTCGGCGATCGTCGCGGCGACGCCGGCGTCCTCGAGGATCTCCATCGTCCGCTGGTTCAGGACGTGGGCCTTGGGCAGGATCGACGTCGTCGGCAGCGCGCTCACGAGCAGGTGGTCGACGCCGAGCTTCGTGAGGAGCATGGACGCGGTGAGGCCCGCGCCGCCGCCGCCGACGACGAGGACGTCGACGGTCCGGTCCGGGGAGGAGCTTGCGGTGGTCATGGGCGGGGACCGTAACCGAGGATATGGATGACTGTCAAGTTTACTGGTGTAGGCCGTCCATATCTGTAGACTGCCGCCCATGAGCCCGAGGACCACGGCCCGCAGGCCGGGACGCCCACGCGCGCAGGACGCGCCGCTCTCCGTCGACGACATGCTCAAGGCGGCGCTCGGCGCGTTCGCGACCCACGGCTACGACGGGATGTCCGTCAGCGCGCTGTCGCGCGAGCTGGGCGTGAGCCACAACCTCCTGCACCAGCGCTTCGGCTCCAAGGAGGGCCTCTGGTACGCGGCGGTCGACTGGGGCTTCGGCGGACTGGCCGACGAGCTGGCCAAGGCCGCGGATCCGACGCTCAGCGACCCGCTCGAGCAGCTCGCGGTCATCCTGCGCCGCTTCCTCGAGGTCTCCGCCGAACGGCCGGAGCTCGTGGGGCTGATGAACATCGAGGGGCGCGAGCGCTCCGCGCGCCTGACCTTCCTCTACGACCACTACGTCGAGCCGCTCACGGCGCCGATCGGGCGCCTGCTCGAGCACCTGGCCGCGGCGGGCCGCGTGCCGGCCGATCTCCGCCCGGGCGTTCCTCTTCCTCGTCGCGCACGGTGCAGCCGCCCCGTTCACGCTCCAGGCGCTCGCGCGCGAGCTCGATCCGTCGGATCCGTTCGACCCGGACGAGCAGGCCGCGTACATCGACGGCGTCGTGGACGTGCTGATCGCGGGGATCCGGCTGAGTCCCGGCGCGCCGGGCTGAACATCACCCGCTCTGTCGCTTGCCGCCCGGCGCGCCGACCCGATACCGTCGAGCGCCCGACCACCCCTCCCGGATCAGCGAGGTAGCGCAGTGAGCACAGAGGACCTGGAACTCGGACCCGTCGACGTCGTCGTCATCGGCTACCCGCCGGACGCACCGCGCACCGGCGAGGCGATCCCGCTCTTCGTCGACCTCGTCGAGCGCGGCATCATCCGCGTGCTCGACGTGCTCGTCGTCAACAAGGAGCTCGACGGCACGGTCTCCGGCCTGGAGATCACCGATCTCGACGGCGACGGGGAGAACGACCTCGTCGTGTTCGAGGGTGCGCGCAGCGGCCTGCTCGGCGACGAGGACGCCGAGACCGCCGGCGAGGGCATGGAGCCCGGATCGACCGCCGTGCTGATCTGCTTCGAGAACACGTGGGCGGCGCCGTTCGCGACCGCCGTGCGCCGCAACGGCGGCCAGATGCTCGCCTTCGAGCGCGTCGCCGCGCAGGACCTGATCGACGCCGCCGAAGCCCTCGAAGCCTGAACCCCGAAAGGACCATTGACACATGCCTCTCCTTCGCACCGTCGGCCGCACGGCCGTCATCGCCGGAACCGCGAGCGCCGTCGGCGGCCGCGTGCAGCACCGTCAGAACGAGAAGTGGGCTGCCCAGGACCAGCAGCAGGCCGCTGCGCAGCAGGCGGCGGCCCCGCCTCCGCCGGCGCCCGTCGCGGCCGAGGAGGACCCGATCGAGCAGCTGCAGAAGCTCGGCAAGCTCCACGAGCAGGGCATCCTCACCGACGAGGAGTTCGCGGCCGAGAAGGCCAAGATCCTCAACGCCTGAGCGTCAGGGGCACCGACACCGGTGCCCCGCCGCCGGCCGTGAAGGTGACGCGCGCCGTCACCTTCACGCGCCGGCTCCGTGCGACCAGGCGCTTCCCGGCCCGGTTGAGCTTCACCGTCACGCGCTTCGTCGTCCCGGCCTTCGCGCTGAACTTCGCGGACCCGAGCTTCGTCAGGCCCTTCGCCGCGGCTGTCGCAGCTCCGGCGCCGCGCAGCAGGCTGATGAGGCCTGAGCAGTCCGCGACCTGGCAGACGACCGGGAGCCGGGTGGCGCCGTTGCGGACCGTGCCGGTCGCGGGCAGGCGCACCGTCGGCCGCGCGGTGGGCGCCGGCAGGGTGGGGGTCGTCCCCGGACCGGGCGCCGGTGCGCCGGCATCCGGGGTCAGGTCGGCGCTCATGAGGACCCCGTACCCGATCGTGCCGTAGCTCGGCAGGCCGTTCGGGCTGGGTGCGGGCAGGTTCTGCGACGTCGGCCCCGGGTACACGGGGTACGTGAGCGCACCCGCCGCGGCGAAGTAGGGGATGGGGACGTTCGGCGCCAGGACCTCGAGTGCGAGCGCGTCGATGACCTGGATGGTCGACAGGTCCGTCAGCGCCGGCGTCGGATCGACCTTCATCGAGAGGTTGACCGGGACGGTCGTGACCGTGCTCGCCGTGGGCGTGAACTGCGGGCCGTACGCCTCGAGGAACGGTCCGGCGCTGAACGGGTGCGCGGCGTCGCCCGTCTGCCGGAACAGGAAGCGGATGACGTTGACGCGCATCGGTCCGGTCGTCGCGCCGACCTTCACGCGGACGGCGTTCACGACGCCCGGGGCGGGGGCGACGAGTGTGCTCGACCCGCTCCCGAGGTAGGACCACATGCACGAGACGGAGCCGCCGGGGTAGACGAGCCCGGGCGGTGCCTGAGCGCAGGTCGTGTTCGGGGTGTCGTTGGCCGGCAGGGCCGCGAGGTCGGCGCCGAACGTGATCGCGTCCGCACCCCCGGGCAGGGCCAGCGACACGGTGACCGCGACCACCACGGCGCAGGTTCGTACCAGGTGGCTCATGCACACGAACCTACGGCGCGCGCCATCGGCGCACATCCGTGGTTGTCCGGCGGTCGCCCTCGATCAGCACGCTCCTGCCGGCCGGCTCGCCGGCGTCCGGGTCCATCGAGAAGACGCGGCCGTTGGTGATCAGGATGCGGTGGCGTGGCATGCGGGCGAGCCTCTCACGGCTAGGCTCGCGCATCGTGCCGGTGGACCTGCGAGAGCTCGCCGCGATCTTCGCCGGGGGCGTCGCCGGCGCGCTCGCCCGCGCGGGCGTCCTCGAGGCGCTGCCCGTCGCGCCGGGGACGTGGCCGTGGGCCACGCTGCTCGTGAACGTCGCCGGCGCCGCGCTGCTCGGCGCGGTCATCACCTGGGCCCACGAGCGCGCCGCCGCGGTGCCCGCGCACCTGCCGCCGCTGCTGGGCACCGGGTTCTGCGGCGCGCTGACGACGTTCTCGGCCATGCAGCTCGAGGTCCTGCAACTCCTCGACGCGGGCGACCTCGTGCTCGCCGCGCCCTACATCGTGGTCAGCGTCGGGGCCGGGCTCGCCGCCGTGACGCTCGCCGGCGGCGCCGTGCGGCGCCTGGGGGCGCGGGCGTGAGCCTCGCCGTGCTCGTCGGGATCGGGCTGCTCGGGGGCGTCGGCGCCACGGCCCGCCACCTGCTCGACGAGCTCGTGTCCGAGCATGCACCGGGCGTCTTCCCGCTCGGGATCCTGGCCGTGAACCTGCTCGGCGCGCTGCTCATCGGCGTGCTCACCGGCGCGCTCGTGGACGGCGACGCCGGGCGCCTGCTCGCGACCGGGCTCCTCGGCGGCTTCACGACGTTCAGCACCTGGATGCTCGACAGTCGCGAGCTGCTCGCGCACCGTCATCGTCCGGCGTTCTGGCTCAATCTCGGGGCGAGCCTGGCGCTCGGCCTCCTCGCGGTCTGGATCGGCCGCGAGCTCGGCGGCCTGCTCTGAGCCTCAGGCGGACGGCGCGAAGCGGCGCAGGCGCAGCGCGTTGCCGACGACGAGCAGAGAGGAGCAGGCCATCGCGGCGCCCGCGATCATCGGGTTCAGCATCCCGAGCGCCGCGAGGGGGAGGGCGGCGACGTTGTAGGCGAACGCCCAGAACAGGTTCTGGCGGATCGTCCGCAGCGTGCGCCGCGCGAGCCGGACGGCATCCGGTGCGGCGCGCAGGTCGCCGCGCACGAGGGTGAGGTCGCTCGCCTCGATCGCCGCGTCGGTGCCGGTCCCCATCGCGAGTCCCAGGTCGGCGCGCGCCAGCGCGGGCGCGTCGTTGACGCCGTCGCCGACCATCGCCACCACGCGGCCGGCGTCCTGCAGACGGCGGATCTCGCGCTCCTTCTCCTCGGGGAGCACGCCGGCGACGACCTCGTCGATGCCGACCTGCGCGGCGACCGCCGCGGCCGTGCGCTCGTTGTCCCCGGTGAGGAGGACGGGCCGCAGGCCGAGGTCGCGCAGCTCGCGCACGGCCTGGGCGCTCGTCGGCTTCACGGTGTCGGCCACCTCGACGAGCGCGCGCGCCGCGCCGTCCCACGCGACGGCGACGGCGGTGCGGCCCGCGGCCTCGGCAGCGGTTCGCGCGGTCTCCAGCTCCGGCGCCAGGTCGATCCCGCGCTCGGCGAGCAGGGTCGGGCGACCGGCGAGGACCGCGTGGCCCTCGACGTCGCCCGCGACGCCCAGCCCGGACAGGGCCGTGAACGCCGTCACCGGCGGGAGCGTGCCGGCCGCGTCCTGCGCGGCGGCGGCGATCGCGCGGCCGATCGGGTGCTCGGAGGCGTGCTCGAGCGCGCCGGCCAGACGCAGCGCGGTCGCCGCGTCCGTGCCGGCGGCTGCGACGACCGTGACGACGCTCATGCGCCCCGTAGTGACCGTGCCGGTCTTGTCGAGGACGACGGTGTCCACGCGCCGCGTGTCCTCCAGCACCTGCGGGCCGCGGATGAGGATGCCGAGCTGCGCGCCGCGGCCGGTGCCCACGAGCAGCGCCGTCGGCGTCGCCAGGCCGAGCGCGCACGGGCAGGCGATGATGAGGACCGCGACCGCGGCGCTGACGGCCTGCGCGGCATCCTCGCCGGCGAGGAGCCACGCGGCGAGCGTGGCGAGGGCGAGCACGATGACGACGGGCACGAAGACGGCCGAGACCCGGTCGGCGAGCCGCTGCACCGGCGCCTTGCCGCTCTGCGCCTCGGTGACGAGCCGCGTGATGCGCGCGAGCGCGGTGTCGGAGCCGACGCGCGTCGTGCGCACGACCAGGCGCCCGCCGAGATTGACCGTCGCGCCGGTGACGGCGTCGCCGGGACCGACGTCGACCGGCACGCTCTCCCCGGTCAGCATCGACGTGTCCAGCGCCGAGGACCCCTCCTCGACGACGCCGTCGGCGGCGAGCCGCTCGCCGGGGCGCACGACGAACCGCTGCCCCACGGCGAGGTCGCTCGCCGGGATGCGCCGCTCGACGCCGTCGTCGCCGAGCACCGCGGCGTCCTTGGCGCCGAGCTCGAGCAGTGCCCGCAGCGCGCTGCCGGCGCGGCGGCTCGCGCGCGCCTCCAGGTAGCGGCCGGTCAGGAGGAAGACGACGACGACCGCGGCGACCTCGAAGTAGACCTCCTGGGCGGCGCCGCTGAGGACGACGACCGCCGACCAGGTCCAGGCCGTCAGCGTCCCGAGCGAGATGAGCGTGTCCATCGTGGCCGCGCGGTGGCGCAGGTTCATCAGCGTCGCGCGGTGGAAGGGGAGGGCGCCCCAGAGGACGACCGGGGTCGCGAGCGCGAGCGCGACCCACTCCCAGCCGTCGAACTTCAGCGCGCCGATCATCGAGACGAGCACCACGACCGCGGCGAGCGGGGCGGAGACGAGCAGGCGGCGCCGCAGGTCCGCGAGCGAGGCGTCGTCGTGATCGCCGTGGGCCTGCGCGCCGGCGCCGGGATCCGGGAGCGCGGCGTGGTAGCCCGTCTCCTCGACGGCGGCGACGAGGTCCTCCGGGCGCACGCGGCCCGGATCGAAGCTGACGGTCGCGTGCGCGGTCGCGTAGTTCACGGTCGCCTCGGCGCCGTCCACGGCGTTCAGCCGGCGCTCGACGCGGGCGGCGCACGAGGCGCAGGTCATGCCCTCGATGGGGAGGTCCAGGTGATCGGTCGCGGTGGTCACGTTCCACACCCTAGCAGGTACCCCTGGGGGGTATGCTACGGTGTCCGCCATGACGCCACCCGTGACGCAGGGGTACACCGCCGACAAGGACCAGCTCCTCAAGCGCCTCGCCCGCGTCGAGGGCCAGGTCCGCGGCATCGCCGGCATGGTGCAGGACGACCGCTACTGCATCGACGTCCTCACGCAGATCTCCGCCGTCCAGGCGGCGCTCGACAAGGTCGCGCTCGGGCTGCTCGACGGCCACACGCGCCACTGCGTGATGGGCGCCGACGAGGATCTGCGCGAGGAACGCGCCACGGAGCTGATGGCCAGCGTCGGCCGCCTGCTGCGGCGCGGGTAGGGTCCGCTGCATGCTGAAGGGCGAGCGCACCTGGACCGTCGAGGCCACCGTCGAGGAGGTGTACGCCGTCATCGCCGACGTCGAGCGCTACCCCGACTGGCACCCGTTCTTCGCGTCGGTCGACGTCGAGGACCGCGACCACGAGGACCGCGTCGTCGGCGCACGCTGCACGCACCCGACGCCCGTCGCGACGCTCACGACCGAGATCACGTTCGCCTACGACCCCGGTGCCGAGGTCCGCGCGCAGCGCGAGTCCGGGGACATGAGGGACGTCGACGGCCGCTTCATCGTCGACGTCCGGGACCAGGTCACCGTCGTCACGCACAGGCTCCTCGTGGACCCGGGCATGAAGCTCGGGCTGCTGCTCAGGGGCCCCGTCGAGGAGAAGGTGCGCAACAGCGTGCTGAACGGCGCCGAGCGCGGGCTCGCGAAGGCCCTCGCCGCTCGCGGCTGACCACCCGGCCTGCGACCATCCCCCGCGCACGCCCCCGTAGCTCAGCCGGATAGAGCAGCGGACTTCTAATCCGCAGGTCGCAGGTTCGAATCCTGCCGGGGGCGCTGTTCGCGGATCTCCTGGCGCCCGGAGCCACCCGCCTTCGCGGGGCGGTGCCTTTCGGCGCAGCTCCCGCTCGCCGTGCGGCCCCGGGCATCCAGGATCTCTCGCTGGAGGGGCGCTTCTGGCGTGACGTTCGGGCCGAGGGTTTGTCTCAACCCCGACCCGGGACGTCTCCCGGAGATGAGCCCGCTGGGATCGAGGGATCGTGGTGGGTGAGGTCGGACCTCGCCGGGAACGCCGTGAAGTTCACGGCCGACGGGCGAGTGCGGCTCGGCGCGCAGGCGGGGGCGCCCGGGGAGGTGCGGTTCGTCGTCGAGGACACCGGCCCCGGCATCCCGCCGCAGGAACGCGCGCGCCTCTTCGAGCCGTTCTGGCAGGGCGACACGACGTCGACCCGCAGTCACGGCGGCACAGGTCTCGGGCTCGCGATCTCCGCGCGGCTCGTCGAGGCGATGGGCGGACCGCCGATCACGGTGGAGGCCGCCGACGGCGGCGGGGCGCGCTTCGTCGTGTCGCTGCGGCTGCGGGACGCGGACGCCGACGCGGGCTGACGGCTACGCCTCGCGCTCCCGGGCGCGGGCCAGGCGCCCGCACGCGCCCGCGGCCTCCCGTTCCAGCTCGGCCAGGCGGCGCATCTCGCCGCGGCCGGCGTAGAGCTTGCGGCGGTACAGCGCCACCTTGTCGCGCGCGTGGTCGGCCTCGGCCTGCAGGTCGGCGATCGACGGCTCACGACCCGGCGCGGCGCCGGCCCCGGTCATCGGAACGGCGTGACGGTGTAGACGCGCTTGCCGATCTCCATGGCGAGCGCGTCCTGGTCGGCCGTCGTGAAGACGCCGTAGTTGAGCTCGCGCCCGAGGTCCAGGATCGCCACGACCTCCGCGCCGTCGACCGGGCCGGGCTTGCCGACCTCGATCGTGCAGTCCCGGCCGCCGAGCCGGCAGGCGATCCGGTGGATCCTGCTGGGCGTCGGCTCGAAACCGGTCGCCTGCATCGCGCACTCCCGCAGCCGCCCGTACTCCTCTTCCTGACGGCTCCGGCTGGTGCCGGGGAGGAAGAACGCGCGGGTCGCAGAGGAATCGGAGGTTGAGGCGATCCTCACATGGTATCGCCGACGGCTACCATCCCTGGGACACCGCTGGGCACAAGGCCCGGCGAATGCAGTGCACGCGTCCGCAGTCGTTGCCTTACCGCACCCTCCGCGATTCGCCGCACAGGAGGCAGTACGCAATGGCTACAGGAACCGTGAAGTGGTTCAGTGACGAGAAGGGCTTCGGCTTCATCACCCCCGATGAGGCTGGCAAGGATCTCTTCGTCCATCACCAGGCGATCAACGGCGAGGGCTTCAAGTCGCTCGCCGAGGGCGCCAAGGTGTCCTTCGACGCCGAGGCCGGGGACAAGGGTCCCAAGGCCGTCAACGTCTCGGTCATCTAGACCGGACCAGCTTCAGCAGGACCCGGCGGCCCGCATCAGCGGGCCGTCGGTCGTTCGGCCCCCGGCGCCGCCACGAGCCGGAGGGTGAAGTCGACGGCCTGGTCGGTCGTCCACGAGCCGTCGACGATCCGGCTCGACAGGTACTGGATCGGCGCGCCCCACGCGGTGTGCAGCTCCAGCACCGTCATGTCCCCTCGCAGCACCCCCTCGTCGCGGGCGCGCGTGAAGGCGCGCTCGAGCACGTCGATCATCCCGTCGCGCGGCGCGGCGTAGCTCGACGGGAAGGCCGGCGCCCACGCGAAGGTCTTCCACACGAGATTCGTCCGGTAGATGGAGCGCGTCACCCGGCGCAGTTCCGCGAGGACGTCGGGCGCCTCGGGATCCAGGCCGGCGACCACGGCTCCGACGTCCTGCAGCCACGCGGCGTAGAGGCGCGAGATCAGCTCCTCGCGGCTGGCGAAGTGCCGGTAGACGGTCGCCCGGTGCACCCCGCTGGCGTCGGCGACGCGCTGCAGGCTCGCGTAGGGGTCGGCGGCGAGGAGGTCGCGCGCCGCGTCGAGGATGCGCAGCTCGCTCCGGCGCGCATCGGCCCGCGGTTCCGACGCCCGGTCTTCGCCGGTTTTGCTCGCGGCGCCCACGCGGCGATCGTACCGGTCGACCCCGGGTCCTACACTCCCTCACGCGCGGTGGGCGTAGCTCAGTTGGTAGAGCTCCTGGTTGTGGTCCAGGTGGTCGCGGGTTCGAGTCCCGTCGCTCACCCCTCGCAGTGCCGACGCACCCCTCACGATGCCCGAGCCCCTGATCATCCACCTGCAGACCGGCGACGAGCTGCGCGTGGAGGCCGACCGCGAGGAGCTCAGCGCGGAACTCGCAGGCAAGCCGTTCATCGAGGTCGTCTCCAACGGCAGGCTCGTCACCGTTTTCAGCCCCCACGTCATCTGGCTGGAACCGGTGCGCGAGGGCGGCGGGCGCGGGTAGCACCCGACCCTGCCGCGGCCCGGCATGCGCGTCCTGCACGCATTCGCGCTCGGCTGGATCGTCCTCGGGGGTGCCGTGCTGCTGAACGTCGCGGCCTCGGCGGTCGGCCTGCAGTCCTGGTACGACGTCACCCAGGGCGACGCGATCTCGCTGTGGAGCTGGCCGTGGCTCGTGATCGGCTATCCGCTGGGCCTCGGCGCCTGCGCGCTGGGCGGGCTGCGCCTGCTCCCCGGCCGCCCCGCCTGAGCGCGCGCGATACTGAGCGACGTGGCCGCGCCCGCAGTCAAGTACGCCGAGCACGACGGCATCACCCTCGCCTGGACCGAGATCGGCGCCGGGCCGATCGACATCCTCATCGTGCTCGGCGGTTTCTCGCACGTCGAGCACCTCTGGGACGAACCCGGGCTCGCGCGGTACTTCGAGCGCATCGCGACCTTCTCCCGCGTGATCCTCATGGATCGGCGCGGCGTCGGACTGTCGGATCCAGTGAGCGGGTCGCTCACGATGGACGACGAGTGCGAGGACATCGGCGCCGTCCTCGACGCCGCCGGGGCCGACCGCGCCGTGCTCTACGCCTACGGGTGGGGAGGGCCCGTCGCGATCCGCTTCTGCGCGCGGCACCCGGAGCGCGCGCAGGCGCTGATGCTGTACGCCGCGCTCGCCTCGTCGACGGTCGCCGCCCACGATGCCGACCTCGAGCGTGGTGAGGAGGAGCGCGAGCACGAGATCGAGCTGTCACTCGCGGGCTGGGGCGGCGCGGCGAACATCGGGGACTTCGCGCCATCGCGTGCAGGTGACGAGCGGCTGATGGCCTGGTTCGGGAAGCTCACGCGGCTGTCGTCGAGCCCCGGCGCCATGCGCGTGCTGTGGCGCAACACCGCGCGGTACGACGCTCGCGCCGACCTCAGCGGCCTGGCTCTCCCGACGCTCGTGATGCACCGTGGGGGGGACCGCGCGATGGACGTGCGGCACTCGCGGAACATCGCACGGGAGATCCCCGGCAGTCGCTACGTCGAGCTCGACGGCATCGACAACATGCCGAGTGTCGGAAACAGCGATGCGCTGGTCGCCGAGATCGAGGAGTTCCTCACCGGCAGCCGCACGACGGCGATCGAGCGCGACCTGCTGACCATCCTCGTGACCGACATCGTGGGGTCCACCAGCCGCGCCGCCGAGATGGGCGACGCGTCGTGGCGCGATCTGCTCTCCGACCACCACACGGCGGTGCGCCGCGCGGTCGATCGTTTCGAGGGCCGCGAGGTGAAGGACCTGGGCGACGGGTTCCTCATCGCGTTCGCCGGCGCGCCGAGCCAGGCGCACCGCTGCGCGCTGGCCATCGTCGAGTCGGTGATGCCGCTCGGCCTCGAGGTCCGCGTCGGCCTGCACACCGGCGAGTGCGAGCTGATCGGCGACGACGTCGGCGGGATGGCCGTGCACATCGCCGCGCGCGTGGCGGCCGGCGCCGGCGCGAACGAGATCCACGCCTCCGGCACCGCGTTCGGCACCGTCGTCGGCTCCGGACTGCGTTTCAAGGCCCTCGGCTCACGCGAGCTCAAGGGCGTGCCGGGGAGCTGGCCGATCCTGCAGCTCGTGGGTTAGGTACGGCCCCCTGGCGGGACAGGTCAGCAGAGCTGACCTGATCAATCTCCTCCGGCCCAGGGTTCCCGCCCCCGCATTCGCGCCAAGCCCGTGCGCACCACCAGCTCCCCCCAGTCCGCCAGCCCGCCCGCGAGATGGCCGAGCGGGCCGGTGACGATCCACGCCTGCAGGCGGCGCGTGGGTGTGAGCCTGAGCCGGTCGATGTCCTGACGCTATCGTCCGGCCGATGTCAGCCGCCGCCGTCAGCGCCACCGTCACCGAGCTGCCCGAATCCCGCGTGCGGGTCGAGGCGCAGGTCCCCGTCGAGGAGCTCGAGCGGAGCATCGACCAGGTCGCGCGGTCGCTCGGCCGGGACATGAAGATGCCCGGATTCCGCGCCGGGAAGATCCCGTCGAAGGTCGTCGTCCAGCGGCTCGGGCGCGAGGTCGTGCTCGACGAGGCGATCCGCGCGAAGATCGGCCGCTGGTACCTCGACGCCGTCGAGACGAGCGGGATCCACCCCGTCGGCGATCCCGACCTGACGCTCGGCGACCAGGGCGGCGCGGGCGAGCCGTGGACCTTCAGCTTCGAGATCGGCGTGCGGCCCGTCGCCGACGCTCGGCACGTACAAGGGCCTGGAGGCTCCGCGGCGCGAGCCGCAGGCCGACGAGGACACGGTCACCGGGCAGATCGACGAGCTGCGGGAGCGGATGAGCCGCCTGGACACCGTCGAGGACGCGGCGGGCGAGGGTGACTTCGTCGTCATGGACTACGTCGGGACGCTCGTCGGCGACGAGGAGCCGTTCGAGGGCGGCGACCGGCACCGACCAGCTGATCGAGCTCGGCTCCGGTCGCCTGATCCCCGGCTTCGAGGAGGGGCTGAGCGGCAGTCGCGGCGGGCGACGAGCGCACCGTCACCGTGAGCTTCCCCGACGACTACCAGGCCGAGCACCTCGCCGGCCGCGAGGCGACGTTCGACGTCACCGTCAAGGAGATCCGCCGCAAGATCCTCCCGGAGCTCGACGACCAGTTCGCCTCCGACGCGGCCGGCTTCGACACGCTCGACGAGCTGCGCGAGGACATCGCCACGCGCGCTGCGGCGAGCAGGACGAGCAGCGCGCGGACGCCGAGTACCGCGAGGCGGTGCTGGACGCCGCCGTCGAGCAGGCCACGGTCACCGTGCCGAACGCCCTGATCGTCGCGCGCGCGCCCGCGAGCTGCTGGAGCGCATGCTCCACAACCTCGAGCACCAGGGCATCCAGCGCGACATGTACTTCCAGATCTCCGGCAAGACCGAGGAGGAGCTGCTCGGAGGAGGGCTCCGAGGACGCCGAGCGGACGCTGAAGCGCGAGGCCGTCGCTCGCCGCGATCGTCGACGCCGAGGGCCTGGAGCCCAGCGACGGCGACGTCCTCGACGCGCTCCAGGCGAGCGCCGCCCGTGAGGACACGACGCCCGAGAAGCTCCGCGAGCGCCTGGAGAAGGCGGGGCGCCTGGACGACCTGCTCGAGGATCTGCGCCAGCGCGCCGCGCTCGACCTCATCGTCGAGCACGCGACCGCCGTGAGGCCGCGCCCGCGGTCGCCGGCGAGTCCGCGGACGCCGACGAGTAGACCGTTCGTCCACGGGGTGCGCGCCGACCCGCGCGCCCTGTCCGAAAGGGGGTCTGGCGGGGTCTTCCCGTTGCTACGCTTGCGCCATCCGTCCGGCAACCTGCTTGCAGCCGGAAGGAATACCGCCCGCGGACCGAAACAGAGCGAGGACCATGAGCCCCCTTGTCCCGATGGTTGTCGAGCAGACGTCGCGCGGTGAACGCGCGTTCGACATCTACTCGCGCCTGCTCAATGAGCGGATCATCTTCCTCGGGACCCCCGTGGACGACCAGATCGCCAACCTGATCGTGGCCCAGCTGCTCCACCTGGAGTCGCAGGATCCCGACAAGGACATCTCGATCTACATCAACTCGCCCGGCGGGTCCGTGTACTCGGGCCTGGCGATCTACGACACGATGCAGTTCATCAAGCCCGACGTGTCGACGATCTGCGTCGGCATCGCGATGTCGATGGGCGCGCTGCTGCTGGCGGGCGGGGCGGAGGGCAAGCGCATGGCGCTGCCGAACGCCAAGATCCTGATCCACCAGGTCAGCTCCGGCTTCCAGGGCCAGGCGACGGACATCGAGATCCACGCCAAGGAGATCATCGACGTGCGCCAGCGCCTGGACCACATCCTCGCCAAGCACACCGGCCAGGACTACGAGAAGGTCCGGGGCGACACCGAGCGCGACTACTTCATGTCCGCCGAGGAGGCGCAGGAGTACGGCATCATCGACCGCGTGATCGTCGCAGCACTGAGCCCATGGCCGCGCCCGACCGACTCCAACGAGCAGCTCCTCTGCAGCTTCTGCGGCAAGTCGCAGCGGCAGGTCAAGAAGCTCATCGCCGGCCCGGGCGTCTACATCTGCGACGAGTGCATCGACCTCTGCAACGAGATCATCGATGAGGAGCTGACCGCTCCGCCGTCGTTCGACCTCGAGAACCTGCCGCGGCCGAAGGAGATCTACGGCGTCCTCGACGACTACGTCGTCGGGCAGGAGGACGCCAAGCGGGCGCTCTCCGTCGCCGTCTACAACCACTACAAGCGCGTGCAGATGTCCCAGACCGGGGACGGCGAGATCGAGCTGCAGAAGTCGAACATCCTGCTGCTCGGCCCGACCGGCTGCGGCAAGACGCTGCTCGCCCAGACGCTCGCGCGCATCCTCAACGTCCCGTTCGCGATCGCCGACGCCACGGCGCTGACCGAGGCCGGCTACGTCGGCGAGGACGTCGAGAACATCCTCCTGAAGCTGATCCAGGCCGCCGACTACGACGTCAAGAAGGCCGAGACGGGGATCATCTACATCGACGAGGTCGACAAGATCGCGCGCAAGGCGGACAACCCGTCGATCACGCGCGACGTCTCCGGCGAGGGCGTGCAGCAGGCGCTGCTGAAGATCCTCGAGGGGACGCAGGCCAGCGTGCCGCCGCAGGGCGGACGCAAGCACCCCCACCAGGAGTTCCTGACGATCGACACGACGAACATCCTCTTCATCTGCGGCGGCGCGTTCGCGAACCTCGACCAGGTCATCGAGCGGCGCATCGGGCACAAGGGCGTCGGCTTCGGCGCCGCGATCCAGGAGAAGTCCGACCACGATCCCCGGCGAGATCTTCGGCCAGTGCCTGCCCGAGGACCTCGTCAACTACGGGCTGATCCCGGAGTTCATCGGCCGCCTGCCGGTGATGAGCGCGGTCAACCAGCTCACGCGCAGCGACCTGATCTCGATCCTCACCGAGCCGCGCAACGCGCTCACCAAGCAGTTCCAGAAGTTCTTCAGCTTCGACGGGATCGAGCTCGTCTTCTCCGACGACTCCCTCGACGCGATCGCCGACAAGGCGCTCGAGCGGGAGACCGGCGCCCGCGGCCTGCGGTCGATCATCGAGGAGATCCTGCTCGACGTGCAGTTCGACCTGCCGTCCCGTCGCGACGTGAAGAAGTGCGTCGTCACGAAGGAGACCGTCTCCGGCGGCCTGCCGCCGACGCTCGTCACCGAGGCCGTCCCGCCCGAGGAGGCCGAGGGCGAGGCCGAGGCGGCCGCCGGCTGACCGGCCCGAGCCCGCGCCCCACGCGAGTTAGCATCACGGACATGGCGAAGTTCAAGTTCAAGGCGGTCCCGTGGCTGGCTCGTGATCGCCGCGCTGCGTGTGCTCTACGAGCACTGGCAGCGGGTCGAGGAGCGCGACCGCAGGCGCGCGACCGAGATCCTCGTGACGTCCCGCGGCCTGCCGCACAAGATGGCCCAGAAGGAGCGCCAGGACCTGGTGGACATCGCCAAGCGCCTGGACCACATCGCGCTCGGCCGCGACCTGGCGGACGCCGCGACGCCGTTCCCCGTGCCCGGCCTGAAGTCCAAGAAGTCGCTCCGAGGGCTGAGCGGCGGCCGCGGCCGGGCGCGACGTAGACTGCGCCGACCCGTGACGGACGACCCCCAGGCACCGACCCGTTTCGACCCCGCATGACGCCGAGCCGCGCATCATGCGGCGCTGGCTCGACAGCGGCCTGTTCCACTCGCGAGGCCGAGGGGACGGCGGCCGAGAACTACTCGATCGCGATCCCGCCGCCGAACGTCACCGGCGCCCTGCACATGGGGCACGCGCTGAACGGGTCGATCCAGGACGTCCTGACCCGCACGAACCGCATGCGCGGGCGGCACACGCGCTGGATCCTCGGCACCGACCACGCGGGGATCGCCACCCAGAAGCAGGTCGAGAAGCGCCTGATCGAGGAGGGGACCTCACGCGAGGAGCTCGGCCGCGAGGCGTTCGTCGAGCGGGTCTGGGACTGGCGGCGCGAGTACGGCGGCCACGATCATCGAGCAGTTCAAGCGCCTGGGCGCCTCGTGCGACTACACCCGCGAGCGCTTCACGCTCGACGAGGGCTACGCGCGCGCCGTGCCAGAAGGTCTTCGTCGACCTGTACGCCGACGGGCTGATCTACCGCGATCTACTACCTCGTCAACTGGGACCCGGGCAGCCGCTCGGCGATCAGCGACCTCGAGGTGGAGGACCGCGAGGTCACCGACGCGCTCTACGAGATCGCCTACCCGCTGAAGGACGGCGACGGCGAGGTCGTCGTGGCGACGGTCCGGCCGGAGACGATGCTCGCCGACACCGCCGTCGCGGTGAATCCCGCACGACGAGCGCTTCGCCCACCTGATCGGGCGCACGCGTCGTGCTGCCGCTCGTCGGGCCGCGAGCTGCCGATCATCGGCGACGAGTACGTCAAGACCGACTTCGGCACCGGCGCCTGAAGATCACGCCCGGCCACGACCCGAACGACTTCGAGATCGGCCGCCGCCACGGGCTCGGCGAGATCAGCGTCATCGGCGAGGACGGCGCGCATGAACGGGATGGCCGGCGAGTTTCGCGGGCCTGACGGTCGCCGAGGCGCAGGTGACCGCGTGGTCGCCGACCTGCGCGAGCTGGGCGCTGCTGCGCGGCGAGGAGCCCTACACGCACACCGTCCCGTTCTCCCATCGCTCCGGCGAGCGGATCGAGCCGCTGATCTCGCTCCAGTGGTTCATGCGGATGGACGAGCTCGCCGCGCCCGCGATCGAGGCCGTCACGGACGGCCGCGTGAGGATCCATCCCCGAGTCCAGTCGCGGCGCTACATCGACTGGCTGGAGAACATCCGCCCCTGGTGCATCTAGCCGCCAGCTCTGGTGGGGCCACCAGCTGCCCGTCTGGTATCGCGGCGAGGACAGACCTACGTCGGGATGGACGACGCCCGGAGGGCGAGGGCTGGGACGCGAGGAGGACGTGCTCGACACGTGGTTCAGCACCGCGCTGTGGCCGTTCGCGACGCTCGGCTGGCCGGAGCAGACGCCCGATCTGCGCGCCTTCTACCCGACCGACGTGCTCTCGACCGCGCGCGACATCCTCTTCCTCTGGGTCGCGCGGATGGTGATGATGGGACTGCGCTTCACCGGCGACAGTCCCGTTCGACCGACGTCTACGTGCACTCGGTCATCCAGGCGCCGGACGGGCGACGGATGAGCAAGTCGCTCGGCACCGGCATCGACCCGCTCGAGCGAGATCGACCGAGCACGGCGCCGACGCCGTCCGCTTCGGCCTGCTGGCGATGTCCTCCACGCAGGACGTCCGCTACTCCACGCGAGAAGGTCGAGCAGGGACAGGCGCTGGCGACCAAGCTCTTCAACGCCTCGCGCTTCGTGCTCATGAACGTCGAGCGCGGGCACGGCCGCGGCGCCGCGACCGACGCGCGCTCGAGGACCGCTGGATCCTCTCGCGGCTGCAGCACGTGATCGGTGACACCTCGCGGCAGCATCGACGAGTTCGAGTTCGCGAAGGCGGCGCTCGGCCTCTACGACTTCGTCTACGGCGAGCTGTGCGACTGGTACCTCGAGCTCGTCAAGGGGCGCGAGTTGGACGCCGACCTGTCGGCGACCGCTCCTGCACGTGCTGCGCGAGACGCTCGCGCTCGCGCATCCGTTCATCCCGTTCGTGACCGAGGCGACTCTGGGACACCGTGCCCGGACGCGGACGGGCTGCTGGCCGGCTCGCCGTTCCCGCAGGCCGACCCCGCGTTCCTGGACCCCGTGGCCGAGGGGCGGATCGGCGCGGTCATCGAGCGCCGTTCGCAGCGTGCGCGCGTGGCGCAACGAGGCCGGCGTGCCCGCCGGCGCGGTCCTGCCGGCGCGCCTGCGCGCCGAGGGCTTCGCCGAGACCGCCCCGCTCGTGGCGCGGCTCGCGCGGCTCGACCTGGAGGCCGGCGAGGCGAGCGAGGCCGCGCCCGCGGCGGCCGTCGTCGTCCCGGGCGGCACGGTGGAGCTGCTGCCCGCGCCCGGCGTCGACCCCGCCGAGCAGGAGCGCAAGCTCGCCACGCGGCGAGCGGAGCTCGAGGCCGAGATCGCACGCGCCGAGGGCAAGCTCGCCAACCAGGGCTTCATCGCCAAGGCTCCGCCGCAGCTCGTCGCGTCCGAGCGCGAGAAGCTCGAGCGGCTCGTCGCCGAGCTCGCGTCGCTCTAGGGTTCCGGTCGCCGTGGGGATCCCCGCCAAGCAGCCGACCACCGGCCCCGCCTGGACGCGCGCCGACGCCGAGCGCTGGCTGCTCGACCTCGAGCTGTTCGGCATGACATTCGGGCTGGAGCGGATGCGGCGGCTGCTCACGGTCCTGGGCTCTCCGCAGGAGCGCTTCCGGTCGGTCCACGTCGTCGGCTCCAACGGCAAGTCCTCCACGGTGCGGATGCTCGCCGCGATCCTCCGGGGCCACGGCCACCGGACCGGCGCCTACCTCTCGCCGCACCTCGTGTCGTTCACCGAGCGGATCCGGGTCGACGGCGCGGACGTCGCCGACGCCGACTTCGCCGCCGCCGTCGCTCGCGTCGCGCGCGCCGCCGCGACCGTGAACCGCGCCCTGCCCGAGGGCGAGGTCGTGACGCAGTTCGAGGCCCTCACCGCGTCCGCCTACGACGAGCTGGCGCGGGCGGGCGTGCAGGTCGCGGTGGTCGAGGCCGGGCTCGGCGGCCGCTACGACGCCACGAACGTCATCGGCTCGGAGGTCCAGGTCCTCACGAGCGTCTCGCTGGAGCACACGCGGTGGCTGGGATCCACGATCACCGCGATCGCGGAGGAGAAGACGGACGTCGTGCAGCCCGGCGGCACGCTCGTCGTCGGCCCGGACCTCCATCCCGATGCGCTGGCCGTCGCCGAGCGGGTCTGCGCCGAGCGCGCGGCGCACCTGCGTTGTGGCGCCCGCCGATCCGGGCGTGCCGGTCCTGGCGGCCGGGCCCTTCCAGCGACGCAACTTCGCGCTCGCGCAGGCCGCCGCCGGCGCGTTCCTCGGCACGCTCGACGAGGAGGCGGTCCGGGCGTGCGGCGGCCGGCACCGCGGTGCCGGGTCGGTTCGAGGTCGTCGGGCGGCGACCCGCTGACGATCTTCGACGGCGCCCACAACGCCGACGGCATGCGCAGCCTCGCCGCCGCCCTGCGCGAGGTCGTGGCGGGCCGGCCGCTCGTCGCCGTGCTCTCGGTCCTGGACGACAAGGACGCCGACGCGATGCTCGCCGAGCTCGCGCCGCTCTGCGCCGAGCTGATCCTCACCCGGACGGCGAATCCGCGGACGCTCGCCCCCGGCGACGCTCGCCTCGCTCGTGCGCCAGCGGGGGGAGGGGCCGGCCACGCGCGTCATCGCCGAGCCGCACGCCGCGCTCGCCGCCGCCCGCGCGGCCGCCGGGCCGCAGGGCGTCGTGCTCGCGACCGGCTCGCTGTACCTCATCGCCGACCTGCTCCGAGCGCCCGGCACCCGGGGGTCGATGCTGTGAACGACGGCGGCGGCCCCTCGGTCCTGGCGATGGTCCTCGCGGTCGCGGCCGTCGTCGCGCTCGTCATCCTCGTGTTCTTCGCGCTGGGGTACGCGTTCGGCAGGCTCTTCCTGTAGATCGGCTGGGCAGGTGCCCGCCGATCGAGGGCGAACCTTCCTCTACCCTTCCGGAGCACCCATGACGCCTGCCCCAGCCATCTTCGGGATCAGCAACGGGACACTCAACACGGTCGTGGAGCTCGTGCTCCTGGGGATCGTGGTCGTGTGGCTCGCCCTCGTCTGGTTCACCTACGCCGACGCCCGTCGCCGGATCGACGACGGCCTGCTCGTCGCCTCCGCGACGCTCGGCCGCGGTCGTCTTCCCGTTCGTGGGCACGTCGTCTACATCATCGTGCGGCCGCCGGAGTTCCTCGAGGACATCCGCGAGCGCGAGCTGGAGATGCAGGCCGCCGAGGCGCGGCTGCACTCGCTCGACTACCAGCTCTGCCCGCACTGCGACCATCCCGCCGGGCGCGACTTCCTGCGCTGCCCGCACTGCCTGCGCAAGCTGCGTGACACGTGCGGCACCTGCACGAAGCCGCTCGACCCCGACTGGATGATCTGCCCCTACTGCGAGGCCGAGATCCCCGGGATCACGCCCAGCGCCGCTCGCGGCGCCGCTCGCGCGACGCGGACGCCGGTCTGGAGCCGCACGCGAGCGAGGCGACCGGGTATGAGGACGCCGGGATCGGCGAGGCGTTCGACCCCGGGGCGGAGCCGGCGATCGAGGCCGGGTACGGTGACGGACCCCAGGACGCGTACGACGAGGCGCTCGAAAGCGAAGCGCCCCCGTCCACGCAGCACTGAGACCCACCCGACCCCAACACGGAGATCCCATGGACCGGACCCTGATCCTGGTCAAGCCCGACGCCTTCGCGCGGAACCTGACCGGGGAGATCATCGCCCGCTTCGAGCGCAAGGGCCTGCGGCTCGCGGCGCTCAAGCTCGAGACCATCAGCCGCGAGCTGGCGGAGGAGCACTACGCCGAGCACGTCGAGCGCCCGTTCTTCGGCGAGCTCGTCGACTTCATCACCAGCGGCCCGCTGGTCGCGATGGTGCTCGAGGGCCACGAGGCCGTCGTCGCCGCACGCCAGGTGATCGGCGCGACCAACCCGCTGGAGGCCTCCACGGGCTCGATCCGCGGCGACTACGCGCTCGAGGTCGGCTCGAACATGGTGCACGGCTCGGACTCGAACGAGTCGGCCGCGCGCGAGGCCGCGCTGTTCTTCCCCGAGCTGGCCTGAACGTCGGACGCGCGACGGTGGCGCCGACCGTGTCGTCCGTCGCCTGGCCCGTCATCGCCTGATCCTCGCCTCCGCGAGCCCGCAGCGGACGGCGATCCTCGCGCAGCTGGGCGTTGCGCACGAGGTGCGGGCGACGGCCGCGCCGGAGCTGGAGGAGGGCGAGCCGTTCGCGCTCGCGGCCGAGAACGCGCGGCGCAAGGCCGCGGCCGCCGTCGCGGCGCTCGCACCCGGCGAGGCGGCGGACGCGGTCGTCCTCGCCTGCGACACCGTCGTCGCCCTCGACGGCCGGGTCTACGGCAAGCCGGCCGACGATGCGCAGGCCCGCTCGTTCCTCGTCGACCTGCAGGGCCGCACGCACGACGTCCTCGGCGCGGTGGCCATCGCCACGCCCGGCGGCGACGTCCTGGAGCGGACCGACCGGACCCTCGTGACGTTCGCGCCGCTGACGACCGGGCAGATCGCCGCGTACGTGGCGACGGGCGAGTGGGAGGGCCGCGCGGGCGGCTACGCCATCCAGGGCCGCGGGCGCCGCGCTCGTCGAGGCGATCGACGGGGACTACCTGAACGTCGTCGGCCTGCCGGTGCCCGCCGTGAGAGCGCTCGTGCAAGGGCTCGTGCCCCCGTTCTGAAAGTCCGGTCCCACCCACCCCCACCGCTACACTGATCCTCGGCTCGGCCCGCGCGTTCCCATCCCGGAGGACGCAGTCAGCAACGGGGTCGGGCCATCCGCGTCCACATGGGTGTCTTCAGCTACCTGACCGGTATGGGCGGCCGCGACATGGCCGTCGATCTCGGCACCGCCAACACGCTCGTGTACGTGCGCGGCCGCGGCATCGTCCTGTCCGAGCCCAGCGTGGTCGCGATCGACTCGCGCACCGACGAGGTGCACGCCGTCGGCATCGAGGCCAAGCGGATGCTCGGCCGCACCCCGGGGACGATCCAGGCCATCCGGCCGCTGAAGGACGGCGTCATCGCCGACTTCGACGTCACCGAGGAGATGCTGCGCCACTTCATCCAGAAGGTCCACCAGAACCGCTGGGCCCATCCGCGCGTCGTCGTCTGCGTGCCCTCGGGCGTGACGGGCGTCGAGAAGCGCGCGGTCGAGGAGGCGTGCCTCTCCGCCGGCGCGCGCCAGGCCTACCTCATCGAGGAGCCGATGGCCGCGGCGATCGGCGCCGGCCTGCCCGTCGGCGAGCCCACCGGCTCGATGATCGTCGACATCGGCGGCGGCACCAGCGAGGTCGCGGTGATCTCGCTCGGCGGGATCGTCGTCTCGCAGTCGATCCGCATCGGCGGCGACGAGCTCGACGAGGCGATCATCAACTACGCCAAGCGCGAGTACAAGCTCCTCATCGGCCAGCAGACGGCCGAGGAGGTCAAGCTGGAGATCGGGTCCGCGTACCCGATGGAGGACGAGGTCCAGGCCGAGATCCGCGGCCGCGACATGGTCTCGGGCCTGCCGAAGACGGTGGTCCTGACGAGCGAGGAGATCCGCGGGGCGCTCGAGGAGCCGCTGTCGCAGATCATCGACGCGGTCAAGGAGACCCTGGACCGGACACCTCCGGAGCTCGCATCCGACATCATGGACCGCGGCATCATGCTGGCGGGCGGTGGCTCACTGCTGCTGGGGCTCGACGAGCGCCTGCGGGAGGAGACCCAGATGCCCGCGCACCTGGCGGAGTCGCCGCTCACGTGTGTGGCGGTCGGCTCGGGACGCTCCCTTGAGGAGTTCGAGGTGATCCATCGCACCAATCGCAATCAGAGGAGCCGCCGCCGGCGCTATTAGCGTCAGTCGCCAGGCGCGAAACCTCATGCACATCCACGACACCTTTCTGACGTGTACGACAAGTCTGTCCGACGGCGCCGGGTAACCCTCGCGCTGCTCGTGGCGTCCGCGCTGCTGCTGCTCACCGTCTACTTCGGCGAGTCGGCGGGCGGGGGTCTGCACAGCGTCCAGCGCGGGGTGCTGGACGTCGTCTCCCCGATCCAGGAGGGGGCGAGCCGCGCGCTGAAGCCGGCCCGCGACCTCGCGGGCTGGGTCGGCGACACCGTGGACGCCAAGGGCCAGGTCGCGAGCCTGGAGGAGCAGAACGCCGAGCTGCGCCGCCGCGCGATCGCGGGGACGGACGCGGTCCGGCAGAACCGCGCGCTCGAGGGCCTGCTGTCGATCGACCGGGCGAGCACACTCGCCGGGACCCGGCCCGTCACCGCGCGGGTCATCGGGCAGTCCCCGACGCTCTGGTACGCCACCGTCGTCGTCGACGCGGGGACGAGCCGCGGCGTGCGCGTCGGCCAGCCGGTGATCACCGGCGACGGGCTGATCGGCCAGGTCACCACCGCGGCGGGCAGATCGTCGGTCGTCACGCTCATCACCGACAGCGAGATCGCCGTCGCCGCGCGCATCAGCGAGAACGGGGTCCCCGGCGTCGTGCAGACCGGCGAGGGCGGGCCGGACGATCTGCGCCTGCGCTACACGACGCGGCGTGACCGGGTCGTGAAGGGGATGAACGTCGTCACGGCGGGCACGACGTCCCGCTCGACGCGCCTGGAGTCGCCGTACCCGCCCGGCATCCCGATCGGCGTGGTGACGCGGGTCGAGGATGCCGGCACGGACTCCCAGCAGCCGCACGTCAAGCCGTACGCGGATCTGCGCCGCCTGGAGTTCGTCCAGATCCTGACCCGCCGCGTGAACGGGAACCGGCCGTGATCTCCGCGCCGCTCCAGCTCGCGTGGCGCCTCGTCCTCCTGGGCGTCGTCGTCGTGCTCGTCCAGATCGCGGCCGTCTCGCAGATCGAGATCCTCGGCGCCAACGCCGACCTCACGCCGCTCGTCGTCGCGAGCGCCGGGCTGCTCGCCGGATCGCTCTCGGGCGCCGCCTTCGGCTTCGGGATCGGCCTGTTCCTCGACCTGGCGCTCGTCCAGACCGTCGGCATGAGCTCGCTGCTGTTCCTGACCATCGGCTACGGCGCGGGGCGCCTGCGCGAGCTGCGCGACCCGCAGGGCGCCGCGGTCCCGGTCGCGGTCGGCGCAGCCGCGACGCTCGTCGCCCAGCTCGGCTTCTCGCTCATGCAGTTCCTGCTCGGCCGCGACGTGCCGCTCGACATCGAGATCGTCTGGGAGCTCGTCGTGACCGTCGGCCTCGGCGCGCTGCTGGCGACGCCGGTGCACGCCGTCGTGCGCCGCTGGCTGCTGCCCGTCCTGCCCGAGGACCCGCGGCGGCGCCGCCGCCGGGCCTACACGACCGGCGGCCTGTCGCCGCTCTCGAGGGCGTGAGGCGCTGATGCTCGAGCCCGCAGGCCACAGCGGTCCCCGCACACCGCCCGTCAACCCGCAGCTCGCGCTGCGCGTGGCGATCCTCGGCGGCATCGCCTTCGCGCTCTTCGCGATCGTCTTCCTGCGCCTGTGGTTCATGCAGGTGCTGACCGGCGACCAGTACCGCCAGGACGCACTCGACAACCGCGTGCGCACCGTCGCCGTCTCGGCGCCGCGCGGCAACATCCTCGACCGCGACGGCACGCCGATCGTCGAGAACCGCGTCGCCACCGTCGTGCAGCTCGACCCGCGCCGGCTCCCGCAGGCCGAGCGCGACGCGGCGGCCACCTGGGGCCAGCAGATGACCGCCCGCTCGCGGCGCCCGAAGGGGAGTCGCGGCGAGCCCGTGCCGTTCCCCGCGCCAGCCACGCCGGAGCTCGCCGCCCGCTACGCGCGGCTGGCGAAGGTGCTCGGCGTGCCCACGAGCCGCGTCAGCTCCCAGGTCATCCAGCAGCTCGCGGTCCTGCCGTACGCGAACGTCCGCGTGAAGGTCGACGTCCCGCAGACGATGCGCGACTACCTGCTGGAGAACCAGCGGGACTTCCCGGGGATCGCCGTCCAGCAGGTGTACCTGCGGCGCTACCCGCTCGGCACGACGGCCGCGCAGCTCGTGGGGACGACGGGGGAGATCAACCCCGACGAGCTCGGCACCGACGCCTACCGCGGCGTCAAGGCCGGAACCGTCGTCGGCCAGGACGGCATCGAGCGCTCCTACGACCGCTACCTGCGCGGCGTGGCCGGGGTCCAGAGCATCACCGTGGACGCCGCCGGGCGCCCCAAGGCGCAGCGCATCGCCCGCGCGCCGCGCCCCGGCCTCGCGCTGCGCACCTCGCTCGACCTCGAGCTCCAGCGCTCGGCCCAGCGCCAGCTCGCAGGCGTCATCGGCAGCGGCACCGGCACCGCCGGCGCGGTCGTGGCACTGGACCCGCGCAACGGCCAGGTGCTCGCGATGAGCTCGTACCCGACCTTCGACCCCGCGGTGCTCGCCAAGCCGATCACGCAGGAGCGCTACAACGCGATCTTCGGTCCCGGGACGGGCGCGCCGCAGTTCAACCGCGCGATCGGCGGGGCGTATCCGACGGCGTCGACCTTCAAGGCGATCACCGCGCTCGCGGCGCTCGACAAGGGCGTCATCACGCCGGACACCCCGATCAACGACCCGGGCGTGCTGAAGGTCGGCACCCAGGAGTTCAAGAACGCGGGCGACGCCGTCCACGGGACGATCAGCCTGCGGCGCGCGCTGCAGGTCTCCTCCGACGTCTTCTTCTACACGCTCGGCCGCGACACGAACAGCCTCCAGGGCCAGGTCATCCAGTCGTGGGCGCGCAGGCTCGGCCTCGGGGAGCCCACCGGCATCGACATCCCGGGGGAGATCGGGGGCACGATCCCCGACCGCGAGTGGCGCCGCGATCTACGCGAGCGTGAGATCGCCTGCGAGAAGCGCCGCAAGGTCGCCTCCTGCGGGATCTCCGACAAGCGCCCCTGGTCGCTGGGCGACAACATCAACCTGTCCGTCGGCCAGGGCGACCTGCAGGCCTCGCCGCTCCAGATGGCCACGGCGTATGCGGCGATCGCCAACGGCGGCCGCGTCGTGCGCCCCCATCTCGGGATGGGGGTCGAGGACGAGGGCGGCAGCGAGATCCAGCGCATCCCGACGCCGCCCACGCGCAAGGTCGCCATCGACGCGGGCCATCGCCAGGCGGTCCTCGACGGCCTGCATCTCTCGACGCAGGCGGACGGCACGTCGGCCAAGGTCTTCTCCGACTGGAACCAGGAGCGCTTCCCGGTGTTCGGGAAGACCGGCACCGCCGAGCGCCCGCCGCGCGCCGATCAGTCCTGGTACGTCGCCTACGTCCCGCATCCGGCCAAGCCGATCGTCATCGCCGCGACCGTCGAGGACGGCGGCTTCGGCTCGGACGCCGCGGCGCCGATCACCTGCCGCATGCTCGCGACGTGGTTCGACCAGAAGGCCTCCTGCGCCCCCGGCCGATCGAGGACGAACTGATGGCCGGCGGCGCGATCCAGCAGGGGGAGACCGTGGCCGTCCCGCGGGCCCGCGGGCTGACCCTCCCGTTCGACCCGATCCTCGCGCTGACGGTCCTCGCGCTCGCCGCCTGCTCGGTGATCGCGGTCGGTGCCGCGACCGCCGACGACATCGCGGGCAACCCGCGGCTACTTCGTCAACCGGCAGATCGTCTACTTCGCCGTCGGCGGCGTCCTGGCGGTCCTCATATGGCGGCTGGACTACTCGCGGCTGCGCGAGGTCAAGGTCCTCGTCTACGGCCTGCTTGATCGCGCTCGATCCTCGCCGTCATGGCCTTCGGCGACGTCGCCCGCGGCTCGCGCCGCGCGATCGACCTCCCCTTCTTCTCGTTCCAGGCATCCGAGCTCGGAAAGGTGCTGCTGATCGTGTCGCTGTCGGCCTTCATGGTCGACCAGGCGCGCCGTCTCGCCGACCGCCGGACGACCGCGCGCATGATGCTGCTCGCGCTCGTCCCGGCGGCGCTCGTGATGCTGCAGCCGGACCTCGGTTCGGCCCTCGTCTACATCGTCATCGGCCTCGCCACGCTGTTCGTGGCCGGGGCCCCCTGGCGGCATTTCGCCGCCCTCGGCGCGCTCACCGCCATCGCCATCGCGCTCGCCCTCGTGGTGCTGCCGGCGGCCGGGGTGAACGTGCTCCACGACTATCAGAAGGACCGCCTCACGGCGTTCCTGCACCCATCCGATTCCGCCAACAAGGAGAGCTACCAGCAGAACCAGTCGCGCATCGCCATCGGGTCCGGGGAGAAGACCGGCCGGGGCGACGACGCGACGCAGACGAAGTACGACTTCCTCCCGGAGCACCACACCGATTTCGTGTTCGCCGTCGTCGGCGAACGGTGGGGCTTCGCGGGAGCGGCATTCGTCCTCTCGCTGTACGCCATGCTCATCTGGCGCGGGCTGCGCATCCTGACCGCCTCGAAGAACCTCTACGGCGCACTCGTCGCCGGGGGCATCGTCTCGATGTTCCTGTTCCAGGTCTTCGTGAACGTCGGGATGAACGCCGGGATCATGCCGATCACCGGCATCCCGCTCCCGCTGATGAGCTACGGCGGCTCCTCCATTCTCACCACCATGCTGGCGATCGGCCTGCTGCAGTCCATTCACGCGCAGGCCCGTTCAGCGGCGGCATCGCAAGGGCCGGGTGCTCACCTTCTAAACGAAATGAGTTCGTTCAAGTGAAGAAGCAAGTCCTCGTCAGCGTCGACGCCTGGGAGACCAGGGTCGCGCTGCTCGAACAGGCCGGCACGCCGAGCAGGAGCGCACGGCGCCCGAAGGGCGCCCAGAGCGCCCTCGCGGGCTACCGCGTCGCGGAGCTCTACCTCGAGCGGCGGGGCAGTCGCTCCATCGTCGGCAACATCTACAAGGGCAAGGTCGACAACGTCCTCGACGGCCTCGAGGCCGCGTTCATCGACATCGGCCTGGAGAAGAACGGCTTCCTCCACATCGACGAGATCGTGCTGCCCGGCGTCGAGATCCCGCGCCGCGGCCGCGGCCAGGAGGGCGGCAAGCGGATCAGCGAGATCCTCAAGCCCGGCATGGAGGTCGTCGTCCAGGTCGTCAAGGACCCGCTGAAGACGAAGGGCGCGCGCCTGCTCGATGGACCTCACCATCGCCGGCCGCTACATGGTCTACACCCCGACCGGCGAAGGCCTCGGCGTCTCCAAGCGCCTGGAGGACAAGGAGCGCGAGCGCCTGCGCAAGCAGGTCAAGGGCCTCGACCTCGGAGGCGGCGGCGCGATCGTGCGCACCGCGGCACACGGCGCCAAGCGCGAGGACTTCGAGCGCGAGCTCCCGTACCTGTTCAAGCTCCACGAGGTTCTGCAGCAGCGGGCGGAGAAGCAGGTCGCGCCGTCACTGGTCTTCCAGGAGGCCGACCTTTCGGTCCGCGTCGTGCGAGACATCTTCAGCGCCGACTTCGAGCGCGCGATCGTCGACGACGAGAAGCAGTACCAGCGCCTGCGTCTCGTTCTTCACGCGCACCGCGCCGGAGCTCGTCGACCGGGTCGAGCTGCACCAGGGCTCGACGCCCGCTGCTCGAGCAGGCCGGCGTCGAGGAGGTCATCGACGGGCTCACCTCGCGCCGCGTGGACCTGCCCAGCGGCGGCTACCTGATGATCGACTACGCGCGAGGCGCTGACCGTCTTCGACGTGAACTCCGGCTCGTTCGTCGGCCGCGGCCGCCAGGCGCGCCTGGAGGACACGATCACCAAGACGAATCTCGAGGCGGCCGACGAGGTCGTCCGCCAGCTGCGCCTGCGGGACATCGGCGGCATCATCGTCATCGACTTCATCGACATGGCGAAGGCGCGCAACCGCGAGGCCGTGCTGAAGACGCTGCGCGAGGCCCTCGACGAGGACCGCACGAAGACGTTCACCGCCGAGATCTCGAAGCTCGGGCTGGTCGAGATGACGCGCCAGAACGTCACCGAGGGCGTGCGCGAGATCATCTCCCGCACCTGTCCCGACCTGCGACGGTGACGCGGTCGTCCTCAGCGAGGAGACGGTGGCGATCGAGTTCGACCGCCGGCTGCGCGAGCTCGCCGCCCGCGCGCCGCGGACCACCGAGGCGTTCCTGGTCCAGATGAACCCGGCGGTCAGCGTCGAGTTCACCGGGCTGGGCGCGCGGATGCTCCACGAGCTGGAGGAGGCGACCGGCAAGGTGTTCCACTTCGAGGGCACCGACAGCCTGCCGCTGGATCACTTCGCGGTCGTGATGGAGGGCACCGCTCGACGAGGTCCACGAGCGCGCCGTGCCGTTCAGCGCCGGGCGAGGAGGTGCTCGTCTCGATCGTCGAGCCGCACATGTACAACGTCGACGACGCCGTGGCGAAGATCGACGGCTACATCGTCTCCGTCACCGGCGGCGGCCGCTACCTCGGGCAGAAGCGCCTGGTCCGGATCGAGGACGCCGGCCGGAACTCCGCTCGCGCGACCCTCGTGGGGGAGGAGAATCCCAATCCGGCTCCGGCTCCGGCGGCCCGCAAGCCGGCGGCCAAGCGGGCGACGTCGACACGCCGCAAGCCCGAGGCGAAGAAGGCCGCTCCGGCCGACGAGCAGGGCGCGACGGAGGCCGCCGAGACCGCCGCGGACGCCTCCGAGACGCCCGCGGACGGCGATGCCCTAGAATCGAAGCCTCGGCGCCGTGGCCGCAGAGGCGGTCGGCGCCGTTCCGCTGCCACGGCCGATGCCGCAGCGGCGGCGGATTCCACCTCGGACTAGGACCTCTTCCAGATGTACGCGATCGTCAAGACAGGCGGCAAGCAGTACCGCGTCGAGCAGGGTCGACCCTGCTCGTCGAGCGGCTGCCCGAGGACGAGGGCGCGACGGTGGCGCTGGAGCCGCTGATGCTGCGGTCCGATGACGTGGTGTTCGACGCCGACGGCCTGAAGAAGGTCAAGGTCGACGCCAAGATCATCGAGCACATCCGCGGCCCGAAGATCCGCGTCTTCAAGTTCAAGCCCAAGCGCGGCTACAAGAAGACGCAGGGACACCGCCAGGAGCTGACCCGCATCGAGGTCACCGACATCAAGCTGCTGTCGCGCAAGCCGGCGGCCAAGAAGCAGGCCGACGCCGCCGAGCCGGCGCCCGCGGCCGAGACGCAGGAGGCCTGACCACATGGCACATAAGAAGGGCCTGCGGCTCGTCCCGCAACGGCCGCGACTCGAATCCGAAGTTCCTCGGCGTGAAGATCTTCGCCGGACAGACCGTCACCGGCGGCGAGATCATCGTCCGCCAGCGCGGCACCGTCTTCAGCCGGGCGCCGGCGTCGGCATGGGCCGCGACCACACGCTGTTTGCGAAGGCCGCCGGCATCGTCGAGTTCACGCGCGGCCGCCGCGGCCGGGTCGTGAACGTCGTCGCTGACGCCGAGTAGGACCCCGCCGGCGTGACCGCCCGCCTCGCGATGCAGCTGCTGCAGGCCGGGCGGGTCGCGATCGGCGCCGCGCTGGTCGCCGTCCCGGCCCGGCCCGGGGGCGACTGGGTGGGCGAGGCCGGCCGCACGCCGGGTGGGCAGGTCGCCATGCGCGCACTCGGCGCGCGCGAGATCCTCGTCGGCGCCGGAGCCTTCCACGCCGCCCGCAGCGGCGATGCGCGGACCGCGGCCACGTGGGCGCTCGCGATCGCCGCCTGCGACCTCGTGGACGCGGTCGCGACCGGCGCCGCGGCGGGCTCGCTGCCGCACCGCGGCGCGCCGGTCGGCGCGCTGGCGCTCGGATCGGCCGCCGCCGGCGTGCTGATCGCCGCCAAGCTCTCGGACTGACGGCGCGGCTCAGACCGGCTGCGACGTCGGCCGCACCAGGATCTCGCTGACGTCCACGTGCGCCGGCTGCGAGACGGCGTACATGACCGCGTTCGCGATGTCGGTGTCCTCCAGAGCCGCCTGCGGCCGGTTGTCGAAGAACTAATGCTCTGCAAATTCGCGTGGTTTGTCACTGCCGAGGACGGCAAGGAAGTGACCCTGATGGGCATCCCGCTCTTCCACGTGTACGGCATGGTGGCGGGATGCTCTTCTCGGTGCGCACGGGGCGCCTCGATGGTGATGGTGCCCAACCCGCTGATCTGAAAGACGTGCTTGCCTAACATCCAGAAATACAAATGCACCGATCTTCCCGGTGTGCCCACCCTGTACAATGCCATCAACAACCATCCCGATGTGCAGGCAGGGAAGTACGATCTGAACAATTAAGGCCTGCATCTCCGGCTCGGCGCCGCTGATGCGCGAAACTAAGGAAAAGTTTGAAGCGCTGACGGGCGGCAAGGTGTTCGAGGGCTTTGGTCTATCCGAGGCGCCCACCGCCACGCACTGCAACCCGCTGATGGGCGAAAACCGCACCGGCTCAATCGGCTTGCCCCTGCCGGATGTGGATGTGCGCATCGTCAGCCTGGACGATGAGGTGACCGTGCTGCCGGCGGGCGAGGTGGGTGAGCTGGTGATCAAAGGGCCGATGGTTTTCAAGGGCTACCACAACATGCCCACAGAGACCGCAACACCCTGCGGGATGGCTGGCTGTACACCGGCGATATCGCTCGTATGGACGAAGACGGCTATTTCTACATCGTGGACCGCAAGAAAGAGTTGATCAAACCCGGCGGCTACCAGGTGTGGCCCCGCGAGGTGGAAGAAGTTATCTCCACTCATCCCAAGGTGCTGGAAGTGGGCGTGGCGGGCATTCCCGACCCTTACCGTGGCGAGACCGTGAAAGCCTGGGTTGTGGTCAAACCCGGCGAGACCCTGACGGAGGACGAGGTGAGCGACTGGTGCAAGGAGCGCATGGCCAAATTCAAGTGCCCACCCACGTGGATTTCCGCAGCGAGCTGCCGAAGACCACGGTGGGCAAGATCCTGCGCCGTGAGTTGGTGCGCCAGCACAAAGAGACAGTCAAGTAACCTGTACGATTTCAGGCAGGGAGCCAGGCGAGGTCCAGTCTGGCTCCTTTTGTTTTTAACCGCCGCGGGCAAATCCGATAGGGCTTTGCGAGAGCAATTTTTCTTAATCAAATTTCCACCCAAAGATGGAGGTAACTGTGGAATAATTGCCAACCATGAACTTGAATAACTGCCGTGTAGTGATCACCGGTATGGGCGTCATTTCGCCGGTTGGGCTGGATGTCAACACCGCCTGGAATAACCTGGTGGCTGGGCGCTCGGGGATTGCCCCCATCAGCCTGTTTGATGCCAGCGGTTTCGATGTACGCATTGCCGGCGAAGCCCACGGCTTTGATCCCCTAACCTGCATGGATGCCCGGGATGCCCGGAGAGCTGACCGTTTCACCCAGTTTGCCCTGGCGACCCTGGAACAGGCCCTTGACCAGGCTCAATTCTCGATAAAGCAGTTCGATCCCTACGAAGTGGGCGTGATCGTTGGCTCAGGGGTAGGTGGAATCCAAACCTATACCAGCGAGCTCAACGTGCTCAAAGAAAAGGGTCCACGGCGGGTCAACCCTTTCCTCATTCCTACGATCACCATCGATGTGCCCGCCGTGCAAATCGCCATTCGCACCGGAGCGCGGTGGATGAAATTTTGGTGTCGGGTCAGCCTGCGCCACCGGAGCTGATGCTGTTGGGCAGGCTTTTGAAACCATCCGCCGCGGGCATGCGCAGGCCATGCTGACCGGCGGGTTCGAGGCTGCCGTCACCCCCATCGGTGTAGCCGCTTTTGACCGCATGCGCGCCCTTTCACACCGCAACGATGATCCCGGCGGGGCCAGCCGGCCCTTTGACGCGGATCGGGATGGCTTCGTCATTGCCGAGGGCGGCGCTCTGCTGGTGTTGGAAGACTTGCAGGTGGCTTCGCTGCAAGGCGTCTGCCCCCTGGTCGAGCTGATCGCTTATGCTGCCCACGTCAGATGCCGCCCACCTCACCGCCCCGGATACCCGGGGCCTGGGTGCAGCCGCCGATCGGCTTGCTTTGCAGCGTTCCTGCTGGCGCCCAACCGGCTGTCCTACATCAACGCCCACGGCACTGCCACACCCGGCGGCGATCCCGCCGAAACGCGTGCGATTCACGCCGTGCTGGGAGAAGCCGCACAGATGATCCCGGTCAGCTCAACCAAATCTTGCACGGGTCACATGCTTGCCGGCGCCGGAGCGTTTGAAGCCGTGGTATGCACCCAGGCTATCCTGAACGGCCGTGTATCACCCACCATCAACCTGACCAGCCCCGATCCCCAGCGCGACCTGGACTACGTTCCCCTGCAGGGCGTGTTCTGTTGCAGTGGAAACAGCCATGTCGCTTTCCCTCGGCTTTGGTGGGCACAATTCAGCCTTGAGTCTTAAGGGTTTCTCTGAATAGAGAAGCTGGTAGAAACAGCCCCTGGTTCCATACTGAAAGCGCAGTCACACCAACCCGGTTTATCCTTGAAAATTAGGGGATGAGAGCCTTGATGCACTCCGCCCGGGATGATCCTTCCCAACATTGTACATTGCTCAGATGATGCGATTCCACCGGGTAATAGCACGATCCTGCTGTTCCCGGGCCGGTATGCACTCCCAGCGCCGGTGAAAGCTCGGCGATGATGGTTTCCACACATTCCATCCGTTCTTCCACCATGCTGCGAATTTTCTCGGCTTCCTCTGCGCCGCGGCGTGCACATAGGCAACCTTAATCTTTCCCATGGATCCTACGGCGGCCTCGATTTTTTCCACCATCATCCGGTAAGCCTGGCCGCGGCTGGCGCCCTTCCAACCGGCACAATAACCCCATCTTCCATGCTGATCAGTGGTTTGATGTTCAGAAGCGTACCCACCAGGTGCTTGGCCTTGCCAATCCGCCCACCCATATACAGGTACCTGAGCGTATCTGCCGTCTGGATCATTTTGGTCAACGGTATCAATGCTTTGACTTGTGCGACGATCGTGCTCAACGGGCGGCCGAGCAAGGCTTCGCGGGGCCGCTTCAATCACCATCCATCCATGGCACATGGAAACGTTGAGGGTATCAATGACCTCAATTTTGAGCTTCGGAAGCATCTCACGGGCGATGTCCTGTGCTGCCACTGCCGCCTGGTAAGCTCCGCTGCCGGTGTGAGGTCATGTGGATGCTGACCACCTCTTCCACTCCCTCGTCAACAAGTTTCTCATATACCGTCAGGTAATCACCCGGTCCGGGGCTTGCTCGTTCAGGCAGCTCCCGAGCTGTTGGCAGCCAGTTGTAAAATGCCTCACGCTGGATGGTGACCAGATCACGGAGGAATCCACCGCCGTGGTGAATATAATACGGCACCCATTGGATATTCAGCGATTTCCAGCAGGCTTTCCGGAATGCTGGCGCAGCTATCGGTGACAATCGCAACATTGGGCATGACACACTCCTCTCCCAGCCAAGGATTGAAGGGCATCAATCAGACAAAAGGTTATTCCCCCCACCGGTAATTAATTATATATCCAAAACCGGCGCCGGATAAAGGCAGATCAGCCGCCTAACTGGACGCTAGCAAAAAATCGAGCACCGCCGGCGCTACACCCAACAGGCTGCAGAATCAGGCATTGCACCAACAAATTTTCGCCGCAGCGCTGTCTCCCCCACCAGCAATCCCGGCACCGGGTTAGGCGTATGCCGGCGTGTGGTCAAATCTTCCAGATTGCCATGATCCGAGGTGATCAGCACCAATCCCTGGTCATCTTGCCAGGCTTCCACCAGCCCGCCCAGCACCTGGTCAAATTGCGCCAGCAGCGCCAGGGCTGGTTCCATCTCCTGGTCTGTGTCCGGCATAATCGGTCAGCCAATACTCAAAAAAGGTCAGGTCAAATCCCGTACACAGCTCTGCCAGTTTCCGGCCTGCCTGCCAGGGGCTGAGCAGCGGCGCTCCCTGCAGACCGAGCTGCTCAAGCCATCCACGGAGGTGAAATCGGCTGACAATGCCCTGCCGGTGTTGAGATCATCCGAAGTCATCAACGGGATACCCGCCATGGTTACTGCCAGCGGTATCGAGGAGAAAATGCGCCGCCCAGACTGGATGGCCTCAAAATACCGCGGCGGGTAGGCATTGATCAGCGCGGCACGACGCCCTTGCTTCCGCAGTGTGTTGAACAGGTTACCGTTGCGCAAATAAGCAGCCACAGCCGGGTTGGGTTTGGGCCCGTAGTGGTAGCCAATATCAACCGGGATGTTCTGCCCGGTAAGCAGCACGGCCTGCCCGGTAGCCGACTGAAGGAGACCTTCAACACCCAGACCGGCATCCAGCGCCAGCAGCGTTGCCCGCTCAGTTTCCAACACCGGCTTGCCGTCCAGCGCTGCCAGAATGAACGCCCGGCCTCCCAGCAGAGCCGAAAGGTGGGGCATCTCCGCCCGGGCAAACGGATTGGTTGCCTCATCTGCTGCGCCTAACCCCACACCATCCAAAAATAAAAATAAAAGTCGCATACCATTACCCATAAAGTTCAAACCGGAGCCAGGCTGAGGGTCCATACCACGATCACTGCCATCCTGGCGCTCCACCAGGCGCAGCCGGTCGTTCAAAAGATCAAGCTCATCAGGCAGCAAGCCGATTCCCAACTCGTCTGCTTTCATCACAAAAGTGTACATCAAAAATGTACCACCAGGGTTGAGCAGCCCGGGTAGTCTGGCAGCCAGGGATGCTTTACCCTCCGGCGTCAGGCTGTGAAAACAACCAATATCCAGCACCAGGTCAAACAGACCCGTGATGCCTTCCAGCCCGTGCGACGTCGCCCACGTGGAAATCAATCACCACACCGGCTTTAATCGCCTTGCGCCTGGCAAGTC
>CAVPCS010000002.1:0-170112 GCA_963702505.1 uncultured Actinomycetes bacterium | reverse complement strand
CGCGGACACGATCGGCGTCCTCAGCTCCCCCGACCCGCTCGCGACGGCCACGCCCGCGCAGAAGCAGGCCGTCGCCGCCGCGGTGAAGGCCGGCGGCGGGCCCGTCACGGTCGCCGGCGAGGTCGTCGAGCCGAGCACGCTCGGCGCCGGCCGCGCGGTCGCCGCGGGAATCTCCGACCTGCCCACGCCGCTGCTCGCATCCCTCGCCCTGATCGCCCTGATCGGCGTGGGCGCTCTCGTCACCGTCCTGGCTCCGCGTGTCCGCGACCGTCGCAAGCCCTGACGTCAGCAGCCGGGCCGCCGCCGCTGCCGGCGGCGGGCTCGACGCCGGGCCGCCCGCGCTTCGCGGGGTCCGTCGAGCCGCTGCTGACCCTCGCGCTCGGCGCGGGGATGGCCGCCGTCGCCCTCGGCGCCAAGGGCGGGCTGCAGCTGAAGCCGGTCACGACGACGGAGATCGTCCTCGACCTCCTCGCCGGCGTCCTCTGCGCGCTGGCGCTCGTGCTCGGCCACTCCGGGCGCCGCGCGTGGGGCGCCGGGACGCTCGCGCTGATGGCGGCCTTCGCGGTCCTCACGGGCGTCTCGATCGTCTGGGCGATCCAGCCGTCGGTCGCGTGGGTGGAGGCGAACCGGACGATCACCGCGTTCATGCTGCTCGCCTCGGGCATCGCGCTCGTGCGGCTCGTGCCCGACCGCTGGCGGGCGCTGCTCGGCGGCGTGCTCGTCGCCTCGCTGCTCGTCAGCGGGTTCGCGCTGCTGACGAAGGTCTTCCCCGAATGGCTTGCGGAGGACGAGACCTACGGGCGCCTGCGCGAGCCCTACGAGTACTGGAACGCCGTCGGCCTGACCGCCGCGCTCGGGCTCCCGCCCGCGATCTGGCTCGGCGCGCGCCGCGACGGCCACGCCGGGCTGGCCGCCCTCGCCTACCCCGTCGCCGGCGTCCTCATCCTCACGATCCTGCTCGCCTACTCGCGCGGCTCGCTGCTGGCGGCCGGCGTGGGGCTCGCGGTGTGGTTCGCCGTCACGCCGCTGCGCCTGCGCTCGGCGACCGTCCTGCTCCCGAGCGCCCTGCTCGGCGGGCTCGCCGCCTGGTGGGCGTTCAGCCAGGACGGGCTCAGCAAGGACCAGATCCCGCTCGCGATCCGCTCCAACGCGGGCACCGAGCTGGGCGTGCTGATCCTCGCCCTCGTCGTGCTGCTCCTGATCACCGGCTTCACCGCGTCATGGCTGCGCGACCGGCGGGTGCGCTCGCCGCGCACGCGGCGCGCGTGGGGCATCGCGTTCCTCGTCGTCCTCGCGCTCGTGCCGATCCTCGGCGCGGCCGCGCTGGCGACCACCGACCGCGGCCTCGGCGGCAGCGTCTCCAACGCGTGGGAGAGCCTCACCGACCCGGACGCGAGCACGCCGAGCAACGACCCCAGCCGCCTGACGGCGATCGGCAGCGTCCGCGCCCGCTACTGGCGCGACGCGATCTCGATCTTCGAGGCGCGGCACGCTGCAGGGCGTCGGCGCGGGCGGCTACGAGACCGCGCGCCTGCGCTTCCGCGAGGACGACCTGGACGTGCTGCACGCCCACGGCCATCTCGTGCAGACGGCCGCCGACCTGGGCATCCTCGGCCTCGCACTGACGCTCGCGCTGCTCGCGGCCTGGCTGGCGGCGGCGACCCGGGCGACCGGGCCGTGGCGCGGGCCCGGATCGCGCGGCGACGGCGCCGAGCGCGTCGGCCTCCTCGCCCTGGGCTGCGTCGTCGTCGTCTTCGGCGTGCACTCGCTCGTCGACTGGACGTGGTTCATCCCCGGGACGATCGTGCCGCCGCTGCTGTGCGCCGGCTGGCTGGCCGGGCGCGGTCCGTGGCGCGAGCCGCTGGTGCGCGCCGCCCGCAGCCGGGCGCGCATCGCCGGGGCGGTCGCGGTCGTCGCGCTGGCGCTCGTCGCCGCCTGGGCGGCCTCGCAGCCCCAGCAGGCCGTCGACCGCGCCGACGACGCGCTCGCCGCGCTCGCCGCGGGCGACATCGAGCGCGCACGGACGTTCGCGGTCGAGGCCGGCGACATCGATCCGCTGTCCGTCGACCCGCTGTTCGCGCTCAGCGAGGTCGAGGCGGCGGCGCAGCAGCCCGCCGCCGCGCAGGCCGCGCTGGAGCGCGCGGTCCAGCTGCAGCCCGCCGTCCCCGACACGTGGATCCGCCTCGCCCAGTACCAGCTGCTCGCCGGCGACGCGGCGGCCGCCCAGCGCAACGTGCGCCCCGCGCTCTACCTCGACCCGCGGTCCGCGCCCGCGCAGGCCGTCTTCCTCGAGGCCTCACGCAAGCTCGCCGCGGCCGAGAGCGCGAAGGCGAAGAAGAAGGCGAAGAGCAAGAAGGGCTGATGCGGAAGCTGCCCGCCATGCGGGCACGATCCACATCGCGGCGCTGACGGAGCGGTGCCGACGGCGTTTCGGTGCGGAACCTGCCCGCCATGCGGGCACGATCCGCATCGCCGCATCAGCGCGCCACGGCCACCAGCGCCCGCCGCGCCCACGCCGGCCCGCCGCCGGCGCTCACGCTCACGGTGACCTCGGCGAAGCCGGCGTCGCGCAGCACCGCCGTGAGCGTGCGCGCGGTGAAGAACCGCAGGTGGTCGGCGCGCGGGTCCAGGCGCTCCTCGAGCGGCCGCCCGCGCAGCGCCTCCAGCGCGACGCCCAGGCGCGGCAGGTTCGGGGTCGTGACGAGCAGCGTCCCGCCCCAGCGCAGCACGCGCCGCACCTCGGCGAGCAGGCCGACGACGTCGGCGACGTGCTCGACCGTCTCGCCCATCCAGACGACGTCGAACGCGTCCTCGCCGAACGGCAGCGGCTCCCCCTCGCCGACCTGCTCGACGCGCGCCAGCGGCGCCCGCTCGCCCGCGCGCCGCACGGCCTCGCCCGAGACGTCCACCGCCGTCACGGCCGCGCCCGCCCCGGTCAGCACCGCGGCGAACGCGCCGTCGCCGCAGCCCAGGTCGAGCACGCGGTCACCGTCGCGCACGTGCGCCAGCAGCAGCTCCCGTCGCTCGGCGAAGCGCTCCGGCTCGGCGTCGCCGGGCACCGCCCGCCACACCGCGTCGCGCCAGTCGTCCACGCCGTCGGACGCTACCGGCCGGCGCGCGAGATCCGAGTTGTCCGCGCCCGCGGTGGTCAACCGCGATCTCGGCGCAGCCGGCCGTCGAGATGCGAGTTCTGCACCGTCAGCGGTGGTCAACTCGGCTCTCGGGCGGCCCGGCCCACTCAGAACGCCCCGCGGCGCAGCAGCACCGCGGGAATCGTCTTCACGAGGATCGACAGGTCGAGGGAGACCGACCAGTGCTCGAGGTACAGGAAGTCCAGCCGCACGAGGTCGTCGAAGTCGAGCTCCGAGCGGCCCGACACCTGCCACAGGCCCGTGATGCCCGGCAGCACGAGGTAGCGCTTGCGGTGCCACTCCTCGAGCTGGTCGTAGTCGCGCTGGGGCAGCGGGCGCGGACCGACGAGCGACATCTCGCCGCGCGCGACGTTCCACAGCTGCGGCAGCTCGTCGAGCGAGAAGCGCCGCAGCACCCGCCCGATCACCGTCACGCGCGGGTCCTTGCGCATCTTGAAGAGCGCGCCGTCGGCCTCGTTGTGGGCCTCCAGCTCGTGCTGGATCGCGTCGGCGTCCTGGTACATCGTGCGGAACTTCAGGCACGGGAACGGCTGGCCGCCGATCCCCGGGCGCATCGAGTGGTAGAGCACCGGCCCGCGCGAGGTGAGCTTCACCGCGAGCGCGATCAGCGCCAGCAGCGGGCTCAGCAGCATCAGCAGGACGACCGACCCGAGCACGTCGAACGTGCGCTTGACGACCCAGTCCACGCCCTCGAACACCGGCGAGCGCAGCTCGAACAGCGGGACGGCCTCGCCGGGGACGAAGTCGGCGCGGTGGACGAGGATCTCCATCGTCGACGGCGCGATCCGCACGCGCACGCCGCGGCGGTGGCACGCGTCGACGAGCTCGACCGCCTCCTGCTGCGGGAACGCGGGGTCGGCGATGATCACCTCGTCGATCTGCTCGCGCTCGATGACCTCGCTCAGGTCGGCCAGCTGCCCCAGCGACTTGATCCCGTTGTCGGGGCGCGGCGTCAGCGAGATGAAGCCGACGACGTCGATCGGCGACACCGTGCCCGGCGCGGCGTCGAGCGCGTGGGCGACGGACTCGATGTGCTGGCCGGTCCCGACGAGCACCGCGCGGCGCTGATAGCCGGCCGCGCGCAGCAGTGCGCCGCTGACGCTGTCGTAGCACCAGCGCAGCCCGCCGATGATGACGATGCCCGCGATCAGCGAGCCCCAGAAGATGTAGTAGCTGGAGAACTCCTGGCCGTCGACCTTCGCGTACAGGAACGCCACGAGCGTCACGGACGCCAGCGAGGAGACGACGGCGCGCAGCCCCGGCCGCGAGGCGCGATCGGCGTACAGCCCGGACCGCGCGAACAGCAGGACGGTGAGGATGATCGAGAACGTCGCGTAGTGGTAGGCCTGCGAGGCGTTCTCGGAGAGGGTCGCCCCGCCGCGGAGCGTCGACTTCAGCTCCAGCGTCGAGAGCAGCGCCGCGTAGACGCCGGCCGCGTCGAGCACGAGCAGCACGAGGATGCGCGTGAACCTGCGCATCGTGTCGAAGCGCAGCAGGAACGACAGGCCGGTGGGCCGGCGGCGGCGCAGGTCGTGCTCGTTGTCGCCCAGGTCCGGCAGCGTCCGTGCCGAGGTCGGCATCGCCTCGACGCCGACGTCGGCTGCCGGGGGTCCCTCGAGGTGTCTGGAGGTCGCCATCCTCGAGCCTGTAACGCGGGGCTGCGCCAAAAGGTGCGCCCTACCTCCCGAGGCCGAGCAGCGCCTCGGCGCCCGACTGGTCGATGGTGCGCTGGAGCCCGTCCAGCAGGGTGATCTGCGGCTCCCAGCCCAGGATCTCGCGGGCGCGGGAGATGTCGGGGCGCCGCTGCTGGGGATCGTCGGTCGGCAGGGCCTCGTGGACGATCTCCGACCGCGACCCGGTCACCTCGATCACGGCCTTGGCGAGTTCCAGGAGCGTGAACTCGTCGGGGTTCCCGACGTTGACCGGCAGGTGCTCGCCGGACTCCGACAGGGCGATCATGCCCGCGATCAGGTCCTCGACGTAGCAGAAGGAGCGGGTCTGGCTGCCGTCGCCGAAGACGGTGATCGGCCGGTCGGCGAGCGCCTGCCGCAGGAACGTCGGGATCGCGCGGCCGTCGTGCGCGCGCATCCGCGGCCCGTAGGTGTTGAAGATGCGGATGATCGCCGTGTCCACGCCCTGCTGGCGGTGGTAGGCCATCGTGAGCGCCTCGGCGTAGCGCTTGGCCTCGTCGTAGACGCCGCGCGGGCCGATCGGGTTGACGTGGCCCCAGTACTCCTCGCGCTGCGGGTGCTCCTTGGGATCGCCGTAGACCTCGCTCGTCGAGGCGAGCAGGAACCGCGCGCGGTGGCGCTTGGCCAGACCGAGGGTGTGATGGGTCCCGTGGGACCCCACCTTGAGGGTGTGGAGCGGGAGCCGCAGATAGTCAATCGGCGACGCGGGCGACGCAAGGTGATAGACCACGTCGACCGGTTCGTCCACGAAGTAGGGCTGCGTGATGTCCGCGTTGACGTGGACGAACTCCGAAACCCGGATGTGCTCGATGTTCACGAGCGACCCCGTCTCCAGATTGTCCACACACACGACACGATGACCCCGGCGAAGCAACTCGTCGCACAGATGCGACCCGAGAAACCCTGCGCCGCCGGTAACGAGGCAGGTAGACATGGCCTCCTAGCCTACGGCCTGCGCCTGCGGCACGGCTGCGCGGGCACGGCCGCAGCGGCCCTCGCGGCAGTGTTCATCGGGCTTCTGGCGCCGGGTGGCGCCGCGGCGTGGTCGCCCGCGTCCGCCATCTACACGGGCGCGCGCCCGCAGCCGCTGGCCGTGGCCGGCGACGCCCAGGGCAACGGCGTCGGCGTCATGTCGGGCAGCGCCGGCGACGCGCCGCTGCTGCTCCTGCTCCGGGACGGGGTCGCCTCGATCCCGGACGGCGTGCAGTTCGCGTGGAACTCCGCCGTGCCGTTCCCGGGCGGCGTGCCCGAAGTTCACGACGAGCACACCGCTCGGCGAGGGCGCCGCCGCCGCCGGCGGGGGCCAGGGCGCCGGCGCGATCGTCGTGCGCTTCCGCGTGGACGGCACCGACACGTTCACCGCGCTCGTCCGCGACGCCGGCGACCGCTTCGGCGAGGCGGCCACCGTCGTCCCCGGCGACTTCGACCGGCTCAGCGACCCCGTCGTCTCGATCTCGACCGCGGGGACCACCGTCATCGGCTTCACCGCCACGCGGGCCGCCGGGCGCCGGGCGGCGTACGTCGCGCGGACGTCCGGAAGCCCGTTCGGCAACCCGCGGGTCGTCTCCCTCACCGGCGCCGGCCCGCTGGCGACCGCCGTCGGGCCGCGCGAGGCGGGGCTCGTCGCCTGGACCCGCTCGGGCCGCGCCGAGCTGAGCCTGCTCGACGACCGCGCGCGCGCCGGCCGCTACCGCGTCCTGGGCAAGGCCGCGACGAACGGCGAGATCGCCGCCACGGGCACCGCGAAGGGCGCGCTCGTGGCCTGGGAGGGCCCGGGCGGGTCGATCCGGCTGGTGCGCCGCGGCAGCGCCTCGAGCGGCACCTTCTCCAAGGCGATCACCGCGCGCGCCCGCAACGGCTCGGACGTCAGCGGCCTGACGGTCGCGCTGGACCCGCAGGGGATCGCGTACCTCACGTGGCGCGAGGGGAAGGGCTCCGGCACGAAGATCCTCGTCGCCCGCGCACGCGCCGGCCGGCGCTTCACCATCGACGGCGTCGCGAAGGGCGCCGGTCTCGGCAAGCCGGCCTCGGCCGCCCGGCCGATCGGCGGCGCGGTCGTCGGATGGGCCGCGAAGGTCGGCTGGCAGGCGCGGCGGGTGCCCACGCGCGGCGGCCTGCCGATCCAGTCCACCGTCTCCGCGCCAGGGCACGTCGACGAGCGTGCCGCTCGAGCGGCCGTTCCTCAGCGCCGGGCCCGGCGCGCGCGCCGACATGTCCTGGATCCAGCCGAGCGTCGGCGCCCCCGGGTTCGACGTGATGCAGACGACGGAGGTCGATCCCTGAGCGGGCGTCCAGACGCGGCGAGCGGATGTTTCACCGCTCCGGGACCCTGCCGATACAGGGTCCATGCGTCTTCCCGCCCGTGTCGCCCCGCGCATCGGGGCGCTCTGCGCCGCCGCCCTCGGCGCCGCGGGTGTATGGGCGGCATCGGCGCTGGCGTGGTCGGCGCCCGCGGCGATCTACTCCAACGCGGCGCCGCAGGTCCTCGCGGTCGCCGGTGACCCCGGCGGCAACGCCTTCGCCGTCTACGAGGGCGGCACGCTGGACGCCCCGCTCCTGCTGAGCGAGCGGTCCGTCCGTGCCGTGCAGTCGGAGCTCATGTCGCTCGCCTGGTCCTCGCCGCGGCCGCTGCCCGGCAACGTCGAGAGCTTCACGAACGCCGCTCCGACGCTCACGGGCGCGACCGCCGCGGCCTCCGGCGACGGCGCGGGCGTCATCGCCCTGCGCTACGGCGCCTCGCTGCTCACCGCGCTCGTGCGCGAGCCCGGCCGCGAGTTCGACACCCCCGCGACCCTCGCGGGCGGCGCGCTCGGCCGCATCGACACGCCCGCCGTGAGCGTCAGCGACAGCGGCGCGACCGTCGTCGCCTTCCACGCCGCCGGCGGCCGCTCGGGCACCGGCCGCGTCCACTTCAGCGTCCGCCCGCCCGCGGGCCGCTTCGGCCGCGTCAGCGCGCTGGCCCCCTCGGACGGGCCCACGCCCGCCGTCGCGCAGGCCGCCGACGGCTGGCCCGTGATCGCCTGGACGAACCGCACCACCGTGTACGTCTCGCGCATCGGGGACACCGGGCGCGCGACCCCCGCGCAGCGCCTGGGCGCCTCCCGGAGCCGGGGCCCGCTCGCCGCCGCCGTCGGGCTCGGCGGGGACGGCGTCGTCGCCTGGATCGACACCGACGGCTACCTGCGCCTCGTGCGCCGCAGCGCGCCCGGAGCCTTCTCCTACTCGCTGCCGATCCACCGGCCGGCGCGCGGGGCGACCATGAGCGACCTCGCCGCGGCGGTCGATCCGAAGGGCCGCGCGTTCGTCAGCTGGCGCGAGACGCAGGGCTCCACGCGGCGCGTGTTCGTCGCCCAGGCACCGATCGGCGGCTCGTTCCGCGTCACGCGCCTGGCCTCCGGCGGCGATCTCGGCCGCCCCGTCATCACCGCGCGCCCGGACGGCGGCGCCGCCGTCGCGTGGCCCACCGCGCCCGGCTGGCAGGCCGTCACCACGCCCGCCGCGAAGTGGGGCAACGCCCAGAAGGTCTCGAGCGCCCTCAGCGGCCAGGACCTCGACGGCGCGGACGCGACGCTCATCGCCGGCCCCGGCCTGCGCGTCGAGCTCGTCTGGCGCCAGCTCGGCGCCGCCGAGCCGGCCACCGGCCCCGTCGTCTACGCGGCCGCGGACTCCGGCACCTGAGCCCGGCGCGGGCGGCGCGGCACGGCACGCGCCTCTAGGATCACCCCATGACCGCACAGCCCTTCGTCGACAAGCTCAACGCGCAGATCGCCTACGAGTACGGCGCCCACCAGCAGTACGTCGCCAATGCCGTCTGGTTCGACGCGCAGACGCTCCCGCGGCTCGCGGCGTTCTTCTACGCGCAGGCGCTGGAGGAGCGCGGCCACGCGATGATGATGGTCCAGTACCTGCTCGACCAGGGCGTCGACCCGATCATCCCCGGCATCGAGGCGCCGAAGAACGGGTTCGGCGACATCGTCGAGCCGGTGCAGCTCGCGCTCGACCAGGAGAAGCGCGTGACCGAGCAGATCAACGCGCTCGCCGCGTCGGCCCGCGAACACGGCGACTACGCCGGCGAGCAGTTCATGCAGTGGTTCATCAAGGAGCAGGTCGAGGAGGTCGCGTCGATGAGCGCCCTGCTGACCGTCGTGGAGCGCTCCCGCGAGAACCCGATGCTCGCCGAGGACTGGCTCGTGCGCGAGAGCTCCGGCGGCGAGGGCGGCGACCCGACGGCCCCCGCCGAGGCCGGCGCGGGCGCCTAGCTCCCCGTCCGCCGGCGGAACTCGCGCAGGCCCATGCCCGTCAGCCGGGTGTCGACGAGCGCGCGGACCGACGCCGTGCGCGGCAGCTTCAGCAGCGGCCCGATCTCCCCGAAGTAGCGCCCCGGGCCCAGGACCGCGAGGCGCTCCTCCCCGCCGTCGCCGGCCGGCCGGTACACCTCGACCTCGCCGCTGTCGATGACGAAGACCGCGTCGGCCGGGTCGCCCTGCTCGAAGAGGACCTCGCCCGCCGCGAGCGTCCGCTCGAACGGCTCGGGCTCGTGGGCGGCGCCGTGCGGGCGCAGCTCGATGACGCGGTCGGCGAGCGGGTTGAAGCGGTCGTCGTGCGTCGCGACGACGACCACGCGCCCCGGCTGCGCGAGCCGGCGGATCAGCAGGAGGATCTCCTCGACCGGAGATGTAGTCCAGGTGCGCGGTCGGCTCGTCGGCGAGGATCAGCGGCGGGTCGTAGACGAGCGCGCGTGCGATCGCCACCCGCTGCTGCTGCCCGCCGGAGAGCTCCGACGGCTTGTGCTGCAGCCGGTCGCCCGAGCCCCACCTCCTCGAGCAGCTCCTGCGCCCGCGCCTCCGCCTCGCGCCAGCGGGTCCCGCCGAGCCGCAGCGGCGCCGCGACGTTCTCCAGCGCGGAGAGGCTCCCGACGAGGTTGAAGGCCTGGAAGACGACGCCGACGCCGTGGCGACGGTAGTCCGTGAGGTCGCCGCCCGCGAGCGCGGTGACCTCGCGCCCGCGGCGGTGATCGACCCCGAGGTCGGCGTCAGCAGGCCCGCCAGGCAGGAGAGCAGCGTCGTCTTGCCGGACCCGCTCGGGCCGAGCAGGATCGCCAGGTCGCCGTCCGCGCACGATGCCGCGAACCCGTCGAGCGGCGTCACCGCGTACCCGGCCCGCGACGTGTAGCGGACGGTGAGGTCGCGGATGTCGAGCGCGGCGGACATCAGCTCCCGAACGCCAGCGCCGGGTCGACCTTCAGCACACGGCGCAGCGCCGCCAGACTCGACAGGACCCCGACCATGACGGCGGCGGCGAACAGCACGACGACGTCGATCACGTGGATGTCCACCGGCATCGGGAAGAACGGGGCGAGCCCGAACGCGATGCCGACCGCCAGGACGGCGGCGAGCAGCGAGGCGATGACCGCGCCGAGCATCGTGCTCGACGCGAGCTGCCGCGAGCCGCCGCCGACCGCCTTGAGGACCGCGAAGTCGCGGACGCGCTCGAGCGCCGACAGGAAGGTGATCGCGCCGACGATGATCGCCGCCACGAGCCACATGAAGAGGCGCAGCAGGTCGACGGTGTGGATCGCGCCCTCCATCGGGCCGAGGAGCGAGTCGACGATGTGCTGGTTGGACCGCAGGACGACGCCCGGGCCGGGCGCTCCCGTCCCGCCCGTGAGCAGGAACGCCGAGGCCAGCTCGGTGCTGTTGAAGCGCAGCTTCTGGGCGACCGGGAGGTCGACGACGACGAGCGGCTGGCCGCCGAAGATCGTGCGGCCGCGGGCCTTGCGATCGATGACGATCGGCGTGTCGCCGAAGCGCACCTCCTGCCCGGCGTCGGCCCGCACCTGCTTGTCCGCGACGGCGCCGGAGCCGGACGTCCCGCCCGGCACGCCGAGGACGGCGAGCGTCTGCATCGACCCGTCCGGCATCGTCGCGCGCTCCTGGAAGATCACCATCGGGCGCACCGCCGTGGCGCCCGTCGCGCGCTGCACCGCCGCCGCCCGGGCGGCCTCGACGGTCGAGCCGAACGGGCCGTCGGCGGCCCCCCGAGGACCCAGGCGTCAGCGTTCACCCGGGCGACCGTGTCCTGCGCCTCGGTCGTGAAGCCGCGGTTCACGCCGCTCAGCAGGAGCGCCAGGCCGAAGACCACGCCGGCGCCGACGACCGCGATGAGCAGCTGCCGACGGCGGAACTGAAGATCGCGGAGGGTGATGCGAAGCATGGCGGGCCGCCGGACCCTAACCGGCATCCGGCACGCCGTGTGGCGGTGCGAGCGGTCGTGCGAAATGGTGGGAGACGATCGTCAGCCCGTGGTTCATGTAGAGCCGGTGCGCGTTCCAGCGCGCGGGCCCGACGCCCGAGTCCAGGTGCAGCTCCTCGCAGCCCAGGCGCCCGGCCTCGGCGATCAGCTCGTCCAGCAGCGCGCCGGCGTGCCCGCGGCCGCGCGCGTCCGGCAGCGTCGAGAGGTCGTCGACGTAGAGCGCTCGGCCCCACGCGAGGTGGTGGGTGACGCGGAACCCCGCGACGGCGACCGCGTCCGCGTCCCCCGCATCCTCGAACGCGCCGAGCAGCCGGTACCCCTCCGGGCGCTGGACGGTGTCCACGTGGTGGGCGAACGCCGCGGCGTCGCCGATGTGCGGGCGCAGCTCGCGCATCGCGCGCCAGCCGCGGGCGGTGTGGGGTGGGAGGAGTTCTTGGAGGGCCATCACGAGCCCGCCTCCGGCCGGGCTCGTGTCCTGCAGGGGGCCGTGGAACCGTCCCCTGTACCCACCGCCGCTCGCCGCCGTCCACCTCGACCTTCCAGATCGGCGCGCGCGCCTTGATCGCGTCGATGATCTCGCGGGCGCCCGCGAACGCCTCGCCGCGGTGCGCCGAGCTGGCCGCGACGAGCACGCTCGGCTCGCCGAGCGGAACCGCGCCGACGCGATGCTCGGCCGCCGCGGCGCACAGCCCGTGGCGCTCGATCGCCGCGTGGACGATGTCGCGCATCGCCTCCAGCGCCATCTCCGCGTACGCCTCGTACTCGAGCAGGTCCACGTCGCGCGTCACGCCGGCGAACGTGACGACGGCGCCGGCCCGCGGGTCCGGACGCGCTCGACCAGCGCGTCCAGCGACAGCGGCTCGGGACGGACCGCGACGTGCGGCCCGGTCTCCTGCGACCCGCCGCTCACGGGCGGGATGAGCGCCAGCTCGTCCCCGGCGGCGAGCACCTGGTCCGGCTCCGCATAGTCGCGGTTGACGGCGAGCACGCACGTGATCCCGCCCGTGATGTCCGCCAGCGCCGCGAGGGCGTCCGCGACGCGCGCGCCGTCCGGCAGGTCGAGGTCCACGACGTCGCGCCCCGCGCGCTCGCGGAGCATGGCGAAGAGACGCACGCGGACCGTCATGTGACGCAACCTACGACAACGGGCGCCATCCGCCGGTGACACGTTGCGTTCCCGCGCCCGCGCTCCTATCGTCCTGGCGTGAGGTCGATCCGGATGATCGCCGCCTGCGCCGCGCTGTCCGCGCTGGCCTGCACCTCATCGCCCGCGCTCGCCGCGCCCGCGACGATCGGCCAGGGCGTCAACCCGCGCATCGCGGTCACGCCGGGCGGCACGGGGCACGTCGTCTGGTCGATCCCCGCGCGCGGGGTCGCCAACGCGGCCGTCGGCTACTGCCGTCTGGCGCCCGGAGCGACGGCCTGCGACCGCGCCGAGACGCTCTTCTTCCCGTCCAACCGCGGCCTCGCGAAGTCCGGCGGCGACGCGACCGTCCAGGTGGAGGGCGACGCGATCGTGCGGATCGTCTCGGCGTGTTACACGTGCGCCTCCGGCGACGCCCAGGAGGGGATCGTCCGCTGGACGAGCGTCGACGGCGGCGCGACCTTCACCGCGGAGCCGAGCCTCGGCGGGACGCCGACGAACGCCGGCATGGGCCCGGACGGCATCACCCTCCCCGGCGGCGTCTACCTCACGCCCGCCGACGGCGACAAGGTCATCGCCCGCCCGGGGACGTCCGACACGACGGCGGTCGACATGGCCGCGGGCGATGCCTTCGTGAGCACCCCGAGCCTCGTCCAGGTCCCCGCCCAGGGGAAGGTCGTCTTCGCGACGAGCGACCTCTTCGGCATCCGCACCGCCGTCTACACGGGCGGCGACCTGAGCGCCGGGGCGCTCATGGACCCGGCGCGCTGGACCGTGGACCAGCCGCTGCCCTCGGCCGAGCCGGGCATCCGCGACCCGCGGCTCACCGCCGGGCCGAGCGGCGTGTGGCTGAGCTACGACCAGCAGCAGCCGCTCGACGACCACGTGCTCGTCCGCCGCTTCGACGCCGTGAAGAACACCTTCGGCGCCGCGCGCTCGGTCGAGGCCGCCGCCGAGATCGACAGCGGCGTCGCCGACGCCTCGTCCGGGCAGGACGCGTCGGGCCGCCTGCACGTCGTCTGGCGGACCGACCTCCAGCAGAAGCTGCTGCGCTACACGCGCTCGGGTCCGGGCGGCGGCACGTTCAGCGCGCCGGCGACGCTCGCCGAGGGCGAGTCCTTCGTCAACCCGGAGGTCGCGGCCGGGCCGGGCGGCGCCGGCTGGGTGGTCTGGCAGGCCGACAACGACTCGCCGATCCGCGTCCTCCCGGTGAACGACCCGGCGGGCGACGGCGCCGCCGCCCCCGCCGCGGCGAAGACGCGCACGGTCGCGGTCACCGCGAACGGCGCCCGGATCAGCCTGCAGCTGCCGGCGGGCTGCGTGAAGCGGGGCGGCACCTTCCAGGCGCGGCTGACGTGGAAGAAGCAGAAGAAGAAGGGCAACCTGTTCGTGAAGATCACGCGCGTGGACTTCACGATCGGGAAGGCGCGCGCGAAGGTCGATCGCAAGGCCCCGTTCACGCAGACCCTGCGGGTCGCCTCGACGGCGGCGAAGGGGAAGACCGTGACGTTCCGCGCGCGGGCGTTCATCAAGGTCAAGAAGGGGAAGTCGCCGAAGAAGTCGATCTCCTCGACGATCCGCGTCTGCGCGTAGCCGCGCCCGCCGGGGTCCCGGCGGTACCGTTCAGGGCATGGCCACCACCCCCGACGAGCGCCTGACGATCGCCCCGATCGTCGGCCCCGACGACCCTCGCCGCTTCACCGACTCTGGCATCGAGATCGAGGAGCTCTACGACGAGCGCGATCTCCCCGGCGAGCTGCGGCTCGGCGAGCCCGGCGACTTCCCGTACACGCGCGGCGTGCATCGCGAGATGTACCGCGAGCAGCAGTGGACGATGCGCCAGTACGCCGGCTACGCGAGCGCGAAGGAGACCAACGAGCGCTACCGCTACCTGCTCTCGCGCGGCGGCGACCGGCCTGTCGATGGCCTTCGACCTGCCGACGCAGCTCGGCCTGGACTCCGACGACCCGCGCTGCCTGGGCGAGGTCGGGCGCACCGGCGTCGCGATCGACACGATCGACGACATGCGGACCGCGTTCGACGGGATCCCGCTCGACCAGGTCTCGACGTCGATGACGATCAACGCGCCCGCGGCGGTCCTGCTGATGCTCTACGACCTCGTCGCCGAGGAGCAGGGCGTGCCGAGCGCGAAGCTGCGCGGGACGATCCAGAACGACGTGCTCAAGGAGTACATCGCCCGCGGCAACTACATCTACCCGCCGGAGCCGACGATGCGGCTGACGACCGACATCTTCGAGTACTGCGCCGAGCACATCCCGAAGTGGAACACGATCTCGATCTCCGGCTACCACTTCCGCGAGAAGGGCTGCTCGGCGGTGCAGGAGGTCGCGTTCACGCTGTCCAACGGGCATCGCCTACGTGCAGGCGGCCGTCGACCGCGGCCTGCCGGTCGACGACTTCGCCCCGCGCCTGGCGTTCTTCTTCAACGGGCACAACAACGTCTTCCAGGAGGTCGCGAAGTTCCGCGCGGCGCGCCGCATGTGGGCGACGATCATGCGCGAGCGCTTCGGCGCGACGAACCCGAAGGCGCTGATGCTGCGCTTCCACACGCAGACCGGCGGCGTGACGCTCACCGCCCAGCAGCCGGAGAACAACATCGTCCGCGTCGCGCTGCAGGGCTTCGCCGCGGTCTGCGGCGGCACCCAGTCGCTGCACACCAACGGCTTCGACGAGGCGCTCGCGCTGCCGACCGAGCGCGCCGCGAAGATCGCGCTGCGCACGCAGCAGATCATCGCCGCGGAGTCGGGCGCGACGGACACGGTCGACCCGTTCGCGGGCTCCTACTTCGTGGAGTCGCTGACCGACGAGATCGAGTCGCGCGCGCTGGAGCTCATCGGGAAGGTCGACGCGCTCGGCGGGTCGATCGAAGGCGATCGAGTTCATCACGGGCGAGATCGACGAGTCGGCCTGGGGCTACCAGGAGCGCTACCGCATCGGCCAGGACAAGGTCATCGGCGTGAACGACTACGTCGAGGACGAGCTGGAGGTGCCGGACCTCCTGCGCGTGGACCCCGAGTCCGAGCGCGAGCAGCTCGACCGCCTGGCGGCCTTCAAGGCCGACCGCGACGCGGCGCTCGTCGAGCAGCGGCTCGAGGAGCTGCGCGAGGCCGCCCGCGGCACCGCCAACCTCGTCCCGTTCATCCGGGTGGCGCTGAAGGACCGGGCGTCCATGGGCGAGGTCTGCGGCGCGATGCAGGACGTCTTCGGCAAGTACCAGCCGGTGTTCTGATCATGACCGTCCTTCCCGCCATCCTGTTCTACGACGTCGTCGTCGCGCTGCACGTCATGTGCGTCGTGATCGCCTTCGGCGTGCGCCTTCGTCTACCCGGCGATCATCCCGTGGTTCGTGAAGACGCATCCCGAGGCGATGCCCGCCGTCCACGAGATGCAGGTGCGCGTCGGGCGGCTGATCATCACCCCGTTCGCCGCGCTGGCGCTGCTGACGGGCTTCTACCTGGCGGCCGACGCCGACGTCTTCAGCGAGGTCTGGGTGACGGTCCCGATGGTCATCCTCGTCGTCCTGCTCGGCCTCGGCGGCGCGTTCTTCACCCCGCGCGAGCGCGAGCTCGCCACGCTCGCCCGCCGCGACCTCGACGCCGGCGGCGGCTTCAGCGACGAGTACGCCACGAAGGCCCAGACGCGTCGCACTCGTCGGCGCCCTCTCGAGCGCACTCATCCTCATCGCAATCTTCTTCATGGTCGCCAAGCCGTTCGCGTAGGGCGCGCCGCGGGCGCCGGGGCGCATCGAATCTCCGTGTCTGAGACCCGCTGAGCGGGCTCAAGCGGCGGAGATCAGCGCGAGCGCGGCGCGCAGGGCGGCGATCACCTCGCTCGGGCGCCGCGTGCACCTGGCGGTCGGTGAAGCGGAGCACCCGGTACCCCGCGCGGGCCAGCACCGCATCGCGCGCCCGATCGCGCTCCATCGCCGCCCGCGTCAGGTGGTACTGGAGGCTGTCCGCCTCCGCCGCCAGGCGCGCCCCGGGCCACAGCAGGTCGACCTCGAGGCCTTCGACGTGGGCGTTGACCGCCGGCTCCGGGAGCCGCGCCCGGCGCACGAGGGTCAGCAACGCGACCTCCAGCTCGCTCTTCGTGCGCGACGGCTCCCAGGCGTCCAGGATGCGCCGGACCTGGCAGCGCCCGGCCGGTGACGGGCGCTCGCTCAGGATCGCGGGCACGTCGAGCAGCTGCTGCGCCTCCGCGCGCTCGAAGGTGCGCTCCAGGTCCCGCCGACCGCAGCACCGCCGCCAGGTCGGCAAGGGTCCGCGAGACGGTCGTCACGGGAAGATGGCCGAACGCTGGTCACCTCGGTCTCCGTCAGCCGGCACGTCTCGTGCAGGTCGATCCCCTGCGGCGCGATCCGCCGGCGGGTCGCCGTCACGTCGATCCCGGGGCGGGATCGACGACCGCAGCTCCCAGAGCTGCGCCGGCCGACCGGTGCGGACAGCACGGCACCGTGCCCGCAGGCCAGAACGGCGGCCAGAGCCAGGCGCCCTCTCGCCGCAACACCGTATGACCGACCGTGTACACGCCGCGATGACGCCGATGCAGCCGGCCCGCGTCGACCGCCCGGTCCACCGCGGACCGGCTGTACCCCAGCGCCAGCAGTTGACCGCGATCGACGACGCCCCACTGCCGCCCGGCGCACCGCGGCAACCCGGTGCGTCCCTCGCCGATCTCCGCATCTGAGATCTCGCTCAGCGGGACTCTTGCGGCGGAGATCCGTGTGAGGCTCGTGGTGGCCCATGGGGCACCAGCGTTGCGGACCACCTGTGACGCGTGGGCCACGTCTTTGCGGCACGGACGTTGCAGGACTCCGTGCCTTGGCAGGAGGCGCGTGTGTCGGTGCCGAAACCGGCATCTGTCATGCCCTTGACCCGTGCGCAGCGCACCCTCGTGAAGTCCCCGCCCGAGCTGTGGGCGGAGATCAGCGACGCGCCATCCCTCGCCCGACGGCTGTCCGCGTTCGGCGAGGTGCGCATCACCCGGAAGGATCCCGAGACCGCCGTCGCCTGGGAGGGCGCGTCTGTACGCGGCACAGTGGAGCTCGCGGCCTCCGGGTGGGGCACGAAGGTGACGATCGCGGCCGAGCGCACGCCCGCGCACGCGCCCGAGCAGGACACCGTGGCGTTCGACAGCGCCGCCCTCGCCGCCGCCCTCGCGGTCGAGCCGGAGCCGCAGACCGCCGCACCCCAGACGTCCGCCGACACTGAGGCGACCGGGACCGACATCCCGTCTCAGGACGAAGGCCCGGCGCCGCGCGAGGGGTTCCTCGCGCGGCTCAAGGGCTGGTGGCACACCGGCAGGTGGGCGGCGCTGCCCGCGGCCGAGCAGGCTCCGGCGCCCGTCGCGGCGCCCGCGGTACCGGACGCACCCGAGGCACCCGCGGTCGAGGTGCCCGAGGTCGAGCCGGAGGTGCGGGCCGAGCCGGCACCGGAGCCCGACCCCGAGCCCGACCCCGAGCTCGAGGGCCGGCTGGTCGCCATCCTGGACGACCTCGGCTCCGCGCACCACCGCCCGTTCTCGCGGGCCTGAGGCCCGGCGGCACGACCGGCGAGGCGGCCTCGAGCCGCGCGCCTCTCGTAGACTCCGCCGCCCCATGGCACGCCTCACGCACCCCGAAACGCTCGACGACAAGCTCGCCCACCTGGAGGAGCTGCGCATGCAGGCCGCGCACTCCTCGCCGGAGGCCGAGGAGAAGCAGCACGCCAAGGGCAAGTACACCGCCCGCGAGCGGATCGAGAAGCTGCTCGACCCGGGCTCGTTCCAGGAGCTCGACACCTTCGTGCGCCACCGCACCTACGACTTCGACATGCAGAAGAACCGGCCCTGGGGCGACGCCGTCGTCACCGGCCACGGCACGATCGACGGCCGCACGCGTCTTCGTCTTCAGCCAGGACTTCACCGTCTTCGGCGGCTCGCTCGGCGAGGTGATGGCCGAGAAGATGGTGCAAGGTCATGGACCTGGCCGCGAAGATCGGCTGCCCCGGTGATCGGCATCAACGACTCCGGCGGCGCGCGGATCCAGGAGGGCGTCGTCTCGCTCGGCGCCTACGGCGACGTCTTCGTCCGCAACGTCCAGTGCTCGGGCGTGATCCCGCAGATCAGCCTGATCATGGGCCCGTGCGCCGGCGGCGCCGTCTACTCCCCCGCGATGACCGACTTCATCTTCATGGTGCAAGGAGACCTCGCACATGTTCATCACCGGCCCCGACGTGATCAAGACGGTCACCGGCGAGGAGGTCGAGTTCGAGGAGCTCGGCGGCGCGATGACCCACAACTCCAAGTCCGGCGTCGCCCACTTCGCGGCCGAGGACGAGGACGCGCTGCTCGAGGACACCCGCTACCTGCTTCGGCTTCCTGCCCCAGAACAACCTCGAGAAGCCGCCGCGCGTCGCGCCCGACGACGATCCCGACCGCGAGGACGCCGAGCTCGACACGCATCGTCCCGGACAACCCGAACAAGCCCTACGACATGCGCGAGGTCGTCAAGCTCGATCGTCGACGACGGCGAGTTCTTCGAGGTCCACGAGCACTGGGCCAAGAACATCATCTGCGGGTTCTCGCGCCTCGACGGGCTACGTCGGTCGGCGTCGTCGGCAACCAGCCGACGTCAGATCGCCGGCGTGCTCGACATCGACGCCTCCGCGAAGGCGCGCGCGCTTCGTGCGCACCTGCGACGCCTTCAACATCCCGATCCTCACCTTCTGCGACGTCCCCGGCTTCCTGCCCGGGCACGAGCCAGGAGTGGGGCGGCATCATCCGCCACGGGGCGAAGCTGCTCTACGCCTACACCGAGGCGACGGTCCCGAAGATCACCGTCGTCACGCGCAAGGCCTACGGCGGCGCCTACGACGTCATGGCCTCCAAGCACATGCTCGCCGACTTCAACTTCGCCTGGCCGCAGGCCGAGGTCGCGGTGATGGGCCCCGAGGGCGCGGTCAACATCATCTACCGCAAGGACCTCGCCGACGTCGCCCACGCCGGACGAGCGCCGCGCAGAAGCTGATCGCCGACTACAAGGCGCGCTTCGCCAACCCGTACACGGCGGCCGAGCGCGGCTACATCGACGACGTGATCGTCCCGCACGAGACGCGCCCGAAGCTGATCGACCGCGCTGGAGACGCTGCAGACCAAGCGGGTCGCGCAGCCGCAGCGCAAGCACGGCAACATCCCGCTGTAGGCACGGCCCCCAGGGCACGGCCCCCCGGCAGGACAGACCGCGCCGCAGGCGCGGTCTGATCGATCTCAGGAGCCCTGGCCGACGCCCTCGGACGCCCGCGGTCCGGGGCCGGGACGTCACGGCCTGCGGGGGGATGGCCACCACTCCCCTCCTCGACCGCAGCGTCCCCGGCCCCGTGAGCTCGGCGCGCGGGTGGCGGCTGCGCAGAGGGCGGGGCGTTCGTTGCGGGAAATGACCAGTGACTGGTCGTTTCCCGCGGCGGGCGTGGCGGCCGGTGCGTTCGTTGCGAGAAATGACCGGTGACCGGTCGAAATCCGGCACGGCGTGGTTGGCGCGCGCCCGTGGCGCGCTACCTCGTGCGCAGCACCGCCGCGGCGATCGCGAGGTCCTGGATCGCGAGCCCGGTGGAGTCGAAGAGCGTCGGGCGCTCGCCTGACGGCCGCGGGGCGTCGCCGGCCAGGACGGCCCCGAGGTCGACCACGTCGTCCCGCGTCACGAGCCCCGCCTCCACCGCGCCCGTCAGCTCGCCGCCGTGTGACGCCTGCGCCCACTCGTCGCAGTACAGGTCGCACGCGGCGACGGCCTCGATCGTCGCCTCGGCCTTGCCCGGCCCGTCTGCGCCGAGCATGTTGAGATGGAGGCCGGGGCGCAGGTCGCCGACGTTCACGACCGGGGTCGCGCCCGGCGTGACGCACGTGACGACGTCGCACGCGACCGCCTCCTCGAGCGTCCCCGCGCGCCAGCCCTCCCCGAGCTCCGCCGCCAGCGCCTCGGCGACCTCGGACCGCGGGTCGTGGCAGACACCGCCGCCGTACCCCTCGGCCACGAGGCACCGCGCCGCCCACGCCCCGTGCAGCCCGCACCCGACGATCCCGCAGGTCGCATCCGGCGGCTCGACGGCCGCCAGCGCCCGCGCCGCCACCGCCGCCACCGCGCCCGTCCGCAGCGCCGTCACCGACCGCGCGTCGAGCAGCGCGAGCGGCTCGCTCGTCTCCGCGTCCGACAGGACGACGACGCCCATGACCGTCGGCAGCCCGCGCTCCGGATTGCCCGGGAACGAGCTGATCCACTTGAGCATCGCGAGGCCGTCGCCGCGCGCCGGCATCGCCCGGAAGTCCCCGTACGGCGGCGACTCCAGATAGACCTTCGACGGCATCACCCAGTCGCCCGCGCGATGGCGCAGGAACGCCTCGCGCGTGCGGGCGATCGCCTCCGCCGGGGAGACCGCCGCGAGCACCGCGTCGTGGTCGAAGACCGGGATCTCGTGCATGGGCCGCACCCTACGACCCGCGGCCCGCGCGGGCCGGTACGCTCCGGCCCGTGCCGGACCCGCAGCCCAGGCTCCAGATCGTCGCGCCGTCCGCCTCCCCGGAGGAGGCCGCCGCAGTCGTCGCCGCGCTCGAGCGCTTCCTGCGCGAGACGACGCCCGTCGTCTCCGCCGAGCCGCCGCGGATGAGCCCGTGGGAGCGCGCCGCCCTGCTCGAGGGCGTCGGCCGCGAGCCGGACGAGCCGTCGCCCTGGGGCGACCCCAACCCCTGGTAGAGCGCCGGCGCGCCACATTGCGCGGCCGTGTCGATCTCGCGCGCGCCCGTTCGTCGTCCGGTTGAATGGGCACCGGCGACCAGCGCCCGCCCGCACCCGACACGGAGAGACGACATGCCGCAGTACATGCTCCTGATGTACGACGACCCGGCCACCGCCCCGGCCGAGGGCTCGCCCGAGGACCAGGCCGAGTTCGCCGGCTGGATGAGCTACACCGAACAGATGGCGCAGGCCGGCATCATGCGGGCCGGTGAGGCGCTGCACCCCGTGAGCACCGCGACGACCGTGCGCGTGCGCGGCGACGAGCGCGTCGTCAGCGACGGGCCGTTCGCCGAGACGAAGGAACTGCTCGGCGGCTACTACGTCATCGACGTCCCCGACCTCGACACCGCGCTCGAGTGGGCCGGGAAGGCCCCGCACATCGAGCACGGATCGGTCGAGGTGCGCCCGGTCATGGTCTTCGACCAGGGGTGAGTGCCGACGGCGGCGCGGCCGCCCGCGACGCCGTCGCCCGAGCCTTCCGCGACGAGGGTCCCGCCGTCCTGGCGACCCTCGCGCGGCGGCTCGGCGGCGACCTCGGCCTCGCCGAGGACGCACTGCAGGACGCGCTCGCCGACGCGCTCCGCACGCTGGCCGCGCGACGGCGTCCCGCGCGTTCCCGCGGCGTGGATCACCACGACCGCCCGCAACCGCGCCGTCGACCGCCTGCGCCGCGAACGCGGCGCAGGCGAGCGCATCGCCGACCTGGAGCACCGCATGCGCCTGGAGCAGGACCACCCCGAGCCCGCGGACGACGAGGTGATCGCCGACGACCGGCTGCGCCTCGTCTTCACGTGCTGCCACCCGGCGCTCGCGATGGAGGCCCGGGTCGCGCTGACGCTGCGCCTGGTCGGCGGCCTCACGACCGCGCAGGTCGCGGCGGCGTTCCTCGTCGGCGAGCCCGCGATGGCCCAGCGGCTCGTGCGCGCCAAGCGCAAGATCGCGGCGGCGCGGATCCCCTACCGCGTCCCCGAGGCCCACGATCTCCCCGACCGGGTCGCCGGCGTGCTCGCGGTCCTCTACCTCATCTACAACGAGGGCTACCGGGCGTCGGGCGGCGACGCGCTGACCCGGCCCGACCTCGCGGCCGAGGCGCTGCGACTCGGCCGCCTGCTCGCCCTGCTGATGCCCGACGACGCCGAGACGCTCGGCCTGCTCGCGCTGATGCTGCTGCACGACGCGCGGCGCGCGGCTCGGACCGACGCGGACGGAACGTACGTCGCGCTGGACCGCCAGGACCGCGCCACCTGGGACGCCGCGGAGATCGCGGAGGGAACGGGCGCACTGGACCGCGCGCTGCGGCTGCGCCGCCCGGGCCCCTACCAGCTGCAGGCCGCGATCTCGGCGCTCCACGCGAGCGCGCCGACCGCGGACGCCACCGACTGGCCGCAGATCGCCGCGCTGTACGGGCGGCTCGCAGCGCTCGCGCCCTCGCCGGTCGTGGACGTCAACCGCGCGGTCGCCGTCGCGTACGCGGACGGGCCGCAGGCGGGACTCGCGATCCTGGCCCCGCTGCTCGGCGACGAGCGCCTCGCCGGCTACCAGCCGCTGCACGCCGCCCATGCGGAGCTGCTGCGGCGCGCAGGGCGCCCCGCGGAGGCGGTCGCCGCATACGACCGCGCGATCGCGCTCACGGGCAGCGCGGCCGAGCGCGAGGAGCTGCGGTCGCGGCGCGCGGCCGCGCTCGCAGCGTAGACCTACGGCGAGGCGTCGTCCTCGGCCGCCGCCGCATCCTCCTCCGCGACGTTCCGCTTGCGTTCGCGGCGCGACTCCAGCCACACGTCCCGCCGCGCGCGCACATCGTTCAGCAGCAGCTCCCACTGCTCGCGCACCGCGTCCTCGGGCGGGCGCTCGCCGCGGCGGATGCGGTCGACCTCGTCGGCCACCTCGCGCCCGATCGCCGTCATCACGACGACGACGAACATCGCCCCGAACATCGCCGAGATGATCGCGAAGGTCGCGCCGATCACCCCGTAGCGGCCGGCGTAGCTGTCGAACATCCGCGGCACCCAGAGGTCGGAGACCGAGCCGTAGATGACGAGCCCGCCGGCGACGAGGATCGCGAACGGCAGCAGATCGCGGTCGAGCACCCGGTTGGCGCCCAGCAGGCGCCCGGTCCACACGAGGAAGGCGACCGCGAGCGCGATGTTGATGCACAGGCCGACGAGGTGCAGCGCGGGCCCGTCGAACGCCCAGATCACCGCGCCCTCGACGAGCCCGAACCCCACGAGCCCGGCGATCCACAGCGCGGCGTTGCGCGTGTTGCGCAGGCTCAGCGGCTTCAGCTCGTACGCGCGCTCGATGAGCCGCTGCACCGCCCGGGCGAAGCTCAGCACCGCGAACAGCAGCAGCAGCGCGCTGAAGACGCCCAGTCCGGCCTCCGTGCCCTCCGCGGGGGCGAACGCGTCCTTCACCGCCTGCGCGCCCTCGTCCGACAGCCGGTACCGGCGGATCACGGAGTCGGCGGCGTCCTGCGACGGCAGGATCGCACCCACGAGGATCGTCAGCGGGATCGTCGCGGTGAAGGCGCTCGAGGCCAGGGCGATCGCCCGGTCGAAGCCCTCCAGCGCCTGGAAACGCCGCAGGCAGCGCAGGACGAAGTCGGGCCGCAGCCAGAAGAAGAGCTCACGCAGGATCCGGTTCGGCGGGACGCGCATCGGGCGGGCAGTCTTGCACCGCCGGACGCGGGTACCCTTCGGCGCCGCATGTTCAAGAAGATCCTCATCGCCAATCGCGGCGAGATCGCCATCCGCGTGATCCGCGCCTGCAAGGAACTCGGCATCCCCTCGGTCGCCGTCTACTCGGAGGTCGACCGCGACGCCCTCCACGTGAAGGCCGCCGACGAGGCCTACCTGCTCGGTCCCGGCCCCGCGGCCGAGAGCTACCTCAACGTGCCGAAGATCATGGAGGTCATCGCCGAGTGCGGCGCCGACGCCGTGCACCCCGGCTACGGCTTCCTCGCCGAGAACGCGCCGTTCGCCAAGACGCTCGAGGACGCGGGCATCACGTTCATCGGCCCGCCCGCGAGCGCGATCGACGCGATGGGCTCCAAGACGACGGCCCGTGAGCTGATGAAGGCCGCGGGCGTGCCGATCGTCCCGGGCACGACGGAGACGGTCGCGACGGTCGAGGAGGCGATGAAGATCGCCAAGGACGAGATCGGCTTCCCGGTCGCCGTGAAGGCGGCGGGCGGCGGCGGCGGCAAGGGCTTCCGCGTCGCGCTGACCGAGGACGAGCTGGAGGGCGCCTTCGACGGCGCCTCCCGCGAGGGCGAGAAGTTCTTCAGCGACGGGCGCGTCTACCTCGAGCGCTACCTGCCGGACCCGCGCCACGTCGAGGTGCAGATCATCGCCGACAGGCACGGCAACTGCATCCATCTCGGCGAGCGCGACTGCTCGATCCAGCGCCGCCACCAGAAGCTCATCGAGGAGTCCCCGGCGCCCGTCGTCGAGGAGGATCCGGGCCTGCGCGACCGCATCGGCGAGATCGGCGTGAACGCCGCGAAGGCCGTCGACTACGTCGGCGCCGGCACGATCGAGGGCCTCTTCCAGGACGGCGAGTACTTCTTCCTGGAGATGAACACCCGCGTGCAGGTCGAGCACTGCGTCACCGAGATGGTGACCGGCATCGACATCGTCAAGGAGGGCATCCGCGCCGCCGCGGGCCTCCCCCTCTCCTACACGCAGGAGCAGGTCGAGCTGCGCGGCCACGCGATCGAGTGCCGCATCAACGCCGAGAACGCGGCGAAGAACTTCGCCCCCGCCCCGGGGAAGATCGGCCGCTACAAGGAGCCCGCGGGCCCCGGCGTGCGCGTGGACTCCGGCGTCGGCGAGAACGGCGAGGTCTCCCCGACGTACGACCCGATGGTGAGCAAGCTCATCGTCTGGGACGTGGACCGCGCCTCCGCGACGCAGCGGATGATCCGCGCGCTCGAGGAGTACGAGATCGAGGGCCTGACGACGCTCATCCCGTTCCACGACGCGCTGCTGAAGACCGAGCAGTGGGCGAACGCCGAGACCTGCCGCGACCTCGTCGAGGACAAGGACTGGCTGAAGTCCACGGCCCCCGACCCGGCCCCCGCGCCCCCGACGGGCGACGACGGCGAGCCGCTGGAGACGGTGGAGCAGTCCTACACCGTGGAGGTCTCCGGCCGGCGCTTCGACGTCAACGTCATCGGCCCGGCGTTCGCGGGCGCGGTCGTCGCGGGCGGCGCGGCGGACGGCGCGGGCGGCGGCGCGAAGAAGTCCAAGCGCAGTGACCGCAAGGCCGGCGGCGGCGCCGGGCCCGACCTGCTCGAGGCGCCCCTCCAGGGCAACATGTGGAAGGTCCTCGTCGAGAAGGGCCAGACCGTCGAGGAGGGCCAGCTCCTCTGCATCATCGAGGCGATGAAGATGGAGAACGAGATCACCGCCCACAAGGCGGGCGTCATCGAGGACCTGCCGATCAAGGAGGGCGCCGCCATCCAGGCCGGTGACCCGATCGCGCGGATCGTGTCGGCGGCGCCGCCCGCGGAGTAGCCGTCTCCCCGGGCGCTAGCGTCACGGGCATGACCGAAGGACCGCATGTCTGGGTTGCCGACGTCGATGAGGCGGAGACGGTCGCGCGCCTGCTCATCGGGTTCCGCGACCACCTCGGCAAGGACTGGCCGAGTGACAACGCGTTCCTCGCGGGCGTGGACAAGCTGATCGAGGACCGGAACACCGAGTTCGTCATCGGGGCGCCCGACGCGGACGCCCCGCCCGCCGGCATCGTCGTCCTGCGCTACCGCCACAGCGTCTGGACGGCCTCCGACGACTGCCTGCTGGAGGACGTCTTCGTCGAGGAGCATGCGCGCGGCACGGGCCTGGGCCGCGCCCTCGTCGAGTTCTCGCTGCAGTGCGCACGCGACCGCGGCTGCCGCCGCGCCGAGCTCGACGTCAACGAGACCAACGAGCCGGCGCTGAAGCTCTACGAGTCGCTCGGCTTCGGGAAGAAGGCGACGCCCTGGGCGGGCCGCGACCTCTTCGTGAACATCAGGCTGGACTGACGCGGGCGTCCGTGCCGGAGCCGCCGCTCTTCACCTTCGAGCACGTGTCGGTCGCGGGTGACGAGCGCCCCCGCCTCGACGACGTGAGCGTCACCCTCCCGGACGCCGGGGTCACCGCGATCGCCGGTCCGTCCGGCGCCGGCAAGTCCACGCTGCTGCGCTGCTGCAACCGGCTCGAGGCGCCGGACTCGGGGATCGTCCGCTTCCGCGGCGAGGACGTGGCGCAGCTCGACCCGCTCGCGCACCGCCGCGCGGTCGGCATGGTCTTCCAGGCGCCCGTCCTCTTCCCGGGCACCGTCGCCGACAACCTGCGCGTCGCCGACCCGGGCGCCGCCGACGCGCGCGTCGCCGAGCTCCTGCGGCGCGCCGCGCTGGACCCCGAGGCATTCGCCGGCCGCGACGCGGACACGCTCTCCGGCGGCGAGGGGCAGCGCGTCTGCCTGGCGCGCACGCTCGCCACCGACCCGCACGTCGTCCTGATGGACGAGCCGACGTCCGCCCTCGACGGGGACGCCACCGAGGAGCTCGAGGCGCTCATGCGGGCGCTCGCGGACGACGGCGTCCCGGTGCTGCTCGTCACCCACGACGAGGCACAGCTCGAGCGGGTCGCCGACCACGTCCTGCGGCTGCGCGACGGGCGGCTCGCGCGCGAGCTGGAGCACCGCCATGGGTGAGGGCGACGTCACCTGGGTCGGGCTCGTCGCCTCGCTCAGCCTCATCGCGATCGCCGTCGCGATCTCGCTGCGCGAGCGCCTCGGGCTCGGGCGCGACATGGTCGTCGCGGTCGTGCGCTCGGCCGCGCAGCTGCTGCTCGTCGCGCTCGCGCTGCAGCTCGTCGTCGACCCGGACACCCCGCTCGCCTGGTCGTGGCTGTGGGTCGCCGGGATCGTCGTGTTCGCGGCGGTCACGGTGCGCCGCCGGGCGCCGCAGCTCCCGGGCGTCCTGCAGATCGCGCTCACCGCGAACGCCGTGACCGCGGCGGTCGCGCTGGGCCTGACGTTCGGCCTGGGCATCTTCCCGGTCGACGGCCGCACGGTCGTCCCGATCGCCGGCATGGTCGTCGGGAACTCGATGAAGTCGTGCATCGTCGTGGTGACGGCGCTCGCGGGCCTGCTGGCGGACCGCCGGCCGGAGATCGAGGCGCGCCTGGCGCTCGGGCTGCCGGGGATCGACGCGGCCCGCCCGCAGGTGCGGCGCGCGCTGCGCCTGGCGATCTCCCCGCAGATCGAGAACACGAAGGCGCTCGGGATCGTGTTCCTGCCGGGCGCGATGACCGGCCTCATCCTCGCCGGGGTCGACCCGCTCGACGCGGTGCTCGTCCAGCTCGCGCTCATGTGGATCATCCTCGGCGCCGTGGTCGTGACGACGGCGACGACCGCGCTCGCGGGCACCCGCCGCCTGTTCACGCCCGACCAGCGCCTGCTGCGGCTCACGCGCGAGCGCACGTGAGCCGCAGGACCGTCCGCTCGGCCTAGGCGACGGCGCCGGCGGGGGCGGCGCGCTCACCGTGGTCCTCGCGGACGCCGATGCGCTCGTGCAGGCGCCGCAGCGGTGCCGGCGACCACCAAGTTCATCGTCGACAGCGTGCGCGAGGCCGCCCCCGGCGAGCCCGACCTCGAGCCGACCGTGATCGACATGGTCGACCGGCTCGTGCCGGCGGCCTGACGACCACATCGATCTCCGCCGCTCAGACCCGCTGAGCGGGCCTCAGGCGCGTCGATCCGCTCAGGGCCGCGGGGGCGCCATGATCTCGACGAGGTGGCCCGCCGGGGTGCGCACCTGCGTGCGCGGCGCGCCGAAGTGCTCGCGGCGCGGCGCGGCCTCGTGGCCGGCGGCGCGCAGGCGGGCGACGACCTCGTCGTAGTCGCGGACGACGAGGGCGACGTGGCCGTCGCCGCCGACCGCCGGCGCGTCGGCGTCCAGGAGGTGGATCTGCATGTCGTCGCTCTCCACCCAGCGCGCGCGCTCGGCGAGCGTCCCGGGCGGGATGACCTCGGCGAACCCGAGCATCCGCCAGAACGCGACCTCGGCATCCGCGCCGCCCGGCCCCACCTCGAACGAGACGTGGTGGATCACCAGCGCTCCCGGTTCTCGGCGTCGATCTTCTTCTGCGCGGCGCCGCGGCGGGCGATCGGCAGCTCGCCGGTCTCCAGGTAGTGGAGGTCCTCGCGCAGGATCGCCGCGGCGCGCACGGGGTCGAGGATCGCGCCGTGGCCGGGGACGACGTGCTCGGCCGCCTCGATCAGCGGCAGCAGGCGCCCGAGCGTGGCGACGTACGCCGACCGCGAACCGCCCTCGCTGAGCATCGGGATCTCGACCGGGGAGACGTAGTCGCCGACGACCAGCACGCCGGCCCACGGTACGGCGATCGCCATCCCCTCCGGCACGTGGCCCTCGGTGGCGTGCAGTTCCAGCTCGCCGCCGCCGATCTCGAGCTTCCCCGGCACCGGCAGCGCCTGCACCTGGCCGAGCTGCAGCGGGCCGGTCCGCTCGACGTAGTGCTCGTCGTCGAACTCGCGCAGCCTGCGGACCGCGTCGCCCATGTCGCCCGTCAGGCGCGCCGCGGTCGTCTCCGCGCAGCCGAGCGCGGCGCCGGGGAACGCCAGGCGGCCGAGCAGGTGGTCCCAGTCGCCGTGCGTCGCGAGCAGCCCCGAGCAGGGCCAGCCGACGTGCTCCAGGACGCCGGGCAGGGCCTCCAGCTCGTCGGGGAGGACGGGCGAGTCGATGACGAACGCCTCGGGCGCCTCGCGGTCCGGGCCGCGGACGATGGTGCACGTCGTCTGCCAGCAGGCGGACGTGCAGACCAGGACGTCCTCGGTGAGCGCGACGACCCGCATCGCGGGGCCTGCGGGTCCGGTCCCCTAGGCCGCGCCGAGCAGCTTGGCCGCCTCGAGGAGCGTCTTCACCTCGGCGGTCGGCTTCTTCGCGCTCGGGTCGAGCTGCTCCTTGCGGCGGTTGACCCAGATGACCGGGACCTTCGCCTTCAGCGCCGGCTCGAGGTCGGCGTGGACGCCGCTGCAGACGTGCACCCAGTTCTTCTTGCTGCCCACGCGGCGGGCGAACTCGGTGAAGTGCGCGGAGTCCGGCTTGTAGGAGCGGACCTGCTGGGCGGTGACGACGAGGTCGAAGACGTGCGGGATGTGGCGGCGCGTCTCACCGAGCAGCTTGTCGTCGATGTTCGAGATGAGGCCGGTCTGGAACTTCTTGCCGAACCGCGTCATCTGCGTGTTCGTCTCCTTGAACGGGCGCCAGCGCGGCACCGAGTCCGGGAGGAAGCCGCTGCGGGAGGGCTCCAGCGGCCAGCCGATCTCCTTGGCGATCGTGACGGCGCCGCGGCGCAGGACCTCGGCGTACAGCTCGTACGAGCCGGCCTCGATCTCGTGCTCCAGCTCCAGGAAGCGGGGGAAGATCTTCGTCCGGCTTCTCGATCGTGAAGCCCTCGCGCTGCGCCTCGCGCTGGAAGGCGTCGAGGATCCCCGCCTCCCAGTCGATCAGCGTGCCGTAGACATCGAACGTGACCCAGGTGACCTTGGCGGGAAGCGGCATAGACCAATCAGTCTAGAAAGCCGGGGTCGGGCCGCGTCCCGCGGTGCGCGCTCAGCAGCGGCGGAACGAGCGCGTGGCCTTGTAGCGGCGGCCGTTGTCGTACGTGACCTCGATCCTCAGCGTGACCTTGCCGCTGCGCGGGAGGGGACGGTGATGACGGTCCAGCGCGCGGCGGCCCTTGATGACGAGTCGCGCGCTTGCGGCCCGTGACCCGGATCGGACGCCGCGCACCGGATCCCACGCCCCGCGCGAGCGCAGCACGAACGTCAGCCGCCGCGAGCGGAAGCAGCGGCCCGGAGGCCGGCAGCCCCTGGGCGAGCGTGTTGGCCCTGACGGTCCTGGGCTTCGGCGGAGCGGCTCGGCGTCGGCCGGCGGCGGCGGGCCCTCGGGCTCGGGGGGCGGCAGGACGGTGACGTTGACCTGCCCCTGCGTGTCGACGGGGGTCGTGTCAGGGCGCGCCCAGGCAGCCGGTGCCCAGGACGGTGAACGCGCCCTCGGTCGGCGGAGCGGAGCGTCAGCTCCCGCTGGGCGGCGGTCTGCGGGGCGAGGTCGCCGACCGGGCAGATGAGGTTCAGTGCGGTGCCCGGTGCAGTCGGCGGGCTTCGACGACGATCTCGACACCCGGCGGGGAGGGAGAACCTCACCTGGCGCGCCGTAGGCGGTGCCGTCGGCCTTCGTGTTCGTCACGAGCCCGCGGATCGTGACCGGGGCGCCGACGACGACCGACTCGGCCGAGGCGCTCAGCTCGAGCTTGATGTCGGCCTTGGCCTCGACGGTCGCCTCGCCAGCGCACCTGCGGCGCGTTGAGCTGTTCGCCGAACGCGCCGTCCGGACGTCGGCGCTGGCCCCGACATCGATCGCGATACGGGCTCCAGCCCCGGAAGCGACGACGTGACCGCGATCTCTGCCGCGACGCGCCGAGGGCAGGTCGCCCGAAGATCATGCACGACGAGGGCGACGAAGTCGGCTGGCAGCCGGATCCCGCGAGCGATCGGCAGCGTCCTGGAACGGGTCGCGGATGGCGTTGAAGACCGCAGCTGCCCATCGATCCCGACCTGCACCGGATCGTTGTTCGTGACCGGTCGCCGTGAGGGTCGGCGCTGTCGCCCAGCGATCAACTGCGTCCGGCGCGCCGCTCACGGTGATGCCCAGCTCCCCGAACGCCCACGCCCCCGGAGCCATGCAGCAGCCCGCCGCAAGCGCCATCGCGGCAGCCGCCATCGCTCTCCGCACGAGCCGGGACACCCACCGAGGGTCACGGCCCGCCGCCGCCCTGTCAACCACCAACCGTCGCCGGAGGCACTCCCTCCGCTAGCCTCCGCCGCCGCTATGGACCTGCTCGAATACCAAGGCAAGCAGCTGTTCGCGCGCCACGGACTCGACGTCTCTGACGGCCGGGCCGTCACGACCGTCGAGGACGCCGTCGCCGCCGCGAACGAGCTCGGATACCCCGTCGTCGTCAAGGCACAGGTGCTGATCGGCGGCCGCGGCAAGGCCGGCGGGATGAAGCTCGCCGCCAACGAGGACGAGGCGCGGGAGCACGCGACGAACATCCTCGGGCTCGACATCCGCGGCCACATCGTCCACGAGCTGTGGATCGAGGAGGCGTCGGACATCGAGGACGAGTACTACGCCTCGATCCTGCTCGACCGCTCGGCGAAGGCGCCGCTGGTGATGCTTCAGCAAGGAGGGCGGCATGGACATCGAGGAGGTCGCCGAGAAGACCCCCGAGAAGCTCGTGCGCCACCACATCGACGCGCTCGACGGGCTCTCGCAGCGACGAGGCGCTGAAGATCGCCGCGCACGGCGGCGTCGACGCCGACCTCGCCGACGGCGTCGCGGACATCCTCGTCAGCCTCTACGAGGTCTGGATCGCAGGAGGACGCGACGCTCATCGAGATCAACCCGCTGATCGTCACCCCCGACCGCGAGGTCAAGGCGCTCGACGCGAAGGTCACGCTCGACAACAACGCGCTCTACCGCCACCCGGAGAACGCGGCGCTGACCGTCGAGGGCGCCGATCGACCCGATCGAGGAGATGGCGCAGGCCCGCGGCCTGCACCTACGTCAAGCTCGACGGCGACATCGGGATCCTCGGCAACGGCGCCGGGCTCGCGATGAGCACGCTCGACGTCGTCGCCCAGGCGGGCGGCGAGCCGGCGAACTTCCTCGACGCGGCCGGCGGCTCCAACGCCGAGGCCATCACGACCGCGGTCGAGGTGCTCCTCTCCAACGACAAGGTCAAGGCGGTCCTCTTCAACATCTTCGGCGGCATCACCCGCTGCGACGAGGTCGCCGACGGCCTCCTCGACGCGTTCGCCCGCTTCGACACCGACATCCCGTTCGTCGTCCGCCTGGACGGCACGAACGACGTCGAGGGCCGCCGGCTCCTCGAGGAGGCCGCGATCCCGAACGTCCACCCGGCGAAGACGATGAACGAGGCGGCCGAGAAGGTCGTCGCGCTCGCGAAGGAGCGCAGCTGACATGGCCATCCTCGTCACCGAGGAGACCCGCCTGGCCGTCGCCGGCATCACCGGCCGCGAGGGCTCGTTCCACACGCTGCAACAACCGCGACTACGGCACGAACGTCGTCGCCGGCGTCACGCCCGGCAAGGGCGGCCAGGACGTCGAGGGCATCCCCGTCTTCAACTCGTGGGCCGAGTGCGCCGAGGGCGCGCAGCCGAACACGGCGATGATCTTCGTCCCGCCGCGCTTCGCCGCCGACTCGATCCTCGAGGCGGCCGCCGCGGGCGTCTCGCTGATCGTCGCGATCACCGAGGGCATCCCCGCCCACGACGAGCTGCGCGTCTACAACACGCTCAAGCGCGACTCCCGGGCGCGCGCCTGGTCGGGCCCGAACTGCCCGGGCATCCTGTCGCCCGGCAAGGCGAACATCGGGATCATCCCGGCGCCGTTCTTCAAGGAGGGCAACGTCGGCGTCGTCTCGCGCTCGGGCACGCTGACCTACCAGATCGGCAACGAGCTCGCCCAGCGCGGCTTCGGCAACTCGTCGATCGTCGGCATCGGCGGCGACCCGGTCGCCGGGCTCGTCGTTCATCGACATCCTCGAGCTGTTCCAGGCCGACGACGCAGACCGAGCTGATCGTGCTGTCCGGCGAGATCGGCGGCTCGGCCGAGGAGGAGGCCGCCGAGTACATCGCCGCGAACGTGACGAAGCCGGTCATCGGCTACATCGCGGGCTTCACCGCGCCGCCCGGCAAGCAGATGGGCCACGCCGGCGCGATCGTCTCCGGCTCCGTCGGGCACGGCGGCCGCGAAGGCCGAGGCGCTCGAGGCCAAGGGCGTCCGCGTCGGCCGCACGCCCGACGCAGGTCGCCGAGATCGCCGTCGAGATCCTCGGCGGCTGACGGCGGCATCACCCGCGATGCGGATCGTGCCCGCATCGCGGGCAACATCCGCATCGCGACCACGGTGGGGGCGCCGAGCCCGGTCGTTGCGGCGGGTTCGCGTGGTGCCCTCTGACCCGCCGAGTACCGTTCGTCGATCATGACCGGCGACGGGGAGCAGCGCGACGTCCGCGAGTCGCTCGGGGACCTCGAGCGGCGCCTGCTGGACCTCGAGCGCGAACTGCGGACCGACGCGTCGGAGGACGCGACGGTCGCCGAGGGCGCGCCCGCCGCCGCCCAAGGGCAAGGGCAAGCGCGCCGACCGTGGGACCGCCCCCACCGAGGAGCGGGGCGGCGGCGGGGTCGCGGCACCGCCGGCGCCGCCGGCGGACATCGACCTCTTCGCCCGCGACGCGCGCGCCAAGGTCGAGGCGCTGCGCGAGACGCTCAACGGGCTCACCAGCGCGACCGACCGTCTGCGCGAGACGGCCCAGACCGTCGTCGAGGACCACGGACGCGCGCTCGTGCGCCTGGAGCGCGCGACCGGCACGCCCGCGCCCGTCGTCATGCCCGTCGCCGCCGCGGCCGCCGCCGTCACGCCGCCGCCCGAGACGGAGGTCGAGCGCCGCGAGCCGGAGCCCGAGCCGACCCCGGAGCCCGAGCCCGAGCCCGAGGCCGTCACCGAGCCCGAGGCTCCCGCCGCCGAGCCGCAGGCGCGCCCCGAACCCGAACCCGAATCGCCCGCCCACGCCCGGCGAGCCCGCCACCGGCGCCGGCACCCCCGTCATCCCGCCGCCGCCCGACCTCCCCTGGCTCTCGCCCCTGCCCTCCCGGCGCGCTCCTGCTCGCCCTCGCGGCGATCGCGCTGCTCGTCTGCGGCTACGCGCTCATCACCGGCGGTCAGCAGCAGTCCGAGTCCCCCGCAGGGCCGACCGGCATCGCCGCCACCGACGACGCGATCACGGCCGCGGGCGGCGGCATCACCGCGATCCCGCAGCTGCGCACCGGCGTCGAGGCGGACGTCCGCGGCGACCTCTGCAGCGGGAAGACCGCCGCCGCGATCCACGTCGTGACGCCGGGCGGCACCGGCTGGTCGTGCCCGGGCATCCGGCAGATCGCGGCCCCCGTCCTCGTCGCCGGCGGGTTCGCCCGGCAGACCGCGCGCGGGCGCACCTGCGTCAGCGTGCCGAGCGCGCCCGGCGTCGACCGCCGCCGCCGCGACGAGCGGCTCACCGAGCGCCGCGACGAGGCCGTCCGCCGCGCCGACCGCGGGCGCGCGTTCGCCGCGGGCACCGCGTTCGACCGCCGCAACGGCCTGACGCTGCTCGCGGGCGCCGCCGCGCCCGGCGAGCGGTGCATCACCCCCACCCCGAAGACGCTCCGCGACGGCACCTACCCGCTCTCCACGCGCCTGATCCTCTACTCGACCGCCGCGGCGGCCGACTCGGACGAGGTGCGCCAGGCCGCCGCGCGCCTGCGCTCCTACTTCAGCGGCACGCCGCCGCTGTACGCCGTCGTGCTGACGAAGTAGACGCCGCGCAACGCGGGGACGGCGCTAGGTTCTAGGCATGGCCGAGATGATCTCCTTCGCCCGTGGCGCGCCCTCCCTCGACATCGTCGATGTCGAGGGACTGAAGACCGCCGCGGAGAACGCGTTCACCAGCGACGCCGCCGGCACCACGGCGTACGGCACGTCCGTCGGCTACGTCCCGCTGCGCCGCCTGGATCGCCGAGCAGCACGGCGTCCGCGAGTCGCGCGTGCTCGTCACCAACGGCTCGATGCAGGCCGACGCGTTCCTCTTCGACGCGCTCGTCGGGACGGGCGACGCGGTCGTCGTCGAGAAGCCGACGTACGACCGCACGCTGCTCGGCCTCAAGCAGCGCGGGGCCGACATCCACATGGTCGACCTGGAGGCCGACGGGATCGACACCGCCGCGCTGCGCGCCCTGCTCGACAGCGGCGTGCGACCGAAGCTCGCGCACATCATCCCGAACTTCCAGAACCCCGCCGGCTACACGCTCAGCCGCGAGAAGCGCGTCGAGCTGCTGCGCCTGGCGGACGAGTTCGGCTTCACGATCTTCGAGGACGACCCGTACATCGAGATCCGCTTCACGGGCCATCCGCTGCCGACGATGCTCTCGCTCGACGGCCAGGACGCCGAGCACGTCGTCTACGCCTCGTCGTTCTCCAAGACCGTGTGCCCCGGCATCCGCGTCGGGTACCTCATCGGTCCCGAGGAGCTCATCGCGACGATCGCGCGCAACGCGACGAACACGTACATCTCGCCGAACATGGTCGCCCAGTCGATCGTCTACCAGTTCTGCGCGAGCGGCCGGATCAACGACGCCGTGAAGACCGTGAGCGGCGCGCTGGCCGAGCGCGTCGAGGCGCTGACGGCGCGCGCTCGCCGAGCACCTCCCGGACGCGCGCTTCCAGGCCCCCGAGGGCGGCTACTTCATGTGGGTCGAACTGCCCGAGGGCACCGACGTCCACGTGCTGTTCGACCGCGCGGCCGAGCACGGCGTGACGTTCGTCAAGGGCACCGACTTCCTCCTGGAGGGCGGCGAGAACACGCTGCGCCTGGCGTACTCGGGCGTCACCGCCGAGCAGATCGGCGAGGGCGTCCGGCGGCTCGCGGCCGCGTACGCCGAGCTGTAGGGCGCCTCAGCGCCCGTAGCGGTCCGCGCCGATCACGAGCTGCTCGGGCAGCGCGGTCCGCGCGGGCGGTGACGGGTCGGCGGCGACGCTGACGGTCTCCGCCACGCTCGGCGTGAGGACGACGCGCGCACCCTCGTCCGCGGCCACGACGACCTCCTCGTCGGTCCGCTCGGCGAGCGTGCCCGTCATCCCCGGCTCCACGCCGGAGGCCTTGAGGTAGTGCAGGAGGTCCTCGGCCTCGTTCTCGAAGCGCAGGACCTGCACGGTCGCGCCGACCTCGACGTCGGCGAGCGGCACGCCCTCGTGCCGCTGCCCGACCTCGATCGGGTGGCCGTGCGGGCACGTCGTCGCGTCGCCGATCGCGGCGAGCATCCGCTCCTCCAGGACGGGGCTCATCGCGTGCTCGAGCCGCTCGGCCTCCTCGTGCACCTCGTCCCACGGGATGCCGAGCACGTCCGTGAGGAAGCGCTCGATCAGGCGATGGCGGCGGACGATGCCCTCGGCGTGCTCGCGCCCGGTGTCCGTGAAGGAGATGAGCTTGTTCTCGCCGCGGGTGATGTACCCATCGCCCTCCAGCCGCCGGAGCATCTCGTGGACCGTCGGCGGCGAGAGCTGCATCGCGCGCGCGACGTTCGCGGCGCTCATCGGCAGCCCCGCCTCGTGGAGCCAGAAGATGGTCTGGAGGTACTCCTCCTCGGCGACGGTCGCGTGCTCCTGGGACATGCGGGCGATCGTACCGGTGCCCGGCGGTAGGGTCACGGCCGTGCAGATCACTCCTGGCACACGCGCATTCGTCACCGGCGCCTCACGCGGGATCGGCGCCGCGGTGAGCCGCGCGCTCGCCGCGCGCGGCGCCGTCGTCGGCCTGGCGGCCCGGTCGACCGCGGAGTCCGAGCAGCTCGCGGCGTCACTGCCGGGCACCCACCACGTCATCGCCTGCGACGTCGCCGACACGGACTCGGTGCGCGAGCGCGGTCGCGACGTTCGCCGACCTGGCCGGCGGCATCGACCTGCTCGTCGTGAACGCGGGCATCACCGCACTACGGCCCCTACCGCCACCAGTCGCTCGAGGACCAGCTGCGGATGAGCGAGGTCAACTGGCACGGCACGCTGCGGACCGTCCACTTCGGCCTGCCGCACCTGCTCGACCGCGCGAACGGCCACGTCGTGGTCGTCTCCTCGGGCGCCGCGCTGCGCTCGTTCCCGTGGGCCGCCGTGTACGGCGGGACGAAGGCCGCGCAGCGGATGTTCGCCGAGGCGCTGCGCCACGAGCTGAGCGGGACGGGCGTGTCGCTGACGACGGTCTACCCCGGCGAGATCGCCACGAACCTGCACGACCACGAGAAGGACCGGATGCCCGACTGGTACCGCGGCGGGCCGAGCGCCGCGAGCGCCGACGCCCTCGCTGCGAAGGTGCTCGCCGCCGTCGAGGCCGACAGCCGCGCCGTCTGGTTCCCGCCCGATCGTCCGGCTCCTCGGCGTGCTGCACAACATCGACTCGCGCGCGGCGGATGCGCTGCTGCGCAGGCTGCGCGGGGGGACCGCGGCGCCGCGAAGCGACTGAGGTCCCGCCGGGACGTGGAGATCGATCACGGCAGCTTCGCCGCCGTGTCCTGCCAGGGGGCCGTACCTACCCCGGCAGCCGCTTCCTCGGCGTCTTCGCCAGCTCCGCGGCCGTGCGCCGCAGGCGCTCCTCCACCAGCTCGACCATCACGCGGGCGGCCGGCGAGAGCGGGGCGCCGCGGCGGGTGACGAAGGCCATCGTGATCATGATCGGGTCGGCGAAGGGCACCCAGCCGATCCGGCGCGACATGCCCCCGCCGCGCGCGACGAGCAGGCCGCGCTCGAGGATCGAGTCGCCGACGCCGGCCGCGACGAGATCCAGGACGGTCGCGACCGTCTCGACGTCGACGACGGGCTCGAGCGTCACGCCGGCGCGCTGCGCCAGCTCGGCGATGTAGCGCCGCGTGGGGTCTTCGAGCCGGTAGCTCGCGTCCCCGAGGACCAGCGGCAGCTCGCTGAGGCGCTCGATCGTCATCGGCCGGCGCAGGTGGTCCGGGTCGATGCTCGTGAAGAACAGCTCGTCGTCGGCGACACGCCGGACCTCGAGCCCCTCGTCGTCGACGGGCAGCGCGACGATCGCCGCCTCGAGCCGGCCGTCGCGCACGTCCTGGGCGGCCTCGGCGGAGTTCAGCCCGAGGATCCGCACCCGCACCTGGGGATGACGGCGGCGGAACTCCGTCACGAGGTCCGAGCCCGAGGTAGTCGCGCGCCGTGGAGAACGTGCCGAAGCTGACCGTCCCGCCGCGCAGCTCGCGGACGGAGAGCACCGACTCGCGCGCCTCCTGCACCTCCTCGAGCACGGCCTCGGCGTGCGGGCGCAGGGAGCGGCCCGCCTCGGTGAGCGTCAGCCCGCGGCCGACGCGGGCGAACAGCGCCACCCCGAGCTCGGCCTCCAGGCGCCGCACCTGCTCGCTGACCGACGGCTGGGAGAGGTGGAGCGCCTCGGCGGCGGCGCTGAAGGACCCGCGCTCGGCGGAGGCCAGGAAGTACTCGAGCTGCTGCAGATTCATCTCAAGGCTCTGCCTTCAGATAGTAGAGGGAAGTGATGCCAGTTCCTTCGGGTTCCGGCTTCTAGTGTGGGAAACATGATTCTCGGACTCGTCTCGCTCATCACCGCAGCCGCCGTCTACGGCGCGTTCGGGTACGCCGCCGTGCGCTACGGCGTCGACTCCCGCCCGCTCGACGGCCGTCACAACTGGTAGCCCCGGAGTGCAGGCCGGCAGGCACGGACGCGACCACTCGGTCGGCGTCGCACTCACCCTCCTGTCGGCCGTCACGTTCGGCGCCTCCGGCGTGCTCGCGAAGGTCGCCTACGCAGGCGGCTCGGGCGTCGTCACGCTGCTCGCCGGGCGCTTCGCGCTCGCCGCACTCGTCCTCTGGGCGCTCGTCGCCTGGCGCCGCCCCGCCATGCCGCCGCTCCCCGTCGCGCTCGGCGCGCTCGCGCTCGGCGGCGTCGGCTACGCCGGTGAGGCCACGCTCTACTTCTCCGCGCTCGAGCGCCTCGACGCCTCGCTCGTCGCGATGCTGCTCGCGACCTACCCGGTGCTCGTCGTCGCCGCCGCCGTCGCCCTCGGCCGCGAGCGCGCCGACCGGCGCCGCGCGATCGCCCTGGCGACGGCCATCGCCGGCGCCGCGCTCGTCCTCGGCGGCGCCCAGATCGGCGCCCTGAGCGGCCCCGGCCTGATGTTCGCCGGCTCGGCGACCGTCGCCTACGCGAGCTACGTCCTGCTCGCCGACCGCTTCACCGCGCGCGTGGACGGCCTGCTGCTCGCCACGCTCGTCGTCACCGGCGCGGCGATCGGCACCCTGACCTTCGGCGCGTCGACCGGCTCGCTCGCGACGGCGGCGCTCGCCACCTCCGGCTGGGCCTCGATCGCCGCGCTCGCGCTGCTGTGCACCGTCGTGCCGATCGCGTCGTTCATCCTCGCCCTCCCTCGCGTGGGCCCCGGCACGGCGAGCATCCTGTCGACGTTCGAGACCGTCGTCGGCGTCGGCCTCGCGGCGCTGCTGCTGGGCGAGTCGCTCGACGTCGTCCAGGCCGCGGGCGCCGCGCTCGTCGTCGGCGCCGTGATCGCCCTGCAGCTCGGCACGCCGACTAGGGTCCACCTGGATGACGCTGCCACTGGCCCCGCCGCTCCTTCCGCAGCTCGCGCGCTCGCGGAGCAGCCTGCCTGACGACCCCGGCTGGGCGTTCGAGCCCAAGTGGGACGGCTTCCGGGCGATCGTGTTCGTCGACGGTGACGCGGCGGAGATCCGCTCGCGCAACGACCGCCCGCTGAGCCGGTACTTCCCCGAGCTGGCGTTCCCGCCCGGGCGCTACGTGCTCGACGGGGAGATCGTCGTGCGCGACGCGCGCGGCCGCGAGGACTTCGACGCGCTCGGGCAGCGGATCCACCCCGCCGTCTCGCGCATCACGCGCCTGAGCGAGGAGACGCCGGCCGTGTTCGTCGCCTTCGACCTCCTCGCGCGCGAGGACGAGGTGCTGCTCGACCTGCCGTACGAGGAGCGCCGCGCCGCGCTGGAGGCGCTCGTCGCGGCGCCCGTCGAGCTCACGCCGATGGTGCGCACGGCCGCGGAGGCCGAACGCTGGCTGCACGAGGCCGAGGGCGTGATGGCGAAGGAGCTCGCCGCGCCCTATCGGCCCGGCAAGCGCGAGGGCATGGTGAAGATCAAGCGCGTGCGGACGATCGACGCGGTCGTCATGGGCTGGCGGCCGGGGAAGGCCGAGGGGACGGTCGGCGCGCTGATCCTCGGGCTCTACGAGCCGGACGGGCGGCTGCGCGAGGTCGGCCATTCGAGCGGGTTCACCGCGAAGGAGAAGCGCGAGCTCGTCGAGTCGCTGCGCCCGTACGAGACCGGCGAGCGCGGCAGCGCGGAGCCCTCGCGCTGGACCGCCGGCCGCGACCTGGAGTGGGTGGCGCTGCGGCCGGAGCTCGTCGTGGAGATCACGTTCGACCACACGAGCGCGGGGCGGATCCGGCATGGCGCGAAGGTGCGGCGCTGGCGGGAGGACAAGCCGCCGGCCGAGTGCGGCGTGGCGCAGCTCGACACGTAGCGCGCGGTCCACCGGGCGCTGTCGCCTTGCAGGAGAAAGCGGGAGCGTGGCGAGATCGGATTCGTGTCACGCCTGGGGTGGCGAACTCATCTCTCGGCATCGGGTGCTCGACGAGATCTGACTTGTGCCCTGCCGAGCGGGGCCAACCCGGCGCTCGTCGCTGCGTGCGCCCCGCCCTCGCAACGGAGGAGCAGCGACAGTCGACGCCCGGCATCGCCCGGTAGGGTCGCCGCCATGGCGCGCGACCTGAAGCTCGGACTGAACACCGGCTACTGGACCTCCGGGCCGCCGCACGGCGCCGTCGAGGCGATCGCCGCGGCGGACGAGCTCGGGTTCGACTCGATCTGGACGGCGGAGGCCTATGGCTCCGACGCGCTGACACCGCTCGCCTGGTGGGGCTCGGCGACGGAGAACGTGAAGCTCGGCACGGCGATCATGCAGATGAGCGCGCGCCGGCCGACGGCGACCGCGATGGCCGCGCTGACGATGGACCACCTCAGCGGCGGGCGCTTCATCCTCGGCCTGGGCGTCTCCGGCCCGCAGGTCGTCGAGGGCTGGTACGGCGAGCCGTTCGCCAAGCCGCTCGCCCGCACGCGCGAGTACGTGCGCATCTGCCGCGAGGCGTTCGCGCGCAACCGGGTCACGAGCGACGGCCCGTTCTACCCGCTGCCGCTGACCGAGGGCGAGAACGTCGTCGGGCTTGGCAAGGCGCTGAAGCCGACGCTCCATCCCGTCCGCGAGGACATCCCGATCTACCTCGCCGCGGAGGGCCCGAAGAACATCGCGCTGACCGCGGAGATCGCGGACGGCTGGATGGCGCTCTTCTACTCCCCCCACCACGAGGCCGAGCTGTACCGCCCGCGCCTGCAGGAGGGGTTCGACCGCGACGGCGCACGGCGCTCGTGGGACGACTTCGAGGTGATGGCGACCGTCCCGGTGATCGTCCACGACGACGTCGAGGCCGCCGCCGACATGATCCGCCCGATGTACGCCCTGTACTTCGGCGGGATGGGCGCCAAGGGCGCGAACTTCCACCACGACGTGCCGGTGCGGATGGGCTACGAGGCGGAGATGCAGACCGTCCAGGAGCTGTACCTCGACGGCAAGAAGGACGAGGCCGCCGCAGCGATCCCGCTCGCGCTCATCGAGCAGCTCGCGCTGATCGGGCCGGAGGACAAGATCCGCCACGACCTCGAGGCGTGGCGCGACTCGGTCGTCACGACGCTGCTCATCGGCGGCGACGCCGCGATGGTGCGGCGGGTGGCGGAGGTCGTGCTCGGCTGACCGCGGCACGCGCCGCCGGGGGTCTGGCAAGATCACCCGCCATGGCACGACGCCTCCTCGGTCCGGTGGTCCTCGTCGCGGTGCTGGCGCTCGGCGCGCCCGCCGCGCAGGCCGCGCAGCGCGTCGCGTCGCCCACGGGCACCGGCCCCGCCGGGACCTGCCCGAGCAACGACCCGTGCAGCCTCACGACCGCGGTCGGCAGCGCGCTCGCCGGCGACGACGTGCTCCTCGCCCCGGGGACGTACAGCGGAGCGCCGTCGAGCGCCGCCGCGAACATCACCGTCCGCGCCGCGAGCACCGCGTCGCCGCCGACGATCACGGGGTCGCTGACCCTGAATGGAGCCGGGTCGCGGGCCGCCGACCTGCGCGTCACGGGATCGGCCCCGGCGATCGCGCTCGTCACCGCGGCCACGATCGACCGCGTGATCGCGCGCGAGTCCAGCGGTTCGGCCAACGTGCTCGCGTGCGCGGCGACCACGGCGATCACCGACAGCGTCTGCGTCAGCTCCGACGGCGGCGGCGCGGGCACGCTCGACGTCGGTTCCGGGACGTTCAACCTCGCGCTGCGCAACGTCACCGCCGTCGGCGGGCGCTACGGCGTGTGGCTGACGACGTTCGCGAACGCGGCGACGACGATCAACGCCACCGCCCGCAACGTCATCGCGGTCGGGTCCAACGGCAAGGACGTCGGCGTCTGGCGCAACGTCGGCTCGGGAACCCCGGCGGTGAACGTCGCCCTGGCGATCTCGAACTCGCGCTTCGCGACCCAGGAGGCGTTCGAGGCCTCGCCCGGCGTCGGGACCGGGGCCCCCAGCATCACGCCCGGGGCCGGGAACGTCACCGCGGCGCCGGGCTTCCGCAACGCGGGGGCCGGCGACTACCGCATCGTCGCCGGCGACGCGACGATCGACGCGGGGTCGGCCAGCGGCGGGCTCGGGACGACGGACCTGCGCGGCGCGCCGCGCAGCATGGGCACGGCCGTCGACATGGGCGCGTACGAGCTCATCCCGCGGCCCGTGATCACGGCCCCGACCGCCGGGGGCCTGACGACCGGCCAGCTGCCCGTCACGTACGCCCTCGGCCTTCCGGCGGCCGGCAGCAACCCGCGGCTGCAGGTGACGCCGGTCGGCGGCGGCCCGCAGTCGTGGAGCTTTGCGCCGCTCGGCGTCGCCGCCGGCGCCAACCAGGCGACGTTCGACCTCGTCGACCCGCAGTCGAACCCCGGGTTCGGCGGGACGATCGCACCGCCCGCCGACGGGTCCTACGAGATCCGCCTGCGCTACACCGAGCCGTACACGCTGGAGAGCGTCGACAGCGCCCCGGTCCCCTTCACGCTCGACAGCCAGACCCAGGCCCCGCAGCTCACCGCGCCGCTGAGCGGGGCGAGCGTCCAGGGCGCGCTGGACGTCGGCTACACGCTGCCCGAGGCGGCGCTGGCCGGCTCGGTGCAGCTCATCCTCACGCCGGCCGGGGGCGGTGCTCCGCAGACGCTGACGCTCGCGAGCGAGGCCGCGGGCGCGGCGGCGCTGACGATCGACCGCGCCGCCCCGGGCTCCTCGCCGGGCGTCGCGTCGGCGGCTCCGGCAACGGCGATCGCCGACGGGACGTACGACGTCACGCTGCGCTACCGCGACGCGCCGGGCAACCCGGCGGCGACCGCGACCGCGACCGGCGTCGTGCTGAGCACCGCGGCCGTGACGCCGCCCCCCGCGAACGGCGGCGGGACGACGACCCCGCCGCCCCCGGGTCCCGCGGGTCCCGCGGGTCCCGCGGCCAAGGACACGACGCCCCCCGCGATCACCGCGGCCCGGCTCGTCGCCAAGGTGTTCCGGTCCTCCACGCCGTCCCGCGCGCGCTTCCGGCTGAGCGAGGCCGCGTCCGTCCGCTTCGTCCTCGAGCGCCGGCGCGGGAAGCGCTGGGTCCGGGTCTCGTCCTCGACGAAGCGCGCCCCCGCGGGCGACGCCTTCATCCGCCTGCCGCGCGGCCTGAAGAAGGCCACGCACCGGCTGACGATCCGCGCCACCGACGCGGCGGGCAACGCCTCCGGCCCGGTGCGGCTCAGCTTCCGGGTGCGGTGACGCCGGCGGCGGGTCCGGCGCCGTTCCCGTTCGCCGGGACCTCGGCGAGCCGGTCGTGCAGCTTGGCGCGCAGGTCGTCGGCGTCGTACTCGACGTGCTCGCGCCGTTTGCGCGCGACCACCGCGCCCGTCGCGGCGACGCCGGCCAGGCCCGCGAGTCCGATGAGCTTCCAGCGCCGGTTCACGGCCTCGTAGGGTACGCGCGATGCCCGACGCCGCGCTGACGCACGAGGACGCATTCGCGCGGGCGGCGACCGGCGACCTGTGGCTGTTCCGCGGCCGCTCGCTCGCCGACGTCGCCATCCGCACGCTGACGAACGCCCCGGTGAACCACGTGGGGATGGTCGTCGCGCTCGACGACCTGCCGCCGCTGCTCTGGCACGCCGAGCTCGGCATGTCGCTGCCGGACGTGTGGACCGGCGAGCATCAGCGCGGCGTGCAGTTGCACCGGCTTGCCGACGCCGTCCGCACGTGGGAGGAGCGCTACGGCCAGGTCGCCTACCTGCGCCAGCTCGAGGGCACGATCACGCGCGTGCACGAGGACCGGCTGATCGAGACGATCGAGCGCTACGACGGCAGCCCGTTCCCGCGCACGCTGGGCCTCGCGCGCTCGTGGCTCACCGGCCGCGTGCGGCGCACCGAGACGCCGTCGAAGGAGACGCTCTACTGCGCCGAACTCGTCGCCATCACCTACCAGGCGATGGGTCTGCTCCCGAGCCGCCGCCCGGCGAGCTGGTACGACCCGGGCCGGTTCTCGACCGTCGACCGGATCGACCTCGTGCCGCCGTTCTCGCTCACCGGCGAGATCGCGGTGCGGGGCTGAGCGGCGCGCTCACGAGCGCAGGTAGCGCACGACGTCCTCGGCGTCGGCGTCCAGCGCCGCCGCGTCGCGCCGTGCGATCCGCGCGAACGGCGTGACCGTCACCACACCGCCGGCCAGGCCCCACGTCGCGACGGCCTGCCCGCCCACGAGGGCGATCGGCCGGAAGACGCCATTCGACGTGACGACCGCGCCGTGGTCGCCGACGACCCAGTCCCGGGACTTCCAGCCGTGCAGCACCGGGTCGAACGGGCCGAGCAGGCGCGGCGGCGGGAGCGGCGCGGCGGGCTCGCGGCCGGCGAGGTCGGCCAGCCCGTCGCCGCGCACCGACAGCTCCCCGGCGATCGCGGCGAGCCCGGTGCGCGCATCGCGCAGCGTGATGCCCGCCCAGGTCGCGAGGTCCCGGTCGCTCGCAGGACCGTGCCCGGCGAGGTGGCGCCGCGCGAGCTCGGCGAGGGCCGCGTCCCGGTCGACCGGTCGCGGCGCGCCGAGCCAGTCGCGGACGAGGACGAACGCCTGCGTGTCGCCCTTCATCGGGCCGCGGACGATGAGCCCGCGGAGGGAGGCGGCGAACAGCACGTGCACGAGCGCCTGACCCGCGGTCGGGACGTCCGCGGCGTCCAGGTGCTCACGCAGCTCGTCGCGGGTCAGCACGCCCTCGCCGGCGAGCGCCTGCTCGACGACGCGCACGCCGCGCTCGGCGGCCGCCTCGCTCACGCCCTCCTGCCGCAGGCGCCGGCTGTTCCCCGTCAGCAGCCGCGGAGTGGTGAGCAGCTGCAGCCACGGATAGTCCTCGGCCCGGACGAGATGGAGCGTCCCGCGGTTGAGCCACGTCACGACGAGCGTGCGGTCCTCCGTCAGCGCGCGCTCGACGTCGGAGGCCGCCAGTCCCGTCGACCGCGCGCGGACGGCGAGCCGGGCTCCGCGGGGATCCTGCGCCTGGACCGCGAGCAGCCGCCGCACCACCGCGGCGGGGTCGGTCGCCGGCGGCCCGGCGAGCAGCTGAGCGGACAGGCGCTCGGCCGCGAGCACCCGGCTCAGTCGTCCTTCTTCGCGCGGCTCGGCTGCACGCGCTTGGGCTCGCCGGCCTGCTTGCGGAAGTTCGGCGGCCACGGCGCGTCGCCGAGCCCCTGATCCTCGTCGCGCCGCGCGAGGTCGAGCAGCGGCGTGAGGTCGTGCGCGACGTCGTCGATCGGCGCGAGCGGGTCGCCGACGCTCGCCAGGCGCTCGGGGACCGTGAAGAACGTGAGGTCGGCGGGCTCGACGTCCGGCACCTCGTCCCACGTCAGCCCGCAGGAGACGCGCGCGTCGGGCACCGGCCGCACGCTGTAGGCGCTGGCGACGGTCCGGTCGCGCGCGTTCTGGTTGTAGTCCAGGAAGACGCCGACGCGCTCCTCCTTCCACCACTTCGACGTGGCCCTGCCGGGCATGCGCCGCTCGACCTCGCGGGCCAGCGCGAGCGCGGCGCGGCGCACCTCGGTGAAGTCCCAGCGCGGCTCGATCCGGACGTTGACGTGGATGCCGCGCGAGCCGCTCGTCTTCGGGAAGCCGAGCATCCCGTGCTCGGCGAGCACGTCGTGGACCGTCATCGCGACCTCGCGCACGGTCGCGAAGCCGACGCCCTCGGACGGGTCGAGGTCCACGCGCAGCTCATCCGGGTGGTCGAGGTCCGCGCGCCGCACCGCCCATGGGTTCCAGTCGATGTTGTTGAGGTTCGCCGCCCACGCGAGGTGCGCGGCGTCCACGGGGACCAGCTCCTGCGCGCTGCGGCCCGACGGGAAGCTCACCGTCGCGGTCTCCAGCCACTCCGGCGGGGCCTGCACGCGCTTGTTGAAGAACGGCTTGCCGGTGATGCCGGTGTTCCAGCGCTTGAGGACCGTCGGCCGCTCACGGACGCCGAGCAGGACCGGCTCCGCCTGCTCGACGTAGAAGCGCACGAGGTCGAGCTTCGTGATCGCCGGGCGGCCGCCGTGCGCGGGGAACAGCTCCTTCGACGGGCTCGTGATGCGCACGGCCCGTCCGGCCGCCTCGATGGTCGTCTCCTCGCTCGGCATGCCGATGCGAGGATGACGACCGTGGCGCCCTCCGACAACCGGCCGGTCCTCGTGGCCCCCGACGCCTTCAAGGGAACGCTGCGCGCGAGCGAGGTCGCGGCGGCGATCGGGCGCGGCCTGGAACGCGGCGGGCTGGTCCCCCCGGACCTCATGCCGGTCGCCGACGGCGGCGAGGGGACGATGGAGGCGCTGCTGCCCGCGCTGGGCGGCGAGACGCGCGGCGCGCGGGTGACCGGGCCGCTCGGCGACCCGGTCCAGGCGGGCTTCGCCCTGCTCGCGGGCGGCGACGGCGCGCTCGTCGAGGTCGCGCAGGCGAGCGGCCTGGACCTCGTCCCGGAGGACCGCCGCGACGCCGAGGCGGCGAGCACGTCCGGCACCGGCGAGCTGATCCTCGCCGCGGTCGCCGAGGGCGCCGAGGTCGTCTTCGTCGCCGCGGGCGGCAGCGCGACGACCGACGGCGGCGCCGGGGCGCTGGAGGCGATCGCCGCGGGCGGCGGGCTGCGCGGCGCGCGGATCGTCGTGCTCTGCGACGTGCGGACGGCCTTCGAGGACGCACCGGCGCGCTTCGGCCCGCAGAAGGGCGCGGACGCCGCGGCGGTCCGGCGGCTGGAGCGCCGGCTCGACCGGCTCGCGCGACGCCTGGGAGCGCGACCCGCGCGGCGTCCCGCGCACGGGCGCGGCGGGCGGGCTGTCGGGCGGGCTGTGGGCGGCGCTCGGCGCGGAGCTCGTGCCGGGGGCGCGGTTCGTCCTCGACACGCTCGACGCGGGGACGCGGATGCGCGCCGCGCGCGCGGTCATCGTCGGCGAGGGCCGCCTGGACGCCACGACGCTCGAGGGCAAGGCGGCGGGCGAGCTGGCGACCGACGCGCGGCAGGCCGGCGTGCCGTGCCACGCGATCGCGGGCAGCGCGCCGCTCGGGCTGTTCGAGCGGCGGATCATCGACCTGCAGACCGTCCGCGAGGCGGGGACGCTCGCCGACCTGGAGCGCGCGGGCGAGGATCTCGCGCGCTCGGGCGTCCTCTAGGTTCGGGGCATGCCCGCGTGCGGGATCCACCGCCGTCGTCGTCGGCGGCGGCCACAACGGCCTCGTCGCCGCGACGCTGCTCGCGCGCGCGGGCGTGCGCACGACGGTGCTGGAGCGCCTGGACCGCCTCGGCGGCGCGACGGTGCTCCGAGCGCCCCTTCCCCGGCGTCGACGTGCGGCTCTCCCGCTACGCGTACCTCGTCAGCCTGTTCCCGCGGGAGCTCGCGCGGGAGCTCGGCATCGACCTGCGCCTCCTGCGCCGGCGCATCTCCTCGTACACGCCGGACGGCGACGGCGGCCTGCTGATCGACGGCGGGGACGCCGCGCGGACGGCCGCGTCGCTGGAGGCCGTGACCGGCGACCCGGGCGCCGGCGCCGCGTGGGAGGACTTCTACGCGGGCACGGCGCGCCTGGCCGCGTGCGCTCGCCCCGACGCTCCTGCGGCCGCTGCCGAGCCGCGCGCAGGCACGCGCCGCCGTCGGCGACGACGCGCTGTGGGAGGCGCTGATCGAGCGCCCGCTCGGCGAGGCGCTCGACGGCCGCGTTCCCGGACGACCTCGTCCGCGGCGTCGTCCTCACCGACGGGCTCGTCGGGACGTTCGCCGATCCGCACGACGCCTCGCTCGCGGCGAACCGCTGCTTCCTCTACCACGTGATCGGCGACGGGACGGGGCACTGGGACGTCCCGGTCGGCGGGATGGGCGCCGTCAGCGACGCGCTCGCCGCGGCGGCCCGCGCGGCGGGCGCCGACCTGCGCCTGGGGGCCGAGGCGGTCGCCCTCGACAGTGACGGCGTCACCGCCCGCGTGCGCTGCGCCGACGGCACCGTGATCGACGCGGACCACGTCCTCTGCGGCGCGGCGCCGGCGGTGCTCGACCGGCTGCTCGACCGCCCGGCGGCGCGTCCCGGCCCGGAGGGCGCGCAGCTGAAGGTGAACATGGTCCTCGAGCGTCTGCCGGCGCTGCGCGACCCGCACGTCGCGCCGCAGGACGCGTTCGCGGGCACCTTCCATGTGAACGAGCGCGCGAGCCAGTTCGCGGCCGCGCATGCCCAGGCGGCGGCCGGCGCGATCCCGGCCGTCCCGCCGCTGGAGATCTACTGCCACTCGCTGGCGGACCCGTCGATCGTGGGATCCGGGCTGCGCGAGCGCGGCGTGCAGACGCTGACGCTGTTCGCGTTCCACATGCCGGCGCGGCTGTTCGCCCGCGACCACGACGCCGCGAAGGATCTGGCGGTGGGCCGGGCGCTCGCGTCGCTGAACGCCGTGCTCGCGGAGCCGATCGAGGACTGCCTGCTGCGCACGCCCGACGGCGTCCCGTGCATCGAGGCCCGCACTCCCGCCGAAGTCGAGGGCGAGTTGGGGATGCCCGGCGGCAACATCTTCCACCGCGACCTGCAGTGGCCGTTCGCCGAGGACGACGCCGACGCCGGTTCCTGGGGCGTCGAGACCGACCTGGCGAACGTCCGGCTCTGCGGCGCGGGCGCCCGCAGCGGCGGCGGCGTCAGCGGGATCCCCGGCCACAACGCGGCGCGGGCCGTGCTCGCGGCGGATCGCGGCGAGAAACCGCCGTCCGGCGGACGGGTAGTTCCCTTCGTGGCCGATCGCCCACGCCCCTTCTCCGCCCGCCCGGGCGCGCGCCGCGCCGTCGTCGTCGGCGCCGGCTCGTTCGGCACCGCCGTCGCGGTCCTGCTCGCCCGCGGCGGCCTGCGCACGACGCTGCAGACGCGCACCGAGGAGCAGGCCGAGCGCCTGAAGGCCGACGGCGAGAACCGCGCCTACCTCCCGGACGTGCGCCTGCCCGCCGACCTGAAGATCGAGCCCGCGAGCGCCGGGCTGGCGAAGTTCGACCTCGTCTTCCTCGGCGTCCCCTCGCGCGGCCTGGACGAGGTCATCACCGCGCTGCCCTCGCGCGGACTGGACCCGCGGGCGTCGGTCGTCTCCCTCGCGAAGGGCCTCGTCCCGCCTGACGGTCAGGCTCCCTCCTGGCACCTGCGCAATCTCTTCGGGCCGCACCGCATCGCGGTCGTCGGCGGCCCCGCCCACGCGCGCGAGATGGTCGACGCGGGCGCCGGGCTCGTCGCGGCGTCCGAGAGCGAGGACCTCGCCCACGCGATCGCGCTGACGTTCAACCGCGCCGGCGTCGTCTGCGAGGAGTCCAACGACCCGATCGGCGTCGAGCTTGCGGGCGCCGCGAAGAACGCCGCCGCGCTCGCCAGCGGCGCCACCGAGGGCCAGGGCCTGAACGCCGCGGGCGGCGCCGCCGGGCACATCTTCGCCGAGGTCTGGCGCTACGCCGACGGCCTCGGCGCCCGCCCGGAGTCGCTGATCGGGCTCGCGGGTACGGGCGACCTGGTCGCCACGGCGCTCGCCCCCGGCAGCCGCAACCGCCGCGCCGGCGAGCTGCTCGCCCAGGGCGTTCCCGCGACCGAGATCCCCGAGCGGATCGGCCAGGCCGTCGAGTCGCTCGACCTCGTCCCGCTGCTCGCACGCGCGCTCGAGCGCGCCGGGGTCGAGGCGCCGGTCACGAGCGGCCTGGCGCGCCTGATCTCCGGCGAGCTGCCGCTCGACGACTGGGTCGCGCTCGTCCGCACGACCGTCCCGCCCCGCGCCCGCTGGCGCCGCGCCGACCGGCGCCGCGACGGCCCCGGGTTCTGGGCCCGCCTGCGCGCCCGGCGCGCCTGACCGGGCCGGCGGCGCGGTCCGGCAGAATCCTCCGGGTGACGCCGTCGCCCGATCGTCCCGAGCACGCCTTCGCCTCGGCCGCGGACCTCGAGGCCTGGCTCGAGCAGCATCAGGCCGCGAGCGACGGCATCTGGCTCAAGATCGCGAAGAAGGACACGGGCGTCGCGTCGGTGACCATGGCCGAGGCGATCGACGTCGGCCTCTGCTTCGGCTGGATCGACGGCCAGATCCGCCGGGTCGACGAGACGTACTACGCGGTGCGCTACGGGCCGCGACGGCCGCGGAGCGTGTGGTCCAAGCGCAACGTCGAGCACGTCGCCCGGCTGACCGCCGAAGGGCGCATGCGCCCCTCGGGCATCGAGCAGGTCGAGCGCGCCCAGGCCGACGGGCGCTGGGACGCCGCTTACGACGGCGCGGCCACGGCGACCGTCCCCGACGACCTGCAGGCGATCCTCGACGCCGAGCCGGCGCTCGCGGCGACCTACGCCTCGTGGAGGGCCGCGAGCCGCTACGCGATCCTCCACCGCCTGCAGACCGCGACGAAGCCCGAGACCCGCGAGCGCCGGCTGCAGGCCGCGCTCACCGCGCTGCGCGAGAACCGGCCGCCGAACGGCTGATCGCGAGCACCGCGGCGGCGTGGCGGCGCGCGGCCGCCGCGGACAGCGGGCCGGCCGGCAGCTCCACGACGAACGATGAGCCGGCGCGGACCCGCTCGTTGACCCAGCGCGAGAGCGAGCCGGGGTAGGCGGGCAGCGGGCGCACGCGCAGCCCGACGAGGCGGCCGTAGCGGCGGGCGCGGCCGTCCCAGCCGGCCTCCGGGACGTCGACGCCGGCGAGCGGCTGGTGGTACCAGACGACGACGTCGGGGCGCGTGCGCAGGATCGAGCTCGCGGATCGCTCGCGACTCGGGCTCCGACCAGGCCGACGGGCCGGCGTAGGTCGGGGAGCCGGGCGGGCCGAGGTCGCGCCGGCCCGCGGAGCTGTTGCGGTTGAGGTCCACCCCGCGCGCGTTCTGGCGGCGGCCGAGGGCCAGGCCGTCGGGGTTGAGGTTCGAGACGAGCAGCAGCTCGAGGCCGCGCGGCAGCTCCTCCTGCGCTCGCAGGCGCGCCACGATCGCGCGGCCCGCGCACTCGTCGCCGTGCACGCAGCCGACGACGAGGACGCGGCGGCGCACGCGCTCGTCGGCGACCCGCATCCGCGTGACGCCGATCGGGCGGTCCTGGGCGGAGCGGCCGATCGGCTCGGTCGTGACGGCGGGTTCCGGCGCCTGATCCGCGGCGTACGCGGTCGCCGCGCCGAGCGCGAGCGTGACGGCGAGGGCGACGAGCGCCCGCGCGCGCATCAGAGGCGCTGGGCGAGCGTCCCGACGATCGCCTCGTAGACGCCCTCGCCGTGGGCGCCCTCGGTGACCGTCACGTTCGGATGGCCCGCGAGCGAGTCGTTGAGCGCGGGATCGCGCTCCAGGGCGTTGGCGACGAGGAAGAACGCGCCGACGTTGCCGGCGACGCCGAGGTCCTCGCGCGAGTCGCCGATCGCGATGCAGTCCTCGGGCGCGTAGCCGCGCATCCGCTGGTGGGCCGCGACGGCGTTCGCCTTCGACACCCCGCGCGGGCGCAGGTGGTAGGCGTGGACGGCGGGCAGCGCGGCCAGCGCGGGGAACGCCGGCGGACCGCGCCGTTGTCGGTCAGCTCGAGGCCCTCGAAGCCGTTCTCGGCGAGCAGCGCGTTGGCCTCCTTCGTCTCGACCAGGCCGCGCAGCAGGTGGCTGACCTCGCGGCCCGTGTGCCAGGGGCTGTGGACCTCCAGGCAGCCGCTGTACTCCTCCAGCAGGAACTGCGGCGCGCCGGACTTCGCGATCTGCTCGTGGATCGTCAGGCCCTGCGGGGTCCAGGAGCCCGTCAGCCAGTGCGTCTCGCCCTCCAGGACGAGGCCGGCGCCGATCTCGAAGATGCAGCAGCCCTGGCCGAAGAGGCGCGCGTCCTCGACCGCCACGTCGCGGCGGCGGCCGGACATCACGACGACCTCGACGTCGGCGCGCAGGCACGCCTCGAGCGCGCGCGGGCCGAACAGCGACACCTCGCCGTCGAGGCCCGCGAACAGTCCCCCGCCCGGGCCGAGCAGTGTCCCGTCCATGTCCACGTACGCGCACCTCACCGCTGACGAGGGTAGCCGGGTCGCGAGTAGCATCGACCCGGATGGCCACCGTCCGTCAGACCGAGCCGTGGACCGGCATCCTGGAGCACGGCCGCGCCGACGGGCGGCTCGTCCGCGAGGCGTTCGAGGGGGCGCGCGAGCCGACGTTCGCACCGGTTCCCGGTGACCTGCACCCCCGGCTGCGCGAGGCGCTCGCGACCGCCGGGATCGAGCAGCTGTACGCGCATCAGGCGCAGGCGCTCGACGCGGCGTGGGCGGGCACGACGATCGTCACCACGGGGACCGCGTCGGGCAAGTCGCTCTGCTTCCAGCTCCCGACGCTCGAGACGCTGCTCGCCGACCCGCACGCCCGCGCGCTCTACCTCTACCCGACGAAGGCGCTCGCGCAGGACCAGGCGCGCGCGCTGCACCGGTTCGGGCTGCACAAGGAGATCCGCCCCGCGATCTACGACGGCGACACGCCGCGCGAGGAGCGCACGGCAGATCCGCCGCCGCTCGAACCTCATCCTCACCAACCCCGACATGCTCCACATCGGCGTGCTGCCCCACCACGCGAAGCTGGGGCGACCTGTTCGCGAACCTCGCCGTCGTCGTCGTCGACGAGGCGCACGTCTACCGCGGCGTCTTCGGCAGCCACGTCGCCAACGTGCTGCGCCGGCTGCGGCGCGTCGCGCAGGCCTACGGCACGACGCCGCGGATCCTGCTCGCGAGCGCGACGATCGCCAACCCGGTCGAGCTGGCCGAGCGCCTCGACGGGCCTCGACGACGTGCAGCTCGTCGACGAGGACGCCTCGCCCGGCGCGCGGCGCCAGATCGCGATGTGGAACCCGCCGCGTCGAGGACGAGGTGCTGCAGACGCGCCGCAGCGTCCTGGCCGAGGCAGCGGAGCTCGTCGCGCGGCTGACGCGCGAGGGCTCCCGCACGATCTGCTTCATGAAGTCGCGCAAGGGCGTCGAGCTCGTCGCGCGCATGGCCGCCGACGAGCTCTCGCGCGACGGGCACCGCGAGCTGGCCGGGCGCGTCGCCGCCTACCGCGCCGGCTACACGCCGCAGCAGCGGCGCGAGCTCGAGCAGCGGCTCACCAGCGGGGACCTGCTCGCCGTCGTGACGACCGACGCGCTGGAGCTCGGCATCGACATCGGCGCGCTCGACGCCGCCGTCTGCGTGACCTTCCCCGGCACGGTCGCCTCGCTGCGGCAGATGTGGGGGCGCGCGGGACGCCGCGGGCGCGGCCTGGCGGTCTACGTCGCCGGCGAGGACGCGCTCGACCAGTTCTTCTGCCGCCACCCCGACGAGTTCCTCGAGCGGCCCGTCGAGGCGGCGATCCTCGCACCACGAGAACGAGCAGATCCACCTCCCCCACCTGGTCTGCGCGGCGCACGAGGGGCCGATCGATCCCGACACCGACGCGGAGATCCTCGGGCCGCGCGTGCGCGCGCACTGCGAGGCGCTCGCCGCGCAGGGCACGCTCGTCGAGCGGCGCGGGCGGCTTCACGCTGCGCGCGCCGGAGGACTTCCCCGCCGCGCGGCGTCTCGCTGCGCTCGGCGTCGCCGTCGAGCGTCCAGGTCGTCGACGTGCGCGCCGGCGAGGTCCTCGGCACGGTCGAAGCTGGCGCGCGCCTGCTCGACCGTTCACGAGGGCGCCGTCTACCTCCACATGGGCCGGCCAGTACGAGGTGCGCGAGCTGGACCTCGACCTCGCGGCGCGCGCTCGTCGAGCCGTTCACCGGCGACTGGTACACGCAGCCCAAGCGCGAGATCGACACCGAGATCGAGCGGCTCCTCGACCGCCGCGAGTGCTGCGGCGTGACGCTGAGCTTCGGCAGCGTGATCGTCAGCGAGCAGGTGCTCGCCTTCCAGCGCAAGCGCCTCGGGCACCCGCGAGGTGCTCGACCTCCAGGCGCTCGACCTGCCCAGGACCGAGTACGCCACGCAGGCGCTCTGGTACGAACTCGACGAGGGGCCGGCGCTGGACGACGTTCCGCTGCCCGCGCTGCTCGGCGCGCTGCACGCCACCGAGCACGCGCAGATCGCCGTGCTGCCGCTGCTGGCGATGTGCGACCGCTGGGACATCGGCGGCCTCTCCACCAACGCGCACCCGCAGACCGGCGGGCCGACGATCTTCATCTACGACGGGCACCCCGGCGGCGTCGGGATCACGCGCCAGGGCTACCTGCGCTTCGAGGATCTCGTCCGCGACGCGCACGCGCTGATCGCCGAGTGCCCCTGCGAGAGCGGCTGCCCCTCGTGCGTGCAGTCGCCGAAGTGCGGCAACCTCAACGAGCCGCTGCACAAGGCGGCGGCGCTCGAGGTGCTCACGCAGATGCTGGCCGCGTAGAGGTGATATATCCACTCTGATATATTCTCCTGGTGAATCCGGGAGCCGAACTCCGTGCCGCACGCCGGGCCGGCGGCCTCACGCAGGCGCAGCTCGCCGAGCGCACCTCCACGTCCCAGGCGACGATCTCGGCGTACGAGAGCGGCGCCAAGCAGCCGTCCGTCGACACGCTCAGCCGGCTGCTCGCGGCGACCGGTGCGCGGCTGGCGGTGGTCCGCGACGCCCCCGTGGTGCGCGAGCCGACCCGCGCCGAGCTCGCCGGCGCCGGGGAGGTCCTCGTGCAGGTGCTGGACCTCGCGGGCGAACTGCCCGTGCGCCACGCCGCCGAGATGCGCTTCCCGGCCCTGCCGGTGCGACGGAGCCGTGCGATGACGCTCGCGGAGCGCATCGTCGCGCTGCACCGCGCGCTGGGGCGCCGCCGCATCCCGCACGCGTTCGGCGGGGCGATCGCGCTCGCGTTCGCGACGCTCGACCCGCGCGGCACCAGCGACATCGACGTCAACCTGTTCGTGCCGGCGACTGATGCGGGCCGCGCGCTCCGCGCGCTGCCCGAGGCATCACGCGCCGGAGGATCTGGCCGACGTCATCGAGCGCGACGGGCAGACCAGGCTGTGGTGGGACGGGACCCCGGTCGACGTCTTCTTCGACTACGCGCCGATCCACGCCGACGCCGCCGCGCACCGACGCACCGTCCCCTTCGCCGGCACGCGGATCCCCGTTCTCGGGCCGGTCGAGCTGGCGGTGTTCAAGGCCATGTTCGACCGCACCCGCGACTGGGCGGACATCGAGGCGATGATCGCCGCCGGCACCCTCGACCTCGACGCCGTGCGGACGGCGCTGCGGACGATGCTGGACCCTGCGGACCCGCGGTTCGCACGCCTCGCGGATGCCGCGCGCGCCGCGAGCTAGACCCCGGCGCCGAATCACGGGAGCTTCACCGGGGCGAACCTGTGCAGCGCTGCGCAACTCTCGCGCGAGGTCTCCGTTCTGACGATGGAGACCATGATGAGTTTCTCCCCCAGAGGCCTCATCGCCTGCATCGCAGGGACCCTCCTCCTCCTCACGCTCACTGCTCCCGTCGCCCAGGCGACGGGGGCGGGCGGCGTGGAGGCGGATCCGGGCTCGGTCTCCAGACCTCCGGCGGGCGGCGCCGAATACGGTTCGGCGTCGCTTCGCCCCGTCGTGCGCGTGCGGGCGCTGAGACCCACGCGATCCCGCATCCGGCGCGGCACCGCGCCGCGGATCTCCATGCGCATCGTGCGCCCCGGCGCGACGCGCGTCCGCGTGGACGCCGTCGTCCGCGGCCCCGGCGGCGCCCGTCGCATCACCTTCCGGCGCGTCGCGACCGGCCGCACCGTGCTCCTCGCGCTCCCGCGCACGCTGCGCGTCGGCCGCCATCGCGTGCGGCTCCTCGTGCGCGGGCTGCAGGGAGACGAGCCGGTGCGCACGCGCAGCGTCTCGTTCACGGTCGTCCCGAAGCCCAAGCCGAAGCCGAAGCCGAAGCGCACCAGCCCAAGCCGCCGGCCCCCCCCCGGCCCCGTCCCCGCAGCCGACCCCCGTGCCGCCGAGCCTCGGCGGCGAGGGCCAGGTCGCCGGCGTCTTCCCCGTCCGCGGCGCCTACAGCCTCGGGGGCACCGGCGCGCGCTTCGGCGCCGGGCGCACCGGCCACACGCACGAGGGCCAGGACATCCTCGCCGCGTCCGGCACGCCGATCGTCGCGCCGCTCGCCGGCGCGGTGCTCTTCAACAGCTACCAGGCGAACGGCGCCGGGCCGCTACGTGATCCTCCACGCCGACAACGGCTGGGACATGATCTTCGCCCACTGCCTGGCGGGCAGCGCGACGCTCGAGCCCGGCGCGCGCGTGCCGCCGGCGACCAGCTGTGTCTCGTCGGCGCGACCGGCAGCGCGAGCGGCCCGCACCTGCACTTCGAGATCTGGCCCGACGGCTGGCGGCACCTCAAGGGCACCCGCCCGATCGACCCGCTGCCGCAGCTTCGGCGCTGGGCCGCGGGCTGACCGACCCCGCGCCGTCCGTTCAGGGTCCGGCCCAGGTCCGGACCAGACACTCGGGGGAGTCGATGCATCGCCAGTCCGTCCATGCCGCCCAGCGCGGTGCCGCCGTCGCTCTCGCGCTCGTCGGCGACCGTCGTCGCCGTGGCGCCGGCCGCAGCCGCGCCCGTCGAACTGCCGCCCACCGCGCCGGTGACCAACGGCTTCTGCGGCACCTCCGTGGCCACCGGCGACGTCAACGACGACGGCCGCGACGACGTCGTCATCGGCTGCCCCCGGGACACGGCGGGCGCGGTCGCCACCGCCGGCGGCATCCTCGTCTTCGTGCGCAACCCCGCCAACTCGGGCTTCGAGACCCCTCGTCCAGCTCGCGCATCCGTCCCCCACCGCGCTGGATCGCTGCGGCAGCGACGTCGCGACCGGCGACGTCAACGCCGACGGGCGCGACGACGTGATCATGGGCTGCGACGGCGACGGCATCACCGGCGCGCCGAACACCGGCAGCGCGGTCGTGCTGCGGCGCAACACGGCGAACACGGGCTTCGACGCCGGGGTCGTCCTCACCGGCTCCTCGCAGGACGACAACGACCAGTGCGCGGACGTCGCCGCGGGCGACGTGACGGGCGACGGCCGCGCCGATGTCGTGGTCGGCTGCAACGCGTCGGGGACGCTCAACACCGGGCTGGCGTATGTCCACGTGAGCTCGGCCGGCGGGACGTTCAGCAACGGCGCGCTCGTCCCGCCCGCGCCGGTCGACAGCTTCGACCGCTGCGGATCCGCGGCCGCGATCGGCGACGTCAGCGGCGACGGGCGGCCGGACGTCGTGGTCGGCTGCTCCGGCCGCGGCCCCCGGGGCGGGGTCGTCGTCTACCGGCACGTCTCCGGCGCGAGCTTCGAGGGCGGCGCCGACGTCGAGCCCGGCGCGGGCACGGGCCCGTGCGGCGACGGCGTCGCGGTCGGAGACGTCGACGGCGACGCCGTCGCCGACCTGGCGATCGGCTGCTATCAGGTGACGCCGCCCGGGACGAGCGCGTTCTCGGGCGCGGCCGCCGTGCGTCTCGCCACCGGCGGCACGTCGTTCGGCGCCACCACGTGGCTCTACCCGCCGGCCCCCGTGTCCTCCGCGTCCTGCGCGCAGAACCTGACCATCGCGGAGGTCGGCGGTGACGCCCGCCGCGACGTGGTCATGGGCTGCGGGAACGACACGTTCGGCGGGACCGCGAAGGCCGGCGCCGCGATCGTGTTCCTGCGCGCCACAAGCAACGCGGGGTTCGGCGCGGGCACCGCGCTCGGGCTCGCGAGCCCGGCCACCGACGACAAGTGCGGGTACGACGTCGCGGCCGGCGACGTCGACGGCGACACCGGCGGCGATGTCGTGATCGGCTGCTACCAGCGCGACGTCGGCGGGACCGTGAGCGCGGGCATCGCGGCCGTCTTCCCCGGCACGCCGCCCTCCCCTATCGCGCCCGTGGTGCCCGTCGTGCCGACCCAGCCGCCGGCGCCGGCCCCGCCGCCCGCTCCGGCCCCCGCTCCGACCGCCGCGAGCGGCGACCGCAGTCCCACGTCGGTCACGGCCTCCGTGAGCACCGTGACCGCCGTGCCCGTCAACGCCGACGGCAGCTACACGTCACCCGCGGTGACCTGCGGCGAGTCCGGCAAGTGCGTCATCGTCATGGACAGCCGCACCTTCCCGACGGCAACCCGCTCGGCGCGGGGCGCCGCAGCCAAGGCGGTGTCGGTCGCCAAGGCGCGGTTCACCGTCCCGGCGGGCAAGCGGCGCTCGGTGAAGCTGAAGCTCAACGCCCGCGGGAAGGCGCTGCTGCGCAAGCGCAAGAGCATGCGGATCACGACGACCGTGACCGTCACGGACCCGTCCGGGAACCGGAAGCGGTTCACGGCGAAGACGACGCTGCGCCGCGGCAAGCTGCGGTAGGACGCGGCGACCGGTGACCTCGCGCGTCGCGCTCCTGATCTGCGGGAGCGTGCTGATCGCAGCGGCGGCGTTCCCCGCGCTCACGCGTTGGGGCGCCGTCGCGGCGTCGCACCCGGCGTACCTCGCGCTGCTCGCGGCCTGCGCGCTGGTGGGCGTGACGCTCCTGGCGTTCGGTCTCCGCCGCCCGCGCGGCGGGCCGCGCGGGCCCTGGCGGACCGCCGCGCGGATCGCGGGCGTCGCGCTCGCGATCGTCGTCGGCGGCTTCGCCGTCTGGTTGCGGCCGTTCGACGCGACGGACCCGGCGCTGCGCGCGCTCGCGTCCGGCGACGGCGTCGTCGTCACCCAGTCGGCCACGCGGATCCGCATGCGGCCGGCGGCGGCCCCGCAGCGGGACGCCGCCCTCGTCTTCCTCCCCGGCGCCCGCGTCGACCCGCGCGCCTACGCGGCGCTGCTGCGGCCGCTCGCCGAGGCGGGCCATCCCGTCGTCATCGTCAAGCCGCCGCTCGGCATCGGCCTGCTCGCCCGCGGCGCAGCGGCCGACGAGGTGCGCCGTGCCGCGGCGGACGACCGGCCCGTCGCCGTCGGCGGCCATTCGCTCGGCGGTACGGCCGCCGCCATGGTCGTCGAGGACGAGCGTGCGGCCGACGGCCTGCTGCTGTGGGCCTCGTTCCCCGCGGGCGACGCGCTCGCGGACGCGCACCGATCTCGTCGTCACCTCGATCTCCGGCGGGCGCGACGGCCTCGCGACGCCCGCCGACATCGCGGACTCGCGCGCCGACCTCCCGCCCGACACGCGCTTCGTCGTCATCCCCGGCGCGGTGCACGCCGACTTCGGCGACTACGGCGCCCAGCGCGGCGACGGCGAGCGCGCGATCAGCCGCGAACGGGCGCAGGAGGCGATCGTCGCGGCGTCGCTGCGCTTCATGCGGGAGGTCACCGCCGAGGGCCCGGACTGACCGCCGTCGCGCTACCCTGCCCAACCGCGGCGAGATAGCTCAGTTGGTAGAGCACACGACTGAAAATCGTGGTGTCCCCGGTTCGAGTCCGGGTCTCGCCATCGAAGTACCTGGAAATCGGCTGTTTCTGGTCTGTGACGCACGGCGCCGGACTCGAACACAGGACACCACGAGTCCGAAACATGGTGTCCCCTCTTCGAGAAACCACCTCGACGGCGGAACCCGTCGAGCCGACTACCGCGAACCCCATCGCGACTCGGCTCCTCGTGGAGCGTTGGTCAGCGGCGGCTGCGGAGGGTCAGGACGACCTTCCCGGTCAGCCAGCAGTCGCCGTCGGCGTTGAGCCCGCCTGGGTTCGGTGAGGCGCCGGGCGGATCAGACACAGTGACGTTCACGGAGTTGCACGACCCGGAGATGACGATGACCCGGCGCATGCGCTTGCTTGCCCGGATGTTGAAGACCTTGACAGCGTCCAAACGCGCCGGGAGGACGGCACTGACCCCAGGCCCAAGGGACGTCCCGACGACGGCAAGGCGAGTGTCCTGCCCCTTGACGCTTCCAGCTCCCTGACCGACGCAGGTCGGGGCTTGGGTGCCGCCGCCCTTGCGGAACACAGAGAGCATCAGCGGGCGTCCGGCAAGCGGCGCGAGGTCCTCATCGCCGCTGGGAGCGTCACCGGGCGTCAGCGCTATGGCGAGCTTGCCGGCGTTCGTCACGCACGCCGGCGGACCGGGGAGCTTGGCGGGCGCCGTGGGCGCGCAATGATTCGTCGTTCGATATTCGGAGACCGAGCCTCTGGTCTTCGCGGTGCCGACGGCCTTGGAGAACCGCGAGGTCATGACCGTATCGAGGCCGGGCGCGGAGATCGCCTTCACCGACACGTTGACGTAGTTGCCGGTCTCGAAGTCAAACCGGTTCGTCTGGATGTAGTGCTCACCCGGGAAGCAGTCGCTCACCGTGTTCGTCAGCTCGCGCGTCTCGATGTAGCCGGCAACGTCGACCTGCAGCTTGGCGATCTTCGTCTTGAGCTTGAACTTCGCCGGGTTCGGGATCGTCGCCGCCCCCGAGGACGCCGCGCCAATGCCGGAGAGAAACAGCAAGAGGGCGGCCAGGACCAGAACAGGTGCGCCGCGGCGAGTACAAGACATGGACGCAAGGTACACCGTTTCACGGTGCTCAACTGCTGCTCGTCTGTCCATTCACGAGCCCGTCACCGGGCGGCCGAGCGCACACGGGGCTTCCCCGACGAAGACGACAAGCAGGCGCGCGCGAGCCAGCGAATGGGACGAATGAAAGTCCTGCGATCGAAGACCCCTTTGCGGGGCCAGTCGCGATGGGGTCGGGCGCACGGCATCCGACGCGCAGAACGCTGCCGGCGTTTTGGGCGTGAGATGCCTCTCACGCCCCAAACCCAGGTGCATCAACCGCTATCCACGGACACACCGGGCCCCGGGCCGCCGGTGAAAGCCCCCGAAACACTGACGATCGCGCGCAAACGCCGACGACTGAAAATCGTGGTGTCCCCGGTTCGAGTCCGGGGCTCGCCATGCTCGACCTGGTCGTCGGGCGTTCGGGCTCGTCGTCCGGCTAGGGCACCGTGCCGACGACGACCTCGGTCACGCGCCCACCCGACGTCGAGAACGTCGTCGTGCGGCTGCCGCTGCCGAGCGCTGCGCCCGACGGGCTCCCCCTGAGCTTCGGGTACGCCCGCAGAACCTGACGCAGCGTCGAGCGCAACCCGACCTTCCTGCGCATCTTCAGCTTCATCAGCGGCCCCGTGAAGACCGGGGTGCCGGTCGACGTCGTCCCGACCCTCAGGGCGATCGCCGCGACCTTGCCGTTCTTGAAGATGAGCGTGGCGCTGGCCCCGCCGCTCGCCGCACGCCACCGGCATTCATATCCCGTGAACGGCTTGGGACAGTCCTCGTTGCCACCCCACCTGGCGATCGCCGTGTCAGCCGCCATCCCGAGTTTCACGCCGGCGGCCGAGGTGCCCGGCACGATCACGCTGCCGGCGAACGACGGGAGGTCGGCCGACGCCGCGGCGGGCAGCCCGAGCACGCCGGCGACGACGAGGATGAGGACGGGGAGACGCACGGCTCGGAGCCTACGGGTACGGATCGCGCGACGCCAGGGCACGCGACCACGGCCCGAGGAACCCTCCGCGCACCTGAGCGACGTCAGCCCGGCAGCAGCTCCCATGAGGCGGTCCCGCTCGTGCCCGGCGGGACCGAGACGTCCGGGGTCGGCGCCTGGACGAGGCGCAGGTCCGCGGGCCCCGGCCGCAGGGCGTTGGCCGCGGTGCGTCCGTTCAGGAAGGCGACGCCGAGACCGGAGTACCCGGGCGAGCAGGGCGGGATGGGCCCCTGGGGCACGTAGGAGAGGCCGGGGAGCCCGACATCGTGGACGAAGCCGTAGGTGACCGCGCCGGCCGCGGTGATCTGCAGTTCGAGGTCCCCGAAGCGGATCTGGCCGCCCGTCCCGGTCGCCTTGATCGGGCAGTCGCCGACAAGGTCGGTGAAGGCGGTCACGCTCGCCGCGGTCAGCTTGTAGAGGGCGGTCGCCGAGCCGTCCGGGATGTCCCTGCTCTCCGCCAGGGTGTACGTCACGTCGCTCGTCCAGGTCACGCGCTCACCCGGGTAGGTCGTCTCGGCGCGGATCGTTCCGGCGAAGCGCTCGGGCAGGGCGTCGGGGCCGATCGTGCCGACCGCCCGACCCTGCTCGGAGAGCCCGGTGATGCCGACCGACGCCGCCGCGGCGGCCCGCGCGCGCAGCGAGGACCCCTTGCCCTTGGCCGGCATCTTGACCTTCACCTTCGCCGGCTTCGACGGCGTCGTCGTCGTCGTCTTCGGCGTGACCTCGGCGCCGCCCGAGGGCTGGAGCGTGAGGTCGGAATCGACCTGCTTGCCCGTGATGCGGGAGATGACCTTGATCGTCACCTCCTGCTGCGTTCCGGGCTTGACCTTGGCGGGCTTCTGCTCGGTCTTCAGGCAGCTCGCCTCGCGGTTGAAGCGGCTCTCGGCGTCCTGGACGAACCGCAGCCCCTCCTCCTGGGCGTAGGCGATGGCGGTGGCCACGAGCCGGTCGCGCCCGCTCGCGCCCCTGATCCGGATCGCGTCACCCGCGATGATCGCGATCCCGGCGGCGCGCGGCCTGACGCCCTTGGCCGAGCCCGTCGTCGTGCCCTTCGCGCCGCCGCCGGCCCCGATGACCTTCACGTCGACGTCGTACGTCGTGAGCGTCGCCTTCTTGTCGACGTAGCCGGTGACCGTGTACTCGATCGTGAGCTGCTCGACGACCGGGGTCTGCGTGCCGGGCGGCGTGTAGGTCCGTGTGACCTTCAGCGCGCCGCTCGCCTTGACCACGCCCTCCGCGTTCGGGCAGAACAGCTTCGGCTCGCCGCCCTCGGCGACCGAGATCTCATAGGTCTCGCCGCCGATCTTGACGAGCTTGCCCTTCGTCTCCTGGTCGCGGCCCGTGTCCCGGATGCCGCCCTGACCCTCCTTCACGCTCTTGATGAGCTCGGCCGCGCTCTGGGCCCAGCCGAGCGGGCCGACCAGCTCGAGGCCGAGGTCGTTCTCGGTCCCGGGGCTCTGCGCCGCTCGAGCCGAGGCGCCCGCGGTGCGCGCGGCCGCGGCCTGACCCGCCGCGACGAGCCGCGACTCCCACGCGGCGATCGCCGGGAGCCCGCGGCCGAGCCGCGCGGCGATCGAGCCCTTCGTGCTCGGCGGGACGCGCGCCCCCGTCGCCAGGCTCCCCAACAGCCGCGTGCGCCCGCGCGGCAGGCCCTTCGTGAGCGTGCGGACCTTGACGCAGCGCGCTCGCGCACCACGCGTCGCGATGCGGACCTGGCCCTTCTTGCACTTGCGGGCCTTCGCCTTGGCGGCGTCCGCGTCCGGGGGCGCAAGCGCCGGAACGCCCGCAGGCGCTGCGAGAGCGAGCACGAGCGCGATCACGATGCGGCGCATGCGCGTAGCCTACGCGCCGCTCCGACGAGCCGTGCGTCACTGACGCACCAGGCTCGACGAAGTGCGGGAGCCGAACTGAGAGCCCGAATCGGTCTACGGCCCGGTGTGCGCCCGCGCCGGCATCCGATGACCGCCGCCCGCTTGTGACGGACGGGGCCGTGGGCTACGGTGGGCGGCGTCATGCGCATGCGCCTGGCCGCGGTCGCCGCGGCCGCCACCGCCGCGGTCCTGCTCAGCCCCGCCGGCGCCGCCGCGGACGACACCCTCACGGTCGACTTCGAGACCGGCCCGGCGCTCAACACGGCGGTCAACGACGACTACCTCGTGTCGGCGTTCACCCGCTTCCTGGCCGCGGACATCGGCTTTCGCCCCTACCGGCGCAGCACTCCCGGACAGGCGCGGTCGGGCACCGTCGTCGCCGACGTCGGCTCGGACACCTGCTTCCCCGAGACCGGTGACGGCGTCGGCTGCGAGTTCGTCACGCCGAACTCGACCGGGCGCCTGACGCGGACCGCGAAGGCGGTCACGGTGCACGCCGGGCTGTTCAGCCCCGCCGGCTCGGCGGTCAGCGCGCGCCTCACCGCCTACCGCGCGAACGGCACGACCGCCGCTGTCGGCGCCGCGGTCCCGATCTCCTCGTCGGGCTTCACGACCCCGGTGACCGTCACGAGCGCGGCACCCGACATCGCGCGGTTCCTGCTGCAGGCCGAGGGACCGGGCTCGCTCAGCTCGCGACTGGGCTTCGACGACCTCGTCCTGACCTTCCCGGACAGCTCCCTCCCGGACATCTCGCTCGGCGCGCCGTCCGAGGTGCGCACCGTGCTGCAGGGCGCGACAACGGACATCCCGATCGACGTGACGCGGCTCAACGCCTCGAGCGGACCGGTGGACCTGAGCGTGATGGGCCTGCCGCCGGGGGTCACCGCGGCGTTCCTCCCCGACCCGGTCCCCGGAACCGAGCAGACCGCGGTGCTGCGGCTCACGGCGAGCGACACCGCACCGCCGTTCTTCCAGCCCGCGGAGCTGACGATCACCGCGGACCCGCTCGCCAACGCGAGCGTCGCGCCCGACACGCGCACCGCGACGACGCCGATCGTGGTGAAGTCGAACTTCGAGCTGGGCGCCGAGGGCGGGGCGACGCAGCTCGCGGTCCCCCAGTGCGCCCCCGGCGATCTGGGCCTGCGGATCCAGCGGGACATCGCGCTGACGGGGACCGTCACGCTGACGGCCCTGGGGCTGCCTCCCGGGGTGAGCGCGGAGTTTCTGCCGTCGGCGACGATCCCGGCCGGCGGCAACCTGATCGCCGAGCGCACGCTGCGCATCCGCCGCGGAACGACGGCGCTGACGCCGGGGCAGGCGATGATCGTGAGCGCGAGCACGCCGGGAGCCCCGACGCGCAGCCTCAGTGTGGGCCTCAGGCAAGCGACACCCGCCGCCGCGGTGACCCCCGGGCTCGGCGTCGGGCCGCGCCGCGGCGCTCCCGGCAGCGAGATCCGCATCGACGGCAGCGGGTTCTGCCCCGGAACGCGCGTGCAGGTCGGCAACGGCCTGGCCGACGCCACGGCGACGGTCGGCGCCGACGAGCGCAGCCTGACGTTCCGCGTCCCGCGGCTGGCGACGACCGGGCCGGTGACGGTCATCCCCCCGGCCGGCGCGTCGTACGCGACGGCGAACACGCTGAACGTGCGGACCTTCCGCAACGGCGAGGGCTTCGCGTTCCGCAACTACCCGTACGAGTACCTCTCGTTCGAGGAGCTCACCGACCTCGTCGGGATCCGCGACATGTTCGTCGAGGCCAACCTGTGCTGGCCCCTGGGCAACTGCCCCGTCGCGACGGGCATTCCCGACCCGGTCGCGTTCCTCGCCTGGGGCGTCCTCAACATCGCGCTGCGGCAGTCCGGCGGGCACTGCTTCGGCATGAGCCGCACGGTCCAGGAGCTGCTCGCCCGCAAGGTCGCCTACGCGCGGTTCTCCGCCACCGCGACCCTGCCGTTCGAGTTGCCGTCCGCGACGGGCCCGAGCGCCGGGCTCGGGAGCTGGCTCGACGCCCGGCACGCAGGGCAGGGGACGGCGGAGTTCCTCGGGGCCTACCTCACGCGCAGTGACTCGCTGTCCGTCCAGCTCGGCCGCGTGCGCAGCGAACTGGCGGCCGGCCGCTTCCCGGGCATCTCACTGAAGAACGGCCTCACCGAGGGGCACGTCGTCACGGCCTACGACGTCGAGAACGTGCCCGACGGATCGGTCAAGGTCTACGTGTACGACAACAATCGGCCGTTCACCCCGGGCGAGCTGACGGACGCAGGCGGCCACCGCGAGCAGGAGACCGTCCGCAGTGTCATCACCGTGAAGCCCGGCGGAACGCGCTGGGAGTTCCCTATCGGGGACAGCACGTGGTCGGGGGGCGGCGGCGACTGGTTCACGGTTCCGCTGAGCGTCATCCCCGACGACCCGACGCTCCCCGGGCTGAACGCGCTGACGCGGATCGTCATCTTCGGCTCGCCCGGCGCGGCGGCCACGCTCTCCGGCCTTCCCGCGGGCGCGGAGTACCTGCCCGCACAGGACAGCTCGGCCGTCCCCGGCGCGGCCGGGTTCGCGGTCGCGCCGCGCTCGGGGCGGCGCCTCGCGTATCGCGTCGAGGGCGCCCGGGCCGGGCGCTACACGCAGAGCGTCACGGGCGACGGGTTCGCCGGCGTCGTGCGCGAGGTCGAGACCGGCCCGGGAGTCAGCGACGAGGTCTCCGGCGAGACCGACGCGGGGCTGCTCGCCTTCTCCGGCGAGCGCGAGCGAGCGCTGCAGCTCGAGCTCGCCGTGCGGGACGGGCGCGTGCGTCGCGGCGCGTCGATCCGGACGCGCACGTTCCCCGGCGGGGCCGAGACCGCCGCGCTCGGTGACGGCGGGTCACTGCGCTACCGCCACCGCGGGGCCACCACCGCCTTCTCCTTCGAGCTGACGAGCGCGGCCCGCAACGCGGGCGCCGCCCGGTTCAGCTCCGGCCCGCTGCGGATCGGCCCGGGCGCGGAGATCCGCGCGACCCCGCTCGACTGGGCGACGCTCGGTCGCGTGCGCCTGGACGTCGTCGCGGCGAACGGCCGCCGCACGTCGCGGATCGTGCGCAACCGCGCACGGACGCGGACCCGGATCGCGCTCGGGCGCCCGTCGGTCCGCCGCACCCGGCTCGGCCGCTTGGCGAGCGTGCGCCTCGCGGTCCGCCGGCCGGCCGCGATCGCCTCGGCCGGGGTGGTCCTGCGCCTCGTCCGCGACGGTCGCGTCGTCGCCCGCCGAGCGGTCGGCCTGCGGCGCCCGGGCAAGGGACGCACCGTCAGCTGGCGCCTGCCGAAGCTCGCGAAGGGCGGGTACACGCTGCGGGCGGACGCACGGCTCTTCGCCGGCGGCTCGCGCCCGGCGACCTTGCGCGTCCGGCGCGCGGCGGCCGTGCGCCTGCGATAGCCACGACGCTCCGGGCGCCGCCCCTCAGCGCCGGCGGAGTCCCAGCCCGGGACTCAGCCGCCCTGCGCCCGGCGCTTCGCGCGCAGCCGCTCGTCCTCGCGCTTCTCGTTGATCGCGTCCGTCTGCAGGACCGTGAACGGCGCCTCGGTGCGCTTGTACGCGGCGGCCTGCGCCGGCTTGCTCCAGTCGTTGTCCGGGCCCTGCGCGCTCACCGTGACCCTGCCGGCGAACTCCTTGTCCGCCGCGATGCGCAGGGAGTCGGCGCTCGCCGGCGCCCGGTAGCGCCGGACCTCGCCGTCGGCCTGCCGCACGACGATGCCGTACTCCGTCGCCCGCTGGGCCTTCTCCCAGGTGACGACGAGCCCGCCGCGTCGGCGCGCGACCTCGACGTCGGTCGGCGGCCGCACCTGGGCCTCCGCCGCCGCCTTGAAGCTCGCGAGCACCTGGTCGGGGATCGGGACGCCGTCGAGCGTCGCGACCGCGACGATCGTGCGCTTGCCCGCGGCGCCGTCGGCCGGCGTGAAGTCGATCTCGCCCTTGCCGCTCTTGACCGTGGCGATCGCCCGGTTGACGTCCTGGCCCTTCTCGAAGAACGTGACGGACTGGTCGCCGCCGCGGGGGCCGACGTCGTACTCGAGCGTGCGCCTGTCGCCCTTGCCGGTGACCTGCGCCTCGTAGTCGGAGTCGTACCCCTTGCGGCTCTCGGCGGCCTGGACGATCTTCGCCGAGCCGGGCTCCGGGGTCACGGTGTACCGGCCGGGCCCGTCGTCGAGGCTGATGAAGGTCCGCTTCCCGGTGAGCTCGCGGACGCCGCCGATGTCCTTCTGCGGGGAGTAGACGAGGTCGCCGCCGGTCACGGCGAGCGTCTCGCCCGACGGCCCCCGGACGGTGACCCGCGGCGCCGCGGAATCGCCCACGAGGCGCAGCTGCTTGACCGCCTCGCCGGCGGCCCGCTCGAAGGTCAGGACGCCGGCCTGCGCGGCCCGTGCGCCGCTCCTGGCCGTGGCCGCCCGCACGTCGGTGATCCAGAACTGGCTCGGCTTGCACCCGTCGATCGGCCAGATGCCGATGTAGCGATCGGCGTAGCGGTAGCCGGCGCCGGGCCGCAGCCCGGCGATGTTGCCGCATCCGGAGAAGCCGCGGCTGCCGACGTTCGCGTTCGCGCCGACGCAGACCAGGCTGATGCCGATGCACACCTGTCCCGCGCCGCCGAGCTGGAAGCGCCGGGTCGCCAGCGAGAGCTCGCCGCTGACGCCGGCGGTGAGCGCCAGGCCCGGCAGGATGAGCCGGACCCCGCCGGCGAAGAACACGTAGTCCGGCGCCGAGTACATCAGCGCCCCGTTCGCGAAGCCGAGCGTCCCGAAGCCGGGCACCTTGACCCCGACGTCCCCGCCGATCGCGACGGTCGGACTCGTGAAGCGCTTGCCGGCGAGCACCTTGAACTCGGCTCCGGCGTCTCCCGTCGTCAGGACGTACGGATTCGACGGCGTCGGGAACGCGAGCAGCAGGCTGCCCCTGACGGTCGCGATCTCCCCGACGCTGATCTGCCCGCCGCCGCGCACGAGGAACGGGTTGAGCTGCAGCGCGAAGTTCACCTCGTCGAGCAGCACGCCGGGGAACAGCACGGGCTTGGGAATCGGGCCGCCGAACTTCAGCGCCCCGCCCGCGTGCTTGAAGCTTCCGGCGCAGAAGCCGACGCCGTTCTGGCTCGGCGGCGGCGTGAGCTTGAACCCGGCCTCGCCCTTGTCGCCGCCGGAGATGTAGATGTTCCCGCGGGCCTTCCACTCCTTGCGGTTGCACGACGTCCCCGGGTTCGTGTCGCCGTCGATCCCGCCCCTCAGCCGGTACTCGAAGCTCAGGTCGGTGAAGCGCACCGGGCCCAGGTAGGCCTCGGGCACGGTGATCTTGAGCTGATCCAGCACGGGGTCGTTGTCGTTGTCGGCGCGCAGCGCCGTGCGCCCGCTCGGCCGGCTCCCGCCGAACAGGCTGAACGCGGGGGGCAGCACGAGGCTCAGCGCGCCCTCGGAGAAGCGCCTGCCGTCGATCGCGCCGATCGACAGCGAGATCGACCCGTCGATCTTGAACCCGGCGAGGTCCGGGAGGCTGCTGCCGTTGAAGGTCAGCAGCGGCGCCGTGCCGGTCGGGAAGTCGCGTGCCCGCTGGGTGGCCACGATTCGCTTGACCTGGTCGGCGAGGTTCAGGTCGAGCTGCCCGGTCTTCACCGTGATGCCGTTCCAGGTCATCGAGGCGTTGCTGGCGAGCAGCCGCTCGGCCGCGGGGAACAGCACGACGCTCGTGCCGTTGCGCGGGCGGATCGTGATGCCGTTGAGCTTGATCGCCTTCTCGGAGACGTAGAACTCGCGCGTCTTGGCGAAGATCCGCTTGGCCTCGTCGCAGCGCGACTGCGGCAGCTCACCGGCCGCGGCCCTGTTGCAGATGGCGTTCACGACGGCGGGGACGGAGTACGCGGCGCCCGCGTAGTGCGCCTGGCCCAGGGCGCGCTCGGGCGCCGGGACGTCGCCGAGATCCTCGGTGCGCGTGAAGCAGCCGCGGGCCTCGACGAGCCGGAAGACGACGGTCGTCCCCGCAAGGCAGGGAAGCTGGGCGAGCGCGCCCGTGGAGAGTCCGATCGCGGACGGCCCGGCGGCCATCACCACCGGGATCTTGCTCGTGATCAGCGACGAGACCTTCGGCGGGGTGAGGACCACGTTCTGCCGGACGGTGTCCGTCGCTCCGCCCGCCCCCACCACCGTGAGCTGCACGCCGAGCGTCGTCGGCCGCGGGACCGTGAGCCGGACGGTCGAGGCGCTCGGCGCCGAGACGAGGTCGGTCTTCCCGTCGGAGTTGAAGTCCCAGCGCAGCTGCGAGGCCCCCGTCGTGGCCCCGGCGTTGAGCAGGATCGACGAGAAGGCGGGCGCGCGCGAGGGCGCGGTGAACTGCGCCCGCGGCGGCACGGGCGCCGGCGGCGGCGCGGGCGTCGGCGCGAGCGGCTCGGGCAGGTCGACGAGCCGGATGCGGTGGTTGAACGCATCGGAGATGAGCACGTCGCCGGAGGTGCTCAGCGCCAGCCCGGTCGGCTGGTTGAGCCGGCCGGCGCGGGCGTCGGCGGCGTCGGCGAAGCCGGCCGTCCCGTCCCCCGCGATCGTCGTGATCGTGCCCCCGGTGACCCGCCGGACGCGATGGTTCTGCTGGTCGGCGATGAGGAGGCCGCCGTCGGCGGTGGCGAGCACGCGCGAGGGGCTGGAGAGCTTCGCGGCGGTCGCCGCGCCCCCGTCGCCGGAGAAGCCGGCGCTCGTCCCGGCGACGGTGCTGATCTTGCCGTCGGATGCCACCTTGCGGATGCGGTGGTTGTCGCGGTCGGCGATGAGGTACCCGCCGTCGGCCGTCGCGGAGATGCCGAACGGCTTGTTGAGCGCCGCGGCGGTCGCCGCCCCGCCGTCGCCGCTGAGACCGGCGGCGCCGGTGCCGGCCACCGTGTTGATGACTCCCCCGGGCGACACCTGCCGGATGCGGTGCTGGTCGACCGACACGATGAGGTACCCACCGTCGGACTGCGGGAGGACGTCGTAGGGGAACGCGAGCTGGGCGCTCGTCGCGGGACCGCCGTCACCGAACGCGCCGCCGCCCCCCGCGACCGTCGTGATCGTGCCGCCGGGGCCGACCCTGCGGACGCGGTTGTTGTTCGCGTCGGCGATCAGGATGCCGCCGTCCGCGGTCTGCGCGACGCCCGACGGCCCGCTCAGCTGCGCCGCGGTGGCCGGGCCGCCGTCGCCGGAGAAGCCGGCCGTGCCGGTGCCCGCGACGGTCGTGATCGTGCCGTCGGCCGCGACCCTGCGGACGCGGTTGTTCACCTGGTCGGCGATGAGATACCCGCCGCCGGCCGCGGAGGCGACCCCGACCGGGAAGAAGAGCTGCGCGGAGGTCGCCGGACCGCCGTCGCCCCCGAACGCCCCGACGCCGGTGCCCGCGACGCTCGTCAGCGGGTCGGCCTGGGCGACCGGCGCGACCGCCCCGGCGGCACCCGCGACCGCGACGACCAGCGTGACCACAACGAGTCGAAGGCGCCGCATGGTCGCGAACGTATCCGCATGCGGAGGCGATCACAACCCGGTTGTCCGTGATCCATCCTGCGACATCGTGTACGGTCGCCGTGCCCGGCATCCGAGGGGGAGTGGATCGTGTTCACGGACGTTCGCGCGGGCCGGTTGGCCCGCCTGCCGCTGGCAGTGCTGACGCTGGGCGCGCTCGCGGTGCTGCCCGCGCCCGCCGCCGCCGCGCCGGTCTGGCTCGCGCCGGCCGATGTGGCCCCGCCGACCATCGGGATCGGCTCGACGGCGATCGACGCGGACGGGACCGTCCTGGCGGTCTGGAACGCGAACGTTCCGTCGGGAAGCGTGCTGCGGGTAGCGCAGCGCCCGCCGGGCGGCACCTGGACCGCGCCGGTCGATCTGACGCCCACGATCACCGACCACTACGTGGGCGAGCCGAAGATCGGGATCGACGACGCGGGGACGGCGACGGCGTTGTGGGAGTACTACGACCAGGATGGGATCGGGGACAACACCACGGTCCTCCAGTCGGCGCGACGGCCGCGCGGTGGGCCGTGGGGAGCGATCGAGGCGGTGTCCGCGGTCGCGGTCAGCCCCGACGCCGTGGACCGGAAGGACCTGGCGGTCACGCCGGGCGGCGCCCTGACGGCCGTCTGGCAGTTCACCGACTACGGCTCCGGCTACCGCGTCGTGAGCGCACGGCGGCCCGCGCAGGGCGCGTGGGAGGCTCCGACGGAGCTGACGACGGCAGCGGTGGCCGGCGGTGAGGCGCTGCCGCGCGTCGCCGCCGACGACGGCGGCCGCGCGGCAGCCGTCTGGACACAGTCCCCGACGGTGGTCCTGGCGGCGAGCCGGGACGCCGCCGGCGCGTGGGACGCCCCCGTGACGGTCAGCGGAGCGCCGGGCAACGTGGCCGACCCGAGCGTGGCGATGGACGCGAGCGGGACCGCGACCGCGGTCTGGCGGCGGTTCTCCGGCGTCTCCCGGGTCGAGACCGCGTCGCGGACCGCGAGCGGGCCGTGGAGCGCGCCGGAATTCCTGTCGAGCGCCGCGGCGAACACCAACGAGCCGCAGATCGCCGTCGACCCCGACGGGCAGGCACTGGCGGCCTGGCGGCAGACCGACGGGGTCAACCTGCTGATCCGCGCCAAGCGCCGGCCGGCCGGCGGCGCATGGCAGGCGACCGCCGACGACCTGTCCGTCACGGGCCAGAACGCGCTCGCTCCCGCGGCCATCCTCGACCGGGCAGGGAACGCGACGGTCGCCTGGAACCGCTCGAACGGCACCGAGCCCGTCGTCCAGGCGGCGCACGCCTCGCCGTCCGGCGCCTGGACGGCGCCGGTCGACGTCGCGGCGGGCGGGACCGACGTCTACGGGACGAGGCTCAGCGCCAACCCGAACGGCGACCTCGCGCTGTCCTGGTGGCGGGACAGCGGCCTGGTGGCCGCGGTCGGCGTCGTGCCCCCCACCTGCACGTCCACCACCGCCGCCGCGCAGGCGGCCGCGGCGGTCCTGATCGACCTCCCGTGCTCCGGGACCGTCGACACGCGCGCGATCGGCGCCGCCCCGGCGCTGGGTGTGCTCGGCGCGATCGACCAGGGGCTGGGACGGGTCACGTTCACGGCGAACCCCGGGCCGGGAGGCGCGGACGCGTTCACGTTCACCGGCGCCAACGCCGCGGGCACGTCCGCTCCCGCCACCGTCAGCCTGGCGATCACGCCCCAGCCGCCCGCGCCCGCGGGCCCGGCGCCGGGCGTGCCGGCGCCGCCCGCGCCCGCGCCCAAGCCCGCGGCCGTCGCGTTCGGCTCGCTTGCGACGCTCCCCTCGACGAAGAGGTGCGTCAGCCGCCGCCTGTTCCGCATCCGCCTCCGCGTCCCCAAGGGCGTCGGCGTGACCTCCGCCGAGGTGCGCGTCAACGGCAAGCGGGTCAGGACCGTCAAGCGGTCGCGCTTCACCGCGCCCGTCGACCTGCGCAACCTCCCCAAGGGCCGCGTCAAGGTCAACATCCGCGTGAAGCTCGCCGACGGGCGCACGATCAGCGGCACGCGCACGTACCGCACCTGCGTCGCGAAGAAGCGCTGAGCGCGGCCGACCGGGGCCCGCGCCGATCGCGGGCCCCGGTCGCCGAGCCGGTTCAGCGGCGCACGTCGTGGTAGTCGTTCGTGAGCCAGAGCCCGAGCTGGTTGCCGAACCACGGGCCGGCCGGGTTGCCGCTCTCGCCGCCGGGGATCACCTGGACGGCGTTCGGGAAGCCGCGGCGCGCCTCGGCGACGAAGCGCCGGGCGGGCCCGCTCGCGAACTTGAACTGGTTCAGTGTCGAGGCCCGCGCGCTGTGCCGCGCGCCGCATGCCGTTCGCCGCGCCGTTGACCTCCGCTGCCCGCCCCGTCAGACTGCCGCCCATGCGCGCTTCGGGGGGAAGGCGCAGGCTCGGGCGTTTCGCCGTGGCCTGTGCGGTGTCGAGTCTCGCGGTGTCCGGCACCGCCGTGGCCGGCTGGGATCCACCCGAGCCGATCGCCCCGGGGACCAACGTCTTCCGCGTCGAGCTCGCGCCCGGAGGCCCGGGGTACGTCGTGGGCTTCCCGCTGACCTCGCCGGACCGGTTCCGCTACGCGCCGCGGCCGATCGGCGGGACGCTGGGGGCACTGCCCATCGAGTTCCCGACGCCGCTCGGCACGAACTACGACGGGTTCTGGCGCTTCGACGCCGCCGGGAACGCGGTCGTCGCCAACACGTACGACGACCAGATCGGCCACATCCCGCTCGGCGGGTTCGGGGGCAGCGCGCAGGATCTGCCGGCCGGGTACTCCCCGGACGCCGTGAGCGTCGCGCCCACCGGGGAGGCGCTGATCGCCGCGGTGCCGAGCTTCGGCACGTTCCGCGTCGCGCTGCGCGCCGCCGGCCCGAGCGCCGTGGCCGACTTCTCGCAGGGCGGCTCGCAGAGCTTCGGCACCCCGAACGTGTCGCTGACGGTGATCGGCCTGCTGCTCCAGGCCGACGGCGGCGCGGTCGTCGTCTGGCAGGAGGGCGACGACCTCTACCAGTCGGTGCGCCCGAGCGGCGAGCTGAGCTTCGCGGCGCCGACCGTGATCCCCGATCCCCGTGCCGACAAGCGCAAGTTCAGCGTGCGCCTGCGCGGTGACGCGTCCGGCCACGCGATGCTCGCCTGGCAGGGATCGAGCGGCGGCGCCGCCCGCGACCACGCCGTGGCGAGCGTGCGCGCGCCGGGCGGCACGTTCGGACCCGCGCAGATCGTCGGCACCGGCCGCAGTGTCGTGAACGTCACGCCCTCCGTGACGAGCAGCGGCGACGGCCTCGCCGTCTGGAGCCACGCCTACCCGGGCGAGGGCTGCCAGCCGGGCACGGTCATGGGTGCCGCGCTCCACGCGGGGACCTTCGCCGCCCAGCAGCCGCTCGGCCCCAACGCGTTCCCGCTCACGAGCAGCCAGGGCTTCCCCGACACCGTGCTGGCCGCGGGTGACCGCGTCGCCGTGCCGATCCTCGAGGTCGAGGACGCGGGCGGGACGCCGTGCACGAACTTCAGCGACGACCGCCGCGGGCTGTTCGTCCGCCACTTCCGCAGCGGCCCGTCCGGCCTCGTCGACGAAGGGATCTCCGAGCTGTCGCCGATCCAGGCGAAGCCGAGCGGCACGACGTCGTTCCCGCAGATCAACGCGCTGGCCCTCGAGCCGGGCGGGCGCATGCTCGTCTCCTACCAGGTCGACACCGCGAGGTACCTGCGCTCGTTCGACGGCGTCGCGCCGGGCGCGTCCGGCCCGCCGCCGCCCGCGCCGGCGCCGCCCGGAGCCGGCGGAGCGCCCGCGACCCCGGCGAAGGCGATCCTGCCGCTGAAGCCGGTGGACTACTTCAAGGTCCTCCCGATCGACCCGAAGGCCGCGTCCTATTCGCTCACCTGCACGCCCGACGTCGGCCTCGACGGCGAGGCGTGCCGGGCGAAGATGCTCGCCTACTTCCTCACGAAGGGCCGCTTCGCGGCCGGGAAGTCGGCCGCGAAGGCGAAGCCCAGGACGAAGGCCGTGCTGATCGCCAGCGGCGCGGCGACCGTGCCGAGCGGGAAGCGCCAGAAGATCAAGCTGCGCTTCACCAAGGCCGGGCGCACGCTGATCGCGCGCGGGAAGGCCGTCAAGATCGTCCTCGACCTGACGATCGCGCGCGGCTCGCAGACCGCGACCCAGCGGTTCACGACGACGCTCAAGGCCCAGCGGCGCGCGAAGCGCCGCTGAGCGAGCCCTACTTCAGGCGCAGCGTCTTCGTCACGGTCGTCCCGCCCTGCGTGACCCGCAGCGTCAGCACGACGCCCTTCTTCAGCTTCTTGCGGCTGCGCTTGCCGCGCGCGTTCAGGCGCAGGCGCACCGTGATCCTGCCGCCCGCCTTCGCCGTCGCCGAGCCCGTGCCGATCACGATCGGCCTGCCCTTGCGCCCGAGCAGGCGGGCGGGCACGGTCGCGATCACCGTCACCTTCCCGGCACCGGGAACCTGGACGGTCAGCGGCAGACCGCTCTTCTTGGCCAGCGCGGCGGCCGCCGGCGACGGGGGCGGCGTGAAGCCGATCGCGGGCGGGGCCGCCGGAGCGGGCGCCGGCGCCGGCGCCGGCGCGGGGGCCGGTGGACGCAGCTGCGCGACGTCCGCGCCGCCGATCGACGGGTACTTGCCGGTCGGGGAGATGACGACCGGCGGCGAGCTGAGCGCGCACGGGTCACTCGGCCCCGTCGGGGCGCCCGCGACCTTCACGCCCTGCGCGTCCTTCCACGCGACCCGCTGCCCGTCCTGGGAGAACGAGACGTCGCTCGCCTCCCCGACCGTCGGCAGGAGGCAGCTGACGCCTCCGTCGGCACTGATCGGCGGGGTCATCCCGTTGAGCGAGAGCACCGCGATCTGGTCGTCGCCCGGATCGAGCGCCACGTCGAGCCCGGCCATCCGGCCGGTGGCGGCCACGTCGGTGCGATGCAGGCGGGGGCGCCCGGCTCCAGCTCCACGTTCGTCATGACGTCGTACGTGGTGGCGAGCGGGTTGCTCGGATCGGCGACCTGCACCGCCGGCTGCTTGTTCTGCTTTGCGGCGATGACCCGGCGGCCGAACGTCGTCGGCCATTCGAGGTTGAGCTGGTCGATCGGCTGGATGTTGAGCTGTGTGTCGCTCGTGACCGCGTAGTGGCCGTAGGCGTAGACGCCCCCGCACGCGGCGAAGCACCCAACGAACCCGGAGTAGCCATAGACCATGAACTCCCCGTCGGAGGTGAGGTCGAGGCCTGCCGGGGCGGTGTAGCCGAACCACGAGACCCGCTGGTCGTAGGGCAGCCGTCCCTGGTTGAGGATCTTCCCGTCGGAACCCCAGAGCCGGGTCCGCGAGAGCTGGGCGAGCGTGCCCGTGTTCTGGACCGCCAGGATGCGCCCGTTGTCGGCGGCCGCGACCGTGACGTAGTCGCCCTCTCCGGTGCTCAGGCGCTCCTTGCGCGAGCCGTCGAGCGACGCGACCCACACCTCGCCTCCGTCGATGTAGGCGACCGAGGCGGCGTGGGCGGAGGCCGGCGCGAGCAGCGCCACCGCGGCGAGCGTGGACAGGGACGCGAGGACACGGCTGACGCTCGGGCGCATTCCGCCAGGCTACCCGCCGACGTGCGAGGCTTGGACGCGATGCACTGCGACGTCGTCCTCCGCGGAGCCCCCATCACCGCGATCGGCGGGCAGGCCGCCCACGTCGAGGCGCTGGGCTTCGACGGGGTGGGCGTCACCGAGACGAACGGCAACCCGTTCCTCGCCGCCGCGCAGGCGGCGCAGGGGACCTCGCGCATCCGCGTCGCGACCGCGATCGCGCTCGCGTTCCCGCGCACGCCGATGGACGTCGCCTATACGGCCTGGGACCTGCAGGCGCTCTCCGGCGGGCGGTTCGCGCTCGGGCTCGGCACGCAGGTGCGCGCGCACGTCGAGCGCCGGTACGGCGCGGTCTGGTCGCAGCCGGCGGCGCGGATGCGCGAGTACGTGCTCGCGCTGCACGCGATCTGGGACGCCTGGGAGACCGGCGGCGACCTGGCGTTCGAGGGCGAGATCTACCGCCACACGCTGATGCCGCCGAACTTCCGCCCGCCGCCCGCCGCCCACCCGCGGCCGCCGGTGCTGCTCGCCGCCGTGCGCGAGCGGATGACCGAGGTCGCCGGCGAGGTCGCGGACGGCCTGCTCGGGCACGCCTTCTGCACCGAGGCGGTGCTGCGCGAGGTGACGCTGCCGGCGCTGGCCCGCGGCCTGGAGCGCGCTGGCCGCGCGCGCGGGGACGTCGAGGTCACGGCGTCGGTGTTCGTCGCGACGACCGACGCGGAGTGGGAGGCCGCCCGGCGGCGCGTCGCGTTCTACGGCTCGACGCCCGGCTACCGGCACGTCCTGGACCACCACGGGCTCGGCGACCTGTTCGAGGCGCTCCACGCGTGCTCGAAGGCCGGCGACTGGGCGGCGATGCCGGGGCTCGTGGACGACGACGTCCTCGCGCTCTTCGTCGCGCGCGCGGCTGATCCGGTGCGCCTGGCGGCCGCCGTTCGGGCCCGCGTGGACGGCGCGGCCGACCGCGTCTGCCTCGTCACGGAGGACGCCGACCCTGCGGCCTTGGCGCCCGTCGCGGCCGCGCTCTAGCCGCGGCCGTTGTGCGTCGGGTCGGGCGGCGGCGGAGCGGCGACGGCGGTGGCCGGGACGACGAGGCCCGCGAGGGCGGCGGCGAGAGCCGCGGAGGAATGCATGGCGGGCACGGTGCCCGCGGCGGTTCGGGTCTCGCTGAAGGGCGGCTCAGGATGCGCTCAAGCCTGGCCGACGTCGTGGGCAACGGCCGCGAGGCGATCTGGGCGGCGGCCGATCACGACTACCCGCTGATCCTCATGGACCTGCGGATGCCGGAGGTCGACGGGTTCGACGCGACGCGCGCGATCCGTTCGTCGGGCGGGCGCGCGCCGATCGTCGCGGTCACCGCCAACGCCGCGCGCGCCGACCGCGAGGCCTGCCTGGCGGCGGGCATGGACGACCATCTCGGCAAGCCCGTGACGCTCGAGTCGCTGCGCCGGGTCATCACGCGCTGGCTCCCGGTCGACGGGGACCTCCCGACGCTGACCGACGACCCCGGCCCGCCGGCGTCCCCCATACACGCGACGCTCGACCAGCGCGCCGGCGAGCTCGACGCCGCCGAACTGCGACGCGTCGCGCACACGCTCCGCGGCGCGACCGCGATCTTCGGCGGCACGCAGGTCGTGCAAGCGTGCACGGCGCTCGAGCAGGCGGCCTCGGACGAGCTCGCCGCGGACCACGCGCAGGCGCTGGTGCAGGTCGTCGAGCGGGCCTGCGGCGAGGCGCGCGCGGCCATGCTCGCCTGGCTGGACGCAGCCTGACATCGGCGTTGCAGAACGGGCGCCCGGCGCCCGGCGGCGTCCCCGGAGCGCCGGGCGGTACCCCCCGATCCGCGATCCGTCCACGGGCCTGGACCCCATGCCCCGACACGCCAATGTGGTGTGTCCATCGCGCTGGGAGACGACGTGAACCGCTTGCTGGCATCGCTGCTTCAGGACCGCCGCCGACTGCACCCGACATCGGCGTGCCTCGCCGTGCTCGCGCTGCTGGCCTGCGCGCCGGCCGCGCACGCCGCGGACCTGCTCGTCCTCGACAGCGAGCAGGCGACGATCTCCGGGAACCAGAACTACGGGTTCGTCTACGTCGACGGCGAGCTGCGGCTCACCGGCGACACGACGATCTCCGCCGCGTCGATCTACTTCGGGCCGAACGCCGCGCTGCGCACGTGCTTCGTCGAGGGCTCCGGGAACGGCGGCTGCACCGCCGGCCGCTCGCTGACGCTGCGCTCCGCCGGCCCGCTCGCCCTGGCGTCCGGCATCGACCTGCAGGCCGGCACCGGCGCGGTCCGCAACGGGGGCACGCTCACGGTGCAGGGTGCGCAGGTCGCGATCGGCGGGGACGTGAACACCAACGGGAGCGGCGGCGGGACGTCCGGCGCCGTCTCGATCAGCTCCGGCGGCCCGCTCAGCGTCGGAGCGATCTACGCGTACGGCGCCCCGGTCAACCTCTCCGCCGGCGGCGCGATCGACGTCGGCGGCGACATCCAGACCCAGGGGACCAACGGCATCGCCGCCCCGGACCCCGCGCGGGTGCAGCGCGCCGCACCGGTGACCGTCGCCTCGACGGGCGGCGACGTGCGCATCGCCGGCAACGTCGTCGCCTGGGGACGCGACGCCCCGGGCAACGCCGGCGCCGGGCTCGGCGGCGGGGCCGGAGCGGACGTCGGCATCAGCGGCGGCGACGTGCGCGTCGGCGCGGTCGACGTGACCGGCGGCTCGAGCGTCGACTCCGTGGCGGGTCCGTCCGGCCAGATCACCCTTGCGGCGCGCGGCGCCCTCCACGCCCTCGGGCGGCTGGACGGCGGCGGGCAGAACAGCACGGCCTCCCAGGCCACGCCGGGCGCGCGCATCAGCGCCACGGCCGGCGGGCCGCTCGTCGTCGCCGGCGGCGCGTGGACCGGCGGCGGCCAGGGCTCGACCGGCGGCATGCCCGGCGGCCAGATCGTCCTCAAGGGCGCCGCCGTCACCACCGGCACGCTCTTCGCCGCCGGCGCGAACGCCGCGAACTCGGGCACGCCGGGCGACGGCGGGGCCGGCGGCTCGATCACGGTGTCCGCGGACGGCAACACGTCGATCAGCTCACTGCAGGCCTATGGCGGCAACGCGCCCGCAGGGACCGCGCCCGGGCGCGGCGGCCCGATCTCGGTGACGAGCACGGGCGGGTCGATCGCGACCGGCCGCGTGAGCGCGCAGGGCGGGTACCCGAACAGCGGCCCCGGCGCCGACGGCGGCCCCGTCGCGCTGTCGGCCCAGACCGACCTCACCGTCTCCGACTCGCTGAACTCGAGCGCCTCCGGCGCCAACGGCAACGCGAACCCGGCCCGGCCGGGCGGCAGCGCCGGCAACGTGCTGCTGCGCGCTGCGACCGGCGCCCTGACGCTGGGCGACACCGTCCGCGCCGAGGGCGGAGGCGGGGCCCCGCACACCGTCGACGGCAGCTTCGGCGGCCCGGGCGGCGCGGGCGGCCGCATCGACGTCGTCACGCGCACGCTCGGCCCGATCGTCGCCCTCTCCACCCACGGCGGCTACGGCGGGGACTACGGCGACGACCGGGGCCCGGGTGGCGCCGGCGGCGCCGTGACGGCCTGGACCGACGCCCCGCTGTTCGACGACCAGAAGGTCGTCGACACCGACGGCGGCGACGGCAACCCGGTCGGCCCGTCGGGCATGAAGACCGCCGAGCAGTCGCCGACGAGCCCCGCGATCGACGCCGGATCGCAGACCCTGAGCTTCACGCCGCGCTCTCCCGACGCCGCGGGCTACCGCGTCCTGCGCAGCGTCGGCGGCGGCGCGCCGGAGGCCGCCCTGGAGACCACCGCGAGCACGGGGCTCAAGGTCCCCGCGCCCGCCTGCGTCCCCGTCGCCCTCACCGTCGTCGCGACCAACCCGCAGGTCGGGTGGGTCTCCGATGCGTCGCCGTCCGTGCCGTACATGCGGCCCGCCTCGTCCACCCAGAACTGCGACCAGGCGCCGGGCGTCAAGGCCGCCAAGCGGCTGCGCTTCAGCCGCCGTGCGCTGCGGCGGGCCAAGTGGCGGGCGACGCTCGTGCTCCGCGCCGACGGCATCGGGACGATCAAGGGCACGCTCAGCCGCGCCCCGCGCCGCGGGAGCAAGACGTCCAAGCGGACGCTCGCGAAGCTCAGCGGCAAGATCGCCAGGCCCGGCACCCAGAAGCTGCGCCTGGTCCTCCCGCGGGCCGCGCAGCGACGCGGGACCTACGCGCTGAAGCTCGTCACCACCGCGCCGGACGGCAAGGGCCGCCGGACGACCACGCTCAAGCTGGAGGTCAGAGGATGAGAGCCCCCCTCTGCGCGGCGCTCGCCGTGCTCGGAGCGCTCGCGCTCGCGCCCGCCGCCCACGCGGCGCCGTGCCTGCGCGTCGGCGTCTACCAGGACGACCCGGGCCGCGGGATGCCGAAGCTGCGCAAGCAGGTCGGCTCGCGCGTCACCGCGATCTCGACGTACATGACGGCCGGCCGGCCGATTTCGCCGAGCCTCATCAAGGCCGCCAACCGCAACCGCTCGATGCTCGTCGTGACCTGGCAGCCCGACGGTGGGCGCAACGGGTCCGAGCAGTCCAAGTTCCGCCTCAAGGCGACCGCGAAGGGCAAGTACGACCGCTCGCTGCGCGCGCTCGTGCGGCAGCTGCGCGGCGTGCGCAAGGGCGCCGTGCTGCGCCCGATGCCCGAGATGAACACGCCCTGGTACCCGTGGTCGGGCACCGCGAACAAGAACGCACCGGCCGACTACGCCAAGGCGTGGAACCGGGTGCGCAAGGCCGTCCGCTCGGCCCCGGGCGGCAAGCGCATCAAGATGCTCTGGTCGCCGTACGCGCGCAGCATCCCGGACACGGGCGCCAACGCGATCCGGGCGTACTTCCCCGGCGCCGCGCAGGTCGACCTGGTCGGCGCCAGCGGTTACAACTTCGGCGCCCGTCCACCGCTGCTGTGGAGTGAGCCCGGCACGCTGTTCGGCTCGGCCTACACGACGATCCAGGCACTCGCGCCGAAGCCGTTCTGGCTGGCGGAGACCGGCTCGGGCGCCAACGGCGGCGACAAGGCCGGCTGGATCCGCACGCTGGCCACCATGCAGGCGACGACCATGCCGAACCTGGCAGGGGTCCTCTGGTACGACGTCAAGGATCCGTTCGGCGACTTCCGCCTGAAGGGCTCCGCGGTCACGAGCGCGTTCGGCGCGCTGCTGAAGGGAGCCTGCCGATGAGCCCGCTCGTCTCCAAGCGCCGCAAGAAGGCCGCCGTCAGCGCCGGCAAGCCGCGCCGTCACCGGCTGCGCCTTCCCGGCGTGCCCGGTGAGGAGGGCGTCGACCTGTCCTCGATGAGCCCGGCGATGGTCGACCGGCTGTTCTGGCGCGCCGGCTTCGGGCCGACCGACAAGGACCGCGCGACCTGGACCGGCAAGCCGGTCAGCGAGGCCGTCGCCTGGCTGCTGTCGGCGCCGGCCGGGGTGGCCGGGTCGCCGGGGACGCGCGAGGGCAAGCCGCTCGACCCGACCGGCGACGACACCGACCTCGTCCTCAGCTGGGTCGACCAGATGATCCGGTCCACGAACCCGTTCGTCGAGCGCATGGCGTTCTTCTGGCACCGGCACTGGGCGAACTCGCGCAACGAGGTCTCGCCGCCCCAGCTGCTGCTCCGGCAGAACGGCCTGTTCCGCCGCTACTCGGACTTCGGCGCCAACGGCGGCGCGTCGTTCCGCGACCTCGCCTACGAGGTGACGGTCGACCCGGCGATGCTGCGCTACCTCACCGGCGAGTACAACGTGAAGGGCTCGCCGAACGAGAACTACGCCCGCGAGCTCATGGAGCTCTTCGGCCTCGGCGTCCTGGACCCGAGCGGCAAGCCGAACTACAGCGAGAACGACGTGCGCCAGCTCGCCAAGGCGCTCTCCGGCTGGCAGATCAACGACGCCGACCCGGACAACGCCAAGAGCTACTTCACGCCCGACCGCTGGTACAACGGGCCCAAGATCGTCTTCGGCAAGTTCGGCAACTACAAGCAGAACGAGGCGGTCGACCTCGTCCTCGCCCACCCGGCCCACGCGCGCTTCCTCGTCGAGAAGCTCTGGAGCGAGTTCATCGTCCCGCCGCCGGATGCGGCGACGCTCCAGTCGCTGCTGTCGGCGTACACCGGCAGCGGCATGAAGCTCAAGCCGCTGCTCGAGAAGATCCTCGGCGACAAGGCGCTGTTCGCCTCGCTCGGCGAGCCGGCGATGATCAAGCCGCCGATCGTCTTCGTCGTCAGCACGATGCGGGCGCTCGGCGTCAGCATCGCCGACGCGGCCGCCGCGGACCACCTCGACGCGATGGGCCAGGTCCCGTACTTCCCGCCGACGGTCGCGGGCTGGGAGGGCGGCCTGTCGTGGCTGAACACGAACACCGCCCTCGCGCGCTTCGCCTTCGCCGGCGAGGCGCTGAAGAACGTGAAGATCGACGACGTCCCGGGCGAGACCGGGTCCGCCGCCTACGACCGCGCATACGCGGCCGTCGGCCGGCCGTGGCTCGCACCGGGCACGCAGGCCGCGATCCGCGACTACGCGGCCCGCGCCGGCTCCGCCAACCAGAAGCTCCGCAAGGAGCGCCAGCTCATGCTTCGCAGCCTGATGCTGGCCGGCCCCGACGGACAGGTGATGTAGATGCTCGACGAGCCCCAGGACACGCCCGACCACCGACGAGACCGCGGACGTGCACGCCCTGCGCTGCGCGGACTGCGCGCGCTCGGACAGCCTCGTCACCGACCTGGCGCCGACCTCGTCGCTGCCGATCCCGGTCGAGGCGATGGACGGCTTCCAGGACGGCGTCCCGCACGCCCAGCGCACCGCGCGCGGGCTGGACCGCCGCACGTTCCTGCGCAACGGGATGGTCGGCGTCGCGTCGGTCTACTCCGCGACCCGTCTGGACTGGGGCTCGATCTGGGAGGCGGCGATCGCCGAGGCGGCCGAGCCGATGCAGAAGAGCGTCGTCTGCATCTTCCTCAACGGCGGCAACGACGGCCTCAACACGATCGTCCCGGTCGAGAGCGCCGAGCACGCGGCCTACCAGGCCGCCCGCGCGAACATCGCGCGGGTCATCGGCCCCTCCGGCGGCGGTCAGGTCGGCACGACGCCGATGGGCGGCACCGGCGGCACGCTCGCGTTCGCCAACCCGGGTGTCTCCGGCACCGGCAACAACGGCGACACCAGGGGCTTCGACACGCTCTACGGCGACGGCAGCGGCGGCGCCGGCTCGGACCTCGCCGTCTTCCCCGCCGCCGACTACACGCCGGCCAACCGCTCGCACTTCGACAGCCGTGACTACTGGTTCGCGGGCGCGCTGCAGAAGCTGCAGACCGGGCTGGCTCGGCCGCTGGCTCGACGCCTACGGATCGCAGGTCAACCCGCTGCAGGCGATCTCGCTCGACTCCTCGCTCTCCAAGCAGATCCGCTCCACGCGCGCCCCCGTGTGCGCGATCCAGAACCTCGGCGGCGCGCGGTTCACGGTGCCGAACGTCAGCGCCGACGCGAACGCCGAGATCGGCAGGCTCGCCGGGGTGGCCGCGGGGTCCGGGAACGACGGGCTCGCGCGGGCCCGCTCGATCTACGGCCTCACCGTGGACGTCTCCAACCGGCTCAGCGGCCTGCGCACGGTGCAGCCGGGCGCCGGGTACCCGGCGAACAGCGACCTCTCGCGCAAGCTCCAGCTCGCCGCAACGCTGCTGGGCGCCGGGCTCGGGACCCGCATGGTCACGATCGACTGGGGCTCCTTCGACACCCACGGCGGCCAGCTCGCCTCCCACGACCCGCAGCTCACCGTGCTCTCGCGCGCGCTGGGCGCCTTCAAGGCGGACCTCGCCGCGCGCGGCATCGAGGACAAGGTCGTGACGATGGTCTTCTCCGAGTTCGGCCGGCGCATCGCGTCCAACGATTCGCAGGGGACCGACCACGGCGCCGGCGGCATGATGCTCGTCAGCGGGTCGGCCGTCCGCGGCGGCCTGGCGGGCGAGCATCCGGGCGTGCGGGTGGAGGACGACGGCGACCTCGTCGTGAAGACCGACTTCCGCAGCGTCTACCAGTCGCTGATCGGCGAGTGGCTGGGCGGCGACCCCGCCGCGATCCTGCCGGGCGGCCCGTTCCCCGCGCTGCAGCGCTACGACGGCGGCACCGCGCTGATGAAGTGATGCGCCGCGCCGTCGCGATCCTGCTGCTCGGCACGGTCGCCGCAGCGGCGGCATGGGCCCCGGCGGGCGCCGAGCGCCGGCACCGGATCAAGCTGCCGGAGGCCGAGCTGCCGCGCTCGCTGACGGTCGACGAGTCCGAGTGGGCGCTGCGCCCGTCCAAGCGCCTCGTCGGCGCGGGCACCGTGCGGATCCGCGTCTACAACCGCGGGGAGGACGACCACAACCTCGTCGTGCGCGAGCGCGACGGGACCCCGCACGTCGTGTCGCTGAAGCCGAAGGAGGCGGGCACCATCACCGCCCGCCTGGCCCCCGGCACGTACACGCTCGTCTGCTCGCTGTTCGCGGGCACGCCCGAGTCGCACGAGGCGCTCGGGATGACGACGACGATCCGGGTGCGCTGAGCTACGCCGGCGTGAGCCGGAACAGCGGGATCGTCCGGCCGACGCGGCCGGCGCGGGCGCGGTAGTCCGCGTAGCCCGGGTACACACGGTCGGCGAGGCCCCAGAGCCGGTCGCGCTCGGCCTCGTCCGCGACGACCGCCGCGGTGAACGGCTCGTCCCCGAGCCGGCAGTCCGGGTGGGCCTTCAGGTTGTACGACCACGCCGGGTCCTTCTCGCGCCCGAAGCTCGACGCGACGAGGATCACGTCCTCGCCGTCGTGGAAGTAGAGGACCGGGCAGGCGCGGACCTCACCGGACTTCGCGCCCGTCGCCTCGAGCAGCGCGTTCGGGAGCATCAGCCCCATGCCGACGCGGCCGTTGGTGCGGGGCAGCAGCCACGGGTCCACGCGGGAGGCGACGTTGATCGCGACCCAGCGTCCCGGCGGCGTGCGCAGGAAGGCGACGTAGCCGCGGCGGAGCGGGCCGGGGGTCGTCGCGGGATCGACGTGCTTCAGAGCCATGGACGCGATCCTAGTCCGTGCCGCCGCTAGGGTCCGAGGCGATGCCCTCCGCCGACACCGCGGTCCTGGTCGAGGATCTCGCACGCACCTATCCCGGCGGCCTGAAGGCCGTCGACGGCGTGAACCTCCAGGTCGCGACCGGCGAGATCTACGGCTTCCTCGGACCCAACGGCGCGGGCAAGTCGACGACCGTGCGGATCCTCACGACGCTCCTGCGCCCGACCTCCGGCCGCGCGATCGTCGCCGGCTTCGACGTCGTCACCCAGGCCGCGCAGGTCCGCCGGACGATCGGCGTCGCGCTCCAGGAGGCCGCGCTCGACCCGCTGATGACCGGCCGCGAGCTGCTGCGCCTGCAGGGCGCGCTCCACGGCCTGCGCCGCGCCGACGCGCGCGAGCGCGGCGACGACCTGCTGCGTCGCGTCGATCTGGTCGACGCGGGTGACCGGCGGCTCGGCACGTACTCCGGCGGCATGCGCCGGCGACTGGACCTCGCGATGGCGCTCGTGCACCGCCCGCAGGTCCTGTTCCTCGACGAGCCGACCACGGGCCTGGACCCCGCCAGCCGCGCCGCGCTGTGGCGCGAGGTGCGCCTGCTCAACGACGACGGCACGACCGTCTTCCTCACGACCCAGTACCTCGAGGAGGCCGAGCAGCTCGCCGACCGCGTGGGCATCATCGACCGCGGCCACATCGTCGCCGAGGGCACGCCGGACGACCTGAAGGACCGGGTCGGCGATCCGCACCTGCACGTCGAGCTGATCGACCCGTCGCGGCGCGCCGAGGCGATGCGCGTGATCGCCGCGCACGGCCACTGCACCGAGCGCGACGGCGGCGGCCTCGTGCTGCGCACGCCCGAGGGCGCCCGCGCGATCGCGCCGGTGGTCCGTGCGCTCGACGAGGCCGGCATCGAGGTCGACGCCGTCGAGGTCGAGGAGCCGACGCTGGACGACGTCTTCCTCGCCGTCACCGGCCACACCGCGGCGGAGTCCGAGGTGGAGGCGGCGCCCGCCCCGTGAGCCAGTCCGCACTGGACCCGGGCACCGCGATGGGGACGGTGCGCGTCGTCGGGGCGCTGGCGAGCCGCGCGCTGCGCGTGCAGTTCCGCCGCGCGCAGTTCCTCATCCCCGCCTTCCTGCTGCCGCTCGTCCTGCTCGTCGTGATCGCGAGCGGCACGTCCTCGGCGAAGGCGCTCCCGGGGTTCCCGACGACCGGGGCGTACGTCGGCTTCGTCGTCGGCGGGACGCTCATGCAGGGCGCGCTGCTGGCGGGCATCACCGCGGGGATCGCGCTCGCGGTGGACATCGAGGGCGGCTTCTTCGACCGCCTCCTGAGCGCCCCGATCCAGCGGGTCAGCATCGTGCTGGGGCGCGTCACCGCGTCGGCGGGCCTCGGCGTCGTGCAGGCGGTCGTCTTCCTCGGCGTCGCCTGGGTCTTCGGCGCCCGCTACGAGGGCGGGATCACCGGGGTCGTCGTTCGCGATCCTGCTGACGGCGCTGGCGGCCGGTGGGATGGCGGCGCTGGCAGCGTCGATCGCGCTGCGCACCGGCTCGCTCTCGCTGCTGCAGAACCTCTTCCCGATCGTCTTCGTCCTGCTGTTCACCGCGCCCGCGTTCTTCCCGCGCGACCTCCTGGACCCGACGATGCAGCACGATCGCGCAGTACAACCCGCTGACCTACATCGTGGAGGCGATCCGCGCGTCGCTGCACGACGACGCGGCGCTCGGCGACCCGCTCCAGGGCCTGCTCGCGGCGGCCGGACTGCTGGTCGGCGCGACCGCGGTGGCGGTCTGGGCGATGCGCTCACGGATGAGGAACACGTGAGCAGCGCCGTCTACGCCGCGACGCTCAGCCGCGCCATGTGGCAGCGGTCGCTCAACGAGATCCTGCGCGTGCGCGGGGCGCTGCTGCCGACGACCGTCGCGCCGATGATCTTCCTGCTCGGGACGACCGGGCAGTTCGGCAGGCTCGCCGACCTCTCGGGCTTCCCGACCACCTCCTACCTCGCCTGGATCCTGCCGCTCTCCTGCCTGCAGGGCGCGGGCTTCGCGGGCGGCGCCGCCGGGGCGAACCTCGCGCGCGACATCGAGCAGGGCTGGTTCGACCGGCTGCTCACCTCGCCCGCCCCGCGCTTCCTGCTGCTCGCCGGCCCGGTGCTCGCGGCGATGACGCGCGCCGCCGTCCCGACGACGGTCATCCTGCTGACGGGCCTCGCGCTGGGCTCCGGGCTCAGCGGCGGCGATCCCCGGGCTGATCGCCCTCTACGTCGCCGCGGTCTGGTTCTGCATGATCGCCTCGCTCTGGGGCTCGTCGATGGCGCTGCGCGCCCGCACCCAGCAGGTCGGGCCGCTGATCCAGAACGGCGTCTTCCTGGCCGTCTTCCTCTCGACCGCCTACACGCCGATCGGCCTGCTGGACGGCTGGCTCGGCACGTTCGCGACCGTACAACCCGGTCACCTACGTGCTGGAGATGGCGCGCCAGGCGACGGTCGAGGGCATCCCGCCGAGCTGGGAGCACACCTGGCCGGGGCTGCTCGCGCTGATCGGGATGACGATCGTGTTCGGCGCGCTCGCGCAGCGCGAGCTGCGCCGGATGGGCGACTGACCTCAGCGCCGGGCGCGAACCGTCCGCTTGACGAGCGCCGTCGCGGTCGTCGAGCGCGTCGTGCTGAAGCGCAGCTCGTAGACGCGCCCGGGCTCGGGACGCGGGAGCGGCAGCTGCTTGGTCCTGACCGTCAGCCCGCCGCAGGGCGCCGTCAGGGTGCCGAGCCTCACCGTCTTCACGGTGACCGTCCTGCCCGCCGCATTGCGCCGCGCGACGTGGAGATAGGCCGTGCCGAGCCCGAAGCCCGGCGAGCTTCCACGTGACCGTCGCCGACGACGACGCGCGGCTCGGGGACATCGTCACCGTCGTCGCCGTCACCCGGTACGTCGTCTGCGCCGTGAGCACCGGCGACAGGTTCGCGTCGGTCGCGATGAGGGTCTCCGGAACGTCACCCGCGGACGGCGAGGCCAGCGGCGTGAACGGCGCCGACGCACCGCCCGTGCCGTCGGGCAGCAGGTTCACCATCGGCTGGCCCTCGACGGTCGCGTCCACCGTGGACGCGGCGCGGAAGCCGCCGACCGTCACGGTGCCCTCCTCGCCGGCGCGGTAGCACGCCTTGTCGGTCGTGACCGTCGCCGCCTGCGCACCGGCCGGGAGCGTGAGGACAGCCGCCGCCACGACGATCATCGAAGGCCTCGCTGGACGCCACATGACGGCGCGAGCGTACAGGAGCGGCCATAGGATCCGGCGCAGTGCCGCTCACCGCTCCACCCGTGCGCCGCGCCACCGCGGCCGACGCGCCGGCGCTCGCGCAGGTGCTCGCGCGCGCCTTCCAGGACGACCCGGTGATGGCCTGGGTGTGCCCGGACGCCCGCCGCCGCGAGGAGCACGGGCGCCGGTTCTTCGGCGCGCGCCTGCGCCAGCTCCTGCCGCACGAGGAGGTCTGGACGACGGACGACCTGGGCGGCGCGGCGCTCTGGGCGCCCGCGGGCGCCTGGCACCACTCGCTGCGGGAGACGCTCGAGCTGCTCCCGGCGACCATCGCGGGCCGCGCACTGCACCGCCTGCCGCTCGTGCTGCCGGGCCTGGCCCGCGTGGAGGCGCGCCACCCGCGCGAGCCGCACGCCTATCTCGCCGTGCTCGGCACCGATCCGTCCGCACAGGGCCGCGGCGTCGGCTCGGCGCTGCTCCACGCGACGCTGCGCACGTGCGACGAGGACGGCGTCCCGGCGTACCTGGAGAGCTCCAAGGAGCGCAACATCGCCTACTACGCGCGACACGGCTTCCGCGTGCGCGAGGAGGTCCGCCATGTCGCGCGGCCCGCGCGTGTGGCTCATGTGGCGCGACCCGCGCTGACCTACCTCCGCGAAGGGATGACCGACGCCGGCGACCCGGAGGTCCAGCGCGCCGCCGCGATCCTGCGCGCCGGCGGGCTCGTCGCGTTCCCGACCGAGACGGTCTACGGGCTGGGCGCCGCGGCGCGCGACCCGCGCGCGCTCGCCCGGCTCTACGCGGTCAAGGGCCGCCCCGCCGACCATCCCGTGATCGTGCACCTCGACTCCGCCGCCGGCCTCCCCGCGTGGGCCGCCGACGTGCCGCCCGCGGCCGCGGCCCTCGCCGAGCGCTTCTGGCCCGGCCCGCTGACGCTCGTCCTGCGCCGCGCGCCCGGGGTGCCGGACGCCGTGACGGGCGGGCGCGAGACGGTCGGGCTGCGCGTCCCCGACCAGCCGATCGCGCTCGCGCTGCTGCGAGCCTTCGGTGACGGGATCGCGGCGCCGAGCGCCAACCGGTTCGGCGCGGTCTCGCCGACGACGGCGGCGCACGTGCGGGCGAGCCTCGGGGACGACGTGGACCTGATCCTCGACGGCGGCCCGTGCACGGTCGGCGTGGAGTCCTCGATCGTCGATCTCAGCGATCCGGCGCTGCCGCGCCTGCTGCGCAGCGGCGGCGTGAGCGCCGGCGGACCTCGGCGCCGTCCTCGGCACGGTCCCCGAGCAGGACACCGGGCCGGCACGCGCGCCCGGCATGCTCGCCGCGCACTACGCGCCGCAGGCGCCCGCGTCGTGGTCTGCGACGACGGCGCGGCGCTCGCCGCGCGGGCGCGCGAGCGCCGCGGGGGCGACGGGCGTGATCCTCCCCGCCGGCGTCACGGCCGACCTTCCCGGCGACGTCGTCGTCCTCGCCCGTCCCGCCGACGCCGACGCCTACGCGCGCGACCTCTACGCCCTGCTGCGCGAGGCCGACGACCGCGGCCTCGAGCGCCTCCTCGTCGTCCCGCCGGACGCGGCGGGCGTCGGCCTCGCGGTGCGCGACCGCCTCGCACGTGCGGCCGCCGCGGGCGACCCTGAGCGATACTGACACGGTGTCAGGCAGCAGCGGGAACGGCCACGCGCCGGAGCACGTGCGCGTCGCCATCGTCGGCGCGGGGTTCAGCGGACTGGGCCTCGCGATCCGGCTGCGCGAGGCCGGCGTCACGGACGTCGCCGTGCTCGAGAAGGCCGGCGAGGTCGGCGGCACGTGGCGGGAGAACACCTACCCCGGCGTGGCGTGCGACGTCCCCTCGCACCTCTACTCGCTGTCGTTCGCGCCGAACCCGCGCTGGTCGCGGATGTTCTCGCCCGGCCCCGAGATCCAGGACTACCTCGTCAGGCTCTCGCACGCGTCGGGCATCCGCGGGCGGATCCGCTTCGGGCACGAGGTCACCGGCGCCGACTGGGACGCCCGCGCGCGCCGCTGGCGGATCGCGACGACCCGCGGCGACCTCACCGCGCAGTCCTCGTCGCGGCGCCCGGGCCGCTGCACGAGCCGGCGCTGCCCGACGTGCCCGGGATCGAGGACTTCCGCGGCACCGCGTTCCACTCCGCGACCTGGGACCACGACCACGACCTGACCGGTGAACGGGTCGCGGTCGTCGGCACGGGCGCCTCGGCGATCCAGTTCGTCCCCGAGATCCAGCCGCGCGTCGGCCGCCTCACCGTCTTCCAGCGCACACCGCCCTGGGTGCTCCCGCGGCGCGACCACGCCGTCTCCCCGCGCACGCAGCGCCTCTACGACGCGCTCCCGCCCACGCAGGCCGCCGTGCGCGGCTGGATCTACGGGACGCGCGAACTCGCCGTCCTCGGCTTCATGCACCCGCGCCTGCTCGCGCTCCCCCAGCGCGCCGCGCTCGCGCACCTGCGCCGCCAGGTGCCGGACCCCGGCCTGCGCGCACGGCTCACGCCCTCCTACACCCTCGGCTGCAAGCGCGTCTGCCCGTCCGACGCGTGGTATCCCGCCCTCGCGCAGCCGAACGTCGAGGTCGTGCCGTCCGCGGTCAGCGAGATCCGCGGGCGGTCGCTGGTCGCCGCCGACGGCAGCGAGCACGCGGTCGACACGATCATCTTCGGCACCGGCTTCCGCGTCTTCGAGCTGCCGCTGGGCCGGCGGATCCGCGGGCGCGACGGACGCGTGCTCACCGACGGCTGGCGCGGATCGCCGCACGCCTACCTCGGAACGACCGTCCCGGGCTTCCCGAACCTGTTCCTCATGGTCGGCCCGAACACGGGCCTCGGCCACAACTCGATCGTCTACATGATCGAGTCGCAGATCGCCTACGTCCTCGACGCGCTGCGGCTGATGGACGCGCGCGGCGTGGACTCGATCGAGGTCAGCGCGCCGGCCGAGCGCCGCTACAACGCCGACCTCGACGCGCGCCTGGGCGGGAGCGTCTGGAACGCCGGCGGCTGCGCGAGCTACTACCTCGACGCGACCGGCCGCAACTCGAGCATCTGGCCCGGCTCGACGCTGCGCTACCGGCTGCGCACCCGCCGCTTCGACGCCGCGCGCTACGTCGCGACGGTCGCGGCGTCGCCCTCGGCCTGACGGCGCTCGGGCCCGCCCGGCGCCGACGGGTCCGGCGCGACCGGCGAGCGCACGCCCCACAGCCGCACGCTGTCGCTGCGCCCGCGGATGCGAGGTCCTCGTGGAACTCGATGTCGTCCGGCGCCTCGGCGAGCCCGTCCACCGTGGACTGGGACATCAGGAGCCCGTACGGCGTCCCCTTCGTCAGCCCCTCGATGCGGGCGGCGGTGTTCGTGATGTCGCCGATGACCGTGTACTCCAGGCGGCGCTCGGAGCCGACGTTCCCCGAGATGACCTCGCCGGTGTTGAGGCCGATCCCCATCCGGAACGGGTCCTGGCCCTTCAGCTCCTCTGGTTGTAGCGGTCGAGCCGGGCGAGCATGTCGCGGCCGGCGCGCAGCGCGCGGTCACAGTGATCGGGCTGGTCGAGCGGCGCGCCGAACACGGCCATGATGCCGTCGCCCATGTACGCGACGAGCGTGCCGCCGGCGTCGAGGATCGCGTCGGTCATCTCGCTGAGGTACCCGTTGAGGATGTCGATGACGTCGGCGGGGGGACGCGACTCGGAGTACGTGGTGAAGCCGCGCAGGTCGCTGAAGAGGACGGTCGCGTAGCGCGACTCGCCGCCCAGCCGCAGCTCCTCGTCGGCGTTCGCGACGACCTGGTCGACGACCTTCTCCGGAACGAAGCGCGAGAACAGGTCGTGGATGCGCCGCTTGTCCGAGGCCTCGACGATCACCAGCGCCGCGAGCGTGAAGATCGCCGACAGCACCGAGCGCGGTCAGCGGCAGCGCGACCGGCAGCACGCGGCCGCCGTTGAACGCCAGCTGCGCGATCGACGAGGTAGACCGCGCCGATCGCCAGCGCGATGAGGAAGCCGACGACCGGCGGGACGCGCACGCGCACGATCGGGAGCCGGCGCATGCCGAGCAGCGGCGGGATCAGCGCGAACAGCACCATGAGGACGATCGCCAGCCAGTCCGGCGCCTCCTTCGAGCGGGAAGTCGTCGAGGATCGTCTGGATCGCCGCCGCCTGGAGCTCCGGTCCCGGCGTCAGGCCGTTGCCGGAGGTCGAGGTCGCCGACAGGTCCTGCAGGCTCGGTGCGACCGCGCCGACGATGACGACCTTGTCCTTGAACGTGCCGCGCGGGAAGCGTCCCGCGCGCCACGTCGGAGAAGGAGTAGGTCGGGATCGTCCCGGGCGGGCCGGGGAAGGCGATCAGCGGACCGCCGCCCTCGAAGTTCGAGCGCGACGGCGCCTTGCCCTGGACGGCGCGCGCGGTGTCGACGGCGAACGAGCGCAGCCCGTCGTGCTCGTAGGGCACGCGCCGCACGACCCCGCCGGCGTCGCCGGGCATGATCGCGTTGCCGACCCCGGCGCCGACCTCACGACGGGTCGCATCGTCCGCCGAACACGCGCGGTCGAGCCGTCCGGGTCCACCTCGGTCGTCGCGAGCACGACGGGATATCCGGCCTGCGTGGCCTCGAAGATCGGACTGGAAGCAGCCGCTCGTCGTCGGACTGCTCGCCCGTCGGCGAGGGCTCGGTGAACTGCACGTCGTACGCGATCACGCGGGCGCCGTCGCGCACGAGCTCGTCGATCACCTGCGCGTGCCGGCGCGCGCGCGAACGGCCACTGCTCGCCGATGCCGCCCTCGTCACGGGCGCGGAAGGTCTTGGCGTCCACCCCGACGACGACGACGTCCTCCGGCGCGCCCTGCCGACCCGCGAACGGCGAACCGCGTGTCGATCGACTGGAACTCGAGCCGCTCGACCGCGCCCGCGGCGTTCAGCGCGAGTGCGCCGCCGATCGCCGCGAGCGTCGCGATCGTGAGCAGGATCAGCCGGCGGCGGCCGGCGCGCCGCGACGCTCAGCCGCGACGCCGCCATGCCCGCCCGCCCGCCGCCGCGCGTCACAGGCGCGGCGGGGTCCCGTCGCTCACCCGCACGGTGCAGGTGCGGTACTCGCGGACGCCGCTCAGTGTCTCGCCGTTGCTCAGCGTCAGGTCGATGCGCACGCGGATGCGCTGCTTGGGCCGGCCGCGCAGGTCGACGCGCACCTTCGGCTTCGCGCCGCCGCGGACGCGGACCCGCTTGCCGTTGACGCGGACCGTCGCGTCCGCGACGCTCTGGCCGGCCGGGACCTGCAGCTTGATGTCGAAGTTGCGGCGGCTCGCGCAGGGCACGCGGGCCAGGTAGCGCTGCCCGGCCTTGACGGGGACCGTCTCGGCTTGCCGAAGTCGCGGACGTCGACCACGCCCTCGCGGGTGCGGAAGAACGTGCCGTCGCAGCGGTCCTGCGTGTACCAGTAGGTGCCGCGCACGGTGGCCGCGCCGTTGTTGCCGGTGGTGCGGAACCTGCCCTTGCCGCTTGCCCCAGACGAAGCGCGAGCTCTTGGTCTTCTCCTTGCCCTTGGACTTGGCCGAGGCGCCGGCGCCGATCACGCAGTCGGGCTGGTCGCCCGTGAGGATCACGTCGACGAGCGAGCCGTCGGCGGCCTGGAAGAAGCGGAACTCGCCGCCCCAGAACTCGGCGGACTGCGTCGGCCCGTAGGTCGGCACGTCCTCGGGGGCGGTCGCGAAGGTCACGCGGACGACGCCGTCGGTGACGTCGACGGTCGTGCCGACCGGCAGCTTGGAGCGCTTGCGCAGCGTCGTGAACCTGCCCTCGCCGGGAAGCTGGACGAGCACGCGGCCGGAGACCGGCTCGCCGACGCCGGCTGGCGCCGAGCGTGGGCTCGGGCGACGCCTCGCTGATGCCGGCGACCTGGGTCTGCGGCTCGGGGCCCGGATCGGCCGCAGCGGCCGGCGGCGCCGGCGGGACCGGCTCGTCGACGCACGGCGGGGCGAGCAGCCCGGCGTCCCCGAACACGTGGATGCGCTTCGCCGACCAGTCGGAGACGTAGACGGCGCCGCGGCAGTCGGTGGCGAGGCCGGCGGGCTGGACCAGCCGCTCGCCGGGGACGGTCTCGGGCGCGAAGCCCGTGCCCAGCGTGCCGAGCGGCGCGCCGTCCTGCGTGGTGCGCGGACGATGTTGTGCTTGCCGTCGGTCGCCAGGACCGAGCCGTCGGGAGCGACCGCGACGCCGATCGGCTCCGGAGCGCTCCAGGTCTTGATCACGCCGCCCTCGGGCGTGAGGTGCGCGACGAACTCGCTCGTCGTTCTCGGCGAGGAAGAGGGTGCCGTCCGCGGCGACCGCGATGCCGCGCGGGTCGTCGAGGTCGAGGCCGCCGTGGTCGCCGTGGTCGTCGTCTCGTGGTCGTCGTCGTCGTGGTCGTCATGGCGGATGACCACGCGCAGGAAGTCGCCGTCGGCGGTGAAGGCCTGTACGCGCCGGTTCCAGCGGTCCACGACGTAGACCGTGCCGTCCGCGGCGACCGCGATGCCGGCGGCGTAGCGGAACTGCCCGGGGCCCTTGCCCCAGGTTCCCCAGCGGGCCTTGAGCACGCCGTCACGGGAGAAGCGCTGGACCGACGAGGCGTCGGTGGCGTAGATGTCGCCGTCCGGGCCGACCGCGACGCGGGAGAGGTCGTCGAACTTGCCCGGACCGCTCCCGTGCTCGCCCCAGGAGCGCAGCGGCGCGCCGTCGCGCGTGAAGACGGAGATGCGGGAGGTCACCGGATCGGCGACGTAGACATCGCCCTGGGGGTCGACGGCGAGGCCGCGCACCTCGTGCGAGACCGTCGGGTGCGTGCCCCAGTTCGCGAGAACGTCGGCCTGGGCCGCCGGCGCGAGCGCGGCGGTGGCGACGACCGCCAGCGCGGCGGCCCTCCGTGCGATGAACCTGATCCTCATGACGCTTCTCCCCTGTTCGCGGCCTTCCCCGGCTCCATCTTGCGGTGCCGGCCACGAACCACAATTCCAGGCAGTCCATGCCTCCTGGGCGTGAATCATCACACATCCGGTGCGACACATGTCACAGATGCCGTTGCTTGCCCCCGTCGGCGTGCAGGCCGTAGGGTGGCGACGATCCCCCCGACGGAGGTTGCAGACGACGTGAACATGAGACGACTTGGTGAGCTCCCGCTCTTCGCAGGACTCGACGACGATGCGCTGAAGGAGATCGGGGCCGCCGTCACCGAGGAGAGCGTCGAGGCCGGGCGGATCATCGTCCGTGAGGGCGACTACTCGCAGGACCTCACGATCATCGACGAGGGCACGGCGCGCGTCGAGCGCGACGGCGAGAACCTGGCGACGCTCGGCCCCGGCGACACCTTCGGCGAGCAGGGCCTGCTCGCGAAGACCCAGCGCAACGCCACCGTCATCGCGATCGACGACATGCGGCTCATCCACATGACGAAGTTCGACCTCAACCGCATCAAGGGCGCCCACCCCGAGGTCGTCGAGCGGATCGACCACATCGCGGAGGCGCGGGAGGGCTAGGGACGGCCTCCCGGCGGGACGGGGCTGCCCACCCCGGCGTGGCGGATGTGTCTCGCATGTCGCGACAGATCCGCCATGCGGCTCGGGCTGTTGCGGGACCTGAGAACCATCAGGACGGCTTTGCCGTCCTGTCCTGCCAGGGGGCCGTGCCTATGCCGGCACCGGCCGCGACGCAGGTTCGGTCTGCGCCGCCCGCCAGCCCGCGGGCATCGCGCAGCCGCACGCGCCGCACGCGATCAGGTCCCGCGTCCCGCCGCGGCCGACGCCGGTGCCGAGCACCTGCAGGCGGCGCCGCTCGCGCACGGCCGACCACTGCCCGGTCCTCGTGCAGCGCGGGCAGGCGCGGGCCGGGACCTTCCCGGCGGACGTGCGGCGGATCTCCCAAGCGACGAGGCTGAGATTCGGCATACCCCCAACTTCGGCACGCAGGGCGGCCGTCCCGTGAACATCCCGTGTTCAGGGAGTGTCTTGTCGGGGAACGGGCCTAGCGCCGCGGCGACGTCCCGAACACCCGGTCCCACCAGGGCGCGCTGACGCCGTAGCCGCGCGAGTGGTCCTGGAAGTGGTGCCGCATGTGCAGTTCCCGCAGCCGGCGGCCGATCGGGCCCTTCGGACGGCGGTGGTGCACGTAGTAGTGCGTCATGTCGTAGCCGAGGTACCCGCCGAGGAAGCCGACCGTCAGCGCCCAGGCGACGTCGGTCGGGAGGAGGACCTGGAAGAGCCCGAGGAAGAGCAGCGCGAGCGGGATCGAGGCGGACGGCGGCATGACGAGCCGCAGCGGATCGTTCGGATGGTCGTGGTGCACGCCGTGGATGATCCAGTGCACGCGCCGCCCGAAGCCCTCCTCGGGCTCGAAGTGGAAGACGATCCGGTGGAGCCAGTACTCGGTGAGCGTCCAGACGACGTAGCCCGCCACCGTCATCAGGGCCACCTGCCACACGGCGAGGCCCTGCAGCGCGAGCACCAGCGACAGGAGGATCGCCGGCACGTAGATCGCCGGCACGACCCACACGGGGACGCGCGTCAGCCGGTCGACGATGCGCGACTCGAACATCGGCGGCGACGCGCGCAGGTACTCCTGCCGCGGCATGCCCGCCGGGTTCGGGCGCGGGGGATCCTTGAGTGCCTCGATCATGCTCATGGAGCCCTCATGAGATACCACACCGGCCCGCTCGCTCAAACCGGAAATGCCCGCGAACCGACGGGCACCGCCGGGACCTCGCGACTCAGCGGATGACGATCGTCGTCCCGACCGGGACGAGCGGGTACAGGCGCTTGACGTCGGCGACGCGCATCCGGATGCAGCCGTGGGAGGCGGCCGAGCCGATCGACCACTCCTGCCCGGTCCCGTGAATCCCGACCCCGTTGACGATCCCCATCCAGCGCGCCTTGAGCGGGTTCGCGGCCGAGCCGCCGGCGACGGTGCTGCCCGCAAGCTCGCCGGCCCACGGGCTGTTCGGCACCGACCACACCGGATCGACCTGCTTGTCCTGGATGCGGAAGCGCCCCTCGGGCGTCGGATAGCCCGGAGCGCCGACCGCGACACCGAAGCTGCGCCGCAGCTTCAGGTTCTTGAACAGCCGCAGCTTGAACTCGCTCTTGCTGACCGTGATCACCGTGCGGTACCGGGCACGCAGGTCATCGACATTGACGGCCGGGTAGGTCTTGCGGGTGCGCTGCTCGATCAGGCGCGAGGTCGCGGGCGCGTCGAGCGCCGCGTCGACCTTCGCCGCGAGCGCCGTCGCGTCGAGCCCGACCCCGAGCTTCGCGCGGCGGACCGTCATGCGCTTGATGCCGATCCTCAGCGTCGCGTCACGCGGTGCGCGGGCGACGCCCGCCGCGACCTGCGCGGAGAACGCCCTGACCGCCAGCCGCGAGTGGCGGATAGCCAGCGGGACCTCCGCGCCGAACGCGGTGCCGCCGGCCTCCGGCGTCGTCGACGCCTTCGCGGCCCGCAGCGCGCGCTTGGCGGTCGTCAGCGCGTCGAGCGTGACCTTCGCATCGGCGGCCGGGAGCACGAACCGGCGACCGGCCGCCCGCACCACGACCGGCTCGGCGAGCCGCGGGGCGAGCTGTGCCCTGAGCTTCGCGGTGGCCTCCTCGAGCGTCAGACCCGACAGGTCCACACCGCCCGCGCCGACGTTCTCGGCGACGCGCGGAGGACCCTGCGCCGGCGCGACGGCGACGGGGATCCAGAGCAGTGCGAGCAGGCCGGCGGCGGCGAGCCGGGCGGGGCGGCGGAGGCGGGGCACGAGGATCGAGGATAGGAGGGGGTTCTCGCGCGGGGCGCAAGGTTGCGTTCAGGCGCCGCGGTCCGGGCGCGGCCGCGCTCGTTGCGAGTTCTGACCAGGGAGTGGTCATTTCTCGCAGCGAGGGATCAGGGGGCCGCCTTCGCTGCGGGTTGTGACGAGTGAGTGGTCATTTCTCGGCGTGAGGGACCGACGGGGCCACATCGGCCCGCGCCTCACCGTCGGCGTTCGCGTCGCTCGCTTGGAGATTGATCGGGGATCCGCGAGCGGATCCCCGTCCTGCCAGGGGTCCGTGCCAGGGGTCCGTGCCTAGGCCACGACGCGCAGCGGCGGCCGGGCCGGGCGGGCGGCCGTGGCGGCGGTGTCGGCGAAGAACTCGTCGATCCAGGCCCACGTCGTCCGCGCGGCGCCGCGGCCCGTGAGGACGCCGAGGTGCCCGCCGGGGGCCGTCTCGATGCGAACCTCGGGAGCGTTCGGGAGCAGCGAGCCGAGGTGGTGCACCGCCGCGCGCGGCGCGAGCACGTCGGTCTTCCCCGCGACCGCCATGACCGGCACCCGCACGTCGGCGAGGTCGATCTCGCCGCGCCCGTCCTCGAGGTCGAAGGTGCCGTCGGCGAGGTCGTTCACGCGGAAGAAGCGGTGGTAGAGCTGCCCCATCGTGCGACCGGGGTAGGCGTGCATGTGCGCCATGAAGTGGTCCACGGCCTCGATCTGCGCGAGGAAGTCGCGGTCGTCGAGGTGGGTGGCGACCGCGAGCGGCTTCGTCAGGTACTTGTCGATCGACGTCAGCTGGAACGCCCACTTCACCAGCGGCGCCGGCGCCCCGCCGAACGTGCGGTAGATGGCGCTCCCGAGGAAGCCGTTCGTGACGTTGCTCGCGGCCCGCAGCGGCGCGGCGAGCCGGACCTGGGTGAAGTCGAACGGGCTCGCGACGGCGGCCACGGACGCGACGGGCAGCGACCGGTCGCCCGCGACGGCCAGCAGCGCCATGATCCCGCCCAGGCACCAGCCGAGGAGCTGGACCGGCCTGCCGCCCGCGTCCTCGCTGACGGTGCGGATCGCGTTGGGCAGCACGTCGCGGACCCAGAACTCGAGGCCCAGGTCGCGGTCGGAGAACGCGATCGACCCGTACTCGACGAGGTACGTGGGATGGCCCATCGCGATGAAGTGCTCGGCCATCGAGCATCCGCGGCGCAGGTCGAAGCTGATCGTCGGCGCGGCCAGCGGCGGGATGAAGAGGACCGGGAGGTCGTGCTGGGGCTCGTCGTGCTGGGGCAGGTAGCGGTAGACGACGCGCTTGGGCGCCTCGTCGATGATGCGCGCAGGTGTGCGGCGCAGGTCCGCGACACCGCCGCGAAAGACCTTGTCGTAGGCGTTGGCGACCGCGTGGCCGAGCTGGTCGGGGGTGGGGATGAGGTCCATCGGGGCTGCAGTCTAGGACGGACCCGACCGGCTCCTCGGATGCCTCACGCCGCACCCTTGGCGCGTGCGCGCTTGCCCTGGAACTCGATCAGGAGGTCGGCGAAGGCGTCCGGCTCCTCGAGCTGCGGGCAGTGGCCGCAGCTCGGCAGCTCGACGTAGCGCGCACCCGGGACCGCGTCGAGGACGTGCCGGGCGCCGCTGTGGCTCACCATCCGGTCGCGGTCGCCCCACACGAGCAGGACGGGCACGCGGATGTCGTCGAGCGCGAACGCGTCGAGGTTCAGCTCCGGGAGCATCCGCCGGCCGACGTCGAGGAACCGGCTCACCGAGCGGGCGTCGCGCAGGTGGCCCGTGAAGCTGCGCACGACGTCGGCGGGCGCCGCGCGCGGGCGCGCGAAGGCGAGCTGGCGGTAGACCTCGCCGACCATCCGGCGCACGACCGGGCCGGGCGGCGGCACGGGCGACCCGAGCAGCCCGCGCACGACGAGGTCGCGCTCGATGATCGAGAACCAGCGCGGCATGTCCAGGCCCGCGGGAGCGACGGGCATGATCCCCGCGAGCGGCAGGTCCACACGCGCGCCGATCCGCAGGGCGACACAGCCGCCGAGCGAGTTCCCCGCGACCACGACGGGGCCCCCTCCGTCGTCGGCGAGGTGCTCGACCGCAGCCGCGGCGAACGCGTCGTAGTGCTCGAGCACGCGGCCGTCGGCGGGGAGCGGGTCGGCCTCGGCGAAGCCGGGCAGGTCGACCGCCAGCGCCCGCCGGCCCTCGACCGCGAGGCGCTCGAGCGTCAGGCGCCAGGTGTCGGCGGAGTCGGAGAACCCGTGGATGAGGAGGACCGGCGGCCCCTGGCCCTCGAGCTCGAGGGCGCGCGTCTCGTACCCGGCGAGCTCGAGGCGGTGTTCGATCAGCGGCTCACGCACACCGGAAGGTGTATCCCACGAGGAGACGCCGTGTCGCGCCGGTGGCCGCTCAAGCGGGTGGCGCCACGAGCAGCGACGCCCCGACCGCGCCGCCGTCGTCCCCCAGCTCCGCCGCGACGAGCGCGGGCGGGTCGCCCGCGCGGAAGAGGTTCTCGTGCACGTGCTGCCCGAGCTGCGCCCCGTGCGAGGAGAAGAAGCGATCGCCCATCCCGCCGCCGACGATGACGACCGAGAGGTCGAGGAGGTTCACGGCGGAGGCGATGCCGGCGCCCAGGGCCTTCAGCGCCCGCTCGATCGCGTGCAGCGCCAGCCGGTCCTCGTCGCGCACCGCCCGCCACCAGACGCCGCTGGTCAGCCGGTCGCGGCCGCGCTTCTCCATGATCCTGAAGAGGTCGGTGTGCTGGCCCTTGTTGTGCTTGTCCCGGACCCACGCCTCCATCATCTTGCGCCCGGCGTACGCCTCGACGCAGCCGCGGTTGCCGCAGCCGCAGAGGTCGCCGCCCCGGCGGATCACCTGGTGGCCGAACTCCCCCGCGTAGCCGCGGCCGTGCCACATCTCGCCGCGCAGGACGAGGCCGCCGCCGACGCCGGTGCCCCACCACACGCCGAGCACCGCGTCGTGGCCACGGCCGGCGCCCAGGCGGTACTCGCCCTCGATCGCGACGTTCACGTCGTTGCCCAGCCGCACCGGGACGTCCGCCATCCGGCGCGAGAGCTGCGCGGCGAGCGGGAAGGGGTCGATCCAGTCGGGCAGGTTGCGGGCGTTGGCGACGGTCCCGGCCACCGCGTCCACGGCGCCCGGCGTGCCGACGCCGATGCCCGCGAGCTCGCCGGCCGTCGCGCCGGCGTCGGCGAGCGCCGCGTCCATGGTCGCGCCGAGCGCGTCGAGGACCGCCTGCGGCCCACCCTCGCGCGGGGTCTCCGCGCGGCTGCGTCCGAGCACCGTGTGCTCGGCATCCAGGACGAGCGCCTGGATCTTCGTGCCGCCGAGGTCGATGCCGCCGCGCAGGACGGAGGTCGGGGCGGCCGGGGTGCTGCGGATGCGCGGCATGGGTCAGGCCCTTCCGTAGACGGGGATGTGCGCGCCGCTCGTAGCCGCGGTGTCGGGCCCGCAGAGCGTCGCGATGGTTCCCGCGATCTGCGCGGGGGTGACCCAGGCCGAGGCGTCGGCGTCCGGCTGCGCGGCGCGGTTGGCGGGCGTGTCGATGACCGACGGGAGGATCGCGTTCGCGCGGATGCCGTCCCGGACGTACTCGACGTGCAGCGCGTCGACGAACGCGAGCACCGCGGCCTTCGCGACCGCGTACGCCGCGCCGCCGGAGAAGGGCTGCAGCGCCGCCCGCGAGGAGACGCAGACCACCGAGCCCTCGCCGGCGGCGAGCATCGCCGGGAGCGCCGCGCCCGTCACGAGCCACGCCGGCTCGAGGTTGATGCGCAGCTGCGCCCGGAGGTCCGAGACGGGGGACTCGTGCACGCGCCCGCCGGCGTGGAAGCCGCCGACGAGGTTCACGACCGCGCGCGTGTCCGCGCCCGCGGCCGCCGCGACCTGCGCGACCGCCTCCGCGTCGAACAGGTCGGCCTGCACGAGCTCGAGGCCGTCGCGTCGCTCGACGCGCTCCAGCTCGGACTCGTTGACCCACGGGACGACGACGCGCCAGCCGTCGTCGAGGAGGCGTGCGGTCACGGCGGCGCCGAGCCCGCCGGTCCCGCCCGTGATGATCGCGGTGCGCATGTCAGATCCTGTCTCGTGGGAGCGACCCGAGCATATGCGCAAGCCGTGTGAACCGTCCGGGCTCCGTGCCACCGTTGGACCCGTGCTCGTCCGCGACCTCACCGATGGTCACCAGCTCGATCAGGTGCTGCTCGTCCGTGCCGCGGAGACGCGCACGAAGAAGGACGGCGGCACCTTCCTGAAGCTCACGATCGGCGACCGCACGGGCGCGTTCACCGTCAACGTCTGGGACGACGTGGAAGCGCACGCCGAGCTGTGCGTCGCCGGGCGGCCGGTGCACGTGCACGGGGTCTACGAGGTCCACCCCAAGTGGGGTCCCCAGGCCCGCGCGCGGTTCTCCCCCGCCGAGCCCGGCACCTACGACGCGGCCGACCTGTACGACGGCCCGCCGCGCAGCCCGGAGGCGATGGAGGCGGACCTGCGCCAGCTGCTGGCGACCGTCCAGGACCCGCACCTGCAGCGGCTGCTCGACCGCGTGCTCGGCGAGGACGCGCCGACCTGGCCCGCCTACCGCGACGCGCCGGCCGCCAAGCACTACCACCAGGCCTACGCGCACGGCCTGCTGGAGCACTCGCTCGGCGTCGCCGAGTCGGTGAGCGCGATCAGCGCGACCTTCCCCGGCATCGACCGCGACGTCGCGGTCACGGGCGCGCTGCTGCACGACATCGGCAAGCTCGAGGCGTACGCGCAGGACGGCGGCGCGATCGACCTGACCGACGCCGGCCGGCTGCTCGGCGAGATCCCGCTCGGCTACTACCGGATCCGCCGCGAGATCGAGGACCTGCCCGGGTTCCCGGCGGCCACGGCGCAGGCGGTGCTGCACATCATCCTCAGCCACCACGGCGCGCTCGAGCACGGCAGCCCGGTCCTCCCGGCGACGCGCGAGGCGACGCTCGTGCACATGATCGACAACCTCGGCGGCCGGCTCGGGAGCTTCGACCGGCTGGAGAAGGAGCTCGCGCCCGGGCGCCGTCTGGTCGACGTTCGACCGCGCGCTGGGCGGCGGGGCGTTCTTCGGTCCCGCGACGGCGGACGCCGACGCCGAGCGCGCCGCCGCGTAGCCCGGCCGCTCGCAGAGCTGCGGCGATGACGGCGATCCCGCTCGACGTCTTCGCGGACATCGCGTGTCCCTGGTGCTTCATCGGGCACCGCCGGCTGCAGGCGGCGCTCGCCGAGGGGCCGCAGCCCGCGTTCGCGGTGCGCCACCGCGCGTTCGAGCTGCAGCCCGCGATGCCGCCGCGCGGGCGCCCGATGCGGGAGTACCTGGCCGAGCGCTTCGGCTCGGCCGACGCTGCGGCCGACCGGCTCGCGGGCGTCGCGGCCGAGGCGCAGCGCAGCGGGATCCCCTACGACCCGGGGGCTATGCGGGTCGCGCCGAACACGCGGCTCGCGCACCGCGCGGTCACGCTCGCCCGCGACCAGCACTTCGAGACCGGGGCGCTCGACGCGCTGTACCTCGCCCACTTCGCGGAAGGGCTCGACGTCACGGACTTCGCGGTCGTCGTCGAGCGCCTGGCCGACGCGGGCCTGCCGGACCCTCCGGCGCTGGCCGCGCGGCTCGCCGCCGGCGAGGGCGAGGAGGAGGTCGCCGAGGACGAGACGATCGCCGTGCAGATCGGCGCGCGCGCCGTCCCGCTGGTCGTCGCGGGGCGCAGGATCGTGCTGCAGGCCGCCCAGGAGCCCGCGGTCTACCGGCGGTTCCTCGCCCACGCGATCGACGCCGCGCCGCCCGCCTGAGCGCCGGCCGACGCGTGAAACCCGGCAGGATTCCCGCAAACAGCGCGCCGAACCGCGTCGCGGCCTGCCGCCCGCGCGCCCCCACGGCTACCGTTGTCGGCTGATGGCGAAGGACACCGAGAAGCTCATCCGGCAGCTCTCGCTGATCTCCTACCTCATGGCCGAGCGACGGCCCGTGACGGCCCTGGAGATCCGGCGCGACGTCGAGGGATACAGCGGGATGAACGAGGACGCGTTCGCGCGGCGCTTCTACGCCGACCGCGCGGAGCTCGACGCCCTCGGCATCAACCTCACCGTGGACAAGCCCGCGGACGGCGCCGCCGAGCAGGAGAACTACTCGCTGCGGCCGGAGAACTTCCATCTCCCCGCGATCGCCTTCACCGACGAGGAGCTGGCGTCGCTGCAGTTCGCGCTCAGCCTGCTCGACGGCGAGTTCGCGTACGCCGAGCCGCTGCGCCTCGCACTCCAGCAGATCTCGTGGGGCCGCCCGAGCCCGCTCCAGTCGCCCGGACCAGAGCTCGCTCGCGCTCGGCATCACCGCGTCGGCCGGCGGGCACGACCTCTCCCAGCGCCTGGCGAAGGTCGAGACGGCGATCTTCCGCCAGAAGACGATCACGTTCGAGTACTTCACGATGGAGCGCGACCAGACGGGCGCGCGCAAGGTGGACCCCTACCACCTGCTGTTCCGCAGCGGGCAGTTCTATCTCCTGGGCCGCTCGCACGAGCGCGAGGCGATCCGCGTCTTCCGCCTCTCGCGGATGCGCGGCAAGGTCGCCTACGCGACGAAGGCCGAGCACGACTTCAAGCGCCCCGACGACTTCGACCCGCGCTCGTACGCGGCCCGCGCCGACTGGCAGTTCGGTGACGACGAGGGCGTCGCGGAGATCGCGGTCGGCGAACGCCTCGCCTGGCAGGTCGAGCGGCACTTCGGGCGCTACGGCGAGATCCGGCCCGGCGGCGACGGCGACCTGGTCTTCGCGACCCCGTACGCCTCGTCGCGCCAGGTCGTCTCGTTCGTGCTCGGGCTCGGCGAGCACGCGCACGTCGCCGGCCCCGACGACCTCGTCGCCGAGGCCGAGGAGCGGATCGCGCTGATCGAGGAGCGTCACGAGGGCGAGCTGGAGCTCGCCAAGCCGGTGGCCGCCCGCGCCGCGGCGCCGCCCGAGCGCGAGGACGACGACCCGCGGCGCCGCGACACCGCGATCCGGCCCGAGCGCTTCGCCCGGCTCGTGACCCTCGCGTCGATCCTGATCCACGCCGGACGGGCCGGCGAGCGGCTGCAGCTCACCGACGTCTGCGAGGCGATCCAGGTCAACGAGGCCGAGCTGCGCGAGGACATCAACGTCCTCAACGTCGTGAACTTCGGCGGCGGCTCCTACGTCCTCTACGCCGAGATCCACGACGACGGCACGATCGAGGTCGATCCCGAGCCGTACGCCGACAACTTCGACCGGCCGGCGCGGCTGCTCCCGGTCGAGGCGAAGGCGCTCGTCGCGGCGATCGACCTGATCGGCGACCACCTTCCCGAGGGCGCGCTCACCGGCGCGCGCGAGAAGATCGTCGCCGCGCTCGGCGCCGACCCGCTCGAGCAGGGCCTGCAGGTCGCCGACGCCGGCGCCGACGACTCCGCCGTCGCGCGCGTCGTCTCCAAGGCGATCGCGGGCCGCAAGCTGCTGAAGCTCGACTACTACAAGGCCAACGAGGACGAGTTCAGCGAGCGCATCGTCGAGCCGTACGCGCTGGTGAACGGGCGCGAGGGCTGGTACGTCGCGACGTTCGACCCCGAGAAGGACGACGTGCGCCACTTCCGCCTGGACCGCGTGCGCCACGCCGAGGTCCAGCGCAAGGGCTTCACGCCGCGCCCCGAGGTCAACCCGGCGGCCGACGTCGAGGGCTGGCCGAAGACCGGCGAGGTCCCCGCCTCGCGCACGGCGCGCGTGTGGATCAGCCCCGAGCGCGCCCGCTGGGCGCGCGAGGACCGGCCGGTGGCGCAGGAGTTCGCCGACGGCTCGCTGATCGTCGAGCTGAGCTTCGCGGGCACCGACTGGCTCGTGCGCGAGGTGCTCAAGGAGGCCGGCGACGCCGCCGTCCTCGAGCCCGAGGACGCCCGCGAGGCCGTCCTGGCCGCCGCGCGGCGGCTGCGCAAGCTCGCGCGGGCCTACGGCCTCCCGGAGCCCCATGGCCTCCAAGCGCGACCTCATCAAGCTCACCGACGACGAGGTCTCGGCCTTCCTCGCCGAGCAGAAGACCGTGATCGTCGCCTCCAACGGGCACCGCGGCTGGCCGCATCTGATGCCGCTGTGGTTCGTCGTCGCGACCACCGGCCCGGACGGCGCCGACGAGCTCTGGGGCTGGACCTTCGCCAAGTCCCAGAAGACGAAGAACCTCGAGCGCGACCCGCGGGCGACGCTGCAGATCGAGGACGGCGAGGAGTACCACCTGCTGCGCGGCGTGATGCTCGAGACCGAGGTCGTGATCCACCGCGACGTCGACGTCGTCGCGCCCGCTCGGCATCGAGATCATGGGCCGCTACGCGCCCGGCGGGGACCTCCCGGACGAGGCGAAGGCGATGTTCCGCAAGCAGGCCGAGAAGCGGGTCGGCCTGCAGTTCGTCGAGCGGCGGCGCACGAGCTGGGACCACCGCAAGCTCGGTGGCGTCTACTGAGTACGTCGCCCTGCTGCGGGCGATCAACGTCGGCACGGGGCGCAAGGTCCCGATGGCCGACCTGCGGGCGCTGCTGACGGACGCCGGGGCGACCGGCGTCGAGACGTACATCCAGAGCGGGAACGTCGTCTTCGCCCACGAGCAGGACGACGAGACCGCACTGCGAGGCGACCTCGAGGAGCGTCTGGAGGCCGCCTTCGGGTTCGCGATCCCGGTGATCCTGCGGACCGCCGGCGACCTCGAGACGCTCGTCGCCGGCAACCCCTTCCCCAGCACCACGCCGACCCGGCCGCTCGTCTCGTTCCTGCTCCACGCGCCGCCCGCGAGCGCGCTCGACGGGCTCGACGCCGCCGCCTTCGCGCCCGAGGCCTTCCGCGCCGCGGGCCGCGAGATCTACCTGGACCTCCCGGCCGGCGCCGGGCGGGCCAAGCTCCCGCAGGCGCTCGCCCGCGCGCACGGGATCCCCGAGACGACCCGCAACTGGCGCACGGTCCTGCGTCTCCTTGAGATGGCGCAGAGCCGCTGAAGAGCCGGCGCAGCTACCGTCCCACTCCATGAAGGGCCTCATCCTCTCCGGCGGCAAGGGCACGCGCCTGCAGCCGATCACCTTCACGAGCGCCAAGCAGCTCGTCCCGGTCGCCAACCGGCCCGTCCTCTTCTACGGGATCCAGGCGATGGCCGACGCGGGGATCGAGGAGATCGGGATCATCATCGCGCCCGAGACCGGCGAGGAGATCCGCGAGACGGTCGGCGACGGCGAGCAGTTCGGGGTGAAGATCACCTTCATCGTCCAGGACGAGCCCGCCGGCCTGGCGCACGCGGTGCTCACCGCCGAGCCGTTCCTCGGCACCGACCCGTTCGTCATGTACCTCGGCGACAACCTGCTGCAGGGCGGCATCACCGACCTCGTCAAGGCCTTCGAGGCCAGCGAGCCCGGACGCGCTGATCCTGCTCACCCCCGTCCCCGACCCCGAGCACTACGGCGTCGCCGAGCTGCACGACGGCCGGGTCACGCGCCTGCAGGAGAAGCCGCCGGAGCCCAAGACCGACCTCGCGCTCGTCGGCGTCTACATGTTCACCGCGGGCATCCACGACGCCGCGCGCGCGATCGAGCCGTCCGCCCGCGGCGAGCTCGAGATCACCGACGCGATCCAGCACCTCGTCGACGAGGGCACGCCGGGTCGAGCCGCACATCGTGCAGGGCTGGTGGAAGGACACCGGCCGCCTCGACGACATGCTCGAGGCCAACCGCCTCGTGCTCGACACGATCGAGCGGCGCGTCGACGGGACGCTCACCGACTCGACCGTGGACGGCCGCGTCGTGATCGAGGAGGGCGCGGTGCTCGAGCGCTCCAGCGTCCGCGGCCCGGCGATCATCGGCAAGGGGGCGCGCCTCATCGATGCGTACGTCGGCCCCTACTCCGCGATCGGCGACCGCTGCGTCGTCGAGCGCGCCGAGGTCGAGCACGCGATCATGCTCGAGGGCTCGAGCGTCCGGAACCTCGACGCGCGGATGGAGTCCTCGCTGCTCGGCCGCGACGTGACGATCGCCCGCTCGCTCGGCCAGCCGAAGGCCTACCGCTTCCTGGTCGGCGACCGCTCCGACATCGGCATCGTCTGAGATGAAGCTGCTCGTCGTCGGCGCCTACGGGATGCTCGGCCGGGAGGTCGTGGCCGCGGCCGCCGGCCGCCGGCCACACGGTCGTCGAGCGCGACGTCGACTCGATCGACATCGTCGACGCCGAGTTCACGACGGACGGCGTCGACCGCCGACGCGCCCGACGCCGTCGTCAACTGCGCGGCCTTCACCGACGTCGACGGCGCCGAGGACCAGGAGGACGTCGCGCTCGCCGTGAACGGCGCGGGCGCCGGCAACCTCGCGCACGCCGCGGCGGCCGCGGGCGCGCGCATCGTCCACCTCTCCACCGACTACGTCTTCGCCGGGCGACGCGCACCGAGCCGTACGTCGAGTCCTCGCCGACCGGTCCGCGGTCGGCGTACGGGCGCACGAAGCTCGCCGGCGAGCGGGAGGTCGCGGCGGCGAACCCGAACCACGCGATCGCCCGCACCGCCTGGCTCTTCGGCGCCCACGGCAAGAACTTCGTCGACACGATGCTGCGGATCGCCGCCGAGCGCGACACGATCGAGGTCGTCGACGACCAGGAGGGCTGCCCGACCTGGGCCGGCCATCTCGCCCCCGCGCTCGTCACGCTCGCCGAGCGCGATGCGACCGGGATCTTCCACACCGCCGGCGCAGGGCGCTGCACCTGGTTCGACCTGGCACGCGAGGCGCTGGCCGCGACCGGCTCCACGTGCACCGTCGAGCCGACGACGACCGCCGCCTTCCCCCGCCCCGCCCCGCGGCCCGCGTTCAGCGTCCTCGCGACCGAGCGCGGCGCCGACGCCGTCCTGCTGCCGCCGTGGCAGGAGGGGCTCGCGGGCTTCCTCGCCTCGCGCCCGCAGCCCGGCACCGACATCACGACGACAGGAGATGCGCGATGAAGCTGCTCGTCTGCGGAGGGGCCGGGTTCATCGGCTCGACCTTCGTCCGCCAGCGCGCGGAGGCCGGCGACGAGGTCGTCGTCCTCGACAAGCTCACCTACGCGGGCCGGCGCGAGAACCTGCAGGACGTCGAGCACGCGCTTCGTCCACGGCGCGATCGAGGACCCCGACGCCGTCGCCGAGCGCGATCGAGGGCGTCGACGCGGTCGTGAACTTCGCCGCCGAGACGCACGTGGACCGCTCGATCGCCGAGCCCGACGCGTTCGTCAGGACCCACGCGTTCGGGACCTTCGTCCTGCTGGAGGCGGCGCGCGAGCGCGGGCTGCGCTACCTGCAGGTCTCCACCGACGAGGTCTACGGCTCGATCGAGGAGGGCTCGTTCACCGAGGAGAGCCCGCTGCGGCCGTCCTCGCCCTACAGCGCGACGAAGACCGGCGCCGACCTGCTCGTGCAGTCCTACGCGCACACGTACGACATGCAGACGGTGATCTGCCGCGGCTCCAACAACTACGGCCCGCGCCAGTACCCCGAGAAGCTCATCCCGCTGATCATCCTCAACGCGCTGCACGGCGACCCGCTGCCGGTCTACGGCGACGGCATGCAGGTGCGCAACTGGATCCACGCGCGCGACTTCAGCTCGGCGATCCACCACGTGCTCGAGCACGGCGTCGCCGGCGAGGTCTACAACGCCGGCGGCCCGGACGAGTGCCCGAACATCGAGGTCGTCCGGCGCGTCATCGCGCTGACGGGCGCCGACGAGTCGCTGATCGAGTACGTCACCGACCGTCCCGGCCACGACCGCCGCTACTCGCTCTCCTCCGCCAAGGTCCGCGCGCTCGGCTGGGAGCCGCAGGTGCGCTTCGAGGAGGGGCTGGAGGAGACCGTCGCCTGGTACCGCGACAACGCCGTGGTGGTGGGAGCCGATCCGCTCCGGCGCCTACCGCGAGTACTACGCGCGCCAGTACGGGCGCGAACTCGGCTGACTAGGCCTGCGGCAGCTCGGAGATCCGCCACTTCCCGGCGGCCTTCTCGAGCTTCACCGTGCGCTTGCGGCTGGTCTCATCGCCGGTCTTCTCCTTGACCTGCGCGACGGCGGTGGTCCCGCTGATCGTGACCGCGGTGACCGTGAGGTCGACCTCGTCGGTCTCACGGATCGCGTCCTTGACGACCTCACTGCAGTTGCTCTCGCTGATCCGGTCGCGCAGCTCGGCGGTGATGAGGTCGGCGCAGATCTCCTTGCCGTCCTTCTCGCGCGCCGCGACCTGCAGATCCTCGACCGTCGTCGCGACGGCCTTCTGCTCACCCGTGAAGTCCTTCGTGCTGTCGGTGTTCGTCGACCCCTGACCACCGCAGCCGGACAGGACGGCGACGACGGCGAGGGCGGGGAGCAGGAGGGCGCGGCGCATGGGCGCTGGAGCGTAGCGGCCGTCGCTCCCCCGCCCATGCGCCGTGCGGCGCCGGCTACTTCTGGAACCCGATGTCGGTGTACGGGATCGACTGGAACCCGTAGGACCCGACGTTCGCGAGCGTCGCCTTCACCGCCGTGATCTGGGGGCGCTGGTAGAGGGTCAGCGAGTGCCCCTCCTGCCAGATCAGGGCGTCCGCCTGGTTGAGGTACTCGAACGCCTGCTTCTGGCTCAGCGACGCCGCGGCCTTGGCCATCAGCCCGTCGATCGCCGCGGTGCCGATGCGCGCGAAGTTCTGCTGCACCTGCAGCTCGCCCGCGGCGTTCTTCACGGGCTTCTCGTAGATCGAGATCGCCGACGACACCGGGAAGGGCGTGCCGATCCACGAGAACGGCACGATGTCGTAGTTGCCGGGGATGACGTAGTCGTCGAAGAAGGCATCGCCCGAGACGGCCTCGATGACGACCTTGATGCCGACCTCCTTGAGCATCCCCTGGACGAGCTCGCCCTCCTGCTTGCTGATCGCGACGTCGCCGGGGATGACGAACCGCAGCGAGAGCGTCTTGCCGTCCTTCTTGCGGTAGGTGCCGTCGAGCTTCCAGCCGGCGGCGTCCAGCAGCTGCGCGGCCTTCTCCGGGTCGGCCTTGCCGAGGTCGCCGGTGTTGTCCCGGTAGCCGACCTGCGTGTTGACGAGGAAGTGGTTGTCCATCGTCACGGCCGGCCAGTTGAGCCCGGTGAGGTCGGCCTTGGCGATCGTCTCGCGGTCGATGCCGACGGTCACCGCCTGACGGACGCGCACGTCGGACAGGTTGGGGCTCGTGCCGTTGAGCGTGAAGTGCCGGAAGTCCGCGCCGCCGGCCTCGCGCACCGCGCCGCCGCTGACGCCGAGCGCACGCTTGTAGCCGGAGGGATCGGGTCCGACGTCGGCGACGTCGACCTCGCCGTTGGCGAACGAGCTGACGGTCGCGTCCGCCGACAGGGAGCGGAAGACGATCTGGTCGAGCTTCGCCGGCGCACCCCACCAGTCGGGGTCGCGGACGATCGTGATCTGCTTGGCGGTCTCGTCGATCTTGCCGAGCTTGAAGGGGCCGGCGCTCACCGGGATCTTGTTCAGCCATCCCTTGTTGAACGCCTCCGGCGAGCTGTTCGTCGCCTCCGGGTAGAGCGGGTTGAACAGCGACTGCCACTCGCCGAACGGCTTGCGGAACGTCACGACGACCTCGTAGGGCCCGCTGCCCTGCTTGACGCCCGAGATGTCCTCGTAGCCCGTCGAGGAGCCGTTGAGGTACGGGCCTTCGACGCTGCGCAGCGCCTTCCACTGCGCCACGTAGTCCTTGACGGTGATCGGTGTGCCGTCGGACCACTTCGCCTTCTCGTTGAGCCGGTACGTGACGACCTGCTTGGGCGAGGACGCGGTGACCCTGCGGAGGTGACGTAGTCCTTCGCGACGCTCAGCTCGCCCTCGGCGTTCACGATGAACGTGCCCGGAAGCAGCGCGCCGGTGACGAGGAACGCGGCCTGGGTGGCGCCGTCGAGCTGGTTGTAGTTCCACTGCGCGGGGAACTCGTCGATCGCCCAGCGGATGACCCCGCCGTCCTTGACCTGCTCGCGCGGCTGCGGGTTGATGTCCGACGCCTTCAGCGACGCGTCGCCGCCCGTCGAGCTCGCGCCGCCGCCGCAGCCGGTGATCGCCACCGCCGCCGTGACGACGGCCGCCAGCAGCCCGGCCGTTCGATGTCCTCGCACTGGTGCTCCCCTCCCTGTCAGATCACGCCGACACGCTCGGCGTAGTGGCACGCGGCACGCTGGTCGTCGGCCACATCCTCGAGCTGTGGCTCGTCCTCGACGCACCGCCGCCGCGCATCCTCCCCGATCCGGGCGAACGTCGTGCAGCGGGTGCGGAAGCGGCAGCCGGACGGCGGGTCCGTCGGGCTCGGCAGGTCGCCGTCGAGGAGGATGCGGCGCCGGCTGCGCTCCTTCACCGGATCGGGGATCGGGATCGCCGACAGCAGCGCCTGGGTGTACGGGTGCGCGGGCGACCCGTAGACGCGATCGACCTCGCCGATCTCGGCGATCCGCCCGAGGTACATGACGGCGACGCGATCGGCGATGTGCCGGACGACCGACAGGTCGTGCGCGACGAACAGGTAGGAGAGGCCGAGGCGCGCACGCAGCTCGGCGAGCAGGTTGATGACGCCGGCGCGGATCGAGACGTCGAGCGCCGAGACCGGCTCGTCGAGCACGAGGACGCTCGGCTCGAGGGCCAGCGCGCGCGCGATCGAGATGCGCTGGCGCTGCCCGCCGGAGAACTGGTGGGGGAACCGCGCGGCGTGGCCGGGCTCGAGGCCGACGAGCTCCAGCAGCTCGTGGATGCGCGCGGTGATGCGCGCGTCGTCCCAGTCGTGCGCGTCGAGCGGCTCGCGCAGGATGTCGCCGACCGGCATCCGCGGGTCGAGCGAGGCCATCGGATCCTGGAAGACGACCTGGATGTCGCGGCGCAGCCGGCGCCGCTCGCCGTTGTCCAGCGCCGATGCGTCGTGCCCCAGCACGACGATCCGCCCGGCCTGCGGGGCCCGGAGTTCGAGGATCTCGAGCAGGGTCGTCGTCTTGCCGCACCCGGACTCGCCGACGAGGCCGAGCGTCTCGCCCTCGCGCACGTCGAACGAGACGCCGTCGACGGCGTACACCGTGCCGACCTGGCGGCGCAGGATCGACCCCTTCATGCAGCGGGTGGTGCTTGACGAGGCCCTCGACGCCGATCGCGACCGGCCGCTCGTCCCGCGGCCGGCCGGCCTCCGCCGCCGGCGGCGGCTCCGGGACCGGGAACACGTCGGCGGGCGCCAGCCGCCCGTCGCGCAGCTCGCCGGCACGGTGGCACGCGGCGCGGTGGTCGCCCGGCCCGTCGAGGTCGGGCTCGACGGCGCAGGCCGCGACCTTCGCGGGGCAGCGCGGCGCGAACGGGCACCCCGGGGGCAGCTCGGAGAGCACGGGCGGGGCGCCCGCGATCGGCACGAGCGGGCCGGCGGTCGGTCGCGTCGACGCGGGGCATCGCCCCGAGCAGGCCGAGCGTGTACGGCATCGACGGCCGCTCGAACACCTCGTGCACCGGCCCCGACTCGACGAGCCGCCCGGCGTACATGACGGCGACCCGGTCGGCGAACCCCGCGATCACCCCGAGGTCGTGTGTGATCATGAGGATCGCCATCCCGATCTCCTCGCGCAGGCGCAGGAGGAGGTCGAGGATCTGCGCCTGGACCGTGACGTCGAGGGCCGTCGTCGGCTCGTCGCAGATCAGGACCGCGGGGTCGTTGACGATCGCCATCGCGATCATGACCCGCTGGCGCATGCCACCGGAGAACTCGTGCGGGAAGGCCTTCGCGCGCCGCGTCGGCCTGCGGGATCCCCACCAGCTCGAGCAGCTCGACGGCGCGCGCGCCCGCGGCCTCGCGGCCGACCCCGTGGTGGCGCGCGGATCGCCTCGGCGATCTGGTCGCCGACGGTGTAGACGGGCGTCAGCGCCGACAGCGGGTCCTGGAAGATCATCGAGATCCGCTCGCCGCGCACGCGCGAGAGGCCGCGGTCGCCGAGCCCGAGCAGCTCCTCGCCCTCGAGCCGCACCGAGCCGGTCACGCGCGGCCGAGGACGGGAGCAGCCCCATGACGGCCTCGGCGCCCGCCGACTTGCCCGAGCCGGACTCGCCGACGATGCCCAGGATCTCCCCGCGCCGCAGCTCGTAGCTCGACGCCGCGCACGGCGCGCACGTCCGCCTCGCCGCCGGGGAACGTCACGTGCAGGTCCTCGACGCGCAGGACCGGGTCGCTCATCCGGACCCCCGCGAGGTCGGGTCGAGCGCGTCGCGCAGGCCGTCGCCGATGAGGTTGACGGCGAGGATGATCAGCACGAGCAGCGCCGGCCGGGAACGCGAACAGCCACGGATAGCTCACCGCGGCCGTCGTGCCGTCGGCGATGACCGTGCCGAGCGAGACGTCGGGCGGCTGCACGCCGAAGCCGAAGTACGAGAGCCCCGTCTCGCCGATGATCGCCGCGCCGACGTTGATCGTCGCGTCGATGATGAGCAGCGACGACATGCTCGGGAGGATGTGCCGGACGATGATCCGCGGGCCCGAGACGCCCATGTAGCGCGCGGCGAGCACGAACTCGCGGTCGCGCAGCGACACCGTCATGCCGCGGACCATGCGCGCCGTGATCATCCACAGGAAGGCGGCGAGCAGGATGACGAACACGAGCCAGGTCTTGCCGCGGAAGCTCGGCGAGACGATCGCGATGATGAGGAACGCGGGGACGACGAGCAGCAGGTCGACGAACCACATGAGGATGCCGGTCGACCCACGCCGCCGAAGTAGCCGGCGAACGCCCCGACGAGCGCCGCGAGCGCGGTCGCGATCAGCGCGACGAGCACGCCGATGATGAGCGACTTCTGCATGCCGCGCAGCGTCAGCGCGTAGACGTCGCCGCCCGTCTGGGTCGTCCCGAACCAGTGGTCGGCGGACGGGCGGCTGGAGGAACGCGCCGAAGTCCTTGTCGGTGTAGCTCCACGGCGAGATCAGCGGCCCGGCGAACGCCAGCAGGAAGAGCAGCCCAGCACGATCAACCCGGCGACGCGCGAGCTTGTGGCTCCAGGAAGCGGCGGGCGACCAGCCGCCGGCGGGTCATGACGCGCTCGCCGGCCATCAGCGCGTCCGGATCCGGGGGTCGAGGATCGCGTACATGATGTCGGAGAGGAACCCGGCGAACAGCACGAGCACGGCGACGAACAGGCTCACCGCGGCCACCGCGTTCACGTCGTTGCTCGTCACCGAGTCGACGAACCACTCCCCCATCCCGTGCCAGCCGAAGATCTTCTCGGTGAACGTCGCGCCGACGACGAGCAGCCCGAGGTCGTAGGCGAAGAACGTCACCGACGGGATCAGCGCGATCCGCAGCGCATGCTTCGTCAGCGCGGTGCGGCGCCGCAGCCCCTTCGCCTGCGCGGTGCGGACGTAGTCGCTCCCGAGGACGTCGAGCATCGCGTTGCGCTGGTAGCGGCTGTAGATCGCGATCTGCCCGAGGATCAGCACGAGGCTCGGCAGGAACAGATGCTGGACCCGGTCGACCGCCTGGACGAAGAACCCGCCCTCGAGGCCCGGGGTGAACTCGCCGGTGTACTTGAAGACCTTGACGCCGACCGCGTCGTTGAAGCTCACCGCGAGGATCTGGAGCAGGATCGCCAGGACGAACACCGGCATCGCGATGATCACGAACGAGCTGATCGTGAACACGTGGTCGCTGAGCTTGTACTGGCGGATCGCGCCCCACGCGCCGACGAGGACGCCGAGCAGCCCGCCGAGGAGCGTCGCGACGAAGAGCAGGCGCGCGCTGACGCCGATGCGCCGGCCCAGCTCGGCGTTCACCGAGTCGCCGTTCCAGGTCTTGCCGAAGTCGCCCTGCGCGACGCCCTTGACCCACACCCAGTAGCGCTCGAGCACCGGCGTCTGGTCGTTGAGGTTGCGCTCGTCGAGCTGCCGGTTGACGACGGACGCCGCCGGCGGCGGGTTGCGCCCCTCGAAGTTCGCGCGCGGGTCGAGGCTCATCGCGGCGATGATGTACGCCATGCTCGCCGCGATCGCGACGAGGACGAACGCGCTCGCCAGGCGCCGCAGGAGGAAGATCAGCACGAGGCTGCGGACTCTCGGCGACGAGCTGGACGGGCGTTCACGGCCCGGGCAACCTACCGGCGCGGCGGGCCGGTGCGCGGCGCATAGGCTGCCGGAGTGCTCGAGGATCTGCCCGCACCGCTCGCCGCACTGGAGCGCGAGATCGTCGCGTGCCGGCGGTGCCCGCGGCTCGTGGCCTGGCGCGAGCAGGTCGCGCGGGAGCGGCGTGCGGCGTACGCCGACGAGACGTACTGGGGCCGGCCGACGCCCGGATTCGGGGATCCGGACGCGCGCCTGCTCGTCCTCGGGCTCGCACCCGCCGCGCACGGCGCCAACCGCACCGGGCGCGTCTTCACCGGCGACCGCTCCGGCGACTTCCTGTTCGCGGCGCTGCACCGCGCCGGCATCGCCTCGCAGCCCGAGAGCCGCGCGTGCGGACGACGGGCTGCGCCTGACCGGCGCCGGGATCGCCGCCGCCGTGCGCTGCGCGCCGCCCGCGAACCGGCCCTCGCCGCAGGAGCGCGACACGTGCCTGCCGTGGACCGCGCGGGAGTTGGAGCTGCTCCCCGCCGTGCGCGTCGTCCTGTGCCTCGGGGCGTTCGCGTGGGATGCCGCGCTGCGGCTGCGCGCGCCGGCCGGGCTGCCCGCGGCGCGCCCGCGCCCCCGCTTCGGGCACGGGGCGCTCTGGGAGCCGGGCGGGCTCGGCGGGCCGCCGCTCCTGGGCTGCTTCCACCCCAGCCAGCAGAACACGTTCACGGGGCGGCTGACCCCGGCGATGCTCGACGACGTGCTGCGGCAGGCGCTGGCTAGTGTAGTTCCTGAGCACGTTGTTCATCCGGTCCTCCTTGAAGGCTGGTGGTTCTCGAGGCCGCCAACCCCAAGGAGTTCCGGATGAAGTTGCACGCTAACGCTGCGCTCAGTCTGAAAGCGCGCCAGCGGATGGTCGTTGGTGTGGTCGAGCAGGACCGGTCGATCACGGAGGCCGCCGAGGCGGCCGGAGTGAGCGAGCGGACCTGCTCGAAGTGGGTCGCTCGCTACCGCGCGGAGGGCGAGGCCGGACTGCTGGACCGCTCCTCGGCGCCCAGACGGGTGCACAACCGCAGCGACGAGCAGCTCGTCGCGCTGCTTGCCGCGCTGCGCCGGCTGCGGTTCACCGCCCCCGAGCTCGCCGACCTGCTCGACATGCCGTGCTCGACGATCAGCGGGATCCTGAAGCGGATCGGGATGGGCAAGCTGGGCCGCCTGGGCCTGGAGCCGGCGCAGCGCTACGAGCGCGCCCGGCCGGGCGAGCTGATCCACGTCGATGTCAAGAAGCTCGGCCGGATCGTTGGCGGCGCCGGCAAACGCGTCACAGGCGGCGGCAACCACTACACCGGCAGCTTCACCGACGCCGCCGGCGTGCGCCGCGGCAAGGCCGGCTGGGAATGCGTGCACATCGCCATCGACGACGCCACCCGGCTGGCCTACGCCGAAGTCCTGCCCGATGAGAAAGCGCTGACCTCAATCGCGTTCCTACGCCGCGCCGTCACGTTCTACGAGCGTCACGGCATGACCGTCCAGGAACTGATCACCGACAACGGCGCGCCCTACATCTCCACCGTCCACGCGATCGCCTGCCGCGCACTGGGAATCCGCCACCTACGCACCCGGCCCTACCGGCCCCAGACCAACGGCAAAGCCGAACGCTTCATCCGCACCATGCTCGGCGGCTGGGCCTACGGCGCGATCTACGCCTCAAGCCAGGAACGCACCGCAGCCCTTAACCGCTCGCTCTCGCACTACAACCATCACCGCCGACACTCAGCCATCGGCCGACAACCACCCATCAGCCACCTGAACAACCTGCTCAGGACTTACAGCTAGAGCCGCTTGAGCGGCCCCGGCAGCACCTTGCGCACGGCCATGAACCCCCGCTCGTGCGGCTTCAGCGCGCTGAGGTTGTCGAACCCGCGCACGTCGTGCGGCTCGACGGTGATCCGGGTGGTCCCGGTCGCGGCGTACTCCTCGGCGGTCATCTGCTCGTAGATCTTCGCCCCGTAGGCACCGAGGTAGCGCACCGCGCTCTCGTGGTCGTGCTCGCCCGGCGGCAGCTCCGACAGCTCCGCGAGGCCGTCGACGATGACCGCGCGGTAGGGCGCCGCCTCGTCCTGGATCGTCACGCACACGCGCGGGTCGCGCCGCAGCGCGTGGGTCTTGGGGGCGTTCGACTGCGCGGTCATGACGATGCGCCCGTCGACGTAGCGGTACCAGATCGGCGTCTGGCACGGACGCCCGTCCTTGCGCAGGTAGGCGAGCACCGCGATCCGCGGGGCGGCGACGAAGCGCTCCAGGTCGGCCGGGCGCCACGCGGGCTGATCGCCGATCGGTCGGCAGGGCAGGTCCATCAGGCGGGTCGGCATGGGCGACGGCGTGCCTCAGCGGCGCTTGAGCGTCATGGCGTACGTGAGCTTGCCGGTGATCTTCACGCCGCCGGAGTAGGACGACGGCACGGTGCAGTCCACGACCGCCTTGCCGGTGAGGACGATGGTCTTCTTGCGCGGGCGCAGAAGCGCGCGCGGCTTGAGGGCGAAGCGGCTGGAGAACAGCCCCTGGCCGCCCGCGTACGAGACGCCGTAGCTCCGCTGCCATTGCTGTGCTCCGTCGCCGCAGGCCTTGCGGTCGCTCGTCTCGTCGAACCGGCCACCGAGCGGGAACGGGCACTCGCCGCCGGCCTGGGCGAGCGACACCGGCCCGAGCGGGGCGTTCGGACCGGTCACGTAGACGAACCCGTCGGAGCGGTACTGGAAATCCACCCGCACGCCGAACCGCACGGGACCGCAGCCACCGGTCGGGTCGGTGACCGGGTCGCTCGGCACAAAGCCCGGACAGGCCGCGGCCACGGTGTCCGTGAACGCCCCGGCGAGCGTCCCGGTCGCCGTCGAGGGAATGCTCGTGGCGAAGAACATGCCGCGCCCGCGGGCCAGGGCCGCCGCCGGGGCGGCCTTGCGGGACGCGAAGCGGAAGCTCACCTTGCCCGACCCGGCGCCGCGCCGCAGCTCGCAGTTGCCGCGCGTCCCGTCGAGCTTCCACTCGAGGTCCTGCCGACCGGAGATCGACACCGAGTAGTCGACGGCGCCCGCCGTGGCGGGGACGCCGCCCAGGGCGCCCAGCATGCCGACGCTGAGCAGGACCAGACCGAGTGACCGCATGGCGCGAGCGTAACGGACGGTGCGGAGTAGGCTCGACGGGCCGCCGATGCCCCTCTCCCCGTTCACCCCGCAGGTCCGCGACTGGTTCACCCGCGCCTTCGCCGAGCCGACCGCCGCGCAGGCGCAGGCGTGGCCCGCGATCGCCTCCGGCGAGCACACGCTGATCAGCGCGCCCGACCGGCTCGGGCAAGACGCTCGCGGCGTTCCTGTGGGGCATCGACCGGCTCGTCGCCGACCCCTCGCCGGAGGGCGAGCGGCGCACGCGGATCGTCTACGTCTCGCCGCTGAAGGCGCTCGCCTACGACGTCGAGCGCAACCTCGTCGCGCCGATCCGCGGCGCCGACGCCGACGTGACGATCGGCGTGCGCACGGGCGACACGCCGCAGCGGAGCGCGCGGCGATGCGCCGCCGCCCGCCGGACATCCTCATCACGACGCCCGAGTCGCTGTACCTCATGCTCACGAGCGGGGCGCGGGAGATCCTCACCGGCGTCGAGGCGGTGATCGTCGACGAGATCCACGCCGTCGCGGGCACCAAGCGCGGCTCGCACCTGGCGCTGACGCTCGAGCGGCTCAGCGCGCTGCAGACCGACGGGCGCGACCCGCAGCGCATCGGCCTCTCGGCGACCCAGAACCCGCTCGAGGAGATCGGCCGCTTCCTCGTCGGGCCGCGGCGGACCTGCCGCGTCATCGACGCCGGCGTGCGCAAGGAGCTCGACCTGCGCATCCACGTCCCGGTCGAGTCGATGGTCGAGCCCGACCAGGGCCGGCCGCGCCCGAGGAGGGCGACCTGCTGCGCCGGTCCTCGACGGCGCCGCGACGCGCCGCTCGATCTGGCCGGCGATCTACCCGGAGATCCTGCGGCTCGTCGAGGAGCACACCTCGACGATCGTCTTCGTCAACGCCCGCCGCGGCGCCGAGCGCCTCGCGCTGCGCCTCAACGAGCTGAAGAACGCCGAGCTCCCGGCGAGGGCACCGCGCCCCGTCGAGATCGCCCGCGCCCACCACGGCTCGCTCGCCCGCGAGGAGCGCACGGTCATCGAGGACCTGCTGAAGGCCGGCGAGCTGCCCTGCCTCGTCGCGACCTCCTCGCTCGAGCTCGGCATCGACATGGGCGCCGTCGACCTCGTCATCCAGGTCGAGTCGCCGAAGTCGGTCAGCCGCGGGCTGCAGCGGATCGGCCGCGCCGGCCACGGCGTCGGCGAGCGCAGCGAAGGCCGGATCTTCCCGAAGTTCCGCGCCGACCTGCTCGAGTGCGCGGTCGTGACGCGGCTGATGCGCGAGGGCGCGATCGAGCCGACGGTCGTCCCGCGCAACGCGCTCGACGTGCTCGCCCAGCAGATCGTCGCGATCGCCGCGTCCGCGGGCGACGAGGACCCGGTCGCCGTCGACGACCTGTACGCACTCGTCACGCGCACCCACTCGTACGCCGAGCTGCCGCGCGAGCTGCTGGAGAACGTGCTCGACATGCTCGACGGGCGCTACCCGTCGGCCGAGTTCGGCGAGCTGCGCCCGCGGATCGTCTGGGACCGCCTCGCCGGGACGATCCGCGCCGCGCGACGGCGCCGGGCGCCTGGCGATCACGAACGCCGGGACGATCCCCGACCGCGGCCTCTACGCCGTCGTCCTGCCCGACGGGCGCCGCGTCGGCGAGCTCGACGAGGAGATGGTCTACGAGGCGCGGCCCGGCCAGACGTTCCTGCTCGGCGCCTCGACGTGGCGGATCGAGGAGATCACCCGCGACCGCGTGATCGTCACGCCCGCGCCCGGCGCGCCGGGCGCCGTGCCGTTCTGGAAGGGCGACGGCGTCGGGCGCCCGAAGGAGCTGGGGATCGAGATCGGGGCGTTCGCGCGCGACGGCCGCTGGAGCGCCCGGCCGCGGAGCTCGAGGAGGACTACCACCTCGACCCGCTCGCGGCCCGCAACCTCCTCGACTACCTGCGCGAGCAGCAGGACGCCACGCGCGTCATCCCGAGCGACCGCACGATCGTCGTCGAGCGCTTCCGCGACGAGATCGGCGACTGGCGCCTGTGCGTGCTCTCGCCCTACGGCGGGCGCGTGCACGCCGCGTGGGCGCTCGCGCTCGTCCGCGCGGCTGCGCGACGAGCTGGGCCTGGAGTCCGACGCGATCTGGTCGGACGAGGGGATCATCGTCCACCTGCCCGACGCCGACGAGCCGCCGGGCGCCGACACCGTCCTGCTCGAGCCCGACACGATCGAGGACCAGGTCGTCGCCGAGCTCGGGCTCGAGCGCGCTGTTCGGCGCCCGCTTCCGCGAGAACGCCGCGCGGGCGCTGCTGATCCCGCGCGCCTACCCGGGCCGGCGCACCCCGCTCTGGCAGCAGCGGCTGAAGGCGCAGTCGCTGCTGGAGGTCGCCAAGCGCTACGCGGACTTCCCGATCATCCTCGAGACCTACCGCGAGTGCCTGCGCGACGTGCTCGACGTGCCGGGGCTGCAGGAGCTGCTGACGAAGCTCCACACGCGCGAGCTGTCGCTCGTCGAGGTCGAGACGCCGACCGCCTCGCCGTTCGCCGAGCTCGCTGCTGTTCGACTACGTCGCCACGTACATGTACGAGGGCGACACGCCGAACGCCGAGCGCCGCGCCGCCGCCCTGTCGCTCGACCGCGACCTGCTGCGCGAGCTGCTCGGCCAGGAGGAGCTGCGCGACCTCATCGACCCGGGCGCGCTGGAGAGCGTCGAGGACGACCTGCAGCACCGCTCCGAGCGCACGCGCGCAGCGTCCGAGCGACGCGCTCGGCGACATCCTGCGGCGCGTCGGCGACCTGACGCTCGCCGAGGCGGGCGAGCGGGTGCTCCCGGGGCTCGACGCCGCGGCGTTCCTCGACACGCTGCGGCGCGAGCGGCGCGCGATCGTCGTGCGCGTCGGCGGCGAGGAGCGCTGGATCGCCGCCGACGACGCCGGGCTCTACCGCGACGCGCTCGGGCGTCGTGCCGCCCGGCGGCCTGCCGGACGCGTTCCTCGAGGCGCCCGAGCGACCCGCTCGAGGAGCTGCTGCGCCGCTACGCGCGCACCCACGGGCCGTTCACGACGGCCGAGGTCCGCGCCCGCTACGGCGTCGACGTCGTCCAGCCCGCTCGCCGCGCTCGAGGCGCGCCGGCGACCTCGTCCGCGGCGAGCTGCGCCCGCCCGGCGGCGCCCGGCCGCGAGTGGTGCGACCCGCACGTGCTGCGGCGCATCCGCCGCGCGTCGCTCGCCGTGCTGCGCAAGGAGATCGAGGCGGTCGACCGCGGCGCGCTCGCGACGTTCCTGCCGGCTGGCAGGGCGTCGACCGCCATCCGCCGGCCGGCGCCGGGATCGACCGCCTGCGCGAGGCGCTCGTCCCGCTCCAGGGCCTCGCGCTGCCGGCCGACGTCTGGGAGCGCGACGTGCTGCCGCGGCGCGCCGGCGCCTACTCGCAGGCGTGGATGGACCAGCTGACCGCGAGCGGCGAGGTCGTCTGGGTCGGCGCGGGCGCGCTGGGCCGCAACAGCGGGCGCGTGGCGCTCTACTTCCGCGACGACGCGGCGGCGATCGGCCGTCCCGGGACGCGCGGGCCCGCGCCCGAGCCCCCCGGCGCGCCGGTCCACGAGGCGATCCGCGAGCGGCTGCTCACCGCGCCCGTGCTTCTTCACCGACCTGCTCGCCGAGCTCGGCGACTGCACTCCCCGGAGGAGCTGCAGGAGGGTCTGTGGGATCTCGCCTGGGCGGGCGAGGTGACCAACGACGCGTTCGCGCCGCTGCGGGCGCCGCGGCTGACCCTCGCCCGCGCCCAGCGGGCCGGACGGCGGGCGCGGCACGCCCGGGCCGGCGCTTCGGCTCGCGCGCGGCGCGGGCGCCCAGGCGCAGGTGCTGGGCCGCTGGTCGCTGACGGCGCCGCTGTTCGCCGCGGCGCCGGACCCGCGCGAGCGCCGCCGCACGGTCGCCGAGCTGCTGCTCGAGCGCTACGGGATCGTCACCCGCGAGCAGGTGCTCGCCGAGGCCGTCCCCGGCGGCTTCTCGGCGCTCTACGACGCGCTCAGCGACCTGGAGACGCTCGGCGTCTGCCGGCGCGGCTACTTCGTCGAGGGCCTCGGCGGAGCGCAGTTCGCCCTGCCGGGCGCCGTCGAGCGGCTGCGCGCGCGGGCGCCCGACGCCGGCGAGTCCGCGCTCGTCCTCGCGGCGACGGACCCGGCGCAGCCCTACGGCGCAGCCCTGCGCTGGCCCGAGCGTGCCGCGGGCGAGACGCGCCGTCCCCAGCGCGTCGCCGGCGCCTACGTCGTGCTCGTCGGCGCGGACCCGGTGCTCTACGTCGAGCGCGGCGGGCGGGGCCTGCTCGCGCTCGCCCCGCCCGAGGACCCCCGCACCGCCGCGGCGCTCGTCGCGCTCGCCGCGTTCGTCACCGCCGGGAGCGCGAAGCTCAAGCTGTCGGTCGAGCGCGTCGACGGCGAGCCGGTCGTCGGCTCCGCCGTGGGAGCCGCTGCTCATCGACGCCGGCTTCCGCCAGGGCCCGCGCAAGCTCACCCTCAGCGCCTAGCGCTCACGGCACCTTCTTCCCCGGGTTCATCACGCCGCGCGGGTCGAGTGCGTCCTTGACGGCGTGGTGTGCGGCGACGCCCGCGGGGGACCACTGGCGGCTGAGCCAGCCGTTCTTCATGACGCCGATCCCGTGCTCGCCGCTGATCGTCCCCTCGAGCTCGATCGCCATCGCCAGCAGGTCGTCGGCGGCGTGTCGCGCACGGGCGACGGCGAGGTCGTCGCGGGGATCGATGAGGAACGTCGCATGGAGGTTGCCGTCCCCGGCGTGCCCCCACGAGCAGGACTCCAGGCGGTGGTGATCCCCGATCTCCCCGACGCGGCGCACCGCCTCCGCCAGCCGCTCCACGGGCACCGCGATGTCGTCGGAGAGCTTGCCGCCGCGCGCCGCGGTCACGACGAGGCCGACGCCGTCACGCCAGCGCCAGAGGCCCGCGGGATCGTCGACGACGCGCACCCCGCCGACCGCGCCCTCCTCGAGCGCCTCCGCCAGCACGGCCGCGTCCTGCGGGCCGGTGTCGCTCTCGGTGATGAGCAGGAACCCCGCGTCCTCGGGCGCACCGCCGGGGAACCCCGCGCCCGCCAGCGCGAGCGCCCCCGCGTCGAGGTACTCGATCGCCGCCGGCACGGGGCCCGCCGCCATCAAGCGCTCGACCGCGGCGCCGCCGGCCTCGGCCCCCGCGTAGAACGCCGCGACCGGCCAGGAGCCGGCCGGCGCGGGGATCAGCCGCAGCCAGACGGCCGTGATCACCCCGAGCGTGCCCTCGGAGCCGACGAGCAGCCCGCGCAGGTCGTACCCCGCCACGTCCTTGCGCGCCGACCCGCCGACGCGGACGATATCCCCGCTCGCGAGCACCGCCTCGACGCCGGTCACCCACGCACCGGTGACGCCGTACTTGAAGCAGTGCGGGCCGCCCGCGTTCGTCGCGACGTTGCCGCCGATCTGCGAGGTCTCCGCCGCCCCCGGGTCGGGCGGGAAGCACAGGCCGTTCTCCCGCGCGAGGCGCTGCACGGTGGCCGTGGTGACTCCCGCGCCGACGGTCATCCGCCACTGCAGCGGGTCGACGGCGTGCACCGCGCTCAGGCGCTCGAGGCCCACGACGACGCCGGCGCCCAGCGGCACCGCGCCGCCGGCCCAGCCCGTCCCGCCGCCGCGGGGGACGACGGCGACGCCGCGCTCGTGGCACCACGAGACGACCGCCGCCACCTGCTCGGGGTCCGCGGGCAGGACGACGGCGTCGGCCGACCCGTGCACGGAGCTGAACGCCGTCTGGTCGGCGACGTACCGCGGGTCGTCGCCCGGCAGGACGTGCGCTGAGCCGACGATCCGGGCGAGGTCCGCGACCATGGTGCGCAACGTACCCTGACGCGGAGCGTTCCCACAGCGCATGCCCGAAGGCGACACCATCCACCACGCGGCGAACCGGATCCGCCCGGTGCTGCAGGGACACGTGCCGGACGCGATCCGCACGCCCCACCCGCGCGCCGCGCGCGATCGCTGGCCCCAGCGGCTGGCGGGCCGCACGGTGACGAGCGTCGACGCGCTCGGCAAGCACCTGTTCCTGCGGTTCGAGGGCGGTCTGACGCTGCACTCCCACCTGCGGATGACCGGCTCGTGGGGCACCTACGAGCGCGGGGCGCGCTGGCGCCGCAGCCCGCGCCGCGCGTGGCTCGTCATCAGCCGCGGCACGCACGACGTCGTCGAGTTCGACGGGCCCGTGCTCGAACTGCTGACCGACGCGCGCGCACGCGGGGACCAGCGGATCGCGGGCCTGGGCCCGGACATCCTCGCGCCGGCCCTCGACGCGCCGCGCATCCTGCGGCGCCTGCGCGAGGACGACCCCACCCGGCCGATCGGCGACGCGCTGCTGGACCAGCGGACCGTCTCCGGGATCGGGAACATCTGGAAGTGCGAGGCCTGCTGGGAGGCGCAGGTGGATCCGTGGCGAAGGACGGCGGACGTGACCGACGACGAGGTCCTCGCGATGCTGCGCCGGGTGCGCCCGCGCATGCAGGAGAGCGCGCGCCTGGGCATGCGCGCCCGCCGCGACCGCGTGTACGGCCGGGCGGGGCGCCCGTGCCCGCGCTGCGGCGCCGCGATCCGCGCACGCGGCCAGGGCGACGACAACCGGCACGACGTCGTGGTGCCCGGGATGTCAGCGGTGAGCGCGCAGCCGGGCGAGCGGCGCGCCAAGCGCGTCGGGCACAAGGGCGCCCACCACCTCGCCCACGGCAACACGCTCGACAGCTTCCGCGCCGCGCTCGACCACGGCGTCGACATGATCGAGTTCGACGTGCTGCCCGGCACATCTCGACGGCACCGGCGAGCTGCTGCTCGGCCACGACTACGGCGACCTCTCGCGGCGGACCGCGGCCACGCTCGACGAGGGCCTCGCCCATCTCGCCGAACCGCAGTACGCCGGCGTCGAGCTCGACGTCGATCTCAAGCTGCCGGGCTACGAGGACCGGGCCGTCGAGGCGCTGCGGCGCCACGGCCTGGCGGAGCGCTCGCTGATCTCGACGATGGAGCCGGAGTCGCTGGAGCGGATCCGGCGGCTCGCCCCCGACATCCGGCTGGGGCGCTCGTTCCCGAAGGTCCGCTCCGACCCGATGTCGCACCCGCTCAAGCGCTGGCCCGCCTACGCGCTGATCGCCTACTGGCGGCGCGCCCTCCCGGCGCGGATCGCCGCCCAGCTGCACGCCGGCGAGGTGGACGCGCTGATGTGCCACTGGGCGTTCGTCACGCCGCGGCTGGCCCGCGCCGTGCAGGAGGCCGGCGGGGAGCTCTACGTGTGGACGGTCGACGAGGCGCAGCGGATCGCGGACCTCGAGCGGCTGGGCGTCGACGGCATCATCACGAACGACCCGCGCCTGTTCGACGCGACCGGCTGATCCCGCGCGCGTCACCCAATAGGCTCAGGCGGACGATGTCCACGTCCGACGGCGACCTCCGCGAGCTGCTCCAGCGCGTTCCGGCGTTCGAGACGCTGGGCGAGAACGACCTGCAGCGCGTCGCCGAGGTCGCGGTGCCGCGGAATTTCGGCCGCCAGCAGGTCATCTTCCGCGAGGGCGACGACAGCGACACGTGCTACATCGTGCGCACCGGCCAGGCGCGCGCGGTGCGCGAGCACCCTGACGGCCGGACGATCACGCTGGCCCGCTTCGGCCCGGGCGACATCTTCGGCGAGCTGGCGATGTTCGACGACGAGAAGCGCTCGGCGACCGTCGAGGTCGTCGAGGACACGGAGGTCGTCGGCATCCTCGGGCTCGGACATGCGCCGCCTGATGCGCGAGCACCCCGACATCGCGCCGAAGCTCGTCATCTCGCTCGGGCGGCGCCTGCGTGAGGCCAACGAGCGCCTCGCGCGTCAGTCCTTCCAGACCGTCCAGAGCCGCGTCGCCGTGGTGCTCAGCGACCTCGTCGAGCAGTCCCGCGACGGCGACGGCCGCGCCCGCGACGTGCTCCTGCGCATCACCCAGGCGGACATCGCCCAGCTCGCCGGGTCCTCGCGCGAGTCGGCGAGCCGCTTCCTGGCGACGCTCGAGCGCGCCGGCGTGCTGACGCAGGGCCGGGGGCGCATCGTCGTCCACGATCCCGCCGCGCTCGCCGGCTACGTGTATTGATGGCGCGCCGTGCCGGACCGCGCCGCCGCCGCTCCGGCGCGGAGCGCGAGTTCTCGGCGGGCGGCGTCGTCGTGCGGGAGGGGCCGGACGGGCCCGAGTGCGTCGTGATCGTGCCCTCGCGGCCGGCCGCGAACGGCGCCAAGGTCCTGGCGCTGCCCAAGGGCCATCCGGACGGCGACGAGACGCCCGAGCAAGCGGCCCTGCGCGAGGTGCGGAGGAGACGGGCGTGCACGCGCACGTCGTGGAGCCGCTCGGGGACGTGCGCTACTGGTACCAGCGGGACGGCCGCCGGATCGTCAAGGTCGTCGCGTTCTTCCTGCTCGGCCATGACCGCGGCGACCCCGAGACGCACGTCGATCACGAGATCGACGCGGCCCGCTGGATGGCGCTGGAGCAGGCCGCCCGTGATCTCACGCACGCCGGCGAGCGGGAGATGGCCGCGCTCGCGCTGTCGCGACTGGCCGCGGGCCGATAGGGTTGCCGCCGCCGTGCAGGTGCTGAACTTCTACTCCACGATCTTCGCCGACCAGCTGCGCCGGGGCCGCAAGACGGCCACGATCCGCCTCGGCGACAAGTCCCACAAGTACCGCAAGAACCAGGCGGTGCTCGTGACCATCGGCTACCAGTACTCGCCGCGGGAGAAGATCTTCGAGGCCGTCATCGACGCCGTCGAGGTCAAGCGCGTCCGCGACCTCTCGCCGCGCGACATCGAGCACGACAACCCCGAGTTCCGCCGCCACGAGGAGCTGATCCACTTCCTCGAGCAGATCTATGGCCGGGCCGTGACGATGGACGACATCGTCACCGTGGTGCGGTTCTCGCAGATCGTCGAGAACCCGCAGAGCTACACCGATGCCCGGCTGGGCATCGGTGGCGCGCAGAACTGACCGTCGCTCAGGCGGCGCCGGTCCAGCCGGGGGGCGGGATCGAGACCCCTGCGGGGCGCGGCTCGGAGGCCTGCGCGGACATCGCCGGCTCCGGCTCGGGCTCCGGCTCCGGCTGGAAGCCGGACCAGTCGGGGACCGGCTCCTCCGCGGACGCCTGCACGACCGGCTCGGACGACGTGTAGCCGTAGGGCTCGGGCACCGCATACGGCTCGGGCCGCGAGACCGGCTCGGACGACGGGTAGGGATCAGACGAGACGACCGGGTCCGACGACGGGTAGGGATCCGGTGAGGAGACCACGGGCTCGGGGTCCGCGGCGGCCGGCGTCACGTACGGCTCGGGCGCGGCGAACGGGTCATGCTCGGCCGCCGGCGTGGCGTACGGCTCGGGCGCGGCGAACGGCGTCGGGCGCAGCGGCCGGCGTGACATACGGCTCAGGCGCCGCGAACGGGTCGGGCGCAGCGGCCGGCGTGACATACGGCTCAGGCGCCGCGAACGGGTCGGGCGCAGCGGCCGGCGTGACGTACGGCTCAGGCGCCGCGAACGGGTCGTGGACGGCCTCGGGCGCCGGCGCCGGCGCCGCGAACGGGTCCACGGCGGGTGCTGCGAACGGGTCGGGCCGCGCCATCGTCACGTCGCCGTCGACCGGCGGAGCGAACATGGAGCCGTCGCCGGGCGTGCCGGCGGGCGTCGGCGCAGGCTCGGCCGCAGCGGTCTTCGGAGTGCTCGAGGTCAGCAGCCCGCCGGCGATCATGAGGATGCCGCCGAGCAGCGCGACCCAGATGCCGGGCTTGATCTCGACGTTGGCGGAGAACGCGCCCGCTCCCGCGCCGGGCTTGCTGATCACGTGGTAGACGGCGATGCCGGTGACCACGAGGCCCGCGAACGCCATCATCCGGCCCGCGACGCCGCGGTCGACGCGCACGCCGGAGCTGACGCCGCCCGCGATGATGACGAGCAGGACGACGAGGGCCGCCGCGACGGCCAGTGCGACGTCGCCGCCGCTCATCGCGGTCCAGCCGTTGGCGGTGATCTCCTCCGGCATGACGGCCGCGAGGCTCTTGAACATGCCCGCGAAGGCGCCTGCGAGACCGTCGGCGCCGGAGGCGGCACCGGTCCCGCCGGGCGCGCTGGTGCCCGCACCGGTCCCGCCGATGTTGCCGAGCATGTCGCGGAACGAGTCCGGGAGCTTGATCGTGTACCAGGGGAGCCAGAGCGACGCGAGCGCGGCGAGCGCGCCCAGGCCGCCCAGGAGCACCCCACGGGGCGCGGAGCTGGAAGAGGACATGATCGGGTGATCGGCTGCGCGCCAGGTCGGCCGAGAGCCCACACCGGGTTCTGGCCGAATGACCGACCCTTGTGGCACTCCTGTGAACCGAGTGCCAGGATCCTTGCCGCCCTGCCCAGCATCCCGCTAGGATGTTCGCAGCGTCCTGGCACTCTCACCTGTCGAGTGCCAATCCCGAGGCGCTGCACAACTCCCACACACAACGACCCCCGTTCCGGAGGTTTCATCAATGAAGCTCAAGCCCCTTGGCGATCGGCTGATCGTCCGGGCCATCGACGAGGAGGAGACGACCGCCAGCGGCCTCGTCCTCCCCGACACCGCCAAGGAGAAGCCCCAGAAGGGCACGGTCCTCGCCGTCGGCGACGGCCGCTGGGACGAGGACGGCGAGAAGCGCATCCCGCTCGACGTCGCGAAGGGCGACGAGGTCCTCTACTGCAAGTACGGCGGCACCGAGATCAAGGTCGACGGCGAGGACCTGCTCGTCCTCCGCGAGTCCGACGTCCTCGCCAAGTCGTCGAGTAACCTCACACGACCCAAGATTCAGGAGGAACTGAACCAACATGGCTCACAAGGAGCTGAAGTTCGACGCGGACGCCCGCCAGGCCCTCGAGGCCGGCGTCGACGCCGTCGCCGACGCGGTCAAGGTGACGCTCGGCCCCAAGGGCCGCTACGTCGTCCTCGACAAGAAGTTCGGCGCCCCGACGATCACCAACGACGGCGTCACCATCGCCCGCGAGATCGAGGTCGAGGACGTCTTCGAGAACCAGGGCGCCCAGCTCGTCCGCGAGGTCGCCACGGCGACCAACGACGTCGCCGGTGACGGCACCACGACCGCGACCGTGCTCGCCCAGGCGATCGTGCGCCAGGGCCTGAAGAACGTGGCCGCCGGCGCCAACCCGCTGGCCCTCAAGCGCGGCATCGAGACGGCCGTCGACGCAAGTCGTCGACGAGCATCGCCAGAAGCAGTCCAAGGAGGTCACCGGCAAGGAGCAGATCGCCCGCGTCGCCGCGATCTCGGCCGGCGACGACGAGATCGGCGACGTCATCGCCGACGCGATCGAGAAGGTCGGCAAGGACGGCGTGGTGAACGTCGAGGAGGGCCAGACCTTCGGCATGGACCTCGAGTTCACCGAGGGCATGCAGTTCGACAAGGGCTACATCTCGCCCTACATGGTCACCGACCAGGACCGCATGGAGGCCGTGCTCGAGGACCCGTACATCCTGATCGCCAACCAGAAGATCGGCTCCGTCCGCGACATCCTGCCGATCCTCGAGCAGGTCATGCAGCCGGCAAGCCGCTGCTGATCATCGCCGAGGACGTCGAGGGCGAGGCCCTCGCGACGCTGGTCGTCAACAAGCTGCGCGGCACCTTCACCGGCGTCGCGGTCAAGGCCCCCGGCTTCGGCGACCGCCGCAAGCGCATGCTCGAGGACATCGCCATCCTCACCGGCGGCGAGGTCATCACCGAGGAGATGGGCCTCAAGCTCGAGAACACCCAGGTCTCGCCAGCTCGGGCGCGCCCGCCGCGTCGTCGTCACCAAGGACACGACGACGATCATCGACGGTGCCGGTGACGCGGACGCGATCAAGGGCCGCATCAAGCAGATCAAGGCCGAGATCGAGAACACCGACTCCGACTTCGACCGCGAGAAGCTCCAGGAGCGCCTGGCCAAGCTCGCCGGCGGCGTGGCCGTCGTCAAGGTCGGCGCCGCCACCGAGACCGAGATGAAGGAGAAGAAGCACCGGGTCGAGGACGCCCTGCAGGCGACCCGCGCCGCGCTCGAGGAGGGCATCGTCCCCGGCGGCGGCGTCGCGCTGCTCAAGCGCTCAAGGGCCTCGACGCTCGAGGCGCTCGAGGACGACGACGAGCGCACCGGCGCGCAGATCGTGCTGCCGCGCCGCTCGAGGAGCCGCTCCGTCAGATCGCGGAGAACTCGGGCCTCGAGGGCTCGGTCGTGGTCGCCGAGGTCGCGCAAGGCGAAGCCGGGCTTCGGCCTCAACGCCGCCACCGGCGAGTACGTCGACCTGGTCAAGGCCGGCGTCATCGACCCGGCCATGGTCACCCGCTCGGCGCTGCAGAACGCGGCCTCGATCGCCAAGAACATCCTCACCACCGAGGCGATCATCGCCGAGCATGCCGGAGCAGGCCGGCGGCGGCGGCGGCATGCCCGACATGGGCGGCATGGGCGGCATGATGTAGAGGCTCGCGCGCCCCCCAGGGCGCGCGACCGTCGTTCCGAGGGCCCGGCATCCGCCGGGCCCTCGTCGTTTCGCACCGCCCGCCGCGCGCGTTCGCTGCGAGAACCGGCCAGTCTCTGGTCGAAACTCGCAACGAGTGCACCGGCGCTTGCGTTCGCTGCGAGAAATGACCAGTGACTGGTTGAAACCCGCAGCGAGGCGGCAGACTGTCGTGCATCCCCGGCCTGCCGACACCCACCGCCCGCGGCCGCGTCCTCAGCCTGCACCGCCACCCCGTGAAGTCGCTCGCGGGCGAGCGGGTCGGCGCGCTGCGCATCGACCGTCGCGGCGCCGGCGGCGATCGCACGCACGCGCTGATCTGGGCCGGGACGAACCGGCGGCTGACCGCGAGCCAGGCGCCGCGGATGCTCGCCTGGCACGCCCGCTACGACGTGCCCGGGGCCGACCTGGACCCGGCCGACCCGCCGCTTCCGGTGCTCACCGCGCCCGACGGCACCGAGCACGCGTGGGACGACCCGGCGCTGCCCGCCGCGCTCGAGGCCGACCTCGGCTGGCCCGTCGTGCTGCGGCGGGACGTCAGCGGGCAGCAGGACCTCGACGACACGCTGCTCGTCACGGTCGACGCGTCGCTGACGGCGCTCGGCGCAGCGCTGGACATCCCCGCCGACCTGCGGCGCTTCCGGCCGAACATCCACGTCGCGCTGGACGCCGAGGCGTTCGCCGAGGAGGGCTGGGAGGGCCGGCGGCTGCGGGTGGGCGACGTCGTCCTGAAGCTCATCCACCCGTGCGAGCGCTGCGTCATCCCGACGCGCGACCCGGACACGCAGGAGCGCGACTCGCGCGTCCTGATGTGGCTCATCCGCGAGCACCGCGAGCTGTTCGGGATCAACGCCGAGGTGCCCGAGCCGGGTGTGATCCGCGAAGGCGACCCGGTCGAGCTGCTGCCGCGCTGAGGCTCAGCGCACGCCGGCTTCGGCGCGCCGCATCTGCCGCATCGCCCACAGCCACCCGAGCCCGGCGATCGCCAGCGACGCGGCGAAGGCGTAGAGCACCTTGTCGGGCTCGCCGGTGATGAACCCGCGCGAAGCGTCGAGGATCAGCGTCACGGGATTGACCGACGCGGCGGCGTGCAGCCAGCCGGTGAGCAGCGCGAGCGGTACGTAGACGGGCGCGAGGAAGAGGAAGACGAATACCGGCGTCTGCATGAACGACCCGATGTCGACCGACTGGTAGCGGAACGCGAGGCCGAGCGTCCACAGCGAGCACGCGATGTTCACGAGCGCGCCGAGCGCGATGATCCCGGCGACGTCCAGCACCCCGCCCTTGACGGTCATCCCGGTGGCGAGCGCGAGCGCCCAGAGGATCACGCCGATGAGCGCGTAGCGCACGAGGCCGGCGAGGATGTACCCGATGACGATGCCCAGCCGGTTCGGCGCGCCGAGCATGAGCCGCCGGGCGAAGCCGCTCTCGTAGTCCTCCGCGAGCCGGTAGCCGGTGAAGATGCCGCCGAACGCGGCCATCTGCAGGAAGACGAAGACGAACTGGAACGCCGTGTAGCCGGCGGCGAACTCGAAGCCGGGGACGTTCGACACCGCCGAGAGCCCGCCGGCGAACGCGAGCAGGAAGACGAGCGGGAACGCCAGCGACGGGACGATGATCGCCGGGTTCTTGTACGTGTGGATGATCGTGCGGCGCAGCACGGCCATCGCGACGTGGCGCCCCCCGCCTCACGCCTCATGTCCGCTGCACCCGCTTGCGCAGCCCGCGCGCGGCGAGGCCGAAGGAGACGAGCAGGATCGCCGTGGCGACCGCGATGCACGGCAGCAGCGTGCTCATGTCCCAGCCGTCGAGGATCAGCCCGCGCATCCCGTCGATGAGGAAGCTGATCGGGTTGAGCTCGCGCGATCGTGCGGAACCAGTCCTTCTCGATGAACTCCGCCGGCAGGTTCATCGTCGAGAGGAAGAAGAGGACGAAGAGCAGCGGGAACATGCCCTGCACCGCCTCGGGTGAGCCCGTCTGGATCGCGAGCCATGCGCCGATCCCGGCGAACGCGAGCGCGATGTAGATCGACAGCAGCACGAGGACGATCGCGCCGAGCACGCCGGACTCGATCGTCACCCCGAAGAGCAGCCCGATCGCCAGGTAGATGACCGAGCCGACGATCGAGACCGCGGTGCCGCCGAACGTCGCGCCGACGAGCACCGCCCACTGCCGCGCGGGCGTCAGCGACAGCCGGTCCAGGAAGCCCTTCTGGATGTCGGACGCCAGCTCGGTGCCGGCGGTGATCGCCGCGAACAGCGCGCCCTGCACGAAGCACACGACGATCGCGAAGTTGATGTAGCTGTCGGTCGGGAAGCCCGGCAGCTCGGTGACGGACGCCAGGCCCGCCGCGTTCACCGCGAGCAGGATCAGCGGGAAGAGGATCACCGGGATCACGAGCTCCGGCTGGCGGAACGTGCGGCTGACCGACCGGCGCGCGATCAGCGCGACCTGGTGCAGCGGGTCGGTGCGGTGCGCGACGACGACGGTGCTCACGCGACGGCGGCCTCGGCCTCGCGCGCGTCGCCCTCGTCGTCCCCGCCCTCCAGTGAGCGGCCCGTCTTCTCGAGGAAGACGTCGTCGAGCGAGGGCTGGTGCAGCTGGAGCTCGGCGACGTCGATGCCGTCGGCGTCCAGGCGGCGGACGACGTCGGCGAGCGCCTCGGCGCCCGTGGTGAGGCGCACCGCGACGGACTTCGGGCTCCCGTTCCCGCTACTTCCTCCTCGACAAGAACACGGACAATGACGGCACCAAGGACTCGTTCAAGGGCGACCTCTTCCGGGTCAACGAGAATTGGTCCAACACCAAGTTGACGTTCAATTTCATCGCCGGCTCCTGGGACGGCGTCAACGGCGCCACCTACAGCGAGACGGAGGTCATCGACGGCACTCCCGTCGTGTCGAAAGTCACCATCGATGTGCGCTCGGGCATCACGGTCAGCTCGTCCGACGTCGAGCTCGGCCCGCTGGTGCTGAAGGGCCCGTACTTCAACGTGGAGGAGCTGCAGCTCAAGCCGCCGGAGGAGGGCAACCCCGCCAGCCAGTGGTCGCTGGTCAGCTCGGTGGCGCTGGGGGTCGACTCGGCCAGCCTGAAATTCGGCGGCAGCACCAGCGATAAAGTGAAGACCAGCATCACGAGCCTGCTGGGGACGTTCAACATCGATTCCGTGATCAGCGCGAACGGCGACGCCCGGAGCAGCCCCGGCAAGTTCCTGATTTCCGTCGGCAAGGCGGAGCTGGAGATCAAGGACATCGTCAAGGCCGAGGCCAGCGGGGTCTACATCAGCTACGACCCGCTGATCGACAAGAACTTCGACGGCACGATCTCCGCCGACGAACAGACGGCGTACGACACGCAGGAGATGCTCCGCGTGGACGACGCGCAGGTGGAGATTCCCAAGTTTGGGCTGACGGGTACCGTGCGACAGTACACGCGCCCCCTGGAGGCGATCGACCCGCGCACCGGCCTGCCGATCGGCGGCACCACCGTCCCCGGCTTGACCGTGCCGCCGGACGGCTTCCGCCTGGGCGAGGCCAGCCTGACGAAGGCCGGCAAGTTCCAGTTCGGCGCGGACGAGGGCGATACCGACCCGGACAAGAAGGGCATGGTGGAACTCACGAATCTGACGGCGGGCATCCAGGATGTCTACGTCACCTTCCTGCCGAGCTTATCCGTGGACATCGACGGCAGCTTCTTCGTCGCCGCCGGCGAAGCGGTGCTGTTCCCCGGCAAGAAGTTCGAGATGCAACTGACCGACGGCTCGGACAGCGACACGGAAGCGGTGCGCGCGGCACTGAAGTTCACCGACAACGTCCCGACCGGTTTCGCCATCAAGGTGGATACGGGTGATCTCAAGTTCGGCAAGGCCCTGAAGGTCCACACCGAGAACTTCATCCTCGACACCACGGCCACCGGCATCAACCCGGTGGTCGGCTTCGACGCCCTCTCGGCGACGGTCGCCGCGGGGCCGCTGGCCCTGAGCGGCGAGATCCGCAACTTCGGCCTGCTCCGCGACGGCAGCATCCAGACCCGGGCGGGCTTCGGCGTCTTCTTCGGTGCCGAGAGCCTGGATTCCAAGAAGCTCAAGTGGCCGGAGTGGCTGCCCATCCGCCCCACCGAGGTCGGGATCCAGCGGCGCAACATCAACGCGAATCCCGCGGATTTCCGCCTCATCGTGTCGGCGGACGTGACGGGCATCAAGGGCCTGCCGTTGCAGGTCTCCGGGACGATCCGGGGCCTCGAGTTCGACGTCGGCGCTGCTCCGCGGCGAGAACCCGCTGACCGGCCTGCAGTCGATGGGAGTCACTGTCTCGGGCAATCTGTTTGGCGGCGAGGTCACCGGCGGCTTGATTGGCGGCGTGATCCCCATCTCCTCGTCCGGCAACGAGGTCCCGGCCACCGATTTCGTCACCCCCATCGTCGATCACGTCTTCTTCGTCGGCATCATGGGCGGTTTCGAGATTGCCAAGAAAGGCGGCTTCACGATCCGCATGGCGCTGACGGAGAACGGCCCGCTGGGCGTGCAGCTCACCGGCGAGACGGGGGAAGCGGGGATCCTGCTGGAGCCGATTTCGGGCTTGAAGTTGACCGGCTTCTCGGGCGGCGTCGAGTTCTTCAAGTCCCTGCCCGACGCCAACCACCCGGAGGACCTGCTCGATCCGAACTTCGACCCGGCGCTTCCAACAGCAGCCCGATCGACGCCGGCCAGTGGGAAGCCCAGGTGCGCAGCCAGACCATCGCCCAGTACAAGGCGATCAAGGAAGGCGGCCAGGCCGGCGACTTCTTGGCGGCCTTTCGCAGTCCGATCCTGATCTCCGCCGGCGCAAGGTCCAGTTCCACACGCCGGCCAACGTCCTCAAGGCCAACGCCGAGGTGCGGATCTCGATCGACCCCAACGTGAACGCCGACTTCTCTTCCAAGGGGCTGCCCAAGGTCAAGATCCTGCTCACCGGCGATTTGATCCTGTTCGGCGGGCTGCAGAAATGCCCGGCCCGCATCTTCGCCAACCTGACCGAACTGGAAGAGGGCCGGGCCAAGCTGCTCCTGATGGCGCACGACATGCCCGCCGGCACGCACCCGATCCTGCCCTTCCTGCCGACACCGCTCGGGCCCGATTCCCGTTCCCACCTCGGTGGAAATCAAGGGCTTCGTCGAGTTCAAGTATCTGGGGCCGGACGGCGAGCCGGTCGATTTCTTCGCCTCCGTGCCGGAGGCGAGCACGCCGGCCGCGCAACTGGTCGATCCGGCCGAGAACGGCTCCATCAGCCTGGCCAAGCTGCAGGAGAACGGTTATCTGGACATTCGGTTCACGCCGTCGGCGGTGTCGGGGTCGGCGGACCCGGCCACGCTGGACCCGGCTTCGATCACCGACGTGGACGCCGAGATCGAACTGGTGCTGCCGGACAGCACCAGGGTGCCGATCGCCGGCAACGCCGTCCACCCGGAGGGCGCGGCCGACAACGTCTATCGCTACCAGCTGCCGGCCAACCTGACGATCCAGCCCGGCACCTACCAGGTCCGCGTCCTCGACGGGACCTTCACCGACACGACCGCCGCCGTGAACGCGGAGCAGGAGCTGACCTTCGACGTCGCCGTGCCCCAGGCCGTCCTGGCGGGACCGGCCGACGGCGCGCGGGTCAATCGCGCCGCCATCAACCGGGCCGGAAAGCTGGCCGTGCGTTTCCTGCCGACTCCGGGCACCGCCCTCGACGCGGCGACCATCACCGACGCACCGGCGGAACTCGTGCTCTCCGGAGCGGCGGCGGCCGGAGTGGTCCTGGGCCAGCCCGTGCGGGACGCGCAGGACGACCGGCTGTACTACTACCCGTTCACCGGAACGTTCGGGACCGGCACGGTCAGCGTGCAGCTCGCCGCGGGTGCCTTTTCCGATTCGGCCGGCAACAGCAACCCGGAAAACACCTTCTCGTTCACGGTCACCGGCCCGGAAATCACCCTCCGCACCCCGGCGAACGGAACGTCCCTCCGCCTGTCGGACCTCAACCGGCTCGGCTACCTCGAGGTCTACATCGCGCCCTCGGGCGAGGTTGCCCTCGACGAGGCCAGCCTGACCGACGCGGACCCGGAATTCGTCCTGTCGGGCGCGGGGGCGGGCGTCGCCGTGAGCGGCGTGGCCGTGCCGGTCGCCGACGAAACGAACGTCTATCGCTACGCCATCCAAGGGAACTTCACCCAGGCCGGCGAGGTCCAGGTCAGTTTCCTCGACGGCGCCTTCCAGGACGTCAACGGACTCGCCTCGGCGGGCAGGACCGAGTCGTTCGTGGTCAAGGGCGTCGAGGCGACCGTGGTCGATCCCGAGGCGCTGACCATTGCCGGGCTGACGCTGATCAACGACCGCGGGTATCTCGACGTGCGTTTCACGCCGACCGAGGGCGCCACGCTGGACGAGTCCACGATCACGGACGCCGCGGCGGAATTCGAATTGCAGGGTGACGCCGCCGCGGACGTGGTCGTCTCCGGTGCCCCGACCCCGCTGGGCAACGGCGTCTACCGCTACACGTTCGACGGCCAGTTCGGCGTCGGCGAGGTCGGCGTGCAGTGGCTCGCCGATGCCGTTACGGACAGCGCCGGCTTCACGGTGCTGGCCTCCGCCGAGACGTTCCAGTTGCAGGCACTGCGGCCGAATTGTTCAGCCCGCGGAACGAACAGCGCATCGATCGCTCGCAGTTGAATGACGACGGCTACATCGACATCCACTTCCTCGACTTCACCGCCCGCGGCCTCGACAAGGCTTCGATCACCGATGCGGGTCAGGAATTCAAGTTCCTGGTGCTGGACGCGGACGGCGAGACCTGGGTCGAGCCGCTGGGCGTGGGCATCAATGGCATCCCGCTCGAGCAGTCCGATGGCACCTTCCGCTACTTCTTCTCCGGCCAGTTCGAACCGGGCGTGGTGCGCGTGGTGTTCCTGGACGGCTCCTTCACCGACACCGCCGGCGCGGCCAACCTGGAAGAGGAGCAGCAGTTCATCGTCGTCTCGAACGCGCCCGCGTTCCAGATCACGATCGCGGGGGACCTGATCTATCGCACGGGTTTCACGTCGGGACTGTACGGCAACGTCGCCAACCCGGAGCATCTGAAGGACCTGCTGAAGATGGTCAAGCCGGTCATGGAAGGCATATTCGGCGATAACGAGGACGAAGCGCTGCAAACCCTGAGCGACATCATCGCGGGCGTGAACACGGCGCTCGACTTCCTTCAGCCCTTCATCACCGAACCGATGCTGACGGTGACGGGCTTCTTGCGGATGGGCTCGGAGCTGCTGATGGACGGTTCCGAGATTGTCGGGGCGCGGACCACGCTCGACGCCGCCGGCGGCATCTCCGTGTTCCTGCTGGGCCCGGTCGGCGCGGCCGCCGGGCGCGTGGTGCTGCAGGCCGACAACGAGCACGGCCTGAGCGCGTGGGGCGTGATGGAGCTGCAGGCCAAGCTCGACTTCCTCAACAAGGTCGGCATCGACCTGCAGGGCTTCGCCAGCTTTCAGTTCAACACGACCGATAAACAGCAGATCGAGTCGCTGACCTTGCCCGGCTTCGGGGAACCGGATCAGAACGGTGAACCGACCGACCTGACGCAGAGCTACGAGATCGAACCGTACTCGTTGATGGTGGCCGCGGCGGGCAAGCTGCTGTTCCACGTGCCGACGTTTGATGAGGCCGATCCGTTCGGCCAGGAGTTGTTCCGCATCAGCGCGGTCGCCTCGTTGAGCATCAGCGCCGAAGGTCTGCAGATGTTCGCCAAGGGCGACTTGGAGATCGGCCCGCCCGAGATCCGGCTGCTCGACATCGACGCGCTGGGCGTGTTCGTCATCAACGACCAGGGCTTTGCGGGTGACGTCCAGGTCAGCGTCGCGGCGGGGGACATTGCGGCGATCAAGGATTATTTCGAGTTCGGTGTCTCCGCCCGCGTCCTGTTCAACGTGACCGGCGAAGACCAGGAAGTGAAGATTCTGGATCGGTTCCTGCCCTTCCTGACCGACGAGTTCATTGCCCGGCTGGACGATTGCACGGACGCCGCCAGTGAAGCCACGGGGCAGACGTTCGTCAACGGGGCGACGAAGTGCTACACGATCGGCGGCGCCCCGCCACCACGGCCGCATGCGGAGCAGGCCCCCGCCGGCCCGTATGTCGTGATCACCGCCGTCGGCGACGTGATGATTGCCGAGGTGTTCCGGCTGCACGGGGACTTCTACTTCGAGGTCAACTCGACGCCCGAATTCTTCATGACGGTCAACGCCAGCCTGGCGCTGGATCCGCTGGGGGCCGTGGCGGTCAGCGGCACGCTGCAGATCGACCGGAACGGGGCCTACGGCGGCCTGCAGCTCGGCGCCAGCCTGGAACTCGGCCCGTTGGAGATCTTCGGCGCCGCCCAATTCGAGTTCAACACGCACGACGCCGAAGTGACGATCGACCGCTACAAGTTCGACTTCAATCAGCGGCGCGTGACGGACGAGCGCGAGGCGGTCGTGCTCCAGCCCGGCGCTTCCGGATCCACGTCGCCGGCTACCTGGGCCTGGCCGACTCGTTCCAACTGCAGGGACAGTTCCTGCTGGAGAATCAGGCCGACGTCATCGCCGTTCACATGGACGCCAAGTTCGACGCCTTCAACGCCAGTTTTCTCTACGTCAACGGCGATGCGGTGATCGTCAAGCACGGCGACACCGGCTTCGTGTGCGACGTCGCGGCCACCATGCGGTCGCCGATCGAATTGGACGGCATCTTCGAACTGGGCGCCGATTTCCAGCTGAAGCTCAACACCCGCGGCGGCAGCGGCAGCGACGCCTACGATCTGGGCCTGGAGCGGGGCAGTCTCTTCGTCAGCTTCGACGGCAACATGAAACTGCTCAGCCTGATCGATCTGCACGGCAGCGGCTTCATCGAATACTCGCAGGGCCTGTTCCGCATGGAAGTGGCGATGGGCTTCGAGCTGCTGGGGTCCGGCGTCGATGTCAGCGGCTTTTTCAGCTCGGAGGGCGAATTCGAGCTGTACGTCGCCGGACACTTGAACATCGGCTTCGCCGGATCCGGCCTGCAGGGCAACGCCTCGTTCTACATCAGCCGCCTGGACGACAACGGCAAGGACCCCTACGGCGACTTGAATTTCGAGTTCAACGTCTACGGGCACATCGGGGCCAGCCTGCAGTTGTTCGGCATCACCCTGGCCGGGCTCGACGTGTCGTTCGGCTACTTCCAGAGCAACGGCCGCGTGTTCGTGAGGCCCTGCGTGCAACTGCTCTTCTGGGAGGCCTGCACCGAATTCACCGTCATGTACATCAAGCCGCCGCCCAAGGTGTTCCTGGCCGGCAATGCGGACGACGCGGAAGGCACGGCCTTCCGCGGCGGGGAACTGTATCTGAACATGGGGCCGCGGGCCCTGCTCCGCAACGAGCAGGTCGGATAACGTCGACGAAGGCTTCCAGGTCGAAGGCCTCGGGCCGGACACGGACAACGGCGGGGAGATCGTGCGGGTCCGGGGGATGGGCCGGTCCCAGACGTTCCGCGGGGTCACCAAGGTGATCGCCGACGGCGGTTCCGGTCACGACTACATCGAGGTCCTGGGCGGATTGCAGGCCCCCGTCGAATTGCGAGGCGGCGACCGGCGGGACTTCCTCCGGAACTTCGGCTCCGGTCCGGCCGTGATCGACGGCGGGCTGGGCGACGACGTCCTGCAAGGCGGCTACGGCGACGAGCGGTTTGTGTTCGCCGATGAGTTCGGCCGCGACGAACTGACCGATCTGGGCGGGCAGGTCATATTCGACTTCGCGGCGATGACGGACGACACCACGGGGCGCGGCCGACGGCCGCGAGTTGGTCCAGCCGGCCGGCACGAACCGGCGGATTATCGGCATGGGCTTGATCGACGGCGTGGCGTATCCGCTGCTGCCGGGACCGGTGATCAGCGTGACGATCCCGCAACCGGGCCACGGGCGGGGCGTGGGCGACCGCTTCACGCTGGACAGCCCCGGCCTGCCGCGGGCGTACTCGGGCGAGTTCACGATCACGGCCGTCACGGCGGACACGTTCAGCTTCGAAGCCGTCGATTTCGACCGCGCCGCCCCCCGCGGGCATCGCGGTCGAGGCGTGCGTGGCCAACTGTGGTGGCGACGCTCCCGTGTTCGTCAACACGCTCGCCTTCCACGACGGAAACGGGACCGCCTACCTCCGCAGCAGCAGCCCGCTCACCAAGATCGTGCTGGTCCCCCTCTTCCCCGGTCTTCCCGGCGGTCCCACGATCCCCACCCAGGTCCCGCTGGTCTCCGGCGACGCGTTGCCCCTCCGGAGCGCCACGCGGGCCTACAACGGTCCCGTGACCGTCACCGTGATCGGCGGCGGTTGGTACTCGTTGTCCCTGCCGTACGCCGACATCCGCGAGGAACTGGACACGGCGGTCCGCCCGCAGACGATCGCCTTCGGGGCGGGCGATGATGCGCTGACCATCGCCGGCAATGAACAGTGGGCGCCGACGCTCACGGGCGGAGCCGGAACCGACACGTTGGCCATCGCCGGCTTCCTGGCCCCGACCGCGACGCTCGTGCCGGAGCGCGTCGTGAATCGCGACGTGGACGTGACGTACACGGGCTTCGAGCAACTGAACCTGCTGGATCCGACGGCCGACCTGACGCTGGCCGGCGCGGCGGCGGATGGGCCGATCGACGTCGGCCCCCTGGGAGTCGGCGTGGTGGCGCGGCAAGTCACGCTGCCGGTGGACTTCACGGGCGGAGCGCTCGAGCTGAATACGGCGGCCGCCGTCGATCTGGCCCACGCCGTGCAGGCCGATTCGCTGAAGGTGCGGGTGTTCGGCGACGGCCAGGGGATTACGGTGGCGAACCCGCTGGTCATCGGCGATCTTATCGAACTGACGGCGCCGGATGGCACCGTCGCGCTGCCCGGCGGCACGCAACTCACCACCGCCACGGCGGTCATCAAGGCACGGACGCTGACCACGCCCGCCAACCAGCTCGATCTGGCGGTGGACACGTTGACGATCGTCACGCCGCCGACGGTCGGGAACGACTTGCAGATCACCAACGCCGGCAGCCTGACGCTGACCAACGCCGCTCCGGGCGGCGGGCTGGTGCCGCTGGATGCCGCGGCGGCCGGCGTGTTCGCCGGCGTCACGTGGGTGCAGTCCGCTCCCGCCGAGTGGGCCGCCCAGGTGTTTGACGGCGGGGCGAATCCCTATGCCCTGGCGGCGCACGGCCTGGTCACCGTCTCCCTGCCGGCCGCGGACAGCGTGCTCACCGTCCGGGGCGCGGTGGCGGCCTACGCCGGCCACGACCTGCGGCTGACCGCCGATGAGATGGACTTCTTCGGCGGCCCGGGTTCGCTCCGCGGCAGCGGCGAACTGACCGTGCTGGCGGCGAGCGACCCGTGGACGTACCGCCTGGGCACGGCGGCCGAAACGGGTGGTGGCGACGACGTGCAGGGCGCGGGCCGCGCCGGGACCCTGGACTTGACCACCCGCGATCTGGCGGTGCTGGCCGACGGCTACTCCCGCGTCACGATCGGCCGCGGGACCGCCGGCAACGAAATGCGGATCGGCGACGCGTTTGCCATGACGGTCGTCAAGGCCACGCAGGAACCGCGCGTGGTCGATGCTTCCTGGAAAGACCAAACGTGGCTGTTGGCCGACACGTTCGTCGTCGAAGGCGACGCCCGCGCGCCGCTCGATCGCTGACGCTGGTCGGCCAGGCGGCGGAAATCCGCCGGGTCAACCTGCACACGCCCAACAATTCCACGCCCGACTCGGGCCTCACCGCCCGGTACCTCGCGCTCGACCTGCAAGACAGCCTGTCCGTCGGCGGCTGGCTGATCGGTACGGAACTGGTCGGCATCGACGTCGCCAACACGGCCGGCGACTTCAGCGTCGTCACCGACGCCGGCAGTACGATCAAGCAGGCCGGCGACTCCGGCACCCTTCTCCTGCGCGGCAACAAAGCGCTTCGCATTGCCGGGCAGGTCTTGGCCGAAGCCACCGGCGCGAACCCGCAGTTGCAGGCCGGCACGCGGCTGGACTTGCTGGCGGGGGCCGACGTCGCGACGACGGGAGCCGAACTCGTCGCTGACGCTGACCTCCAGCGAGTTCCTGACGCTGCAACCGGGCAGCACGGTCCGCGGCGGCGTGGCCGTGGACTACTCTTCCGGCTCGCCCGCGTATACGGTCACCGGGGCGAACGCCCTGGTCGTGATCGACGCGCCGCACGAACTGGAACTGGGCGGTCTGGTGGCCAGCAGCGACGATCTGCAGATTTCCGCCGGCCCGCCGTTGGCGGAGCATCCCGAGGTCTTCCAGGCCCTCACCAGCAGCGACCCCACGCTCTACCTCGCGCAGCAGCGGACCTACGCGATTCTGGTCACCGGCACGCTGACGGCGCTGGGGGACAGCACGCGGCTGGAGCTGACGTCGACCGACGACGTGATCGTGCTGGGCAACATCCGCCTGACCGGCGCGGCGTCCTCGCTGCTGCTGCAGTCGGACAAGTTCGTCTACGTGGAAGGCGCGTTGAGCGTCGGCGACCGGATCGAGGTGCTGGGCGGCGTGGCGGCCGACGGCACGTCCCTGAACGGCGCGGACAGCCGCGGTACGAGCGTGTACATCGGCAAGACCGGCCAACTGAACACGACGCAAGCGGGTGGACGGATCGTCGTCCGGGGCGGGCAGGACGTGGACGTGCATGGCGCGCTCGTCCCCGGCGGCACGATCGGCACCGACGGCGTCACGTGGGCCGGCGACGGCTCGGCGATTGAACTCACCGCGGGCCAGCAGATCGTTCTCGATTCGGCCCTGCAAGCGGCGGGCGACGTGATCGTGAACTCCGGCGTGCCCGGCGCAGGACGACGGCGACCGCAGCCTGGTGATGACCACGGCGGCCGGATTGAATTCCGCGGGCCTGGGCCTGAACGGGACGGGCGGTCTGGTGCGCGTGACCAGCGCGGGCAACCTGGAACTGGCGGGCAACGTCACCTCCGGGGCCACCATTCGCCAGACGTTCGGCGCCGGCGGCCAGTTGCTCAGCGAACAATACGACTGGTCGGGCCGCGATTCGCGCATCGAAATCGACGCCCAAGGCCGGGCGTTGATCGGCACCGATACGACGAACGAACTGGGCCAGCCGATCCAGGCCGGCGCGTTCCTGCGGGCCAGCGAGCGGATCGACATCCGCGGCGGTTCGCATCCGTCCGGCACGGGCGTGCTGATCTATGCGGCCAGCGAACTGAGCACGAACAACCCCGACGGCGCGATCGTGATCGACGCCGCGCAGGACGCCGAGATTCTGGGCGTGCTGGTGGCCGGTGGCCGCCTCGAAGCCCAGCGCGATGCCGACGGCGGTTATCTCGGCCGCCGGATCGTCCGCTTCGGCGGCGACTCGACGCTGCGGATCGAGGCCGACCAGCAGATCCGCATCGGCCAGGACCTCGTGGCCGGCAAGCAGATCGATCTGATCGGCGGTCTCGATCCGGTCGTCGCGGGCGAGCCGCTCTCCGGACGCGGCGCGGTGCTGTACGGCTCGCGCAACTTCGCACCGACCGGCCGGACAGCGTGATCAATGTCAACGCGCCGGGCGGAATCGACATCCTGGCGCCGACGCACGACCAGGAGCTGGAACCGGCGAACTGGCCCGAATTCGCCACGGGACGGCTCAGCCAAGACGTCGTGCTGGACGTGGCCGTGACGCGCGGGACGGTCACCTATCGCGGCAGCGTTACCGTGGCCGCGGCCGGCACGGCGACGAATGCCTCGGTGCTGGATCTGCTGGCGGACGTGCAGGCGGCCCTCGCCGCCGCGACGTACACCGTCACGGCGTCGACGGACGTGAATCATCCGGTCGGCTCGACGTATCCCACCGATCCGTCGGATCCCGATATCAAGGTCAAGCTGCGCGACAGCAAGTTGCTGTTGACCAGCCCGTACGAATTGGCGGCGTTCGGCTCCTCGGTCAATGCGGATCTGCTGGGCTTCGACCTGGCCCCGGCGCCAGCCAGACGTCGGTCCGGCGGTACTCGATCCTGCGCACGGAGCCGGGATCGGTGGTCAATCTGGGCGCACCGGAAGGGCCCAACGGCCGGCTGTACGTGGGCGGCCGCGTGTTGGGTTATGCCGGCATCAACCTGGCCAGCGGCCGGGGTGGCGAGCTGGCACTCACGGATGCGGACCTCGATCTGGATTACACCGGCGCGCTGGAAACGAACGCGGGCTCGATCGTGTTCCAGGCCGGCCAAAGCTGGGCGCTGAACGGCACGTTCGCGGCGCGCGGCACCGGGTCGGACATTACGCTGACCGCGGCCAAGTCGCTGGTGGTTCGCGGCACGCTGGAGGCGGCGGACCAGATTTCGTTGTCGGTGGGGATGGGGACGGAGGGGACGGATGTCAACTTGCAGATCGAACCGACGGCGAATATCCGGCCGTTGAACGGCGGCACGGTGTCGTTGCTCAGCGGCGGCGACGTGCTGGTGAACGGCCCGGTCGGCCATGAACTGGCGCCGGCGGAGTTGATCGTCCGGGCGACCGGCGGGCAGATTCAAGTGACGCCGAACGGTGCGCTGCACAGTTCGCTGACGGTGTTGCTGGAGGCGGCCACGATCGACTTCAACGGCGTGCTGACCGCGCCCGGCCTCACGCCGGCAACGGACGATTACGAAGTCATCGTGCGGGCCTCGGCCAGCCCCGGCGTGCACCTGGCCGGCCAGTTCACGGTCGCCGGCTCGGTGCTGGTCAACGCGCCGGCGGGTCTTGCCGTCGACGACTTCACCGGGGTGCAGACGGGGGCCGACAGCGGCTGGCGGTTCGAAACGGCCGGGGCCGCGGCGTTTGGGAAAGTGACGCAGGACGCCGAGGGAAAACTACGTCGGCCACGCGGTTCGGATTCAAGCCTCCCAGTTCATCGACGTGCCGCAGAGCCAGTCGCTGGACATCGTGGCCGGGTCGCGGCTGGCGGTCAGCCAGCCCGGCAGCCACATCTCGCTGGCCGCCGACGGGGCGCTGCAACTGACGGGCGCGGTGCACGGCGGAGCGGCCGTGGATGCGGGCGGCGGCCTGACCTGGTCCGGCGACCACAGCGACGTCACGCTGACCGCCGGCGCGGTGACGATCGGCGGGCTGGGGCCGGACGCCGGCGGCACGCTGGTCTCGCTGGGCGGTGTCGTGCAAGCCACCGGCGACGTCACGATCCGCGCCGCGGGGGCCGGCGCCGGCAGCCTGCTGAAGATCGGCACGGCCAGCTTGATCGAGACCACGCCGGCCGCGGCCGCCGGCCTGGCCGATCCGGCCGCTCCGACGGCCATCACGCTGACGGCGGACGGCGATCTGCAGATCTACGGCCTGGTCGCGGCGCGCGACGCCGGTGCGGACATTACGCTCACCGCCGGCGGCCCGATGCTGATCGACGGCACGGTGGACGCGGACGACGAGCTGCTGATCACCGGGCACCGGCGGCCCGGTCGGGCTGGAGTTGACGCCGCTGCTGCTGCAGACGGACGGCAACGGCCGCGTCGTGGACAGCCTGGGCCGGTTGATCGACGAGCAGGGCCGGCTGATCGATGCGGACGGCGCCTTCGTGGACGCCGCGGGGACCGTCTTGGCGGCCGGCGTTCCGCCGGTGTTCGGCGGTTCGCCGGTGCGGCTGAGCGGCGGCACACTGAACGCCCCCGAGATCCACATCACGCTGGCCGGCGACGCCGTGCTGGACGGCATGGTCGGCGAACTCCGCTCGTCCGGCGGGCAGATCGTCTCCGACGTGCAAAACGTCACCGTCCGGACTCCGGCCGACGTGCGGCTCGGCGGACGGTTCGAGATCATGCAGACGCTGGACGTGCGCGGCCGGGAAATCACCGTCGGGACCAAGGGCGTCGTCATGGCCCATGAGTCCGGGCACTTGTTTGGCGAGCGCGTCACGCACGCCGGCTACGCGGCCAGCGATCAGTGGTTCGTGCTGAACGGCGTCGTGGCGGTCGAAGTCACGGGCGTGGTCCAGTCCGGCGATCAGATCCGGGTGCACGCCGGCGTGGGCGCCGATTGGACCGACGACCGGTTGCTGGACGACGGCCTCACGCCGGCCGAGCTGTCGGGCGGCGTGGTGTCCGTGCTGCACTCCGGCGTGCTGGACGCCGTGAAGAACGTCCGCATCGTGTCCGGCGAAGACGTGCGGCTGGCGGCCGACGTGGTCCTCAGCCCGAACCTGACCACGGTGCTGACGCCGGCCATCGTCCCGGTGTCGCGCTCGGTCGACGTGCTGGTCGGGCCGCAACTGGTGCTGGTCGGCACCACGACCGTCACGGAAGTGCATGACGTCACGACGACCGTGACCGAGCAGGTCGGCCTGGAGCAGGTGCGGATCGGGTCCCAGTATCACACGCTGGACGTGACGCTGACGCAGGACGCCTACTTCAACGGGGGGACGATCCGCGAGTACTTCATCCAAAACGTGGATTACGAAAACGAGACGGTGCCGTGGGCGAGCTACCTGCGGCAGGCGGACGGCTCGGTGGTGCCTCCCGAGCTGTCGCCGGCCGGCGGCGATCCGGTGGCGGCCCCGGACATCCAGGCGACCTTCGCCCAGTTGACGGACGACCAGCGGCAGGTGGTGTTCCATTACCTCAACTTCCGCCCGCTGTTCAATTTCAGTTTCGTGAACGCCCAGACGCACCGGACGGTGAACGGCAATACGACGACCAGCGCCTGGACGCCGGACTGGGCCGGCAACGCGCCGGTGATCGTGCGGTTCGACTATCCCGGCTTGGACGACAAGTTCATCCGCCTGCCCGACGGGGCGCAGCAGGATTTCCTCCGCGCCGTGTCGCAGGGCGGGCAGGAACTGCCGCCGGAACTGGTCGGCCGCTATCGCGACCACGCCGACGTGCATTACTACCAGGACCGGTCGGGACAGTATCCCGACAACCGGCCGAATATGGAGGACTTGGACCTGTCGCCGGCCCGCTGGTACGTGACGGGGGTGCCGGCCCCGGAGCCCGTGGTGATCGACGGGAACTTGCGGGACGTGCGCGGCGGCTCGCGGCAGTACGAGATTTTCGACGGCCGCCTCATCGCCGGGGCGGACGGCCGGGATTTCTCGGCCGCGCCACGTCTACGAGCCGATCTGGCACGAGGGCACGCTGCCCGCGGCGAATGACAATTGCACGCCGTCCGACGATCCGGGCAGTCCCTTCGGCCGCATCTGCACGGCGCAAGCCCCCAGCCTGCCGTACACGGGCAGCGATCCGTTGGGACAGTTGGTGATGGCCCAGGCCGGCTACGTGGCGGATTCGGCAGCGCTGCAGGGCGGGCAACTGGTGGCCACGCGCCCGCACCAGTACGTCGCCAACGAACGGATCGTGAACGCCTCGGTGCTGCGATTGGGGCCGATGGTTGTCGAGAGATCGGGAGGGTGGTGGATTACGCCCGACAACTACGACTGGCGGCCCGGGAATTCGCGGCTCACGGCGGGCGATCCGGGTTTGAACGTGAACCAGGACCTGATCAACCGGGGCTACAACCTGGAAACGGACATCCACCGGTACGAATTCAACGCCCGCCTGGCCGAATACGAAAAGGGGGACGGCACGGGCTTCTGTTTCGGCGGGTGCGGCATCTGGACCATCTTCGGGATGGCCGACTACGGCTACAACGTGTACTTCAAACGCTACGAGGACTTCAAGGACTACGAATATCAGTGGACCGGCCAGTGGCATGACGTCACGGACCGCCGCCAGGAGTTCAGCTACCAATGGGTTACGGCGGCCGAAGACGTCTACGGGACGCAGCCGTCGTACGGCACCCGGACCGTGACGCGGCCGGTCGTCCAGGAGGCGGTGGTCAACCAATGGCAGTCGCAGATGGTCATGCAGCCGCAGACGGTGTTCACCACCGAGCGGATCCTGCAGACCAGCCCGGCCCTGCCCACGGCCGCGTTCGCCAATGAATCGCTCCGCGCGGGCGACGGCGTCACCCTGCTGGCCGGCCGCGACGTGTCGCTGAGCGGCCTGACGCGGGCGACCAATCCGGACAGCGCCGTCGTCGTGCAGGCGGCCCGCGACGTGTGGCTCGACGGAGCCCCCGCGCCGCGAGGCGCCGCGGCCGCGACGCTGGCGGCGGTCGCCGATCTCCGCGCCGGCCAGACGGTGGACGTCAGCGGCGGACACAACGTCGATATGCAGGCCAACGCGATCCTCAAGGCCGACGACGGCGACCCGGCGACGGTCAGCGGCGTGATCCGGCTGACGGCCGGCCAGACCCTGTTCGTCCGCAGCGATGCGTTCGGCGGGCACGAGATCTATCTGCATTCGGGCGGCGACGTCGAGATGAAGGCCGAACTCGATTCGGGCCACTTGATCGACGTCCGGGCCGGCCTGGGACCGGACGGCATCGGCAGCGTCAAGACCGACGTGAACACGGACCTGGCGACGGCGGGCAGCGAAATCCACATCCTGGCCGGGCCGCGGGGCGGCGATCTGCTGCTGACCGACGCCCAGATCTACACCGCCGGGCCGCTCGAGTTGTCGGCCCCGGCCGGGCGACATCGCCCACACCGGTGGGCGGCTCGTGGCCCTGACCCTGACCGCCACCGCCCGCGACGGGATCAGCGGCAATCTGGACGTGCGGACGCTGATTGCCACCGTCACCGGTACGGGCGATCTGGCGTTGCTGGCCGACGGCGACATCACGCTGGCCGCCGTCTCGGTTGCCAACGGCACGTTCGCCTTGCAGGGCTTTGGCGAGATCACGCTGACCGACGTCACGGTCGCCAGCGGCTCGGTCGCCGTGCAGGGCTTCGGCGACGTGACGGCGCACAGCGTCCGGCGCTGGGCGGGGCGGGCGACGTGTCGCTCGGCTCGTTCACCGGCGATGTGACGCTGGGCACGATCCTGGCGGCGGGCACGTTCTCGGCACAGGCCAACGTCGGCGCCGTCACGCAGGCCCCCGGCGGCTCGATCACGGCGAAGGACGTGCGTTTCACGGGCGTGCTGCCGTCCAGCTTCGATCTGGCGGCCGATGAACTCGCGCTGGTCAACTACCGTCCCGGCGACATGACGGTCAACCATCCGTACGCCCGGCCGTTGACGCTGACCAAGGTCTACCTGGTCAACGGTTCGCTGACGGTGAACACGGACGGCGACTTGATCGTCAGCGACGTGCGGCTGCGGTCGGATACGGGCCTGCACACGGTCGCGCTGACCGCGGGCGGCAACGTGGCCATCGACCTGCTGAACGTCGGCGACTACGCGGCGACGCCGGACCAGGCGTTGGTGGACGCGCAGTGGGCGGCGCTCGGCTTCGTTCGCGCCCCGGCGTTCGCCGCGCGGAACGACGTCACGATCACTGCCGGCGGCGCGATCACCGCCGACGCGGCGGCCGACGACACGGTGGACCTGATCGCCGATCAACTGACGCTCCGCGCGGGCACCGACATCAGCGGCCTGGAACTGGCGGTCAATGCAGTCCTCGAAGCCACGGCGACGGCCGGCACGGTCACGCTGACCGACGCCGACGACGTTTCGCTGGTCAGCTACCAGCCGCTCGACCTCGTGCTCAACGAGCCGCGCAGCCAGCCGCTGACGCTGACCCAGGTCATTCTGATGGACGGTTGGCTGACCGTGAATGCGGCCGGCGATTTGATCGTCAAGGAAGTGCAGCTGCTGTCGAACACCGGCGCTCAGGCCGCCACGCTGACCGCGGGCGGCGACGTGCTGATCGGCTTGCTGAACGCCGGCGATTACGCGGCGACTCCGGCCGAAGCCGACGCCAGCTGGGCGGTCCGCGGCCAAACCGGTGTCCCGGCGACCACCTCCCTGAACACCGTGACGGTCGTCGCGGGCGGGACGATCGCCGAACTCGCGGCGGCCGATGACGCGGTCGACTTGCTCGCCGGTTACCTGACGCTCCGCGCGGGCGGCAGCATCAGCGGGCTTGGAATTGGCGGTCAACGAATTGACCGAAGCCACGGCGACGACCGGCTCGATCAGCCTCAGCGACCGGGACGGCGCGGGCGAATCGAGCGTCGGGCTGTCGGTTGTTTTGGCGGCGGCGCCGGCCGGTACGGTGAGCCTGACCGCCGACCGGGGAATGCTGGTCCGCGAGGTGACGGCCGGCGCCCCGGACACGACGGTGACCCTGACGGTCACCAGCGGCTCGCTGGCGATCGCGACAGACCGCCGGGGTGGCCACGGCCGTCACCGCCACGTCCGGGGCGGCGCTCCAGGCCGGCGGCGATATCCTGGTCGACGGCCTCGTGTCGGCGACCCACGACATCGCGTTCAAGGCGGGCGGCACCCTGCTTCCGCCGGCCGACGGATTCAACTATAGCGTCACCAACTCGCTGACGTTCGACGTCGGCGGCGCGCTGGTGCTGCAGCGGCCTGCTGGAAAGCGGCGGCACCATCCGGATCGTCTCGCACGGCGGCGACATCACCTCGACGGCCGTGATCCGCGGCCGGGATGGTGCGGCGCTGGAGCAGTTGGTGATCGAGGCCTGGGGTCATGGCGTCACGACGGGACCGGCGGCGGACCTGTATGCCTTCCGCTCGGCCGCCGACGGGCAGCTGTACTATGCCGACCGCGGCGACGCCCACCTGCCGTCGGGGCAGGCCGCAGGCGTCCGGGTCTACCAGATCGAAGGCGACGTCCTGGTGCCCGTCACCGCCGACGTGGCGGCGCTCGAATTGCTGCCGGCACCGCGCACGACGCTGCAACAGGTCCAGGACGAAACCGGCCTGCTGCGTTACCTGGGCGGCGACGGCTACGCCTACTTCGGCGACCGGGCCGAGACGCAGTCGTTCTTCCGCTGGCAAGAGCCCGCGACCGGCCGCTTCTCGTTCAGGGCGTTGAACGACGCCACGGGCCAGGTCGAGACGTTCTTCGGCACGGCGGAAGACCCGCTGGACGGCACGCTGTACGCCGCCGATAACAGCACCGCCTTGACCGGCCCGGAGCGGGCGCAACTGAGCCTGTTCCAGAAGCAGCTCGCGCCGTTGGACCCCGTGGGCGACGCCGCGACGATCGCCGGTTTGACGGCTTACCTCGCCCCGGTCCCGGCCGGCAACTTGCGGCTGACGGGCGGCGAGTTGGGCGCGGTGCGCAACCTGCTGGCCTTGCGGTCCAGCGGCGACGTGACGGCCGACTTGGGCGGCACGACGTGGACCGTGACCGGGGCGGCCGGCGAGATCGAAGTCAGCGGCGGCGACCAGGTCAGCCTGGACGCCAGTCTGCGGGCCAACCACGCGGTGACGGTCCGCTCGACCGGCCTGTTCCTGCCCGACGGCACACGGATCGGCGGTGACGTCCGCCTGGCGGGCGACATCCGCGGCCAGGCCGCGGACGATGCGATTGGGACCACCCTCGTCTCGGCGCGGGCGACGTCCTCCTCCTCGACCTGGCGGTGCTCAGCCGGGACCTGATCCGCGCGGAAGCCGGCGGCGAACTGCGGGTGGCGGCGGAAACCAGTCTGGCCGCCACGTCCGCGGCCGGCCGCATCGAGTTGCAAGGCGGCAGCATGAATTTGCTTGCGGGCGCGGAACTGAAGACCGACGGTGGCGTGTCGCTTGCCACGACCACCGGCAGCCTGAATCTGCTGCATCCGCAGGTGATCGGGTACAACAACGCCACGGCCGCCACGTTCGAGGCGACGGCCGCGCTGGACCTGTACATGTTCCTCGATCTGACCGTGACCGACATCGGCCCGCTTCCAGGCCGGCCGGCATCTGCAAGGCCAGTACACCGTCTCGGCCAGCGGCCCCGCCGGCACGCTTGAATTCCAGAGCGGCGGCGACTTGACCATGAACAACGGCTCGGTGCTCAAGGCCGACGGGCGGATCCAGATTGGCGAGCCTCGGGTACACGGACGAGCAGGGCCGGGCACGGGAGACCGACGTGAGCGTACAGGGCCGGATCGAAGGCTTCTCGGCCCCCACCGCGCTCCGCGAACTGGTGATCGACAGCGCGCGGGACCTGATCTGGAACGCGGACGTCCAAGTGGCCGACCTGCTGCATCTGTATGCGGGACGCTATGCGGGACACCCCATCGCCGACTTCGATTTCGGCGACCTGCGCGTGTCCGGGCCGCAGGGCATGATCGACATTCAAGTCGGCGCGGGCGACGTCGTCTTCGAACAGGCCCCCCAGCCCTTTGGCATCCAGGCCGCGGGCACGGTGAAGGTGACGCTGCTGGGAGCCGGCGCGACGCTGACCACGCTGCCGGGCAGCGGCATCTTGGGTGGCGGCGTCCGCTGACCGCCGACCGGATGATCCTCGGCGGGGAAATCCTCGCGGAAAACCAGACCGTCACGCTCCGCCCGAACGCGAGCCTGGCGATCGACCTCGGTTCGAGGCGCGACATCGCCCCCGGCACGCTGGAGCTGTCCGCCGCGGACCTCGATAACATCACGGCCGCAACGCTGGTCATCGGCGACGCCGACAGCGGCCCGATCACCGTGAGCGCCGACATCTCCGTGACGCTGACGCCGACGTTGCACCTGGTCTCCGCCACGACGGTCACGGGGACCGGGGGCCGGATCGCCGCGGAGAATCTCGTGGTGACCGCCGTCGGGCCGGTTACGCTGGCCACCGCTGTGGCGTCCGTCACGGCCGCCGTCAGCGGCCCGGGCGCGATCGTGATCGACGAGGCCAACGCGGTAACGCTGACGAGCCTGATGACAACCGACGGCTCCATCACGGTCACGGCCGGCGGCTCGCTCACCGCCAGCGACGTGAATTCCTCGGCCACCGACAACGACGTCAATGACGTCACCTTGCGGACCACGGCGGGGGACATCCTGGTGGGCGCGATCAACGCGGGCAGCGTGAACGACGTCCAACTCACGGCCGACGCCGGGGCGATCCGGGACAACTCGGCCGACGAATCGGTCAACATCACCGCCGACCACCTGACGCTCCGCGCAGGTCAATGGGATCGGCACGCCGGGTGCCGACGATCTCGAGACCGCGGTGACCACGCTGGACGCCGCCAATCGCGCCGGTGGCGACATCGCGATCAACGAAACGGCGGCGGGCACCCGCTTGGAGATCATCCGCGTGGCGCAAACCGGGGCCGCGGGCAGAATCTGGGTCAGCACCGAGGACGGCGACCTGATCCTGGGCGACGTCTTCACCGCCGGCGAAGCGGTGCTCGACGCGGGCCGCGGGGCGATCGTGGACGCCGACGCCGGGCCGGACAACGATGTGACCGCCGGGCAGGTGGCGCTGATCGCCGCGACGGGGATCGGCTCGGCTGCGGATCCCATCGAGACGGCGTCGCTGGCCGGCCAAACGCTGACGCTGGCTTTGCGGTCGGATGCGGGCCCGATCCATGTCCGCCACACGGGCACGGCGGAGATCGGCGCGGTCGGCGGGGTGACCGGGATCACGCTGACGGATTCGGCGGACGACAACTCGGGACAGGACCACATCACGGTCGCCACGACCGGCCCGCTGACGGTGCTGGAGCCGGTTGCGAACCACGACGGCGGGAACATGGTGCTGGCGGCGGAAGGCCTGACGGCGACCGCGGATCTGACGGTCCAGTCGAGCCTGCTGGCCGACGGGGGCAACGGGCGGATCGAGCTGTACGCCGGCGATTCGATCCGGGTGTTCGGGGCGTTGACCGTCGGCACGGCCGGGACGGGCGGCGTGCTGCTGACGGCCGCCACGGACTACCACGCCGGGTCGCCGCGAGGGCACGGCCGACGGCGGCGTGCTGCGTGGGCGGCGGGGCTACGGTCGACGCGGGCGGCCTGCTGACGGTGCTGGCCGAGGACGACATCGACGTGCAGGCGGCGAGCACGCTGCGGTCGCCGCAGCGGATCTTCATCCAGTCGGATGTCACGGATGCCGATCCGGGCGTGGGGACGACGCTCAGCATCGCCGGCCGGCTGCTGGCGCCGGTGACGCAGATTTACGCGGGCAATGATGACGACGTGGTCCACTACGTCATCACGGGCAACCCGGAATTCGCGGGGGTGGTGGCCGTGCACGGCGGCGGCGGGGCGGACCAGATCACGGTCAGCGGCGGCGCGGCGGATTCGCCGATGGCGGTCATCTACGGCGACACGTCGCAGGACGGCTTGGATTACGGTCCGGTGCCGGTGGCCCCGACGCTGGTGGCGTTTACCAATCCGGGCGTTGACGTGCTGGACGCCAGCGGGGCCACCAGCGGCGTGATCCTCTTCGGCGGCGTGGGGAACGAAACGCTCCGCGGCGGCTCGGGCGACGATATTATCGGTGGCGGCTCGGGCGAAGATACGCTGTTCGGCAACGGGGGCCGCGATCAGATCTTCGGCGACGCGGGCTTCAACGTGGACGTGGCCACGCGGACGCTGTCCTTCGGAACGAATCACAGCCCGGCGACCGGCGGCGATCCGCTGACCGGCGGGCCCGATACGCTGTACGGCGGTGACGGCGATGACTACCTGCTGGGCGAGGTGGGCGACGATACGCTGTACGGCGGTGACGGCGATGACTACCTGGGCGGGCGAGGATACGCTGTACGGCGAGGCGGACAACGATGATTTGGTCGGCGGCCAGGGGGCGGATCGGCTGTTCGGCGGGGACGGGCACGACGTGCTGGTGGCGGACCACGGCCAGATCGTCCGCGAAGTTCTGCCGGACGGCACGCTGCGGATCAATGCCAACGGCTCCGTCCAGCGGAACGTGATTCTGGAAGAGGCCGGGGCGGTGAGCGGTATGATTCCGATGGACAAGACGCCGCTGCGGACGGAGGACCCGGATTTGGCCGCGAAGCTGCTGACGGCCGATCTGATCGTGCTGGCCGGCGGGTACGACGCGGACGGGGCCAAGCGGATGCAGGCCGATACCAAGGCCTGGGAGACCGTGGCCGTGTTGATCGACTTGGAGCCGTCGGCGGACGACGTGCTGGACGGGGGCGCGGGCGACGACGTGCTGTTCGGCCAGCGCGGGCGGGATCAACTGCTGGGCGGCGACGGCGACGATACGCTGTTCGGCGATCAGGCGTCGAACGTGGCGGCCAAGGCGACTTCGCTGCCGTACGTGTTCAACCGGCTGCGGCTGACGGACGGCGGGGCCGGAGCGACCGGCTTCGCCTTGGCGGCGGACGGCACGCTGGTCTATCCGCAGGCGACGCTGCGGCCGGAAGAACTCGATCTGAATACGCCGTTCGTGTTCGCGAACCTGGACCGGGGACTGATTCCGGCGGCCACGGCCGCGGCGGTCGGCGTGCCGGTGACGGACGCGTTGCCGCGGACGGACGGGAGCGAACTCCGCGTGCTGGCGACGGTGATTCCGGACCTGACGCACCACACCGACGTGCTGGCGTTCGGCGACACGCTGGACGGCGGCGCGGGGGCCGACACGATCTTCGGCGACGGGGCGACGGTCTACTCGCCGGTGCTCAGCGATTTGACAACCGTGGACGGCAGGTCGGAGGGCGATGCCGCCTACGACACCCGGCAGCGGCTGGCCCGCTTGATGCACACCTTCCGCACGCTGGCGATCGACTTCGATCACGCCCAGCACACGCTGAACGGCCTGGCCGATCCGCATGACTTGCGGTTCGGCGAGGACGTGATCCGCGGCGGCGACGGGGCGGATACGATTTTCGGGGACGAAGGCTTGATCGTCGAGGACTTCGTGATGGGGCTGCCGGTGACCGCCGAGCAGTTCACAGCCGCGGCCCTGCAGCGGGTCAACTGGTTCCGCGACTTGGAGTACCTGGCCTCCGATCTGGATTACGTGGCGTTCGAGGCCCACTTCGCGACGCTGTCGGCCATGATCGCGGCGGCGCCGCCGACGGCCGCGGTGCAAGCCGATCCGGATCATCACGACCTGTACATTGGCAACGATACGATTGCCGGCGACGGCGGGGACGACACGATTTACGGCGATTCGGCCGCCATCGTGCGGGCCACGGTGACGGGCCAGCGGTTCGCCAGCGTCCAACAGGATTCGGCGTTGCCCGACGCGGCCTGGAAGAAGGCGCAGGAACGCCGTCTTCGCGCAGGACGAGCGGCGCCGCAACGAATTGCGCGGACACATCCTCTCGGACAACAAACTGTCCGGCCGCACGCTGTCGGCGGCCGAACGGGCGCGGGTGACGTGGGATTACGAGTACGAACTGCAGATCGGCAACGATACCGTGACGGGCGACGCGGGGAACGACGTGCTGGTCGGCGACTACGCGGCCGTGAGCATGCCGGTCGTGCCGGCCTCGCGGGTGATGGACGACCCCGGCGCGATCGCCGCCGACGTCACGGCGTTGTTGAAGGACGTGAACGGGTTCCTCAGCGCCTGGGAGCCGCGGGCGAACGACACGGCCTTGGACGCGGACTACCGGCACGCCCACTACGCCCATCGCGGCGGGACGAAGCAGTTGGTCAGCATCCGGGCGGGGGCCGATGTGCTGGACGGCGGGGCGGACGACGACGTCCTGCTGGGCGACCGGCTGTCGGTGGCCGTCGTGCTGCAGGAGGCGGCGCCGGACGTACTGCCGGCCCAGCCCGCCAAGGGTTGGAACGCGACCTTCCTGAACCGGGCGGCCTATGACCTCACCGGCCACTACGCGGTGACCGTGGCGCCGTCGAACGTCGGCGGCGATCAGCTGGCGGGCGGCGACGGGAACGATTGGCTGGGGGGCCAGGAAGGGAACGATCAGTTGGCGGGCGGCGCGGGCGACGATTGGCTGGACGACGGCAAGCCGGGCAGCAAGAAGACCGGCAGCGACGCGATGGACGGCGGCCCGGGCGTGAACGAGCTGCAAAAAGAAGACCAGCGAACCGGCGGGGGCGGCGCTGACGGCGATCCGCGGGCAGCTGGCCGGGGCCCCGGCAGCGCAGACGCTGACGGGCCTGGATCAGCGGAACGGAACCAGCGGAGCCGTGTTCAGCATCGCGTTGGACGGGCCGGCGACGATCGCCGAAACCGCGCCGTACACGCTGACGCTGGGCGCGATCAGCGGCCTGGGTTCGCACACGGTCAGCGCGTGGCTGGTGAATTGGGGCGACGGGACGCTGGAGAGCTTCCCGGCGGGCGGCGACGTGACGCACGTCTACCGCAACAACCTGGGGACGGACGCCGCGCCGGTGCCGTACCTGATCACCGTTTCGCTGCTGGCCGACGACGGCTTGCACGACGCCGGGACCAAGCCGGTCACGGTGCAGAATGTGCCGCCGGTGCTGACGATCAGCGGCGACGCGGTGGCCGTGGCGGGCACGCCCTACACCCTGGAGCTGGCCTCCCGCGACCCGGGCCCGGACACGATCAGTTCCTGGAATGTGAACTGGGGCGGCGGTCCGGTGGAGACCGTGGCCGGCAACCCGAGTGCCGCAACGCACACGTACCCGGCCGGCGACTACACGATCACGGCGACGGCGACGGACGAGGACGGAACGTATGCCGCGCCCGAAACCGTGGCGGTCCGGCTGCTGGAGACGGGGACGCATCTGGTGAACGGCACGCTGTACGTCGTGGGGCGGAGCGTGACCGACAGCATCGCGATCAGCCAGTATGTGCAGGCCGACGGCCGGGCGTTCCTGAAGGTGGGCGCGAAGTTCCTGCCCGGCCGCAGCGCGAAGTTCCCGCTGAGCGGCCTCACGGCGCTGGTGGTCGTGCTGGGCGAGGGCAACGACCGGCTGAAGATCGGCGCCACGGTCCTGCTGCCGACGACGGTCTACGGGAACGGGGGGAACGACAAGATCACCGCCGGCGGCGGCAACACGACGGTGTACGGCGGGCTGGGCAACGACCAGGTGAAAGGCGGCCCGGGGGCGGACGCGCTGTACGGCGGGGCCGGCAACGATACGCTGAGCGGCGGCGCGGGCGACGATCGGCTGGACGGCGGCGACGGCGCCGACAAGCTGTCCGGCCAGGACGGCCAGGATGAACTCCGCGGCGGCGCGGGATTGGACAAGCTGTCGGGCGGCAACGGCAACGACCGGCTGTTCGGCGACGCGGACAAGGACGTGCTGAAGGGCGACGCCGGCGACGACGTGCTGGAAGGCGGGGCCGGCGACGACAGCCTGTCGGGCGGCAGCGGCAACGATCAGCTGTACGGCAACGACGGCGATGACACGTTGAAGGGCGACGCCGGGGCCGATGAACTCCGCGGCGGGGCCGGGACGAATCGGCTGATCCGGGACGCGGCCGACACGGTGGTCGAGGCGGCGCCGCCGGCGGCCGCCCCGCGGCGGGCGGCCGCCCCGGTTACCGCTCAACCGAAGACCGCGGCAGCGTCTTCCGCGCCGGCCTGGGCGCCGCTGGGGCTGTCCGACGCGGACGATCTGCTCGACGACGCGCAGGTGGACGACTTCTTCAGCGAGTTCGGCGCCGACGCATTCGCCTGAGCCGGCGAACGTGGCGGCGTGAGCCCCACGGTGGGTTGGTGGGGCGGATGGAAGGAGATTAAGGCGAGAGATTAAGGCGAAAGATTAAGGGCGAAAGATTAAGGCGAAAGATTAAGGGGAAAGATTAAGGGAAAGATCAAGGCGCGAGCGGTGTGAGGAGCCCTGGCGTTTAGGACATTTGGATTTTGGGCTTTGGGTTTGTTTCGGATTTCGGATTTCGGATTTCGGATTTGGTCTGCACCGGCCAGTTCACGCCGGGCCGCTCGCCTTTGGCGACGTCTTGGAATTCGAACGTGGGTCCTATGTCCGCCGATTCGGAATCTCGTAATCTGGTAGGTGGCCCTGGGACAGCTGGGACGAAGGCACTGCTCTCGTTCAGACGCATGACGGCGCAGATTGAATCTGCAGTGCCCGGCCCCAGAACCGCTCGGGTTTACAGCGTTTGGCATCGTTCGAGAAATTAGGTTTCTGGTGACCCGTGAGCGGCAGGGCGGTTACCGCCGGTGTTCCGGCCAACCCGGCGTCAGGAACCGGTGGCTCACGCCATTCCGCTCACTTATTTCTCGAACGATGCTTAGCGGAAGAGATCGCTCACGCCTTGACGCCGCAGCGCGGCCAACTCCTGCCGCAGGCGCTCCGCCTCGGCCTCCGCCTGCCGGCGAATCGCTTCGGATTGTTGCAGGGCGGCCTCCTTCTCTTGCAGGGCGGCCTCCGCCTGCCGGCGGATGGCCATCTCTTCCAGACGCGCCTCCTCGGGCGTCGGCAGCCAACGCTGGCCCGTCGGATCGTAGAACCGCAACCGGCTGCCATGGGCTTCCAGGTGCAGGCCGAGTTCCTCGCTGGGCAGCCGCCCGGCGACCGGTTTGATCCGCAGGTACCGGCCGCCGCTCAGACGATAGCCTTGCAGAGCCGGGTCCAGGTACTCGCCGCGCGGATCGAACAGAAAATACTCCGCCACCTCGACTTCGTCCCGGTAGATCTCCAGCTTGTCGGTCAGATCCTCGTCCCGCGTCGACTGGCTGGTCACCTCGACCACCACGTTCGGCGCCCGGCCCTCTTCCCACAGCAGATAGCTGTCCCGATTCCGCGGTTCCAGTCCCCGCACCACCAGCACGTCAGGCGACACGTGGCGAAGTTTGTTGCCCCGACGGTAGTACAGCAGGATGTTGCCCGACACGTACACCTGCTGCGCCGCGTAGTACAGCTTCAGCGTCTCGATCGCCTCGACCATGACGCTGCGGTGCAGATCGGTCTCGCCCATGGGTTTTCCGTCCGAGGTGGGATAATCGACTTCGGGTGGCGGCGTCTTGGTCGTGAAGTCAGTGGCTATCGCAGCCATAAGCAGTCTCCCCCGTGTTGCGCGCCGCTGCCAGCCGCTCGTCCGAGAACCGGCCGGCCGCCGGCCGTGTGGCGATCAGCCCCGCAGCGCCGGCCATTATAGCTCTGTCGCCACGTGCGAGATAGTGAGGCCCCCAGGCTGCAGCCGCCGTCCGTAGCGGTGGATGAACTGCCGCCAGGCTGCCCCGTACTGGCCTGATGAAAACGACGGCAGGCATCGCAAGTGGACGTGGGTTTACTCGAGCGAAGATAAAAGGAACTTGCGGAGCCAGTCCCCCTTCTTCACCACCCCAGCCCCGCGGGAGGATGCTGAAGTACTGGCACGCACCGGAGTGGGATAGGCTTCCAGCCTGTCGAATGCGTAGTCCAGGCAAACGTGGAAGCTCGAAATACCCAGAACATGACAGGCTGGAAGCCTATCCCACGGAAGCGGGAAGTTGTTTCGCGAGCGTTGCTACGGCCAGGACGGGACGACACCCTGCGGGGCGGCGATGGAGCCGACGAACTCCGCGGCGGCACTGGCAGGGATGTGCTCCATCGTGACGAGGACGACACTCATGGCCGACGATTGTGATGCTCCGCGGGAGGACTTCCGGGTGTACATCAATCCGGGCTCAGTGCTTCGTCAAGGCTAAGAATTGGGGTGCCACTGGCTCTGCCAGTGCCCGAACACGGGCGGAGCCCGTGGCACCCAACCCCACAATCAAGCCTTGACAGAGCACCAGGCCGGTCAGACCTGCAGCGGTGTCAGTACGCGGCGACCGGTGTCGAACGTCGCGCACCGCCCGTCCACCACGGCCGCCACGGCGAGCAGATAGCGTTGGTCGCCGTCCAGCCCGATCGGCCGGCTGCCGTCCCAGTCCAGGATGCCCTCCGGCGTCATCGCCCGCCAGCGGTGAAAATGCCCGACAAAGACGAATCGCTGGGTGACGGCGTCGAACGTGCGTTGCAGCTGTTCGCGGGTCTCGGCGGCCCATCGCAATACCAGAGCTGGAACGGATCGTGGGGATCAAGCCACGGCTCCACGTGGCTGAACAGGCAGTCGCCGATCACCAGGTGCCCTTGCATTCCGGCCATGAAGTCCAGCACGTCCGGGCTGTACCGCTGGCGGCACCGCTCGTGGACGTCCCGGCAGAAGCCGTAGTCGTGGTTGCCCCACACGCCCGTCTCGCCGGCGTCTCGCAGCAACGCGACCAGCTCGGCGGTGCGGCCGTCGGTGATCATGACATCGCAGGTGTCGCCCAGCGTGATGACGCGTTCCACGGAGCACCGCCGTAACGCGTCCAGGCATCGCCGCAGCAGATCCACCTCTTCGTGAACATCGGCGACGATACCGAGCAGCATGGCACAACCTTCTGTGAGACGGGCCCCTTCCAGCCCACCCAACTCCTTCACCAGCCGCGCACGGCGGCGGGGGTCGTAAGTACCATAGCACGGCGATGCCGGGCCGCACAGTGCGAATTGAACTTGGGGATGGGCAGCCAGAGGAAGAGCAACCCGGACGGTGCCGGAAGCACCGGTGGGCTCACGCCCACCGTTCGCCCGGGGGACGAAGCACCGGTGGTCAGCCAGACGATTCGCCGGGGGACGAAGCACCGGCGGGCTCACGCCCACCGTTCGCCCGGGGGACGAAGCACCGGTGGGCTCACGCCCACCGTTCGCCTGGGGGACGAAGCACCGGTGGGCTCACGCCCACCGTTCGCCGGGGGACGACACCGGTCGGGCTCACGCCCATCGTTCGCCGGGGAACGTAGACGGTGGGCTCACGCCCACCGTTCGCCGGGGGACCGATGCGGACAGCGACGATTCCGCGAACAGCGGGACGCTTACAAGTCGAACCGCGAGCGGTATAATCAGCGGGCAACGGCCGGGAGTCGTTTTCGGGATGCCGCTCCGGCAACCGCAGAATATGTCCTCGAAAACGACTCCCGACCCCGTCGGGCTGACTGACCACTGACAACTGACGACTGACAACTGACAACTGACCAAATCACTACCCCCGGGACTGGAACAAGGAACTGCACCATGTTGATCGCCTGTGTCCGTGGCGTGTTGGGAGTTGCCCTGCTGATGGCTGCGAGCGGCGGCGGAGCGGCGGCGGGGAGTCTGACGGTGGACAAGTTGCGGTGCGAGTACAAGACCGACCCGATCGGGATCGACGCCGCCCGGCCCCGGCTGAGCTGGGTGCTGGCGGCGGCGGACCCGCGCTCCGCGGCCTGAAGCAAACCGCCTATCAGATCCTGGTGGCCAGCTCGCCGAGCCGCGCTGCAGGCCGACCAGGGCGATCTGCTGGGACAGCGGCAAGGTGGCTTCCGACCAGTCGGTGAACGTCGAGTACGCGGGCCAGGAACTGCATCCGGCGAGGACTGCTTCTGGAAGGTCCGCGTCTGGGACCAGGACGGCCGGGAGTCGGCCTGGAGCGCGCCGGCGCGCTGGACGATGGGACTGCTCCAGCCGGAGGATTGGCAGGCCCAGTGGATCGGGTTCGACGGCGCGCCGGAGCCCGAGGATGCCGGACGCGCAGGCGTTGCGCGACTTGCTGACGTTTCCAGGCAGCTCGTGGATCTGGACCGGCGGTGCCCAGGCCGGGCAATCAGCCGGCGGGCCCGGCGTACTTCCGCAAGGTGATCGAGATTCCCGCCGGCCGCCAAGTGACGCAGGCCACGTTCCTGATCGCCGCCGACGACGCGTTCACGCTGTACATCAACGGCCACGACTCGGGCAACGGCAGCAGCTGGAAGACGCCCGCCAGCCTGGACGTGCCGGCCGGCTGCAACCCGGCCGCAACGCCCTGGGCATCCAGGTCACCAACGGCGGCACGACGCCCACGCCGGCCGGCCTGATGGGCAAGCTGGTGGTCGTGTTCGACTCCGGCGAGCCGCTGGTGATCCCGATCGACGCCACGTGGCGCAGCAGCCGCGAGCCGGGCGAGCGCTGGAAATGGGCCGACTACGACGACAGCCCGTGGACGCCGTCCAGCGTGATCGCCAAGCACGGCGACCAACCGTGGGGCGAACTCAAGCCGAACCTCGTGCAGATGCTGCCGGCCGCGTATCTGCGGAAGCCGTTCACCGTCGACAAGCCGCTGCGCCGCGCCGTGCTGTTCGCCTCGGCGCTGGGCGTTTACGAGTTGCACCTCAACGGCCAGCCGCTGAACACCGATGTGCTTTCGCCCGGCTGGACGGACTACCGCAAGCGGGTCCACTACTTCGGCTACGACGTCACCAGCCGCTTGCAGTCCGGCGACAACGTGCTGGGGGCGATCCTGGGCGACGGCTGGTATGCCGGCTATCTGGCCTTCTCCGGCCGGCGCCACTACTACGGCGACAAGACGCGGTTCATCGCCCACCTGCAGCTGGATTTCGAGGACGGCAGCCGCCAGATCATCGGCACCGACGGCAGTTGGAAAGCGGCCTACGGCCCGGTCCGCGAAGGCGATCTGCTGATGGGCTGCGTCTACGACGCGCGGCTGGAAATGCCCGGCTGGAACGCGGCCGGGTTCGACGACAGCGCGCTGGCAGCCCGCGACGGTCGACGCGGACGTGCAAGGCGAACCTGGAAGCGCATCCCGGCACTGCCCATTCGGCGGATCCAGGAACTGCCGGCCCAGCAGGTCACCGAGCCGCAAGCCGGGCGTCTACGTGTTCGACCTGGGCCAGAACATGGTCGGTTGGGTGCGGCTGCAGGCCAAGGGCCGTGCGGGCCAGAAGGTCGTGGTGCGGCACGCGGAAATGCTGAATCCCGACGGCACGATCTACACGACCAACCTGCGCGCGGCCAAGGCCACCGACACGTACTACCTGGACGGCGGGCCGAAACGCGCCTACGAGCCGTACTTCACGTTTCACGGATTCCAGTACGTCGAGGTGACGGGCTTGGACTACCGGCCGGACGCTGGCAGATGTGACGGGCATCGTCGTGCATTCGGACCTGCCCCGCACGGGCTCGTTTGAGTGCTCGGAGCCGCTGGTCAACAAGCTGGTCGAGAACACCGATCTGGGGCCAGAAGGGCAACTTCCTGGACGTGCCCGACCGACTGCCCGCAGCGCGACGAGCGAGCCGGCTGGACGGGCGACGCCCAGGTGTTCATGAAGACCGCCTGCCTGAACCTGGACTCGCCGGCCTTCTTCACCAAGTGGCTGACGGACCTGTGCCAGGATTCGCAGCGGGAGGACGGCGGGTTGGGCGACGTGGCGCCGCACGTCAGCATCGTCGGCTTCGGCAACACCGGCTGGGCCGATGCCGGCGTGGTCTGCAACTGGCAGATGTACCAGTTGTACGGCGACACGCGGGTGGTCCAGCGGCATTACCCGGCGCTGGTCCGCTACATGGACTACCTGGCACGGACCAGCAAGGACTACGTGCGCGGCACCGGGGCCTACGGCGACTGGCTGCGGCTGGCCGGGCCGCAGCATTCCGAGGCCATCGGCACGGCCTACTACTTCTATTCGACGCGGCTGATGGCCGAATTGGCCGACGCGATCGGCAAGTCGGACGACGCGCGGAAGTACCGGCAGCAGGCCGAGCAGATCAAGGCCGCGTTCGTGAAGCACTTCCTGAAAGACGACGGCCGCATCGTGGACGCCAAGGGCGAAACGGGCCAGACCTTCTACGCCTTGGCGTTCGGCCTGGACCTGGTGCCCGAGGAGCGGCAGGCCCAGGTGGCGCGGCACTTCGTCGAGGAGATCGAGAAGCAGGACGGGCACCTGGCCACCGGTTTCCTGGGCACGCCCTTCGTGCTGTTCGCCCTGGAGAAGGCCGGCCAACACGGACCTGGCGTACCGCCTGCTGCTGAACCAGACCTATCCCTCCTGGCTGCTGCAGGTGAAGCTGGGCTCGACGACCATGTGGGAGCGCTGGGACGGCTGGCTGCCGGACAAGGGGTTCCAGGATCCCGGCATGAACTCGTTCAACCACTACTGGCTGGGCTGTGTGGGCGAGTGGCTGCAGTGCTCGGTCGCGGGCATCGACACCGACGGTCCCGGTTTCGCGCAGGATCACGATCCGGCCGGCGCTGGCTTCGGCGGGGCAGGGCCTGAGTTCCGCCCGCGGCTCGTACGAGTCGATCCGCGGCCGGATCGTCAGCCAATGGAGCCGCGGAGCGGGCGGCGTTCCGCCTGGACGTCACCATCCCCGCCAACACGACGGCCACGGTGTACGTCCCGGCCCGGGATCCTGCCGGAATTCAGGAGAGCGGCCAGCCGGCTCAGCGCGTGACCGGCGTGAAGTTCCTGCGGCACGAGAACGGGTATGCCGTGTTCGCCGTCGGCTCGGGCCAGTACGTGTTCACGGTGGGGGAACGCGGCCGGGAGTGACCTGCCCCCGTGAAGATCCCAGTGCTCAGGACTTCCGCGCGAATCAAGGCGAGGCCGCGAATGAGGAATTGGGATTCGAGGACCGCGCCACGCTGTTTCCGACCGTGGATATGCCGTTTCTGCCCGCGGGGGCAGGCGATTCGCCGAGGACTACGCCTCGCGGTCACGTGAATCGATGAGTTCCTGCAGCCGCGCGCCGCGAGTTCCGCCGGGAGGCGGTCGCACCACGAATCATCGATCAGGCCTACTTCAAGGAGGTCGAACAGTTGAACTCGGTCCTTGAGGCGAAACGAGTCAGCTTCATGCGCACTAAGGCATCCAGCGTGACTACGGCAAAGTGCGGCCCTGCCTCGGACTCGGTCACGTCCGGCACGGGAAGGAGATAGTCAGGACGCACTCGCTCCCCCGCGAAGACCACATGGACTGCACTCCTGACGGAACCATCCGGCCCATCCAGGAAAACTTCGACGTCCGCGACGGTGTGGTGGACGAAACCACCAACTGACGGCCGTCCACAAGGCGCTCGAAGTCTCGTCGCCGGACCAGCAGGTCCACGTCTTTGGTATTGCGGACCGCCTCCGCGTCCACGCGGGCCACCCAAGCTGCGACAGCGTGGCCGCCGATCACGGCGTGAGGGAATTCCCGCTTCGTTCAGGGCGGCAGCGGCGCGGCAGGCGCTCTCGAACGGCGTCCACGGCGGCAACCATCCTTTCCCAGGAGAAGTCTTGGAGGAAGACGGGGGTCATGTCGGGTGGTTCCCGTCGTAGCGAATCGCGTCGCTCGGGGTAGCTCCGGCGCAACAGGGCCTCTCCTGGAGGAACAGTTCCGGTACAAGGTTAGGGCAGCGCCACCCCTCTGCAGCCATTTTACCGTGGCGTCGCAGGGTCGAATACTGCCCTGGCACGAAAGCCCTGGCACGAAAGTACGTCAGGCTTTCCAGCCTGACAAAGCGGACGGGTAAGGCCTCGAAAGCCTGACGTACGTGGTTCTCTCCCCCGCCGGGCAATCGCAGGATTCGTGAAAGGGCGCTTACTGATACAGCTTGCGGCTGGGCGCGTAGGCGGCGGCCAGGAGCGGCGGGGGACCTCGACCGGGACGGGCTGGACGTCGAAGCTGATCCCGTTCAGGGCCTTGGAGGACTGCCGACCTGGGCTTGTCCCGGCAACTGTTGGCGGCTGGGGGCGTACGTCTCCATGATCTGGTGGACCTGGGGATTGATTTCCGTCTTCCCGTCCGGCCGCGGCGCCGGACCGATTAAAGCTGCCGATCGTCACGATGCTCTCGTAGCGGTCGTGGAATTCGTAGGCTTCGACCCCCTGCTTCCGCAGGGCCAGCGTCAATTCGTGGGCCTTGATGGCCGCTTCTTCCAGCTTGCTGGGCAGACCGGCGCCATTGCGTTTGATCTCCGGCAGTTTCATCGTCGACGCGCCGCGGAAGGTGGCCACGCGGACGGTGTACTGCTTCTGTTCTTCAGCAGGCTGTATTCCACGTCGCGATTCATGCTTTCCACCAGCGGGTCGAGGCCGCCGGGCACGAACTACTCCTGGGGCAACAGCGGATTGCGGGTGACGAAGGCGCTGCCCATCGGGCCTTTCTTGCGTTTCTTCTGGTCGCCCTGCACCCGCCGCTGCAGTTCCCGCAGGCCGATGAACCGCTGCGTCGGTCGTCTTGTTCTTGTAGATGTCCAGGCAGGCCGGGGAGCGTACTTGAGCTTCTGAGCGTCTTCTCGACCTTGGGATCATCCACGCTGGCGAAATGGCCCACCAGCACGGCGATTTCTTCGAACTTGGCCGGATTGGCGTAGCGCATCTTTTTCGGGCCGCCGTAGCGGTCGAAGCCCAGCCCCGTCACCGTGTCGTGTAGTCATAGGCTTCCTGGTACATGTAGGCTTCCAGGTTGCGCTGTTGCCGCAGTTCCAGGACCAGTTCGCGAGCCTGCTTTTCCGCCCCGGAGCCGGCAAACGACGACGCCAGGATCAGCCACGGGCCGTGCTCTTTGGTCAGCCGATACGGCTTGTCCGGCCCGCCTCCACACGTTTGAACGGAATCAGTCGCTCCCACGGCTTGGCGGCGTGCAGGGCCGCCGGCGTAACGCCGCTCGCCAGGACTCCTGAGCACCACCATCACGGGGACGCTCGGCCGCTTCATGCAACAGACCCTCGCACAGCATCCGCGAGTAACGGGAGACCCGGCGGCCACACCCGGCCACCGTCCGGCCCGGCCGCAGATAAGCGGGCGGGACCCTACCAGAACCGGGCGGGAAGGGCTAGAGCGGATTGCGATTAGGGGTCGGGTGGCTAGGCAGGGAAATGGTTGGCAGGAAGATGTTGGCCTGAACACGTGGCCTGCGTCCCTGTTCCTGCCAGCGATCTTCCTGCCCACCGGGAACTGGGCGGGAATAATTTTCCCGGTCTGCCGATCCTCCGGCTTTTGGCCCACTCCGCACCCCACGGCCACGCATCGATGCCCCGGCGAAAGACCACTGGCACCATCCTCCAGAGCCGCCGCGCCCCCCTCGACCGTAACGACAGGGTTCACGGGGCCGGGACCGTGAAGCCTTCCATCCGAACCGACGGGCAAGCCGGACTTGGTGCAACCCGCGGGCGGGCGCTCCATTCGAAGTGCCGGGTCCGGCCCAACCAGCGAATCC
>CAVPCS010000001.1:0-145052 GCA_963702505.1 uncultured Actinomycetes bacterium | reverse complement strand
GTGGAACGTCAGTGAGCGACAGTGGACGCCGGTTGCATGGGCTCCAGCGCTGCGCGGCCAGGCGCAGGACGTCCGGCGCCTCATCGCTCAGACGGAGGCCATCCTCGGCGATCACCTCGAAGCCCAGGTCGAGCTGGCCACGGGCCCGTCCGCGGGGAGACCCCCTGGACCACACGGCCGCCGCCCACCCCTCGAGAACGCGAGGTCCTGGCGCTGGTCGCCGAAGGAGCCACCAACAGCCAGGTCGCGACGCGCCTGGTGATCACCCAGGACACCGCGAAATCGCACGTCAAGCGCATCCTGCGCAAGCTCGGGGCCGGCAACCGCGTCGAGGACGCCGCCGTGTACCTGCGCGCACGCAGTCGATGCGGTGGGCGCCCACGCCCACGCAGGGCTCGGGAACGATGCGAACGCACTCACGGCGACCCGGATTGCGCAGCGCCGCGCTCGCGACGCGACACACGCAACGCCTCGACGCGCAGCCATGCCGGTGACGCTCGCCGCCAGCACCCGCCAGGCCACCGTGCCCTCGGAGATCACGAGCCGCAGGGTGATCTCGGGAATCGTGAGCCCGTCGGCCACGAGCTGCGCAATCTCGAGTTCGTGGCGGAGCCGCTCGCCGGGGGTGAGGAGACGCGCGAGGCAGGCGAAGCCATCGACGCCGACGACGTGGCGCTCACATGAAGCATCGCCATCAGCGGGAGCCGGCGGCGAGGTCGTTTGCTCGCTGGACGGCGCGTTCGACCTCTTCGGCCATCACGTAGGCTGCCGACTGCCAGGCGACGGCGCGGATGCGGTCGATGCTGATGGAGAGTTCCTCGGCTGTCGCCTCACCGGCGTACTGTCCGCCCGCTTCGGCGACCCACATTCGGACGAGGTCCTCCGACAGACGGCGCAGGCGGCGGCGCATCAGGATCCGTGACCTGCCGCTGAGCGCGACGTCCGCTCCCAGCTCGGCGAGCTGGAGAGCCCCGCGCAGCAGCGGCGCTTCGGTCGTACGCCAGCGCGGCTCGCCATCCGTTTCGATGCGTGCCAGGTATCCGGCTTCGACGAGGTCATCGACGAGACTCGGGTAGGCGTCGCCGAGGAACTCGGCGACTCACGTGTGTCGAAGGTCCGCGTTGCTTCGGCGAGCCACCGCTCGCTCAGGGCCTCGGAGCCCAGGAGGGCGACCGCGGGGGCTTCGCCGTTGGCGCCGGCCTGCAGCATCTTGCGGATGCCTTCGAGCTTCAGGCCGCGTGCGCGGAGGTCGGCGATCTGATGCAGCCGATCGAGGTGGGCGTCGTTGTAGACCGCTTGCCGGCCGCTCCGCCGTGGCTTCTGCAGGAGCCCCGTGGCCTGGTAGTAGCGCACGGTTCGCGCGGGAACGCCCACCGCCTCGGCGAGTTCGGTCAATCCGTAGGTCGGCACGCCCGGAACCGTATCGGCCACAGCGGCCGACTGACAGCTCTTACTGTCATTGACAGTAGCTAGTGGCATCTAGTAGGGTCGCCCCCCCGATGACCGGCTCGAGCCCTGAGACAGACCACCCCACCCATGCCGGACTCAATGCGCAGGCCTGCGTGATCGGCGCGGGCGCCTCCGGACTGGCGGCGGCGAAGGCGCTCGTCGACCGCGACATCGACTTCGACTGGTTCGAGAAGGGCTCGATGGTCGGGGGTCTGTGGCGGATCGACAACGACAACGGCGGGGCCGCGGCCTACGAGACGCTGCACCTCAACAGCTCGCGGCCGCTGACGCAGTACCCGTCCCACCCGATGCCAGAGGACTGGCCGGACTACCCCTCGCATCGGCTGATCGCGCAGTACTTCCAGGACTTCGCCGACCAGCACGGCCTCACTGAGCGCGTCACGTTCAACACGCCGGTCGAGCACGTCGAGCCGCTGCCGGGTGCGGGACGGCCGGGCGCGAACGGCTGGTCGGTCACCACGCGGAAGGGCACCAGGACCTACCGGTACGTGTTCGTCTCCAACGGCCATCACAGCGAGCCGCAGATCCCCGACTTCCCGGGCGAGTTCACCGGTGAGTCCTTCCACGCCCACGAGTACCTCGAGCCGGAGGTCTTCGAGGACAAGGACGTGCTCGTGATCGGCGTCGGCAACTCCGGGATGGACATCGCGTGCGACGCGACGAAGCTCGCAAGGCGCGTCTGTGTGGTCACGCGCCACGGGGTGCATGTGCTGCCGAAGTACGCGTTCGGACGGCCGATCGACCAGTTCGGCTCGCCGCTGAATGCCTACATCCCGTTCCCGGTTGAGCGCCGGGTCTACGAGGTCATCCAGCGCCTGAGCACCGGCCGCCCGCAGGATCGCGGCCTGCCCAAGCCCGACCACCGGCTGCTCTCCGCGCACCCGACGGTGTCCTCGGACTTCTGTGACCGCGTCGGCCACGGCGACATCACCATGAAGCCGAACATCGAGCGCCTCGATGGCGACACGGTGCACTTCGCCGACGGCACCAGCGTGCACGTGGACCTGCTCGTCTACGCCACTGGCTACAAGATCGTCCTGCCGTTCTTCGACAAGGCGCTCTACGACCCGGCCGACAACGCGATGCCGCTCTACGAGCGCGTGCTCACACCTGAGCTTCCCGGCCTGTTCTTCATCGGCTTCGTGCAGACCGTCGGGTCGAACATCCCGCTGATGGAGATGCAGTCCGAGTGGGCCGGCGATCTCATCACCGGCGCATGCGTGCTGCCGCCCGAGGCCGAGATCGAGGAGTGGATCGCCGCCGATCAGGCCGCGATGGCGAGGCGCTACGTGCGCTCCTCGCGGCACACGATGCAGGTCGATTTCTGGCGCTACGCGCGCGCCCTCAAGCACTGCCGCAAGCGCACCGGCGAGGAACCCGGCGGACTCGCGGCGCGACTCCCACGAGCCCTCTCCGAACGCCTCATGCGGGCCAGCGCATGATGGCCGACCGCTCGGCATTCGTGACCGGGGCGCTCGGGTTCATCGGCGGTGCAATCGCCGACCGTCTGCGCGCCGACGGCTGGCGGGTCGCCGGAGTGGATGTTCGTCCCGATGCCGACCTCGGCGTCGTGAGGGGCGACATCTCCAAGCCGGGCGCATGGCAGGCCACCGCCTCCGGCTGCGACCTCGTGATCCACACGGCCGCGGTCGTCTCCAACGTCGTCGGATTCGATGGCCAGTGGCAGGTCAACGTGCTCGGCACCCGCCGCGTCATCGACGCCGCCGTCTCCGGCGGAGCGGGGCGCTTCGTCCTGCTCTCCTCGGTGCGCGCGTTCGGCGACAGCGGCTTCCCGGACGGCGTCGACGAGCGGTGGCCGGTACGCCCGGACGGCAGCCCCTACGTCAACACGAAGGTCGCGGCCGAGCAGGTGGCCCTCGCAGCGCACGCCGCAGGGGAGCTGCCCGTCACCGTGATCCGGCCCGGTGACGTGTACGGGCCGGGCTCACGACCGTGGGTGATCCTGCCGCTCGAGATGATCCAGGCCGGGCAGCTCGCGCTCCCCGCGGGCGGCAAGGGCATCTTCAGCCAGATCTACATCGACGACCTTCTCGACGGCATCCTCCTCGCTGCCACGCGGCCGGAGGGCGTGGGCCAGATCTTCACCCTCACCGACGGCGCTCCCGTCACGACAGCCGAATACTTCGGTCACCTCGCGCGCCTGGCGGGCAAGGGCACACCGCGAGGACTCCCGACGCCCGTGCTCGTTGCGGCCACGCGGGCGAACCAGCTCGTCGAGAGCCTGCGCGGCCGGAGCACCGAGAACAACCCCGAGACGATCCGCTACCTGGCGCGGGACGCCAGCTACTCGATCAACAAGGCGCGCGAGCTGCTCGGCTTCGAGCCCAAGGTCGCTCTCCCCGCCGGCATGGCCCGCACCGGACAGTGGCTCCGCGACGAGGGCCTGATCGCCTGAACGCAAGGCGCGTCCGGTTCAAGCACCGCGTAGCCGCTGTCGCTCTGGACGACAAGCAGCGGTGCACGGCCGGTGCTTGGTAGTCGCGCCAGCGTTGAGGTGGTTGGGCACCAGCGCGTTTCTGGTGCCCATATCCGCGTACAACCGAGCACATCCGAGTTCGATCCCCCTTGGCTCCACTGCACGAGGCCCCGGTGAGGCGGGGTTTCCGCGTCTCGGGGCCGTAGCGGGTGCCGATGACCACGTGCGTGAACGGTGCCTCGTCGGATGGTGAGCCGAAGAGGCAGTTCCGTCATCCGCAGGTTCAAGCCCGGCCCGGCGATGGTGGCGGCGTTGCTCGCGCGGCGTTGACAGGCGACCCCCGTACGTAGCTGCCTCGGATGGCAGGCCGCGGCGTGTGGCGTACCTTCGTTCGCTCAGCCGACGTGGGCAGGCGCCGGACACGACGCACCGAGGAGACGGGTCATGAGCGCCACCACGGGTGACACCGGCGGATCGGTCGGAGCACGCCGCCTCTGGGACCGGCAGCTGCAGCGGTATCCCGAGACGCGCCCGCGCCACCTCTACCTCGGGCTGACGGTGCTCTGCACCGTCGTTCTCTACTACGAGCTCTACGTCCAGGGCTCGGTGGCGACGAAGATCATCGAGGACCTGGGGTTCAGCTGGACGGGGTTCGTCATGGTCCTCGTGATCGGGAACGCGGTCGGGGCGCTCGCCTCGCTGGCGGCCGGGCTCGCCGACCGCTACGGCCGCGCGAACATCGTCGTCGTCGGCTTGTTCATCACGGGAGCGATCATCGCGTTCGGTCTTCCGAATGCGGGCAGCACGGAGATGTACACGGTCCTGTTCGCGGTCCTGAGTCTCGTCGAGGGCGCAGCGCTGGTGGCCACGCCGGCCCTGATCCGTGACTTCTCTCCGCAGGTCGGCCGCGGGGTCGCAATGGGCTTCTGGACGCTGGGCCCGGTGCTCGGGAGCCTCGTCGTGACGACGATCGCGACGAACACGCTCGACAGCCATCCCGACTGGCAGTTCCAGTTCTACGTGTGCGGGGCCGTCGGCCTGGTGGTCGCCGTCATCGCGCTGTTCGGTCTGCGGGAGCTCTCGCCGCGGCTGCGTGACCAGCTGATGGTGAGCCTTCGCGACCGTGCGCTCGTCGAGGCGCGGGCAGCGGGCATCGACCCCGAGAAGGCGCTCGAGGGGCACTGGCGGCAGATGCTGCGCCTGGACATCCTCGGTCCGGCGCTGGCGATCAGCCTCTTCCTGCTGCTCTATTACGCGCTCGTGGCGTTCATCGTCGTGTACTTCGCGACGGTCTTCGGGTTCACCGAGCAGCGGGCGAACTCGATCGTCAACTGGTACTGGGCGACGAACGCGATCGCGCTCGTCGCCGCCGGCCTGCTGTCCGACAGGTTCCACGTGCGCAAGCCGTTCATGCTCGTGGGCGCGCTCATCAGCCTCGTCGGCGTGGGGCTGTTCGCCGCGACGTCGGACGACCTGGGGACCGGCGCCGGCACGTTCAAGCTCTACTTCGTGATCGCCGCCTTCGGCGCCGGCCTGGTCTACGTCGCGTGGATGGCCGCGTTCACCGAGACGGTCGAGAAGCACAACCCCGCGGCGACCGCGACCGGCCTGGCGGTCTGGGGCATGACGATCCGCACCGTGGTGACGCTGTCGTTCGCGTCGCTGCTGATCGTCGTCCCCGCGACATCGACGCTGGTCGATGCCGGGCCACGCGTGCAGCGGATCGTCGCGCAGTACCCGCAACAGGTCCGGACCCTCCAGCAGGTCGACCCCGCGGTGCTCGCCGCGCTGCAGCAGGACGCCGGCGACGAGCGGGCGCAGGTGCAGGCGCTGACCCAGCTCACGGGCCTGCCCGCTGCGCAGGTCACCAAGGCCGTGGCGCTCGGCACGCGCTACGCGGCGGAGCTCAAGACGGCCGCCGCCATCCCGCAGGCGACACTGCTGACGCTGAGCGCAACGCCGACCGACCTGAAGGCGCAGCAGGTCGCGGTGGCCGCGATCGCGGCCAAGCTGGGGGTCTCCCCGCAGCAGGCGGCGGCGCGCCTGGCCGCGCTCGGCAAGGTTCCGCCGGCGGACACCGCCTTCCTGTTGAGGACCGGCCCCCAGGTCCGGCAGTCGGCCGCGCGCCTGGCATCGCTGTCGCAGGTGCCGCCGGCCGATCTCAAGTACCTGGCCGACAACGCCGCGGACGTCGCCGAGGCGCAGAGGGACGCGCCCGGACAGTGGCAGACCTACTGGTGGATCGCGTTCGCGGGGCAGATCCTGTTCATCCCGTTCATCTTCGTGCTCACCGGGCACTGGAGCCCGCGCAAGGCGCGCGCAGACGAGGAAGCACACGAGCGGATGGTCGAGGAGGAGCTGGCGAAGCTCCAGCCGGCGCGCTCGGTCCCGGAGAGCTAGGGGCTGATGGGCAACGACCCGAAGACATCGGACCGCCCGCCGGAGCAGGTGCCGCAGCGCGGGTCGGGGGGCACCGGTGTCAGGACCCTGGGCGGGATGCTCCTCGGTGCGGCGTCCACGTATGAGGGGGTCGCGCTGCGTGACCGCAGCGGTGTGGGCTGGACGGAGATGTCGTACGCCGAGCTCGGCGGGACCGCGCGCGCCATCGCGAAGGGCCTGATCGACCTCGGGGTCGAGGTGGGGGACCGCGTCGCGATCCTCGCCGATACGCGCCCCGAGTGGACGGTCGTCGACATGGGCGCCTTCTGCGCGGGCGCGGTCGTCGCGCCGATCTACCACACCAACTCACCCGAGGAGTGCGCGTACGTGCTCCGCGATTCGGACGCGCGCGTCATCTTCTGCGAGGACGACGAGCAGCTCGCAAAGATCCTGGGGGTCCGCAGCGACTGCCCGCGACTCGAGCACATCGTGCTCATCGACGGGCGCAGCGACGAGGCCATGTCGCTCGCTGAGCTGCAGCTGGGTGGCGCCGAGCTGCCGGATGCCGCTGTCGACGAGCGCGTGGCACTCGTCGCCCCGGACGACATGGCGACGCTCATCTACACGTCGGGCACGACGGGTCCGCCGAAGGGCTGCGTGCTCACGCACGGCAACATCCTCGCCGCGGCGCGCGCCTACGAAGAACGGCTGGACCTGCGCATCTCGGGCGCGCCGATCGTCTTCTTCATGTTCCTGCCACTCGCGCACTCGCTTGCGCGCATCATCGAGATGTGCGCGCTGGACACGGGGGGGACGCTCGTCTTCTGGCAGCGCCGCCCCGAGGTGCTGCTCGAGGACATCCGTGAGGCGCAGCCCACGTACCTTCCATCAGTACCGCGGGTCTTCGAGAAGATCTACAGCGCGGCGCGCAGCGGGGTGGCGGAATGGCCCCTTCCGAAGCGCATGGTCTTCGACTGGGCCGTCCGGACCGGCGAGCGGGTGCGCGCCCTGGAGCGCACGGGCAGGCATGTCCCGGCGCTGCAGGCGTTGCGCCACCGGGTCGCCGACCGACTCGTGCTGTCGCGCGTGCGCGCCCTGTTCGGAGGAGAGCTGCGGCTCGCCGCGAGCGGCGCGGCTCCGATCTCGAAGGAGGTGCTCCAGTTCTTCGACGCCTGCGGTGTCCTCGTGCTCGAGGGCTGGGGCATGACGGAGACGGCGGCCGCGGGAACGATCAACACGATCGACGAGCTGCGGTTCGGGTCCGTCGGGCGCCCGCTGCCCGGCGTGGAACTCCGCCTCGCGGGGGACAATGAGCTGCTCGTGCGCGGCCCGAGTGTCTTCCAGGGCTACTTCAAGAACGAGGAGGCGACCCGCGAGGTCCTCGATGACGGGTGGCTGTCGACGGGTGATCTGGCGGCGATCGACGAGGACGGCTTCGTGTCGATCACCGGCCGCAAGAAGGAACTCATCATCACCTCCAGCGGGAAGAACATCAGCCCGGCGAACATCGAGAACGCGCTCAAGCGGCACCGCTGGATCTCGGAGGCGGTCGTCTTCGGTGATGATCGCCCCTACCTGGTCGCGCTCCTCACACTCGATCCCGATGAGGTGCCGAGACTCGCCGAGCGGCTCGGTATCGAGCCCGACGCTGCGACGATGGCCCAGGACGACGGCGTCCGAGCGGAACTGCAGGCGGCGGTCGCCGAGGCCAACACCCACTTCGCGCGCATCGAGCAGGTCAAGCGCTTCGCGATCCTCGATCGCGACCTGACGCAGGCCGGGGGCGAGCTGACCCCGACGCTGAAGCTCAAACGACGTGTCGCCTACCGGGAGTTCGCAGACATCTTCAGCGGGCTCTACGAGGAGCCGTCGCGGTCGGAGGCCTAGCGCGCCCCGCCCATCACGGCGTCACGATCGCGAAGTTCGGGTCCGGCGGGTCGAGCAGCCCGAGCAGCTCGCCGAACAGCGCGGCGTTCCCCTCGATCGTCAGGTCGCCCGCGGCGAGCAGGTCCTGCGGCTGCGAGACGCCGGCGATCAGGCCGTTGAACCCCGCCCGGCTGACCCGGACGGTCGCGTCCACCGCGCCGGGAGGCGCGCCCACCCGGTGGCGGAGGACCCCGTTGGCCAGGACGAGCGTGTAGGCGCGCCCCGTGTCGGTGAAGTGCCAGGCGATCGTCATCGACCGCTCGCCCGCGCGCGGTCCGTCGATCTGGATCGCGATCGCGTCGAAGAGCTGACCGTCCTCGAGGCTCGCCACGAAGTCCGGCGCGATCGACACTGCCGTTCCGGCGGGCCCCTCCCGCAGCTCGTGCGCGCCCATGAGGAAGAAGTTGCGCCAGGTCGCGTTCTCGGCGCCGTACGCGAGCTGCTCGAGCGCCCGCGCCTGGAGCTCGCGCGCCTCGCGGTTGTCCGGGTCGGCGAAGACCAGGTGGTTCACGACCTCGACGACCCACCGGAAGTCCCCACGGTCGAATGCCGCGCGCGCGTGCTCGAGCAGCGCGTCCGCGCCGCCGGCCAGCTCCACATAGCGGGCGCCGGCCGCCTCGGGCGGGTGCGGCCACAGGTGCGCCGGGTTGCCGTCGAACCAGCCGAGGTAGCGCTGGTAGACGGCCTTGACGTTGTGGTTCAGCGACCCGTAGTACCCGCGGCAGTGCCACTCCTGTTCGAGGCTCCGGGGCAGCTCGAACTGCTCGGCGATCTCGCTCGCGACGAAGCCCTTGTTCAGCAGGCGCAGCGTCTGGTCGTGGATGTACCCGTACAGGTCGCGCTGCTTGGCGAGGAAGTCCTCGATCCGCTCGGCGCCCCAGCGCGGCCAGTGGTGCTGGGCGAACACGACGTCGGCCTCCCCCGCGAAGAGGACGATCGCCTCGTCGAGGTACGACGCCCACACGTGCGGGTCGCGTACGAGCGCTCCGCGCAGCGTCAGCACGTTGTGCAGGTTGTGCGTCGCGTTCTCGGCCATGCAGAGCGCCCGATGGTCGGGGAAGAGGAAGTTCATCTCCGCCGGCGCCTCGGTGCCGGGGGTCATCTGGAAGACCATCCGGATCCCGTCGACGGTCAGCTCCTGGCCGGTGTGCGTGATGTCGACCGTCGGCGGGATCAGCGTGATCGTCCCCGTCGACGTGCCCTGCCCGAGACCCGCCCCGACCTGGCCCGCCGGGCCCTTCTCCAGCAGCGTGCCGTACATGTACGTCGCGCGGCGGATCATCGCGCCGCCGGCGTAGACGTTCTCGCTCACCGCGTGCGCGAGGAAGCCCTCCGGGGCGATGACCGGGATGCGCCCGCTGTCGACGTCCGCCTGGTCGACGACGCCGCGCGAGCCGCCGAAGTGGTCGACGTGGCTGTGCGTGTAGAGCAGCCCCGTGACCGGACGGTCGCCGCGGTGCTCGCGGTAGAGCGCGAGCGCCGCCGCCGCGGTCTCCGCCGAGATGAGCGGATCGATGACGAGGACGCCCGCGTCACCCTCGACGATGGTCATGTTCGAGAGGTCGGCGCCGCGCACCTGGTAGATGCCCTCGCAGACCTCGAACAGCCCGTGGATGATGTTCAGCTGCGACTGGCGCCAGAGGCTCGGGTTGACGCAGTCCGGGCACGCGCCGTCGAGGAACGCCCAGCCGTCGCCGTCCCAGACGACGCGCCCGTCGGTCGCCGTGATCAGCGGCTGCGAGAGCGGCGCGACGTGCCCGCGGCGCGCGTCGTCGAAGTCGTCGACGTTGTCGAACGGCAGGCTCATCCGCACTGCCGCGTTCGCCTCGCGGACGGACTCGTGGACCTCGGACACCGGTGTGCTCCCCTCTCGCATGCTGTGCTCGCGCGACGCGCGGATCATCCCAGACGCACTGCGCGGCGCATTCCGGCAGGCTCCCCGCATGGCCGACATCACCCTCCACCAGTTCGAGATCTCGCCGTTCTGCGACAAGGTCCGGCGCATCCTGCGCCTGAAGGGCGTGCCGTTCGACGTCCGCGAGGTCAGCGCGCTGCGCAGCGCCCTGGACGTGCGGCGCATCAACCGCATCGGCAAGCTGCCGGTGCTCGAGGCCGACGGGCGGTTCATCGCCGACTCGTCCGAGATCGCGCGCTTCCTCGACGAGCGGTTCCCGGACCCGCCGCTCTGGCCCGCCGATCCGCGGGAGCACGCGCTGTGCCACCTGCTCGAGGACTGGGCCGACGAGAGCCTCTACTTCTACGAGATGACGATGCGGCTGCAGTGGCCGTCGAACGCGCCGCGCTGGTCACGCGAGGCGATGCGGGCCGACGGGCGCGTGGGCCAGGCGATCGGCCCGGTGCTCGTCCCGCGCCTCATCGCCCAGCGCACGAAGGCCCAGGGGGTGGGTCGCAAGCCCCACGACCTGGTGCTGCGCGAGCTCGGCCGTCACCTCGACGCGCTCGACGCGCTGCTGGGCGACGGTGACTGGCTCGCGTCGTCGGCGCTAACGATCGCGGACGTCGCCGTCGCGGCCCAGGTGAGCGCGATCGCCGGCGCCGTGGAGGGCCGGGCGGCGCTCGACGGCCATCCCGTGACGGTGTCCTGGCTGCAGCGCGTGGACGCCGCGACCGGGTAGCGCCGGGCCTCCCGTCCGGGCTTCCTACGGTCGGGGAACGGTCGTATCCCGACGATAAACGGTGTATGCCGGACGGATCCGCAAGCCGGGACGTGCCATTCGCGCCATTGGTCTGGCTGTTCTTCACGGCGGGCGTCCTGGGGTTCCTGTCCGTCGCCCTGCCCCACGACCCCGTCTCGCGCGACGCGGTCGTCCTGGCGATCTCGGCGTGCGCCCTGTTCATCGCGCTCGGCCTGACGCTCGCGCGCCGGCGCGGCATCGGCAGGCCGGCGGTCGGCGTCCTGCTGGCCGTGGCGACGGTCCTCACCGCCGCCGCGATCTGGGCCACCGGCGGACCGCCGAACGCGACGAGCGCGCTGTACATGTGGATCTGTCTCTATGCGGCCTACGTCCTCCCCGAGCGCTGGGCGATCGGGTTCGCCCTGGGGTGCGCCGCGTCCTACCTGCTGGTGACCGTGCTCGCTCCGCCCGCGTTCCCGCCCGTGGCGCACCTCACCACGAGCATCGCCTCCCTCATCGGCGCGACGCTCATCGTGTCGACGCTGCCCACGCGCCTCGTCGCGGCGATGGCCCGGCTGGAACTGGCGGCCCGCACCGATCCGCTCACGGGCCTTGCGAACCGCCGCCACTTCGCCGAGGAGCTGGAGCACGAGCTCGAGCGCTCGCGCCGTGACGGCCGTCCGCTCACCGTGATCGTCTGCGACCTCGATCACTTCAAGGACGTCAACGACACGTACGGGCACATCGCCGGCGACCGGGTCCTGCGGCTGGTGGGCGAGGTGCTCTCCGAGCAGTCGCGCACGATCGACCTCCCCGCGCGGTTCGGCGGCGAGGAGTTCGCGGTCCTGCTGCCCGACACCGGCATCGCTGCGGGCGAGGTCGCCGCCGAGCGCCTGCGGCTGGAGATCGAGCGCCGCTCCGCCCTCGACGGGCCGCCGATCACGCTGTCGCTCGGGGTCGCCTGCACGCAGCAGGTCGGGCTCGCCCAGGACGCGCTCTATCGCGCCGCCGACCGCGCGCTCTACGCCGCGAAGGACGAGGGCCGCAACCGCACCGTCCCGGCGTCGCGCGTCCCGCTGTCCGTCGTGGCCTGAGCGCTCCGCGGGCATGCAAAGCTGTGCTCCGTGAACGCACCGCACGAGGACGTGCGCGTCGCGACATCCGCGGACACCGCCGCGGTCGGCCGGATGCTCGACGCGTTCAACCGCGAGTACGACGAGCCGTCGCCGGGGCCCGAGCGCCTCGCCGAGCGGCTGACGACGCTCATGGACGTCGGCGACACGGTGGTGCTCGTGGTCGGCGAGGGTCCGGACGGGCTTGCGGTCCTGCGCTTTCGGCTGTCGCTCTGGGACGCAGGCCAGGAGTGCTACCTCGCCGAGCTCTACGTCGTGCCGGCCCTTCGCGGGGGCGGGCTGGGACGCGCGCTCATGACCGCCGCGATGACGCTCGCGCGCGGGCGTGGCGCCGACCACATGGACCTCGGGACCAGCGAGGACGACGTGGCGGCCCGTGCCCTCTACGAACGGATGGGGTTCACCAACCGGGAGGGCGGCGCGGACGGCCCGGTCATGTACGTGTACGAACGCGAGCTGTGAGCACCGACTTGCGCCCGGTCCGCCGCTCCTGACAGGATCGCCGCCATGCCCGGTCCCTCCACCGCCCTCCTGCGCGGCGTCCCGTTCCTGTCGGGTCTCTCGGACGAGGACGCCGCCTCGCTGGCCCCCGAGTTCGTCGAGCGGCTCTATGCGACCGGTGAACTCATCACCGGCGAGGGTCAGCAGGGGATGAGCTTCTTCGTGGTCGAGTCGGGAGAGGCGACGGTCACCAAGGCCGGGGCCGACATCGCAACGCTCGGTCCCGGCGCGTCGTTCGGCGAGCTCTCCCTGTTCGAGCACGGGCGCCGGTCGGCGTCGATCACCGCGGCGACCGACATGCGCTGCTGGTCGCTGCCGGTCTGGTCCTTCCGCGCCTTCGTCGAGGGCCGGCCGGCGGTCGCGTGGGCGCTGCTGGAGCAGCTCGCGAGCCGCATCCGCGAGCTCGACAACGATCAGTAGGGGGGATCGACCCGGACGCCGGGAGCGAGGCCCGCGCGCGCACACGTCCCGGGCGGCAGCTCGAGCACGGCGCGTGCGCCGCGGCAGGCCGCCGCGCGCCAGGGCCGCAGGGCCGGGACCACGCGCAGGACCTCGCCGTCGCGGCCGAGGAAGACCACGTCGATCGGCGCGGGCATGAACCACGTGTGCACGCTCGCGCAGGGCACGAGGGCCAGGCCCTCGCCGCCGGCCAGCGGCGGGCGACCGAGCAGCCCGCGCAGGCGCGCGCGGCGGGTGTCGGCGACGGACCACCGGGTATTCGCGAGGACGGTCGGACGCGCGGACACATCGCCGAGCCTACGCGGCGATCTGCGGAGCGCTGCACGCAGACGGAGCCGATCCGGCGACGTTGCGCGCGCGGAACGCCGGAGGCTCCTCCGCGGCATCGCCTGCCGCTCCGCGAGGTGCGACTTGACCACCGCCTGCGTGACCGACCCCGCATCTCGCGCTGCCGCCGAGACCCTGACCGCGCGACCTGCGGACCGCACACGCGCGGTCCGCAGGTCGGCGGGACGAGCGATCTAGGCGGCCTGCGCCGCCGGCCCGCGACCCTCGAGCAGCTCCTCGGCCACCCGGTCGGTCGCGTCGCCGGTGCCGCCGACGAGGCGGCGGTTGAGCTGCGCGCGGCGGAACGTCAGCGGCGCGTCGTGCTCCCACGTGGCGCCGATGCCGCCGTGGACGGCGATCTGCTGGCGGGCGGCGAAGTCGAGCGCGCCGCCCGGCGACCGAGCGCGCCGCGCTCGCCGCGTAGGCGATCTCGTCCGGCGTGTCGCTGAACGCGAAGCCCGGCGTAGATGCAGCAGCGACTTCGTGTTCTCCTGGCGGCGCAGGATCTCCACGAGCCCGTGCTTCATCGCCTGGTAGCTGCCGATCGCGCGCCCGAACGTGAAGCGCTCCTTCGCGTACGTCGAGCGAGACCTCGAGCGCCGTCTCGACGCGTCCCGAGCGACTCGGCCGCGATCAGGGCCTGGGTGAGGTACCACGCCTCGGCGATGTCGCGCTCCGACGACGTCGAGCCTCGTGCCCGTCGCGCCGGTCGAGCGTCACCGTGCCCAGGCGCCGGGTCGCGTCGTAGCGCCAGCGTGCCCTCGACGCTCACGCCGTCGGCGCCGCGCCTCGACGACGCCGGCGACGGGCGCGCCGCCCGCGTCCTGGCCGATGACGACCAGCACGTCGGCCTGCGCCGGCGTCCGGCGCCCAGGCAACGACGCCGTCGAAGGTGACGCTGTCGCCGTCGACGGTCGCGGCTCGGCGCGGCGGCGCGCGCCTTGCCGGACGACCGGGTCGACCGTCCACCGCGGCTCGAGCGTGCTCGGCGGACGCGCCGGCAGCCAGGCGGCCTTCAGCTCGCCGCCGGCGACCGCCTCGGTCACTTCGGCGCCGCCGCGGTCCAGCAGCAGCGACGCGGGCAGCGGGCCGAGCAGCGGGGCGGGAGCCAGCACGCGGCCGGCCTCCTGCGCCACGAGCATCGCGTCGTAGGCGCCCAGGCCCGCGCCGCCGTGCTCCTCGCTGACGAGCAGCCCGGGCCAGCCGGCCTCGATGGCCATCGGCCACAGGTCGGGCAGCGCGGACTCGTCCTCCAGCGCCTCGCGGGCCGCCTCGACGGTCTTCACGCGCGACAGGGCGCCGCGCGCGGCCTCGCGCAGGAACTCCTGCTCGTCGGACAGATTCGAGGTTCATGCCGCGGCCCCTTCCTTCTCCTTGGCCCGCAGTTCGCTGAACGGGATGCCCTTGTCCAGGCGCGGCTCGGGCGGCAGGCCCAGGACGCGCTCGCCGATCGTGTTGCGCAGGATCTCCTCGGTGCCGCCGGCGCTCTTCAGGCCGGGGAGGAACGAGATCATGTAGGCCCACTCGTCGTCCTCGGCGAGCGCCTCCGGGCCGAGCGACGTCGGCGATCAGGTCGCCGGCCTTGACGGCGTTGTTGACGGTCGTGACCTTCGCCAGGCCGAACTCCGGCCCCGGGATCTGGCCGCCCTGCAGGTCGCTGATCAGGCGGTAGCCGGTCCAGCGGATCGCCTCGAGCTCGGCGGCGATCTCGCCGAGCTGGTGGCGAACGTCGCTGTCCTTGACGGCGGCCGCGTCGGCGGCGATCGCGCGCGAGAAGCGGTCGCCGTTGTAGCCGAAGCCCTCGCTGCCCAGGCCGATCGTCAGGCGCTCGAACATGAGCGTCGTCAGGCCGACGCCCCAGCCGTTGTCCACGCCGCCGACGACGCTGTCGGCGGGGATCGTGACGTCGTCGAAGAAGACCTCGTTGAACTCCGACTCGCCGGAGATCTGCCGCAGGCCGCGGACGTCACGCCGTCGGCGTCCATCGGGACGATGAACATCGTCATGCCCTTGTGCTTGGGGACGTCGGGGTTCGTGCGCGCGAGCAGCAGGCCGTAGGCGGCGAACTGGGCGTTCGTCGTCCAGACCTTCTGCCCGTTGAGCGTCCAGGTGCCGTCGTCGTTCTGCTTCGCGCGGGTCTGCACCGCGGCGAGGTCCGAGCCGGCGGCCGGCTCGCTGAACATCTGGCACCAGACCTCGTCGCCGTGGAGCATCGGGCCGAGGTAGCGCGGTCTTCTGCTCCTCGGTGCCGTGGGCGATGATCGTCGGGCCGAGCATGCCGACGCCGATCACGTCGAGGATGCCGGGGACGCGCGCGCGGCGCATCTCCTGGCTGATGATCACGCCCTCGATCGGGCCGACGCCCTGGCCGCCGTACTCCTTGGGCCACGTGGCGCCGGCGAGGCCGCCTTCGGCGAGCTTGCCCTGCCACGCGCGGCGCGCGGCGAGGATCTCGTCCGGGTCGGTGAGCGCGCCGTCGCCCATGCAGCACGGGCGCCTGCGCCTTGTGCTCGTCGAGCCAGGCCCGGATCTGCGCCCGGTACTCCGCCTGCTCTGGGGTGTCGTTGAGATCCACCCTCGTCTCCTTTGGCTGACTGGCCAGTCGGTTGGGGAAGTCCGACGGATGATACGGAGCAGGGCGCCGGGGACTGCCCGTCGCCGTCACTCGTCGTCGGGCGGGCTCCTCCCAGATCGCGCCGACGATGCCGATCCCCATCAGCGCCGATGATGAGCAGCGAGATCACCGACAGGATCGTGAAGCCGCGGTCCGCGGCGGCGTGGATCGTCAGCGCCGTGAAGGCGACGAGGAAGAGGAGCGTCGCGCCGAGCATCAGCGTCCGCACGTCAGGCCGCCAGTGCGCCGAGGGCGAGCAGGAGGATGGCGAGCGCCGCCCCAGACGAGCGCCCAGATCGGCGCCGGCACGGCCGCGAACGAGCCGAACCAGGGGACGAGCACGATGCTGAGGATCGTCGCGCCGCGCAGCCGCAGTGAGGTGGGTGGCGACGAGCTCGAGGCGCCGACGCCGGTCGCGGCGGCGGCCGCGACGGTCGCCGTGCGGTCGTCGGCGCCCGCGGCCGAGCGCGAGCGCGGCGCCACCGACGCCGCCGAACACGGTCGCGAGCGACCATCCAGCCGCGCCCGACCGCACCCTCGACGCCGCGCGCCGTAGATCCAGATCGCCGCGGCGTCGAGCGCGAGCAGCAGCGCCGTCCAGCCGCCCGGCGCCGGCGAGGAGCGTCGCGAGCGCGCCCGAGCGCGGTCGCGAGCGCGAGCAGCAGCGCGAGCGATCGGGGCGCGGTCGCGCTCGGTGTCGTCGCGCAGGGGGATCACGGGGCGGTGGACGCTCCCCGGCGGCTAGGCGCCGGCGCCAGCGGGCCGACGCCGGGCCGCGGCTGCGGTACGTGCTGGTCGGCGTGGTAGCTGGAGCGCACGAGCGGCCCGGCGGCGATGTGGTCGAAGCCGAGGTCGTAGGCGGCCGCCTCGAGCGCGGCGAACTCGTCGGGGTGCCAGTAGCGGACGACCGGCAGGTGGCGCTCGGTCGGGCGCAGGTACTGGCCGACGGTCAGCACCTGGACGCCGGCGGCGCGCAGGTCCTCGAACGCGCCGACCATCTCGTCGTGGGTCTCGCCGAGCCCGACCATCAGGCCCGACTTCGTGACGACGTCCCGCCCGGCCGATCGCCTTGGCGTTGCGCAGCACGCGCAGCGAGCGCTCCCAGCGCGAGCCGCGGCGCGCGAGCGGGTAGAGCCGCGGCACGACCTCGACGTTGTGGTTGAAGACGTCGGGCCGCTCGGCGAGGACGGTCGCCAGCGGCATCTCCTCGCCGCGGAAGTCGGGCGTGAGCACCTCGACCTTGCAGTCGGGCGCCTGGCGGCGGCACTGGCGGATCGTCGCCGCCCAGATCCGCGAGCCGAGTCCGGAAGGTCGTCGCGGTCGACGCTCGTGATGACGGCGTGGCGCAGGCCCATCTGCGCGATCGAGCGCGCGACGCGCGCCGGCTCGAGCGGGTCGTTCCACGTCGGCTTGCCGGTGTTGACGTTGCAGAAGCCGCAGCGGCGGGTGCAGGTGTCGCCGAGGATCATGAACGTCGCGGTGCCGCGCTCCCAGCACTCGCCGACGTTCGGGCAGGCGGCCTCCTGGCAGACGGTGTGCAGGTTCTCGTCGCTGATGAGCTTCGACAGCTCGCGGTACTTCACGCCGCCGGGTGCGGGCACCTTGAACCACGGCGGCTTGCGCGCGCGGATCGGCTGCACGTCGGTCCCGAGCACCTGCAGCACGTCCATCCCGCCGGGGTTGGACCGGCCGCGGGTCTGGTGCTCGCGCTCGGTGGGCGGGAGGCTCACCCCGCTCACGCTAGCGCCGGTGTCGCGGCGGTCAGGACGCGGTCCAGTCGGGCCGGGGTCACCAGGCGCTGACGGCATCCCGCGCTCCGTCGCGTAGGCGTGCGCCACCCGCCGGCGCAGGCACGGGACGAGCGGGCCGGGGCGCCCGGTCTCGGCGGCGAGCGACGTCATCGGGAGCGTCAGCCCGCAGGGCACGATCCAGGTCCACGGCTCGAGGTCCATGTCGGCGTTGACGCGAGAAGCCGTGGGTCGTGATCCCGCGGCGCACGTGCACGCCGATCGAGCCGATCTTGCGGTCCTCCACCCAGACGCCCGGTGAAGTCGGAGCCCTCGTCGGCGCGCGAGCGCGCGGGCACCGCCCTCCTCGGCGAGTGCCGCGATGATCGCCCGCTCCATGCCGCGCACGTGGGCGACGACGTCGTCGGTGCGGACGATCGGGTAGCCGACGAGCTGCCCCGGTGCGTGGTAGGTGACCCGCCCGCCGCGGTCGACGTCGACGATCGCGATCCCGCGCGCGGCGTACCAGTCCTCGCCCGAGCGGGAGCTCGGCCGGGTCGGCGCGCCGGCCGCGCGTGTAGACCGGGTCGTGCTCGAGCAGCAGCAGCGTGTCGGGGACGCGCGCCCTGCTCGCGCGCGTCGCGCACGCGCTCCTGCAGCGCGAGGCCGGCGGCGTACGGGAGCCGGCCGAGGTGCACCACCCACAGCTCGGGCTGCGCGGCCATGCGCCCAGCGTACCCCTCGGGGGCGGGAGCGCCGGCGCGGCGCGCTCTACGCTTCGTCCGTGGAGGCATCCGAGGACCGGCTCGTCTGGCTCCGGCGGCTGCGCTGGCGGCTGCGCGGCGCCTGGACGGCGCCGGCCTTCGCGCTCTTCACGGTCGCCGACGCGCTGCTCCTCTCGCGCCTCCCGTTCGCCGGCGACCGCGGCGGGAGCACCGGCGGCGCGCTGCTCGCGGCGGCGTTCCTGAATCTCCTGATGGTCGCGGTCGCGGGCCCGCTGATCGGCCTGTGGCTGCGCCGCCGCGATCCCGCGGCTGCCGCCGTTCGCCGCGCGCGACCGCGGTGCGGTGTGGGCGCTCGGCGGGCTGTGCGCGCTGCTCGTGGCCGGGGGCATCGCGCACCGCCCCGCGATCCGCGGGGAGGAGCGGGCACTGCGGGCCCAGGCGATCGCTGCGCGCGACTACTTCGCCGGTCAGGCGCCGCCGGAGTTCCGCCGCAACCTCGGCCGCATGGACACGTGGAAGCCCGGCCCCGGCCTCTACCGGACCTGCGTCCCGGGCCCGGACCCGGATCGCAGCCTGTGCGTGATCGTGACGACCGACCAGTCGCCGCCCGGCGTCACGCTCGACCGCAGCCAGGAGCCCAACCGGCGGCTGGCCGGGCCGACGGCGGACGTCATCCTGGTCCGCTGACCGCGGACGCCTATGATGGTCGTCATAGGAGCAAGCCGTGACCGATCTGCCCGGCCTCGACACCCGCACGCGCATGATCATCAGCGCGACCGAGCTGTTCCGCGAGAACGGCTACAGCGGGACGGGCTTCCGCGACGTCGTCGCGCACAGCGGCGCGCCGCGCGGCTCGATCTACCACCACTTTCCGGGCGGCAAGACCGAGCTCGCCGAGGAGGCCGTGCGGCTCGCGGGCGACGTCGTCGCCGCGCGCATCGAGCGCGCCGCCGCGGACGGCGATCCGCAGGCGATGCGTCGACGGCTTCACCGACGGCTGGCGACGGCAGCTCGAGCGCAGTGACTTCCGCGCCGGGTGCCCGGTCGTCGCGGTGGCCATCGAGGCGGACGCCGCGCCGGCCGTCGCGGCGGCGGCCGCGGAGACGTTCGCCCGCTGGGAGGCGCTGCTCGCGCAGGCGCTGCGCCGCTCCGGCGTGCCGCGTGCGCGGGCCGGCCGCCTCGCCACGCTCGCGATCGCCGCGATCGAGGGAGCGGTCATCCAGTGCCGCGTCGCGCACACCACCGCGCCGCTCGACGACGTGCAGCGCGAATCGGCGCGCCATCATCGACGACGCGCGGCGCCCCGTAGCATCGGGGTCATGAGCCTCGACCCCGCCGCGCAGCGCACGAGCCTCCTGGCGAGCGTGCTCGACCTCCACCTGCTCGCCGAGGGCGACGAGCCGCGCGCCGCGGCGCTGACGCGTCGCATCCGGGCCGCGTCGGTGACGGGCCCGCTCGACGGCCCGTCAGCCGGCACCCCGCTGTCGGTTGCGCAGGCGACCAGCGAGGAGGGCCTGACGCCGTCGGGACCGACCACCGGCGAGACGCTCGTGCAGTCGGCGCACCTGGAGGAGACGACGCTCGTCGTCGGTCGGCGCAGGCACGCTCTACCGCTTCACGCACCCGGCATCCGCACGACGACCACGTCGACGACCGCGTCCGGAGCTTGGACGGGCGCGGCTGCTCGCCGCCGCGTTCGTGGGCTGGTACCCGTTCCCCGCCGGACAGCCCGCACGGCGCCGGCATCCTGGAGATCGGCGACGAGCGGCTTCCTCGCCGCGCACGGCGAGGGCGAGGGCGCCGCCGCGATCGCCGAGGCCGCGCAGGCCGCCCGCGCGCTCTGAGCGATCCGAACACGACCGCCCGTCTGTCGCAGATGTGACACGGCGGGCGATAGGGTGGGGCTGTGCCGAACGCCCCTGCCGCTCCCGCTCCGCGCTTCCGGCGCCCGACGCCCGAGGACGCGGTCGACGTCGCGCGTGAGCTGCTCGACGCGGGCGAGCGCGTCGACATGCAGGCCGTCGCGCGGCGCCTCGGCGTCTCCCGCGCCACCGTGCACCGCTGGTTCGGCACCCGCGACGCGCTGATGCTCGCGCTGTTCGAGCACCTGGCCATCGAGTTCCGCGAGGAGGCGCAGGCGCAGGCGCGCGGCACGGGGGACGACCGCGCGTTCGACTTCGTGCGGCGCATCGCCGACCGATCGGCCGAGTACGCCCCGCTGACCCTCGCCGCCGGCCGCGAGCCGGCCGTCGTGCTGCGCCTCATGCTCGCCGACGACGGGCCGATCCACGCCCAGATCGTCGAGGCGCTCACGGCGCTGCTCGCCGAGACGCGGACCCCCAAGGAGCTGCGGCGCATCAGCGGGGCGATCGACGACTTCGCCGGCACGGCCATCGCGCTCCACTGGGCGACGGTCGTCGCGGGCGGCCGGCCCGACCCGCGACGCTACGAGCGGCTCGGCCGGGCGCTGCTCGCCGACGCCGAGCGCTGACTCAGAGCGCGAGCGCCAGCGGCGCCTCGAGGATCCCGCGCACGCGCGCGAGGAACTCGGCGGCCTGCGGCGCCGTAGAGGATGCGGTGGTCGCAGGCCAGCTCGACGTCCATCTGCTGCCGCACCACGACCTCGCCGTCGCGGACGACCGGCCGGGGCTCCAGCGCGCCGACGCTGAGGATCGCCGCCTGCGGCGGGTTGATGACCGCCTCGAACGAGCGCACGCCGAACATGCCCAGGTTGCTGACGGTGAAGGTGCCGCCGGAGAGCTCCGGGCGGCGTGATCGTCGCCCGCGCGCACGCGCTCGGCCAGCGCGCGCGTCTCGGCGGCGATCTGCGCAAGGCCCTTGCGGTCGGCGTCGAAGACGGTCGGCACGACCAGCGAGCCGTCCGTCGCGACGGCGACGCCGACGTTGACCCGGGAGTAGCGCTCGAACTTCCCGTCGCGGTAGGCGCCGTTGGCGTTCGGCTGCTCGCGCAGCGCGATCGCGCACGCCTTGACGACGAGGTCGTTGAAGGACGGGACCGCTCGCCCTCGCGCCGCTCGCCTTCAGCGTCGGCGCGCAGCTCGACGCACTGCGTCATGTCGACCGTGGCGCGCAGCGTGAACGTGGGATCGTCGCCCGCGACTCGGCCATCCGCCGCGCGATCGAGCTGCTGCGTGCGCGGTCGGCTCGGTGATCGTGACCTCGCCCTTGGCGGTCCCGGCTCGCCCGGGTCGCCGGCGCCGGGCGGCGCCGCGGGCGGCCGCGGGAGCCGCGGCGGTCCGCGACGGCGGACAGGCGCGGCGCCTTGTCGGCCGGGCCGGCGCCGCTCGCGGCGGCCTCGACGTCGGCCTTGACGATCCGCCCGCCGGGCCCGGTGCCGGCCAGCGCGGCGAGATCCACGCCCCGCTCGCGCGCGATCCGCCGGGCGACCGGCGAGGCGCTCAGACGGCCGTCCTCGCCGTCCGCGTGCGGCGACGGGAGCGGCCGCGTGCACGGGCTCGACGGGCGGGAGCCCTGCACGGGGCCGACGTCGGTCGCGGGCGGCGTCGAGTGGGCTCGGCCGGGCGCGTTCGGCGCTCGCATCCGGCGTGCGCTCCGCGCCCGCCTGCCCTTCGAGCGCGATGTCTCCAGTCGGGCGATGACCTCGCCGATCGGCAGCGTGCGCCCTCCTGCGCGACGATCTCGCAGCGTCCCGGCGGCGTCGGACTCGTAGGCCATCGTCGCCTTGTCGGTCTCGATCTCGACCAGCTCCTCGCCGCGGCGACCTCGTCGCCGTCGCGCCTTCAGCCAGCGGACGATCGTCCCCTCCTCCATCGAGTCCGAGAGCCGCGGCATCACGATCTCGGCCACGGCGCAGCCCGCCTCCTGGAGGTCGCGAGCACGGCGCTCGATCACCTCCTGCTCGTGGGGGAACGCGATCTGCTCGAGGCTCTTCGCGTAAGGCATCGGCACGTCGGCGCCGGTCACGCGCCCGACCGGCGCGTCGAGGTCGTCGAAGCGCCTGCTCCTGGATCAGCGCCGCGAGGTTGGCGCCGACGCCGCCGTGCGGCCAGCCCTCCTCGACGATCACGCAGCGGTTGGTCTTGCGCACGCGATTCGAGGATCGTGTCGAGGTCGAGCGGGCGCAGCGTGCGCGGGTCGATCACCTCGGCCTCGATCCCGTGCTCGGCGGCGAGCTGTCTCGGCGGCGCGCTCGGCCGTCTGCGCCATCCGCGAGATCCCGATCGATCGTCACGTCGGTGCCCTCGCGCCGGATCGCCGCCAGGCCGAACGGAACGACGTGAAGTCAGGCTCGTCGGGAACCTCGCCGCGCTGGCCGTAGAGGGTCTCGTGCTCGATGAAGATCACGGGGTTATCGTCGCGGATCGCCGCCTTCAGCAGGCCCTTGGCGTCGGCGGCGGTGCTGGGCACGCGACCAGCAGCCCGGGCACGTGGAGGTACAGCGCCTCGAAGCTGTGGGAGTGGGTCGGCCCGAGCTGGTGGCCGGCGCCCTGCGGCATCCGCACGACCATCGGCACGCGTGACCTGGCCGCCGAACATGTAGCGGATCGTGCGCCGCGTGGTTGATGATCTGGTCGAGCGCGAGCAGCGAGAAGTTGATCGTCATCAGCTCGACCACGGGCCGCAGCCCGGCCATCGCCGCGCCGACGCCGATGCCGACGATCGTGTTCTCGGAGATCGGCGTGTCGCGCACCCGCTTCTCGCCGAACTCGCTCCAGCAGCCCCTCGGTCACCTTGAAGGCGCCGTTGAAGACGCCGATGTCCTCGCCCATCAGGAAGACGGTCGTCGTCGCGCTCATCTCCTCGCGCGAGCGCCTGGTTCAGCGCCTCGCGGTAGCGCATCTCGCCATCAGCGGATGCTCCTCGCCCTTGCGCACGCCCGCGCCGCGCTCGTCGACCGAGTACCAGCCCTGCACCTGCGCCGCCGAGCACGTAGACGTCGTCGTAGAGCGAGCCGGGCTCCGGGCTCCGGCGAGGCGTCGGCGAACGCGACCGCCTCGTCGGCGATCTCGACCGCCGTCGCGTCCATCGCTGCGCGCTCGCCGTCGCTCGATAACGTCCTCCGCCTCGAGCGCGGTCGCCGAAGCGTCACGATCGGGTCGCGCTTGCGCCACTCCTCGACCTCCTCCTTGGCGCGGTACTCCTCGGGATCGGCGGCGGAGTGGCCGCGGAAGCGGTAGGTGCAGCGCCTCGACGAGCAGGGCCGGCGCTCCTCGCGCGCGATCTCGCAGCGCCTCGGTCGTCACCGCGGAACGTGTCGACGACGTCCATCCCGTCGCACTCCATGCGCCGGGACGCCGAAGCCCTCGCCCTTGTGCTGCAGGTCGGTCTCGGCGGAATGGCGCTCGAGCGAGGTGCCCATCCCGAAGCGGTTGTTCGTCGACCATGAAGACGACCGGCAGGTTCCACAGCGCGGCGAGGTTCATCGTCTCGCCGAAGGTGCCCTGGTTGGAGGCGCCGTCGCCGAACTGGCAGACGGTCGCGTCGTCGTCCCCAGGTAGTCGCGACGCGAGGCCGAAGCCCGCCGCGATCGGCAGGTTGCCGCCGACGATGCCGTAGCCGCCCATGAAGCGCCGCGGCAGGTCGAACATGTGCATCGAGCCGCCGCGCCCGCGGCACAGGCCGTCCACGCGGCCGAACAGCTCGGCCATCACGCGCGCCGGCTCGCTCCCGCGCGCCATCGCGTGGCCGTGGGTGCGGTAGGTGCCGATCAGGTAGTCGGTCGGCGCGCATCGCGCGGACCGTCCCGACGATCGTCGCCTCCTCGCCGATCGCGAGGTGCAGGAAGCCGCCGACCTTCGCGCGCTGGTACTGCTCGCCCGGCCGCGCTCCTCGAAGCGGCGGATCAGCAGCATCGTGGCGAGCCACTCTCGCGACTGCAGGCTCGGGGCGGTGTCAGGGTCGGCCGTCGCTTACCGGCCTCGTCCTCGCCGCTCGCGACCGTACCTTTCGCGGGATGATCCGCTACGACGCGCACACCGACGCTCGCCCGTACCGTCTGGTCGCTGCTCGTGCCCGACGCGCTGGAACCCGTGGGCACCCCACTGCAGGGCGCCGGGGGACGGCTGGCCGCAGGTCCAGCGAGGGCGCGGTCGGCGCGTGCGGCATTCGGCGTCGTTGCCGTGCCGGCGCGCATCTCGCGCGTGAACCCCGGGAGTCCTGGGCTGGCAGATCGGCCTGTGTCACCGTGGACCACATCGTCGAGGAACTGCCCGACCCCGAGGGCTCGAGCATCTCGTAGCGATCGACGCGCCCGGGCCGCGGAGCCGGTCTTCGGCGGCACCTACGGGCTCGTTGTCGTTGGCCTCGTCGAGCGCCTCGCACGGACCGCCGAGGCGACGTCGTCGCCGGCGGCTGCCCAGAGCCTACGGCGCCAGGTCGTCGCCGACGTCAGAACGCCGACCAGCTCGCGATGAACTCGTCGCGTCCGAGCCGCTCGAGGTCGTCGCGCAGCGCGGCCTCGATGCGCTGCCGGTCTCGCGCGCTGGCACATCCCAGAAAGAACCACTTCGAGATCCTCGACGCTAGACGACCTCGATGTGGTCGACACGGTCGGGCGCGGCAAGGCGCCCGGGTGCGCTGCCGGTGCGCGGTGACCGTCAGCTCGTAGGCGGCCTTGCGCGCATCAGCCGGCGCTCCGGCACGCCGCCGGCGTCGCGCTAGGCCGTCGGGGCCGATCGAACACGCGCCCGCCGGCCAGCCATACGGCGGGCACGTCGCGAACGCCGCGCTCCAGCGCCAGCGCCGTCGCCGCCCGAGCCCGTCACGGAGTCCCAGGTCGCAACCTTTCAGCAGCGCAGCCGGATGCATCTCGCAGGCGGAGCCGGCGATCACGATGTTGTCGTCGGTCGAGAGCGCGGCCGCCGGCGAAAGCCTGGCGGAAGGCGGCGAGCGAGAATGGACGGCGCGCCCGATCGACTCGGCGTAGGTCGCGGCCAGCATCGCTCGCTCGCTGTCGAAGGGGAACGGATCGGGCCAGCGCAGGCTGGAGCCTCTGCAGCGGCGCGGCGGCGAGCGTCGCATCAATCAGCGCGCGGCGCGGGCGCGTCGCCAGCGCGCGCGAGCACCGGAACCACGGCGTCGGGACCGGCATCACGCTGCACACGGCTCGGCAGCAAGGTCAAGCTCCGGGCGGCCGAGATCGAAGTAGAAGACCGGCGCCGGGGCTGGTCAGACCAAAGTAGAAGGCCGGGCCTGAGCATCTCACCGGCGCTCAGCCGTGAATCAGCCAGCCGTCGGCGGCGCGGGCGGCCTCCAGCACCGCTTCGCTGATCGTCGGGTGGCCGTGGATGAACCGCGCTACCTCCGGGTAGCCGCCTTCAAGCAGCTTGGTGTTCGACCAGTTCCTGCATCATGTCGGTTGCCTTCGCGCCGACGATGTGCGCGCCGAGAATTTCGCCGTATTTCTTGTCGCCAACAATTTTTACCATGCCGGTCGCGGTCGCCGTAGACGCGTGCCGGCGCCGACGGCGCCGTAGGGAACCTTGCCGACGGTCACATCATGGCCGGCTCCTTCGCCTGCTGCCTCGGTCAGTCCGAAGCTGGCGACGTTCGGGGAGCAGAAGGTCGCGCGCGGAATGTCGATGTAGTCGAGCGGCTGCGGGTCCTCACCGGCGATTGCTTCGGCGGCGATGATCCCCTCCTCGCTCGCCTTGTGCGCCAGCGCCGGGCCGTGGACGAGGTCGCCGATCGCGTAGACGCCTTCAACGCTTGTGCGCTCGTGGCCATCGACGGCGATCAGGCCGTGCTCATCAAGCTCCAGCCCGGCTGCGCCAAGCCCAAGCCCGTCAACGTCGGCGCCGCGTCCTGCGGCGATCACGAGCCAGTCGGCTTCGCCCTTCTCATCGCCGTAGCTGTAGCTGACGGAACTCTTCCCGGCTTCGATGTCGCCGATCAGCGTCGAGGTGTGAACGGTGATGCCTTGCTTTTGAAACCCTCGCTCAACGAGCCGCGCGATGTCTTTGTCCTCGCCTGGCAATACGCGGTCCAGCGCTTCAAAGAGTTCCACCTCAACGCCGAAGCGGGCGTAGGCGCTGGCGATCTCGCAACCGGACGGGCCGGCACCGACGACCGCCATCCTCTTCGGCAGCTCCTCGAGCGCCCATGCCTGCGCGGTATCGATTACGGCCCACCGAAGCTCGCGCCGGGAATCGCGCGGGCGACCGAGCCGGTAGCGAGGATGATCGCCTTCGTCGCTTCGAGCTCGCGCCTTCGACGCTGACGCTCTCCGCGCCGGTGACCTCCGCAGCGCCGTGGATCAGCTCGACCTTGTTCTTCTTGATCAGCATCTCGACCCCGCCGATCGAGCGTGCCGACGACCTCTTCGCGGCGGTCGCTGACGGCCCGAAGTCGACCGTCGGCTCGCCGACCGTGATTCCGAACTCGCCGGCTTCGCGGACCTCCTCGGAACATGTCGGCCGATCGCAAGACCGCCTTCGCCGGGATGCAGGCGTAGTTGAGGCAGCGTCCGCCGATCTTGTCCTTCTCGATCACGGCGGTCTTCATTCCGAGCTGCGCGGCGCGGATCGCGGCGACGTATCCCCCGGTCCTGAAGCCGATGATGATGCACGTCGAAGGTTCTAGCCATGGAGCGAGTCTATGAAGAGTCCTCCGGCCGGAGTCGCGGCATGCGAGTAATCCGCGGCCGAGGACGCGCACGGATGACTCCAGAAGAGCCAGCTCCCGGCGCCGACGAGCACGAGGCAGAGGAGACCGCCAGCGAGGTTGCCGGCGACCATCAGCGAGAGCGAGGCGACCACCAGCTGATCGCCAGCAGGGCCTGAAAGCCGAGCACCGCCCAGTAGCGCGCGTCCACGTTCCCCAAGCCGCGAGCAGCATCGACCGGCGGCGAAGACTGGAGGTTCGGACGCCCGATGACGTCGGTGTTGGCCCCTCGACCCCGCGCCGGCGAGGCAGAGGATGACGATGCGTCAGCGGCGAACAGGACGAGAGCGACGGCCGCGATGACGAGCGGCGCGCGCCGGCCGCTCGCCGGGCTCCGAGCGGGGTCGAGCTCGGCGCGGGCGCATCGCGTTCGCGCTCGGCGCTGCGCGAGGGCGCGCGGCGACGGCTCGCCCGCCGGGGTCGCCGCCGCGGCGGCCGGCTGCCGCGCGGGCGCGCGTCCTCGGCCGATCGGGCGCTTGCGCTCCTGCGCCTCCCATGCGCGGCTCGCGGCGCCGGCGGCGGCACGTCGCTCAGGGCCGCTGCGCAGCCGGCCGCGGCCGCCGCGCGGGTCGGCGGCGTCGGTGATCGCCCGGACGACGACGAGCGCGGGCGGCGCCGGCCGCGGTCACCGCCGCGATGGTGTCGCCGTCGATCCCGCCGATCGCAAACCAGGGCAGCGGTCGCCGTGGCCGCGGCGTAGGCGACGAGGTCCAGCCCGACGGCGGGCCGGCCGGGCTTCGTCGGGGTCGCCCGGACCGGGCCGACGCTGAGGTAGTCCGGGCTCCCTCGGCCGCTGCGGCGGCGTCCACCTGGTCGGGGCTGTGGGTCGAGCGGCCGATCAGCGCGCCCGGTCCGGCGAGTCGCGCGCGCCTCGGCGACCGGCGATGTCGTCCTGGCCCACGTGGGCGCCGTCGGCGCCGGTCGCGGCGACCAGGTCGGGCCGGTCGTTGAGGATGAAGAGGGCGCCGGCGTTCGGCGCGCGCGCGGACGATCGGCGGCGGCTTCGTAGCAGCCGTCGTCGCCGGCGTCCTTGTCGCGGAGCTGGAAGAGGTCCACGCCGCCCTCGAGCGCCGCCGCCAGCACGTCGGCGAGCAGCGTCGCCGGATCGCCCGCGGTCCCCGCAGACGAGGTCAGAGGCGTGACGCCAGTGCGCGGGGCGGTGCCGGAGCGTGATGCGGCGCTTGTGGCAGGGCGTCGTTCCGCGCCGCTGCGACAGCGTGCCTAGATAGGCACAGCGGGAGCCCCGCCACGGGGCTGAGAGGGCGCCGGCGGCGCCGACCGTCAACAGCTGATCCGGGTCATGCCGGCGAAGCGAGGAGGCCGTTCTGCCACCCACCGAGCATCAGAGCTGGGACGTCGCGATCGTCGGCGGGGGCGTCTGCGGGCTCGTCGTCGCGTGGCGTGCCCGCGGCGCGCGGCCTGCGCGTCGTGCTCGTGGACCCGGGGCCGCTCGCGGGCGCGCACGACCGCGGTCGCCGCCGGGATGCTCGCCCCCGTGAGCGAGGCCGACCTGCAGGAGGCGCGCGCTCGCCCGGCTCGGCCTTGAGAGTCGCCCGCCGCTGGCCGGCTTTCGCGCCGAGCTCGCGGACGTCAGCGGCATCGACGTCGGCCACCGGCGTGCGGCACGCTGCTCGTCGGCACGCGACGCCGACGAGGCGGCGGCGCTGCGGCGCGAGGTGGCGCTTGCGCGAGCGCCTGGGCCTCGAGCGTGCGCACCGCTCGCTGCCCTCGCAGGCGCGCGCGCTGGAGCCCGCGCTGGCGCCGTCGCTGCGGGCGGCCGCCGAGGTGCCGTCCGACCACGCCGTCGATCCGCGGCTCGTCGGCGCGGCGCTCGCGGTCGCGGCCGAGCGCGCCGGAGTCGACGCTGCGCCCGCAGGCCGGGTCGCGCGCGGTGCTCGTGCGCGACGGGGCCGTCGCGGGTGTGCAGCTCGACGACGGCGAGGAGCTGCACGCCGGGCAGGTTCGTGATCGCCGCCGGGCCCTGGTCCGGCGCGCTCGAGGCTGCCGGACGGCGCGCAGCGTCCCCGTCCGTCCCGTGAAGGGCCAGCTCCTGCGCCTGCGCGACCCGGCGCACGACCCGGCGGCCCGCTGCTGACGCGCGTCATCGCGGCACGAGCGCGGCTACGTCGTCCCGCGCGGCGAGGGCGCTTGTCGTCGGCGCGACGGTCGAGGAGCGCGGCTTCGACACCAGCGTCACCGCGCTGGCGCTTCACGAGCTGCTGCGCGACGCCTAGCGAGCTCTGCCCGGCCTGCTCGAGCTGGAGTTCGAGGCGCTGCGGCGGGCCTGCGCCCCGGCACGCCTGACAACGCCCCGGTCATCGGGGAGAGCGGCGCGCTGCCCGGCCTGTACTGGGCGAGCGGCCACCACCGCAACGGGTCCTGCTCGCGCCCTCACCGGCGACCTGCTCGCCGCGCGGCTCGCCGGAGAGGCGGTCGCCGCGGTCGCCCCGGCGCTCTCGCCCGACCGCTTCACCGGGGTGGCCGGCGTGATCATCGCTCAATGGCCGCGAGGTCTTCGAGTTGGCCGACGGCGCCAGCGATCGCGGACGCTGCGCGGCGGCGGGCATCGATGCCGGACGCGCGCGGCGTCGCCGTCGCCCTCGACGGCGAGGTCATCCCGCAGGCGAGAGTGGCCGGCGTTGGCGGTGGTCAGCGGGTCGAAGTCGTCGAGGCACGGGGGAGCGGCGGTGCAGGCGCGGAGTGAGCGGCCTCCTGGCCGAGCTCGCGGGCGCGGACTTCGGCTCGCGGCTGATCCTCGGCACCGGCGGCTTTCCGCTCGCACGAGGACCTCGGCCGACGCGATCGAGGCGACGCGGGACGGAGATCGTCACGGTCGCCCTGCGGCGGATCGACCCGGCTTCGCGGCACTCGCTGATCGACGTGCTCGCTCGCCTGCGGCCTGTCCGTCCTGCCGAACACCGCCGGCTGCTTCACCGCCCGCGATGCCGTCATGACCGCGCGGCTTGCGCGCGAGGCGTTCGGCACCGACTGGGTGAAGCTCGAGGTGATCGGCGACGAGCGCACGCTGCTGCCCGACGCGCCCGAGCTGCTCGACGCCGCCGAGCAGCTCGTCGCCGACGGCTTCGTCGTCCTGCCCTACACGACCGACGATCCGGTCCTGGCGCGGCGCCTGGAGGCGCCGGCTGCGCGGCGGTCATGCCGCTCGGCTCGCCGATCGGCTCGGGCATGGGCATCCGCAACACCTACAACCTCACGCTCATCGTCGAGCAGCGCGGGCGTGCCGGTGATCCTCGACGCCGGCGTCGGCACGGCGTCGGACGCGGCGCTGGCGATGGAGCTGGGCTGCGACGCGGTGCTGCTGCGCGAGCGCGATCTCGCGCGCGGAGGACCCGGTGACGATGGCCCGGCGATCCGCGCGCGGCGTCGCGGCCGGGCGGCTGCGCCCGCCGGGCGTATCCCGCGGCGCCTGCACGCCCAGGCGTCCTCGCCCGATGGACGGCCTCGCCGGACCTGGCCCCCGCCGACGTGCCCGCGCCGGAGCCCCGCCGACGAGCTCGTCGATCCAGCTCCAGGAGGCCTGGCAGGGCCGCCGCCGCGGCGCCTTCCGCGAGATGCCCCGCCGTGGACGTCCACTGGCAGGACCCGTTCTGCATCGAGCCGCTCTACGGCCCCGAGGCGATCGGCGACCACGCCGCGGTGCTGTGGGAGGCGTTCCCGACGCGCGCGTGGAGTCCTCGGGCCAGCGCCTGGGCGACGGGCGCTTCATCGCCGCGCCGGTGCAGCTCACGGGCACGCACGCCGGCGAGCTGCCGGGGGTTCCCGCGACCGGGTCGCGCCGTCTCGGTCCACGCGGTCCTCTACTGCGAGCTCGACCCGCCGCGCGAGCGGCTGTGGCGTGTGCGCGTGTTCCTCGACGGCTACGACGCGGCCGGCGCAGGTCGGCGTGCTGCCCAAGCGCGGTCGCTCGCCGAGCGCGCGATGCTCATGGTCCGCGGGTTCGGGCTGCGGCGCGGAGCTGGGAGCGGCGAGGTCGAGGGCGGCCCGCCGGCGGCCCGCACTGAGGACGGGCCGCCGCGCGGGCGTCCGGCGCGAGCGAGCGGGTTTCGAGCACCGGCCGCCGCGCGCCGACGCTGGTTCCGACGCGGCCGTGGCTCGCGCCGTTCACGCCGGCAAGCGTCGTGCACGGGGCGGTCCGCACCTCCGGCCGAGCCTCGCCGGCCCGGCGAGCCCGCGGACGAACACGTGGTCGAGCACGTGGCCGCCCGCGTGCTCGAACCCCGGCATCGACCGCCGCCGCGTGTTCAGTCGCCGCCGAACACGACGGGCTCGCCACCCGCCCACCGGCGCAGCGCAGCAGACGCGCGCTCCATGTCCGCCTGCGCACGCGCGAGTCGTGCGCGCTCGCGTGCAGGTTCGCCGAGCCACACGCCGTCCTCGCGACGCACCGCCTGCAGCACCCGCCGCTCGGGCGCAGCCGCACCCGCAGCCGGGCGTGCGCGTCACGCCGCGCGCGCCGCGCACGAGGATCGCGTTCGCCCCGCCGCCCCAGGACTTCACGACGTCCGGCCGCCGTGCCGCCACGCGCGCGCGAGCGGCAGCACCTGTCGCGCGAGGTCTCGCCGTGAACGCCTGCGCCCCGCACGCGGCCGCCAGCCGCGGCGGCCACCACGGCGGCACCTCCTGCAGCAGCGCGACGTCCCACTCCCATCCCGGCGAGCATCGCCGGCGAACGCGCCGCCGAGCGGCCGCGGCAGTCCGGCACGGCACGCCCGTGGAAGAGGTTCCATGTGAGGATCCGCATCACGGCGCTATCTTCCCGCGCCTGCCGCGCCACTTCCTCACCGGCACCGAACTCTCGCGCGACGAACTGCTCGCGCTGCTGGCGCGCGCGCACGAGCTGAAGGCCGCGCCGCGCTCCTCGCGCGCGCTGGACGGGCGCGGCCGTCGCGCTGCTGTTCGAGAAGCCGAGCACGCGCACGCGGCTCTCCTACGAGGTCGGCGTCGCCGAGCTCGGCGGCCACCCGGTCGTCCTGCGCCCCGGTGAGATGCAGCTCTCGCGCGGGAGTCGGTCGCCGACACCGCGCGCGTCCTCTCGCGGCACGTGCAGGCGATCGGGGTGCGCACCGGCCCCGACGAGCGACTCGCAGACGCTCGCCGCCGAGGGCTCGATCCCCGTCTTCAACATGCTCACCGCCGGGCCACCATCCCTCGCAGGCGCTCGCCGACCTGATGACCCTGCAGGAGGCGTTCCCGGCACGCCGCTCGACGAGCTGAAGCTCGCCTACGTCGGCGACGGCAACAACGTCGCCCGCTCGCTCGCGCTCGTCGGCGGGATCGCCGGCCTCGACGTCGCGGTCGCCTCGCCGCCGGGTACGAGCTGGAGCCCGAGGCCGGCGGCACGCGCACGGACGACGCCGCGAGGCGGTCGCCGGCGCCAACGCCGTCTACACCGACGTCTGGGTCTCGATGGGCGACGAGGAGACCGCCGACGAGCGCCGCGCCGCGCTCGCGCCTACCGGATCGACGACGCGCTGCTCGACGCCGCCGCGCCCGGCGCGATCGCGCTGCACTGCCTGCCCGCGCACCCGGGCGAGGAGATCACCGCCGAGGTGCTCTACGGCGAGCGCCAGCGGATCTGGGACCAGGCCGAGAACCGCCGCCACGCGCAGAAGGCGCTGCTCGAATGGCTGCTCGCCTAGGGTCTGAGGAGGACACGACGATGCCGCAGCCGAAGAAGCAGCCCGCCGCCAAGCGGGCCCCCGCGAAGAAGAAGCCCGCGAGCGCGAAGAAGAAGCCCGCGGCGAAGAAGCCCGCGCGCGCGCGCACCGCCGTCCCCGCGGCACCGCGAAGGCCGCGAAGAGCGCGCCGCGCGTGAAGCCCAAGCCCGCGCAGCGGCGCAGCAAGCGCACCGCCGCCGCGCGCTCGAAGACCGAGGCCGCGCGCGACGTCGCCCTGTTCGACAACCTCGCCGCCGTCAAGGACGTGCTCGCCGAGCACCTCATCTTCAGCGCCGACCGCCTTCAGGAGACGATCGACGACGCGGTCCGCCGCGGCCGCATGCTGCCGACCGACGCGCAGGAGCTCGCCGAGCGCCTGACGAGCAGCGGTCGCCGCCAGCTCGACGAGCTGCTCGGCGACCTGGAACGGCGCATCGGCGGGCGCTGACCCTTCAGCCCCTAGCCTGAACGCGGTGACCACCGACCCCGCGGCACCCGCCCCCGCCAAGCCCCAGCGCGGCGACGAGCTCGACCTGCGCGTCGATGCGCTCGCGTTCGGCGGCAACGGCGTCGCGCGGCTGCCGCTCGGCGAGCGCGGCTACGTCGTCTTCGTCCAGGGCGCGATCCCGGGCGATCGCGTACGCGCGGTCGTCACCAAGCGCAAGCGCGACTACGCCGAGGCGCGCACGATCGAGGTCCTCGAGCCCGGGCCCGACCGCATCGACCCGTCGCCGACCACCCCGGCGCGCCCTGGCAGATCCTCCCCTACGAGCGCCAGCTCCAGGTCAAGCAGGAGCAGGTCGGCGACGCGCTGCGGCGGCTCGGCCGCCTCGAGGGCTTCGAGCTGGAGCCGATCGTCCCCGCCGTCGAGCAGTGGCGCTACCGCAACAAGCTCGAGTACTCCTTCGGCACCGGCGACGACGGCGGGCTCGTCTGCGGCTTCCACGCGCCCGGCTCCTGGGAGCGGATCCTGCACATCGACGACTGCCTGCTCGCGTCCGAGCGCGGCAACGAGCTGCGCCGGCTCGCGCTCGCCGCCTGCCGCGAGCAGGGACTCGGCGCCTACGACCGCCGCACCCAGGTCGGCTTCCTGCGCAACCTCGTCGTGCGCGAGGGCCGGCGCACCGGGCAGGAGCAGGTGCGCCTGGTCACCTCGCCGGGCGACTTCGACGCCGAGGCGTTCGCCGTCGCGCTCGGCGAGGTGCAGAGCGTCATCTGGACCCAGGCCGCCGGCGTCGGCGAGACGACGCAGGGCGGGTTCGACGAGCTGATCTCCGGGCACGCCGCGGATCGAGGAGGAGGTCGGCGGACTGCGCTTCGCGCTCAGCTCCGAGGCGTTCTTCCAGACGAACACCGAGATGGCCGAGGTGCTCTACGGCGTTGCGGCCGAGTACGCGCAGCTCGGCGGGTTCGACCGCGTGTACGACCTCTGCTGCGGCATCGGGACGATCGGCCTGAGCCTCGCCTCACGCGCCGCCGAGGTGCTCGGCGTGGAGATCGTGCCCGACGCGGTCGAGGACGCGACGTTCAACGCGCGCATGAACGAGATCTCCAACGCGCGCTTCGTCGCCGGCGACGTCCGCGTGGTGCTGAAGGGCCTGATCGAGAGCGGCGCCCGCGCCCGACGTCGTGGTCGTCGATCCGCCGCGCGCCGGCCTGTCGAAGAAGGTCGTCGCGCGGATCGCCGAGTCCCGCCCAAGCGGATCGTCTACGTCTCGTGCAACCCGACGACGCTCGCGCCGAACGCCGCGCAGCTCGTGGAGGCGGGGTACCGGCTCGTGAAGGTGCGGCCGGTGGACCAGTTCCCGCAGACGCCGCACATCGAGTGCGTGGCGCTGCTGGAGCGCGCCGCCTGATCTCAGCCGCTCACGAGCGCCAACAGGCCCGCCAGGAATCCGGCGGTCGCGGCCAGCTGGGCGCCGGCGACTCGCGGCACCGATCGGCTCACGCGCGGGTGCGCCGCCGCGGCCGTCGCAGCGATCCCGACGGCGCCGGCCGCGAGGGCGACGGGGGTGAACGCCCCGTTGGTGGCGACCGCGGCGACCGCCACCGCCCCGGCGGCCAGGCCGGCCGCCAGGCTCGTCGCGGGCCGCAGCCAGTGGGCGCGGCTCAGCCGCTCGCCGACTCCCGCCAGCGGTGAGCGCGCGCCGAACCAGCTCCGCCGCAGGAATCCGCCCATGAGCAGCACGTACAGCGCCGACCAGTACGCCGACCCGAGGTCGAACGAGGTCAGGAAGCCGTGCGTGGCGAGGCTGTAGGCGCCGGAGGCGGCGAGCAGCAGCAGCAGCGCGGCCTGGGGCAGCGTCTCGCGCCAGTACCACGCGAACGCGTGCGACTTGCGGGTGACCCGGTACACCGGCTTGCGCTCGGGCCCGTTGACGATGCCGAGCACCGTCGCTCGCGCGTACACCGGCGCGAGGCCTGCCCAGAGCTGCCGCGCGCGCCAGAGCGACTCGTAGCTGTGCGGACGGTTGAACAGCGCCAGCAGCAGCTCCAGGCCGATCGCGAACGGCCAGAAGTGCAGCAGGTACCCGCCGACGTCGGACTCCAGCGGGTAGAGCTGCCAGAGGAAGCCGAAGACCGGGTTGAGGATGAACACGAGCGTCGCGATGCCCTGCGCGTAGAACAGCGCCAGCTCGATGAACTGCAGGCGCTGGCGCAGGTCGAGGCCCGCCATCGGGCTCCAGAACACGAGCCGCACGGTGTCCAGCGCCCAGGTGCCCCGCTGCTTGTAGACGTTGGGGATGTCTTCGGGCGCATGCTGCGCGTAGGCGCCCACGATCGGCAGGAACGCTCCGTGCCACCCGCGGCGCAGCGCGTCGAACCCCGACTGGAGGTCCTCGACGAGGTTCCACGCCGGGAACCCCCCGAGGTCGTCCAGCGCGGCCCTGCGCCATACCACCCCCGACCCGCACGGGAACACCGCGTTGGCGGCCTGGCGCGAGGCCATCGCCGCCTGGAAGAAGTGCAGCTGACGGTTGTCGAACGGGTCGCCGCGGCTGACGCGGCCATCCTTGATGGTCTGCACGTACGCCAGGCGCTCGTCGGTCCGCATCTGCGCGACGCACTGCGAGAGGAACGTCGGGTCACCCACTTCGTCGTCGGCGTCCCGCGTCTCGAAGAAGTCGATGGTGCGGCCGCTCGCCCGCAGAGGTCGTAGACGCGAGTTGAGATTGCCGGCCTTCGCCTCGCCGCGGCGCTCGGGCGTGCCGCGGCGCGCCGGGCGGTGGTAGCTGAGGTCGGCCTCCGGCGACTCGGCGCGCAGCTCGTCAACGACGGCGGACATCGCGTCGCTGTGCGCATCGTCGCTGACGATCACCCACAGGCGGTCGGCGGGCCAGCGCTGCGCGAGCACCGACCGCACCGTCTCCCGCACCAGCTCGGGCGCTTCGCCGGCGGTCGTCACGACGCAGGCGACGTGCGGCTCGGTCCCCGGCCGGTCAGCATCGGAGGGGGCTCCTCGCGGTCCCACCGGTTGACGATGCAGACCAGCGTCGCCACCACGAGCAGCAGGTTCGCCGCGGCAAACGGGATCGCCAGCCACAGCGCACCGGTGTTCAGGTGCGCGAGCATCCACGGCACGTACCAGGCCGCGGCAAGGACGGTGAGCGCGCCGACCAGGCGGGTGATCCCGACGGTCACGGGCGGGGACGCGTGTTGCGGTAGACGGCGACGTTCAGCGGGTAGCGGAAGAAGCGAAGATCCCGGCCGAGCCCGATCTCGACGCGGGGTCCTGGACGTAGACGCGGCGGAACGTGCCGCAGCGCGCCACCTCGCGGCGCACCGACGCCGGCCAGGACCCGACACCGGTCGAGCCGACGAACCACGTCGCTGAGCACACGCCGCCGGCCGGGGGGTCGTGCTCGAGCCGATACACGTCGTACGCGTCATCCGGGGTACCGAGTCGGCTCGGGTAGAGGTACTGCACGTAGGGCCACGACGTGTCGGCGAGCACGATCTCGCCGCGCTCGACGTGTCGTGCAGGAACGCGGCGACGGGACGGACGTCGAGCCACGAGCGGTCCAGGCGCACCACCTGGAGCGCCGAGAACCCGGCGAGCCCGACGAGCGCGAGCACAAGTGCGACCCGGCCGATCCGCCGGCTGCGCCAGGCACGGTCCAGCGCGAGGCCTGCGAGCGGCAGGGCGGGCAACACGGCGATCGCGGCGTGCTTTCGAGGCCCACCGCGGTGTGTCCGCGAGGTGGTAGATCGCGGGCGCGATCGGTCCGAGCAGCAGCGGCGCGGTGTACCGGCGCGGTCGCCCGCGAGACGGCCCAGCCCGCGATCGCCAGTCCCATGGGAACCGCGAGGAAGTACACGTACTGGTAGGCGATCATCCCCGTCGTCACGCCGAACGACGGGTTCTGCGCGGCCCGGAAGGTCAGGAATCCGCCATCTGGCTGCGAGCCGGAAGGAAGAACAGCAGCACGATTGCCCCGCCCGTGAACGCCATCAGGCCCAGGTCGAACGTGCTGCGCCGGCCGCGAAGCGCGATCAGCAGCCCGATGACGGGCACGCCGCCGAACACGAGCACCGGGTACTTCGCCAGGGTCGCGAACGCGAGCGCCACGCCGGCCGCGAGGGCCCACTGGTGGTCGCCGGTACGTCCGAGCATGCAGACCGACGCGAGCGCGAGGCCGACGGCGCCGTAGGCGAGTGCGTCGTACACCGCGAAGTGTGCGAGCTGGACGGTCGCCCCGCTGAGCAGTGCGGCGACGACGGTCCACGGGCGAGCATGCGCGTCGAACAGGAGCGAGGCCGCGCGCATCGCCCCCCAGACGCCGACGCTTACAAGGCGGCGGCGAGCAGCCGGGCGCCCTCGAGCCCGGCGAGGGCGTTGGCGGCGCCCGCCAGGATCGGCCAGATCAGCGAACCGGCGAACCAGGTCAGGTATGCGTCCGCTTGAGCGTGACCTTCCAGCGTCCGCCGCCCGGCGACGATGTAGATGCTCTCGTCGAGGAAGGGGCCGGTCGGCCGGCCGAGGACGATCGCGGCCTGCGCCGCGAAGAACAGCGCGAGCGCCAGCTGTCCGCTGCGCACCGCCACCCGCTCGACGCCGATCCGCCCGAGTGGGCTCCCGTACGGGAGCCCGCGAGCCGCTCGGCTCGCCGCCTGGCCGACGGACGACATCAGGCGCGGCCTCTGCGGCGCGCGGACACGTGCGCCCTCTGGGCGGCGGCGTGCTCCAGCCGACCTCGCGGTGCATCGCGCCGGTCGGCGCGCAGCCGGGCGAGCGCCCGGGACGTGCACGGCGCCGGCGCGGCGCCGGCCGGCCGTGCAGGCGCTCGTCGGTCTCGCCGGCCAGCAGCCGGGCGCCGGCGAGCAGGTCGCCGGCTGCGGCGGGACGCGCGGATCCACGACCGTGCTCAGGCGCCCCAGGCGTTCCGCAGCCCGTGCGAGGGCGAGCGCTGCGCGATGCGTCCCCGCGGGCGCCTCGACGAGCTGCATCCACGGCGGTGGAGCGCTGTCGCGTAGGCGGCGACGTGTCGTCGTCGTCGGCTCGCGATCACCGCGATGCCCTGGAGTTGGGCGACCGGGTAGCGCAGGTCGGCGAGCGTGCGCCAGCAGGTCGCCAGCGTGTCGGCGCGCGCGAAGGAAGCGGGACGACGACCGTGCACGACGGAAGGTCGGCTTCGACGGCCTGCCTCTCGTCTGCGCCGTTCGGAGTCCCCGCGGTCCGCCGGGCCTGGACCTCGAGCGACTGCCGGTAGGCGCGGGCGAACAGCACCAGGGCGCCGGTGCCCGCTGTCGCGGCCAGGAGGGCACGCGGGTCGAGCAGGCCGGCGACGACCGTGACTGCGGCGATCGCAGTCGCGCCGCAGGCGCGCAGCGCCACGTCCCGGCGACGGCGCGCGAGCGTGCGCGCAACGGCATCCTGGTCCTCGTCGCGATAGGCCCGCTCGAGCAGCGTGACAAGGCTCGGCTCATCGACGACGAGTGGCTCGACGGGCCCGCCGACGATGGCCGACAGCTCGCGCAGCGCGTCCGGGCACGGGTCCGCCAGTGCGACGACGACGCGGTCCTCGACGCCGCTGTCGGGAGGGGCCGGCGGCGGCGCGAGCGCGACGGCCCGCATCGCACGCGCGCGATCGGCGGGGAGCAGCGGCGTCGCGACGGCTGCCGCCGACACCGGCGGCAGCCCGGTCTGTACGGCGCGGGCGGCGCGGAGTGTCGGGCCGTCGATCGCGCCGGTGCCCACGAGGATCGCGCCCAGGCGCCCTCCGCTGCGGCGCTGCAAGCTGCGAGCGCCGCCGCGAGACCGTGTTCGGAGAGCACGCCGCCGCCGAGCAGGACCTCGCCCAGACGGGCGCCCGCCTTCTGTGTGCCGTCCAGTGTCGGCGCATCGGCGATCGCCGGTCCCAGGTGGCCCGGTCCTCCGACGCCGGTGAGCCAGCCGGCGGGACCGGCCGCGAGCAGCGCGAGGACCAGCAGGAAAAGCAGCAGTGCGCCCGCTTCCGGCACCCGCGCACGCAGCTCCGCGGACACGCCGGACGGAACGGGCGGCGCCGAGAGGGGCGGCGAGTTGAGCGCCAGCGCCCGCGTCGTCGCCGATCGCCAGGGTGCGCGGGTCCGCCTCGCCTGTCGCGGGGATGCCGGCGGTGCGTCTGCAGGTATCGCACCGCCCCCTGAGTGCGCACGCCGAAGCGGCCGCTGCCGCGCTCGCGCCCGAGCGGGTAGCCCAGCTCCGCGAACAGAGCCTGCACGCGCCAGCACGCGGTCGCGGTCGCGCGCCCCCTTGCGCAGCGCGGCGGGGACGTCGGCGTCGCGCGCGGTCGCTGCGCAGCGCAGCGCCGCTCCCCGTCGCCACGGTCAACCGTGGCGAGGCGCGGCGAGCAGGACGGACGCTCCAGTGTGCGCCTCACGGGGTCGGCGCCCCCTGCGGTCCGACGTGCACCCAGCGCGCCTCGGAACCCACGCCGCGGTCGTCCACGAGGAAGACCATGTAGTAGCCCCGGCGGTGCGATGTTGTTGTTCGGGGTGAGCTGGACGGTCACCTGACCCGCAATGGCGGAGCGGCCGGTCACGGGAAGCCGCGACCGCGCGCTGGTTGGGGTCCGATGAGTGCGTGACGGCGGCTGGGCGGATCAGCATCGCCGAGGCGATCGGCGCGGAGGAGAGTGTACTGGAGCCGTGTGCGAGCTGCCGGACTCCCACTGGGTGGTCCGGGCGCGCGCCGCTCCCGGCCGCGGCCGTGTTCGCCGCCCCATCGACGCCTCGTGAGCACGGGGCGCGGACCGCGAAACAGGTACGGCGGCTCGTAGACCGACACCCGCATCTCGTTACCGACCCGTCGCCCGGGTTGGACCCGAGCGCCAGCACGCCGCCCGTCGGGGAGCAGCAGCGCCTCGCTGTGGTAGTCCCGCCCGACCGGATCGGCGTTCACCGGCGTGAACGTGTTCGTCGCCGGATCGAAAATGCTCGCCTCGTGCACGTCGTCAGCGCGCATGTGCATGCTTCCGCCGGTCTCCAGAACGCGCCCGTCGGGCAGTGCGACGGCGGACACGAGACTTCCCCGTCCCCGCGCCTGCAGGGAGCCGTCGTCCAGGACGCCACGGGGAAGATCCGGGCCGGGGACCCAGTGCGGGTTCGGGTCCCGCAGGTCGATGAGGTCGGTGAGCGCCGTTGCGCTGCGCCCGGACCCGGCGAGGGTCGAGTAGGTGTTGCCGCCGCCGAGGATCATCACGCGCTGGTCCTGGGCCGGCGGGAGCAGCAGCGACGCCGACTGATCACGCAGATCGGGGTCCGCGCAGGCCCGGGGTGTCCTGCACGCGGAACGCGACGTCCGTCTCCGGGTGTTGGGAGACGAACTCCCGGTCGGCCAGGGGGTTGCACAGAAAGCGGTAGAGCGACGAGCCGCTCGGGGCGTGAGCGGTGCCCTGGATCCCGTTGCCGAACACGTGGCTGCCGCTGTAGAACAGCCGCCCGTCGGCGGTGAGAATCATCGAGGGGTACAAACCCCAGTACCACGGATAGGTTTGCTGGAGTTTCGTGCTGCCGAGACCGACGAACTCCCCGGGCAGGTCCCCCTCGGACCCGGCGTTCGCCGGATCGGTGAAGTAGTGGTCCGCGTGCTCCCCTGGGTGTTCTCGTCCAGTCCGCCGAACGCGATGACGTCGCCATTGCCCAGGAGCGTCGCGCTCGGATACCAGGCGCCGCCGAGCAGCGGCGGACCGCTCTGGCCGGCGCGCGTCACCGGCTCGTAGGCGTTCGACCGGATGTTGAAGACCCACGCGGCGTTCTGTCCCTTGTAGGCGGTGCTCTCCACGCCGCCGGGCGGGCTGCGGGGTCTGGGTAGCCGCTCGTCCCGCCGATCACCAGGACGTTGCCGTTCGCCAGTTGAACGTGTTCCGTGCAGAACACGTCCTTCGGCGTCGTGATCGACTCGAACGTGTGCTTGACGGGGTCGTAAAGGTAGGACCGGAACGTTCCGGCCTCGAACGACATCGGGTCGTTGCCCGAGCCCGCCATGAGCAGGACCTTGCCCGTCTGCAGCAATATCGCGTGAATCGAGCGCACGGGCGCGGGGGTCGGCAGGACCGTCCAGCGGCCCGCCGCCTCAGGGGTTGTGAGGCGCGGCGGGGTGGCGGCCGGCGGCGCCGGGGCCGGGGTGGCGGTGGCGGACGCCGCGGGTGGTGGCTGTTCACCGGACGGTGCGTTGACTTCAGCGATCGAGAAGCCGGTGGTGGTCGCTCGTCCGCGGCCGCGGACGAGCACGCCGAACGCGATGCCGTCCACGCCATCCGGCACCGGGCGCAGCACCGCCGAAACCGGCGTCAGTCGCGAGGCCTTGCGCATCGCCGTCAGCGCCTGGTACCACGGGCGCCAGCTGCCCCGCTCACGCCGGAGCACCTGCAGCGCGAGCGTCCCGCGGCCCTGGTACCGGAGTCCGACCCTGTATGTGCGCCCGGCGGTGACCCGCGCCGCGCACGCCGGCGCCTGCGTGGCCATCGCCGACCCGACGGGCCGGGTCCGCCGGATCGCAATTGACGTCCCGCGCCCGCTCGGCAGGGGCGCGAACGTCACGCGGCCGCGGGCGATCGTCGCCAGGCGATGGCACTGCGGCACTCCCGCGCGCCGCCGCGCGACGGCCGGATCGAGGACGAGGTTGGCACTGCCCGCGCCTCCGCGGGCGGTCGGCGCCGCAGCGGTGCGTGCCGCGCCGCCGGCGTCGTGCGCGAAGGCGCCCACGGTCGCGGCCGCTGCGATCAGCGCCGCGGCGATACCGTGCTTCGCGCTGCGGGCGGCACCTACGTGCCGCCGCGCCCGCGGCGCCTCATCAACACGCTCCCCCGAACATGTCCTCGTTCGGCGAGCCGGCATCCTGCCGCGCCCACCGGTGGTCACAACGAGCCAGAACCTACAGGAACCGCGGCCAGCGGTGGGGTCGGAGGTTGTTCGAGACCCACCCGGCCCATCGGGACCCTCCCGGCTGGTATACCGATCGGGGTGGCACGGTTGCTGAGCAGCGTGGGCTGGTCGTCGGTGGCGATCGCCGGCGTCGCGCTCGGCATGGCCCCGGCCCCGGCCGCGGTCGCCGTGCCTGACCGCCCGCGCCCGCAGGTGCTCATCACCGCGACCGCCGGCGCGCCGGTGCCGGCACGCGCGTCGCGCGTGGCGCGCATCGGCGGGCTCCGGTTCCTGACGGTCCCTGTCCCGCGCGGCGTCAGCGCGCGGCGCTACGCCGTCACGCTCACCGGCCGTCCCGGCATCGTCGCCGCGCAGCCGAACACCCCGATCCGGCGCGCGGCGATCGCGGGGACGTGCGTGGACACCCCGGCCGCGCCGCTCCTGGGCGTCGTGACCGCGGCCAACGCGCGCAGCCGCCCGCTCCCGGCCACCACGCGCCCGATCGCCGTCCTCGACACCGGCGTCGATCCCGCGGTGCCGGAGCTCGCCGGCCGCGCGCTCGCGACATCGAACGCGATCACCGGCGCAGCCCCCGCGGCCGCCGACGACGATGGGCACGGCACCCAGGTGGCGGCCGCGGCCGCCGGCGCGCCCGGTCTCGTCGCGGGCATCTCCCCGACGAGTCCGGTCATGCCGATCCGCGTCGCGACCGCGAGCGTCCTCGCGACCCCCGCGACGATCGTCAAGGGCCTGGAGATCGCCGTCGAGCGCAAGGCGCGCGTGGCGGTCCTGCCGTCGTCGCAGCCGCTGTCCCAGGTGTCCGCGAACACCGTCACGTCGGTCGGGCTCGCGGTCAGCGCCGCCTTCGCCGACGGCCTGATCACCGTCGTTCCGGCAGGCAACGAGGGCGCGAACGACCCGATCTTCCCCGGCTTGCTCGCGCACGTGCTGACGGCCGGCTCGGCCGCCACCACCGCCGGGCGCGACGACTTCTCGAACACCGGCCCTGATCGACCTCGTCGCCCCCGGGGGTGACCTGGTGCTCCGCGCCGCCGTCGATCTGCATCGGCGGCTACGCGCGCGGGTCGGGAACCTCGTTCTCCGCCGCGGCCCTCGCCGGTGCGGTCGCGCTGATCGGGCCGCCCGCCCAGCCTCACCACCGCCGGCCTCTACGACCTGGTCCGGCGCCGTGCTACGACGAACGCCGGCACCAGCGGCTTCGACGTCAACACCGGTTTCGGCCTGCTCAACGTCGGCGACGGCCTCACCGCCCCGGCCTCCGTCGCCGACCCGTTCGAGGTCAACGACAACGTCCACTGGCTCAAGCGCCGCCCCGCCGCGTTCCCGACCTACCTGCGCAAGCTGCGCAAGGCGACCATCCGTGACTCGGTCAGTCCCGGAAAGGACCCGCAGGACGCGTTCAAGGTGTACCTGCGGCGCGGCGACCTGCTGCGGGCGAGCGTCAGCAACCAGAGCAGCAGCTCGGTCCTCTACGCCTCGATCTGGAGCCGCGCCACCGGGGCGTTCGACATGCGGCTCCCCGCGCCGAGGAAGCGAGCTGCGCGACAGCGGCGGGTTCACGCAGAACCCGCTCGTGAGCTTCCGCGCCCCGCTCGCGGGGACGTACTACGTCGCGGTGTCGCGCCGGAGTGGACCGTGCCCGGCGAGCAGGGGACGATCGGCAAGGACCTCGCCCCGCTGTCGCCCCCGCGCACGCTGTACACGCTCAGGCTCGCTCGCACCCGCCGACGGTCGGCCGCCGCCGTCCGTAGTATCCACGTATGTCCGCCGGCGCCGGACCCGATCCGCGTCGCTCCCGCCGATGTCGTGCGCGCCCTCGCGCGCGCGATCCGCGACGACGACCGCCCGCTCGATCGCTTCACCGGCCCGGGCTTCGAGATCCGCGCGTCCGTCGTCGCTCCGGGCCGCGTCTACGACTCGCTCGACGCGCGCTTCGCCGACCTGCGTGCGGGCTACGAGGTCGTCCAGGTCCTGCCGGACCCGGAGACGATCGAGCAGCTGCCCGACGGGCGGCTCGCGATCACCGGTGAGGTGCACCTCACGCGCCTCGACGGGGCTGGCGTCTCGACCCCGATCCGCTGGATCACGACGGTCGCCGACGGCCGTGTCGTCGTGATCGAGGGAATGATCGGCGGGGGCGCGCGCCGCGACGGGGGGGTAACGCCCCCGCCCGGTCAGGCCCCGCCGCCCTGGGGCGCGGCGCCCGCGCCGCGAGCGCGTCCACCTCGTCGCGCAGCGCCCGCATCTCGGCCTCCACGGCGGCGATCCGCGCCGTGCCCGTCCCCGCGCGCGCGACGTCGTCGGCGTGGACGCTGGCATCCGCGGCCGGGGAGGGTTGCGGTGTCGCCTCTCCTGGTAGGGCGGCAGCGACGCCTGATCGATCGGCTCGTCGCCGCCGAGCATGTGCTGCCAGCGCTCCTCCTTCTGTCCGGGGCGCCGGCCGATCTCCCGCACGAGGTCGCGGGAGACCAGGCGCTCGAGCGTGGCGACCACCTCGTCGGCGCTCGCGAAGCGGTGCAGCCGCTCTGCCCTGGTGCGGATCTCGGCGACGGTCTGCGGCCCGCGCAGCAGCAGCACGGCGAGCGCGCCCTGCTCGTCCGGGGTGATCGAGAGCGCCTCATCGAGCAGGTGGCGGTACTTCGGCGCCCGGCTGCCCGAGGTGCTCGCGTAGCGCGTCCAGCGCCGGCGCCCGAGGCGCTCCAGCGCGTCGCGCAGCACCGCGTCGTCGTAGTCCACGACGGGCTCGCGGTTCGTCGCCTGGTTGCAGGCGAGCCGCAGCGCGTTGAGCGTCAGCGGGTACTGGTCGGGGGTCGTGCGCTGCTTCTCGAGCAGGACTCCGAGGACGCGCTGTTCCGGTGTCGTGAGGTCCACGAGGCGAAGCCTACGGATCCGGCGGCCGGATGCGATGCGCGTACGCTGAATCGGGCATGGCGCTGGATCCCAACACCGACCGCACGACGATCGCGAGCTGGTCCGAAGAGCTGCTCGACACGACGGTCGATCGCGTCTCGCTGCGCGAGCGGCTGCTGCGGATGCGGCGGATGGCGCCGCGCGTGGCGATGGTCGCCGTCGCCGCCGCGACGTCGTATCGTGATCGCCCGCTACGCCGTCGGCCACCCGCGCCCGTTCTTCGCGCCGATCGCGACGGTCGTGGTTCTCGGGATCACGCTCGGGCCAGCGCACGCGGCGCGCGCTGCAGCTCGCCGTCGGGGTCGCCCTCGGCGTCCTCGTCGCCGACCTCGTCGTGCAGCTGATCGGGACCGGTGCGTGGCAGATCGCGGTGATCGTCTTCCTCGGGATGATGGCCGTCGTCTTCCTCGGCGGCGACCAGATGGTCGTCGTGCAGGCGGCGAACGCGGGCGTGCTGATCGCGGTGCTCGCGATCCCCGGCGACCCGACCGGGCTCTCGCGGTTCATCGATGCGCTGATCGGGGCGAGCACGGCGCTCGTCTTCAACCTCGTGCTGTTCCCGGTCAATCCGCTGAAGCTCGCCGCCGGGGCGCTCGAACCGGCGGTCAACCGGCTCGGCGCGGTGATCGACGCGGTCGCCGACGCGCTGGAATCCGAGGACGACGATGCGCGCGGGGGGGGGGGGGGGGGGGGGGGGGGGGGGGGGGGGGGGGGGGGGGGGGGGGGGGGGGGGGGGACCACGCCGCCTCGCCACCACGCCGCCACGCCGCCACGCCCACCACGCCGCCGCCGCCGCCGCCGCCACCACTCACTCACTCACCACTACTACTACGTCACCACGCCACCACGCCACCACGCCACCACGCGACCACCACTCACCACGCCACCACGCCGCCACCACCTCACTCACTCACTCACTCCACCACTCACCACGCCACCACTACGCCACCACGCCACCACGACGCCACCACCACGCCACCACGCCACCACGCACTCACCACGCCACGCCACGCCACCACACTCACCACCCACCCACCCACCCACCACTCACCGACTCACTCACTCACTCACTCACCCACCCACCCACCCACCCACCCACCCACCCCCACGCCACCCACCATGTCCGCCGCCGCCGCCGCCCATCCACTCGCCGCCACCACGCACCACGCCCCACTCACTCCTCACCCACCCACCACGCCACCACCACGCACCACCACCAACACGACCACTACGCACCACGCACCACCGCGCTACGCACCACGCACCACGCACACCACCATCGTCGTCAAACGACCACACGCCGCACGCCGCACGCGCCGCCACCACGCACCACCACCGCACCACGCGCACCAACTCGCACCACGCCGCCACCACCACCCCCGCACACTCACTCCTCCTCACACAACGACACGCGACGAAGCGCGACGCGACAAGGGACGGACGCGGCGGAACGACAAGGAGGGAACGTCAAGCGAAGACGACCGGACGGCGCCACACACGGGGGGGGGGGGGAGGAGACGGGGATAGGGGGGGGGGGACGGAGGCGCTGCGCCGCGCCCGTGCGCTCGACAGCCACCTGGAGGACATGCGCGCGGCGATCGAGACGAGCGGCGAGACGGCGCGCCTGGCGCTCGTGCGCCGCGGCCAGCGCGACGCCGTGGCCCGTTACACGCGTGCGTTGAACCAGGTCACCCGCGCCCAGCGCGACGTCGCCGGTCTGGCGCGCGGCGCCGAGCGCGCGGTGCTGCGCGGCGACCGCGTGCCCCCCTCGGTCATCGCCGGTCTGCGCGAGCTGGCCGACGCGGCGCGCCACCTCTCGACGGCCTTCGCCGACCCGGACGAGCGCGACGCGGTGCAGGCGGCGGCGTTGCACGCGGCGGCCGCGACGACGGCGGGCCTGGACGAGACGCGAAACCTGTCGGTCAGCATCGTCGTCGGTCAGGCGCGGATGACCGCCCACGACATCCTGCGCGCGAGCGGGCTCTCGCTCGACGAGGCGCGCGCCGACATCCGCGCCGCCGCCGACAGCGACGACGAGCGCCGCGCACGGATGACCGCCGACGCGATCGCGGACGCCGGCCTCGACGGCGAGATCGAAGCCGCGCGCCCGCAGCAGCCCGACCAGCCCGCCTAGACTCCGCCGCCATGCGCGCCGCGACGATCCGCGACGGCGAGGTGCTCGTCGCCGACCACCCCGACCCCCAGCCCGGCCACGGCGAGGTGCTCGTTCGCGTCCGCGCCGCCGGTGTCAACGGCGCCGACATGCTGCAGCGGCGCGGCGCCTACCCCGCCCCGCCGGGTTCGCCGCCGGACATCCCGGGGCTGGAGCTGGCGGGCGAGGTCGTGGCGCTCGGCCCCGGCGCCACCCGCTTCGCCGAGGGGGATCGCGTCATGGCGATCGTCGGCGGCGGCGGCCAGGCGGAGCTGTGCTCCGTGCACGAGCGCCAGGCGATGCCGGTGCCGCAGGCCGTCGAAGGCGCCGCCGCGGGCGGCCTGCCGGAGGTCTTCACGACCGCCCACGACGCGCTGTTCTCGCAGGCGGGCCTGCGGATGGGCGAGCGCGTGCTGATCAGCGGCGCGGCCGGCGGCGTCGGGACCGCGGCCGTGCAGCTCGCGGCCGCCGCCGGCGCGCACGTCACCGCGTCGGTGCGCAACCCGGAGCTGCGCGAGGCGGTGGCGGACCTCGGCGCGCACGTGGTGCTCGCGCCCGAGGACAGCGCCGAGGGGGGCCCCTACGACGTGCTGCTCGAGCTCGTCGGCGGCCCGGACCTCGAGGCGAACCTGCGCGCGATGAACCGTCTGGGCCGGATCGTCGTCATCGGGGTCGGAGCCGGCTTCAAGGCCGAGGTGAACCTGCTCGCCGTCATGGGGCAGCGACTGCGCATCGGCGGCTCGACGCTGCGCGCGCGCCCGCTGGAGGAGAAGGCCGACACCGCCCGCGCGATGGAGCGCGAGGTGCTGCCGCTGTTCGAGCGCGGCGCGCTGCGGTGCCGGTCGCCGAGACGTTCGCGCTCGACCAGGTCACCGAGGCCTACGACCGCTTCGCGGCCGGCGGCAAGCTCGGGAAGATCGTGCTCGAGCTCTGAGCGGCGCCCGCCGTCAGGCCTCCGCGGCGTCGGGCTCCTCGTCGAGCGGGACCAGCTCGTCGGCGTGGACCTGGCACAGAACCGGGCCACCCGCCTCGAGGATCCCTTCGAGCTCGGCCTTCGTCAGCTCGGCGCCGCAGACCTCGCAGCGGTCACCGACCATCGTCTCCAGGGTGCGTTCTTCGAGGGACATCCCTCGAGGCTACTCCCGGGCGGCTCGGGCGCAAGCGGGAAAACCCGGAGATGCCCTCGTCGCAGCTCGACCGCTCAGACGCTCGCCGAGGTGAACTGCAGGATCTCGGTGGCCACGAGCTCCGGGTGGTCGAACATCGCCGTGTGCCGTCGGGCAGCTCGCGCAGCACGGCGTTCGGCAGCTCGGGGAGGAATCGCTCGGCATGTTCGCGCGAAGAAGATCCGGTCGCCCGACGGATGGAGGATCAGCACCGGGCACCTCATGCCCGAGCCCTTCGATCCTTCCGACCGACCCGTCGGGGCGGGTGTTCGCGGCGAGCGCGCCGAGTTGTCCGGCGACGTCGCAGAAGGCGAACCCGGCCAGCAGGCGCTGCGCCTCGACCGTCGGAATGCGGGTCGGATCGACGCAGTTGTCGGCCATCAACACGCGCTTTCCCCGATCGGTGCGGGACCAGCCGCAGCGCGAGCGGCTTGATCATCCGCACCTGACGATGAGCGCTGCGGGACTGCTTCGCGAAGGCCTGCCACTCCTCCGTGGTGAACATGCCGGCCGGCGCCACCCCGACGACCGTCCGCGCTCGCCCGCGCTTGGCGAGCTCGAGCGCCATCCAGCCGCCGAGCGAGTTCCCCGCGATGTCGGGGCGCTCGAACCCCGCGGCATCGAGCTCAGCTTCGACGGCGTCCACCCAGGCCTCGATCGTCAGCGGGGTCCCTACGGGAAGCGGCAGCGATCCGAGGTGGTCCGGAAGCGTCAACGCGAGCACCTCGCGTTGAGCGGCGAGCCGGTCGAGCACCGGGGACCAGCTGCGCCAGCCCTCCCAGATCCCGTGCAGCAGGACGAGCGGCGGACCGCTGCCGCCGCGGTAATGGTCGAGAGTCATGAGCGCCACCGTCTCACGACCGCGCCCCAACCCGCAACCGCCACGGTCCTGAAACCGTGAAGAGGACTCGAGTGCGAGCCGTCCCCGCGCGCTGCGCTCAGCGGAAGGTCATCGGCGGGCTGGTGACCCAGAGTGCCGCGAACGGGGGCGAGCCGGGCGGCGCCACCGAGGGCGCGAACCAGTACAGCGTGCCGGACGGGGTCTGCGGCACCGCGAGGTCCAGGCCCGCCGGGAGGTCGCGGGAGCTGCGCTGGCGGTCGCGGGTGACGTTGCGCCGGCGGACATCGACGCGCAGGACGGCGGACGCCTCCGCGCCCCCGGTCTGGTCGGAACGCCAGTACGCGAAGTAGCGGGTGATGCTCGGCGGTCCGAAACGCTCACCGCCGCCGTCGGACGCGGTGCTGGTGCCGAGCTCGCGGACAACGCGCCCGCTCCAGCTCACCGCCCGCAGCACGCGCCGGCGCAGATCCCCGAGAGGATCGCGGCGTAGGCGTGGCTCAGGTCGTGGCGATGGCCACCGCTCCGCTCAGCCGGCGCGTTCCGCGCCCCGGCCGGTACAGGTACGTGCCCCGGGCACCGCCCCCGGCGCGGGCGAAGAGGTACGCGCCGTTCCAGGTCGATGGCGCCGTCTCCGACGCTCCCGCCGCGAGATCGCCGAGATCTTCGTCTCGCGGCCGGCCGCCGGGTCGAAGCGGTACACGTCGCAGGTCCCGGCGCAGCGCGCGTAGACGATGACCGGTGCACCGCCGCCCGCCCGCGGACCCGCGTCCAGATCGACCGGCGTGGTGAACGGCCGCGCGGGTGCCGCCGCGGGCGCACCGTCGCCGGTGCGGACGATCAGCCGGTAGGTGCCGTCCGCGGCGCGCTCGGACCAGGCGAACGTGTCGCCGTACGTGGCGAGGTTCGCGGGCTGCGCGCTCGCCGGACGCTCGAGGACGATGTCGTCGGCAGCGGCGCCGACCGGAGCGGCGAGAACGGCGCATCCGACGAGGATGGCCGCGGACATGCGGGCGATCATGCCCTGACGGTACGGGCGCGGCGCGTGCGGCGCATCCGTGCGAACCGCGAGCAGGCGGGCGGAGATCCACTCATCGCTCGCGCGGCGGGTGTGTCGCGCCCGGCAGCCCTTTCGAGGGCCGGAGATCGCATCGGCCGTGCGCTCCGCGCCCGGCCGCCCTTTCGAGGGCCGGAGATCGCATCGGCCGTGCGCTTCGCGCCCGGCCGCCCTTTCGAGGGCGATGTCTCAATAGGGCGGAAGCTCCGCCCACCAGTCGCCGAGCGTGCGGAACGCGGCCCAGAAGTCGCGCTTGGCGTCCTCCTCGTCGAGCGAGTCATCGATGTTCGGGGTGACGAGCACGTCGCATCGACGGGGTCAGCGGCTGGATCTCCCCGGGTCCCACTCGATCGGCTGGCCGAGCGGGAGCTCCAGCTCGTTCAGGATCGCCGAGCGCGTCGCTCGCCCATCACCACGATGCATCCGCGGCTGGACGATCGCGATCTCCTCGGCCACGCCGCGCGACGCAGACCGGGTCGGCCAGCGCCGCGTCGGCGACCGGGCACTTGACGCAGAGCGTGCCGTAGACGGCGAGCGGATCGATCGCCGAGCCGCGTCGAGCGACTTCCGCAGCGCGTTGCCGGAGCGTCCGTAGAAGGCCACGCCCTCCTCGATCTCGGAGACCTTGGGGGCGTACTTCAGCAGCATACGTCGGCCTGCGGGTGGCCCGAGCCGAGCACCGGCATCAGGTTGCCCGCGCGGGCAGTGGCTGGCAGGACTGGATGTCGCGGGACAGCGAGTTGATCTCGCGGATGGCGCGCTCGAGGTACTTCTCGCGGATCTCGTCGTCGGTGGCGGGCATCGGTGCACCGAGGATTCGACGGCCCGGCGCGTTCTCCCTCGCCCTGCATCAGCCCTTGCGGGTCGCTCGCCGCCTCGTCGCTGCTTCACCGACCGGCGGGCCCCCTGCGGGCGTCGCCCTCGTCTGCAGGAACTTCAGCGCCTGGACGTAGACGTAGTTCGTGGGGTTGGGTCGGATCTCCGCGGCGCGCAGCGACTCCAGGAACTCCTCCGGCCCGTCGAAGTCGTGCATCCGCATCCGCGCGGTGCCGAGCCCCTGGGCGACGTGGGCGTCGGAGCCGGCGCCCGCCGGGATCCGGTACTTGGCCGGCAAAGCGCTCCGCCTCCTCGTTGAAGGCGCTCGAACGCCACGCGCGGGTTGAAGACCTCGATCAGGTCGATGTCCTCGACGATCGTCGAGCAGGTGCTCGTAGTCGGGCACCGAGTGCATCCGGTCGAACGGGTGCGGCACGTAGACGAGCCCGCCCTGGCGCCTGATCTCGGCGACCGTCTCCGCCAGCGTCATCCCGCGCGGGATCTTCTCCTTGATGAAGAGGCCGATCACCTCGCCCTGGCTGGCGGTCTTGACCTCCTCGGCGAGGATCACCTTGACGCCGTACTCCTCCGCGATCTCGGCGGCCGCGAGCGCGCCCGGAGATCTCGTTGTGCTCGGTGATGGCGATCGCGCCCGAGGCCCTTGTCGCGCGCCGTCTCGAGCAGCACCTCGACCGGGGTCGCGCAGTCGTGGCTGTGGTCGGTGTGCATGTGCAGGTCGACGTCGATCAGCGGGCGGCCGGCGAGCTGCGGCGGCGGACGCGGGTTGCCGGCGAGCGGTCCTTGCGGCGCGCGGCGAGCTCCGCGTAGATCGCCTCGAACTCGTCGGCGACCGTGCAGCCACGGCCGCGGCGCCGCGCCGGCGCGCAGCCGCTCGCGCAGCGCGTCGTCGCTCGAGCAGCCGCGTGAGCTGCGCGGCGAGCGCGCGGTCGCGCGGCGCTCGAACAGCAGCCCGCGGTCGCCGTCGCCGAGCACCTCGGCGTAGACGCGAGGCCGCTGAGGCGACCGGCACGGCGCCGCCGGCGACTGGCCCGGGCCAGCGAGCCCCGGCTGGGGCTCGGCGCCCGAGGACGCGGCGACGATGATGTCGGCGCTCGCAGCAGCTCGTCCTCGAGGCCTCCTCGGCGGGCTGACGTAGCGGACGCGGTCGCGCAGGTCCGGCCCGCAGCGGCGTCGACGACGGCCGCGTCGCGCCGAGGACGATCGCAGCTCCCAGCCGGCGTCGCTCTCGACCATGGCGCAGCGCGCGCAGGAGCAGGCGCAGCGCCGGGCGCTCCTCCTCGTCGACGAAGGCGATGCGCAGCGGCCGCGTCGGCCGGCGTCGCGCGCCGCGCTCCAGCGCGGGCGCGCCGGGCGGGACCAGCCGGTAGTCGGCCGGGAAGTGGCGCTCCATGATCTCGGCGGTGGTCGGCGTAGCTCGCGGTCCGCGCGTCGAGCCGGCCGAAGAGCGAGCTGCACGACCCGGCGCGCCACCTGCGTGGCAGACGAGCCGCTCGGTCGGCGCGTGGAAGCGAGCCGACGTTCAGCGCGCGGCTGAGCGCGCAGCGCGGCGCTCGCGATGCTCGGCGCGAACGGCTCGTGGACGTGGCAGATGTCGAGCGGGGCCTCTCGAAGAGCGTCGCCCGAGCGTCCGCGTCACGTCGCTCGGCAGCGCTCACCGCGCCGCCGCCCGGGCAGGCCGTCCCAGCGACTCGCCCACCGGCAGCACCAGCGGCGTCGCCGCTCGGCGCAGTCGAGCAGCTGCTCGGCTCCGCTGCGCGGATGAGCCGCCGCCCGTCGCGCACGAGCCGTGGCCGAGGTGGACGGCGCGACGATCACGACGCGGTGGCCGCGCGCGGCCAGCTCGTCGCTGACCTCGCGCGACCTGCTGTTGACCTCGTGGCGACGCTCCCAGGCGTACGGGGTCACCTGCGCGATCGCGAAGCCGTCGGCCACGCGGCCAGCATAGGAGACGGCGCCGGACGGCGACGGCCCGCCGCGTGGCGGCCGTCGCCGACCTCCGGAGTGCTGGCTAGCCTTCGCGGCCGTGCGCTGGCGCCGGCTTCTTCGCCGCGGCCTTCTTCGGCGGTGCGGCCCTTCGGCTTGGCTTCGGCCCGCGCCTTGCCGCGCGTACTTGCTCGATGAACGTCTCGGTGTCCTGGCGCGCGTCGTCGTCGGGCCGCTGGTTCTTCGGCGACTTCATCAGGTACGAGCTGGGGCCGTCGAGCTGGCCGCCGATGCCGTGGTTCAGGCGCGAGCTTGCAGAGGCGCACGGCGTCGATCACGATGCCGGCCGAGTTCGGCGAGTCCCAGACCTCGAGCTTCATCTCGAGGTTCAGCGGCACGTCACCGAAGGCCTGGCCCTCGAGCGCGGATGTGCGCCCACTTGCGGTCGGTGAGCCACGGCACGTAGTCCGAGGGCCGATGTAGACGTCGTCCTCCGGCAGCTCGTGGCCCATGATCGAGGTCACGGCCTGGGTCTTGGAGATCTTCTTCGACTCCAGGCGCTCGCGCTCGAGCATGTTGTAGAAGTCCATGTTGCCGCCGACGTTGAGCTGCGAGGTGCGCAGCATCTTGACGCCGCGCTCGTGGAAGAGGCGGGCGAGCGTGCGGTGGACGATCGTCGCGCCGACCTGGCTCTTGATGTCGTCGCCGATGATCGGCACGCCGGCCTTCTTGAACTTGCTGTCCCAGTAGTCGCGAGCTGGCGATGAAGACCGGGATGCAGTTGACGAAGCCGCAGCCGGCCTCGAGCACCTGCTCGACGTACCAGCGGGTCGCGTCCTCGGAGCCGACCGGCAGGTAGGAGACGACGACGTCGGTGTTCGTCGCCTTGCAGGATCGCGACGATGTCGGCGGTCTCGCCCGGGGCCTTCTTGATCACCTCCTTGGCGTACTTGCCGATGCCGTCGAGGGTCATGCCGCGGTAGACCGGGGCGCCGAGCTTCGTTCGGGACCTTGGCGAACTTGATCGTGTTGTTCGGCTTGGCCCAGATCGCCTGGCCGAGGTCCTTGCCGACCTTCGTGCGCGTCGATGTCGAAGGCGCAGGTGAACTCGATGTCGCTGACGTGGTAGCCGCCGAGGTCGACGTGCATGAGGCCCGGCGACCGGCTCCTTCGGGGTCGGCGTTCTTGTAGTGCTCGACGCCCTGGACGAAGGCGTTGGCGCAGTTGCCGACGCCGATGATCGCTACGCGGACCTTGTCGCGCTGGTAGCGGGCCTTGCCGTTCGTGGCGGCGACGTTCGTCGCCTTGCCATTGGTGCTCACAGGAGTTCCCTTCTTCACGGTCGTTCCGGGGGAAGCACACCGGCGCCCTCCCGGGGTTACAGGTCGTCGGCCGGAGCGTCCGGGCTCCGCGGGCGCCTATCAGCTCGCCGCGCACGTGCAGGATGCGCTGGATCGCCGTGATCGTGCTGATGACGGCGAGCACCTCACGGCCGGAGACGAGAGAGCGTTACCGGGTCGCCGATAGCCGAGGCCGCCGGCGAAGATCAGGCCGGCGGAGAGGATCGACCACGCGCGTCGCGCGGCTGCCGAACCCGACGCGGCGTCCACGTTCGAGCGCCTCCGCGCGGGCGCGGGTGTAGCTCACCATCACCGAGGCGAGGATCGCGAACGCGCAGAGCGCGGCGTTCGTCGCCTGGCCCTCGCTGGCGAAGAGGTAGCGAGCGCGGCGAACAGCGCGAGGCCCTCGCTCGACGCGGTCCAGCGTCGAGTCCAGGAAGGCGCCGAACTGCGTGCCCTTGCCGGACATCCGCGAGTAGCGGCCGTCGAGCGTGTCGCAGATCGAGCCGATCGACGAACGCGATCCCGCCGAGGACGAGATCTCGGCCCAGATCAGGCCGGCCGATGACGACGAGCACGCAGGCCGGTGATCGAGATGGCGTTCGGCGTCAGCCGCGACTCGATCAGCGCGTTGCGGACCGCCTCGCGGCGCTCGCCCGGGGCGCGGGTCTCGGCCATCAGGCGGTGGCGCGTGCCGGGGCGGTGTTGAAGCCCCACACCGGCCGGGCGCGGGCGAGCCACACGGCGGCGGTCGCGGCGCAGGCCGCGGTCGCGGCGCCGAGGACGGCGTCGAAGACGAAGTGGTTGGCGGTCATCACGATCACGAACGTGACGAGCAGCGGGTACGCGGTCCAGAACCAGCGCACGGGCGCGTCTTCGCGAGCATCGCCAGCGGCACGGCGATCATCAGCGCGAAGGCGACGTGCATCGACGGGACGGCCGCGTACGGGTTGAACAGCGCGTTCGCGCCGCTCGAGCTCGACGGGTCGACACCGGTGAAGTCGGCGACGCTGTCCACGAAGCCCCACTCGGGGAAGAACCGCGGCGGCGCGGTCGGGAACACCGCGTAGCCCATCAGCGCGATCGCCCAGGCGACGATGAACATGTTGCGCACGAAGTAGAAGCTGCGGTTGTGGCGCAGGTACAGGTAGGTGAGCGCGGCGAGCGTCACCGTCACCTGCGCGTTGAGGTAGACCCATGACGCGGCGTCGCCGACGAGGCTCGTCGCGCCCGAGCAGCTCCTGGATCTTCGGCTCGACGAAGATCCCCAGCGACTGCTCGATGCCGATGATGTCGCGCCCGTTCTGGAAGGCGACCGCGGCGCCCTGGGGGTCGTCGATCCAGCCCCGGACGAGGCGGTAGGCCATGTACGTGGCCTGCATGAGCGCGACCTGCACGAAGACGTCGAGGACGCCATTGGGAAGGACGCGCCCGCTGGCATTCTGGAGCCGGGCGCGCATGCGAGTCACAGGATCCTAACGACTCGACCAGCCGCCGTAGGCGATCATCCGCCCGGCGTCAGTCCGTGCAGCGCGGGCTCGTCGCGCGGATCCGCCCCGGCGCGAACGCGGATCGCCAGCCGCGCGGCGCCCGCCGCGTCGAGCCGCACGCGCGTCCAGCCGCCGGCCGCGCGCGAGCCACGCAGCCGCGCCCGCGCGTCGAGCGCCCAGTAGGGCGTGAAGCGCACGCGCACGACCGTCACCGCCGGCCGCGGCGACGTCAGGTCGACGGTGTCGAGCCCGATCGCGGTGACGCGCACCGGCGGGCGCGCGAGCGGCCGCGCCCCGTCGAGCCGGTAGAGCCGCCAGTCGCGCGAGCGCCACACCTCGCGCAGGCCCGGGACGCGCCCCGACGCCACGAGCCGCCCCTCCGCGGCGCCGGCCGGGTCGAGCTCGACGCCCGGCAGCGCGACGTACCGGACGGCGAGGTCGTCGAGCCAGGCGCGGTAGCGCGCCGGCGGTGAGCGGCCCCTCGTCGTAGAAGAGGCCGTTAGCTTCACGTCGAGCTGGCGCTCCCAGCCGCGGGCGAGCGGGTGCGTGAGCGGGACGAAGCGCGTCTCCCAGTGGTTGGCGGTGAAGGGGATCTCGGTGCGGAACGGCCCCTCGGCGGCCGCGCGCCGGTCGAGCTCGGCGAGCAGCGGCGCGTGGTAGGCGGCGCTGGACGACGGGTCGCCGGCAGCGCGGACGACCGAGCGGACCGGCGCGAGCCACTGCCAGTAGAGGAGCGGCAGCGCGAGCACCCACAGGACGGCCCGGCGCCGATCCCACAGCGCGCCGGCCGCCAGCGGGCCGCCGAACACGGCCGCGAGCCGGACGAGGTTGCCGCCGAGCGGGGTGTCGAGCAGGACGCCGGCGAGCAGCACCGCGGCGTAGAGGCCCGCCCCGATGCGCAGCGCGCGCTCGTCCCGGGGGACGGCGAGGACGCAGCGCGACGGCGACGCCGAACGCCCACGCGAACGAGGTGCCGCGGAACGGCTGCACGCCGCCCTGCGGGAATGCGAGGACGATGAGGAGCCCGGGGACGATCGCGCCCGCGGCGATCGCGAGCGGCGCCCGCCGCCGCGCGTCGAGCCACCACGCGGCGCACGCGAGGACGAGGAACGCGGCGGTGACCGGGCTCGTCGAGCGTCGTCGCCGCGCCGAGCGCGGCACCGCCCGCCGGGTGTCCGCGCCGCGCCTGCGAGGAGCGCCCCGAGCGCCGGCGCCAGGCCGGCGGCGAACGCGAGCTGCCCGCCCGACGAGCGTCGAGACGACGCCGACCGCGAACCACAGGCTCGCGGCGCGCGCGGCGCCGGGGGGCCAGTGCGCCGCGGCGAGGCGCTCGAAGCACCAGGCCGCCACGACCACGGCCGCCGCGGCGACGCCTGCGGCGAGAGGAGCGCCGCCAGCGGCGGCATCAGGACGCTGTACCCGGGCAGGTGGTGGCCCGCGTACCAGCCCTGTTCCCAGACGCCGAACCCGATGCGGTCCGCGACGTCGGCCCGGTACGCGTGGGCGGCGAGGTCCGGCGTCGGCGGGTCGACGATCAGCCAGATCGCCGCGAGGAGCGCGGTCAGCGCTCCACGCCGGGATGCGCCGCAGCGTCGCGGCGCCCGCGGCGAGCCTCAGTCGCCGTCGCCGTCGCCATCCAGGAACGCCGCGATCTCGTCGATCAGCTCCGGCCGCTCGATCCACGGCCAGTGCCCGGCGTCCGGCACGTGGCGCACCGTGCGCCGGCCCGCCGAGCGCGGCGGCGTACGCGTCGGCGAACGCGGGCCGGATGTACGGGTCGCGGTCGCCCCAGACGACGAGCGCCGGGCACGTCACGCGCGCGAGGTCGGCGCCCGCGGCGGCGAGCTTCTCCTCGGGGCTGGAGCGGTAGAGCCGCAGGATCGCCCGCTGGGTGCCGGGGTCGAAGTGGCCGATGACCTGATCGATGAACGACGCGGGCATCGGCCCGCGGTCGCCCCGCGCCTCGCGCATCGAGATCCGCACCGTCGCCCGGTTCACGGCGCCCATGAAGAGTCTCGCCGACCACCCGCGTGCGCCAGATGCGCGCGGTGCGATGCCAGCGGTAGCCGGGGAGGAACGGCACGGCGTTCATGACGACGAGCCGCTCGACGCGCTCGGGGTTGCGCATCGCCCAGAGCAGCCCGACGGCGCCCCAGTCGTGGACGAGGAGCCGGACGCGGTCGACGCCGGCGTGCTCGAGGAACCGCCCGATGAAGCGCTCGTAGCCCTCCATCGTGAAGTCGCCGTCGCCGCGCTTGCCCGTCCGGCCGAACCCCGGGAGGTCGGGCGCCAGGCCCGCCGGTCCGCTCGAGGAACGGCACCCAGTCGTCGCTGCTCGTCGGGACGCCGTGGACGTACAGCACGGGCGCGGCTGACCGGTCGCCGACGGCGCGGTGCGCCAGAACAGCGGCTGGCCGTCGAGCTCGTCGTTGTGCTCGGAGATGATGGCCATGGACCGGGCGGGACTGTACCCCGGCCCGGCCCTCAGGCCGCCCGCCGGTTCAGCGCTTGGCGATCTTCCCGGTGCTCACGTACGTCTTGACGATCTCGTAGGCCGGGCGCGTCGCGTCCGTCGGGGAGACCAGCCCGGAGTCCCAGCTCACGTGGCCCCTGCGGGGCCTTCCACTCGTAGAGGTAGGCGCGCGTCGATCCGCGGGTTCTTCTTGACGAGCGTGCCGAGGATGTAGGCCGTGACCCTGCCGGCGTACGCCGCGCCCTGGGGGTACCGGCTCGCGGTGGGGCTGGTGGCCGCGACGACGCCGCCGGTCTCCGTCAGCCACACCTGGCCCTTCACGGCCTTGAGGAGCTTCTTCGTGGACGTGTCGCGCAGCCGGTTGACGTCGGAGTAGTTGTGCAGACCCCAGATCTTCGGGTCGGGCTGGCGGAGCTTGCGGATCTCCTTGCGCAGCTGCAGCGTCCACGGGACGAGGTTCGGGTTGTCCAGGAGCGAGCCGGGGAGGATGGTGCACCCCGGGCACTTGGCGCGGAGCACCTTGTAGTACTGCGCGACCCGCTTGGGCTTCTTGAAGGTCGGCTGGCCCGGGTAGTTCATCTCGTTCCAGGCGGCGAACTCCTTGAGGAACGGGTAGCGCGCGCGCAGCTGGTCGACCACCGCGCCGTACTCGGCGGGCGTCGGGAGGATCCGGGTGCGGCCCTTGACGCGCGACTGGCTGAAGATCACCAGCGGCTGGACGCCCGCGGCGTTCGCGCGCGCCATCCAGGCGTCGAGCTCGGCGAGCTGCCAGTCGTACTGCAGCGCGTCCCAGGCGAGGTTCAGCCGGGCGTGCCTGACCCCGAGGCCCGCGAACAGCGGGTCGCTGAAGGTGTCGGCCGTCTGGTCGGCGATGCCCACCAGCGTCTTGCCCTCCTTGCCCTTGCCGGGGCCGGGAGCGGGCTGGCCGCCACCGCCACCGAACCCGACGCCGCCGCCGTTGTCGGCGATCGCGGTGGGCACGAGCAGGATGGCGCCGACGCAGAGCAGGACGAGGAGGGGGAGCACGCGAGTCATGGTCGGCGAGGGTAGCGGGCCGACCCCCCGTCCAATGCCGGTTGGGCTTGTGCACCCAGATACGGTCCGGAATCTGTGCAGGCCGACATCGCCACCATTCCCCGCGCCGACTGGCGTCGCCCCTCCGCCGCGCGGGTGGCCCGCCTGCGCGAGCGCCTCCGCGCCATCTACGGCGTGCCGCTGATGGAGCCGCACGCCGACCCGCTCGCGGAGCTCGTCCTGACGGTGCTCTCGCAGTCCACCAACGACCGCAACCGCGATGTCGCCTACCTGCGGCTGCGGCAGGCGTTCGCGACCTGGGAGGCGGTGCGCGAGGCGCCCGTCGCCGAGATCGAGGCCGCGATCCAGCCGGGCGGGCTGCACGTGCAGAAGTCGCGCAGGATCAAGGAGATCCTCCAGGCACTGCCGGAGGATCTCGACCTCTCGTGGATGCGCGAGGCGCCCGTCGAGGAGTCGCGCGCGACGCTCTGCGCGCTCCCCGGCGTCGGTCGCAAGACCGCCGCGTGCGTGCTGCTCTTCGCCTACGGCCTGCGTGACGTGCCGGTCGACACCCACGTCAGCCGCGTCGGCACGCGGCTCGGACTGCTGCGCCCGGGCGCGCCGTTCGACGAGCTGCACGACGAGATGCTGCGGCTGACGCCCCGCGGCGCCGAGCTGGAACTGCACGTGAACCTCCTGCGCCACGGCCGGCGGACCTGCCACGCCCGGACGCCCGCGTGCCGCGCGTGCGCGCTGCGGCGCATGTGCCCGGGGCGCCAGGCGTGACGGTCGTCGCGATCGCGACGTGCGCCGAGCTGCCCGACCTCGATCCCGACGACCGGGCGCTCCCGCCCGCGCTCGCCGCGCTCGGGATCGACTCGGCGATCGTGGCCTGGGACGACCCGGCGCGCGGACTGGGCGGCCTTCGACCTCGTGGTCGTGCGGAACACCTGGGACTACCCGTCCCGCCGTGACGCGTTCCTCGCCTGGGCGGAGGGCGTGCCGCGGATCGTCAACCCCGCGGCCGTCCTGCGCTGGACGACCGACAAGCGCTATCTCGTCGAGCTGGAGGCGGCCGGGCTGCCGGTCGTCCACACGGAGTTCGTCGACACGCCGGGGCGGGGCGTCGATCCCGGCGCCGACGGCGTCGTCGTCAAGCCGGCGGTCGGCGTCGGCTCCGTCGGCGCCGGCCGGCATCGCGATGCCGCGGAGGCGCAGGCGCACGTCGACGAGCTGCTCGCGGAGGGGCACGCGGCGATGGTCCAGCCGTTCCTGCCCGGGATCGCCGACCGCGGCGAGACCGCGCTCATCTATCTGGCGGGCGCGTTCTCGCACGCGATCCACAAGGGGCCGATGCTCCCCGACAGCGGCATCGTGCGCCCGTACGGGCTGTTCCAGCCGGAGAACATCGCGGCGCGCGAGCCGACGGCGGCGGAGCTGGCGGTGGGCGAGCGGGTCATGGGCTGGATCACCGGCAGGTTCGGGCGCCCGGCCTACGCGCGCATCGACGTCGTCCCCGGCCCGGGCGACGCGCCCGTGGTGCTCGAGTGCGAGCTCGCCGAGCCCTCGCTCTTCCTCGCGACGTCCCCGGGCGCCGCCGATCGCCTGGCGCGGAGCGTCGCAGACAAGATCTGCTAGCCTCCGACTTAGATTTTTTCACCACGCGCAAGGAGTCCCCACCACATGGGCAAGATCATCGGCATCGACCTCGGCACCACGAACTCGTGCATGGCCGTCCTGGAGGGCGGTGAGCCGACGGTCATCGAGAACTCCGAGGGCGGGCGCACGACCCCGTCGGTCGTCGCCTTCACCGCCTCCGGCGAGCGCCTCGTCGGCACCGTCGCCAAGCGGCAGGCGGTCACGAACCCGACGAACACCGTCTTCTCGATCAAGCGCTTCATGGGCCGCAAGGAGGCCGAGGTCAAGGAGGAGGAGTCGATCGTCCCGTACAAGGTCGTCTCCGGCCCCAACGGCGACGCGCGGGTCGAGGCCGCGGGCAAGCAGTACAACCCGCCGGAGATCAGCGCGATGATCCTCGGCAAGCTCAAGGCCGACGCCGAGGCCTACCTCGGCGACACCGTCGACGGCGCCGTCATCACCGTTCCGGCCTACTTCAACGACGACCAGCGCCAGGCCACCGCGGACGCCGGCAAGGTCGCGGGCCTCGACGTCAAGCGCATCATCAACGAGCCGACCGCCGCGTCGCTCGCCTACGGCCTCGACAAGGAACACCGACCAGACGATCCTCGTCTTCGACCTCGGCGGCGGCACGTTCGACGTGTCGGTGCTCGAGATCGGCGACGGCGTCTTCGAGGTCAAGTCGACCGCCGGTGACAACCACCTCGGCGGCGACAACTTCGACAAGGCGATCGTCGACTGGCTCGCGGGCGAGTTCAAGAAGGACCAGGCGATCGACCTGACGCAGGACCCGATGGCCCTCCAGCGCCTCTACGAGGCCGCGGAGAAGGCGAAGATCGAGCTGTCGACCGCGCAGGAGACGCAGATCAACCTGCCGTTCATCACCGCCGACGCAGTCGGGCCCCAAGCACCTCGACACGCGGCTCACGCGCAGCAAGCTCAGCGAGCTGACCGCCGACCTGCTCGACCGGGTGGTCGCGCCGGTGCGCCAGGCGCTCGACGACGCCAAGGACAAGGGCGCGGCCGACATCGACCACGTCGTCCTCGTCGGCGGCATGACCCGCATGCCGGCCGTCCAGGAGAAGGTCAAGGAGCTCACCGGCAAGGAGCCCCACCGCGGCGTCAACCCGGACGAGGTCGTCGCCGTCGGCGCGGCCATCCAGGCCGGCGTCCTGGCGGGCGACGTCAAGGACGTCCTGCTGCTCGACGTCACGCCGCTGACCCTCGGCATCGAGACCAAGGGCGGCGTCATGACGCGGCTGATCGAGCGCAACACGACCATCCCGACGAAGAAGTCGGAGGTCTTCTCGACCGCCGAGGACAACCAGCCGTCGGTCGAGATCCACGTGCTCCAGGGTGAGCGCGAGATGGCCCAGAACAACAAGTCGCTGGGCAAGTTCCAGCTCACCGGCATCCCGCCGGCGCCGCGCGGCATCCCGCAGATCGAGGTGACCTTCGACATCGACGCCAACGGCATCCTCAACGTCAGCGCGAAGGACCTCGGCACCGGCAAGGAGCAGAAGATCGAGATCAAGGCCGGCTCCGGCCTGGCCGACGACGAGATCAAGCGGATGGTCCAGGACGCCGAGGCGCACGCCGAGGACGACCAAGGCCGCCCGCGAGCTGGCCGAGGCGCGCAACAACGCCGAGAACGCCGCCTACCAGGCCGAGCGCCAGCTCAAGGACCTGGGCGACCAGGTGGACGAGGGCTCCAAGACGGAGATCGAGTCGGCCGATCACCGCCGTCCGCGAGTCGCTCGAGACCGACGACGCCGACGCGATCAACGCGAAGGCCGAGGCGCTGCAGTCCGCGTTCCACAAGGTCTCCGAGCAGATGTACGAGAAGGCGCAGGCCGAGCAGGCCGCGGCCTCGGAGAACGGCGGGCCGTCCGCGGACGGCGGCGCCGAGGAAGAGGTCGTGGACGCCGAGGTCGTGGACGAGGCCAAGTGATGGACGGCGCCCCTGACACCGGGGTGGACGAGGCGACGGCCGAGGAGGCCGTCGCCGAGCCCGTCCTCGACGCGCAGGTCGTCGAGGAGGCCGAGGCCGCCGCGCCGCCCGAGGAGCCCGACTACAAGGACCGCTGGATGCGCACCGCGGCCGACCTGGAGAACGTGCGCCGGCGCTCGCGCCGGGACGTCGCGCTCGCCGAGGGCAAGGGCGTCGCCCGGCTCGCGCGCGAGCTGCTGCCGGCGCTCGACAACCTCGATCGCGCGCTTGCGGCCGCCGAGGCGCAGCCGGAGAACGCCGACCACCACCTGACCGACGGCATCCGCCTGGTGCAGTCCGAGCTGCAGGCCGCGCTGGAGCGCGTCGGCATCACGCAGGACGCGCCCGTCGGGCAGCCGTTCGACCCGCACGTGCACGAGGCCGTCGCCCAGCAGCCGGTCGAGGGCGTCGAGCCCGGCACGGTCGTCGAGGTCTTCAGCCCCGGGTACCGCGTCGGCGACGAGGTGCTGCGGGCGGCGAAGGTCGTCGTGGCCGGGTAGCGGGGTCCCGCGATGGCGCAGCCCGATCTCTACAAGACGCTCGGCGTCGACAAGAAGGCCTCGCCCGAGGAGATCAAGAAGGCGTACCGCCGGCTGGCCCGCGAGTACCACCCCGACCGCAACCCCGGGGACGCGAAGGCCGAGGAGCGCTTCAAGGAGGTCTCCGCCGCGTACGACGTCCTCAGCGACGCCGACAAGCGCAAGCAGTACGACTCCGGCCGCCTGTTCGGCGGCGCCGGCGGGCCGGGCGGCTTCGGCGGCGGCGGGCGCCGGCGGCGCCGGGCTTCGACCCGTCGAGCTTCGGCGACATCCTCTCCAACCTGTTCGGCAACGCGGGCGGCGGCGGCGGCGATCGTGGTCGCGGGCGTCCGCGGCCCGACCGCGGACGGGACCTCGAGGCCGAGGTCAGCCTGTCGTTCGACCAGTCACTCGCCGGCGTGCAGGTGCCGCTGACGCTGACGATGGCCGCGCCGTGCCCCACCTGTCACGGCACGGGGGCGAAGCCCGGGACGTCGCCGAAGGTCTGCCCGGTCTGCCAGGGCCGCGGCGTCGAGTCCGAGGGCCAGGGCCTCTTCTCCATCTCCCAGCCGTGCTCGCGCTGCGGCGGGACGGGCGCCGTCATCGAGCAGCCCTGCGCGACGTGCTCCGGCGCGGGGCAGACGCAGCAGGCGCGGCGGCTGCGGGTGAACATCCCGGCCGGGGTCAAGGACGGCTCGCGCGTGCGGATCGCCGGCAAGGGCGAGCCCGGGCGCAACGGCGGGCCGCACGGCGACCTCTACGTCATCACGCGCGTGTCGCCGTCGCGGCTGTTCCGGCGCAAGGGCGACAACGTCGAGGTCGAGGTGCCGCTGACGATCGCCGAGGCGCTGCGCGGCGCGGAGATCGAGGTGCCGACGCTCAGCGGCCGCAAGACGCTGCGGGTGGCGCCCGGGACGAAGCACGGCACGGTTCAGCGGCTCCGCGGCGAAGGCCCGCCGCGGCTCGGCGGCAAGCCCGCCGGCGACATCCACTACCGCTTCCTCATCGACATGCCGACCGAGCTGACGGCCGAGCAGTCCGAGCTGGTCGAGAAGCTCTCGCAGACGATGAACGGCACCGACCCGCGTGCAGCGCTGTTCGCCGACGCGGCCTCCGCGGGGAGGTCATGATGGCCACGCGCCGCCGCACGACGATCACCGTCGACACGCAGCGCGGCGTGTTCATGATCTCGGTCGCCGCGGAGCTGGCGGAGATGCACCCGCAGACGCTGCGCATGTACGAGGCGCGCGGGCTGATCGAGCCGCAGCGCTCGCCCAAGGGCACGCGGCTCTACTCGCAGGAGGACGTCGAGCGGCTGCGGCGCATCCAGGAGATGACGACGGAGCTCGGGCTGAACCTCGCGGGCGTCGAGCGGGTGCTGGAGCTGGAGCGCCAGCTCGAGAGCGCGCGTGAGCGGCTCGAGCAGCTCGAGGCGCGCAGCGCGCAGATGCGGGCCGAGATGGAGGCGGAGATGGAGGCCGTGCGGCGGTCGTTCCGTGCGGAGCTCGTGCCGATCCGGCATACGACGGCGATCGTGCGCCAGGCACGGCCCCCTGGCAGGACAGGTCAGCGCAGCTGACCTGATCAATCTCCGCGAACCGTCACTCCCTGACCACCAACGCTCGTGGTCGGGGCCGGGGACGACCCGGCCTGCGGGGGATGGCTGACCACTCCCTCCTCGACCGAGTCGTCCCCGGCTCTCGGCCCGGGCGTGTGGGCTCGCACGTCGAGGGAGGGGACGCTCGCCCAGGCGGGCGGGGTGTCGCTGGGGGCGGCTTGGTCGTCCGTGAGCGCTGCGCTGCCCGTCACGGCGAAGGCCCGCTGGGGCGAGGAGCGCGAAGGGTTCGCCGCGTAGGCCGGAGCGGTCGTCGGGCTCGGAGCTCGACCGTCAGCGGGTGACCGTCACCGTCAGGAGCTTCGTGACCGTCGGGCCGCCGCCGGCAGGTGTGAAGACCGCCGTGAGCTTGGCCCTGCCGGCTCTCGCAAGGCGGATCTTGAAGGTCGCCGTGCCGCGCTTGACGGTTGCGGGTCCGGCGAGCCGGCGCTTGCCCTGCCGCAGCTCGACCTTGCCGGCGGCGGACACCTTGACCTTCAGCGTCGTCTTGCGACCCGCGCGCAGCGTGGTCTTCACGATGCCGAACACGATCTTCTTCGCCTTCGGGGCGGCGGCCGGCGGCGGGAGCCCGCCGCCGATGCCTGCGCCCGCAACGGCGGCGAGCGGCACGGTCACGCACTCCGAGCGGGCCGACCGCTTGGCGCCGAGGGTCGAATAGCCGAACACGGCCTCGCCGGGCGCCGGTGCGGGATTCGGGTTCGCCGACGCGTCGCCCGCGCCCGCGCCGTCGGTGGTGACCGGCACGGTTGCGACGAGCCTGGAGGTCACGTCGGTCGCGTCGCAGGATGGTGCGGCGTACCACGTGACGCTGTAGGTCGTCAGCGGCTGGTCGGCGACGCGGCCGGTCACGCGCGCCGGGCCTGCGGAGTTCGGGATCGGCGGCTTCGGCACTCCGCCACCGCCGCCGGGCGGGGGTGGCGGCGGAACGGGATCCTTCACGATGGTGACGGTGACCGGAGGCGCGTCGACGAAGAGGTCACGCGAGGCGGACGTCGCGCTGCGCCAGCGCACCCGCGACGTGAAGCTCGTGCCCGGGACGCCTGGAACGACCGACGGCGCGGTCATCCTGCCCGTGGCGACGATGCTCTCGCCCGGCAACAGGGTCTTGGCTTCATCGCTGACGTAGGCCAGTGAGAGACTGCCGACGGGGGGCGTCTTCGTGGCGATCGACGCCTCCCAGCCCGCGTTCTCGACGAAGCCGCCCGCGGCGGTCGCGGTCACCGTGAAGAGCCGGTTCGTCCCCACCTGGATGGTCGGGCCGCCCGTGTCGATGACCGCCGTGAGCGTGCCGCGCGGCCTCGGGGTGACGGTCTGCGTGATGTCACTCTGCCCGACGGCGACGTTCGCGCTGAACCAGCGCTCCTGCGCGGCCGGGACCGCGGCCGGGCCGGCCTCCGAGCGCACGATCGGGTTGAAGATGACCTTCCAGGAACTGCCGGCCGGGAGCGGGAATCGCCACGACGGGTTCAGTCCCGACCCGGAGGACCCCGAACTCTTCAGGCAGTCGTAGGCCGTGGTCGAGGTCGTCGCGAAGACGCCGCTGACGTCGAAGCATGAGGCGAACGACGGGTTCGTGCCCGACCGCACCGCGTAGGCCAACCCCGCGGCGTAGTTCGTCGCGCCGGTGGCGTTGAGGTCCACCCACCGCCACCGCGGCCGTGCGTACACCGCGAACCCGCGCTTCTCCTTGATCTGCGTGGTGCCGATCTGGTGGGCGGCCACGAGTGTCTGCCACACGTCGCCGCTGTTGCCGATGGCGCGTGGAGAGAACTTGATCTTGCAGCTGAGGCTTGATCCGGTGCAGCCGTCGATGATCGTCAGCGGCGGCGTGAAGTTGAACCCGATCTCCTTCGAGAACAACCACGCGACGTTGGAGTACACGCACGTCCCGAGCGACCCCGGGTCCAGGCACGAGGGGTTGGCCGGCGTGCCGAACGGCGGGTCCGGGCTGTACCCCGAGTCGAACGTCACCTCCTCGTCGACCTCGACGGTCTTCAGGCTCGACGAGCTTGGCGTGCCGTACGTCGGGTCGCACCCCACGTTGTAGTAGAAGCACGTGGGTTCGGGCGGCGTGTCCGCCCGGGCGGATCCCGACAGCCCCCCCAGAAGCAGCGCGCACACGAGCACGATCCAGCAAAGACCCCCCCGGGCAACCATCCCGGGAACATAGACGAGCTTGGACGAAACGCAGAACCGCCCGCGCGCCGACGACGCGCTTGTAGCCCAAATCTAAGTCAGCTACACTTAGATCTACATGAACGCCGATCGCTTCACCGTGAAGACCCAGGAGGCCGTCCAGGCCGCCGTGTCGCTGGCCGCGCAGCACCGCAATCCGCAGGCGCTGCCGGTGCACCTGCTCGCCGCGCTCCTCGACCAGGAGGGCTCGGCGGCCGCCGGCGTGCTGCGGCGTGTCGGCGTGGATCCGCAGGCGGTGCGCGGGGACGTCGCGACCGAGATCGCCGGCCTCCCGACGCTCGGCGGCGGCGGCGAGGCGTCGCAGGCCTCCAGTGAACTCGTCCAGGCGCTGCAGCAGGCCGAGGCCGTCATGCGCGACCTCGGGCACCAGTACGTCAGCGTCCATCACGTCCTGCTGGCGCTCGCCGCCCAGGACGGCGCCGCCGCCCGCATCCTGCGCGAGCACGGCGCGACGCCCGAGAGCCTGCGCACCGCCGTCGTCGAGGCCGTCGGCCCGCACGGCGTGAGCGACCAGAACGCCGAGGAACGCTTCGAGGCGCTCCAGCGCTTCGGCACCGACCTCACCGAGCGCGCGGAGGAGGGGAAGCTGGATCCGGTCATCGGCCGCGACGAGGAGATCCGGCGCGTCATCCAGGTCCTCAGCCGCCGCACGAAGAACAACCCCGTCCTCATCGGCGAGCCCGGGGTCGGCAAGACCGCGATCGTCGAGGGCCTGGCCCAGCGCATCGTCTCCGGCGACGTCCCGGGGTCGCTGCGCGACCGCCGGCTCATCTCGCTCGACATCGGCGCGATGGTCGCGGGCGCGAAGTACCGCGGCGAGTTCGAGGACCGGCTGAAGGCCGTCCTCAAGGAGATCGCCGACGCCCAGGGCGAGGTCATCCTCTTCATCGACGAGGTGCACACGATCGTCGGCGCGGGCGCCGCCGAGGGCGCGGTCGACGCCGCGAACCTGCTCAAGCCGATGCTCGCCCGCGGCGAGCTGCGCGCGGTCGGCGCCACGACGCTCGACGAGTACCGCAAGCACATCGAGAAGGACCCGGCCCTCGAGCGCCGCTTCCAGCCCGTGATGGTCGGCGAGCCGAGCGTCGAGGACACGATCGCGATCCTCCGCGGCCTGCGCCGCCGCTACGAGGAGCACCACAACGTCACGATCCAGGACTCCGCGCTGATCGCCGCCGCGACGCTCTCCGATCGCTACATCGCCGACCGCTTCCTGCCGGACAAGGCGATCGACCTGATCGACGAGTCCGCCTCGCGCGTGAAGATCGAGATGGACTCCGTCCCGGAGGAGATCGACGAGGTCGAGCGCCGCATCCTCCAGCTCGAGATCGAGAAGACCTCGCTCGAGCGCGAGAAGGACGACAAGGCGACCGCCGAGCGCCTGGAGGCGCTGGAGCGCGAGCTCGCCGACCTGCAGGAGCGCGCCGCCGGCATGAAGGCCGAGTGGCAGGCCGAGAAGCAGAAGATCGCCGGCGTCGGCGACCTGCGCGAGCGCCTGGCCGTCGCCGAGCGCGAGCTCGAGATCGCCTCGCGCGAGGGCAACCTCGAGCGCGCGGCCGAGCTGCGCCACGGCGCGATCCCCGAGCTCGAGCAGCAGCTCGCCGACGCCCAGGAGGCCGAGGGCGAGGTCGCTGCGCACCACGAGAACCGCTTCTTCAAGGAGCAGGTCGACGCCGAGGACATCGCCGAGATCGTCTCCCGCTGGACCGGCATCCCCGTCAGCCGCATCGAGGAGGGCGAGTCGGCGAAGCTCGTCCACCTGGAGGACCGCCTGCACGAGCGCGTCGTCGGCCAGGAGGAGGCGGTCAGCGCGGTCGCCAACGCGATCCGCCGCTCGCGCGCCGGGCTCCAGGATCCCGACCGGCCGATCGGCTCGTTCCTGTTCGCCGGCCCCACCGGCGTCGGCAAGACCGAGCTCGCGCGCGCACTCGCGGAGTTCATGTTCGACAGCCAGGACGCGATGGTCCGCATCGACATGAGCGAGTACGGCGAGAAGCACACCGTCTCCCGGCTCGTCGGCGCGCCTCCCGGCTACGTCGGCTATGAGGAGGGCGGCCAGCTCACCGAGGCCGTGCGCCGCCGGCCCTACTCGGTCGTCCTGCTCGACGAGCTCGAGAAGGCGCATCCCGACGTCTTCAACACGCTGCTCCAGGTGCTCGACGACGGGCGCCTGACGGACGGCCAGGGCCGCACCGTCGACTTCAAGAACGCCGTGCTGATCATGACCTCGAACGTCGGCTCGCAGACCGGCGACTACGACGAGGCGATCCGCCAGTCGTTCAAGCCCGAGTTCATCAACCGGCTCGACGACATCGTGGTGTTCGACCGGCTGGACCGCGAGCAGATCGGCGCGATCGTCGACCTGCAGGTCGCGCGGCTCGTCACCCGGGTGGCCGAGCGCGGCATCGCCGTCGAGCTGACGGACGACGCGCGCGCGCTGATCGGCACCCTCGGCTACGACCCCGTGTACGGCGCCCGGCCGCTGAAGCGCGTGATCCAGAAGCGGCTCGTCGACCCGCTGGCGCTGCGGATCCTCGACGGCACGTTCGCCGAGGGGCAGACGGTGGTCGTCGAGGCGACGTCCGACGGCGACCTCGCGCTGCGCGCCGCCGACGACCGTCAGCCCGTCGCGGTCAGCTGACGGTCAGCGTCACCCGGTCGAACACGAACCGGCTGACACCCGTCGCGCGGCGATAGGTCCGGTTCGTGTCGAACTGCAGCGTCCAGCGCCCGCGCCGCGGGTCGAACGGAAAGAGCCTGCGCAGCGGGGTCTGCACGATCGTGCCGCACGGCGTCGTGCCCGTCCCGAGCGAGATCGTCCGGCGCAGCTTCCCGCGCGGATCGACGTAGTGGACGTAGACCGTCGGCATCGGCGCCCCGGGGGCCGTGGCGACGCCGAAGCCGTAGGCGGCGAACCGCACCCTCAGCTTGGACGCGCTGCCCCGCGTCGGCCGGAAGTCGGCGACGGTGCGCGCCGCGCGGATGGTCGTCGTCGCGCGCACGGCGCCCTCGACGAGCGTGATCTCGTAGGCCTTCTCCCACCGCGACGGCCCGCGCTCCGGCGGCGCCGGGACGGGGAAGGTCGTGTTCACGTTGCCCGCGGCGTCCGCGGCGGTGATGCCGACGATCCCGCCGCCGGCCTGGATCTGCACCTCGCCGTCGGGGGTGAAGCCGGAGCCGGTGATCCGCACCTCGCTGCTGCCGTCGCCGGGGTAGCAGGCCCGGTCCACGGCGGCGGTGGCCGCCGGCGCGGCCGCCGGCGCGACCAGCGCGCAGGCGAGCACGCAGCCGAGGGGGACCGTCCGTCTGGTGGGCAGCCGCATCGACGCCAACGATGACGCATCGCTCGCGTCCGCGCGCCCGGCACGCGCGCGGGATTTCGGATACAACCCGCCGCAAGCCATCACAGGGAGTCGAGATGCCCACGTACATCATGCTCAGCAAGCTGACGCCCGAGGGCGTCGCGACCATCAAGAACAACCCGCAGCGCATCCGCGAGGTCAACAAGGAGCTCGCGCAGCTCGGCGCCAGCGTCAAGGCGCAGTGGTCGACGCTCGGGCGGTTCGACTTCATCAACGTCGTCGAGGCGCCGGACGACGTCACGATGGCGCGCGTGTCGCTGGAGCTCGGCTCCCGCGGGACCGCGCAGTACGAGACGCTCGCCGCCATCCCGGTGGACGACTTCATCGCCTCGCTCTGACGTGAAGGTCCTCGTCGTCGGCTCCGGCGGGCGCGAGCACGCGATCGTGCGCGCGCTGCGCCGGTCGGCGCGCGGGCCGGAGATCCTCTGCGCCCCCGGGAACCCGGGGATCGGCGCGGACGCGCGGCTCTGCCCGGTCGCGGTCGACGACGTCCCCGGGCTCGTCGCGCTCGCGCGCGCGGAGGAGGTCGGCCTCGTCGTGGTCGGCCCCGAGGCGCCGCTCGTCGGCGGACTCGTCGACGCGCTGCAGGACGAGGGCATCCCCGCGTTCGGCCCCGTTGCCGCGGCGGCCCGCCTGGAGGGCTCCAAGGCGTTCGCCAAGGAGATCATGGCGTCGGCGGGAGTGCCCACCGCGTCATGGGTGACCATCGACGACGTCCCGGCCGGGATGGCCGCGATCACCCGCTACCCCGTCGTCCTGAAGTTCGACGGCCTGGCCGCCGGCAAGGGCGTCGTGATCGCCCAGGACGAGGACGAGGCGCGCACGGCGCTCGACGCGTTCCTGCAGGAGCGGCGCTTCGGCCCCGGCCGCGTCGTCGTTGAGGAGCACCTCGACGGCGAGGAGCTGTCGCTCCTGGCGCTGTGCGACGGCGTGCGCGCGGTGCCGATGGCGCCCGCGCAGGACTACAAGCGGATCTTCGACGGTGACCTGGGACCGAACACGGGCGGCATGGGGTCCTACTCACCGGTGCCGGGTGTCTCGCAGGAGCGGGTCGCCGAGCTCTCCACCGTCGTCCACCAGCCGGTCGTCGACGAGCTCGCGCGGCGCGGCACGCCGTTCCACGGCGTCCTCTACGCCGGGATCATGCTCACGGGCGACGGGCCGAAGGTGCTCGAGTACAACGCGCGGTTCGGCGACCCGGAGACCCAGGCCGTCCTGCCGCGACTGCGCAGCGACCTGCTCGAGCTGACGGCCGCGGCAGCGATGCCCGGCGGCCTGAACGATCACACGCTGGAGTGGGACCCGCGCACCGCCGTCACGCTCGTCCTCGCCTCGGCCGGGTACCCCGACGCGCCGCGCACCGGCGACGAGATCAGTGGCCTCGACGAGGTCGGCGACGACATCGAGATCACCCACGCGGGGACCGCGCTGACGGATGGGCGCCTCGTCACCGCCGGCGGGCGCGTGCTGAACGTCACCGCGCTCGGCGAGACCCCCGCCGCCGCGCGGGCCGCCGCCTATGCTGCCGCGGACAGCGTGGCGTTCGCGGGACGCCAGCTGCGGCGCGACATCGCTCTCAGAGCCGAGGAACGGACCACATGACCGACCAGCCCGGGCAGGACCTCACCCAGACGGACCCCGAGACGGCGTTCGCCGACCTCGAGGTCGACGCGCCGCGCGTCGGGATCATCATGGGGTCGAAATCCGACATGCCCGAGATGGAGAAGGCGGGCGTCGTCCTCGACGAGGCCGGGATCTCCTTCGAGATCCGCGTGATGTCCGCGCACCGCGACCCGGACACCGTCGCCGACTACTGCCGCAACGCGCGCATGCGCGGGCTGCGCGTGATCATCGCGGGCGCGGGGCTCTCCGCCGCCCTGCCCGGTGTGGCCGCCGCGCACACCGACCTGCCCGTGATCGGCGTGCCGCTGTCGAGCAGGCTCAGCGCCGCCGGCGGGCTCGACGCCATCCTCTCCGTCGTGCAGATGCCGCCGGGCGTCCCCGTGGCGTGCGTCGGGCTGGACAACGCGAAGAACGCCGGCCACCTGGCCGTGCGGCTGCTGAAGGCCTGAGCGCTCGTGATCGACCGCTACACCCGCCCGGCGATGGGCGCCCTGTGGACGGACCACGCGCGCATGGAGGCATGGCGCGCGGTCGAGGTCGCCGCCTGCGAGGAGATGGACGGCCCGACGGCCGAGGACCTCGAGGCGATCCGCGCGGCGACCTTCACCGTGCACGACGTGCAGGAGCGCGAGGCCGTCACCGACCACGACGTCGCGGCGTTCGTCGACGTGCTCAGCGCGAGCGCCGGCCCGTCCGGGCGCTGGATCCACTACGGGCTGACGTCGAGCGACGTCCTCGACACCGCCCTCGCCGTGCAGCTGCGGCTCGCGGGCGAGATCGTCCTCGCCGGCGCCCAGGAGCTCGTCGACGCGCTGGTGGCGCAGGCGCGGGCGCACGTGGACACGCTGTGCGTCGGCCGCACGCACGGCGTGCACGCGGAGCCCACGACATTCGGCATCAAGCTCGCCGGGTTCGCGATGGAGGCCGCGCGCAACCGCGACCGGCTGCGCCGCGCCTTCGACGAGGCCGCCTTCGGCGCGATCAGCGGCGCCGTCGGGACGTACTCGGCGACGGACCCGGACTTCGAGCGCCGGGTGCTGCTGCGGCTCGACCTGCAGGCCGAGCCGGTCTCGACCCAGGTCGTCCCGCGCGACCGCCACGCCCAGCTGCTGCAGGCCGTCGCGCTCGCCGGCGCGGGCCTCGAGCGGCTGGCGACGGAGATCCGCCATCTGCAGCGCACCGAGGTCCTCGAGGCGCGCGAGCCCTTCCGCTCCGGTCAGCAGAAGGGGTCGAGCGCGATGCCGCACAAGCGCAACCCGATCACGACCGAGCGGATCACCGGGCTCGCCCGCGTCCTGCGCGGCAACGCCCAGGCGGCCACCGAGAACGTGGCCCTCTGGCACGAGCGCGACATCAGTCACTCCGGCGCCGAGCGCGTGATCATCCCCGACTCGCTGATCCTCATCGACTACCTCCAGCACCTGGCGATCCGCGTCGTCAGCGGCCTCGTCGTCGACGCGGACCGGATGCGGGCGAACATCGACCTCACGCACGGCGCCCTGTTCAGCCAGCGCGTCCTGCTCGCGCTCGTCGCCCAGGGACGCACGCGCGACGAGGCCTACCGGATCGCCCAGGAGTCGGCCCAGGAGGCCTGGGACTCCGGGACGCCGCTGCGCGACCTGCTCGCCGCGCGCGACCTGGGCCTCGATCTGGACGTGGTCTTCGACATGGCGCACTACACGCGTCACGCGCAGGAGATCGTCGGGCGGCTCGACGCGATCGCGGCCTGACGGACAGTTTTCCGTTCTCTTTGCCGTGGCGGGCGTAGCGTCGTGGGCATGCGACGCATCCTGCTCTGGGCGGTCCTCGGCGCGGCCGGCCTCCTCCTCGTCATCCAGCTCGTCCCGTACGGGCGCGATCACACCAATCCACCCGTCACGCAGGCCGCGGTCTTCAAGAGCGCCAAGGTGCAGCAGCTCGTGGCGGACTCGTGCAACGACTGCCACAGCAACCTCACCGCGTGGCCGTGGTACACGAACGTCGCGCCGGCCTCGTGGCTCGTGCAGCAGGACGTCGACGAGGGCCGGGAGACCATGAACCTCTCGGAGTGGGACACGCCGCAGCCGCCGCTGGACGAGGTCGTCGAGGTGATCGACGCGGGCGAGATGCCGCCGCTGAAGTACAAGGTCATGCCCAATCACTCCAGCGCCCGGCTCTCGGACGCGGACAAGCGGGAGCTCATCGCCGGTTTCCGGCAGGTCTACGCCGATCAGGCGCCCGCGATCCGCCAGGGCGGCGGCGGCTGAGCCGTACCATCGGCGCATGAGCGCCGTGCCGCGACCGCGACCGTCACTCCGCGCGGTCGCGCTCCGTGTCGGCCTCGCGGCCCTCGCGCTCCTGCTCCTCATCCAGCTCGTCCCCTACGGCCGCGACCACGACAACCCGCCGGTCACGCAGGCGGCCGCGCTCGACCCCGGAACGCGCGCGATCGTCGCCGAGGCGTGCGCCGACTGTCACAGCAACCTCACGCGCTGGCCGTGGTACACGAACGTCGCGCCCGCGTCGTGGTTCGCCCAGTCCGACGTCGACGGCGGCCGCGAGACCCTGAACTTCTCCGAGTGGGACACGCCGCAGCCGGCCGTGGACGAGCTCGCCGAGGTCATCGCCAGCGGGCAGATGCCCCCGCGCAAGTACCGCGTGCTGCCCAACCACACGGAGGCGCGCCTGTCGGACGCCGAGAAGACGCGCCTGATCGCCGGGCTCCGACGCCTCTACGCGACCGACCCGCCCGCGGCGATCAAGGAGATCGGGACGCAGCCGCGGCAATGAGGGGTACGGCCCCCTGGCACGGCCCCCTGGCAGGACGGGCCGGCGAAGCCGGGCCGATGGCTCTCCGCTCGCGGATCCCTGATCAATCTCCGGCCGTCCCGATTGCTACCTTCCGCCCCGTGACCCGCCTCGCCGATCTCCCCCTCATCGCCAGCGGGAAGGTCCGTGAGATGTACGACCTCGGCGACCGGTTGCTGATGGTCGCCAGCGACCGCATCTCGACCTACGACGCGGTCCATCCGACGCCGATCCCGGACAAGGGCCGCGTGCTGACCGGCCTCTCGGTCTTCTGGTTCGACCGGCTCGGGGACATCGTCCCCAACCACCTCCTCTCGTTCACGGACGGCGTGCCGGACGAGGTCCGCGGGCGCGCGCTCGCGGTGCGCCGCCTGGAGATGCTGCCGGTCGAGTGCGTCGTGCGCGGCTACATCACCGGGTCGGGCTGGAAGGACTACCAGGCGACGGGCTCCGTCTCCGGCATCGCGCTGCCCGCCGGGCTGCAGGAGTCCGAGCAGCTCCCTGAGCCGATCTTCACCCCGAGCACGAAGGCCGAGGTCGGGCATGACGAGGCGATCGACTTCGACCAGGCCGTCGCGCTCGTCGGCGACCGCGCGCTGATGGAGCGCGTCCGCGACGTGTCGATCGCGCTCTACAGCGCCGCGTCCGAGCACGCGCGCGAGAACGGCGTGATCCTCGCGGACACGAAGTTCGAGCTGGGCCTCGACGGGGACGAGCTGGTCCTCGGCGACGAGGTGCTGACGCCGGACTCCTCGCGCTACTGGCCGGCGGAGGACTACGCCGTCGGCCGCGGCCAGCCGAGCTTCGACAAGCAGTACGTGCGCGACTGGGCATCCCAGAGCGGCTGGGACAAGGCGCCGCCGGCGCCCGCGATCCCGGACGACGTCGTCGCGGGCACCCGCGCGCGCTACGTCGAGGCCTACGAGCGGATCACCGGCGAGCCGTTCCAGTCCTGGATCGATCGGGCGGGCGCCTGATGCGCGCCCGCGTCCTCATCCGCCCGAAGGCGGGAATCCTCGACCCGCAGGGCGTCGCGGTCGAGCAGGCGCTCCCGGCGCTCGGCTTCGCCGGCGTGCAGAACGTCCACGTCGGGCGCATCGTCGAGCTCGACGTCGAGGATCCCGGGCAGCTCGACGAGATGTGCCGCCGGCTGCTCGCCAACCCGCTCGTCGAGGACTACGAGGTGCAGCTCCTCGACGGCGACGGTCACGCCGCTCCGTGAAGTTCGGCGTCCTCCAGTTCCCGGGCTCCTGCGACGAGGTCGACGCGCAGCTCGCGGCGGGGCGCGTCGGCGAGGCGGTGCTGCTCTGGCACCGCGACCGCGGCCTGCAGGGCTGCGACGCGATCATCGTCCCCGGCGGCTTCTCCTACGGCGACTACCTGCGCGCCGGCGCCATCGCCCGCTTCTCCCCCGCGATGGAGTCGGTCATCGAGTTCGCGAACGACGGCGGCCTGGTCCTCGGCATCTGCAACGGCTTCCAGGTGCTCTGCGAGGCCGGGCTGCTGCCGGGGGCGCTGCTGCCGAACGCCAACCGCCGCTTCACCTTCCGCCAGGTCGACCTGGACGTCGTGAACGCCGGGACGGCCTTCACCCGCGCGTGCGACCCGGGCGAGCGGCTGAGCATCCCCGCCAAGCACTCGTGGGGTCGCTACTACGCGCCGGAGGACCAGCTCGACGCGCTCGAGGCGGCCGGCCAGGTCGTGCTGCGGTACGTCCCGGAGCAGAACTTCAACGGCTCGCTGCGCGACATCGCGGGTGTCACGAACGAGCGCGGCAACGTCTTCGGGCTGATGCCCCACCCGGAGCATGCGGTCGACGCGCTCACCGGGTCGACGGACGGGCTGCGGATCTTCGAGTCGATGGCGCTCAGCGCCCGGGGCGCGCATGCCTGACGCGGCGGCGCTGCCGACCGTCGACGAGGCCGTCGCGCTCGGGCTGACCCGTGACGAGTACGCGCTGGTCGCCGAGAAGCTCGGGCGTCCGCCCAACCAGGTCGAGCTCGCGATGTTCTCGCTGCTGTGGAGCGAGCACTGCGCGTACAAGCACTCCAAGAAGCTCCTGCGCACGCTGCCGACGGAGGGCGAGCACGTGCTCGTCGGGCCCGGCGAGAACGCGGGCGTCGTCGACGCCGGCGACGGACTGGCGTGCGCGTTCAAGGTCGAGTCGCACAACCACCCGAGCGCCGTCGAGCCGTTCCAGGGCGCGGCGACGGGCGTCGGCGGGATCCTGCGGGACATCTTCGCGCTCGGCGCGCGGCCGGTCGCGGTGCTCGACTCGCTGCGCTTCGGTGACCCCGCGACGAGCGAGCGGTCGCGCTACCTGCTCGACGGCGCGGTCCGCGGGATCGCGCACTACGGGAACTCGATCGGGGTGCCGACGATCGGCGGCGAGGTCTACTTCGAGGGGCCCTACGAGCAGAACTGCCTCGTCAACGCGATGGCGCTCGGGCTGGCCGATCGCGAGAAGCTCGTGCTGAGCGCGGCCGCCGGCGTCGGCAACCTCATCGTCCTCTACGGCGCCTCCACCGGGCGCGACGGCATCGGCGGCGCGTCCGTCCTGGCGAGCGCCGAGCTGGGGGAGGCCGACGAGGACAAGCGCCCGACGGTCCAGGTCGGCGACCCGTTCGAGGAGAGCAAGCTCGTGGAGTGCTCGCTGCAGCTGCTCGAGCAGGGGCTCATCGTCGCGCTGCAGGATCTCGGCGCGGCGGGCATCACGTCGAGCGCGAGCGAGATGGCCTCCAAGGGCGGCGTCGGGATCGACCTGCACGTCGACCGCGTGCCGCTGCGCGAGGCCGACATGGAGCCGTTCGAGATCATGGTGAGCGAGTCGCAGGAGCGGATGCTCTGCGTCGTCGAGCCGGGGCGGGTCGACGAGGTGATCGCGCTCACCGACATGTGGGAGGTCCACGGGACCGTCGTCGGCGAGGTCACCGACACGGGGCACATGCGGATCTACGACGGCGACGAGCTCGTCGGCGACATGCCCGTCGCGGCGCTCGTCGACGACTGCCCGATCTACGACCTCGATCCCGCGCCGCCCGCCGAGCCGCTGTACCCGGCGCCGCCCGCGACGCTCGCGCCCGGCGTCTCCGCGCGCGTCGCGCTGCTCGAGCTGCTCGCGTCCCCCAACATCGCCTCGCGGCGGCCGCTGTTCGAGCAGTACGACGCGATCGTGCAGTCCCGCACCGTCCGCCGCCCGGAGGAGTGCGACGCCGCGGTGCTCGCGCTGCCCGGGGGCGCGGCGCTCGCGGCGAGCATCGACGGCAACGGCCGCCGCGTCGCCGCGGACCCGTACTGGGGCACGGTCTCCGTCGTGCTGGAGTGCGCGTCGAACCTCGCCTGCGCGGGTGCGAAGGCGTTGGGCACGACGAACAACCTGAACTTCGGCAACCCCGAGAAGCCGCACATCGCCTGGCAGCTCACCGAGGCGGTGCGCGGGATCGGCGACGCGTGCCGGGCGCTCGAGGCGCCGATCATCGGCGGGAACGTGTCGCTCTACAACGAGGGCGCGTCCGGACCGATCTACCCGACGCCGGTCATCGGCATGGTCGGGCGGATGCCCGACGTCGAGCGCGCCGGCCGGCTCGCGTTCGCGCAGGAGGGGGACGCGGTCGCGATCGCCGGGAACTTCGCGCCGTCGCTCGCGGCGAGCGAGCTCGCCAAGCTGCGCGGCGAGGCGCTGCCCGACGGGCTGCCTGCGGTCGACATCGACAAGGTCATCGCCGCGCAGGACGCGATCCGCGAGGCCGTCCGCGAGGGACTCCTGTCGAGCGCGCACGACGTCGCCGAGGGCGGCTTCCTCGTCGCCGTCGCCGAGTGCTGCCTGGGCGGCGGCATCGGCGCGACGCTCGACCTCGGCCCGTCCGAGGATCCGTGGACGCATCTCTTCGGCGAAGGCCCCGGCGGCTTCGTCGTGTCGGGGCATCCGACGGCGATCTCCCAGCTCGCCGAGCGCATCCCGCTCGATGTGTTCGGCGCCGTCGGCGGCGACGCGCTGCACGTCGCGATCGCCGACGAGGAGTTCGGCGTCCCGCTGGCCGAACTGCGCGAGGCCCACGACGGCCTGCGCCGGTTCTTTCCGTAGGGCGGGCGGCGCGCGCGAGCGCCGGGCGCCCGGGCACAAGCCCCCGTTGCGGGTTTCGGTCAGTCACTGGTCATTTCTCGCGACGAGCGCCGGCGGCCACGCAGTCGTTGCGGGTTCTGACCGGTCACTGGTCGTTTCTCGCAAGCAGCGCGGCCGCGATCCGCGCGGCGACCGCGTCGGGGCGTCGCCGGACGTCGGCGTCACTCATCCGCAGCACGCGGAATCCGGCGCGCCGCAGCGCGTGGTCGCGGCGGGCGTCGTCGCGCTGCGCCGTGGCCGTTCCATGCACCTCGCCGCCGTCGGTCTCGACGATCAGGGCCGCGTCCCGCCAGAGGAAGTCCACGAGGAAGCGCTCACGGATCCAGGCGTTGACCTCGGGCTCGGGGAGCCCGAAGCGCTGTGCGACGTCGAGCATCGCCAGCTCCAGATCGGACCGCGTCTGCGACCAGCGCGGGTCGTGGACCGTGAGCAGCTCGCGCAGCAGGCGCGCACCGCGCCGCCGCCCCGCGAGTTCCAGCGACGCGTCGATCTGCCGCATGTCGAGCGCCCGCAACTGCTCGGCCCGCACGAACGCGCGCCGCAGCGTTCGCGGCCCGACGACGTCGCCGAGGTCGACGAGCGTCCGCGCCACGCTCGTCACAGGGACACGGTCGATCACGACCACGTCGTCCGGGGCGAGCTGGCGGCCGCGGTGCACCCGGATGCCCGGCCGCGACCGGCTGCCGTTCCCCGGTGGGACGGTCACGTGGACGACCCCGGAGCGGGTCGGCATCAGGTCGAGTGCGGCCGCCGCTGCCGTGTGACCGGCCGCGGCACCTTCGCCGCAGGCCAGGACCGCCGCAAGTCGCCGGCCGGCTGCGCTGAGCGGCGCGCTGCCGACGACGTACACGCCCCGGTGCCGCCGTACGAGCCGCCCCTGCCGCACGCGGTGGGCGACGCTCCCCGGCGACAGCCCGAGCGCCGCGAGCTGCGCGGTCGTCACGACGCCGTGCCGGCCGGCGGCGATGCGCGCGATCGCCTGTTCCCGCGCGTCATGCGCAGTCGTTGCGGGTTCTGACCGGTCACTGGTCGTTCCTCGCGGCGAGCGTGCGGGCTCAGACGCTCGTTGCGGGTTTCGGTCAGTCACTGGTCGTTTCTCGTCGCGAGCCGCTCGCCGGCGGCCCCACCGGGCCCTAGTGGCCGGCCGGCCCGCGCTCACCCCCGCGCACGCCGTGACCGCTGCTACGCTCGACCACGTCCCCTGCAGTCCGCCCTCGGGGACCCGGCGATGACGGCACACGAGCCCTTCGACGACCGTGACGGCCCGCGCGATGAATGCGGGGTCTTCGGGGTATACGCGCCCGGGCAGGACGTCGCGAGGCTGACGTACTTCGCCCTCTACGCGCTCCAGCATCGCGGTCAGGAGTCGGCCGGCATCGCCGCCGCCGACCGCGACGGGTACGTCATCACGCAGCGCGCGCTCGGCCTCGTCAGCCAGGTCTTCAAGGAGCATGACCTGCGCGCGCTCGGCGGCGAGCTGGCGATCGGCCACGTGCGCTACTCGACCACCGGCTCCAACGAGTGGGAGAACTCGCAGCCCGTCCACCGGTCCGCGGGCTCGGGCGGCAACCGCCGCGAGCTGGCCCTCGCCCACAACGGCAACCTCATCAACGCGGTCGAGCTGCATGCGGAGCTGCGCGAGCAGGGCGTCGGCTTCTCGTCCACGAGCGACAGCGAGATCATCGCGGCGCTGCTCGCGACGCACCCGGGGCCGACGATGGAGGACGCGATCACGGATGTCCTCCCGCGCCTGCAGGGCGCGTTCAGCACGGTCGTGATGACGAAGGACAGCGTCTACGCGTTCCGCGACCCGGCGGGCGTGCGCCCGCTCGTGATCGGCCGCCTCGGCGAGCGCTACTGCGTCTCCAGCGAGTCGTGCGCGCTCGACATCATCGGCGCCGAGTACGTGCGCGACGTGCAGCCGGGCGAGATGGTCGCCATCAGCGAGGACGGCCTCACGTCGCGGGTGATCGTCGAGGGCGAGCGTGAGGCGTTCTGCGTCTTCGAGCACATCTACTTCGCCCGGCCCGATTCGAAGATGGGCGGCACCGTCCTGCAGGCCGCGCGCGGCCGGATGGGCGAGATCCTCGCGCGCGAGAGTCCCGCTCCGAGCGCGGATCTCGTCATCGCGGTGCCGGACTCCGGCAATCCGGCGGCACGCGGCTTCGCTCGCGCGAGCGGCCTGCCCCAGGACGACGGCTTCGTCAAGAACCGCTACGTCGGGCGCACGTTCATCCAGCCCGGCCAGGAGCTGCGCAAGCACGGCCTGCGGATGAAGTTCAACCCGCTGCCCGAGATCGTGGGCGGCCGGCGCCTGGTCGTCGTCGACGACTCGATCGTGCGCGGCAACACGACGCGCCAGATCATCCAGATGCTGCGGGACGCGGGCGCGCTCGAGGTGCACCTGCGCATCAGCGCGCCCCCGATCCGCAACCCGTGCTTCTACGGGATCGACATGCACACCCGCGAGGAGATGGTCGCCCACGGACGGACGATCGAGGAGATCGCCGAGCACCTCGGCGCCGACTCGCTCGCGTACGTCTCGCTCGCCGGCGTGTACGAGGCGATCCGCGGCGACCGCGCGCGGCACTGCGACGCCTGCTTCTCCGGTGACTACCCGCTCAAGGGCACCGAAGAGGCCCAGGGCAAGTTCGCGCTGGAGAACACCCTGCCGCTCGCGTCGTCGTCGGCGTAGCCCGCACACCGCCGCACCTCAGAGCGACGCCGCTGACGCGGATTCATGCGCAACGCAGGCGCTTTGCAACGCCGCGACCGCGCCTTCCGAAGCCGCCGATACCGTGGACGGCCGCCATGCCCGATGCCCGCCGCGCGCTGCGTGAGATCTTCGGTTTCGACGACTTCCGCCCCGGTCAGGAAGAGGCGGTCGCGGGCGCGCTGGACGGCCGCGACGTCCTCGTCGTCATGCCGACCGGAGCCGGCAAGTCGCTCTGCTACCAGCTTCCCGCGCTGCTGCGTGAGGACCTGACGATCGTCGTCTCGCCCCTCGTCTCGCTCATGCAGGACCAGGTCGAGGGGCTGCAGCGGCGGGTCGGGGACGCGGTCGCGCTCGTCAACGCCCAGCAGGACGCGGAGGCCAATCGCGCGGTGCTGGACCGGGCGCGTACCGGGACGCTGCGGCTGCTGTACGTCGCGCCCGAGCGGTTCTCCTCGCCGGGATTCCTGGAGGCCCTGCGTGAGGTGCCGATCGGCCTGTTCGTCGTGGACGAGGCCCACTGCGTGTCGCAGTGGGGCCACGACTTCCGGCCGGACTACTTCCGCCTGGCGGACGCGGCGCGCTGGCTGGGCGCGCAGGCGGTCGTCGCCTCGACGGCGACCGCGACGCCCCAGGTGGCCGCGGACATCGAGCGCCGCCTGGGGCTGCGCGATCCGGTGCGGGTCGCGACGGGCTTCGACCGCCCCAACCTGACGTTCGCCGTCGTCCCGTGCCGCGCGCAGGCCGACGTCGCGGCGCGCCTGGCGGGCGCCCTCGCCGACCCGGCCGCGCGCCCGGCCATCGTCTACGGCGGCACGCGCGCGCAGTGCGAGCAGGTCGCGACGGACCTCACCCGTGCGCTCGGGATCGAGGCTGCCGTCTACCACGCCGGGCTTCCGCGCGACCGGCGCGCGACCGTGCAGCGCCGCTTCATGGACGGGGAGGTGGACGTCGTCGTCGCGACGAACGCCTTCGGGATGGGCGTCGACAAGGCCGACGTGCGCACGGTGGCGCACGTCAGCGTTCCCGCGTCGCTCGAGGCCTGGTACCAGGAGGCCGGTCGCGCGGGGCGCGACGGGCGTCCCGCGCGCGCGCTGCTGCTCGCCCAGGCCAAGGACAAGGGCCTGCACGTCTTCTTCATCGAGCGCGCGGAACTGTCGGGTGAGGAGATCGACCGCGTCGCCGAGCGGCTGCTGGCGTCCGCGACCGACGGGCGGATCGACGTCGACGCCCGCGGGCTGGGCGCCGAGCCCGACCAGGTCCGCGCGATCGTCGGGCATCTCGTCCGCGCGGGCGTCCTGCGCCCTGCGCCGGCGCCGGTCGACCGGGTGCGCGGGCGCATCGAGGCCCCGTACGACGGTCGCGCGCGCGCGACCTGTCGCACGTCGGCCGCGGACGGCACACGCGCGCGCTGGCGCCAGTACCGCTCCATCTGGTCGTTCGTGGAGGACGGCGGCTGCCGGCGCGCGGCGATCCTGCGGCACTTCGGCGATCCCGCGACGCCCGCCCCGGTCGTTCCCTGCTGTGACGTCTGCGATCCGGAGTCGGTCGCCGACGTCACGTCGATCGTCGTCTCCCGCGGCGGCGGCGCGCGGCCGCGCGGGAACGCCGCGAACATCCCCGCGGCGGACCTGGGTGACCTCGATGCCGCGATCCTCGACGTCGTCGAGCGGGCGCAGCCGTCCGTCGGACGCACCCGCGCCGTCGAGATCCTGCGCGGCGGGCGCTCGAAGGTCGTCGCCCAGCACGGCTACGACGGGCTCCCCGCCTACGGCGCGTTCGCCGGGGCGCGCGCCGACGACGTCCTCGCCCGCGTCGACGAACTGCTGGCCGAGGGGCGGCTCGTCTCGACCGGCGGCCGGTTCCCGAAACTCGCCGCGGCGGCATAGCGTCCCGGTCGTGCGCGCCGTCGTCCTCGTGTCGGGCCAGGGGTCGAACCTCCAAGCCCTCATCGACACCGTCCACGGGAACGAGATCGAGATCGTCGGCGTCGGTTCCGACCGGGCGGGGGCGCCGGCGCTCGACCGCGCCGCCGGCGCGGCGCTCCCGACAGCGGTGTTCCTGCGCGACGACTACGAGGACCGCACGGCACGCGACATCGCGATGGGCGACTGGGCGCTGGCCCGCGGCGCCGACCTGATCGTCCTCGCCGGCTACATGGCGTTGCTGACGCCGGCGTTCGTCACGCGGTTCCCCGACCGGATCGTCAACGTGCACCCCTCGTTGCTGCCCGCGTTCGCCGGCATCCGCGCGATCGAGCAGGCGATCGACTACGGCGTCAAGGTCGTCGGCGTCACGGTCCACCTCGTGGACGAGGGCGTCGACACGGGGGCGATCCTGCTCCAACGGGCGATCGCGATGCCCCAGACGCGCGACCCGGAGGTCGTCCACGCCGCGCTCCAGCCGCTCGAGCACGACCTGCTTCCCGCGGCCGTTCGACTGCTCGCAGCCGGGCGCGTGCAGCGCGACGCGGCCGACCCGCGCCGCGTCGTCATCGCGCCGGCCTAGCCGTCGGCGGCCGCGTCCGGCGGACCGGGGTGCGGCGGTGCCGCGCGGTCGGCGTCCTCGATCTCCTCCTCGAGCTCATGGACCCGCGCCTCCATGTGCTCACCCTGCTCCTCGAACCAGCGCTCCTCGTCGAGCTCGCCGCGGGACAGCGGACGCTCGTGCGGCGCGTCGCGCGGGAGGTGATGGCGCGGCTCGTGGGGCTCGGAGCCGGGCATGCCCCGGGCTCAGGTCTCGTCGTCGTCGTCCGGGTGCCGGTGCTCGGCGGCCGAGAGCGTGGCGCCGCCCGACAGCGGACCCTCGGCGATCGCATCGGGATCGCCGGCCACGCCCGTGAGCGGGTTCTCGGGCAGCGCCCGGGCCTTGCGCTCGGCGTCGTGCACGTCCTCGTCGAGCTGCTCGAGGCGGTGCTGCATGTCCGCCGCGACATCGTCGGCGGCCGGCTTGCCGGGACCGGGTGGCTGTGGATCACTCGTCATCGCTGGAACCTCCTTGAGGAACACCGATCATGCCACCGCAGACCACCGCCGGCGAGGCGGGAAACGGCCGATGCGTTCAGTAGTCTCGCCCCATCACCGAGCACGCTCCCGCCACCAACGAGCAGCTCGTCCGGCCCGGCGACGTCCGGGTGCGCCGGGCGCTGCTCTCCGTCTCCGACAAGACCGGCGTCGTGGACTTCGCCCGCGGCCTCGCGGGCCTGGGCGTGGAGCTCGTCTCGACCGGCGGCACCGCCTCCGCGCTGCGCGAGGCGGGCCTCGAGGTGCGGGCCATCGACGACCTCACCGGCTTCCCGGAGATCATGGACGGGCGCGTCAAGACGCTCAACCCGCGGCTCTACGCCGGCCTGCTCGCGCTCCGCGACAACCCCGAGCACATGGCGCAGGCCGCCGAGCACGACATCGAGTTCGTCGACCTCGTCTGCGTCAACCTCTACCCCTTCGAGCGCACCGTCGCGCGGACCGGCGTGGCCGACGCCGACGCGATCGAGAACATCGACATCGGCGGCCCGACGATGATCCGCGCGGCCGCCAAGAACCACGGGTTCGCCGCCGTCGTCACGAGCCCCGAGTCCTACGACGCCGTGATCGAGGAGCTGACGAGCACCGGCGGGACGCTCTCGCCGGAGACCCGGGAGTCACTCGCCGCCGAGGCGTTCTCCTACACCGCCCGGTACGACACCGCGATCGCCCGCTGGTTCTCCGAGCGCCGCGACGACTTCCCGGACCTCTTCGCCCGCGCCTACGAGAAGGCGATGGACCTGCCGTACGGGGAGAACCCCCACCAGCGCGCCGCGTTCTACACCCAGTCGGCGCGCGCCGCGGCGTCCTCACGCGCGTGCGCCAGCTGCACGGCAAGCAGCTCTCGTTCAACAACATCCTCGACCTCGACGGCGCGCGCTCCGTCCTCGCGGAGATCGCGGGCGAGCAGCCCGCCTGCGTCATCGTCAAGCACAACAACCCGTGCGGCGCCGCCCTCGGCGACGACGGTGTCGCCGCGTACCGCAAGGCGTTCGCCGGCGATCCCGTCAGCGCGTTCGGCGGCATCATCGCGCTCAGCACGCCCGTCGACCTCGAGCTCGCCCAGGCGCTCTCGCAGCAGTTCATCGAGGTGCTCATCGCCCCCGGGTACGACGACGACGCGCTCGCCCTGCTCACCGAGAAGCCGAACGTCCGCATCCTCGAGGACGAGGAGCGCCGCCGCGAGCGCAACCCCGACTTCGACGTCCGCCAGGTCGACGGCGGGCTCCTCGTGCAGGACCGCGACGTCGTCGTCGCCGACCGCGCCCAGCTCCAGGTCGTCACCGAGCGGCAGCCGACCGAGGCCGAGTGGCGCGACCTGCTCTTCGCGTGGCGCATCTGCCGGCACGTGAAGTCCAACGCCATCGTCGTCGCGCAGGACGAGGCGACCCTCGGCATCGGCGCCGGCCAGATGAGTCGCGTGGACTCCGTCAAGATCGCCATGAGCCGCGAATGGGTCCAGGGCCGCGACGGCCTCGTGCTCGCCTCCGACGCGTTCTTCCCCTTCGCCGACGGCCCCAGCGAAGCGCTCGACGCCGGCGTCAAGGCGCTCATCCAGCCCGGCGGCTCGATCCGCGACGACGAGGTCATCGCCGCGGTCAATGAGCGTGGGGCGGCGATGGTCTTCACGTCCCGCCGCCACTTCCGCCACTAGGTGTTCGCGGATCTCGTACCCCGTTCGGGGCACAGGTGGCGTCCTGAGCCCACCCGACTGCGGGGGGCGGTGGCTTCGCCACAGCACCCCCTTGTCGTGCGGGCTCAGGCATCCACGATCTCTCGCTCTACTGGCGTTTGGGTGGTGGGTCGGTCAGTCAGTTCGTGTTGTCCCAGGGTGGGATGGGGACCTGCATGGTGAACATCTGGGTTCTGTTGACGCTTGTGGTGTAGAGGAGCGTTCGGGTTCCGGCGCGGGTCTCGAATGCGGTGCCGATTGATGGGGTGCGGTCGAAGACCTTGCGGGTGGCGGCCCTGAGGGTGTCGGTGTAGGTGCGCCCGGGGGGCTGGTTCGGCCAGCCGATCGTGGTGACGGCGGTCGCGGCGGCTTGGGAGGTCGCCGTCCAGGTGTAGGTGCGGCTGTTGAAGAACACCTGGTCAACCGTGACGCCCGCCGGCGCGGTGGCGGTGGTGCCCAGGCGCGTCCCGACACGGTGGCGCCAGGTCCCGGCGGACATCAGCAGGTCGCCGCCGAGCCGGAAGCGGCTGTCGCCCTTGCAGGTCGCGCCGGGGCGCGTGCCCGCGGAGCAGAGCGGCACCGGTGCCGAGGACGTGCGGGTCACGAGGATCATGACCCGCAGCGAGTCGGGCGGCACGACCGGGCGTGTCACCGTGAACGTCCGCTGCGCCGTCGTGCGCCCCGGGGAGAGCCTGATGCGGCTGGAGCCGGCGCTGCGGCACACCGGGCTGCTCGCGCTGCCCGAGCAGCGCGCCACCGCCACGACGAGGCGCCGGCCGGTCGCGGTCGTCGTCGCCGTGGTGAACGCGGTCACCCGCACGCGGTTTCCGCTCACGAGCGTCATGACGGCCTCAGCGCGTGAGACGGAGACGCCGTCGGCGAGGCCCACGCCGGCGATCGTCCGCGGGTAGCCGTCCGGAAGGCCGACGGCACCGGCCGTCGCCGGGAGCGCGAGCGCTGCGAGCACGGCGCAGCAGACGAAGGACCGGGTGCGCATACGTCGATTGTGGCGCGTCGGCGCGCCATCGTCATCCGGTTCGCGAAGCAGCCCGGACCCGTGAGTTTCCCGTCCCCCGATGCCGCCGGCCGCTGGCACACTCCGCGGGTGTCCCGGATGCGGAGGATCGCGCTTGCGAGCTGTATGGCCGCGCTGCTCGGCGGCTCCGGGGCATGCGGTGATGAGGAAGGTCCTGCGACGGCCGTCGCGTGCGGGGACGTCGCGTTCGCTCCGCAGACCGACGACGGCGCTTTCGGCATCGAGGCGACCGGCGTTGACTGCGCCGTCGCGCGAACCGTCGCGCGAACGACCCGCGACCGCAGGGTCACGGACCCGCTCACGTTCACGGTCGCCGGGTTCCGCTGCATCGGAACCCGGACGCCCGCCGCCGCGCTCCCGGGCGTCGAATGGCGCTGCCGGCGCGGCGAGAGCCTGGTCACCTTCACGCGCAACTGACGGCGCCCTGGCACCGTCACGCACGTCTGCGAGCGTTCCCGCAATGACGTCCATCGACCGCTTCTCCTCCGGCGCGCCGTGGGAGCCGATCGCCGGCTACTCGCGCGCCGTCCGCGTCGGCGACCGGGTCCTCGTCGCCGGGACCACCGCCACGCTCCCGGACGGGGAGATCGCCGGGCTCGGTGACCCGGGCGCCCAGGCCCGCCGGGCGATCGCGAACGTCGAGGCGGCCCTCGCGCTCGCGGGCGCCGCACTCGCCGACGTCGTACGCACCCGCATCTACGTCACGGACATCTCGCGCTGGGAGGACGTCGCGCGGGCACACGGCGAGGCGTTCGGCGCCCACCCGCCGGTCACGACGATGGTGCAGGTCGCCGCGCTGATCGACCCGCGGATGCTCGTGGAGATCGAGGCCGAGGCGGTCGCCGCTGCACGCGATCGTGCGCCGCTGGCATGACGCCGTTCACCCTGCGGGGTACGGTTTCCCGGTCCCGCATCGTTGTCCATCGACTTCAAGGAGAACGCCATGATCGGCGCACTCATTCTCGGCTTCCTCGCCGGCACCATCGCCCGCCTCGTCATGCCCGACGCGTTCAACCGGGTCGAAGGATGGAAGTCCTGGGTCCTCTCGACGGTTCTCGGACTCGTCGGCGCCTGGGTCGGCTGGCTCATCTTCACCAAGTGGATCGGCATCGGCGACGATGACATCTTCGATCTCGGCGGGATCCTCAGCGCGATCATCGGCACGATGATCGTCCTGCCGCTGTTCGGCTTCGTCATGAAGCGGACGGGCAGGGTCGAGAAGCTCGAGAACTAGCCGCTCGCAGGGGCACGCGCCGGCGATCCGTCCGGCGCGTGTCGCACCATCCCGCGGCCTGATGCCGCCGTCCTCCGCCCGCCATGCCCCACCGAACCTGCGGGGCTGGCAGCAGGAGGCGCTCGTGGCGATGCGCACCTGGGGCGCGACGGGCGATCGCCCGCCGTTCCTCATCGCGGCGGCGCCCGGAGCGGGCAAGACCCGCCCGGCGCTGGAACTCGCGCGCGAGCTGCTGACGGCCGGGCGCGTGCGGCGGGTCGTCGTCGTCACGCCCACCGGCCCGCTGACGCGGCAGTGGGCGAGCGCGGCGGGCCGGCTCGGCGTCCACCTGCAGCCGGGCGCCGCGACGCCGCGGCCACCGGGCGACTTCCACGGCATCGCGGTCACCTACGCGCGCGTCGCGCAGGCGGGCCTGAAGTGGGCCCGCCACGTCGGTCCCGACACGCTCGTCATCGCCGACGAGGCCCATCACCTCGGCGACGAGCTGGCGTGGGGCGAGGGTTTCGAGGCGGCGTTCGGCCCGGCGCGCGACCGCTGGCTGCTGCTGTCCGGCACGCCGTTCCGCTCCGACCAGGCCGCGATCCCGGGCGTGCGCTACGACGCCGGCGGCGTCGCCGAGGCGGACATCTCGTACACCTACGCGGACGCGGTCCGCGACGGCATCTGCCGGCCCGTGACGTTCATCCCCTACGACGGCAAGCTCCAGTGGCGCAGCGGCGATGACGTCGTCGAGGCATCGTTCTCGGACGTGCTCAGCGGTCGGGAGGCCGGGCGCCGCTACCGGACGGCGATCAGCGTGGAGCTGCCCGACGGGCTGCCGCGGATCCTCGAGCAGGCACACGCGCGACTGGAGGGCCTGCGCGCGGGCGGCCACCGCGACGCGGGCGGGCTCGTCGTCGCCGCCGACGGCGAGCATGCGAAGGCGATCGCCAAAGTGCTGCGCGGTGTCACCGGCGTCGCGCCGGTCGTCGTCCTGCACACCGACGCGCGGTCGGCCGAGAAGCTCGTGCGGTTCACCGACTCCCGCGAGCCCTGGATCGTCGCGGTGAACATGGTCAGCGAGGGCGTCGACATCCCGCGCCTGCGCGTCGGCGTGTACGCGACGGCCGCCAAGACGCCGCTGATCTTCCGCCAGATCGTCGGGCGCTTCGTCCGGACCATCCCCAAGCGGCCCGCCGAGGCGAGCTGGGTCTACCTGCCCGCCGACGAGGTGCTGCGGATCCACGCGGCGGAGGTCGAGACCGAGCTGCGCCACGTGCTGCGCCCGCCGTCCGAGGACGACCCCGAGGCGTTCGACGAGCTGCGCGTGCGCCGTGAGAGCGAGCCCGACGCGCCGCTGGAGTTCGTGCCGGTCGCTGCGGACGTGAGCCCGCAGTCGCAGATGGCGCTGTTCGGCGCCCCCGGCCCGGCCGCGCCCGTCGCCGTGGCCGCGCCGGCGTTCCCGGCCGCGGTGCCGCTCCCGCCCGACGCCGGGCGGATGCCCGCGTTCGAGCGCCGCAAGCTCTTGCGCGACAAGCGCCGCCGGCTCGTGGGCGAGCTGTCGCGCCGCGACCGGCGGACGCACGCCGAGATCAACGGCTGGCTCAACCGCGAGACGGGCGTGCAGCGCGTCGAGGACGCGACGCTCGACCAGCTGGATCAGTCGTGCGAGCTGTTGCTGCGGGCGCTGACGCGGCGCGGCTAGCGCGCGCTGACGATCATGCCCGCGGCCAGCGTCGCGTGGTCCTGATCGTCGATGAGGACGAAGGCGCCCGTCTCGCGGCATTCGCCGTACGGGTCGGCGACGAGCGGGTCGGCGACCTTCAGCGTCACGTGGCCGAGGTCGTTCAGCGCGAGGCCGTCGGGGGCCGGGACCGGGGTCAGCGTCTCGAGTTCCAGCCGCTCGCGGATCTCGCCGACGATCGCGCGCGTCGTGCGCGTCCCGTGCTTCAGCAGCAGGCGCGCGCCGGGCTGCAGCGGGCGCTCGTGCATCCAGCACAGCGTCGCCTCGAACTCCCGCGTGGGCGTCGGCGCCTCGCCGACGCGGCAGAGGACGTCGCCGCGCGCGATGTCCAGCTCACGGTCCAGGCGCACGGCGATCGAGCGCGGCGCGGACGCGGCGTCGAGGTCGTTGCCGAGGAGTTCGACGCCGGTGACGACGGCCTCCTGGCCGGAGGGCAGCGCGACGACCTCGTCGCCGACGCGGACGGTGCCGCGGGCGATGCGCCCGGCGTAGCGGCGCCCGCCGCCGTGCTCGCCCTCGGGGCGGACGACCCACTGGACGGGCATGCGCAGCGGGCCGGCGGCGTCCGCGCCGTCGATCGGCAGGTCCTCCAGGCGCGTGACGAGCGACGGGCCGGTGTGCCAGTGCGCGACGTCGCCGACGGGGTCCACGACGCCCGCGCCCTCGAGCGCGCTGATCGGCACGCAGACGAGGTCCGGGAGGCCGAGCCCCTCCGCGAGCGATCGCAGCTCGTCCGCGATCTCGGTGAAGCGCGCCTCGTCCCAGCCGACGAGGTCCATCTTGTTGACGGCGACGAGCACGTGCGGCACGCGCAGCAGCGCGGAGATCGCCAGGTGGCGGCGCGTCTGCGGCTGGACGCCCAGGCGTGCGTCGACGAGCAGCACGCTCGCATCCGCCGTCGAGGCGCCGGTCACCATGTTGCGGGTGTACTGCTCGTGCCCGGGGCAGTCGGCGAGGATGAAGCGGCGGCGGTCGGTGAGGAACGAGCGGTAGGCGACGTCGATCGTGATGCCCTGCTCGCGCTCCGCGCGCAGGCCGTCCGTCAGCAGGGCGAGGTCGAACTCGCCGCCGCCGCGCCGCGCGGAGACGTCGCGCACGTGCTCCATCTGGTCGTCATGGATCTGGCGCGTGTCGTGCAGCAGCCGCCCGATGAGGGTGGACTTGCCGTCGTCGACCGAGCCGCAGGTCGCCAGGCGCAGCAGCGCCGGCTCGACCTCGTGCAGCAGGCTCGCGGCCTCCACTAGAAGTATCCCTCGCGCTTGCGGTCCTCCATCGCGGCCTCCGTCGCGCGGTCGTCCGCGCGCGTCTCGCCGCGCTCGGTGATCCGCGTCGCCGCGATCTCGTCGACGACGTCCTCCATCGTGGCGGCGGTGCTGCGCACCGCGCCGGTGCACGTCATGTCGCCGACCGTCCGGTAGCGGACGCTCGCCGTGAACGGGACCTCGTCGGGCCGGCGCTCGACGAGCGGGTCGTCGGCGTACAGCATCCCGTCGCGCTCGAAGACGGAGCGCTCGTGGGCGAAGTAGATGGACGGCAGTTCGAGGTCCTCGCGGGCGATGTAGCGCCACACGTCGAGCTCGGTCCAGTTGGAGATCGGGAACGCGCGCACGTGCTCGCCGGGGCGGATCCCCGCGTTGTAGAGGTCCCAGACCTCGGGGCGCTGCGCTCGCGGGTCCCAGCCGCCGAAGTCGTCGCGCAGGCTGACGATGCGCTCCTTCGCGCGCGAGCGCTCCTCGTCGCGGCGCGCGCCGCCGAAGCACGCGTCGAACTTGTGCTCGAGGATCGCGTCGAGGAGCGTGACGGTCTGCAGGCGGTTGCGCGAGGAGCCGGGGCCGCTCACGTCCTGGACGCGGCCCGCGTCGATTGAGTCCTGGACCGAGGCGACGATGAGCCGCTCCCCGATCTCCGCGACGCGGCGGTCGCGGAACGCGATGACCTCGGGGAAGTTCTGCCCGGTGTCCACGTGCATGACCGGGAACGGGAACGGCCCGGGACGGAACGCCTTCTCGGCGAGCCGCAGCAGCACGATCGAGTCCTTGCCGCCGGAGAAGAGGAGGACCGGGCGCTCGCGCACCGCGGCGATCTCGCGGATCACGTGGATCGCCTCGGCCTCGAGCGCGTCGAGCGCGCTGAGCGGCGGGGCGTCGACGCAGGTCCCGGTCATGTGTGCAGCCCGCACTCGGTCTTGTCGCCGCCGGCCCAGCGGCCCTCACGGCCGGCGCCGGGCAGGGTGCAGTGGGTGCAGCCGATCGACGAGTAGCCGCGGTCGTGCAGCGGGTTGTAGGGGAGGTCGCGCTCGTTGATGCGGTTCCACACGTCGCGGTCGGTCCAGTCCGCCAGCGGGTTGAACTTCCACAGCCCGTGGCGCTCGTCCCACTCGACCTTGCGCGCGGTCGCGCGGGTCGGCGACTGTTCGCGGCGCACGCCCGTGATCCAGGCCTCGCGGCCGGCGAGGGCGCGGCCGAGCGGCTCGACCTTGCGGATCGCGCAGCACGCATTGGGGTCGCGCTTCCACAGCTCGTCGCCGTGCTCGGCGGCCTGCGCGGCGAGCGTCGGCCCCTCGAAGCGCTCGATCGTCGTGGCGTAGCGCTGCTCGGTGACGTCCCACAGCGCGTAGGTCTCGGGGAAGAGGACGTGCGTGTCGAGCGCGAAGACGCGCGCATCGGCCCGCTCGGCGAAGAGGATGTCCAGCAGGACGCTCTCCTCCTGCTGGAACGAGCAGGCGAGCGCGACGCCCGGGTGGAAGCGGTCGAGCGCCCAGCGCACGACCTCCTCGGCGGTCAGATCCTCGAGGTCGGGCGGGCTTCCGGGGTCCAGCTGCTGCTCGGCGAGCGAGGACACGCCGTCAAAACTACCAAATACGGATCGGGTTTCCCGGGGTTGGCCCGAACAGGCGCGCGGCTACTCCCGCAGGCCCAGCGTCAGCATCACGATCAGCATGCCGGCGACAAGCCCGAGGATGATCGCCCAGATCGGCCCGCCGACCGCGAACACCAGGCCGCCGAGCAGGACCGCGAGCACCGCGCCCAGGACCCACTTCTGCGCCGTCATCGCATGGTCTCCATGACCGCTCCGACGGTACTCCCCGCAGCGGCGGCGCGCCAGATGGGCCGCCCGGGATTCGAACCCGGATCTCAGGGCTTAAAAGGCCCGCGCTCTACCGTTGAGCTAACAGCCCGTCCGATCGGCGATCGTAGCCGCGCACCGGCGCTCCAGCGCCCGCGCGCGGTCAGGGGAGGCTCGAGCCGTCGACCTCGAGCTCCCGGACCCGCAGCCGCCCGACCTGGAGCTCCTCGATCCGCAGGTGCCGGATCGACGCCCGCCCGATCGCCAGGCGCCCGATCGCCAGCGCGCCGATCGCGACCGCGCCGCCGGCCAGCGCGCCGATCGCCAGCGCCCCCGCCGAGCCCGCGCCGAGGGAGCCGGCCCCGGCACTCGCCCCGTCGACCTTCACGACCCTCTTCCCGGTTGCCGGATGGCGCGGATGTCTGCTCATGCGCCCGATCATGGACGGTGACGCGGCGAGCCGCAACTACACTTCACGGGCCCGCACGCCCCCATGGTGTAGCGGTTAGCACGCCAGCCTTTCACGCTGGTAGCGGGGGTTCGATTCCCCCTGGGGGTACTGCCGCCGGCCACGTCGCGCCGGACCGCCGCGCCGCGGCCCGCGGCACCGTAGCCTCGGCTGCATGGGCCGCCCGGCTCGCACTTCTCGCAGCGCTCCTGTCGCCGCCGTCGCGGCGGCGACCGCACACGCCACGGTCCCCCGGCACGCCCGGCCGCGTCGTCTTCTCCGCGGGCGGCGACCTGCACACCGTCGCTCCCGGCTCGCCGACCGTCACGAACGTCACCTCCACGCCCGGCGTCGAGGAGGCGCAGGCGGCGTGGTCGCCCGACGGATCCCGCATCGCCTTCCGCGTCGGCACCGCCGGCACGAGCGACGTCCTGCAGATCGCCGTGATGAACGCCGACGGCAGCGGGCGCACGGTCGTGACGAGCGGCGACCGGCACAGCACGCAGCCCTCGTGGTCGCCGGACGGCCGGCGGATCGTCCTCCGGCGCAGCATCCCCGGGGTGAATCTCAGCGGCGACGTCTGGGTCATGGATGCCGACGGGACCTCGTCGCGCGAACTGCTCGCGCTGCCCGGCGACGAGCGCTATCCGTCCCTCTCGCCGGACGGGACGCGCCTGGCCTTCACGACGCGCCCCTCGACCCCGGACGACGTCGAGATCGCCGTGGCGAACGCCGACGGATCCGCGCCCACGGCACTGACCGACAACGCGATCTTCGACTCCGCGCCCAGCTGGTCGCCCGACGGCACGCGCCTCGCCTTCGAGCGCGGCCCGGCCGGGGACGACCCCGCCAACGACGTCTGGTCGATGACCCCCGACGGCGGCGACCAGCGGCAGCTCACGACGACGGCCGGGCTCGACGAGGGCCCCGTCTGGTCGCCGGACGGCGCGCGCATCGTCTTCACGAGCACGCGCGCCGGCACCAGCGACATCTGGACCATGCGCGCCGACGGCGGCGACCCGCAGCCGCTGACGACGCTCGCGGGGACGGAGGAGTCGCCGGACTGGCAGGCGCTTCCCGTCACGCCGCAGCCGTCGCCGTCCACACCGGCCCCGTCGCCACCCGCGGTCCCCGCGGTCCCCGCGCCTCCCGCGGCGTCCGCCGCTCCGAACGCCACGCTGCGGCTCGCCCGCGGGCAGCACCTGCGGTCCGTCGTGCGCCGCGGTCTCGTCCTGTCGGTCCGGTGCTCGCGGGCCTGCGCGCTCGACGTCCGCCTGCTGCGGACGCGTTCGCCGCTCGTCCTCGGGCGGACCGTCCGCAGGCTGCGTGCGGCGACGACCACGAAGGTCACGATCAGGCTCGGCCCCGTGACCCGACGCCGGCTCGTCCTCGCCGGGCGCGCGGACCTCACGCTGCGCATCACCACGGCGGACGGTGCGGCGCGGCGGACCATCGCGCGCCGCGTGACGCTCACGCGCACCGGCGCCGCGCTGCGCGGCTGACGGGCCGGCGTTCCCGCCGCGCAGCGCCGTCGGATACGGTCGGCCCTCGCCGATGTCCGCGCTGACCGACCTGCATCGCCGCAGTCTCGAGGACCCCGAGGGCTTCTGGCTGGAGCGGGCCGCGGCGATCGACTGGACGCGCGTCCCGACCCGCGCGCTCGACGACGGCGGCGCCCCGATGTACCGCTGGTTCCCCGACGGGGAGCTGAACACCGCGTACAACGCGCTCGACCGGCACGTCGCCGCCGGGCACGGCGACCGCGCCGCGCTCATCTACGACAGCCCGGTCACCGGCACGCAGCGGACGTTCACGTATACGGAACTGCTGGATCGCACCGCGCGGATGGCCGGCGCGCTGCGCGGCCTCGGCGTCGGGCGCGGCGACCGCGTCGTCCTCTACATGCCGATGGTGCCCGAGGCCGTCGTCGGGATGCTCGCGTGTGCCCGGCTCGGCGCGGTGCACTCGGTCGTCTTCGGCGGGTTCGCGCCGCACGAGCTGGCGATCCGCATCGACGACGCGCAGCCGAAGGTCGTCCTCTCGGCGTCGTGCGGGATCGAGGGGCAGAAGGTGCTCCCGTACAAGCCGCTGCTCGACCACGCGCTCGAGCTCGCCGGGCACGCGCCCGAGCACTGCGTGATCCTCGCGCGTGAGCAGGCACCGGCGGCGCTCACGCCGGGCCTGGACCACGACTGGGCGACGCTCGAGGCCGCCGCCGAGCCGGTCGACGCCGTCCCGCTCGCGGCGACCGACCCGCTCTACGTCCTCTACACGAGCGGGACGACCGGCAAGCCGAAGGGCGTCGTGCGCGACAACGGCGGGCACGCCGTCGCGCTGCGCTGGTCGATGGAGGCGGTCTACGACACCGCGCCCGGCGAGGTCTTCTGGGCCGCGTCCGACGTCGGCTGGGTCGTCGGCCACTCGTACATCGTCTACGCGCCCCTGCTCGCGGGCGCGACGACCGTCCTCTACGAGGGCAAGCCCGTCGGCACCCCCGACCCGGGCGCGTTCTGGCGCGTCGTCGCCGAGCACGGGGTGACGACCCTCTTCACCGCGCCGACCGCGCTGCGAGCGATACGCAAGGAGGACCCCGAGGCGGCGCACCTGGCCGGGCACGACATCGCCTGCCTGCGCGCGCTCTTCCTCGCCGGCGAGCGCCTGGACCCGGACACCTACCACTGGGCCAGGCGCATCCTCGGCGGGCGCCCCGTGGTCGACCACTGGTGGCAGACGGAGACCGGCTGGCCGATCGCCGCCAACTGCCTGGGCATCGAGGCGCTCCCGGAGAAGCCGGGCTCGCCGACGCGGCCCGTCCCGGGCTACGACGTCCGGGTGCACGACGGCGACGGCGCGGACGTGCCGGCGGGCGTCACCGGCGCCATCGCGATCCGGCTGCCGCTCCCGCCGGGCACGCTCGCGACGCTGTGGGGGGACGACGAGCGGTTCGTGTCCTCGTACCTCACGACCCACCCCGGGCACTACGTCACCGGGGACGGCGGCTCCTTCGACGAGGACGGCTACCTCTACGTCATGGGGCGCATCGACGACGTCATCAACGTCGCGGGCCATCGGCTCTCGACGGGGGAGATGGAGGAGATCGTCGCCGGGCATCCCGACGTCGCCGAGTGCGCGGTCATCGGCGTCCCGGACGAGCTGCGCGGGCAGCTGCCGTTCGGGCTCGTCGTGCTGAAGGACGGCTCCGGCCGCGACCCCGACGAGCTCGAGACCGAGCTCGTCGCGCTCGTGCGGCAGGAGATCGGCGCCGTCGCGTGCTTCCGCACCGCGAAGGTCGTCGCGCGGCTGCCGAAGACCCGCTCGGGGAAGATCCTGCGTAAGACGCTGCGCGAGATCGCCGCGGGCGAGGATCCGCCGGTGCCCTCGACGATCGACGACCCGGTCGTGCTCGACGAGCTCACGCCGGTCGTCCGGCGGGAGGCCTGATGGGGTTCCTCGGGCGCGATCGCCCGCGCACCGACGACACGAACTGGTCGCCGCGCGACGACCTGCGCTGGTACGCCGACCAGGTGCGGGGCGTCGGCCTGATGGCCAAGCTCCCGTTCACGATCCCGCGCGACATGATCCGCGAGCTGCGCAAGGGCGACGGCCCCAGCGACGGCGGGCTCGCGCCGGGCGACCCCGCCCTCGAGCCGATCGACGGCGTGACGTTCGACGTCTGGCTCGAGGCGACCGCCCAGATCGCGCACCGGCGCATCCCCGCCGAGGGGCGCGACGCCGTGGCCGTCGGCCTCGGCGCCCCGGCCGGGGCATGGGCGGGCGCGGAGGCCGCGTGGCAGGACCGCCAGTCGCGCAATCCGCGGCTCGCCGACCGCTTCGGGACGCACCTCGTCCACCGGCTCGGCGAGCTGCAGCGCGAGAACCCCTCGCGCGCCTGATCGCTACACGTGGTCGACGAACAGGTCGACCTGGGGCGTTCCGCCGGCGACGTAGCCGTACGCGTCGAAGTCGGTCACGCCCTCCTCGGCGAGCACGTCCTCGCAGAGGTAGGTGTTGCCGGTGCACTCGCGGCTCGGCCGGGTGATGACGGCGTAGGCCGCGTCGGCGTAGAGCTCGGGCTTGCGCGACTTTTCCATCGCCGCCTCGCCGCCGAGCAGGTTCTGCACCGCCGCGGTCGCGATCAGCGTGCGCGGCCACAGCGCGTTGGACGCGATGCCGTCGTCCTTGAACTCGACGGCGAAGCCGAGCGCGCAGAGGCTCATCCCGTACTTGGCGAGCGTGTAGGCGACGTGTGGTGCCAGCCACCGGTCCTCGATCCCGATCGGCGGGGAGAGCGTGAGGATGTGCGGGTTCTCGACCTTGCGCAGGTGCGGGACGCACGCCCGGGTGACGACGAAGGTCCCGCGCACGTTGATGTCCTGCATGAGGTCGTAGCGCTTCATGTCGAGATCCTCGGTGCCCGACAGGTTGATCGCCGAAGCGTTGTTCACGCACACGTCGATCCCGCCGAAGCGCTCGACGGCCTGCGCGACGGCCGCGTTCACCTGCGCCTCGTCGCGGATGTCGCCGACGATCGGCAGCGCCGTGCCGCCGGCCGCCTCGATCTGCTCGGCGGCGGTGTAGACCGTGCCCTCGAGCTTGGGGTGGGGCTCGGCGGTCTTCGCGATCAGCGCGACGTTCGCGCCGTCGCGCGCGGCGCGCAGGGCGATCGCCAGGCCGATGCCGCGGCTGGCGCCCGAGATGAACAGGGTCTTTCCGGAGAGGCTCATGCCGGGCAGCATGCCGCAGAACGACCGACGGCCGGGCGCACGTGGCACCCGGCCGTCGTCGTCGGTCTGTCGAGGGGCCGCTACTGCAGCGTCATGTTCGGCTCGCCGCTCGCGTTCAGCCCGTTGGCCGTCCGCGTGCAGGTGCCGCCGCGCGGCGTGCCCCCGTTGTAGGCCTGGCGCACGCAGTTGCGCAGCGCCTTCTGGCCCCACCAGTTCGGGTGCAGGGACTCCTGGACGAAGTACGGCCCGAACACCGTGGAGAGCGTGCGGATCTGGGCGATCCACTCGCTCTTGTCCGCCGCGCCGGCGCTCTGCCAGGTCGCGAGCGCCTTCTCCTCGAGCAGGCCGACCGTGTTCTCGCACAGCCGCCGGCCGTTCATCGTGGCCTGCAGCTCCAGGATCTTCACGTTCGCCAGGCCCGTCTGCGCGGCACCGTTCTTGACGGCGTTGTTGATCGTGGGCAGGGCCGTGTTGTTGGCCCAGTTGGCGTCGTTGTTCCAGAAGCCGCAGCCGCCGGTGTTCTGACGGGTGTAGCCCGACTCGCTGTAGCGGAAGCCCGAGCTCGTCGGGAGCGGCGACGGGTAGTCCTGGACGACGATCGCATACTGCGAGGTCGAGTAGCCGGCGTTCGTCATCGCCGTCTGGATGTTCAGGATCCCGTTCTTGATGAGCGTCGTCTTCGCGGCGACGTTCGCCGCGGTGAAGTTCGACGTCACGGATGAGTCGTCGTTGCAGTAGTTCTTCCACCACGACGGCGACGTCAGCCAGTTGGTGACGCACGTCTGGACGATCGAGGCGAAGTTGAAGTCGTTCCCGCCGATCGACAGCGTGATCATCTTCACGTTGTTCGTCGCCGCGTAGGACTGCAGGGCGAGCGCCTGGCCCTGTCCGGCGGAGCCGTTGTAGAAGTCCAGGCCGGGCTTGAACTCGCTCCCCGCGACGGTCGCGACCTTCGCACCCGAGCACGCGAGGTTCTTGCTCGCGACGCCGCCGCCGATGTGGACCTCGGCCGCCGTCGAGCGGTGGCAGCGGGCGATCGCCTCGGACGAGCCGGCGTCGTTGTAGGCGCCGGAGCCGCCGGCGTCGGTGTTGTTCGAGCTGCCGTTGGTGTTGCCGGCCCAGCGGCCGGCCTCGCCGGAGATGTACGAGTCGCCGACGCTGACGACGGTCGGGGTCCCGACCCCGGGGCCGTCGGCGAGCGCGGGCGCGGCGAGCGCGGTGGTCGTGAGCAGGGCGCCGAGCACCGCGAGCGAGGCCCGGCCGGACCGGCGCGCGGCACCGCGCACCATTGAGGTGTGGTTCATCACGTCTCCTCCCAGAGCGTGTTGCGAACAGAAGGCGACGCCGGACCGCCGCCAGGACGGACGCCACCCTCCCCGATCACCCGGACGGCGGTCAAGCGCAGGTTCCCGTTTGCGCGGGCACGGGTGGGCGGAGTACCGTCACCGGTGAGGTGCGGAGGTCAGCGCGCAACAGTCGCCAGGGAACGGCGCTCGCCATCATGGCCGCGCTGCTGCTGGCCGTCCCCGCGACGGCGTCCGCCGCCGGGGACCTCTCCTCGTACATCACCTCGGTCTCGCCGGCGCAGAATGCGAAGCTCGCGTTCGCGTCCAAGCCGGACTTCCAGGTCATCTCGACGTGCAAGGGCATGGCGCTCGTCGGGTACATCAGCAAGACCCCGGCGCTCGACGGCGAGAGCGCGTTCCTGGGCACCGACCTGCAGGACCAGTTCCCGATGCCGGAGGTGACCTTCGGTTCGGGGATCTACAACGGCACGCCGCAGGGCACGTGGCTCCAGCAGGCCGGCGAGTACTACTGGCAGGTGCGCGCGGCGAGCGCCCAGTGCGCGGGAGAGCCCGCGATCGCGTGGGCCTCGCCGCCGGTCGGGATCCAGGTGCTCGGCTCGACGGCGGACGCCGGCACCATCGACGTGACCCAGCAGGACAACGGCGAGCTGCTGACCATCACGCAGGCGCGTGAGACGATCGGCCCGGCCGTCCTGAAGGCGAAGAAGCGGGCGGCGCGCGGCCTCAAGCGCACGTGCACGCGGCGCGGCTCCGGCAGCATCCTCGCCGTCGTCTGCACCGCGTCCTGGAACGACCGCAAGACGTACAGCTACAACGGCTCGTGGCGCATGGCGCTCAACGACGACGGCACGGTCGAGGCGACGTTCAACGGCCGTCGCGCCCTGCTCACGTGCGTCAAGCGCAAGCGCACGCAGAAGCAGTCCGTCAAGGGGTGCTTCAAGAAGCACAAGTTCGCCGTCACCGTCAGCTGAGCGGCGGCGTCAGATCGAGCGCAGCATCCCGCCGTCGACCGCGAGGGCGACGCCGGTGATGTACCCCGCCTGCGCGGAGCAGAGGAACGCCGCGGCGGCGGCGAACTCCTCGGGACTGCCCAGCCGCCGGGCCGGGATCTCCTGGATCGCGACCTCGTCGGCCGTCTCCCGCGAGCCGTACAGCTCGTAGAGCCGGTCGGTGGAGATCCGGCCGGGGAGCAGGGTGTTGAGCGTGACGCCGTCCGCGGCGACCTGCCGCGCGATCGTCTTGAACGACGCGAGGGTCGCGGCGCGGTTGGCGTTGCTCAGCATGAGGCTCGGGATCGGCTCGCGCACGGCGACCGAGCTGACGTTGACGATGCGGCCCCACAGGCGCCTGCGCATGCTCGGGAGCGCGGCCTCGACGAACGCCATGGGCGACAGGACCAGCGCGTCGTAGGCGGCCTGCCACTGCTCGCGCGTGAAGGCGAGGGCGTCGGGATCCCCGGGCGGGCCGCCCGTGTTCGTGACGAGGATGTCGATCGGGCCGACGTAGTGCTCGACCTCGTGGATGAGGATCGGCACGCCGTCGAGGTTCGTGCTGTCGTGCACGAGGCCGGTGGCGCCGATCTTGGCGGCGGCGGCCTGCACCCGGTCCTCGTCGCGCGAGGTGATCGCGACCTTCACGCCCTCGGCGGCGAGCGCCTGGGCGATCGCGAACCCGAGGCCCTTCGAGGCGCCGGTGACGAGCGCGACGCGCCCCTGGAGGCCGAGGTCCATCAGGCGGTCCTCGCCGTCAGGTCGCGCGCGCCGGGGCGGCCGCACCACAGGGCGAAGAGGACGACCGCCAGGACGGCGCCGAGCCAGTGCAGGCCGACGAGCGTGGCGAGCCCGCTCGGGATCCCGGCGAGCGCCGCGCCGAGCAGCGTCCCGGGCAGCGGGAGCTTCAGGATCAGCGCCGTCGCGGTCGCGGCGAGCATCCACGCCGCCGGGCCCACGAGCCAGCCCCAGTCCTCGAAGAACGCGTGGCTCAGCGCCAGCCCCGTGGCCAGGCCGAGCACGAGGACGCCGGCCGCCTGGACGAGCGCCGCCCGCATCGCGAGGTTCGTGTCCATCCGCATCGGCCTGGAGCCTACCCGTGCGGCCGTGCCATCATCGCCGCGCGGGCGCTTAGCTCAGCTGGTCAGAGCGCCGCCTTTACACGGCGGAGGTCCTCGGTTCGAGCCCGAGAGTGCCCATCGGCACGCCACCGTGCGCACGTTTGCGCAGGTCTGCGTACCCTCTGGTGTGCGTCGTCGGCCGCCCATTTCCCCCCAGGGCACGGCGACGCATGTCTTTTCAGCGTCCCGCACGGCGCACGGCGCACAGCGCGTCCGTCACGTTCGGTGCTTCAGGTCGTCGTATCCGTAGCCGATGCTGTACCACGTGCCGACTTCCGCCAAGCGCCTGCGCCGGACTCCCGTCCGGCTGCTGCCCGCCCTCCTGGCGGGGCTCATGGTGCTGCTCGTGGTCGCCGCCCCGGCGCTCGCGGTCCGCACGATGCGCGGGACGCCCGGCCCCGATCGGCTGGCGGCACGTGGCGCTCAGGTCCACCACACCTACGGTGACGGCGGCGGCGACCGCGTGTTCGGCGGCCCCGCGGCCGACCGGCTGTACGGCGAGGAGGGCCCGGACGTCGTCTCCGGCCGCGGCGGCAACGATCTGATCGAGGGCGGCAGCGGCGACGACCGCATGCTCGGCGGCCGCGGACGCGACTCGGTCTTCGGAGGCTTCGGCCACGACCGGCTCATCGGCGGCATGGGCCCGGACATGCTCGACGGCGGCCCCGCGGCGGATCGGATCGCCGGCGGCCCCGGCGACGACGTGCTCCACGGCGGCTCGGCGAACGACCGGATCAGCGGCGGCGACGGCGACGACGAGATCTTCAGCGACAGCGGCGGGGACACGATCAGTGCCGGCCCCGGCGACGACGTCGTGCGCGTGAACAACGGGACCGCCGTTCGGCGCGTGGACTGCGGGCCCGGCGACGACACCATCTTCATCAACCCGCGCTCGAGCCGTGGCGGGATCTCGAACAGCCAGGCGCTCCGCGAGGGCCGTATCCGCAACTGCGAGACCGTCATCGCCGAGCGGGCTGCGGCGCCGGCGCCCACCCACGGGATCAAGCGCTTCGCCGGTGCGGGCGGCGCCGTGATCGAGGGCACCGAGCGCGACGACAACCTGCTCGGCGCCGGTGGGCCCGACACGATCTGGGGACGCGGGGGCGACGACGTCATCTGGGGCAACCGCCTCCCGTACGGCTCGAGCACCGGCTCCGACGCACTCTTCGGCGGTGAGGGCGCGGACACGATCTTCGGCGGCCGCGGCCCGTCCAACACGATCGACGGCGGCCCGGGCGCCGACCGGCTCCAGGGCGGCACGCGATCCAACCGGATCGACGCCGGCGATGGCGATGACCGGGTCCGGCTCACGGGGCGCGGCCCCAACGTCGTGGTCGCGGGCCGCGGGAACGACGAGATCCGCGCCTACGCCTCCGGCCCGGCGTCGGTGGACTGCGGGCCGGGGCGGGACCTCGTGCGCATCGGCTTCAACCGCGCCGTGCGGATGAGCGGCTGCGAGCGCGTGACCAAGCGCTACCGATGAACGTCCAGCGGCGCGGCGCCCGGTGAGGGCAATCCGTCCGTTTACCGGCGAAATCCGGCCGTTCCCCGCGTATCGTGGGACACGCATGCGGACACCGACGTTCATGAGATCCCGCGCGCTGTGGTGCGCGGCGGGGGTGGTTGGGGCGCTGCTCGCGCCGCCGGCCGCCGCGCTCGCCGCATCCGCGGCCCCGGCGTCGCTCTCCCCGGTCCGGATCACCGCGGCCACGCGCGCCTTCACGGACACGCAGGGCCAGCGGTGGACCCCCGCCGGGTCGCGGCTGGACGGGACGCGGCGCGCGACCGCGCGGCCGATCCCGTCGACCTACGGCACCCCGAAGCTCTACGAGACGGCGGCCGTCGGCGCACGCCGGGCCACCATCCGGGTTCCGGCCCCGGGCCGCTACGCCGTGACGCTCTACCTCGTGAACCCCAACGTCTCGCGGACCGAGCACGTCTTCGACGTCTCGACCCTGCAGACCACCCGTGGTGGCCGCCAGGTCGCCGTCAAGCGCCGGCGGGCCACGGTTCCCGCGGGCGCAAAGGAGACGCAGCCGATCCAGGCCGGCACGGAGGTCCTCGTCCGCGGCCGGACCCTCGAGCTCGCCTTCCGCTCCGTGAAGCACGCGACCGTCGTGAGCGCGATCGAGGTGCAGTGGCTCGGGCCGCTCAGCATGCCCCCCGTCAAGCCCGCATGGACCGACGAGTTCGACGGTCCCGCCGGAGCGCCGCCGGACCCCAGGCTCTGGCAGGTGCAGACGGGCAGCGGCTGGGGCGGACAGCACGCCGAGCTGCAGACGTACACGAACAGTCCGGACAACATCGCGCTCAACGGCAACGGCCAGCTCGTCATCACCGCCCGTCGCGACCGGCCGAGCGCCGACGGCACGCTCGGCTACACCTCGGGACGGATCGACACGTACGACACCTTCGACCTCACCCGCGCGCGCGTGTCGGTCCGGATGGCCACGCCGCCCGGTCGCGGCCTGTGGCCTGCCTTCTGGGCCTGGTTCAACCGCGCCGAGATGCCGCAGACGGGCGAGGTGGACATCGCGGAGCTCGTCGGCCGTGAGCCGAAGGCGCTGTACGGGTTCGTCCACGGCGTCGTGCCCGGGTCGCCGCCGTGGATCTACCAGAACGGCGCCAAGCTGGAGCACTCCGAGCCCCTGAGCGGTCCCGCGCACACGTACGAGGTCCGGACCGAGCCGGGACTCGTCGAGTTCTACTTCGACGGCCGCCAGTACGGCTCCGTCGCCCGCGCGGACCTGCCGCCCGACGGCCCGTGGGTCGTCCGCCCGGACCTGCCCTTCCGGCTGATCCTGAACATGGCGCTCGGCAGCTGGGCCGGGCAGCCGGACAGCACCACCCCGCTGCCCGCGCGGATGACCGTCGACGGCGTCAGCGTCTGGCGCTGAGGGCCGGGGTCGCTCAGCGCGTCCAAGACGCGAGGCGCCGACGTCGGCGCCTCAGGCCAGCGCGTCGAGCGCCCGCCCCGGATCGGGGATCGCCGTCACGACGCCGCCGGCGTCCAGCAGCAGGAACCGGTCCAGGCAGCGCAGGAACGCGCGATCGTGCGACACGGCCACGATCGTGCCCTCGAAACCGTCCATCGCCCGCTCCAGCGCCTCCGAGGAGTCGATGTCGAGGTTGTCGGTCGGCTCGTCGAGCAACAGCAGGTTGTGGCCCTCCACCTCGAGGCAGAGGATCTCCAGGCGGGCGCGCTGCCCGCCGGACAGGGTCTCAGGCATGCGCCGCGCGGCGTCCTGGAGGCCGTAGCGGGCGAGCGCGCCCATCGCCCGCTCCACCGTCCCGACGCGTGCGACGACGAGGTCCAGGAGCGGCGCGCCCGCGAGGTCGGCCCGCGAGCCGAGCTGCGTGAACAGTCCCGGTGAGACGCGCGGTCCCAGCACCATCCGCCCGTCGTGGGGGACGTCCTCGCCGGCGAGGAGGCGCATGAGGTGGGTCTTGCCGGTCCCGTTGGGGCCGATCAGGCCGACGCGCTCGCCGAAGTGGATCTCGTCCTCGAACGGCTCGACGAGCCCGTCGATCGCGACGTCGTGGAGCGCGACGACGCGCCGCGCCGAGTCGCCGCCGCGCAGGCGCACGCGGATCGCCTGGTCGACGACCGGCGCGGGCGGTGGGCCCTCGTCGACGTGGCGCTTCCAGCGGGTCTCCATCGCGTCGGCGCGCTTGGCCCAGTCGGTCGAGTACTTCGCGCGCTCCTTGAAGATGCGGACGAGCTCGCGCAGCCGGCGTTCCTCGTCGTTCCAGCGCTGGAGCCGGTCGCCCATGAGCTGCCGGCGATGCTCCCGCGCCTCGGGATAGGTGGCGTACGAGCCGCCGTGCACCCAGGCGCCGTCGCCCTCGAGCGTGACGATCGCGTCACAGGCGGCGCCGAGGAGCACCCGGTCGTGGCTGATCAGCAGGATCGTCTTCTTCGACGCGGCGATCCGCTCCTCCAGCGCGTGCTTGGCGGGCACGTCGAGGAAGTTGTCGGGCTCGTCGAGCAGCAGGATCTCCGCGTCGGAGCGGAAGAGCGCCTCGAGCACGAGCTGCTTGCGCTCGCCGCCGGACAGCGTCACCGCGTCGCGGTCGCCGACGTCGGCCAGGCCCGCCCCGATGATCCTCCGGCATGCGGCGTCCCAGACGCCCTCGAGCGTGTAGCCGCCGAGCTCCGACCAGTCGCCGATCGCCTCGCCGAGCCGCACGCCGGCGTCCTCGTCGCCGGCCGCCAGGTCACGCTCGGCCGCGAGCATCGCCCGACCGGCCTGCGCGACGCGCGCCGGGGCGGAGGTCAGCAGCAGCTCGCGCACGCTGCCGCCGCCGGTCCCGATGTCCTGCGCCATGTACAGCGCGCGGCCGTCGAGCGTGACCGCGCCGTCGAGCGGATCCAGGAGGCCGGCGGCGATCCGCATCAGGGTCGTCTTGCCCGCGCCGTTGGCGCCGACCAGCCCCGCGTGACGCCCGTCGGTGACCCGGAAGGAGACGCCCGAGAAGAGCAGATCGCCGCCCGGATGAGCGTAGGAGAGGTCGCTGACGGCGATGGCGGCCACGGGCGTCCGAGCCTAGCCCGGGTTGACCGTGGCATGCGATCGCTGAGAGGGTCGCGGGTGCACAACGGTCAAATCGGTCCGCATCACGGAGGAGGAGTCCCAATGCTGTTCAAGTCTCGGCGCGCGCAACGACGCGCGCTGCTGGCGGTGGCGCTGTGCGCCGGCGCCGTCGGCGTCGTCCCGGCCGCCGCGCAGGCGAGCGGGAGCAATCTCGCGCTGCCGAAGGTCATGACCCGCAACCTGTACCTGGGCGCGGATCTCAATCCGGCGCTCGCGGCGCTCGGCTGCACCCCTGCGCCGGTCTGCACGCTCGCCACGAACCAGGGGATCTGGAACCAGGTCGTCGCGACGAACTTCCCGGAGCGCGCCAAGCGCCTGGCGAAGGAGATCGACACCGACGATCCGTACGTCGTCGGCCTGCAGGAGGTCGCGCTCTGGCGCAGCGGCCCGCTCAACGGCGTCAAGGACGCGACCGACGTCGAGTACGACTTCCTCGCGATCCTGCTGAGCGAACTCGCCGCGCGCGGCACGAAGTACAAGGCGATCGTCACGCAGCAGGAGGCCGACATCGAGAGCCCGGCCGCGAGCCCTCCGATGTTCGCCGACCAGCGTGACCGCCGGCTGACGATGCGCGACGTCATCCTCGTCCGCACCGACCTGCCGAAGTTCCTGGTGTCGTTCTCCAACCCGCAGAGTGCGAACTACGCGAGCTACATCTCGGTCCCGACCGGCTCGTCGTACGGCGCGATCGACTTCAAGCGCGGCTGGACGTCCGTGGACGTGAAGCTCCTCGGCCACCCGGTGGCGCGCTTCGTCAACACGCACCTGGAGTCGGCCGCGAGCGGCTTCCGCCAGCTGCAGGCGGGCGAGCTCGTCGGCCCGACCGGCCCGCTCACGAATCCGAACCTCGCCGCGATTCTCGTCGGCGACCTGAACTCGGACCCGAGCATCCCGTTCGGAGGCAACCCGGCGTCACCCGTCTCCGACGCGGCGGCGTACAACATCATCGAGAGCGCGGGCTTCGTCGGCTCGGGCAACACGACCAACACGTTCGGGCACAACTCGAACGTCAACGAGTTCCCGTCGAACGTGTTCGACGAGCGGATCGACCACGTCCTCACGCGTCCCGGCTTCGGCCACCTGACGAACAAGGTCGTCGGCACCGATCCGGCGAACCGGACCCCCGGCGGCCTGTGGCCGTCGGATCACGCCGGGCTGATCGTCGGCATCGGCTAGGCACAGACGCAGAGCAGTGTGGTGCGGGGCCCCCGACCGGGGGCCCCGCGTCGCTTCGGAGTGCACGGCCCGGACGTAAGCCACGAATCCTGACCGGGATTTGTATATTTCGCGGTATGGAACCCGCCTCCCGCGCCGGATCGCTCTCGAACCCCGAGGTCGTGGAAGACGTCCCGGGCCACATCATCCCGATCCTCGAGCGCGAGTTCGACGACTTCGACAGCGAGGCCGCGAAGTTCCTCGACGGGCAGACCCCGGAGACCGAGTTCATCGGCTTTCGCCTCAAGCAGGGCGTCTACGGCCAGCGTCAGGCGAACGTCCAGATGGTCCGCGTCAAGCTGCCCTTCGGCGGCATCACGCCGGAGCAGATGGACACGTTCGCCGACGTCACCGAGCGCTACGCCCCGCTCAACAAGTCGCACATCACGACGCGGCAGAACATCCAGATCCATCACGTGCCGCTCGACCAGATGGCGAAGCTCATCCGCGAGATCTCCGCGGTCGGGCTGTCGTCCCGCGAGGGCTGCGGCAACACGGTGCGCAACGTCACCGCCGACCCGCTGGCCGGCATCTGCGAGGACGAGGTCTTCGATCCGACCCCCTACGTCGGCGCGTACGTGCGCTACTTCGTGCGTCACCCCACGACGCAGCTCATGCCGCGCAAGGTCAAGACCGCGTTCGACGGGACCGCGCACGAGCGCGCGATCTCCGGCATCCACGACATCGCCTTCCTGGCCCGTGAGCGCGACGGCGTCCGCGGCTTCGAGGTGCGCCTCGGGGGCGGCACGTCGATCATGCCGCGGGTCGCACCGACGCTCGTCGAGTTCGCGCGCGCCGACGACGGCGAGTACCTGAAGATCGCGGAGGCCTGCTTCCGGATCTTCGATCGCCAGGACTGGCTGCGCGTCAACCGCGCCCGCGCCCGCATCAAGGTCCTCGTCGACCGCGACGGCATCGACGCCGTCCGCGCGATGGTCGAGGAGGAGCTGCAGGGCGACTGGGTCGCCGAGCGCGACTTCACGCCCGACCTGTTCGAATACGACGAGGCGCCGCTGGCGCCCGGCCCCTACACCGGCGGCGGGAGCCCCAACGGCGACCGCAGCGACTTCGATCGCTTCGTCGAGGCGAACGTCGCGCCCCAGAAGCAGGCCGGGTTCTCCGCCGTCACCGTCAAGATCACGCGCGGGGACCTGGATCCCGAGCAGTTCCGCGGGCTCGCGCAGATCATGCGCGACTTCACCGGCGGGCATGCCCGCACGACCGTGCAGCAGAACCTCGTCCTGCGCTGGGTGCGCGACGAGGCGCTCTACGACGCTGTGGCAGCGGCTCACGGCACTCGGCCTGGGCGACGCCGGCGCCGACGAGATCACCGACGTCGTCAGCTGTCCCGGCACCGACAGCTGCAAGCTCGGGATCACCGCGTCGATGGGGCTCAACAAGGCGATCCAGGAGCGCGTGGAGGCGCTTGGCGATCGACGACCCCGTCGCGCGCCGCATCCACATCAAGATGAGCGGCTGCCCGAACGGCTGCAGCCAGCACCACATCGCGAACATCGGGTTCTACGGCGCCTCGATCAAGGTCGGCGACAACACGATTCCCGCGTACGTCGCCCACATCGGCGGCCGCTACGAGGGCGGCGAGATCGCCATGGGCACCCGGCTCAAGGTGCGCCTGCCCGCCAAGCGCGTGCCCGAGGCCGTCGAGCGCTGGATCACCTCCTACCTGGAGACCCGCGAAGGCGAGGAGCCCTTCAACAGCTGGGCCGACCGCATCGGCTCCACGGCCTTCGAGGATCAGGTGCGCGACCTCGCGCTGCCGGTGGAGTTCGGGATCGAGACGATGAACATGTTCATCGACTGGAACCGCTCCGGCCCGTTCGAGGTCATCCGCGGCGAGGGTGAGTGCGCGGTCTGACCGCGTCGCGTCGGATGTATCCCTGAGCGCGGGTTCGGCGTCTGTCCTGTGCAGACCCGATCCCCACCACGCTCAGGAGCCACGTCATGACGCACAACACCGGAAACGCCGACCGCATCGCCCGCGTCGTCCTCGCCATCGTCTTCGCCGTCCTCGGCGTCGCCGTGGGCGGGACGCTCGGGATCGTCTTCTTCGTCCTCGCGGCCGTGATGCTCGTGACCGCCGCCGTGGGCTTCTGCCCGCTCTACCGCCTGGTGGGCGTCAACACGTGCAAGGTGCCGGGCGCCGGGGCCGCGTGAGCCGTAGGCTCCGCGGGTCGTGACGGCCGGGGAGCGGGAAGACCATGTGCAGCAGGGCCTTGACGCCGCAGGGCTCGGGGCCCTCGCCGTCTCCGAAGGGCCGTCGCTCTACCGCATGGCGCGCTCGCTCGTGCGCGACGACGACCGGGCACACGATCTCGTCCAGCAGACCTTCCTGCGTGCGCTGGAACGCGGCGACCAGTACCGCGGGGAGGGCGACCCGGCCGCGTGGCTGCGGCGGATCCTCTGGCGGCTGTCGCTCGACCAGGTCCGGCGCGGCGGCCGCGAGCTGCCCGTGGAGTCGGTCGAGGAGCGCTGGGCCGACGACGCGTACACCGTGGACGCCGCGATGGTCGTCGAGCGGTCGGAGACGCGGCAGGAGCTGGAGGACGCGCTCATCCGGCTGCCGTACGCCCTGCGCTCGGCCGTCGTCCTGCACGACGTCGAGGGCTGGACGGTGCAGCAGATCGCCGACGCGCTCGAGCTCGGGCTCCCGGCGGCCAAGCAGCGCCTGCGGCGCGGCCGCATGATGCTCGTGAGCGCGCTCGCGGACGGGCATGAGCGGCGCGAGGCGCTGCAGGGAGTGCCGCTGCGGTGCTGGGATGCCCGCAGGGAGGTCTCCGACTACATGAACGGCGAGCTCGATGCGGCGCAGCGCAGCGAGCTGGAGCGCCACCTCGCCGCCTGCCCCACGTGCCCGCCGCTGTACGCGTCGCTCGTCGGGGTGCGCGCGTCGCTCGGGGGCCTGCGCGACCCGGACAGCGTCGTGCCGCCGGACATCGGCGCGGCGGTCGCGGACCGGCTCAGCCGGTGAACCGCGGCCGCGTGTTGCGGCGGACCCGGAGCTTGGCCTCGGCGCGGTTGTCGGCGGTGTTCAGCTCGTTCGTCGAGGTGTTGGTGGCGACGATGTTGTCGATCAGGCCCACGGTGCGCGGCCGCGCGGTCACGCCCAGGGTCACCACGCGTCCCTTCGGGATGGACCCGACACGGCAGACGATCGGGCGCGCTCGCCGGCACGAGCCCTGACTCGCGTCGACGTCGAGCGGTTCGCTGCCGGTCTCGTTCACCTCCACCACGGTGACGTCCTCCGCGGTGTCCGGTCCGCGGTTGGTGATCGTCACCGTGTAGCGCGCGGTCTCGCCGAACGTGATGCGCGTCGGCGACACGCGCTTGGCGATGACGAGGTTCGCCGCGGGCCGCGCGGACGGGGAGACGCCGCCGCCCGAGTCGTCCGGGTTCGGGGTCGGCGGCGTGGGCGGCTCGGTCCCCTTCGTGAAGCGGTCGGTGAACGTGCAGTCGGCGTCCGGCTCGGCCGCGGTCAGCGTGATCTCCACCTGTCCCTGCGCGCTGCCGACGGGCTCGCCGTTGCAGACGACGGAGTCGAGCGTCCAGTAGCCCTTCGTGGACTCCGACGGCGTCGTCTCCTGGATCGCGTAGGTGCCGAGGGCGATCCTCGACGTGTCGTCGCCGGTCGCCAGGACGGCCGTGTTCTCGCTCTTCGTCGTCGCGCTCTGCTCGTAGCTGCGCGCCTCCCCGAACAGCGGGGTGAGGACGAACCCGGTCGTCCCGACCGCCCCGACGGTCTTCTTGCGGATCCGGATCGTGCCGTCCGGCGTGAAGCGGTTGGTGAAGGTGCAGAAGGCGCCGACGCCGGCGGTCAGCGCGACGGTCACGGGCTGCACGTCGGTGACGAGCTTCCCGTTGCACGTGACGCGGTCCAGCGACCACGCGCCGCCGGTGGCCTCGGGCAGGTCCTCGCGGATCGCGTACGAGCCGGCGTCGAGCGCCAGGTCCGGCGTGCCGGCGGTCGCGACGTCCTCCTCCTTCGTCTGCGCGGTGACGCTTCCCACCCGGCCGCCGGCGGCGTTCGTCACGTCCCAGGTGAACGTCCCGACCGCGCCGAGCGTGATCTTGTTGAGACTCAGCCCGGCCTTCGGCGGCGTGAGCCGGTTGGCGTACGTGCACGTGACCGTGTCCCCGGCGGCCAGCGTCACCGAGGTCGCCGCCGTGGCGAGGTCGGTGACGGTCCGGCTGGCGTCGCTCGCGGACGTGCACGTGATCGATGCGAGCGTCCAGCCGGCGGGCACGATCTCGCGGAAGCTCCACGGCGGCTGGCCTGCGGCGCGGTAGAAGGTCACCGACCCCGGGCCACCGGGCTTCGCGGTGAGGGCGAACGACTCGTCACCGTTGAAGGAGATGTTCCCCTTGAACGGGAACGTCGTGCTCGCCGTGTCGGCGGGCGTGTCCGAGGTCAACTCCTTGCGGACGACGATCGTGCCGCTCGTCGGCGGGGGCTTGACGTAGTAGGCGAAGCAGAAGACGTGCTTGGAGCCCTGCGGGAAGCCGATCCACTCGACGTTGTCGCCGTTGAGGTCGTCGATCGCGCAGCGCAGCGCGCCGAAGCCGTACTCGCTTGGGTATGGGACGTTGAGGATGGGGTCGGTCGTCGTGCCGCCCTGGATCCACAGGCCGTTGGGCCGGGCCGCGAGGTTCGCCTGCTCCTGGGTGAGCGTGATCGTCGTCGCCCCGGCGATGGTGTCGCCGGTGTTCTGCCCGGCGTTGTTCAGCAGCGGCGTCGAGGTCTTCGTGGTGACGGCGGTGGTGAACGGGTTCGTCACGATCGAGAGCGAGCCCCACGGCCCGCTGACTGCGCGCGACTTGTACCCCTTGCCGAGGGTGAACGTCCAGTTCGGGAGCGGCTTGCAGCGGGACTGCGGCGACAGGTCCTCCTTCTCGGGGCGGACGGGGTCGGCGGCCTGGTTGTCGCTGTAGGGCGTGTCGGGCCCCAGGTCGCGCAGGCTCTCCATGATGTTGTTTCGCGCGCGGTTGGCGAAGATGTCCGTGTACGCGTCGCAGGTGCGCGCCGCGATCGTGACCTTCAGGTCCCCGGTGGCGGCGCCGGCCCCCGCCGGGGCGAGGGTCGCGGCGAGGGCGAGGACGAGGGCGGCGAGGACGGTCCGCTGGGGCATCGGCTGACCGTATCGAAGGGCCAGGCGACCTCCGGCCCGGCTGCGCGTTTCATGCCGCCAGGGCGCGGGCGAGCGCACGTCCCGCGTGCAGCGCGTCCGGCACCCCGGACCCCGTCTGCAGCGCGCCGGGGTCGAGCGGCTCGGGCGGCGGGACGCACCAGTCGCCCGCGGCGCCGATGCCGCCGGCGGCCAGGCACGGTTCCGGCAGGGCGCGCCTCACGCGCGCGTACCGCCAGCGGTGCGCGGTGACGAAGGCCGGGGCCGGCAGCGGATCGCCCCCCGGGTCCTCCGCCGCGAAGGCCGTCAGGAGCGCCGCCGCGACGCGGTCCGGGTCGTCCTCCAGGTGGGCGCGGCTCCAGTCCGGCCCGCCCTGGATCGTCCAGCGCTCGCCCGGATCGCGGCCCCGCTTGGCGCTCTCGCGCGCCGCCCACAGGACCGGCGCGTCCGGTGCGCCCGCGCGCCGCCAGGACGACGTGATCGGCAGCGGCGCGTCCCACGCGGCGAGCACCGCCCAGCACGGGTCGTACGTGACGGCGGCGGCCCGCTCGGACAGCGGGGGTGAGGCGGCGGCGAGCAGCTCGGCGGCCTGCGGCGCCGGGGCCGTGACCGCGACGCGGTCGAAGGTCCCGAGGTCGGCCCCGTCGTCGCCGGTCAGCCGGAAGCCGTCGTCCGCCCGCGCGACCGGCGACACCCGGATCCCGGCGCGCACGTCGAGGTCCTGTGCGAGGGCGCGTGCGAGGGCGCTCATCCGCGGGACGGGCACCTCGCCGTAGGCGAAGTCGGCGAGCTCGAGCCCGAGCGGCGCCAACTCCAGCAGCCAGGCGCCGCGCGCGAGCACCGGGCAGCCGTGGTCGAATGCACCGCGGTCGGTCCGGCGGCTGGACGTGCGCCCCCCGGGTCCGCGCGCCTTCTCGAAGACCGTCACGGCGTGGCCGGCGGTGGCGAGCTCGCTCGCGCACGCAAGCCCCGCGACGCCCGCTCCGATGACCGCGATCCGCATCGACCGCAGCGTACCCGCGAGGTCGCTCGCCGCCCGCCCGGGGGTAGGATCGCGCCATGGCCGACGAGACGAAGTACCTCCTGACCGAGGACCGGATCCCGACCCACTGGGTCAACCTCATGGCGGACCTCCCGGGCGAGCCGCTGCCCCCGCTCAACCCGCAGACCAAGGAGCCGGCCGGTCCGCCCGACCTGCTGGCGATCTTCCCGGAGTCGCTCGTGCTCCAGGAGGTCTCGGTCGAGCCCGAGGTCGAGATCCCGGAGGAGGTGCGCGAGGCCTACAAGCTGTGGCGCCCGACGCCGCTCTACCGCGCGCGCCGCCTGGAGCGGGCGCTCGGCACGCCGGCGCACATCTACTACAAGTACGAGGGCGTCTCGCCGTCCGGCTCGCACAAGCCCAACACCGCGATCCCGCAGGCCTACGAGAACGCCCGGGCGGGCATCCGGAAGATCACCACCGAGACGGGCGCCGGCCAGTGGGGCTCGTCGCTGGCCTTCGCCTGCGGGATGTTCGGCCTGGAGTGCGAGGTCTTCATGGTCGGCTCGTCCTACGACCAGAAGCCCTACCGCCGGTCGATGATGGAGACCTGGGGCGCGACGGTCCACCGCTCACCGTCCCAGCTCACCGACTCCGGTCGGGCGAACGCCCAGCACGACACCGGGTCGCTCGGCATCGCGATCTCCGAGGCCGTCGAGATCGCCGCCCAGAACGAGGACATCAACTACGCGCTCGGGTCGGTCCTCAACCACGTGCTGCTGCATCAGACCGTGATCGGCCAGGAGACGATCGCCCAGATGGAGATGGCCGGCGAGGAGCCGGACGTCGTCATCGCCTGCGTCGGCGGCGGCTCGAACTTCGGCGGGCTCGTCGTTCCCCTGGCTGCGCCGCAACCTGCGCGAGGGCGCGACGACGCGCTTCATCGGCGCCGAGCCGGCGGCCTGCCCGACCCTCACGAAGGGCGTCTACGCCTACGACTTCGGCGACACCGCGGGCTTCACGCCGCTGATGCCGATGTACACGCTGGGCCACGACTTCGTCCCGCCGCCGGTGCACGCCGGCGGCCTGCGCTACCACGGCGACTCGCCGCTCGTCTCGGCGCTCGTGCACGAGGGTCTCGTCGAGGCGCGCGCCTACCGCCAGTCGGAGACGTTCGCGGCCGGCGTGCAGTTCGCCCGCACCGAGGGCATCATCCCCGCCCCCGAGCCGACGCACGCGATCCGCGCGGTGATCGAGGAGGCGCAGGCCGCGAAGGAGGCCGGCGAGGAGCGCGTGATCCTCTTCGGGCTCTGCGGTCACGGCCACTTCGACCTGTCGGCCTACGACGCCTACCTCGCGGGCACCCTCGAGGATCCCGAGTTCTCGCAGGACGACATGGACAACGCGATCGCGAACCTGCCCGAGGGCGTCCCGGCGATCTGACCGGTCCGCGCGCCACCATCCGCCGATGACCACCGCCCCCGCAACGCCCGGCAGGATCGACATCGGCGCGATCCTCACGACGGTCTTCGACACCTACGGGAAGACCTTCGGCGTCCTCATCCCCGCCGCGCTGATCGTCTACGCCCCCGTCGCGCTGATCGCGGCGATCCTCAACGACAGCGCCGCCGGCGGGCTCGTCGCGAGCCTCCTGGGGCTCGTCGCCTCCGCGTGGTACGCCGGGATGGTCGTGCGCACCGTGCAGGACGTGCAGGACGGGCAGGTCGACGCCGGGATCGGCGAGCTGTTCCGCTCGGTGACCGGGGTGATCCTCCCGCTCATCCTCGTCGGCTTCGTGGTCGGGATCTCGGTCGTCGTCGGCCTGCTGCTGTTCATCGTCCCGGGCCTCATCATCCTCACGATCTGGTCCGTCGCCTCGCCGGTCGTCGTCGTCGAGAACCCCGGGGTGTTCGCCGCGCTGGGCCGCAGCCGGGCGCTCGTGAAGGGGAACGGCTGGCAGGTCTTCGGCGTGATCGTGGCGATCTTCGCGATCATCCTCGTGGTCAGCATCGTGATCGGGTCGATCGGGGCCATCGGCGACTCGTTCCTCCTCTTCTTCCTCGTCCAGCTGCTGCTGAACGTCGCGCTCGCGCCGATCTACGCGCTCGCCGCGGCGGTGCTCTACTTCGCGCTGCGCAGCGCCCACGGGCAGCCGGTCGGGATCGACCCGGCGACCGGCGGGTTCGCGCCGCCGCAGGCACCCGCCGCGCAGGCGCCCGCGCAGGCACCCGCGCCGGCCGCGCAGGCGCCCGCGCCGCCGGCAGGCGGGACCGACGCCTTCGGGAACCCCGTCTCGCCCCCGCCGCCTCCGGGCGCCCCGCCCGCCTCGTAGGAACCCGAACACATCTGCGGAACCTTTCGCTCGCCCCGGCGTTCCCGGTCTGCGAGGGTCGTTCGGCGGGCTTGCCGCCGAAGGCCCGGAATGCTCAGAGGTCCGTCGTCGCGTGTCCGGCGCGTGCGGCGGCGCCAATCGGGAGGATCGGCAATGAGACGTGCGTTCGTCGTCGGGGTCGCTGCGGCGGCCGTCATCGCGGTCGCGGGAGTCGCCCCGGCGGGTGCCGCCGTGCAGGTCGGATCGTCCGGCTGGCAGTGGGGGAACCCCCTGCCGCAGGGGAACACCGTGAAGGCGCTGTCCTTCGCGGGGCTCTCCGGGTACGCGGTCGGTGAGTTCGGCACGATCCTGCGGACCGTCGACGGCGGTTCGAGCTGGGCGGGCGTGAGTTCGGGCACCTTCACGAACCTGACCGAGGTCCAGGCGATCGACGCGACGTCGGTGTTCGCCGGCGGCGGCTGCGTCGGCCGGCGCTCGGACGACGGCGGCGTCACGGGCGTGCGCGTCGCCTTCACGCCCGTCGAGTCGACCTGCAGCGAGCCGCTCGTGGCCGCGTGGTGGGTCACGAAGACCACGGGGTACCTCGTGCTCGCCGACGGGACCACGCTGCGCACCGACAACAACGGCGACACGTTCGCGCAGAAGGTCGCGGTGCCCGGCACACGGGCCGCCGGCGGCGGCGCGGCGGTCAACGACATCCGCTTCACCGACGCGAACACGGGCGTCGCGGCGACCAACAACGGCAAGGTCTACCGCACCACCGACGGCGCCAACTCCTGGGTCGAGGTCGAGTCGTACACCCGCCCCGTCCGCAAGTTCCTCTTCCTCGACGCGAACAACGGGGTCGCCGTCGGTGATCAGTCGCTGTTCGCCGCGACGACCACCGGCGGCCTCACGTGGAGCGCCGAAGGGCCTGGCGCTCCCGGCTCCGCAGAACCTCACCGACGTCTCCTGCGCCGACGCGTCGACCTGCGTCATGGCGACCGCCACGACCCAGCTCGTCCGCACCGCCGACGGCGGCGTCACCGGCACGCTCGTGACGCCGGCCCAGACGCCGATCAACGCCGCGGCGTTCGCCTCGCCGACGCGCGTGACGGCGCTCGGCGTCGCGGGTGCGACGGCCATCTCCGACGATGCGGGCGCGAAGACCTTCGCACCGGTCGGCGGCAGCCTGCCCGGCACCTACGGCGCGATGATCGCGGGCCCCTCGGGCAGCGCCTTCGCGCCGGGCGACAAGGGCGCGCTCGCCAAGACGCTCGACGGCGGCGCATCCTGGACGCGCGGCAACGTGTCGACGCCCAACGACGTCATCGACGTCTCGTTCCCCACGGCGGGCAACGGCTACGCGCTGGATGACGGCGGCGGGCTGTTCCGCACCGGCGACGGCGGCGCCACCTGGCGCGCGCTCGACATCGGGACGACCGCGCGGCCGTCGGCCGTCGAGGCGCCGAGCCCGACGATCGCCATCATCGCCGGCCCGAAGGGCCTGCGCCGCTCCACGGACTCCGGCGACACCTTCGCCACCGTCACCGGCTCGGTGAGCAGGTCCGTCCTCTCCGACATCGACGGCGCGGGCACGACGCTCGTGGCGTACGGGCCGCAGGACGTCTGGCGCTCGACCGACCAGGGCAAGACGTGGACGACCGTCCGCAAGCCGGGCACGTACAAGAAGAACAGGAACGGCAAGCGGGTGAACTCCAAGAGCCTGCGCACGGTCGACTTCCTCAGCGCGAACTCCGGCTACGTCCTCGACACCGCCGGGCAGCTCTACCGCACGAGCAACGGCGGGAAGTCGTGGACGGCGCTCCCGGCGACGGGCAACAGCACCGGCTACGGCATGGGCTTCAGCTCGGCGGGCAAGGGCTACCTGATCGTCGACCGCTTCGGGTCCACGACGGCCGGATTCCTGCTGCGGACCACCGATTCCGGGAAGACCTGGACGCCCGAGTACGTCGTCTCCTCGCGGATCAACCCGCGCGGCGTCGCGGCTGTCGCGGGCGGCACGGACTATCTCCTCGGCGGCGCGTCCAGCCTGCTGTTCACGAAGTCCGGCGGGCTCACCGGCGCCGCGTCCACGCTGACCATCACGACGAAGACCAGGAAGTTCAAGAAGCCGCCGAAGACGAGCATCACCGTCACCGGCAAGCTCACCCCGACCCAGGGAGCCGACCAGGTGACGGTCAGCTACCTCAAGCCGGGCAAGACGACCTGGACCTCCCAGACGGTGAAGGCCGCCGGCAACGGGGCCTACACGACGAGCTGGAAGCTGGCGAAGGGCACGAACACGTTCGTCGCCCAGTGGGCCGGCAACTTCAAGAACGCCGGGCGGGGCACGACCCCGCTGACGGTCAAGGTCGGGTCCTAGCGACCGGCGGTGCCTCACGCGGCGGCGGGGAGCGACGGCTCCGCCGCCGCGCCGAGGAACGCCGCCGGGCCGGCGGCGCGCACGGTCATCGGCAGGCCGTGCGTCGGCGAGATCGTCGGCGCCTGGCGGATCTTCAGCCGGTATCCCGGGACGAGCTCCAGCCGGAACCGGCTCAGCACCGCGCGGGTGATGATCGCGATCTCCGCCTCGCCGAAGCGCATGCCGATGCACGTGCGCGATCCGCCCCCGAACGGGACGTAGGCGCCCTTCTCGAGCTGCGCGCGGCGCTCGGGCGTGAAGCGGTGGGGGTCGAACCGGTCCGGATCCGGCCAGACGTCCGGGAGGTGGTGGCTCGCCCACGAGCAGTAGTGGATGTGCGCGCCGCCGGGGACGGGAACGCCCTGGAACGCGAACGGCTCGATCGACCGGCGCGGGCCGATGTACGCCGGCGGGTACTTGCGCAGCGTCTCGTCGATCAGCATCCGCGTCGTGATGCCGGGGTCAGCGGTCAGCTCGGGGTTGCGTGCCAGCTCGTAGAACAGGAACGCCATCGTCGAGCTCGTCGTGTCGTGCCCGGCGAAGAGGAGCGTCATGACCTCGTCGCGCACCTGGCCCGGCGGCAGCGGGTCGCCGTCCTCGTCGCGCGCCTGGACCAGCAGCGACAGCAGGTCCTCGCCGAGGCCGGTTCCGGCCCGCCGCGCGTCGATCTCGCGCGTGAGCAGCTCGTCGAGGCGCCGGCGCGCGAGCCGCACCCGCTCGTACGGGGAGCCCGGGCCGCGCGCCACCTGTCCGGCGACGCTGCGCGCGTGGAACGAGAGCGCCGCCTCGAACTCGTCGACGGCGTCGAACTCCGCCGGCGCGCGCGCGGTCGGGGTCCAGCCCGAAGAGCGCGCGCATCGCAACCCGCAGCGCGAGGTGCCGCACCCAGTCGTACATGTCGACGACCGCGCCGGGGACGAGCGTCGCGACGGCGCGCTCCACCTCGTCCTCGATCACCGCGGTCGCGGCGGCGATGCGCTCGCGATGGAACGCCGGGAGCATCATCCGGCGGTGCGTGCGGTGGTAGGCGCCGTCGGTCGTCAGCAGCCCGTCGCCGAGGAACGGGACGAGGCTGCGCAGTTCGCCCTCCCGCCAGGACATGTTCGCCGCGCCGGAGACCAGCACGTGGTGGTTGGCCGCAGGCCCGAGCATGAAGACGACGTTGTGATGGAAGATCCGCAGGGTGAAGATCGGCCCGTAGCGCTCGTAGGCGTCGACGAGCGTCCGCAGCGGGTCGTCCATGATCCGGTTCGTGCGCCGCATGCTGAACCGGTGCTCCCCCGGCGGGTAGGGGACGGTCGCGGCGCGCTCGGCGGCGAGGTCGCGCCACATGACGACCAGCGGGGTTCGGCGACGGTCGCTGGGCCGGGCGCTGGAGCACCGGGCGAGAATACCGAGCGTGACGCGGGCGTCAGGTTCGCGTCTGGACGGCGTCCCGGAACGACGCGAGGCCCCGCGGTGCGGGGCCTCGCTGGCTTCAGCTGCGCCGTGGAGGCGGCGCATGGTGCTGAGGTGGTGTCAGAGGCCGCGCGGCTTCTCGACCTCGCCGCCCTGCTGCTCGCGCTGGCCGTTGTCCTCGCCCTGGCTGTCGTCCTTGCACCCGGGCGCCGCGGCGCCCGTTGCCCTGGCTGAGGTCCTTGCGCTCGACCTTCTCGCACGAGCCGTTCGGGTTCGCCGTCGGTCGCGTCGGTGATGACGTCGACGGTGTCGAGGATGGCGACGTCGTTGCCCTCGCCGCAGGTGATGCGGTCGGCCTCGCCGTCGCGGGTGCGGAAGCGGTCGTTGCCGGGGCCGCCGTCGAGCGCGTCGGCGATCGTGTCCGTCTCGCCGTTCGGGCCGGGCGTCACGTCGGTGCGAGCCAGCGCCCACAGGACGTCGTTGCCCTCGCCGCCGAACGTCGTGTCCACGCCGACGTTGGCGTAGATGCAGGTCGTTGCCGTCGCCGCCGTTCTGCGTGTCGTCACCGGAGCCGCCGCTCATGCGGTCGTTGCCGGCGTCGCCGTTGACGGTGTCGTTGCCGTCGCCGCCGGAGAGACGGTCGCGGGCGTCGCCGCCGGAGATCGTGTCGTTGCCGGGGCCGCCCCAGATGCGGTCGTTGGAGAAGAGGTCGCCGACGCCCGGGGTGTCCCCGGTGAGCGTGTCGTCGCCGCTGTTGCCCCAGATCCGGTCGTCGCCGGCGAGGCCCTTGATGGTGTCGTTGTCGTTCTGGCCCCAGAGGCGGTCGCGGCCGGGGCCGCCGTCGATCTTGTCCGCGCCGGCGCCGCCGCCGACCCAGTCGTTGCCGGGACCGGCGTCGACGGTGTCGTCGCCGCGGCCGCGCGGAGGCGGAGTCGAAGCCGTCGCCGAGGGTGATCGTGTCGTTGCCGGCGAAGGCGCGCACGCGGTCGTTGCCCTCGAGGGCGCTGATCGTGTCGTCGGCGTCCGTGCCGCGGAGGCGGTCATTGCCGGTCGTACCGGTGATCGTGGCGGCCATCGCGACGGCGGCGCTCGCGGCGAGCAGGCCGAGAACGGCGAGGACGCTCGTGAAGATGCGGGTCTGGCGAGTCATTCGCATGTGGTCTTCCTCCCAGGAAGCTGCAGCGGGTGAGGGGTGGGGGTTCGTCCGCCGGAACACGGCCATCCGGGAGGAGTTGCGCCGCGGGCCGGGGACGACGGAGAAGCTGCAGCGCCGACTTGTCATACTCATGCCGCGCACGGGGGCGTAGCTCAGTTGGTTAGAGCGCCGGCCTGTCACGCCGGAGGTCGCGGGTTCGAGTCCCGTCGCTCCCGTCCCCGCACGCGAAAACGGCCGCCCCGCAGGGCGGCCGTTCGCGTTCCTGCGGTGTCGCGGGCGCTCAGCGCAGCGTGACGCGCACCTGGTACTGCGACCCGTCGGCGGTCGTCGCCTTGAGGTTCCAGACGCCCTTCGCCAGCGGGCGCGTGTCGAGCACGTACAGGTATCGGCCCGGGAGCGTCTCCCGGAACAGCGTCCCGTCGTTGAGCGAGCCGAAGCCCGTCGCATCGATCGCGGCGCCCTCGACGCCGTCGACGACCGGTGCGAGCGTCAGGCGCAGCGGCTCGTCCTGGACCCGGTGCCCGTTCTCGTCGCGCAGCAGGATCCGGACCGGCAGCGGCAGCGGCTTGTGGAAGCGGCTGCTGCCGTCGGCGTCGATCGGGAAGCCGATCTCGAAGTCGAACTTGTCGACGACGACGGTCCCGGCCGCCGACCAGTCACTTTCGACCGTGATCGGGGCGTTGGTGTGCTGCGGCGGCGTCTGCACGGCGATCGTGCGGACCCGGTACTCGTACGTGCCGTCGGCCAGCGGGCCGGTGACCACGTACGAGCGGGCGTCGACGCTGTCGTCGACCGAGGTCCACGCCCCGCCGCTGACCCGCTGCTCCAGCTCGTACCGGACGCTCGTGAACGGCTGGGCGTTCGCGGGGTCCGGGCCGTTCCAGCCCAGCTCGAACGAGCCGGTGCCGCCGGCGTCGCCGGAGGTCACGGTCGGCGCGTCGGGCCGCACGTTGTAGGCGTCGGCGCCGAACGCCAGCGCCTCGGCGCGATCACCGGGCAGCAGGAACCCGGACGTCACCGCGGCGTCGAGGTCCGCCTCGAACTCCGCGAGGAACGCGGAGTAGTCCGTGTACCGCGTGCCGGCGGTCGCATCGGAGAACGGCGTCTCCAGGCCCGTGAGGCTGCAGAACGATGCCGTCGGCGGCACCGGCGGCGGGCTCAGCGGGAAGTACGTCCGGTTGGGGGCCTCGAGCCACGGGCTGCGGATGCCGCCGAGGGCGTTGCCCGAGGCATCGCGTGCGATGCCGCCGGCGGTCGCCCCGTTCGGCGCGCTGATGAGCGCCGCGGAGGGTGCGGCCGCGCCGCCGCCCGCCCACGTCGACAGGCCGGCGAACGCCGCGTTGGCGACGTAGCGCACGGGGAACGAGGTGATCTTCTGCTCCCCGGTCCAGCCGCAGCCGGACGGCAGCGGCGGGAACGGCGCGCCGGACCCGATGAACGTGTCGCGGCTGATGATGTCGACCGCCTGGACCGACGACCACTCGTCGTTGTGCGCGGACCCCGGCACCTCGTAGAGCCGGAAGCGGTCCGTCGGCGCGTCGGCGTCCGGCCGGCGCACGACCGGGGACTTGCTGTCGGTCTCGGTCTGCAGGTTGATGACCGGCGTGCCGCCGCCCTGCAGCGTGGTCTGCGTGAGGACGGTGGTCGGGTCGGTCGGCGTCGTGAACCCGAGGGTCGTCGCGCCGGCCCCGCGGGCTCCGAGCAGGAAGCCGTCGTAGACCTGGTGCAGCGGGTGGATCGCGTTGATGTACGTCGTCAGGTAGGACGCGGACTGCGACCAGCCGGTGCCCAGGACGCGCTCGACGTTCAGGCCGCTGAACGGGCCGGACTCGCTCTTGGCGAGCTGCCCGACCTGGCCGATGAGGTCCCACGCGAGCGAGCTGTCACGCTGCGCGGCGCCCGCGACCAGCGGGCTCGGGTTCCCGAAGTTCGCCAGTGCTGCGGGCGTCGCGAGGTTCAGCCCCTGGCCGGCGTAGCGGGCGGCGAGCCGCGAGGCGCCGGCCGGCGGGCCGGTCGTCGCCGACAGGAGCGTCAGCGGCTGCGCGGCGACGGCGACGTAGATCGTGCCGGTCCGCTGGAAGTACTCGTAGGACTGCTGCCAGAGGATGTCGAGGTCCACGCCGGTCGTGGCGTTCATGACCTCGACGACGACGTCGCCGTTGAAGTCCGCGGGATCCTGCGGCGCGCGCACGATGATGCGGCTGCGGTAGGCCCCGAACGGGGAGGCGGGTGCGCCGGAGGCGGTGGCGGTGAGGCCGCCCGGGGCGGTCAGGCGGTAGACCTGCGGCGTGGCGAGCGTGACGCGGTACTCGCGCTCCTCGTAGCCGTTGCCGGCGAGGTCGGCCTGCGGCAGCGCGCCGGTGAACGGCACGCCCGATGCGGTGATCTGGCTCGTGGCCGGAAGCGGGACGCTCGCGGCCGCGGTCGGGGCGGCGACGAGCATGGTCGCGCCGGCGGCGAGCAGTGCTCGCGACCAGCGCCGTGGCGTACGTCGTGACATGGGACTCCCAATGTGGGGGGACGGGATCCCGGCGCCTGCAACAGCCGAGAGGCGCATTGGAAACCGGAAACGGGTGTCGGGTCAACCGCATTCGAGCGGCGTTGCGCCACGTGGACTGGCCAGCCAGCCAGGGTGGCGCGCCGCCGCTCGGCGCTCGCCGTGTCGATAGCGTCCGCGCCATGAGCGACCACGACTGCGACGTCGCCGTCATCGGCGCGGGACTCGCCGGCCTCGTCGCCGCGCGGGACCTCGAGGCCGCGGGCCGGTCGGTCGTCGTGCTCGAGGCGCGCGATCGGGTCGGCGGCCGGCTGCTGAACCACCCCGTCGCGGGCACCGACCACGTCGTGGAGATCGGCGGGCAGTGGGTCGGCCCGACGCAGGACCGCATCCTCGCGCTCGCGGCGGAGCTGGGCGTCGCGACCCATCCGACGCACACCGCGGGCGAGAACCTCGTGGACTGGAACGGCCGGCTGGTCCGCTACCGCGGCGCGATCCCGCGCATCAGCCCGGCGATCCTCGCCGACGTCGCACAGGCGCAGGCGCGGCTGGAGCGCATGGCGCGCCAGGTCGATCCGTCCGCTCCCTGGCAGGCCGCCAAGGCGGCGCAGTGGGACGCTCAGACGTTCGAAACGTGGATCCGGCGCAACACCGCGACGCGCGGCGCCGCGATGCTGCTGGAGATCGCGGTCGAGGCCGTGTGGGCGGCCGAGCCCGCGGATCTGTCGCTCCTGCACGTCCTCTTCTACACCGCGTCCGCGGGGTCGTTCGACGCGCTGATCGGCACGGAGGGCGGTGCCCAGCAGGACCGCTTCGTCGGCGGCTCGCAGCGCGTGGCGCTGGAGCTCGCGGGGCGCATCACCGGCCCGCTGGTCCTGGAGGCCCCCGTGCGACGCGTGGATCACGACGACGACGGCGTGACCGTCCACGCCGACGGGCACCACGTCCGGGCGCGCGCGGTCGTCGTCGCGCTCCCACCGACGCTGACGGCCCGGATCGACTGGCGCCCCGCGCTGCCGGCCCAGCGCGACCAGCTCGTGCAGCGCATGCCGCAGGGGACGGTCGCCAAGTGCATGGCGGTCTACGACCGCCCGTTCTGGCGTGAGGAGGGCCTGAGCGGGCAGGCGCTGAGCGTCGCCGGGCCGACGCGGATCCTGTTCGACAACTCTCCGCCGGACGGCAGCCGCGGCGTCCTGCTCGGGTTCCTCGAGGGCCGCACGGCGCGCGAGCTGGGCGAGTGGGAGCCCGCGGCGCGGCGGCGGGCGGTGCTCGACTGCTTCGCCCGCGTGTTCGGCCCGCAGGCCGCCGAGCCGCTGGAGTACATCGAGCAGCGCTGGGCCGAGGAGGAGTGGACCCGCGGCTGCTACGGGTGCTATCTCCCGCCGGGGGCGTGGACGGCGCACGGGCGCTGGCTGAGCCGGCCGATCGGCCGCATCCACTGGGCCGGCGCGGAGACGGCGACCGTCTGGGCGGGGTACATGGACGGGGCCGTGCGCTCCGGGGAGCGCGCCGCGGCCGCCGTCGCCGGGCAGCTCGCGTGACGTACGTCCCGGACACCGCGCGCATCCGCGACGACGTCGTCGCGCTCGCGGCGATGACGCGCGACTCGGCGGGCCCCGGCGAGCGTGCGGCCGCCGCGTGGGCGCAGGGCCGGCTCGTCGCGGCCGGGGCGGCGCAGACGCGCGTCGAGCACTACCGCGGCCGCGCGACGAACAGCTGGAGCTTCGCCGCGCACAGCGTCGCGGGGCTCGCCGCGCTGCGACTCGGCGGGCTGCGCGGAGCCGCCCTCGCACTCGCTGCGGCGGTCTCCCTGGAGCGCGACGCGAGCGGCCGCTGGCCCTGGCGCCGGCGGTGGCTCGGCGGCGGCACCGGCGCCAACGCGGTCGGCGTCCTGCCACCGCGCGGCGAGGTACGGGCCACCGTCGTGCTCGTGGCGCACCTGGACGCCGCGAAGACGGGGCTCGCCTGGAACCCGGCGCTCGGCCGGCCGGCCGCCGCCCGGCGCGAGCGCACGCGGCGGGTCGATCCCGTCATGGGCCTGCAGGCGGTCGGGCTGCTCGCCGCCGCCGGCGCCGCGCTCGCTCGGCGCGCCGGCCCGCTGCGCCTGCTGCTCGCCGTCCCGGCGGCGGTGCTGAACGCGGCCGCGATCGCACTGAACCTCGACATCGCGCGCTCCCCGACGGTGCCCGGCGCGAACGACGACGCCACGGGCGTCGCGGTCGCGCTCGACCTCGCACGATCGCTCGCCGGCGATCCGCTGGAGCACACGCAGGTCGTCGTCGCGCTCGTCGGCTCCGAGGAGTCGGGCATGGCCGGCTTCCACGCGTTCCTGGAGTCCCGCGCCGGGACGCTCGACCCGGCGCGAACGCTCGTCGTCGGCCTGGACACGCTCGGCTGCGGCACGCCGATCCTCGCCTGGGGCGAGGGCGCGATCCTCACCCACCGCTACCGCGAGGCCGACCTCGCGCTCGCCGACGCGGGTGCCGCGCTCGCCGGGGAGCCGGCGCCCCAGCGCTGGCGCATCGGCGCCTGGACGGACCCGCTGCTGGCGCTGACGCGCGGGATCCCGGCGCTGACGCTGCTGTCGATCGGCCCGGGCGGGGCGTACACCCACTACCACGTGCCGAGCGACCTCCCCGAGCACGTGGACTGGGATTCCGTCGCGAGCTGCGCCCGCGTCGCCGAGGGCACCCTGCGGGTCGTCGACCGCCGGAGCTGACGATGACCGAGAGCTACACGGACACGCCGCTGCTCACGCCGCGGTTCGACGAGGCGCTCCACGTCGCGCTGCGCCACCATGAGCGGCAGCTGCGCAAGGGCACGCCGGTCCCCTACGCGGCGCACCTGCTCGCCGTCGCGTCCCTGGCGCTGGAGATGCACGGCGACGAGGACGAGGCGATCGCCGCGCTCCTGCACGACGTGGTCGAGGACGGCGGCGGGCCGCAGGCGCTGGCCGACATCGAGCGCCGCTTCGGCGCGGATGTCGCGGCGATCGTGCTCGCCAACAGCGACGTGGTCGAGCCGGACGACGAGCGCGGCGGCGGGCGCGCCTGGTACGAGCGCAAGCGGGCGTACATCGCGGCGTTTCCCGACAAGTCGCCGGCCGCGCTGCGCGTGAGCCTCGCCGACAAGCTCCACAACGCCCGCTCGATCCTGCTCGACTACCGCACGCACGGGGACGCCCTGTGGGCGCGGTTCCGCCAGGGGCAGGGGATCGCGACGCGCATCTACTACCGCGAGCTGGCGCTCGCGTTCGAGCGTGAGCAGCGGCGCCTCGGCACCCAGGCCGAGCCGTACGCCGACGAGCTGCGGCGGGTGGTCGACGCGATCACGGCGCTCGCCGAGGAGCACCAGGGCCCGGACTCGCGCGCGCTGTTCGACGGCTGAGCGCGTTCACCAGCCGCGCGTGCCCGGGCGGCCCCTTGAACGGGCCCTCGATGTCCGCGGTGATCCAGCCGCCGTAGAAGTCGCCCTCCTGCGCATGGACGACCTCGTCGTCGAGCATGCACTCGTCCATGCGGCCCGGGATAGAAGGCGACGTGGTCGCGCAGGGCCGCGAAGCGCCGAGCGGGTCCGGATACGCCCACGCGCCCGCCGTCACCGTCGCGATCACCGCCGTGCACGTCGAAGTAGTCGCGCGACGCCCTTCCATTCGCAGAACGTCGACCGCGCCGCCGACGGCGTCAGCGCGCCGGCGGCGACGTCGCCGGGCGGGACGTAGATGGCGGGGGGATGGCTCGTCTCCAGGACCCGCAGCGCACCCGTGGAGTCGGCGATCGTCGCGCCCCCGAGCCGCACGCGCACACGCCGCGTGCACGGCTCCAGCGCAGGCGGGCGCGGGTAGTCCCAGACGTTCTCCATGCACGGGATACGGCCGCGGCGCGCCCGCGGACCGGTCTGGGAGATCGCATGCGACGCCAGGATCGGCGCGGGTACTGCCAGAATCACGCGCCATGAGCTCCAAGTCCCCCAAGCGCCAGCCCGCCCAGTCGAAGACCGCTCAGGCCGAGCAGGCGCGCAAGCGCCGCAACATCATCCTCGCCAGCCTGGTCGCCGTGGCCGTCGTCGCCGTCGGCGCCGTGCTCGCTCGCGGGCGGGGGCGGAGACGACACGTCCGGCTCCAGCGCGTCGAGCGCCAAGGTCGCCGGCGTGACGGAGACCAACGAGCTGCTCGAGGGCATCCCGCAAGCGGGCGCCGAGCTGGGCGAGAAGGACGCGCCGATCACGCTCGTCGAGTTCGCCGACCTGCAGTGCCCGTTCTGCAAGCGAGTTCGCGCTCACGACCTACCCGGTGATCGTCAACGACTACGTCCGCAAGGGCAAGGTCCGGATCGAGTTCCGCACGATGACGTTCATCGGGCCCGACTCCGAGAAGGCGGCGCGCGCCGCGGCCGCGGCCGGCGACCAGAACCGCGAGGCGTACTTCACCCAGCTCTGGTACTTCAACCAGGGCCAGGAGAACTCCGGCTACGCGACCGACGAGTTCATCGAGAAGATCTGGAAGGCCGCGGGGGTCGACGTCGCGAAGGCCAAGACGTTCGCCGACAGCGACGAGGCGCTCGCGCCGATCGAGCTCGCCCAGAAGGAGGCCGAGAAGTACGGCGTCGTCAGCACGCCGACCTTCCTCATCGGCGAGACCGGCAAGCCGCTCACGAAGTTCGACGTGAACCTCGACGACGCGGACGCGTTCGCCGCGGCGTTCGACGAGCTCCTGAAGTAACCGGCGGCGGGCGGGCCGCCCAGGCGTCCCCGGGGGCTTGCGGGCCCCCGGGCGACGCGTCGTGCGAGGATCAGTGCTCCGATCGCGACCTCTCAGGAGCCCGCCCGCATGTCCACGAACAGCTTCGACGCCAAGGCCACCCTCTCCGTCGGCGGGCGCGAGGTCGAGATCTTCCGGCTCGACGCGCTCCAGTCGCCGCTTCGACGTCGCGCGGCTGCCGTACTCGCTGAAGATCCTGCTCGAGAACCTGCTGCGCACCGAGGGCAACGGCGCGGTCACGGCGGCCGACGTCGAGGCGCTCGCCTCGTGGGACGCGAAGGCCGAGCCGAGCCGCGAGATCGCCTTCACGCCCGCCCGCGTGGTCATGCAGGACTTCACCGGCGTGCCCGCGATCGTCGACCTCGCGGCGATGCGCGACGCGATGGCCGCGCTCGGGGGCGACCCGGCGAAGATCGAGCCGCTCGTGCCCGCCGAGCTCGTCATCGACCACTCCGTGCAGGTCGACGCGTTCGGCACCGCGCGACGCCGCGGCGATCAACGCCGAGCCGCGAGTTCGAGCGCAACCGCGAGCGCTACCAGTTCCTGAAGTGGGGCCAGCAGGCCTTCGAGACCTTCAAGGTCGTCCCGCCGGACACGGGCATCGTCCACCAGGTCAACCTCGAGTACCTCTCCCGCGTCGTGTTCGTCGACGATCGCAGTGGCCGCGCCTACCCCGACACGCTCGTCGGCACCGACTCGCACACGACGATGATCAACGGCCTGGGCCTCCTCGGCTGGGGCGTCGGCGGGATCGAGGCCGAGGCCGCGATGCTCGGCCAGCCGATCTCGATGCTGATCCCGCAGGTCGTCGGCATGCGCCTCGACGGGGAGCTGCCCGAGGGCGCGACCGCGACCGACCTCGTCCTCACCGTCACCGAGCTGCTGCGCGCAGACGCGGCGTCGTCGGCAAGTTCGTCGAGTTCTACGGCCCCGGCATCTCCCGCCTGCCGCTCGCCGACCGCGCGACGCTCGGCAACATGAGCCCCGAGTTCGGCTCGACCTGCGCGATCTTCCCGATCGACGCGGAGACGATCCGCTACCTGCAGTTCACCGGGCGCCCGGCCGAGCAGGTCGCCCTCGTCGAGGCGTACGCGAAGGAGCAGGGCCTCTGGCATGACGAGCACGCCGAGGAGCCGACGTTCTCGAGCACGGTCGTCCTGGACCTCGGCACCGTCGAGCCGTCGCTCGCCGGGCCCGCGCCGCCCGCAGGACCGCGTCCCGCTCCGCCGCTCCCAGGTCATGTTCCGCGAGGAGCTGACGGGCTACATCGAGCAGACGGCCGGCGGGGAGGGCGCGGTCGCCACGCCCGTCCGCACCGCGGTCCCGGTGACGCTCGCCGACGGGACGCAGACCGAGCTCGCGCACGGCCACGTCGTGATCGCCGCGATCACGAGCTGCACGAACACCTCCAACCCGTCGGTGATGCTCGGCCGCCGGCCTGCTCGCGCGCAACGCGCGCGCCCGCGGGGCTGACCACGCGGCCGTGGGTCAAGACGTCGCTGGCGCCGGGCTCGAAGGTCGTGACCGACTACCTCGACCGCGCCGGGCTGACGGAGCGAGCTCGACGCGCTCGGCTTCAACCTCGTCGGCTACGGCTGCACGACCTGCATCGGCAACTCCGGGCCGCTCCCGGACGAGATCTCGGCGGCCGTCAACGAGCACGACCTGACGGTCTGCTCGGTGCTCTCGGGCAACCGCAACTTCGAGGGGCGCATCAACCCCGACGTGAAGATGAACTACCTCGCCTCGCCGCCGCTCGTCGTCGCCTACGCGCTCGCCGGGACGATGGACATCGACCTCGTGGGCGACCCGATCGGGCAGGACCCGGACGGCGCCGACGTCTTCCTGCGCGACATCTGGCCGAGCGAGCACGACATCGCGCAGACCGTCGAGCACGCCGTCCAGTCGGACATGTTCCGCAAGAGCTACGCCCAGGTCTACGACGGCGACGTCAACTGGTCGGGCCTCGAGGTGCCCGCCGGCGACCGCTACGCCTGGGACGCCGATCCTCGACGTACGTGCGCAACCCGCCGTACTTCGAGGACATGCCGCGCGAGCCGCTGCCGGTGCGCGACATCCTCGGCGCCCGCGTCCTGGCCAAGCTCGGCGACAGCGTCACGACCGACCACATCTCCCCGGCGGGGGCCATCAAGAAGGACTCGCCGGCCGGGCACTACCTCATGAACTTCGGGGTCGGGAACGGGACCGGCGCAGCGGCACGAGGCGCCGCTCGCCGCAGGACGCGCCCGCCGCGCAGATGCGCGACGTCCACGGCGTCGAGCCGAAGGACTTCAACTCCTACGGCTCGCGCCGCGGCAACCACGAGGTGATGATGCGCGGGACGTTCGCCAACATCCGCCTGCGCAACCTGCTCGCCCCCGGGACCGAGGGCGGCGTCACGCGCCACCTGCCGCGCGGCGAGGAGATGTCGATCTTCGACGCGGCGATGCGCTACCAGCGCGAGGGCACCCCGCTGATCGTGCTCGGCGGCAAGGAGTACGGCTCGGGCTCCTCGCGCGACTGGGCGGCGAAGGGCACGAACCTGCTCGGCGTCCGCGCCGTCCTCGCCGAGAGCTTCGAGCGCATCCACCGGTCGAACCTCGTGGGGATGGGCGTGCTGCCGCTGCAGTTCTGCGAGGGCCAGAGCGCGAAGTCGCTCGGGCTGTCGGGACAGGAGATCTTCGAGATCACCGGCCTCGCCGAGCCGCTGAACGCGGGCGAGCTGCCGCGGCACGTGACGGTGAACGCGGGCAACCTCGAGTTCCAGGCGATCGTCCGGATCGACACGCCGAAGGAGGCGGACTACTTCCGCCACGGAGGGATCCTCCAGTACGTGCTGCGGCAGCTGGCGGCAGGTTGACCAGGTCGGACTAAGTCCGATACGCTGGCGGCATGACCGACAGCGTCACGATCCACGAGGCGAAGACCCACCTGTCGAAGCTCGTGGCGCGCGTCGAGGCGGGTGAGGAGTTCATCGTCCGCCGGGGCAAGGTGCCGGTCGCGATGCTCGTGCGGTACGAACCGCCGCCGCGCGTTCGCACGCCCGGGGCGTGGAAGGGGCCGGATCTGGATGGCGGACGACTTCAACGAGTTCCTGCCGCCGGAGTTCTCGGAGTACGCGTGATCGACGGCGTCCTGCTCGACACCCAGGCGCTGCTGTACTGGCTCGGTGACGAGCCGGAGCTGCCCGTCCGCCGCGCGCGAGCTCATCGGGGACGGCAGGCGTTGCGGTCTACGTGAGCGCGGCGTCGGTCTGGGAGGCGGCGATCAAGGTCGGCAAGGGCAAGCTGCGGACGCCGCACGACGATCTCCCCGCAGCCCTGGTCGACGGCGGCTTCGACCTCCTGCCCGTCTCCCCGCAGGACGCGTGGTCCGTCCTGGACCTTCCCGGCCATCACGGTGACCCGTTCGATCGCATCATCATCGCCCAGGCGCGGGCTCGCGGGCTGCCTGCGTCACGGGTGATCGCGCGTTCGCCGCCTACGACGTCGAGGTGCTCTGGTGAGGGTCGTGCGATAGCGTCGCCGCATGGAGATCCGCGCAGCAGTCCTCGAGGAATTCGGCAAGCCGCTCGTCGTCCAGACGGTCGAGCTCGACGGCCCCAAGGCGGGCGAGGTGCTCGTGCGCGTGACCGCGTGCGGGGTCTGTCACACCGACATGTACACCGCCAGCGGGGTCGACCCGTCCGGCTACGCGCCGACCGTCCTCGGGCACGAGGGCGCCGGCGTCGTCGAGGCGGTCGGCGAGGGCGTGACGTCGCTCGCGCCCGGCGACCACGTCCTGACCCTCTTCTCACCGCAGTGCCGCGAGTGCCTGCACTGCATCTCGGGCAAGACGAACATCTGCCTGGCGATCCGCGACGAGCAGGGCATCGGCTACCTCCCGGACCACACCACGCGCCTGCACCGCGGCGACGAGCGCATCCGCCACTTCATGGGGACGAGCACGTTCGCCGAGGCGACGGTCATGCCGGAGATCGCCCTGGCGAAGGTCCCGAAGGAGGCGCCGCTCGACGTCCTCTGCACGCTCGCCTGCGGCGCGACGACGGGCATCGGCGCGGCGCTCTACATCGCGCAGGTCGAGCCGGGCAGCACCGTCGCCGTGTTCGGCGCCGGGCTCGTCGGCCTCGGCGCGGTCGCCGGGGCCAAGCTCGCGGGTGCGGACCGGATCATCATCGTCGACCCGAGCGCGGACCGCCGCGCGAAGGCGGTCGAGCTGGGCGCCACCGACGAGCTGGAGGGCGGGGAGGACGTCGTCGCGCAGATCCTCGAGCTGACGGGCGGCTTCGGCACCGACTACACGTTCGAGGCGACCGGCCTGGTCTCCGTGATGCGCCAGGCCGTCGAGGCGGCCCGCATGGGCTGGGGCCAGTGCGTCATCGCCGGAGTGGCCGGCAAGGGCGAGACGCTGAACGTCATCCCGCGCTTTCTCATCACCGGCCGGCGGATCGCCGGCGCGTCCTTCGGCGGGGCGCGCGGCCGCGACGACGTGCCCGCGCTCGCCCAGCTCTATCTCGACGGCAAGCTCCCGCTCGACGCGTTCATCAGCCACCACCTCCCGCTGGAGCGGGTCAACGACGCCTTCGACCTGATGCACGACCAGGACGGCATCCGCACCGTCCTGACGTTCGACTGACGCGCGCTTCACCCCATGCGGGCGGTGTCGCATTGGTGCCTTCTGCCATGATCGCCGCTATGCCAATTGCTGCCGACTACCCATTCCTGAACATCCTGTGGTCGATGCTGATCTTCATGGGCTTCATCATGTGGATCTGGATCGCGATCATGTGCTTCATGGACATCTTCCGCCGCCGTGACATGGGCGGGTTCATGAAGGCCATCTGGATCATCTTCATCATCTTCATCCCGCTGCTGGGCGTGCTCTTCTACCTGATCGCCTACCACAACGGGATCGCCGAGCGGAACGAGAAGGGTCAGGAGGCCGCGCAGGCCGCCTTCGACCAGCAGGTCCGCGAGGCCGCCGGCAAGTCCGGCCCCGCCAGCGAGATCGACACCGCGCAGAAGCTGCTCGACGCGGGCACGATCACGCAGGAGGACTTCGACAAGATCAAGGCGAAGGCGCTCGCGCACTAGCGACGCCCGCAGGCAGCGACCCGGCGGCCGCAGCGTTCAGGCGGCCGCCGGGGACCGCCGCCCGCCGCGCAGGAACTCTCCCAGCGCGGCGTGATACTCCGGCACGTCCAGCAGGAACGAGTCGTGCCCCCACGGTGACGGGACGTCGAGATGCTCGGCGGCGCAGCCCGCGTCGCGCAGCTCGCGCACGATCCGCTCGGAGTGCTCGGTCGAGAAGCGCCAGTCGGTGCCGAACGAGATCGCCAGGAAGCGGGTCGGGTTCCCGGGCAGGCGCTCGCGTGCGCCCGGGTCCTCGAACGGGGTGAAGTAGTCCATGGTGCGCGTCAGGTAGAGGTAGCGTGAGCGCGTCGAAGCGCCCCAGGAAGCTCGCGCCCTGATGGTGCAGGTAGTGCTCGACCTCGAAGTCGGGACCCAGGCCCGGCGGTGCGTCCTCGACGCGGCGGGTGCGCCCGAACTTGCGCGCGAAGGACTCCTCGGAGAGATAGGTGATGTGGGCCATCATGCGGGCGACGGCGAGCCCGATGACCGGCCCCGGCGGGCTGTCGTGGTAGGCGCCCGCCCTGGAAGCCGGGGTCGCGCATGATCGCCTCGCGCGCCACGGTCGAGAACGCGATGTTCATGGCGCTCAGCTCCGCGCTCGCGCAGATGGGCGCGCAGAGCGTCATCGCCTGCGGGTCGTCGATCGCCCACTGCAGCGCCTGCATCCCGCCGAGCGACCCGCCGAGCGCCGCGTGCAGCCGGGTGATGCCGAGGTGGTCGAGCAGGCGCCGGTGGACCGTGTTCAGGTCCCGCACGCTGAACATCGGGAACTCGAGCCCGTGCCGGCGGCCGGTGGCGGGGTTGATCGACGAGGGCCCCGTCGTGCCCTGGCAGCCGCCGAGCAGGTTCGGCGAGACGACGAAGAAGCGGTCGGTGTCGATCGGCCGCCCGGGCCCGATCAGCCGGTCCCACCAGCCGCGGCGTGCCGGGTCGCCGTGATGGCCGGCGGCGTGCGCGTCACCGGTCAGGGCGTGGCGGACGAACACCGCGTTGGAGCGGCGGTCGTCGAGCGTCCCGTAGGTCTCGTACGCGACCTCGACCGGACCGAGCGTCGCGCCGGACTCGAGGACGAGCGGGTCGTCCGCCGTGAAGAGGACGACCCGCTGGGTCTCGACGCGGCCGAGGCCGCCGGCCGTCATGCCGAGGCGGCCGCCTGCGGAGGTCGCCTCGGCGAGCGCCTGGTCGAGGTCGGCGAGGATGTCGTCGATGTGCTCGATCCCGACCGAGAGGCGGACGGTCTCCTGCGTGACGCCCGCGGCTGCCAGCTCGTCCGCGTTGAGCTGCGAGTGCGTGGTCGACGCGTTGTGGATCGCCAGCGACTTCGCGTCGCCGATGTTCGCCAGGTGGCTGAAGAGGTTCAGCGACTCGATGAACCGCTTGCCGGTCTCGCGCGCCGCCCTTGATCCCGAACGTCACGAGCGCGCCGTACCCGCCGGTGAGCACGCGGTCGGCGACCCCCTTGTAGTCGCTCGAGTCGAGCCCCGGGTAGTACACCCACTCCACGTCCGGGTGGTGCTCAAGGTGCCGGGCGACGGCGAGCGCGTTGGCGTTGTGACGCTCCATCCGCAGCGGCAGCGTCTCGACGCCCTGCAGGAAGAGGAACGCGTTGAACGGCGAGAGCGCGGCGCCCGTGTTGCGCAGCAGCACCGTGCGCACGCGGCCGATGTAGGCGGCCGGGCCGAGCGCGTCGCTCCAGACGACGCCGTGGTAGCTCGGGTCGGGCTCGGTCAGCCCGGGGAAGCGCTCCTTGTGCGCGACCCAGTCGAACTTCCCGGAGTCGATGACGACGCCGCCGATCGACGTGCCGTGGCCGCCGATGAACTTCGTGAGCGAGTGCACGACGATGTCGGCGCCCTGGTCGAAGGCGCGCGCGCCGACCGGCGTGGCGACGGTGTTGTCGAGGATCAGCGGCACGCCCGCGGCGTGCGCCGCCTCCGACCACGCCGGGATGTCGATGACGTTCAGGCGCGGGTTGCCGATCGTCTCGCCGAAGACGAGCTTCGTGTTCTCGTCGGCCAGCCGGGCGACGGCGCCCGGGTCGTCCGCGTCGGCCCAGCGCACCTCGATCCCGTACTGCGGCAGCGTGTGGGCGAAGAGGTTGTAGGTGCCGCCGTAGAGCTGGCTGACGGAGACGATGTTGTCGCCGGCGCGCGCGATGTTCAGCACCGCGTACGTCACCGCCGCCTGGCCGGACGCCGTCGACGACGGCGCCGACGCCGCCCTCGAGGTCCGTGAGCCGCTGCTCCAGAACGCCCCAGGTGGGGTTCATGATGCGCGTGTAGATGTTGCCGGGGACGGCGAGCGCGAACAGGTCCGCGGCGTGCTGGGTGTCGTCGAAGACGTAGGACGTCGTCTGGTAGATCGGGACCGCGCGGGCGTTGGTGGTCGGGTCCGGCTCCTGGCCGCCGTGCAGGGCGATGGTCTCGGGCCGGGGCTGCTGGTCGCTCATGTCGGGGGCTCCTGGATCGCAAGGTCGTCGGGACGGAACAAAAAATACCTGAACTCGGATCGGGAAAGGCCGTTGTCTGTCGCTTGACGGCCCCTCGCGCCGGTTCGCGGTTGCCGATGGGCGGCGGACGCGCCACGATGGTGTACTCCGATGTGTGCCACAACCGATGATGAGTCGTACCCCGTAGAGATGGGGGACATGACCACCGAAGCGCTCTCTCCGCCGCAGCCCCTGGCCGCGGGCATGCCGCGCCGGGCTGCGCGGCAGGCCGACCGCGCGGTGCGCCGCGCGCCGGACCGCGCCGAGCAACGCCTGGCGTCGCGCCTGCGCGACGGGGATCCCGACGCGCTCGCCGAGATGTACCGCCAGTACGGGGCGACGACCTTCGGCTTCCTGCTGCGCGCGCTGCGCGACCGGGGGGCCGCGGAGGACGTCCAGCAGCAGGTCTACACGGAGGTCTGGCGCCGGGCGGCCGAGTACGACCCCGAGCGTGCCGGCCTGCTCACCTGGACGATGACGATCGCCCGCAGCCGCGCGATCGACCATCTGCGCCGCCGCGTGCCCGAGCCGCGCGATCCCGACGTCGCCGCGCGGACGATCGAAGGTGGCCAGGACGCCGAGGCCGACAGCGACGCGCTGTCCGACCGCTGGCGGATGGCCCACTACCTCGGGCGGCTCCCCGAGGAGGAGCGCAGTCTCCTGCGCATGCGGTTCTACGAGGAGCTGAGCCAGACCGAGATCGCCGACCGCACCGGCGTCGCGCTCGGGACGGTCAAGGCGCGCATGGTCCGCGGGCTCCGCCGCCTGCGCGAGCTGATCGAGGCCGAGGAGGGGGTGCTGGCGCGATGACGCAGATCGATCCCGCCGAGTACGCCCTCGGCCTGCTGGACGGCCCGGACCTCGAGCAGGCCCGGCGCATGGAGACCGAGAACCCGGCGTTCGCCGCCGATGTCCGCGCGTTCGCGCAGGTCGGCACGCGCCTGGACACCCTGCAGGCCGACGAGTGGGATGCCGTCGGCCCGCCGCCGCTGCGGCTCGACGTCGCAGCACCCGCGGCCGCCGCGCCGCGCCGCTCGTGGCTGTCGGGCCTCGGGGAGCGGATCGGCTCCGCGCTGACCGCCCGTCCCGCGGTCGCCCTCGCCTGCGCCGCGCTGCTCGTGGGTCTCGGCGTCGGCGCCGGCCTGCTCGTGGCGGGCGGCGACGACGCCGCTGCGCCCGCGGGCCAGGTGGTCGCGCTCGAGCGCTTCGACGAGGGCCCCATCGGCGCCAGCGGCACCGCGACCGTCGCGCAGCTCGACGGCGTGCGCGAGGTCACCCTCGACACGCGCGGCCTGGAGCCGAGCCCCGACGGGACGAGCTACGAGGTCTGGATGATCCGCGACGCCGACGACATGGTCGGCCTCGGGACGTTCAAGGTCGGGCCGGAGGGCCGTGCGACCGTGACGCTCCCGGCCGGCGTCGACCCCGCGGACTACCCGGTGATGGACGTGTCGATCGAGCCCGACGGCGGTCCGGCCGCCCACTCCGGGGTCTCGGTCCTGCGCTCGCCTGCCACGCCCGCCTGACCGCCCGCGGGGTAGTGTCAGGCGCCATGTCGATCCCGCCCGTCCTGCAGGCCCTGCTGACCGCGCCCGGACCGTCCGGGTACGAGGCCACCGCGGCGGCCGCCTTTCGTGAGGCCGCACGCTCCTTCACCGACGACGTGCGCGGCGACGTCATGGGCAGCTCGACCGCCCGGGTCCCCGGCACCGCCGGCGGCGCGACCGTCGCGATCGTCGGTCACATCGACGAGATCGGGCTGATCGTCACGCACATCGAGGACAGCGGCTTCCTGCGCTTCACCGGCGTCGGCGGCTGGGATCCGCAGGTGCTGATCGGCCAGCGGGTCGACCTCGCGACCCGCGGCGGCGTGGTGCCCGGCGTCGTCGGCAAGAAGCCGATCCATCTCATCAAGGCGGACGAGCGCTCGAAGGCCCCGGAGATGAAGGAGCTCCACATCGACGTCGGCGCCGCGGACGGCGACGGCGCGCGCGAGCTCGTGCGCGTCGGTGACGTCGCGGTGATCGCCGGTGAGCCCGTCGAGCTGCCGAACGACCGCGCCGTCTCGCGCGCGATGGACAACCGGCTGGGCTGCTTCGTCGCCTACGAGGCGGCGCGCCTGGTCGCCGAGGCCGGCGGCGCCCCGGGCGACGTCGTCGCCGTGGCCGCCGTGCAGGAGGAGACGACGTTCGGCGGGTCGGTCACGACGGCGCACAGCCTGCGGCCCGACATCGCGATCGCCGTCGACGTGACGCACGCGACGGACGCCCCCGGGATCCCCGAGCAGGAGCTCGGCAAGCACCACTTCGGGTCGGGACCCGTCATCGAGCGCGGGTCCAACCTCCATCCCGTCGTGAGCGAGCTGCTGATCGAGGCCGCCGACGCGGAGGAGATCCCGTACACGCTCGCAGCCTCCGGGCGCAGCACCGGGACCGACGCCGACGCGATCCACACCTCGCGCGGCGGCGTTGCGACCGGCCTCGTCTCGATCCCGCTGCGCTACATGCACTCGCCGGTCGAGATGGTGCAGCTCGACGACGTGCACAACGCCGCCAGGCTGCTCGCCGCGTTCGCCCGCCGGCTGCCGGCGGACGTGTCGCTCGAGCGCTAGGGCGCGTGCGCGTGCTGCTGCTGTTCGACATCGACGGCACGCTCCTCATCCGCGGCGCCTACGAGCACGCGCTCGCGCTGCACGACGCGATCGAGCAGATCTGGGACGTCGACCTGCGCGAGGTTCGCGTGCAGACCGGCGGCCGCACCGACCCGGACATCGCTCGCGAGATCCTCGTGCTCGGCGGCGTCGACGTCGCCGTGGTCGAGGAGCGGATGGACCCGTTCCACGAGGCGCTCGTCGCCCGCTACGCCGAGCTCGTGCCCGACGATCTGTCGGACCGGCTCGCGCCCGGCGCCGCCGACGTGCTGGAGCTCCTGGCCGCCGACGAGGCGATGCGGCTCTCGCTCGTGACCGGCAACGTCGAGGGCGTCGCGCGGCTCAAACTGCGCGCCGCCGGCATCGGGCGTCACTTCGAGGCCGGGCAGGGCGGGTTCGGGTCGGACTCCGCCGACCGCGCGGACCTGCCGCCGGTCGCCCGGGCGCGCGCGGGTCGCGCGTGGAGCGGCGACGCGCCGTGGCCGCGTGAGCGCACCGTCGTCATCGGCGACACGCCGCGCGACATCGCCTGCGCGCGCGCCGACGGCGTGCATGTCGTGGCGGTGCCGACGGGGCCGTTCGGGGCGGAGGACCTGGCGGATGCCGACGCCCTGCTCGGGTCGCTGCGCGATCTGCCCGACGCGCTCGCCGTGCTCGCGCGCGGCTGACGCTCAGGCCGCCCGCAGCGTCCAGAACCCGTCGAAGCCCACGTGCCGCTCGTCGGCCACGTGGCCCAGGCGCTCGCGCGCCTCGTCGTGCTCGATGTCGCAGAGCACCGCCACCTCGCGCGAGGCCAGCTCCGTGCCGGTCCACGCGAGGACGTCGGCCACGGACGCCGGCGGCTCACGCCTCCCCGTGTCCGGCACGAGATTCGCGAGGACGACGTCATACGCGGCGAACGGCTGGAAGCCCGGGATCGCGATCCGCACCCCGTCCTGTACGCGGCAGATCTCGTAGGAGGGGCAGGTGTAGCGCCGCCCGCCCGACCAGTTGGCCAGCTTGTCGTCGAGCACGCGGGCCGCCGGGAGCGGCTCGCGCACGCGGGCCATGTCCGCGTCGAGCGCGGCGCTCACGTCGTCGCCGCCCGCGAGCCGCAGCAGCCCCTCGGGGTCCTCGACGCCGGCGTCGCGCGCGGCGGCGAGCAGGGTCTGCGGCTCATCGAGCAGGGCGCCCGAGGCGAACTGGACGCGCAGCCGGCGCAGGACGAGGCGCTCGCGCTCGGGCAGGTGCAGGCGTGCGGCGATGACGAGCCGGCAGGCGGGGATCGACGCCGCCATCCGGGGGCGCTCGGTCGTGTCGAACGGCATGCCGTGGGCGCGAGCGATCCGCCGCAGGCCCGCGGCCTGGACGGCGGGGGTGATGCCCTTCTCGAGCATCTCCTCGGGGGCGGCCCAGAGTCCGGCCATCACCGTTCGCCAGACGATGCGCTCTCCGTACAGCCAGTTGATACGACGGCGGAACGGCTCCGCGGAGTACGCCCACGGGCAACTCGGGTCGGTGAACTCCCAGATGACGACGTCGGCGTCGTCGATGTCGGCGCAGAGGTTCGGCATCGTCATGCCGTCCAGCCTACGGCCGCCGTCAGCTGCGGGTCAGGCGCTTGTAGCTGATGCGGTGCGGACGGTCCGCCTCGGGGCCGAGCAGCTCGTGGCGGCGCTCCTCGTAGGCCTCGAAGTTGCCCTCGAACCACGTCACCTGCGAGTCGCCCTCGAAGGCGAGCACATGCGTGGCGACCCGGTCCAGGAACCAGCGATCGTGGGAGATGATGACCGCGCAGCCCGGGAAGCCGAGCAGCGCGTCCTCGAGGGCGCGCAGCGTGTCGACGTCGAGGTCGTTCGTCGGCTCGTCGAGCAGCAGGACGTTGCCGCCGCTCTTGAGGAGCTTCGCGAGGTGCAGGCGGTTGCGTTCTCCGCCGGAGAGCTTGGCGACCTTCTTCTGCTGGTCGGAGCCCTTGAAGTTGAAGCCGGCCGTGTACTGGCGGCTGTTCATCCACTGCTCGCCGACCTGCACCTGATCCTTGCCGCCGGAGATCTCCTCCCAGACCGTCTTCTCGCCGTCGAGCGCGTCGCGGCTCTGGTCCACGTACGCGAGTTCGACCGTGTCGCCGACGCGCATCGTCCCGGCGTCCGGCTGTTCCTGCCCGGTGATCATGCGGAAGAGCGTCGTCTTGCCGGCGCCGTTGGCTCCGATGACGCCCACGATCCCGCCGCGCGGGAGGGAGAACGACAGGTCCTCGATCAGGAGCTTGTCGCCGAAGCCCTTGCGCAGGTCATCGGTCTCGACGACGAGGTCGCCGAGCCGCGGGCCCGCCGGGATGTGGATCTGGACCTGGTCGAGCTTGACGTTGCGCTCCTGGGCGACGAGCTCCTCGTAGTTGTTCAGGCGCGCCTTCTGCTTCTTCTGGCGGCCCTTCGGGTTCTGGCGGACCCACTCGAGCTCCTCGGCGATGGCCTTCTGGCGATTGCGCTCGCCCTTCTCCTCCTGCTGGAGGCGCTTCTCCTTCTGCTCGAGCCAGCTCGAGTAGTTGCCCTCGTACGGGATGCCCTTGCCGCGGTCCAGCTCGAGGATCCAGCCGGCGACGTTGTCGAGGAAGTACCGGTCGTGCGTCACGGCGACGACGGCGCCCGCGTACTCGGCGAGGTGGCGCTCGAGCCACGCGACGGACTCGGCGTCGAGGTGGTTCGTCGGCTCGTCCAGCAGCAGCAGGTCCGGCTTGCCGAGCAGCAGACGGCACAGCGCGACGCGGCGGCGCTCGCCGCCGGACAGCTCGTCGACGATCTGGTCGGCGGGCGGGCAGCGCAGCGCGTCCATCGCGTAGTCGAGCGCCGTGTCGAGGTTCCACGCGTCGGCGGCGTCGATCTTCGCCTGGAGGTCCGCGAACTCCTCGGCGGTCTCGTCGGAGTAGTTGGCGGCGAGCTCGTTGAAGCGGTCGACGAGCCCCTTCGTCTCGGCGACGCCCTCCTCCACGCACTCGCGGACGGTCTTCCCGGCGGTGAGCTGCGGCTCCTGCTCGAGCAGGCCCACGGTGGCCCCGGGCGCGAGCTGCGCGTCGCCGCGGAACTCCGTGTCGACGCCGGCCATGATCTTCAGCAGACTCGACTTGCCGGAGCCGTTGTAGCCGAGCACCCCGATCTTGGCGCCCGGGTAGAAGGCGAGCGTGATGTCGCTCAGCACCGTCTTGTCCGGCGGGTACGCCTTGGTCAGGCGGTGCATCGTGAAGATGTACTGGCTCGACATGGGATCCAGCGTAGCCCCGCGCGCCGGAGGCCCGCGGCGCGGCTGTGCGATCCTGGCCGCGTGCCTGCGGATGGACCCGCCATCCGGCTGCGCGGCGTGGTGAAGCGCTACGGCGAGATCGCCGCCGTCGCCGGCCTGGACCTCGACGTGCCGACGGGCACGTGCGTCGGCCTGCTCGGGCCCAACGGGGCGGGGAAGTCGACGACGATGCGCATGCTCACCGCGCAGACGATCGCCGACGAGGGCGAGATCACGGTCCTCGGGCACGCGCTGCCCGGCGACTCCAAGGCCGCCCGCGCGCGAATGGGCGTCGTGCCCCAGCTCGACAACCTCGACACGACGCTCACGGTGGAGCAGAACCTCGTCGTGTTCAGCCATCTCTACCGCGTGCCGCGGGCCGAGCGCCGCGAGGCGATCGAGCGGGTGCTCGCGATCGCCAACCTCGGCGACCGCCGCGGGGCGAAGGTCGACGAGCTCTCGGGCGGGATGCGGCGGCGCCTGCTGATCGGCCGTGCGCTCATCCATCGCCCGCCGCTCGTGCTGCTCGACGAGCCGACCGTCGGCCTGGACCCGCAGGTGCGCCAGGAGCTGTGGGCGCTCATCGACCGGCTGCGCAACGAGGGGACCTCGATCCTGATGTCGACCCACTACATCGAGGAGGCCGAACGCCTCTGCGACACGGTCACGATCGTCTCGCACGGGTCGGCGGTGGCCGTCGGGTCCCCGGCGGACCTCGTCGCCGAGCACACGGGCGGCGAGGCGATCGAGGTCTACGGCTCACCGGCGCGGCTGGCGGAGACGGAGGCCGAGATGGCGCGGGAGGGCTTCCCGACCCGGCGCACCGGCACGTCGATCGCGGTGCTGCGGGTCAGCGACGACGGCCGGGCGCCCGCGGGCGAGCGCCGCGCCGCGAATCTCGAGGACGTGTTCGTGCTGCTGACCGGAGAGGAGATCGGCTGATGGCGACCGAGGCCGCGCGCCCCGACGAGCCGGGAAGGCTCGACCGGCCGGCGCTGGAGGGCGTGCTCGTCCGCGAGATGATCAACTTCAGCTCGTACTGGCGGTCGACGACGTTCTCGTCGACGGTCGAGCCGACGATCTACCTGCTCGCGTTCGGGTTCGGGTTCGGCTCGCTCGTCTCGACCGTGGCCGGGTACGACTACGTCGACTTCGTCGGGACCGGGACGGTCGCGACCGCCGTCCTGTTCGCGAGCGTCCTGCCCGCGATGTTCGGGACGTTCGTGAAGTACAAGTTCCAGCGCACGTACGACGCGATCCTCGCCGCGCCCGTGGACGTCGAGGAACTCGTCACCGGCGAGGCCCTGTGGCTCGCCATGCGGGCGTCCGTCTACGGCTGCGCGCCGATGCTCGTGGCGATGCTCTTCGGGCTCGCGCCGAGCTGGGGGATGCTGCTCGTGCCGTTCATCAACTTCATCGCCGGGTACGGCTGGGCGAGCGCGGGCATCGCGATCGCCGGCTTCCTCAAGGGCATCGAGAACTTCAACTACGTCACGAGCGCCGTCATCACGCCGCTGTTCCTGTTCGCCGGATCGTTCTTCCCGATCGCCGGGCTGCCCGAGTGGGCCCAGGTGCTCGCCGAGCTCAACCCGCTGTTCCACTGCGTCCAGCTCGTCCGCCACGCCGTCTTCGGGCTCGACGGCTGGGTCGACCTCTGGAACCTCGGCTACATCGTCGTCTTCGGCCTCGTGATGTGGCGCCTGGCGATCGTCGCGATGACCCGCAAGCTCATCGACTGAGCGGCGGGCGCTGCGCGGTTCTTCGCGCTGAAGGCGGCACAGCCGCACTTGCCCGCCCGGGCGGGCGCGCCGAGCGCTGTTCTTCGGGGTGGCCCGGGACCCGCTCACGCCTCGAGCGCCCGCGCGAGCGCCACGAGGACGGCCTCCGGCTCGTCCCGGATCCGCCGCCAGGTGAAGCGGAGGACCCGGAAGCCGGCGACCTGGAGGTCGGCGTCGCGCCGCCGGTCGTGCTCGAACGAGCGGCGGCCGCGATGCCAGGCGTAGCCGTCGACTTCGACGACGAGCCGCGCGTCGCGCCACAGCATGTCCACCTCGTGCCCGGAGACCCTGGTGTTCGTCACCGGGCGCGGGAGCCCGCCGCGGGCGAGCAGGTCCAGCAGGCGTCGCTCGGCCGCCGATCGCGTGAGGCCCGGGCGGTCGTCCACCAACGCCCGCACTGCAGGCGCGCCGCGGCGTCCGGGGCTCCGCGCGAGCGCCTCCCGCACGTCGGCCGGACGCAGCAGGCGCGCCGTCCGTGCGCGCTCGAACGCGCGCCGAGGCGGGCGGTCAGACGCCGGCACATCGACGGGCGTGGAGGCGACGTCCCGCAGGCCCGCCGCCGGCGAGTCCGGGGTCCAGCGCGCGGACCCGATGGCCGCGCAGGCCCGGCCGCGAGTGTGCCCCGCTGCGAACGATCACGTCGATCACGGGAGGACGGTCGTCGACCATCTGCCACAGCCACGCAGCCGCCTCATGACTCAGGCGCGACCGCGGGCCGGCGGCGAGCAGCGCCGCGACCAGCGGTCCGAGCTCCGTCGGTGCGGTGTGACCGACGAGATAGACACCGCGGTGCACCCGATGCAGTCGCCCGCGACCGACCCGGTGATCGATCGCGTCGCGGCTGAGCCCGAGCCCGCGCAGCTGCGCGTAGGAGATCGCGCCGTGCTGCCGGCCCGCCAGCCGTGCGATCGCCCGGTCCGCCCCGTCGTCAGCCCGCATGACCGTTCTCCGGAGCGGGCACGCGCGTCCCGCGCGCGATCGTTCGCCCCCGGGCGGCACATCGGAACACGGACGTGGTGGCGCGAGCGGGGTGCGCAGATCTTCGGGGTGACGGGCCATGCCGGGACCAGAGGCGCGGCGGTGCGCCGTTCACTCCCCGCCCCGGCCAGGACGCCGCGCCCGCCCGGTAGCCTCGGTTGCT